>NZ_BAXZ01000004.1 GCF_000684975.1 Paraburkholderia acidipaludis NBRC 101816 | reverse complement strand
AGGCAGACCGAAACGAATACAAGAAAACCCCAGCAACCCAACTCCCCCCACCTGAGAAATATTCAGCTCGCCGGCACATTTCGCCAAGGATTCCTTATATTGTCCCAACCGAACACCGCAGGATCAATCAGACTGCAGCACAACGGCATCCATACGCCGTGCCAGCACGCGCGGTGCGGTCTCGATCAGGAACATCGAAACGAAAACGCCGCAGATAAGGCCGCCCAGCGCGAACTGCAACGTGAACTGGATCCCGGCATGCTGCGCGATATACCCGGCGACGGCAGGCGCCACGCCGCCGCCGAAAATCTCGCCGGCGCCCGAGGTGATGCCGATGGCCGAGGCGACAAGGCCCGCCGGCGCGGCTTCGGTTGCGATCGGCCCCGTGAGGACGCCGAGCATGCCGAGCGAGAAGAACGACACGACAAAGAGGACAGCGAAGAGTGCCCAGGGATTCGCGCCAATGCGGGCGAAGACATAGAGGGAAATCGCCGCGCCCGCGAACGCAATGACCGAGGTCGGCCGCCGCCCCGCGAAATCCGAAAGACTGGCGAGGCCGAACTCGCCCAGAAAGCCGCCGAAGCCGATGGCCGAAACGACAAAGCCCATGTGCGAGGTGTCGAGGTGCAGGTAGTCGACCAGATAGTTCGGCACCATCGCGCCGATCACGAAGATGCCGGCCATCGCGCAGAGCGTCGCCAGCATGGCCAGCACGACATTGCGGCTGCCGAAGAGCGCGCTCCAGCGCGGCCGGTTTGCATCGCGCGCGGTCAGCCCGCCCATGCGCTCGCTGCGCGGCGCGTCGCGCAACAGAGCGGCAATCAGCACCGCCACGATCAGCCCCGGAATCGCCGAGACCGCGAACACCCAATGCCATGACGGAACGACGCGCAGCAGTTGCGTGGCGATAATCGGCGCGAGACCGAGTCCCATCAGCGCGAACATGCTGAGCTGCAGCCCCTGGTTGAGGCCGCGACGCGACGGATGCGAGGCCTCGCCCACGGCCGCGACGCTGGCCGGCAAAAACGCGCCTTCGGCCACGCCCATCAGCCCGCGGATCAGCAGCAGGCTTAAAAAGCCGCCGGCGAGCCCTGAAAAACTCGAGAGCAGCGAGAACATCACCATCGCGCCGATCATGATCTTGCGGCGGCCGATGCTGTCGGACAGACGGCCCATGGTGATCGAGAACAGACCCCAGGCAATACTGAGTATGCCGATCAGCGAACCGAGCTGCTGATAGTTCAGGCCCAGGTCCTTCATCATGTGCGGAAAGAGCGGCGCGATCATCCAGCGGTCGAGCCCGACCAGACCGAAGCCGATGGCCAGCAGGATCAGCGTTGTGCGTTCGTTGCGCAGATCATGCGCGGCGGAAGGTGTCGTCACCTCGGTCTCCTCGTCTCTATTGGATTCACTTCAGAATTCACGTCAGGGTTCACTTCAAGTTCGATATACGAACAGTACTTCGTTAAACGAACCCGGAGACGTGATGCTAGGAAGCTCCAACGGGGATGTCAATCGAGGGCGACCCTCCTCACACACAATTCGCCATTACATAATCCTTTCATTCCAATGCGCGGGTTGATCCGCATGCCGAAGCTGTTAGCGCTTCAGGGTGATCGCGCCGCCCGAGTCGACCGTCACGCTGACCGCGTCGAGCGCGCTGCCCGTGCAGGGCCCGTCGATACAGCGGCCGTCTTCGAAACGGAACAGCGCGCTATGATGCGCGCACATCAACACCTGCGCGCGATAGCATGAGATCTCGCCGGGCTCGAAATCGAGCGGCACGGAAAAATGCGGGCACCGGTTCACATAGGCCCATACCGCTTCCCCGCGCCGCACGATGATGACCGGCACGCCCGCTTCGGCGTTATCGATAACCTTTGCGCCGCCGTCGGGAATATCGGCCACCCGGCACACTCCGCGCCCGTCCATCGCTCACACCCTCCGCTCGGGATTGCCGAGGCTCCAGTCCCAGGGACGGATTTCGACGCGATCGAACAAGCCCGCCTGCATGTACGGGTCGTTGCTCACGAAGGCCATGACGTCGTCCAGACCTTCCGCTTCGATCACGAGCAAGGTTCCGTTCATGGCGTCGCCACGGGGCGCGAGCGTGGGTCCGCCAAGCCGCACGAATACGCCGTGCTGCATGGCGCTGCGCAGATAGGTTCGATGGACCGGGCGCACGCGCTCGCGCACGTCGCGCATATCGGGTTTGTCGGTGGCGAAAACGGCGTAGAAACGTGCCATGGCGTTCAGCTCCCTCCAATGTCGTTCAGTCTTTCGTTGCCGGGCAAAGCCACGGTGCTCAGCCCGGCGCGACGCCTTCCCAGGCCCGCTGCAGCAGCGCGCGAATCGCCTCGCGCTCCACGGCGCGCGGGTTCGCGTAAGGGTTCCGGCTGGCAAGATCGGCCGCTTCGTCGAGTCCCGTTTCCGGCATGCCGATCTCCTTCAGCGCCGCCGGAATGCCGAGCGCGCGATTCAGCGCGTACAGCAGCGGACCGGCCTGCCCTGCCTCTTCAGCCTTGCCGCCGCCAAGCGCGCGCGCCACGCGCGCAAGCGCTTCGGGCGCCGCCGTATGGTTGTAGTGCGCCGTGTGCGGCAACAGCGCCGCGTGCAGGGCCGCATGCGGCAGATCGAACGTACCGCCCAATGTGTGGCAGAGCTTATGATGCAGCGCCATGCCTACCGCGCCCAGGCACGTGCCGGCAAGCCACGCGCCATACAGCGCGCGGCTGCGCATCGCCGCATCGTCGGGAGTGCGTACGATGACCGGCAGCGCTTCGCCCAGCGCGCGGATCGATTCCTCCGCCATCAGGCTGATGATGGGATTCGCGTCTTCGGCGTAGAGCGCTTCCACCGCGTGCGCCATCGCGTTGACGCCCGAGGCCGCCGAAATGGGCGCCGGCAACGACAGCGTAAGCGACGGATCGTAGATCACCGTGCGCGGCAGCACGCGCGGATCGCGTCCGGTGCGCTTGAGGCCGCCTTCGGTGAGACCGTAAATCGGCGTCATTTCCGAGCCCGCATAGGTCGTGGGCACGGCCAGGATCGGCAGCAACGATTCGAGCGCGATCGCCTTGCCGAGCCCGATGGTCGAACCGCCGCCCACGGCCACGCAGCAATCGGCGTCGAGCGCGTCAGCCGCTACGCACGCGGCGCGGGCAACCTCCACGGGCACGTGCATGACCGCTTCGGCATGCACGCCCGCGGCGCGTGAGCCGAGCGCGCGCGCCACCTCGTCGGCCAGCGCGCGCTGCTCGGGCGTCGCCAGAATCAGCGCGCGCCGTGCCCCCAGCCGCTCGACCTCCTCGGGCAAGCGGGCAAGCGCGCCCCACTCGAACACCACGCGCGAGGGCATCCCCTGCCAGACGAATCGCTCCATGTGAGCCTCAGCGCTTGAAGTGCGGCGGCACGTTGCCATCCACGTTGACCCAGACCGAGCGCGCTTCGGTGTAGTCGTGCATCGCCTCGAAGCCCATTTCGCGGCCATAGCCCGACTGCCCCACGCCGCCGAACGGGCTGCCCGGGTTCACGCGCTTGTAGCAGTTGATCCAGCACATGCCCGCGTGAATCTGCCCGGCCAGGCGATGGGCGCGCGACAGGTCGCGCGTCCAGAGGCCGCTGCCGAGCCCATACTGCGTGCCGTTCGCGATGGCGAGCGCTTCCTCGTCGGTGCGAAAACGCAGCACGGTAACGAACGGTCCGAACACTTCCTCCTGCGCGACGCGGTCGCGCGGGCTCGCCGCTTCCACGACGGTCGGACTCACGTAATAGCCGTTGGCGAGCGACGCATCGCGCGGCGCGCTGCCGCCCGTCAGCACGCGGCCGCCCTCTTCGCGCGCTACGTCGACGAATGCCAGCACGCGCTCCTGATGCTGCTTCGACGTGAGCGGCCCCATCTCCGTTTCGGGATCGAGCGGATGGCCGACACGGATCGACGACGCCAGCGCGACGAAGCGCTCGAGAAAAGCATCGGCGATACGCTCGTGCAGGATGAGCCGCGAGCCGGCAATGCAGGCCTGCCCCTGGTTGTGAAAGATCGCCCACGCGGCGCCGTTGACGGCGGCGTCGAGATCGGCGTCGTCGAACACGATGTTGGCGCCCTTGCCGCCCAGTTCGAGCTGCACGCGCTTGAGGTTGCCCTGCGAGGCTTCGACAATGCGCCGCCCCGTTGCCGTCGATCCGGTGAAGGCGATCTTGCCCACGCCCTCGTGCTCAGCCAGCCGCTGCCCGGCGGTATGCCCGTAGCCCGCGACGATGTTGACGACGCCCGGAGGAAAGCCCACTTCGGCCATCAGCTCGACGATGCGCAGCGTGGAGAGCGGCGTGATCTCGGAGGGCTTCAGCGCGACCGTGTTGCCTGCGGCCAGCGCCGGGCCCATCTTCCAGCTCGTGAACATGAGCGGGAAATTCCACGGCACGATCTGGCCCACCACGCCGATGGGCGTGCGCTGCACGTAGTTCAGAAAACCCGTTTCGACGGGAATCACGGAGCCCTGCAGTTTGTCGGCCATGCCGCCGAAGTAGCGGAAGCACGCGGCCGTGCGCGGCACGTCGAGCGCGCGCGAGTCGCGGATCGGGTGGCCCGTGTCGAGCGATTCGAGCTGCGCGAGTTCCTCGGCGTTCGCCTCGATGGCGTCGGCAAGGCGCAGCAGCAGCCGGCCGCGCTCCGCGGCGGGCAGCGCGGCCCACTTCGGAAAGGCGCGCGCGGCGGCGGCGACGGCGAGATCGACGTCGGCGGCCGTGGCGGCGGCGATCTTCGTGATCAGCGTGCCGTCGTGCGGATTGAGCACGTCGATCGTGCCGCCTTCCACGGCATCGGTGAAGCGGCCGTCGATGAAGAGTTGCGTTTGCATGAGTGTTCCTCGGTGAATGCGGGCGAGCAGCGTGGGCTCAGAAGTCGACGGGATACGGCTTCAGCTCGCCGCTTTCATAGCGCCTGGGCAGATTCGGCGTGGCGTTTTCCCACACGAGCAGCATCGAGCGCTTCGTCGAATAACCCTGGTGGCGAATGTCGGCCGGCATCGCGCAGATGTCGCCCGCGCGCATCGTGATACGCGCACGCGGCGCGCCGGTGTTCTTGTCGCCGATGTCCCAGACGATTTCATCGGAGAGCTGAAGAAACCACTCCACGCGATCGTTGCCGTGGAAGACCGGCAGGATGAATTCCTCGGTGGTCGGGCAAAAGAGGCTCTGGCCGCAGACCGACGTGACGGACGGATTCCACGTGACGTCCGAGCGCGAGAGGTACTTGAACAGGTTGAACGCATGCAGTTGCCCTTCGAAGCCGGGCTCGACGTGCACTTCGGGCTCGTCCTGCGGCACGTCGGCAAAGGCGCGGTTCACGGGCAAATCGTCGCGCAGGGGCGAGTCGCCTTCGAGGCCCGGCATGCGGCGCGTGGCGATGCGCGTGCGCTCGATCGCGGCGTCGTTGTCGCCGTGCTTGCGGCCGAACGCCGTGCCGGTTTCCTCGGGCGCCGCGAACGGATCGAAACCCGCGTTGGTCCAGTCGTGCAGGATCGCCTTGAAGGTCGCCATGATGGCCGGCGTCTCGAAGGTTTCCATGTAGTCCACGCCGGCCTCCTTCATGATGCCGTTGAAGGAGCCCGCATAGATGTCGACCTTGCCGTAATGATTGCGCGTGCCGAACACGTGGTCGAAGTTGACCCAGCCGTAGAAGAAGCCCCAGGCGACGTCGCGCATCATCGCGCGCAGGAAGGCGTCGGCCGGGACCGCATGCGTGCGCGTCTGACCTTTCGCGGGCCAGCTGATTTTCACGAAATACTCGTCGCGCTGGAATTCGAATTGGCCGAGCGTGTAGCGGCGATAGCCGGTCACGGCGTCGGGCTCGCTCGCCTGCACGAGGTCGGCGGCGAAGCCCGCTGCGGGCAGATTGGTGTCGAGGGTTGCCATATTTGTCTCCTGATCCTGGTGGGGTCGTGTGTCGGTGCAGGCCGCTCAGTGCAAGCAGATGTCGGCCCACTTCTGCACCGAAAGCTCGCCGATCATCGTCTGCACGAGCGCCACGCCGGCCCTGGGTGCGTTGAAGCGGTACGCGCAGCCCGCGGGCAGCAGCGCCTGATGGCCGCGGCGCAGCGCGACATGGCCCATCGCGCGCCCCCGCGGAGCCTCGCCCGCGAGGACGGTGCCGGTGCTGCCGGCGGGCGGCGTGTCGAGCTTGATGAAGTCGATGCGCACCTCGCCGTCCATCAGGATGACGAACTCATCGTGCGCGCAGGCGAACCAGGGCGACGGTCCCTCGGTGCGCAGCACCTCGATCACGTATTCGAGGTTCTTGCCGGCCACGACCTTTTCGTAGGGCGCCGACTTCGACGCGACTTCGAAGATGTTGGAAAAGACGTAGTGGCTCGCGGAGCCGCTGGTGATTTCGATCTCGCCCTTGCGATGCTTTTCTAGCGAGCCGAAGTAGGTTTGAAACGACGTAGTGGTCATTGCTGTCTCCTTCACGACGATAGGGAAGTTATCGTTGAGACAACTTTAGGAGCGCAACGGAACCACAACAACCGGCGAGCGAACGATTACGGCATTCGCGCTTCGCGAACAATCCCGCCGCTAGCGCACCCAGCCGCGCTCGAGCAGCGGCAGGTCCCACACGGGCTCGGGGCCGAGGTATTCGGCGAGGAATTCGACAAGCGCCTTCACCTTGAGCGCCTGTCGTTGCGTGGCGGGATAGACGGCCGCGAAGCTCAGCGGCGAAAGCGCGTAATCCGTAAGGATGGGCACGAGCGAGCCGTCGAGCAGCGCGGCGCTCGCCACGAGCGTGGGCAGGCATACCACGCCGCCGCCCGTGAGCGCGTAATCGCGCAGCAGGTGCACCGAATTCGAGCGGATCATGCCCGGCAGCTCCATCTCGACCACTTCGTCGCCGCGCGTCATGGCCCAGCGGTTGCGCGAGGGATAGCCCGAATAAAGCGCCGTGGTGTGCTGCAGCAATTCGCGCGGATGCTGCGGCGCGCCATGCTCGATCACATAGGCGGGCGTCGCGCAGAAGAGCCGCCGCACGGTGAAGAGCTTCCGCTCGATCAGCGACTCGGAGATGGGCGGGAAGATCTGGAACGCGACGTCGAAGCCCTCTTCGATCGGATCGACCACGCGATCGTTGACGATCACGTCGAGCTGGATGCCCGGATAGCGGCGATTGAATTCCGCGAGCGCCGGCCCGAAATGGCCGAGCGCGAAGCCGGGCAGCACCTGAATGCGCAGGCGGCCCGTGGGCGTGGCGCGCAGCTCGCGCATCTGGTCGGTCAGTTCGTTGACGCGCCCCACGACTTCGGCGCACTCGCGGTAGAACGTCTCGCCAACTTCCGAGAGGCGCACGTGCCGTGTGCTGCGATGAAAGAGCGGCGCATCGACGAACTTCTCCAGCTGCTGGATGCGGTTCGTCACCACCGAACTCGTCACGCCCAGCTGTCTTGCGGCTTCGGCGAAGCTGCTGGTCTCCGCCACCCGCACGAAGGCTTCGATGCTCAAAAAGCGGTCCATTCTGCTCCCTCGTCCCCGTGTTCAGGCCCTCAGTGTATACGGGTCGTGCGCTGCCGATCCCGTGGGAAGCAGCAGCGCAAGCGAGGCAAGGGAGCGTGAGGAGCCAACCGCTTCGGTCTCCTTACTCCGGCTGCTCCGCCGCCGGGACGACTGCCGCCAGCCCGCGCTTGCCAAGGCGCGCCGGCGCGGTCTCCACCAGCAGCAGGCTCACGACGATGCCGAGCAGCACGGCGCAGATGGGCAGCCAGAGAATGTTCTGAATGCCGAAGTGTTTGGCGACGAAGCCGGCGAGCGCGGGCGCCACGCCGCCGCCGAAGATCTCGCCCGCGCCCACCACGATACCGATCGAGGTCGAGACCATGCCCGCCGGCGCCGCTTCCGTCGCGACGGGACCGGACAGCAGCGAAACGAGGCCGAGCGTGAAGAACGCCGCGGCGAACAGCGTCGCGAACAGGGCGACCGGCTGGGCGCCGAGCCCGCGGAACACGTAGAGCACGACGGCCGTGCCCGCGAAGCCGACGATGCTCGCAATGCGCCGCCCGGTGAGATCGGAGAGGCCGGGCAAGCCGAATTGCCCGACGAACCCGCCAAAGCCGATTGCCGAAACGATCACGCCCATATGCTGCGTATCGATCGAAAGGTATTCGGTGAGATAGAGCGGCATCATGGCGCCGAGCACGAACACGCCCGTCATGGCGCAAAAGAGCGCGGCCATCGCGACGGGAATGTTGCGGCTCTTCAGCACGTCGCGCCAGTGGCCGCGCTCGCGCTGCACCGTCGCGCGCACCGGTGTCTGCGTGTGCGCGGCCTTCGGTTCGCGAATCACGCGGAACATGAGCAGACCGAGAATCAGCCCCGGAACCGACACGAGCGCGAACACCCAGCGCCAGGTCACCACGTTCAGCAATTGCGTCGCGATGATCGGCGAGAGCGCGAGGCCGAACAACGCGAAGCCGCTTTGCTGGAGCCCGAGGTTGAAGCCGCGGCGCTTCGGGTGCGAGGCGTCCGCGGTCGCGGCGAAGCTGGTCGGACAGAACGAGCCTTCGGCCACGCCCATCAGCGCGCGCACGGCCAGCAGGCTCATGAGGCCGCCGGCGAGGCCCGAGAAGCCGGACAGCAGCGAAAACGCGAGAATCGCGGGAATCAGCACCTTGCGCCGCCCGATCTTGTCGGAAATGCCGCCCATCAGCGCCGCGAAAACGCCCCACGAAAGCCCGAGTATGCCGATGCAGTTGCCGACGTCCTGCGCATCCAGATGCAGGTCTTTCATGATGGACGGAAAGAGCGGCGCGATCAGCCACCGGTCGAGGCCCACGAGGCCGAATCCTAGCGCCAGCAGCGCCACGGCCTTCCATTCGTAGGCCACGTCCCATTCGTTCGATTTCATCTGTGTCTCCTTGAATCGACTCGGCATCGGGACCGCCCCGGCTTCGTGCGTCGATGGCGCAAAGATAGGGGCAAGGGCAACACGGCAGGAACGGGATAACGACCGAATACGTCATTCGCGGATCGCGAACAATCACGGCGGCTCACCGCCGGATTGCGGCCGTGCAAGGCGGCCGGCGACGCGTCATGCGTCCCGGCCGGGGTGATTCGTCCTACCCAGGATAACTACGGGTAGACGTGGAGGAAACGGGAAGGCGGTAGTCCTGAGCGTTCGCCGGAAACGCCCGTTGCGGGCGCTCGCCCGTGCTAGTGCGCAGCCGCCTGGCCGCCGCCGCAGGCGGCAATGTCGCGCTCCGCCACGCCCACCATCCGCGCGGCGTCGACGATCTGCGCCCAGCTCGTCGCATCGACAGGAATGCCATGCTCCCCGCGCGTGCGCCGCGTCGCGTCCTCGCGTTCGCCGGGCAGCAGCACTTCATCCACGCCCGGCTCGCGGCGCGTGGCCTTCAGCCACGCCACGAACGCCTGCGCTTCGCTGTCGCGTGACGGCGCATCGAACGCGTCGGGATCGACGATCACCGAGGTCATGCAGTTGACGATCGCATGGCTCGTGACGATGGTTTCGGTGTGCGAGGTAAAACCGCCGCTCAGCGCCCCGGCAAGCAGCTCGCACATCGCCGCGAGCCCCGAGCCCTTATGGCCGGCCACAGCACCCCCAAACGCCCGCAGCGCGCCGTGCTGCGCTTCGGAGAAGAGTGCGCCGGGGTCGCGGGTCGGCCGGCCGTCCTGGTCGATCAGGGTCTCGTGCGGCACCTCCACGCCCTTGTTGTACGCCACGCGCACCTTGCCCGCCGCGATCGCGCTCGTGGCGAAGTCGAGCACGATGGGCGCTTGCCCCGGGCGCACGAACGCGGCGCAGAACGGATTGGTGCCGAAGCGCCGGTCGATGCCGCCGAACGGGGCGACGAGCGGGTCGCCGGCCACGTTCACAAAGTGGAACGACACGAGCCCGGCACGCGCGCACTGCTCGGCCCAGTGACCGATGCGGCCGATGTGATGGGCGTTGCGCAGTCCGACCGCGCAAATGCCGAGGGCCTTCGCACGTTCGATGCCGCGCTCCATGGCCTCGAACGCGACCACCTGACCGAAACCGCGCCCGCCCTCCATCGTCAACACGGCGCCCGCGTCGCGCACCAGTTCGACGTGCGCATTGAGCTTCAGTTCGCCCTCGCGGCACGACAGCACGTAGCGCGGAATCATGCCCACGCCGTGCGAGTCGTGACCGGCGAGGTTCGCGCCGACAAGGTGATCGGCCACGAGCGCCGCCTCGCGCGCCTCGCTGCCCGCGGCGCGCCAGATGGCGACGACGAATGCGTGCAGCGCTTGCGCGGGGATGACGACTTCGGAACCCGTGGAGACGGCGGCGTTCGGCATGGGATCAACCTCTCAGGTGACAGTAATGAAAGAAAACATCAATCCAGCTCACCCTGACAAAGGTACTTGATCAAGCGATCGCCGTCGAGATTCCTCCGTGTTCCGGCATGGCAACCCTCTCCTGGCCCCGCCCCACGCTTATCGTGCCTGCACCTCGTCGCGCAGCATCTGCGCGATATACGGCGTGCCGGTCCACTGCCCATGCAATCCTTGCCGAAATGGGCTTCGCGCCAATGGCGCGTCGCTTCGTAGACCATAACATCCCGGCGGCAGGATCCGCCGATGGGATCCGTTCGGGAACCCGACGCCCCATTTGCATCTTCTGCTCGTTTACGATATTTTATGCTCGTTTTTGATCTATCCCGCACGCGGGATCCGGCACCGAAATCCGAGACGAGCGTATGCAACGAACCCGAACGGAAGCCCTGGAAGGGCTCATGCCCGACGAACGCGAGCGGCTGATACTGGAGCGCCTGCGTAGCGACGGCCGCGTGCTGGCCGCCCAGCTCGCCACGGAATTCAACACCTCCGAGCACACTGTCCGTCGCCACCTGCGCGACCTGGCGGACGCCGGACACTGCAAGCGCGTCTATGGCGGCGCGCTGCTCGCCTCGCCGGCCGACCAGCCGCTCGCGGCACGCATGCAGGAAGACCGGCAGGCGAAAGCGCGTCTTGCGAGCGTGGCCGCGTCGATCGTGCAGCGCGGCCAGGTCATTCTGCTCGACGTCGGCTCGACCAATGCGGAAATCGCGGCCGCACTGCCCGATCATGCCGATCTCACCGTGATCACCACCTCGCCCGAAGCGTGCGTGCGCCTCGTGCATCGCCCGGGTTTCAAGGTGGTTCTGATCGGCGGCTCCATCGGGCCACGCGTGGGCGGCACCGTCGGGGCAACGGCGCTGGCCCAGCTCCAGCAAATACGCGCCGATCTCTGCTTCGTCGGCGTCTGCGCGCTCGATCCGGCCGAAGGCCTCGCCGCATTCGATGCCGACGATGCGGAGATGAAACGCGCCATGATCCGGGCGAGCGGTCTCGCCGCCGCCGCCGTCACGTGCGCGAAGCTGATGCGCTCCGCGCCGTTTACGGTCGCGCCCGTGGCCGGGCTCGACTATCTGATCGTCGAGCCCGAAGTCCGGCGCACGCACCTCGCGCAATTGCGCAAGGTGTGCGACAACGTTCTGGTGGCCCGCTCGTGAATCTCGTCAAGGAACGCTTCGCCACGGTTGCCGTGTTCTCCGCGAACGGCTTCGCGATTGGCGCGTGGGCGGTCGAAGTGCCGCGCGTGAAGGAAAAGCTCGCGCTGTCCGACACGGCGCTCGGCATCGCGCTCTTCGCGTTCGCGCTGGGCGCGATCGTCGCAATGCCGCTCGCCGGCCGGTTCGCGGCGAAACTCGGCAGCGGCCGCACAACCGCGCTGCTTGGCGCGCTCTTCATCGTTGCCTTCCCGCTGCCCGCGCTAGTACCGCATTTCGTACTGCTATGCCTGGCACTGCTCTTCTTCGGTGCAACCAACGGCGCGCTCGACGTATCGATGAACGGTCATGCAAGCGCGATCGAAACCGCGTGGCGCGCACCGATCATGTCGTCGTTTCATGCGGCCTGGAGCGCGGGCGGTCTGGTCGGCGCGGCCACCGGCACGACGCTGCAGAAGCTAGGCGTGAGCGTATCGGGCGGCCTCGCGCTGCCCGACGTGCTCGTCGGCCTGCTGATCGTCGCTGCGATGACTGCCGCGCTGCGCGATATCGGACCGCGCCTCGCGAAGGCCAGCGGCTTCGCGCTGCCCACTCGCGCCGTGATGAAGCTCGCGGCGCTCGCCTTTCTCTGCATGATGATGGAGGGCGCGGTGGCCGACTGGAGCGCCGTGTTCTTGCGCTCGGTACTGACACACGATGCGGCAAGCGCGGGGCTTGGTTATTCCGCGTTTGCGCTTTCGATGGCGGCGTGCCGCGTGGTGGGCGACGTTTCGGTGCGGCGCCTCGGGCCGGGCCGGGTCGTCGCGCTGGGCGGCCTGCTTGCGGCGTCGGGGCTCGCGCTCGTACTCGAGCTGCCGAACCTCGTCACGGCGGTGGCCGGTTTCGCGCTGATCGGCATGGGTCTCGCGAACGTCGTGCCGGTTATTTTCAGCGCCGCGGGACGCTCGACCGAAACGCCGGCAACCGGCGTTTCGATGGCCGCGACGCTCGGCTATGCCGGTTTTCTCGTCGGGCCGCCCGTGATCGGCTTCGGCGCCGGTTTGTTCGGTCTGAGGACTGCGCTGTGCGTGCTGCTGCTCGCCGCCGTGACGGTGGGTCTCGCGGGTGCGCGGGCCGTGCGCAACCAGGCTCCGGTCGCCGATACGCTGCCGGAACGCCGCGCGCTCGACGAATGCCCTTGATCGGTTAGCATAACGAATAATCTGGCCGAACGGAAAATACCGTTGCGCCGCTCACGCAGCCTTGTGAAGCGGCGCCTCGGCCGCCGAGACCTCGGGCCCGGGCACGACCAGCACATTGCAGCTCACCCGGTCGAGCAGCAGCCGGTCGTCGCGCCCGTCCCACCAGCGTGCGAACGCGCCCCTGCGGTGATGCCCCAGCACGACGAGGTCGGCGTTCAACTCCGCCGCGAACCTCGCGATCACGTCGACAGGATTGCCCACGGCGAAGTGGCCCGTCGCCACGAGCCCGCTCCCGCTCAGGCATTCCACGCCTTCGCGCAGCACGTCCTGCGCCGTCTGCTCGGCCAGATCGACGGGCATCGCAAAGCCGACGTCCGCCCCCCACTGCCCCGGCTCCCGTTCAAGCACGGCGAGCAGATGGGCCTGCGCCGCGTAATGACGTGCCAGATCGGCGCCTTCGCGCAAGGCGCGGCGCCCTTCCCGCGTTGCGTCGTAGCAAAGCAGAATGCGCCTGAACATTCGATTCCTCCGGCTGGATGGAGGCCGCCATGCGGGCGGGACTGCCCCCGCGCTTCCCACGCCGTGCCGCTTCGACACCGGCGTTTCGCGAGCATGCCAGCCTCGTAGCCGCGGGGGTTGCCTTCATTATAGATCATGTTGTGATATATAATGAGCCGGCCGGATCAGTAAACGTCGCGCACGTAACGCTTTTCCCGGGTCAAAATACTGACGAATTCGTGCGCCCTGTCGGCATCCATGCCGCCATGCGCCATGACGATATCCCTGAGCGCGGCGTCCACGTCTTTTGCCATGCGGCTCGCGTCGCCGCATACATACAGGTGCGCGCCCTCCTGCAGCCACGCCCAAAGCTGCGCGCCCTGCTCGCGCATCCGGTCCTGCACGTAGATCTTTTCGTGCTGGTCGCGCGAGAACGCGAGGTCGAGCCGTTCGAGATGGCCGTCCCCCTGCATTGCTTCGAATTCCTCACGATAGTAGAAGTCCGTTGCCGCGCGCTGCTCGCCGAAGAACAGCCAGTTGCGGCCACGGTCGCCGCGCGCGCGCCGTTCGTGCAGGAAGGCGCGGAACGGCGCAACGCCGGTGCCGGGACCCACCATGATCATGGGCGTATCGCCGTGGCGCGGCGGACGAAAGTGCGTGCTCTTCTGCACGAACACCGGCACGCTGCCCGCCTCGGCGCGGTCGGCGAGGAAGGTCGAGGCCACGCCTTTGCGTTCGCGCCGGCCGTTGCTGTAGCGCACCGTGGAGACGGTGAGATGCACTTCTCCCGCATGCGCCTTCGGGCTCGACGAGATCGAATACAGGCGCGGCTGCAGGCGCTTGAGCATGCCCAGCAGTTCGGCGGCCGAAAGTTCGACGGGAAACTCGTGCAGCACGTCGGCAAGCTGCTGCCCCCACAGCCAGTCGCGCAGATCGATCTTGCGCTCCTCGGCCAGCAGGTCGACGAGGCCGCCTGAGCGCGTGCGCGAGGCGATGAAGTGCAGCGCGTCCGGGCCGGGTCGCGCGATTTCGTAGTGCCGGCCCAATGCGTCGGCAAGACGCATCTCGCCCACACCGCTCACGTTCACCGGCGCCTCGGCGGGGAGGCGCGTGAGCGCGAGCAACTCGTCCACGAGCGCCGGGCAGTTGGTGGGCCATACGCCCAGCGCGTCGCCGGCTTCGTATTCGAGCCCCGCCTCGCCCGCCGCAAGGGCGAAGTAGCGCGTATCCTTCGCCGCGCCCTTGCTGTTCAGGCGCACGTTCTTCACGAGGCGCGACGCCGCCGGGCGCGCCTTCGTCGGCGCGCAGCCGGGCAGCACCTCGGGAATCGCCCCGTCGGCCGGCACGGCATGCAGCGCCGCATCCTCGGCCTTGATGCGCGCGACGATCTGCTCGAACCAGGCGTCTGCCGTGGGCTGGTATTCGGCGTCGCAGTCGGTGCGCGCCAGGAGGCGCACGGCGCCCAGCGCCTCGAGGCGGGCGTCGAGGTTGCGGCCATGGCCGCAGAACTGGTCGTAGTTGCGGTCGCCGAACGCCAGCACCGCGTAGCGCAGCGCGTCGAGCCGCGGCGCGTTATCTGCCTTGAGCGCACGCCAGAATGCCTCGCCGTTGTCCGGCGCGTCGCCGTCGCCGAACGTACTCGTCATCAGGAGTGCATACTGTGCCTTTGCGAACTGAGCGGGCGGATAGTCCGCCATGCACGCCGTGCGGATCTCGAAGCCCGACTCCATCAGTTGCGTCGCATAGCGCTCGACCAGCGATTCGACGTTGCCCGTCTGCGAGGCCCACAGCAGCACGACCTTCGGGCGGGAGTGCACGATGCGCACGCTGCCTTCGCTCTCTTCCGGCCCCGCGAGCACGCCCGGAATCGCGGCGCGCGCCTCGTTCGTCCTGCTGAAGAGCCCCGCAAGCAATCCGTCGAGCCATGCGTGCGCGTCTTCGGGAAACGGTGCATGGGCCGGCAGAACCGGCACGCCCGCGGACTGCCCAGCGTCGGGCGTTCGCAAGCCGCTCACGAAGCCGGCCAGGTACTGCCGCTGCGTCTCGCTCAAGGCGGGCGCGGCAACCCGATCGAGACCGAGGAACGTTGAAAAAGCGTCGATACGGGACATGTCGTGTTCCTGCGGCTGTTTTGCGGCATCGGCGGCATTCGCGCCGGCCGGCTTGCGCCCGGGCTCGACGCGCGACAGCGCGACGGCGCAGAATTTCAGTTCGGGCTGCTGGGAAACGGGATCGATGGCGTCGTTCGTGACCGCGTTCACGCAGAGGTCTTCTCCGAATACGTCGTTCCAGTGCATGGGCGCAAAGCAATTGCCGGGCAGCACGCGCGCGCTGACCACCGCGGGCAGCACCACGCGGCCGCGGCGCGAGCGAACTTCCACGCGGTCTTTCTCCGCGATGCCGAGCGCACTGGCGTCTTCGGGGTGAATCTCGACGAACGGCCCCGGGTTGAGCCGGTTCAGCATGGCCACCTTGCCGGTCTTCGTCATGGTGTGCCATTGATGCTGGAGGCGCCCTGTGTTGAGGACTACAGGGTAAATCTCGTCGGGCAATTCGGCGGGCGCGGCATGGGGTCGGGCGAAGAACACCGCCTTGCCGCTGGGTGTCGCAAAGGCAAGGCGCGGCCGGGTGCCGTCGGCGCGCGAGCGCGAAGTTTGGCTCACGCCGTCGTTCAGGTAGCGCAACGGGTTGCGATCGTACCGAGTGCCCGGCGCACACGGCCATTGCAGCGGCGTTTCGCGCAGCCGCGCGTAATTCGCGCCGCGCAGATCGTAGCCCGTTTTCGGGTTCGAGAAGCACGCGATCTCGTCGAAGACCTCGGCGGCACTCGCGTAGCTGAACGCGTGCGCGTAGCCCATTTCGCAGGCCACGCGCGCGACGATCTGCCAGTCGGCCAGCGCCTCGCCGGGCGGCTCGATGGCCTGCTGCGCGAGCGTCATGTTGCGCTCGGAATTGATCAGCACGCCGTCGGCTTCGGCCCATAGCGCGCCAGGCAGCAGCACATCGGCGTACAGGTTCGTTTCGGTATCGAGAAAGGCGTCCTGCGCGATGACGAGCTCCGCCGCCTTCAGCCCCGCCACGACCGTCTGCCGGTTGGCCACCGTCGCCACCGGATTCGTGCAGATGATCCAGCAGGCCTTGATTTCGCCGGCGGCCATGCGCGAGAACATGTCCACGGTGCCGCCGCCCACCTTCGTGGGCAACGTGCCGGGCGCGAGGCCCCAGGCCGCTTCCACGAACGCGCGGTCGTCCTCCACGAGCACCGAACGCTGACCGGGCAGGCCCGGCCCCATGTAACCCATCTCGCGCCCGCCCATCGCATTCGGCTGGCCTGTGAGGGAAAACGGCCCGCTGCCGGGGCGGCAGATCTTGCCGGTGGCGAGGTGCAGATTGCAGATGGCGTTGGTGCTCCACGTGCCGTGGGTGCTCTGGTTCAGGCCCATCGTCCAGCAGCTCATCCACTCCGGCGCCTCGCCTATCCACTGCGCGGCGCGGCGGATGTCGTCCTCCGCGAGGCCCGTGAGGGCCGCTACTTTTTCCGGCGTGTAGTCGGCCAGAAACGCGGGCATGGCGTCCCAGCCCTCGGTGTGCTCGTCGATGAAGGCCGCGTCGGTGTGACCGTTCGCGTGGAGCAGATGCAGGAGGCCGTTGAGCAGCGCGAGATCGGTGCCCGGCCGGATCTGCAGGAAAAACGAGGCCTTCTCCGCCGTCGCGGTGCGGCGCGGGTCCACCACGATCAGCTTCGCGCCAGCCTTCACGCGGTCCATCATGCGCAGGAACAGGATGGGGTGGCAGTCGGCCATGTTCGCGCCGATCACGAAGAAGAGATCGGCGCGATCGAAGTCCTGATAGGAACCCGGCGGGCCGTCCGCGCCCAATGAGAGCTTGTAGCCGCTGCCCGCGCTCGCCATGCACAGGCGCGAGTTCGACTCGATGTTGTTCGTGCGCACGAAGCCCTTCGCGAGCTTGTTGACGAGATACTGCGCCTCGATCGACATCTGCCCGGAGACGTAGAACGACAGCGCATCGGGGCCATGCGCTTCGAGCATCGAGCGCAGGCGCCGCGCGGTATCGGCAATTGCCTCGTCGAGTGCGAGCGGCACCGGGTCTTCGCCGCGCGCATGACGCACGAACGCGCGTTCGAGCCGGCCCGATTTGCGCAGCGCCACGTGCGCCGACGATCCCTTCGTGCACAGCCGGCCGAAATTGGTCGGATGATCGGGGTCGCCCGCGATCTTCGTGACCTGGCCGTCCGCGACCTGCAGGATCATGCCGCAGCCCACGCCACAGTAGGGACACACGCTCTTTACGCTCTTGCTCGTCATGCCGTGCGCTCGATATCAGCGTTGAAAGGAACGGGACGCGCGGCTCATGCCGCCACATACACCTCGCCGTTCACCACGCGCGCGGCATACGGGCTGACCGACTGCTGCGGCGCTTCGAGGCACTCGCCGGTCGCCAGATCGAAGTGATGCTTGTAGATCGGCGAGGCCACGACGATACGCTCGCCGAGGCTCCCAACGAGACCGCGCGAGAGCACGGCGGCCTGCGAGTTGGGATCGTAGTTGCCGATGGCGAAGACGCGCGCGGCGCCGTCGTCCACATGAAAGACGGCCACCTGCTCGCCGTTCACGAGCGCGCACACGCCTGTGTTCGGCACGATATCGTCGAGCCGGCACACCGAAGTCCAGTGCGTGGAATGGGTTAGATCGCTCATTTCGCTCTCCTGTTTAAAAGGACACAGTTCAGACCGCTTCGACGGCAACCGGAATCTCTTCCAGGGCGGCACGCGCTGTGCCCTCAGGTTCGGCCGCACGCTCGGCGGGCGTGGCCGGACGGATCTGGCCGCGCTCTTCGACGAAGCGCACGTGCTGGTCGCCCGCATCGCTATTGACGAAGTGACGAAAGCGCCGCCGCGTATCCGGGTCGGTCACGGCCTTCTTCCATTCGCACTCGTAGGTCTCTACCACGTGCTGCATTTCGCTTTCGAGCTCGGCTGCGAGGCCCAGCCTGTCGTGCACCACCACGTCGATCAGATACTCGAGGCCGCCTTCGAGGTTGTCGCGCCACACGCTCGTGCGCTGCAGGCGATCGGCCGTGCGCACGTAGAACATCAGGAAGCGGTCGATGTAGCGGATCAGCGTGGTCTTGTCGAGGTCCGCGGCAAGCAGTTCCGCATGACGCGGTTTCATGCCGCCGTTGCCGCAGACATAGAGATTCCAGCCCTTCTCCGTCGCGATCACGCCGATATCCTTGCCCTGCGCCTCGGCGCACTCGCGCGTGCAGCCCGAGACGCCGAACTTGATCTTGTGCGGCGCGCGCAAGCCCTTGTAGCGGTTCTCCAGCTCGATGGCGAGGCCCACCGAATCGCCCACGCCGTAGCGGCACCACGTGGAGCCCACGCACGACTTCACGGTGCGCACCGCCTTGCCGTAGGCATGTCCCGATTCGAAGCCCGCCGCGATCAGCTCTTCCCAGATCGAGGGCAACTGCTCGACGCGCGCCCCGAACAGATCCACGCGCTGGCCGCCCGTGATCTTCGTATAGAGCCCGTACTTCTTCGCCACCTGCCCCACCGCGATCAGCCCTTCCGGCGTCACCTCGCCGCCGGCCATGCGCGGCACGACCGAATAGGTGCCGTCGCGCTGGATGTTGGCGAGGTAGTAATCGTTGGAGTCCTGAAGACTGGCGTGTTCCTTCTTGAGCACGAATTCGTTCCAGCACGACGCGAGAATGCCGGCCACGGCGGGCTTGCAGACGTCGCAGCCCAGGCCCTGGCCATGTTTCGCGAGCAATTCGGGGAAGGTTTTGATGCCTTCCACGCGCACGATGTGATAGAGCGCCTGGCGCGAATAGCGGAAGTGCTCGCATACATGGTTGTTGACGGCGAGCCCCTGGCGCCGCATCTCCGACTTCATCACCTGGGTCACGAGCGGCACGCAGCCGCCGCACGAGGTCCCCGCACAGGTGGCGCTCTTCACGGCCGCGATGGTCGTCGAGCCCTCGCGCACCGCAGCGCAGATCTGCGCCTTCGAAACGTTGTTGCACGAGCAGATCTGCGCGCCGTCGGGCAGCGCCTCCACGCCGAGAGCCGGCCTGGCCTTGCCGCCGGACTCGGGAAGAATCAGGAATTCGGGCGCCTCGGGAAGCTCGATGCGGTTGAGCATCATCTGCTGCAGCGTGCCGTAATCGCCGGCGTCGCCTACCATCACCGCGCCGAGCAGTTGCTTGCCGCAGTCGGACACGACGATCTTCTTGTAGACCTGGCGGCGCTCGTCGGCATAGCGGTACGCGCGGCTGCCCGGCGTTTTCCCGTGCGCGTCGCCCATGCTCGCCACGTCCACGCCCATCAGCTTGAGCTTCGTGCTCATGTCGGCACCGGCGAAGCCTGCCTCCTCGCCCGCCAGCGCCTTCGCCGCGACGCGGGCCATGTCGTAGCCCGGCGCGACGAGGCCGAAGATCTGGCCGCGCCACGACGCACATTCGCCGATTGCATAGATATCCTGATCGCTCGTGCGGCACCGGTCGTCGATCGCCACGCCGCCGCGCGCGCCGAGTTCGAGCCCGCAGGCGCGGGCGATCTCGTCGCGCGGGCGAATGCCGGCCGAGAACACGATCATGTCCGCTTCGAGGTGCGAACCGTCGGCGAATACCATGCGGTTCGCCGCCGTTTCGCCGTCGACGATCGCCGTGGTCTGCTTCTGCGTATGCACGGCCACGCCCAGTTCCTCGATCTTGCCGCGCAGCACGCGGCCGCCGTCGTCGTCCACCTGCACGGCCATGAGGCGCGGCGCGAATTCGACCACATGGGTTTCCAGCCCCATGTCGCGCAGCGCCTTTGCGCATTCGAGGCCGAGCAGCCCGCCGCCCACCACTACGCCCGTGCGGGCGCGCGCGCCGCGGTCCTGCATGGCTTCGAGGTCTTCGATGGTTCGGTACACGAAACAGTCTGGACGGTCGTTGCCCGAGATGGGCGGCACGAACGGCGACGAACCCGTGGCAAGCACGAGCTTGTCGTAGTGCAGCGTTTCGCCGTTGGAAACCGTGACGGTGCGCGCCGCACGATCCACGGCGACCGCCTTCGCGCCCAGCACGAGACGCACGTTGTCGCGATCGAAGAAACCGGCCTCGACGAGCGAGAGATCCGCGGCCGAGGTGCCCGAAAAGAACGCGGAGAGGTGCACGCGGTCATACGCCGGGCGCGGTTCCTCGCATAGCACGGTCACCCGTACCGGCGGCGCGCCTTCGGCAAGCAGGCATTCGAGAAATTTGTGGCCCACCATGCCATGGCCGACTACGACGACTTCCATGACGGAGGAGCCACCGACTGCTAACGGGGATTGCACCATGCTGAGCACCCTGAAAATAAAAAGGCGTCCCGCGATACCGGCTTGCGAGAAGCCGGATTCGGGGGACGCCATTGCCCTGTTTTGCTGTGGCAGGTCGAGCACTGCTTTGTCGCGACGCAGAGGGATCGCCGTTGATCCCTGCCGACCTGTGTCGCGGCAGACTATGCAAACACCGTGCCATATGACGGCTTGCAGGCTTCAGGGTACGGTTGACGGGCTTTTGCGGCCAAGGTCGGTGCGTCGGCCGAGGCGTAGGCGTGACGCATCGCGATACGGGAAAGCACAAGATTGGTGCTGTGCAGCACATTCGCTGTGCGAAACGCCCGCGCCTGCGCGGAGCGTCGTGCCGCCGCCGTTGCAGCGGGCCCGAATGGAGCGTATCTATGCCATTCCGACTAGCCGTGCCGCCGAAGCCAGATAAAGCGCCGACGCATTGCGGCGGTGCTCGCAAAGGCACGTGTAGGTCATCTTGACGACGTGATCATCATCGGAGAGCACCGCCAGCCGGCAAGCTTCGCTCCAGTCGCCTTCGACTCCGGGCACATCCGGCTCGACGTCGGAAGGCTTGCGCACGGTCGCGTAAGCGGTGCACAGCGCAATCCATAGGGCGGGCAGCAGTTGCTCGACCAGCGAATCGGGCAGTTGTGCAAACAGAATGCGGGCGGCGTGCGTGCCGGTAACGGTATGGAGTACGGTGAAATCTCCCGTCCGCCAGTACGCGGCGATAGCCGCTCGTGCTACGTCGTCGAGCAGCGACGAGGTCGCCGGAGGCGCGAGAACCGCCTGCTGGAACCGGGCATCGTTTGCCACGGCGCGAAGGCGCGCCGTTATCGAGTTGCCGGGGACAGGATCGTTGGCCATGGCCCGCGCAGCCTCATAAAACGCCGCGTCGACGCTTTCCGCGCGACGGCGCCCGTCGACAGGCACCGCAATCGGCAAATGCGACGCGACCAGCGCGGCAAGGCCCGCAGCCATCTCGCCGGCATGCGCGGCCTCGATGCCGTAAGCCAGCCGTATGAGCGCATGAAACGCGCCCGTGGCGGGAGCGAACGGCACTGCGCTCAGGACTTGCGTGATCACCGGAATGGGGCCGTCGTCCGCCATCCAGTCCAGAAAGCCCATACGCAACGCGCCGAACGCAGCGGGATTACCGAGTTCGCGCGACCAGTCGCGACGATCGATCGTCACGTCGACGCGTGGCGCGGGCAGCGCATACTTGCGCTCCCACATCGCAAAGAATTCGTGTAGCCGCGCAGGGGACGCCCCCATTCGGGACAGCGCAACGAGCGCCATCGGACAATGGTTGGTCGTCCCCCTGGCGGCCAGATCGAAGCCGGCATTCGCATCCAGCAGTTCGCTCAGGGTGGCGTCCATGCAGTCCACTTGCATGTTTGGGTCTCCGGGACAGAAAGCGAAGTTGCATTGAGCAAGGCGCTCGCCATGTTCCCACAAATCATCGTTGTGGCGATTGGCACCGGACGTGAAGAAAGTTTCACCCGAGTCTAATGGTCCCTTAATCGGCATGGTCTACCGTGGAAACCGCTATGACCGAAATTACGACCGATTCGGCGTGAACGGAGGATGAAAATGAAGCGTCTCTATCCTTTAGCGGTGTCGTTTGGCCTGTTATTGCCCCTGATGACACCGGGACAGCAAGCCTTTGCGCAATCCGGCGGCTTGACGGCGGCAACGAGCACAAGCGCAGTTCCCGACAGGACACTGGTGCGGCACGTCCAGTTGGCGCTGTCTCGTACCGATGGCCTCGATCCGACGCATATTTACGTCAAGGCGCGCAGCGGCAGCGTCACCTTGACCGGCACGGCCGTGAGCGAGCATCAGCTCGAGCTCGCCGGCGCGGCAACACGCGGCGTAACGGGCGTCACGGCACTTTCGAACAAGTTGACCATCCGCTCGCCGGGCCGCGAGTCCGATTAATTACCGGCTTAACTACCCGATCGACTACGCGATTCCCCCACGCCCGCCGGCCGGCTCTTCACGTAATCGATGAACGCGCGCAGCTTCGGCAAGATCTGCCGGCGGCTGGGATAACAGAGGAACACGCCAGGGAGCATCGGTGCATACGCCTCCAGTACGTGCACCAGCTTCCCTGCCCTTACCGCTTCGGCAACCATGGGCCCGGGTAGCTGCGCGAGGCCCATGCCTTCTATCGCCGCGCCCAGCATGGTCGGAAAGTCGCTGGCGATCAGCGGACCGGATACGGCGATCTCGATGGCCTGACCGTTGTCGCTGAATGACCACGGCGCGAGCGCGCCGCTCGATCGCCGCCATCTCAGGCAGGCGTGCTGCCGCAGGTCGTCCGTGCTCGCGGGCCTGCCACGCGCGGCGAAGTAGGCAGGACTCCCAACGATGGCGAGGCGAAACGGCGGCGTCAGCGGCACCGCCACCATATCGGCGGCAACGAGCTGGCCCAGCCGGATGCCGGCGTCGAATCCTTCCGCCGCCAGATCGACCAGGTCCTTGCTGGTGGCCAGCTCCACTTCGATCTCGGGATAGGCCTTGCAGAACGATGCGATCAGCGGCTCCAGCAGCAGCGGAACCACCGCGCGCGGTACGGAAAGCCTCAGCAAGCCGGCCGGCCGCTGACCGAGGCCGCGCGCGGCCTCGCCCGCGGCGACGAGCTCTTCGAAAGCCGGCTTGGCGCGCGAAAGAAACCGTTCACCGGCTTCGGTCAGACCGACACTGCGCGTGGTGCGCGTGAAGAGCGCGGCGCCGATGCGTGCCTCGAGCACGCGCACCGTCTGGCTGACTGCCGACGGCGTCACGCCGAGTTCCGCCGCTGCCTTGCGAAAGCTGCGGTGCTGCGCCACGCTCAGGAACACCTCCACCCCGTCGAGGGCGCCCTGTCTGACTGTGAAGTTCTGCTTCATAGCCCGTCAACATTGTGATGAATAGTCGCTCAACGAGGGCCATGGTACACCTGGCACGTGGGGATCAGGCCGCATCCCAGCCCATCAACCTCCGCAACAACAGAGGATAGCCAGCCGCCATGTCACCGAAACTTCTCTTTCAGCTGCATCTCGTCCTGGGGTATGTCGCCTGGCTGCTTTGCTTCGGCGCCTACGTCTGGCCCAGGCTCAAGTCGATGGCCCCGTTCGACGCGCAGCGCGCCATCGCCACCTTGCACAGCTTCCGGTTTTTCGGGCTGGTGTTTCTGCTCCCGGGTATCGTCAGTCCCCAGCTTCCCGCGAGCTTCGCCGTGTTCGCCGCGTATGGCGACCTCGCAACGGGCGTGCTGGCCATGTTGGCACTCCTGACGGTACGGGTCCGCCAGATCTTCTGGACCTTCGTCGTCGCCTTCAACGTTGCGGGCATGGTCGACCTCATCGTCGACTATTACCACGCCATCCATGCCGATCTTCCCGCGCATGCGGGGCAATTTGGCGCCACGTATGCGATTCCGGTCATCTACGTGCCCTTGTTGATGATTACGCACGTTGCCGCTTTCTGTCTGATGCTGCGCCCTCAGCTCAAGGCCGCGCCGGGCTATGGGTCTCTCCGCAAGTCATGACATCGCGCGGCACGCCGCCCAGCGATTTCGCACCGATGCCCCAAGCGGCGGCATGCTCGACTGCGTCACGAACTGCAGGTCGCGGGGAGCGTCCTCGATTGGGCGCGGCGCGGTAGAGTATCCGGCCGGCAAACCGGCGAGGAGAGCATATGACCCGTGCGGAATCACCCAGGGGGTATCGTCGGCGCCGCGTGCTCGGCGCCGGTCTCGCGCTGGCGGCGACCGCCGCGCTGCGTGACCGTGTCATGAAAACGATAACGGTGTTGTGTACCATCGCACCGGGCACGGGCACGTATGTCAACGAATGCGACTACTTCCAGGAAAATTGGCAAGGCGCGTTCTGTGGCGCGAACTACGGGCGTCTCATTCGCATCAAGCAGCGCTACGACCCGGATGGGCTCTTTGTGGTCCATCATGGCGTCGGTAGCCGGACCTGAGACGGCTCCTGAATTTTCCGGACCGGATTTTCCCAACCTCCTCCCTCGCTCCACATCCCTCGCAGAAAGGTTCATTACAATGTTCGACTCCCTCAAATCGGCCCTGTCGCCGCATCACGCCTCGTCTGATCCGGCGCATTCCGCGCAAGCGGCAAACATCGGAAAGGTGGACGTCATGCTGATCGGCGGCGGCGTCATGAGCTCGACGCTCGGCGTCCTCCTGCACGAGCTCGAGCCGCAGTGGTCGATGCTGATGCTGGAGCGGCTCGACGCGGTCGCGAACGAGAGCACGAACGGCTGGAACAATGCCGGCACGGGGCATTGCGCGCTCGCGGAGCTGAACTACACGCCCGAGCAGCCCGACGGAACCGTTCAGATCGGGAGCGCCGTTGCGATCAACGAAGCGTTCCAGGTATCGCGCCGGTTCTGGACGTCGATGGTCGAGCGCGGCGTGCTGAGCGAGCCGCGCCGTTTCATCAACGCGGCGCCGCACATGAGCTTCGTCTTCGGCGACGAGGACGTCCGCTTCCTTCGGCAGCGCCATGAAGCCCTTCGAGCCTCGCCGCTGTTCGAGGACATGCGCTATTCGGAAGACGAGGCGCAACTCCATCAATGGGTGCCGCTGATGATGGAGGGGCGCAATCCGGCCCAGAAGGTCGCGGCAACGTGGTCGCAAATGGGCACCGACGTGAACTTCGGGGAAGTCACGCGCCAGTACGTGAATCATCTCCAGCGCCGTTCGGACTTCGACCTCCAGCTCTCTTGCGAAGCGCGCCATCTGAAGCGCAATGCCGATGGAACCTGGCGGGTGTCGTGGCACAACATGCGCGACGGGACCGACCATGCGGTGGACGCGAAGTTCGTGTTCGTGGGCGCCGGCGGGGCCGCACTGCCGCTGCTGCAGGCGTCGGGCATTCCCGAGGCGCGCGATTACGGGGCTTTTCCCGTCGGCGGCGCTTTTCTCGTGACCGAGGACGAGGACATCGCGCGCCGGCATCTGGCCAAGGTGTACGGCCGCGCGTCGGTCGGCGCGCCGCCGATGTCCGTCCCGCACCTCGACACGCGCGTGCTCGACGGCAAGCGGGTCGTGCTGTTCGGCCCGTTCGCAACGTTCTCCACGAAGTTCCTGAAACACGGGTCGTATCTCGACCTGCTGCACAGCATCGGCCTCGACAACATCGCCCCCATGCTGCACGTCGGCTTCGACCAGTTTCCGCTCGTCGAGTATCTGGCCGAGCAACTGAGTCTGTCCGAAGAGGACCGGCTGAACGCGCTCCGCGAATATTTTCCGCGCGCGCAGGGCGAAAACTGGCGGCTGTTTCAGGCAGGCCAGCGCGTCCAGGTCATCAAGCGCGACGGCGTCAAGGGCGGCGTCCTGAAGATGGGCACCGAGATCGTCAGCGCCGGGGACGGCAGTATCGCGGGCCTGCTGGGCGCGTCTCCGGGCGCCTCGACGGCGGCGCCGATCATGCTCGACCTGCTGCACCGCGTGTTCCGCACGCAATGCGAGACGAGCCGGTGGCGCGACAAGCTTCGCGAGCTCGTACCGCATTACGGCAGCAAGCTTGGCGATAACGTCCGCGCGCTGCGCGCCGAATGGGCGAGTACCGGCGAAGCGCTGCAACTGGCTCCGGCGTCCCTGCCGGCCTGAGCCGCGCTTCCGGTCTGCGCCTGCCCCATCCTTTGGCCCGGCGGCCATGTCTCCGGGCCAAAGGACGAGCTATCCGAAAACCCGCGACCAGGCCGCCCGGATGCGCCGCGCGCGATCTTCAAGGAGCCAGGAGGCGGCCAGCGCGAGCAGTCCGGACATGACCCCTGTTGCGATGTGCTCGACAACGGGGATGCGGTAGTGGCTCTTGTGCGAGTAGGCGTCGCCTATCGTCGTCAGACAGCCGACGATCAGCGCATTGCCGTATCGATGCGCATAGAGTTTTCGCGCGGGCGTAAACGTCAGAAGTACGGCCAGAATGCCGGTGAACAGGCCCGTCTGGAGAGCGATCGCCCAGTGGGCAAGACTCATGACATTGCCCCAGCTTCCCGGCATGCAGGTCATGCACGCACTGGTGGGCTGCCAGAAACGCTGGGCAAAAAGCTGGAGGCGGCGCTTCCACTCGCCTGACATGATGTGTTTCCCCGTCCGGATGCGTTTGATTGTCGGCGAACTCGAACCATAGCGAAGCTACGGCGGAATACTACACCGCGATTGGGGCATTCCAGCGTGGCGCTTTCCATCAAGGCTGCGCGGGCGGCGGTGCAATGCTCGCACGCACCCGGTACAGCAGCGAAGGATCCTGGCTGACGATTTGCCACTCGACCCATTGACCCGCCGGCACGATCAGCCCCGGATGGCTGGCGCGCACCTCGCTCGGCTGCGGCGGCAGCTTGCAGCCCTCCCGGGTTCGGGGCGTGGTATCGCTTTCGACCGTCTCCTGCGCCTCGATGGCGAGAACCGCCGCGCTCGGGTCCGCCCGCTGCGGCGTGACCGTGATGGTGCGCTGCAGGTCGATACTGCCCGCGGGCTGGTTCCTGCAGCCGACGTCGTGCGTGACGAGCTTGTGATGCGTGTTGGTCCGCGCCTGACCGACCGCCGCCGAGCCGTCGAACGAGTCGATCTGCCGGCCGTCACGGATGACCTGCAGCGTCCAGTTGACGACGGGTTGTGAAGCGGATTGCGGTGCTGGCGCTGGTGACGTGTAGGGTTGCGGTGCCGGCGCGGGCTGTGGGTAAGGCTGCGGTACTGGCTGCGGCGCCGGCACTGGTTGCGCGTAGGGCTGCGGTGCTGCTCGTTCCACCGGCTGCGGCGCGGGCTCAGGAAGAATAGGAGGTGCCGACTGCACGGCGGGCTGCGGAGCAGGCTTACGAGTCGGCTCGTGCACATGCTTATGTGCGGGCTTATGAGCCGGCTTTTCAGCCTGCTTTTCAACCGGCTTCGCAGCAGGCTGCTGAGCAGGCTGCGGTGCTGGCGATGGCGCCGGCCGTGGCACGGGCGATGGCGCGGACGCGGGCGGGTTCAAAGGAACGGCGTGCACCACCGGTTGCGAGGCCGAAACCGCGGGCCGCACCACCCCCTGCACCTGCGTCTGCGCGCCCGCGGGCACGAACGCGGCAGCAGCGGCGCACAGGACGGCGGCAAGGCAATTTTTCCACAACATCATGTCGCCGGGCTCCATGCACGCGTAACTTTGCAGAGCCACAGCACAATGCGTGCCCGGACATTGGCTTGCTGGCGAGGAGGCGACATGCAGACATGCTGCGCGCCGTCGGCGGCCTGCCGTCCCAGGGCGAAACGGCGCTCTCCTTCGACGAGACCGGCTGGGCAGACCGATAACAGTCACCCGCTTAAGCTGGTGTCCGTAGTAATCAGACAGCAAGAATCGGAGTGCCTGCGCCAACCCTCAGCCCTATCTTCTCCATGCGATCGCACGATAGATCGGGCCATTGGCGTAGCGCTGACCTGGCCTTCATTGCCTGGAGTCCAATCATGCTGCCTTTTCTCTCGCTCCATGCGCTTGCCGCACAACGCGGCGATGGACTGCGTCCTGAACTCAAGGCGCTTTTCGAACGCCATACCGGGCTTGCGGCCGGCCTCGCCGCTACCCTCGCCCCCGTCGTCACGGGCGATCCGGTTCCAGCCAGCGATCCTCATCCGCCAGCCGCAAGTCACGCCCCAACGCAAGCAGTTCCCGCTCGACAGCCGTGCGAATGCAAGGCTCCGCGTCGGCACCCATAAGGTCATCGAAATACATCTTGAAGGGACTCGCGGCGTTGGTCGCCAGGTAGGCGGTGGTCGCTACCCGGTATGTTTGTTCGTTCTGCAGAGCGACGCGCGCACCGCTCCCGTCCTGGACAAAGATCTCCGGCGATCCGCCCGCGCGATTGCGTACCGCCAGGCCGGAGATCTGCAGGAAATGCCCATCCCCCTCCTCGCGCCTGGCGCCCAGACGCGTCAGCGTCAATTCGATCATCTTGCGTACCGTCTCCCCGGGAACCTGCGGAAAAACGACGATACGGTTGTCGTGAAGAAAGATGTCACCCAGCGTTCGGGTGGTCATCATTTCTCCTTTGGCGATATTCCGCTGGATGCGGAAACTCCCCGCATTGACGAGTCCGATATCCACGATCTGCCGATTTCCCCCGCGCGCCAGCTGGCGCCCGCTGACCACGTCCGCGACGAAATTCCCAAAGTTGCTGCTGCGGCGCCTGACGACCGAGTCTTCAATGACCAGCGTGCATGGCGCTTCGACGAGATCGGTCACATAAGGCTTCGTCAGCGCGAGCCAGTGTTCGATGCGCCGCTTCGTCGGCGCGTGCGCCACAACGAGTTTTTGCAGGCGAGCATCCTGCATGTCGAGCGTCCAGGAGCCGTCCAGCGTGAAGCCGGCAAGCCCGCCGCTCTTGTTGTCGAACACATGGGCATTCAGCGTCTTTCGCACGTCCCGCAGCACATCGTCCTGGAGATCGCGAAAGACCGCGCCGCCTTGTTTCAGCCGGTCTGGACTGTTGAGCAACATCGTTCGCAGCATCTGGTCCAGATTGAACTTGCCCACCATTTTCACGGCGCCTTCCATGCCGCCGTAGCGCTCGAACAGTTCCGACGCTTCAGATGCCGGAAACCAGTTGACGAAGCTGACACACATCGTTCTTGCATTGGACTTCGCTTTGACGATCAACGACCTCGACGGCTCGCCGTTCCAGAGGGTCGGGCGGTTTTCGGGCTCCTCGACCTCGTGATCGTGCCCGCCTATGACGAGCCGCACTTGCGGGCACCGGTCCACCATTTGCCGATCGACATCCAGATCCTGATGTGTCATCGCGACGAATGAAAAGTCGCTTGGGCGGACCCATCCATGTCCGTCGATATGTTCGTTCTTCGCAAGCCTGATCAAATCCGCGCAACGATAAAGCGAGTCGCCCGCTTCGAAAAAGCCTTCATAGCAGCCGTCTTTCATCAGCCCGAACAACGCGATAACGTGATCGTTCGCAACTCTGATATAAAGCGCGTCGGGCAGGACCAGCCGGTCGATCGCCTCTCTCGTTTCCGGCGGCGGTTGCACCCGCGACGACTCCCACGGCAGCCGGTTCGAAGCCATCCACGTGATCTTCCTTCCGCCCGGCGCGAACCGGTTTGAAGTCATGCGCCCGCTGCGGGTGATCGCCTCTATCAGGTGAGCCGGCGTAAAGTGCGGATCGAAATCGAACTCATGGTTTCCTAACGTCACCACGTCGACGCCCGCCTCCATCAGCACGTCGACCATCTGCGCCCCGTGATGAATCCGGCTCAGCCACGAGGGATGGAGAAAATCGCCTGGCAGGCAGAAGATGACCCGTGCGTCGTCGTAGTGCACACGCAGGCGGCGCACGACTTCGGCAACGCGCGGCAAAAGCATCGACGCGGGGTCGGTTGGGTCCGCGCACGAGTCGATATGATAGAAGTCGTTGATCTGCGGGAAGATCGCCATCCGGCGGGCGTAGCGGATACTGTTGTTCACGTCTTCCTCCATCGCGGCAGGGCGGGCAACCGCACGGCTCAATCCGGATCAGTCTAGTCCATCCTCACCGGGCGAGTGCCATACGGCGTTCTTGCGCTTCCCGCCAAATATGTGCAAACTGCATATGTGTGCGATGCATATATTTGGGGGCTCCAATGACGCTGCGTCCGGAAAATCTGCTCGGTGCGCTTGCCCTGCTGGTCACGGACGAGATGGATGCGCTGAACACCCTTCCCGCCCTCGCCGGACCCACCGCGCGGGCGCTGCTCAACGCAATCGGCCAGTATCCGGACGCGTCGATCGAACTGCTGCGCGATGCCGTCGCGCTGTCGCATCCGGCGGCCGTGCGCGCCGTAGCCGGCCTGGCCGGCGCCGGTCTCGTCGAGAAACGCACCGGTCTCGACAAACGTTCCGTTGCGCTCGCGCTGACCGGCGCCGGCCGACGCGAAGTGAAGCGCCTGCAGAGCGCGCGCGAAAACCTGCTCACACGCATCGTGGGCCATCTCGACAGTGCTGAGCGTAAGGCGCTCGAAAACTTGCTGATCAAGATGCTCTGGCACGAAACGCGCGACCCTGCGCATGCGATGCAGCTCTGCCGCTTTTGCGACGAAGGGCCGTGCCTCGAGGCGGGCTGCCCGATCGAATGCCGTGAAGCGGGCTTACCCATGCCGGCCCGGGGCGGGTCGTGAAATCGCCGGCGCCGGTGCGCTGGCCGGTCATCGCCGCACTGACCGCCGTGTCGACGCTCGCGCAAATCGGCCAGTTCGGCATCGGCTTCATCGTGCTGCCGGTCTGGCTCGCGCATCAAGGCCTCGACGCGCCGCGAGCCGGCCTCTTCGCCGCCTCGCAATGGACTGGCATGCTCGCGGGCCTCGTGGCAGCCCCGGCTCTCGTGGCGCGAATCGGCGCGCGGAGAACGGTATCGCTCGGGCTCGCGGCCAGTGTCGTCGCGTTTTCGGCCATCAGCTGGCTGTCGTGGCCGCTCTGGATCGTGCCCGGCATTCTGACCGGGCTGGGCATTGGCCTGCGCTGGATCGCCAACGAATCGTGGCTGTATAGTCTGGTTCCCGAAGCATGGAGCGGCCGCGTGGTCGGCGTGCATGAAACGCTGATCGCGAGTGCCGGCGTCATTGCGCCGGCACTCGCCGCATGGTGCGGTCCGGACGGGCCCGTCACGATGGCCGCCGGCCTGTCGTTTACCTGCGTCGCAGCAATCCCGCTCTGGTTGAGCGCATCGGCGCATCCGCCAGGTCCCGTTGCCCGTGAGGCGCACGCTCACGAAAGCGCCCGGAACACGCCGGTCAGCTCGCTGGTGTGCCTCGGCATGATCGTGGTAGCCGTGGGCGGCATCAGCGACGGCGCGTTATATGGCCTCTTCCCGCTCTATGCCGGTGCGCGCGGAATGAGCGCCGCGCAAACGGCCCTGCTGCTGTCGTGCCTCGGCCTGGGCGGGATGGCGCTGCAATTTCCGGTGGGCTGGCTTGCCGACCGTGCGGGTTTGGGATCGACGGTGATCGTGTGCGCGACGGCGAGCACGCTGGCGCTGCTCGCTTTCACGCTCGCCACGCCCATGACGTGGTGGGTTCCCGCGAGCGGCCTCGTAGTCGGAGGCATGAATAGCGCATTCATCACACTTGGCATGTACGCCGCGGCGTGCAGCGAGAAAGCAGCGCTCATCCGGAACATGCGCCTCGTGTCGCTGGCGTTCACGTCCAGTTCGATCGTCGGGCCGCTCGTCGCGGGCGCGGCGATGAAGGCATTCGGAAACGACACCCTGATGTGGCCGCTCGCAATCGCGAGCGGCGCGCTGGCCGTCTTTACACTCGGCATCTGCGAAGGAAAGCGTCAAAGCCGCCGCCCTTCGCCCGCGAACTGATCTCATCCGGACAACCATAAGCCCTCCCGAATATAAACGACGCTCGACTTGTCGAGTCGCCTGGGGGTTAGCATAATGGCCGAACCGGACATGCCCGGCAAAATGGGTTCGCGGGTTCGCTGGCATGGGGAGGATCTATGTTCGACAGGTCGCTACGCATCGAGGGCGGGCCGGACTGGCATCACTTCCACGTTTATACCGACAGCACGTGGGTTGCGGTTCTGCTCGTCGCGGCGCTCCTGCTCGCGATTCTGCTGGCGAGCGCGATCTGCTACTACGCCACGCGCGCGATCATGCTGATGATCGTCGGCCGTCTCGCGCGCCAGCCCAGGCGCAAGTGGCTGCGCGCCGCCGAGCGCTACAAGGTGTTCCATCGGCTCGCGCCGCTCGTGCCCGCCATGATCGTCTACGCGGCGGCACCCATGCTTTCGGGCCTCACGTTCCCGCTGATCGCGGCGCTCGGGCATCCCCTGGCCCTGCTCGCGGCCTGCTACATGGTGTACACGCTCCTGCGCGCCGCGCTCGCGCTCCTCGACAGTGTCGGCGAACGTTACAGCCACTTTCCTTCCGCGAGCGAGCGGCCGATCAAGAGCTTCCTGCAGATCGCCACCATCGTGCTTTACGTGATCGCGCTGATCGCCGCGGTCTCCGTGCTGCTCGAACGCTCGCCCGCCTACTTCCTTACCGGCGTGAGCGCGATGACGGCGCTGCTGATCATCATCTTCCGCGACTCGCTGCTCGGCTTCGTGGCCAGCATTCAGCTCACCGTCTACGACATGGTGCGGGTGGGCGACTGGATAGAAGTGCCAGGTTTCGTGGCGGACGGCACCGTGATCGACATTGCGCTGAACACCATCAAGGTGCAGAACTTCGACAACTCGATCGTCATGCTGCCAAGCTATGTCCTGCTAACGAACAGCATGAAGAACTGGCGCGGCATGGTCGAGGCGGGCAACCGGCGCGTCAGGCATGCGATTCATTTCGACACCGACACGGTCTGCTTTCCCGACGAGGCGCTGCTCCAGCGGCTACGCAACGACATCGACCGGCCCCTCGCGGCGTTTGCGCCCGAGGACGGCCAGCGCCGCACGAACCTCGGCCTGTATCGTCTCTATCTGGGCGCGCATCTTCGCGATCATCCGGCGGTTCGCCGCGACCGGCCGCTCGTGATTCGCGTGCTGCAGTCGAACCAGCCTGGCATCGCGCTGGAGATTTTTCTCTACCTCGACGAAACGCACTGGGAGCCGTACGAACGCCTGCAGTCGGACATGCTCGACCATGCTTATGGGCTCGCACCGCTGTTCGGCTTGCGCTGCTGGCAAGAGCGTTGCCCGTCGGCACGGCAGCCCTAGCCGCGGGCGAAAACGGGCACTCAAGCGCCGTTCGTCGCCGCCCTCTCCTCGCGCGCGTACTGCGCAGGCGGTCTGCCGACGTGCCGCGTAAAGGCCACGCTGAAGGTGCTGGCCGAGCTATAGCCCACGCGCTCCGCGATCTCGGCGATACGGCCTTCACGACGGCGCAGCCAGTCCTTGGCAAGCGCCATGCGCCAGGTCAGCAGATATTCCATGGGCGCCACACCCACTGAGCGGTTGAAACGCTCGAAAAAGGTCGAGCGGGAGAGCGCGGTCTCTTTCGCGAGTTCGGCAACCGTCCACGCGTGCGCGGGATGCTCGTGCATCCCGCGAATCGCGGCAGCAAGGCGGCCGTCGGCGAGCCCGCGCACGAGGCCTGGCGACGCGCCAGTGCCGGCGGCCGATCGCAGCGCTTCGATGAGCAGCACCTCCAGCAGCCGCGAGAGCACCACTTCGCGCGCGGGCCGCTGATCGCGTGACTCCTCGCGCACGAGTTGCACGAGCGTGGCCAGCCGCTGCTCGCCGCGCACATGCACGATCTGCGGCAGCAGCGAGACCAGCAGGAGCGCATCCGGCGAACCGAAACTGCAGTGGCCGGCCATCATGCGCGTGTCGATCGGGCTATTCCCGGCGCCCAGCCGGTATTCCCCGTTGCCCAGCGCGACCGGCGCCAGGGTCTCGACACCCGGCGGCGGCGCTTCGAGGCTGGACATGGCGACGCCGTAGGCCGCGGGAATGAGCACGAAGTCGCCCGAGAGCAATTCGATCGGCTCGTGCCCGTCGATCGCGATGCGGCACCCGCCCTCCAGGATGACGCAGTAGAACGGCTCGCCGGCATCCGACCGGCTGATGCGCCAGGGGCTCGCGCCGTGAACCAGCTTGGAGAACCGGGCGCTGGGCTGCAGCAGCATCACCACTTCAGCCAATGGGTCGATCATGACCGGACTCCTGCAAATGAAATTCGGATGATCGATTGTAGCAAGTACGGCCTCGGCGATCTATCGTAGGAGCCTACCTCAACCGCTCTCGCAGGAGTTTTCGTGAAAACCGTGCTGATCACCGGCTGCTCTTCTGGCTTCGGCCTCGAAATCGCGCGTTACTTTCTTGAGCGCGACTGGCGCGTCGTCGCCACGATGCGCACGCCGCGGGCCGATGTGCTGCCGCCCTCGGACCGTCTGCGCGTGCTCGCGCTCGACGTCACCCGCCCCGAAAGCATTCGCCTCGCCATCGAGGCCGCGGGCCCGATCGACGTCCTCGTCAACAACGCGGGCTTCGGCGCCGCTTCGCCCGCCGAACTGGTCCCGCTCGAATCGGTGCGTTCGGTGTTCGAGACCAACACCATCGGCACGATTGCCGTGACGCAAGCGGTACTGCCCCAGTTCCGGCAGCGCAAGGCCGGCGTGATCGTGAACGTCACGTCGAGCGTGACACTGAAGGCGCTGCCGCTCATCGCGGCCTATCGCGCAAGCAAGGCGGCCGTAAACGCCTTCACCGAGTCGATGGCCATCGAGCTCGAGCCGTTCGGCGTGCGCGTGCGCCTCGTGCTGCCGGGCCGTGCGCCGGGAACCCGCTTCGGCGAGAACGCGCGCGCCCATATTCACGGCTTCGAACACGAAGCCTATGCCGAGCTCGTCAGCCAGATGCTCGCGCGGCTGGGCGATCAGTCCGCGCCGATCACTGAGTCACAAGACGTCGCCGCAGCCGTGTGGCGCGCGGCCACCGATCCGTCTTGCCCGATGCGCCTTCCGGCCGGCGCGGACGCCGAAGCCTGGGCGGCCGAGGCGCGCTGAAAAAGCGGCGCCATCGCTTTGCGCAGTACCTCTAAACACTCAGCAATACAGGAAGGAGATTGTTATGCAGGACAAACCTGTTGCCCTCGTCACCGGCGCCAACCAGGGAATCGGCCTTCAGATCGCCAGGGATCTCGTGGCCCACGGCTTCATCGTGCTGGTCGGATCGCGCGATGCCGGGCGCGGCGAGGCGGCGGCTCGCGAGATCGGGCCAAACGCCCACGCGCTTCAGATCGACGTGACGGATCAGGCCTCGATCGCCGCCGCGGCACGGCGGGTTGGCAGCGAGTTCGGCCGCATCGACGTGCTGATCCAGAACGCGGCCATCTCGAACACGAGCCGGCAGCCCGGCCAGTCCGTCGAGGCATACGCAAAGACGACCCGCCCGAGCAACGTGTCGCTCGATGAAATGCGCGCGGTGTGGAACACCAACGTCTTCGGCGTTCTCGCCGTGTACCAGGCCATGCTTCCGCTTCTGCGCAAGGCGCCGGCGGCCCGCATCGTGAATGTGTCGAGCGGCGTCGGGTCGCTGACGTCGAACGCGGACCCGGCCTTCCCCTGGCGCGCGATCTTCGGCCCCGTCTACCCGGCCTCCAAGACCGCGCTCAACGCGCTGACCGTCGCCATGGCGATCGAGCTGGAGCCGGAGGGGATCAAGGTCCATGCCGTTTCGCCGGGCTACACAAAAACCAACCTCAATGGCTATACGGGCACGGACACCGTCGAGGACGGCGCCCGCGAGGCGGTACGGGTCGCGTTGCTGGGCCCGGACAGCCCGACGGCCACGTTCACGCGCTGGGAGAACCAGACGATCCCGTGGTGACGAAGCGGCTCGCGGCCAGCTCGCCCGCCGACGCCGCGGCCTTCGCGACCGTTGCGAGCGCCGCTTCGCGCGGCAGCGCCCATTCGAGCCAGCGCGTGCGCAACGCGACCACGAGCGCGAAGGCCAGTGCCGCGATCACACCGAAGGTCGCAAAGCCCATCTGATAGCTGCCGGTGCTTTCCTTCGCCATGCCCATGACAACGGGCAGATAGAACCCGCCAATGCCCCCTGCCGCGCCGACGATGCCCGACATCAGCCCCGTGCGGCCGGGCCAGCGGCGCGGCACGAGCTGGAACGTGGCGCCGTTGCCGAGGCCGAAGCACACGTAGGTAAACGCGAGCAATACGATGCCCGCCGCGAACGTGGGCATGAGCGCGGCAAAAACGAAATCGGCAAGCGAGATGGCCGCGAGCAGGAGCACGAGCGCACGCACGCCGGAGATGCGGTCGGCGATCAGACCGCCCACCGGCCGCACCATCGCGCCGGTCAGCGCGAGCAGCGACATGATCATGCCCGCCTCCAGCTTGGGAACCTGGTAGAGCGAAATAAGCAGCGTCGAGACATACGAAGACATGCCGACGAACCCGCCAAACGTGATGCTGTAGACAAGCATGACGACCCACGTGTCGCCCTCGGCCAGCACGCGGCGGTAATGCGCCGGCAGCACCGCGATCGCCAGCAGCGCGCCGAACACGGGCAGCAGCAGCACGCCGGTCCTGCCCGCGCCGAACACGCCCGCATGCACGGCAAGAACGAGCGCGATCAGCCCCGCCAGCGTCATGCAGAACGCGCGCAGCGCTTTATAGGCACTGCCCGACTTCTGGCCGAGATCGCGCGCCCAGAAGCAGACCGCGGTCGCCGCCAGCGCGAGCAGCGGCAGCGCCGCGCCCGTCGCGCGCGCCCAGCCGAAGTGCGCCGCCACGCCGGGAAAGAGGAAGCCGTCGAGCACCGCGCCGATGTTGCCGGCCGCGGCGAGGCCGAGCACGAGCCCCTGCACCCTGGGCGGATAGTTGCTGCCCGCCATCGGCAGCGCGACGGCAAAGCTCGCCCCGCCCACCCCCAGCAGCACGCCGAGCACGAGCAGCAGCGTATAGGACGGCGTGCCCGGCATCGTCAGGAGAACGATGGAGGGGATGGCCGAGAGCGCCATGCCGAGCAGCGCGATACGCCGCCCGTCGCAGGCCTGGTACAGATTGCCCAGCGTGACGCGCAGGATCGCCGCGCCCAGCACCGGCACGGCCACGAGCAGGCCGAGTTCCGCGGGCGACATCGGCACGTCTTTCTGGATGAACGGCGCGAGCGGGCCGAACATCACCCAGACCGTGAATCCGGTGTCGAAGTAAAGGAAGCACGCGACGAGCGCGCGCCAGTTGCCGCTCTTCAGCGAGTGCATCAGTTCTTTCACGAAACTCTCCAGGCTAAATGAACTTCAACCCGCGCGACGGCGGGCTTTGGCTTGCTCATCGTAAGCAGTACACATGATTCCGCGAATGATCCGCCACGCACGGCGGCCGGCAATGCGCCGCCTTCGGGCTGACCCGAAAAAAAACGTCCCGAAGCGCACCGGGCATGCCATGCATGCTCGAGGTGTCGCTTCGGGACGCCGTTGCCCCGCTTTATCCGCTGTCCCCGCAGCATGCGGGATTTGCCATTCTCCAGACCGTCGTTGGTCCGAGGCTTACCAAGCAATACGCGTGCCTACGACGCTACGCGAGAGCCTGGAGGGTCGTGAAATGCTTGTCAGGCGGGAATCCGGCCGCTGCGAGGCAAGCTGGCCGGAGGCGCAGGAACGGGCCACACACGCATAGACCGCGGGGCGCGGCCACCATTCATGTGCCGGATGCGACTGCTGTTGGTGCACCGCAGCGTGCCCGCGCACCGCGCGCGGGCACGCTGCGGGAACCCTCACCGCGTTCTCAGGACGGGCGTCCGACGCACTTCGGCAAGGTAGATGAGGATCAGCGAAACCCAGACCACGCCGTAGAGAAACATGAAACACGTCGAGCGCACCCGGAACACGTCGAGCAGCGAGCCGAAGATGATCGGCAGCAGGAAGCCGCCCAGCCCGCCCGCGAGGCCCACGACGCCGCTCACGACCCCCATGCTTTCGGGAAAGTCGTCGGCCACGTACTTGAACGTCGAGGCCATGCCGAACGCCAGGACGGCGCCCAGCACGAACGTCAGGGCGACGAATACCGCAATGGGCGTATGCAGTTGCAGCGTCACGTCGCCGTCGAGCGTATGGATCACGAAGTCGGTTGGCGGATACGAGAGCAGGAACAGGCAGATCCAGGCGACCCACAGGCCCCACCAGGTGACGGAGTGGGCTCCGAGGCGGTCGGCGAGCGCGCCGCCCACCGCGCGCAGCACCGAACCCGGCAGCGAAAAGCCGGCGGCGAATGCGGAAGCGGCGACGAGCGACATGCCGTACTCCGCCTTCAGATACTGCGGAATCCACAACGAAAGCGCCGTGAAGCCGCCGAAGGTGATCGAATAGTACTGGCAAAGCCGCCAGACGTTCGGATTGCGCAGCACCCGGAACGAATCGAGCCACGACCCGCCGCCCTTGCCCGCGCCCGGATCCGGCGCCGACGCGAGCCAGAAGATCGCCGCGGTCACGAGCAGCGCCACCGCGTAGACGCGCGGCACGAAGCGCCAGCCATACGCGGCCTCCAGCGCGGGCGTGACGAACAGGTTGACGGCGGCGCCTACGGTGCCCGCGCCGAAGAAGCCCATCGCGAAGCCGCGGCGGGCCGGCGGAAAGAAACGCGCGACGTAAGGGGTTCCCACGGCGAACGATGCGCCCACGCAACCGAGAAAGAGCCCGATCAGCAGGAACTGCCAAAGCGCGGTCGCATAGCTCACCACGAACACCGGCACGGCGCACACCACGAGCAGGATCGTCATCACGATGCGCCCGCCGAAGCGGTCGGTCCAGGCGCCGAGCGGCAGACGCATGAGCGCGCCGGTCAGCACGGGCGTGGAGGTCAGCAGGCCGAACTCCGTGCTGTTCAGGTGCAGGTCCTCGCGCAGCTGAACGCCCAGCACGCCGAACATCATCCACACGACAAAACAGATCATGAACGCGAAGGTGCTCGCGAACAGGACCGACCACGCCCGGCGAGAAACGGACGCGTCGGGTACGGGCCGCGCGGGAATATCAGATGAACTCATGTTGGATTCCTCATTATTGGACGAGCGGCCCGGCGGCGCCGGCCAGCACCGCGCCTTCGACCCGCGCCTCGCCGGCCAGCACGGACACGTACTGCTGCATGGCCTTGTGGCGCACACGCGTTTCGAGGAAGGCGGCGATATCGGCCTCGACTGCCGCGAACGGCAGGGCCTCGCCCTCGACGCGGCGGTCGATGCGCACGACGTGAAAGCCGAAGCGCGTATTGATAAGATGCGGCAGGATGCCGAGCGCTTCCGTCCCGAACAGCGCGCGCTCGAATTCGGGCACGCTGTCGCCGCGCAACAGCTGTCCCAGGCTGCCGCCCACCGCGCCGGACGGACAATTCGAGCGCTCGCGCGCCGCCGCCTCGAAGTTCTGCGGTGCCTCGCGCACCTCATGCAATGTCTCTTCGGCCGTGGCTCGCACGCGTGCCAGCGGCGAGCGCTCGGTCACGGCGAAGAGGATATGGCTCGCGTAGACGATGTCGTTGCGCCTGAACCTTGCCGTATGGCCGGCGTAATAGTGTTCGCACTCGGCGCGCGTGGGCTGCGGGACGCGAAGCTCGCGCGCGAGCAAGGCGTCGAGCGCTTCGTCGTCGAGCGCGCCATCCTGGCCCAGCAAGCCGAGCGCGACGGCGCGCTGGCGCAGCAGCTCGCGAATCGCCAGCGCGCATCGCGCCGCGCCGTCCGGGTCGGGTTCGTCTTCGTGATGGCGCTGCTCGGCCGCAATCTCGGCCATGTCGATCACGACGTCGTTCACGCGCAGTATCGCCGCCGCTTGCGGTTCCGTCACGCAGGCTTCGCTGTTGTCCATGTCGCCTCCTCTCAACGCCGACGCACGAGCTGATACGGCCGGATCAGATATGCGACCGAAGCCAGGCCGCTCCAGATATGCACCATCCGCGTGAACGGCGAAACGAGGAAAATCGTGAAGCCGAGCGCGATATGAAGCTGGTACGTGAGCGGCACGCCGTCGAGAAGCCCCGCGATGCCGGGCCGGAACGTGACGACGCCCTTCACGTAATCGGTAAGCTGTTCGAACAGAACGCCGTCCATGTGATGCAGCGAGAGCCATACGGTGCCAAGGCCGAGCGCGAGCTGCGCCCATAGCATCAGCACGATCACGATGTCCCAGACGCGGCTGTTATGGCGGATGCGCGCGTCGGACAGGCGCCGCCAGATCAGGATCGTCAGGCCGATGATCGCCACGGCGCCCGACGCCCCACCCGCGATCATCGCGACGAGCTGGTGCCCCGAGGCCGAGAGAAACGGCGAAACGAGCCAGTGCGGCGCGAGAAAGCCCGCGAAATGTCCGAGTACGACCACGAGCACGCCCCAATGGAACAGGTTGCTGCCAAGACGCAGCGCGCCGTGCCGCAGCAGTTGAGACGAGTCGCTTTTCCATGTGTACTGCTCACGGTCGAAGCGGATGAGACTGCCCAGCAACAGTACCGCCAGGCAGATATACGGATAGATGCCGAACACAAACTGATGGAAGTAGCCGCTCATGGCGATTCTCCTCGAGCTGGGTGGCCGCGCCCGTTGTCTGGGCGCGGTGTGCGGGCCGTCACCTGCGCGCCGGCCGCTGGTCGTAGAAGCGCACGGGCTCCGCGGCCGGTGCCGCCGCGCCGACGAAACGCACGGGCTCGTCGGTGTAGGCGGCGTCGAGCGCGCGATAGTCGGCAGCGGATGGCGGCCGATGTGCGTCGTCCTCGGCTTCGGCGTCGGCGGGCATCGCCGCGCCGCCCGCCAGCGCCAGCAGCGCGCCGATCACGAAGCCGTAGTGGCTCGCCCGCTGGCCCAGCGCATCCGCCAGCGACTGCAGGATCTCGACGGTCTCGGCGAGCAGCGCCCGCGCCTCCTTCGCCGGCAGACGCGAAAGGTATTCGAGGAACACCGGCAGATAATCGGGCAGCTCATTGGCGGCCAGGTAGAGCCCGTGGCGCGCATAGGTCTGCAGCAGATCGATCATGGCCTGCCCGCGATCGCGCGATTCGCCGTGCACGTGCTCGAACAGATAGAGCGACGTCGCGCGCCCGCGATCGAACAAGGCGACGTAGTTCTCCTGCAGCGTGACGAGTTCGCGTTCGGCGCAGTAGTCGAAGAAGCGCGCGAGGCCCGCGCGCGCCTCGCGCGGCAGCGCACGCTCCGCCATCAGCAGTTCGCGCGCTTCCGGCAAGGCCTGCACCAGGGCGGCGTCGGGGTAGTCGAGCAGCGCCGCGAGCACGGTGTACACCATGCCCTGCTGCTCGCGTTGAAGCGCTTGAATCATGTCAGGACTCCTCGCGGATCGGAATCGTGCGTCCGCCCTTGCGCGTGCTGAACAAACTCGCCTCCGAGCGGCCGTCCGAACAGCCGTTGCCGAACGAGAAACCGCAGGACGAGCGCAGATCGAAGGCATCTTCCGCATACTCGCGGTGGGTGGTCGGGATCACGAAGCGATCCTCGTAGTTGGCGATCGCGAGATAGCGGTACATGTCCTCCACCTGCGCGACCGACAAGCCCGCCTGCGCGAGCACGCCCGGCACGTCCACGCCGTCCACATGCCGCGCGCGCATGAACGCGCGCATGGCCAGCATGCGCTCCAGCGCGCGCTTCACGGGCGCCTCGTCGCCGGCCGTGAGCAGGTTGGCGAGGTAGCGCAGCGGGATGCGCAGCGATTCGACGTCGGGCAAATAGCCGTTCATGCCGAGATCGCCGCTATTGGCCGCGGAGTTGATCGGCGAAAGCGGCGGCACGTACCAGACCATCGGCAGTGTGCGGTATTCGGGATGCAGCGGAAACGCGATCTTCCAGTCGATCGCCATCTTCCAGGTGGGCGAGCGTTGCGCGCTCTCGATCCAGGCGTGGGGTACGCCGTCGCGTTCGGCCTGCGCGATCACGGCCGGGTCGTGCGGGTCGAGGAATACCGAAAGCTGCGCTTCGTACAGATCGGTCTCGCGCTCGACGCTCGCGGCTTCGCCGATGCGATCGGCGTCGTAAAGCAGCACGCCGAGATAGCGAATGCGCCCGACGCAAGTTTCCGAGCACACGGTAGGCTGCCCCACCTCGATGCGCGGATAGCAGAAGATGCACTTCTCGGCCTTGCCGCTGTGCCAGTTGTAATAGATCTTCTTGTACGGGCAACCGGAAACGCACATGCGCCAGCCGCGGCACTTGTCCTGGTCGATCAGCACGATGCCGTCCTCCTCGCGCTTGTAGATCGACCCCGAGGGACAGGCCGCGACGCAGGCCGGATTGAGGCAGTGCTCGCACAAGCGCGGCAGATACATCATGAAGGTGTTCTCGAACTGCCCGTAGATGTCCTTCTGCACGTTCTCGAAGTTATAGTCCTTCGCGCGCTTCTCGAACTCGCCGCCCAGTATCTCCTCCCAGTTCGGGCCCCACTCGATTTTCTCGAGCCGCTCGCCGCTGATGAGCGAGCGCGGCCGCGCCACCGGCATCGCGCGCGTGTTGCCCGCCTCCTGCAGGTGCGCGTAGTCGAACGTAAAGGGCTCGTAGTAGTCGTCGATCTGCGGCAGCCGCGGATTCGCGAAGATCTGCGCAAGCAGGCGCCACTTGCCGCCAAGGCGCGGCTCGATCTTGCCGTCGGCCTTGCGCGTCCAGCCGCCGTGCCAGCGGTCCTGGTTCTCCCACTCCTTCGGATAGCCGATGCCGGGCTTCGTTTCGACGTTGTTGAACCAGGCATACTCCATGCCTTCGCGGCTCGTCCAGACGTTCTTGCAGGTCACCGAACAGGTATGGCAGCCAATGCACTTGTCGAGGTTGAGCACCATTGCAATCTGGGCACGCACTTTCATGAGGTTTCTCCTTCACGGACCTTGCGTTCGACTGCTGGAGCCATCTGCTGAGGCGGCGTGTCGTCGAGCCAGTCGACGGTACTCATCTTGCGCACGACGAGAAACTCGTCGCGGTTCGAGCCCACGGTGCCGTAGTAATTGAACCCGTAGGAGAGCTGCGCATAGCCGCCTATCATGTGGGTGGGCTTGAGCGCGATGCGCGTGACCGAGTTGTGAATGCCGCCGCGCGTGCCCGTGACTTGCGAGCCCGGCGTGTTCACGATCTTCTCCTGCGCGTGGTACATCATCACCATGCCGCGCGGAATGCGCTGGCTCACCACGGCGCGCGCGCACAGCGCGCCGTTCGAGTTGTAGCACTCGATCCAGTCGTTGTCGGCCACGCCGATCTGCGCCGCGTCGCGCTCCGAGATCCACACGATCGGGCCGCCGCGCGAGAGCGTGAGCATCAGCAGATTGTCGGTATAGGTGCTGTGAATGCCCCACTTCTGGTGCGGCGTGATGAAGTTGAGCACCATTTCCGGGTTGCCGTTCGAGTGCTTGCCGACCATGTGCGCATAGCTGCCGGTGTCGATGGGCGGCTTGTAGACGCAGAGCGACTCGCCGAAAGCGCGCATCCACGCATGGTCCTGATAGAGCTGCTGGCGGCCCGTGAGCGTGCGCCATGGAATCAGCTCGTGGACGTTGGTGTAGCCCGCGTTGTACGAGACATGCTCCGATTCGATGCCGCTCCAGGTGGGCGACGAAATGATCTTGCGCGGCTGGGCCTGGATGTCGCGAAAGCGGATTTTCTCGTCGGCGCGGGCCTCGGCCAGATGCGCGTGCTCGATGCCGGTGATCGAAGAAAGCGCATCCCACGCCTTGACCGCCACCGCGCCGTTGGTCTCGGGCGCGAGCGAGAGAATCGTCTCGGCGGCGTCGATGGCAGACTCGATGCGCGGCCGGCCCTCGGCTGAACTCTCGCCGCCCACCCGATAGTTGAGTTCGCCGAGCAATGCCACCTCCTCGCGCGTATCCCAGTTGATACCCTTGCCGCCGTTGCCCAGCGTATCCATCAGTGGGCCTAACGAAGTGAACTGACGATACGTGGCGGGATAATCGCGCTGAACGGTTATCACCGACGGCATGGTCTTGCCGGGCACCGGTTCACATTCGCCGCGCTTCCAGTCGAGCACGTCGAAAGGCTGGGCGAGTTCGGCCGGGCTGTCGTGCGCGATCGGCGCGAGCACGACGTCGCACTCCACGCCGAGATGACCTACGCTCAACTCCGAAAAACGCCTGGCGATCCCCTTGAAGATTTCCCAGTCGCTCTTCGATTGCCAGGCGGGATCGACCGCGGCCGAAAGCGGATGGATGAACGGATGCATGTCGGACGTGTTCATGTCGTCCTTCTCGTACCACGTCGCGGTGGGCAGCACGATGTCCGAATACATGCAGGTGGTGGACATGCGGAAGTCCAGCGTCACGAGCAGATCGAGCTTGCCGCGCGGCGCCTCCTCGCGCCATGCGACCTCCTCGGGCCGCACGCCGCCGTCCTTGCCTATTTCCTCGCCCTGCACGCCGTTCGTCGTGCCAAGCAAATGCTTGAGGAAATATTCGTGCCCCTTGCCCGAGGAACCGAGCAGGTTCGAGCGCCATACGAACAGGTTGCGCGGGAAGTTGTCGGGATCGTCGGGATCCTCGCAGGCGAGCTTCAGGCTGCCGGCCTTCAAACGCGCCGCGACCTCGGCCGGCACGGCCTCGTGCCCGGCCAGCTCGCGCCCGAGGTTGAGCGGATTGCGCTTGAATTGCGGCGCGCTGGGCAGCCAGCCCATGCGCTCGGCGCGCACGTTGTAGTCAATCGGCGCGCCGTGAAAGTGGGTCGTATCGGCCAGCGGCGACAGCAGCGCCGTGGGATTCATCGGATCGTAGCGCCACTGGTCGGTGTGCGCGTAGAAAAACGACGTTGCGTTCATCTGGCGCGGCGGGCGGTGCCAGTCGAGCGCGAACGCGAGCGCGGTCCAGCCCGTTTGAGGACGCAGCTTCTCCTGGCCCACATAGTGCGACCAGCCCCCGCCGGACTTGCCGATGCAGCCGCACATGATCAGCATGTTGATGATCGCGCGGTACGCCATGTCCATATGGAACCAGTGGTTGATCCCGGCGCCGATGATCACCATCGACTTGCCCTCGGTCTTGTGGGCGTTCTCCGCGAACTGCCGCGCCACCGCGATCACGTCGGCGCGCTTCACGCCGGTGATCGCCTCCTGCCAGGCCGGCGTATAAGGCACGTCGTCGTCGTAGCCGGCGGCAATGTCCGCGCCGCCCAGGCCCTGATCGAGCCCGTAGTTCGCGACGAAAAGATCGTAGACGGACGCGACGAGCATCGTGCCGTTCTGCGTGCTCACGCGGCGCACGCCAATGCGGCGCGTGAGCGTGGACGCATGCGAGGTCGATGCGAAATGCGCATGCGGCTGATTGCCGAAGTAAGGAAACTTCACGTCCACGACATCGTCGTGCGCGCCCACGAGCGATAGCCTCGGCTTGAGCGCGGCACCGTTCGAGGCCTCGGCGCGCAGATTCCACTTGCCCTTGTCGCCGCCCTCCTTCTGGTTCCAGCGAAAGCCCACCGACCCCAGCGGCACGACGAAGTCGTTGCTCGCCTCGTCGATCGCCACGGTCTTCCACTCCGCGTGATTCGTTTCGCCAAGCGCCCCGTCGAAGTCGGAGGCGCGCACGAGCCGCTCGGGCACGTAGCCGTCGCCGTGCGGCACGAGACGCACGAGGCAGGGCATGTCGGTATAGCGGCGGCAGTAGTCGGCGAAGTAATCGCTCTTGCCCGCCAGATGAAACTCCTTGAGGATCACGTGCCCCATTGCGAGCGCGAGCGCCGCGTCGGTGCCCTGCTTCGGATGCAGCCAGATGTCGCCGAACTTCGCGCCCTCCGCGTAGTCGGGAAACACCGAGACGATCTTCGTGCCCTTGTAGCGCACCTCGGCCATGAAATGCGCGTCCGGCGTGCGCGTCTGCGGAACGTTAGAACCCCACAGCATGATGAACGTGGAGTTGTACCAGTCCGCGGATTCGGGCACGTCCGTCTGTTCGCCCCAGGTTTGCGGCGAGGCCGGCGGCAGATCGCAGTACCAGTCGTAGAAGCTCAGGCACACGCCGCCGATCAGCGACAGATAGCGCGAGCCCGCCGCATACGAGACCATCGACATCGCCGGAATCGGCGAGAAGCCCACCACGCGGTCGGGCCCGTGCTCGCGTATCGTGTGGATGTTGGCGGCCGCAACGATTTCGTTGACTTCATCCCAGCTCGACCGCACGAAGCCGCCCAGCCCGCGGCGCTGCTGATAGCTGCGGCGCGCCGCTTCGTCGGCGACGATCGAGCGCCACGCCTCGACGGGCTCGAGCGTGCGGCGCCGCTCGCGCCAGAGCGTGAGCAGCGCGCTGCGCACCATCGGATACTTGAGGCGGTTCGCGCTATAGAGGTACCACGAGTAAGACGCACCGCGCGAGCAGCCGCGCGGCTCGTGGTTCGGCATGTCGGGCCGCGTGCGCGGATAGTCGGTCTGCTGCGTCTCCCATGTGACGATGCCGCCCTTCACGTAGATCTTCCACGAGCACGAGCCGGTGCAGTTCACGCCATGCGTCGAGCGCACGATCTTGTCGTGCTGCCAGCGCTGGCGGTAGGCGTCCTCCCACTTGCGGTCCTCGTCCGTGACAGCGCCGTGACCGTCGGAGAAGGTCGGGCGGGTGGTCGTGAAATAGCGCAGCCTGTCGAGAAAATGACTCATGGCGATCTCGAGAAAGTGGAAATCGAAGCGTGGCCGGAGCGCCACGCGGGTGATGCGTCACGCGGGGAGATACGGATAGGCATGACGGAATACATCGGAGTCCGCATTACCCATAGTAGACACGGTGCGACCATGCGTTTCGCATGGCTGTAGCCGCTGTCGCACGGCCGCTGTGACCGCACGGCCTTTGGGGGGAGACAACGTGGTTGTGTGAGTGTTACCGGCATGTCATAAAGCGGTCGAAATCCGGGTAGAGACGGTTCTTTCAACACACTGCGAAGCCGTCATTCAAATGACACGAACGACAGCACTACTCAGCTTTATTGATGCATCGGCGATGCGTGCCCGCTAATCAGGCACGCGTTGTGCATCTTTACTCAGACTCGAACGACGGTCAAGCTGAATAGAAGGCCGGAGCATCGAGCTGCACGACGTTCACTAACGACCAGTGCGAACGTCGATTCAGATTTGCCTCGCAGCAAAACGAGTTGTAAAGCCGGCACGATCTTATGCCCCGCCCTTCGGTTCGGGCTGCGAGCAAATGCCACATCTGCGGATTCTACGGATCCGATCCGCGGCATATATGATGTATATCAAATACATCTATTAGCGGGAGCGCAAAGCATGAATCTCCACAGCATCGCCGAACCGCCGGCCGCGCCGCGCCGCGCCGCCGCTTCGCACTCTGGGCGCTCGGCTTTCGCCCGTTCTACCTGGGCGGCGCGCTGTTCGGCAGCGCCGCGATGCTCGCGTGGCTGGCCGCGATAGACGGTCATCCCCTGCCGGGTCTTCAGTCCTCCCTGCCCGGCGTCCTCTGGCATGTCCACGAAATGATCTTCGGCTTTGCCGCGGCCATCGTGGTGGGCTTCCTGCTTACCGCCGTACGCGCGTGGACCTCCGTGACGCCCGCACAGGGCCGCTCGCTCGCCGCGCTGTGGCTGCTCTGGCTGGCCGGGCGCGCGGCCGTGGCCTGGGCTCCCGCCGCGCTCGCCGCCACGGTCGATGTCGCGTTCCTGCCTGTCTGTGCATTCGTGTTGCTGCGCGTGCTCGTCCGCGCGCAGAACCGCCACAACGTTTTCCTGCCCGTTGCGCTCGGGCTGCTCGCGGCCGCCAACCTCGCGTTCCATCTGGCGGCCGGCAGCGGACACGCGGACTGGGCGCTGCGTAGCGCCTGGCTCGCGGTCGGCCTGCTTGTGCTGTTCGTGACCGTCATCGGCGGACGCATCATTCCGTCCTTCACCGCCAATGCGGTTCCGGGCTATGCATTCCTGCGCTGGCGTTTTGTCGAAGCCGCGGTGATGCCGCTCACCGCACTCGCCTTTGTCATGGACGGATTCGGCGCGCCCCGCCCCGCGGTAGCCGCCGCGAGCCTCGCCGCCGCTCTCGTGCAGGGTTGGCGGTGGTTCGGCTGGCGCTCATGGCGCGTCGGCAATCGCCCCATCCTCGCGATCCTGCATGTTGCCTATGCGTGGATTCCGCTCGGCTTCGCGATGCTTGCGCTCGCATCGTGCGGCTACGTCGCCCATTCGCTCGCGATGCACGCGTTCACGGTGGGCGCGATCGGCTGCGCGATCATCGCCATGATCACGCGCACGGCGCGGGGGCATACGGGCCGGCCGCTCGTCGCGGGGCGCATCGAGATCGCCTGCTATGGACTGCTGATGCTGGCCGCCGTGATGCGCGTGGTCGTGCCCGCGCTGGTGCCGGCGTGGACGCTTGCGGCCATCGACGTATCGGCGGTCTGCTGGATCGCGGCGTTCGCCGCGTATTGCGTGCGTTACGCGGGATGGCTTTGCCGTCCGCGGCTGGACGGCAAGGAGGGTTAGCGCAAGGCCGCCCGGCGACCCTCGCGGCTTCATCGCCGGCATGTCGCACGATAGAATTTTTATCTACGTCGCCCCCGTCACGCGCCGCCAATTTGGAAGCATTTTCTCGCTCCAGGTCGGTAGGATTTTCTCCTTCGATTGGCGGAGGCCTTATGACGACGAACCCTGGACACCTGCATTACTTCGACTACGCGGCGACCACGCCGGCCGACCCGCGCGTCATCGCGGCCATGAGCGATTGCCTCGGCATGGACGGCGTTTTCGGCAACCCCGCGTCGAGCTCGCACGACGCGGGCACCCGCGCCCGCGCGCTCGTGGAGCGCGCCCGGCAACAGGTCGCGGCGCTGATCGGCGCCGAAGCCGCCGAGATCGTGTGGACCTCGGGCGCGACCGAATCGAACAATCTCGCGCTCAAGGGCTATGCCGAAGCCGCCACGGCGCGGCCGCACCTCGTCACGAGCATCCTCGAGCACAAAGCCATTCTCGATACGGCCGCCAGCCTGGAAAAGCGCGGCACGCCCGTTACGTGGCTGCGCCCCGCGCCCGACGGCTCGATTTCGCCCGCGGCCGTTGCCGCCGCGCTGCGCGAGGACACCGGCCTCGTCTCGCTGATGCTGGTGAACAACGAAATCGGCACGCTCACCGACATCGCCGCGATCGCACCGATCGTGCACGCGGCCGGCGCGCTGCTGCACGTCGATGCGGCACAGGCCCTCGGCAAGACGCCTATCGACGTGAAGGCGCTCGGCATCGACCTCATGTCGATGTCCGCGCACAAGGTCTACGGGCCCAAGGGCATCGGCGCGCTGTATGTGCGCGAAGGCATTGCCGCGCGCCTCGCTCCGCAGATGCACGGCGGCGGCCACGAGCGCGGCCTGCGCTCGGGCACGCTGGCCACGCATCAGATCGTGGGCATGGGCACGGCGTGCGCCATCGCCGCCGCCGATGGCGAAGCCGACAACGCCCGCATCGCGCAACTGGGCGCACGGTTGCTGGACGGCATCGCCGGTCTCGCAGGGGTCTCGCTCAACGCGCGCGAGGCGCGGCGCATTGCGCACACGATGAGCTTGCTCGTGGATCACGCGGGCTTTTTCCCGTTTCTGCTCGGGTCGGACTTCGCGGTGTCTTCGACGTCGGCCTGCAGCTCGGCGGCCGGCACGCCTTCGCATGTGCTGATGGGAATCGGTCTTGCCGCCGAAGCGGCGTCGCGCACGATCCGGCTGAGCCTCGGCCGGTTTACGAAGCAGGAAGATGTCGACTTCGCGATTGGCCGCTTGCGCGAAGTGATCGAGTCGGTGAGCCCGGCGGCGGTCCAGGGCGCTTGATGCGCCCGTTCAAACGTGCTGTGCGACCGCGATGATGAGCGCCGAGACAGAGAGCGCAATCGCGGCGAGCGCAACGGCGATGGCAGTGTTGTTCGGGAGTTTCATGCTCGATCCTTGTTCAGGCCGGTACGTTACCGCCTCGTGAGCCATGAGGATGTTAGCAATTGTCAGAAAGCGTATCCACGCTTACCCTGAGCGCCCCGCCTGACGCCGTACAAGCGACAACGCCCCGAGGCCGCGAAAGCCCGGGGCGTGAACGATGACACAGGAAGTGTCCGACCAGCGGCGGCCGGTCAGACCGTGTGCAGGTGCAGGTAGTTATAGAGTCCGGCTGCCGCGGCCCCGCCCACGAGCGGCCCGATCACCGGAATCCACGCATAGCGCCAGTCGCTGTCGCGCTTGCCCGGAATCGGCAGCAGCGCGTGCATGATGCGCGGCGACAGATCGCGCGCCGGGCTCATCGCATAGCCCGTGGGCCCCCCCAGCGAAATGCCGATGCCGAGCACGAGCAGGCCCACCGGCAGCGCATCGAGCGCGCCGAGCCCCACCTGCGGCGACGCGAGATACAACACGCCCAGAATCAGGATGAACGTACAGATGGCCTCGGTCAGCACGTTGTGCTTCACGCTGCGGATCGCGGGCGCCGTGCAGAACACGGCGAGCTTGAGGTCGGCGTCCGCTTCGCGCGCGAAGTGCTGGCGATACGCGAGCCACACGATCAGCGCGCCGGCCATGCCGCCCAGCATCTGCGCGGCCACGTAGCCGCCCACCTTCGACCACGCGAACTTGCCCGCCAGCGCGAGGCTGATCGTGACGATGGGATTCAGGTGCGCGCCGCTGAACGACGCCGTGACATAGACCGCGACGAACACGGCCATGGCCCAGCCGAACACGATGACGATGAGATCGGCGCCGTTGCCTTTCGTCTTGGCGAGCAGCACGTTGGCGACCGCGCCGTTGCCGAGCAGCACGAGAATCGCTGTGCCGATGAATTCTGCAATGTATGGTGACATGATGTGTCTCTCTAGCCATGCGGCAGGCACGCGCTCATGCGCGCCCTGCTGCATGAAAAATGTTTTTTGTTCGTATGCCTGATTGATCCGGAAAGCGGCTCAGTGCGTGTCGTCCGCCCATGCCTTGGCCGCGCGTACCGCACGCTGCCAGCCGGCGCGGCACTTGTCCACCTGATCGGCCGCCATCGTGGGACCGAAGCGGCGGTCGAGCTGCCACTGGCTCTGCACTTCGTCAATGCTCTTCCAGTAGCCCGTCGCGAGGCCCGCGAGGTACGCGGCGCCCAGCGCCGTGGTCTCGGTGATCTGCGGGCGCACCACGTCCACGCCCAGCATGTCGGCCTGGAACTGCATGAGCAGATTGTTCGCGCTCGCGCCGCCGTCCACGCGCAGCTCGCCGATGCTGATGCCCGAGTCGGCTTCCATGGCCGAAAGCACGTCGAGCGACTGATAAGCGATCGAATCGAGCGCCGCGCGCGCAAGGTGCGCCGAGGTCGTGCCGCGCGTCACGCCGAAGAGCGAGCCGCGCGCATGCGCGTTCCAGTGCGGCGCGCCGAGACCGGCGAACGCGGGCACGAGATACACGCCGTCCGTATGCGCAACACTGCCGGCGAGCGCCTCGATCTCGGCCGCGCTCTTGATGACGCCCATGCCGTCACGCAGCCACTGCACCACGGCGCCCGCAATGAAGATGCTGCCTTCGAGCGCGTAGTGCACTTCCTTGCCGATCTGCCAGGCAATCGTCGTGACGAGATTGTTCTTCGACTCGATCGGCTTCGTGCCCGTGTTCATCATCAGGAAGCAGCCCGTGCCGTAGGTGTTCTTCACCATGCCCGAGGTCGTGCACATCTGGCCGAAGAGTGCCGCCTGCTGGTCGCCCGCGATGCCGGCAATCGGAATCTTCGAGGCGAACACCGTGGTCTTCGTCGGCCCATAAACTTCGGATGACGAACGGACTTCGGGCAGCATGCTGCGCGGAATGTCGAGCGCCTCGAGCAGGTCGTTGTCCCACTCGCGCGTATGGATGTTGAAGAGCATCGTGCGCGACGCGTTCGTCACGTCGGTCACGTGCAGTTCGTGCTTCGTGAAGTTCCAGATGAGCCAGCTGTCGACCGTGCCGAACGCGAGCTTCCCCTGGCGCGCCTTTTCGCGCGCGCCTTCCACGTTGTCGAGAATCCAGCGGATCTTCGTGCCCGAGAAGTACGAGTCGATCGGCAGGCCGGTCTTCGCGCGCACCTTCGCTTCGAGGCCCTGGGCCTTGAGCTTGTCGCAGAAGTCGGCCGTGCGGCGGTCCTGCCAGACGATCGCGTTATAGATCGGCTGGCCCGTCTCGCGGTCCCATACGATGGTCGTCTCGCGCTGGTTCGTGATGCCGATGGCGGCGATATTGGTGCCGTTCATGCCTGCGCGCGTAACGGCCTCGGCGGCCACGCCGGCCTGGGTGGACCAGATCTCCTGCGGGTCGTGCTCGACCCAGCCCGGCTGCGGGTAGATCTGTTCGAACTCCTTCTGCGCCATCGAAACGATGTTGCCTTGCCGGTCGAACAGCATCGCGCGCGAACTCGTCGTGCCCTGGTCGAGCGCGAGAATGTATTGATCCTGCATGTCTCTTATCTCCTTCCGTTGGTAGTTGTGATTCGCGCCGCGCGAGGCGGCACGTTTTGATTGCCCGGCTGTTTGCCCGACTTTTTGCCCGACTAATTGCCGATCTTCGATGCCGGGCTTTAGTGCATCGCCTGATGCGCCGCGCTCCGGGCTGCCGGAGCCGACGCCGCGCACGCGGCGCCGAACCAGGCGTCGATGGCGGCCGTCACGTCGCCGAGCGTCTCGGGCGCAACGTGCAGGCCGAGCTTCGAACGGCGCCACAGGACGTCCTGCGCGCAGGTCGCCCATTCGGCGTCGCGCAGGTAACGCAATTCCGCTTCGTAGATCCCCGGTGCGATCTCCTCGCCGAGCCCTGCCAGCGAGACCGCGTCGCCCACCACGCGGCTCGCGCGCGTGCCGTAGGCGCGCGCATAGCGGTGCACGAGCGGCGCGGGCAGCCACGCGTGACGTTTCGCGAAGGCCTGCTCGAACGGTTCGAAGCGCGCATTGGCCATGTCGCCGCCCGGCAGCGGCGCACCCGCCGTCCAGGCGCCGGCATGCGAGCCGAGCGCGCGGCACAACAGGTCGGACGCCTCTTCGGCAAGCTTGCGGAACGTCGTGATCTTGCCGCCGAACACGGAGAGGAGCGGCGCGCCTTCGCTTTCGTCCAGCTCCAGCTTGTAGTCGCGCGTGACGGCGGCCGGGTTGTCGGCCCCCTCATCCTCGAGCAGCGGACGCACGCCCGAATAGGTCCAGTAAACGTCGGCGGGCGAGATCTTGCGTTTGAAGTAGCGGTTGATCGAGTCGCACAGATAGCGCGTTTCGTCGCCGTCGATGGCGACCTGCGCGGGATCGTTGTGATACTCCACGTCGGTCGTGCCGATCAGCGTGAAGTCGTGTTCGTAAGGAATCGCAAAGATAATGCGCTTGTCCGGGTTCTGGAAGATGTACGCATGATCGTGCTCGAACAGACGCTTCGTCACGATATGGCTGCCCTTCACGAGCCGCACGCTGTGCTGCGCGCCGCGGCCGAGCGCGCCGTGCAGCACCTCGCCCACCCACGGCCCCGCCGCGTTGGCGATCGCGCGGGCGCGCACGTCCAGGATCGAGCCGTCCGCGCGCTGCAGGCGTGCCTGCCATTCTGCGCCGCCGGCACCATTCGCTCCATGCGTGCGACGTGCCGAAACGAGCTTCGTGCGCGTAAGAATCTCGGCGCCGCGCTCTTTCGCATCCATCGCGTTGAGCACGACGAGGCGCGCGTCGTTCACCCAGCCGTCCGAATAGACGAAGCCGCGGCGGATCGAATCGACGAGCGGCGCCCCGGCCGGATGCCGGCGCATGTCGATGCCGCGCGAGCCCGGCAGCAGTTCGCGCTTCGCGAGGTGGTCGTAGAGAAAGAGGCCGACGCGGATCAGCCAGGCGGGGCGCAGGTTCGGCACGTGCGGCATCACGAAGCGCAGCGGCCACATGATGTGCGGCGCCGCCCGCAGCAGCGTTTCGCGCTCCTGCAGCGCCTTGCGCACGAGACCGAACTCCTTGTACTCGAGATAGCGCAGGCCGCCGTGAATCAGCTTCGTGCTGGCCGAAGAGGTATGCGAAGCGAGATCGTCCTGCTCGCAAAGAAGCACGGACAGGCCGCGCCCGGCCGCGTCGCGCGCGATGCCCGCGCCGTTGATCCCTCCGCCAACCACGAGCAGATCGTACCGATTCTGTTGACTCACCTGCTGTCCCTGAAAATAAGACGAACCCGAAATGTTCGAATACGAAATCTAACGAACAAATTCGAAAAAGTAAAGTTCGTTCTTGCTTAGGGTTTGCCTGAGGTATTCGGCCCACGGCGGTAGCAGCAAGCCCGCCCTGGCGCAACGGCGACAAGCCCATGCCGGCGGGTCTTTGAGCGGGAAAAGACTGCAGGAATCAAGCTCTGACCCGACCCAGCGGAACGCCGTTCGAGTCTGGAAAAGAGCATGCCGCGTGCCGCGTTGGCGTGGGGCCCAGGCGGCGTCGATGTTCGAATGGCGACGCCTCGATGTTCGAATGAACACGAAACGCGCATCCGGCGCGTTCCAGCCCCTTAATGAGCCTCTACTCGGCCACGAACACCTGCGTGCCCGCCGCTGCGATGGTCTCGTTCATGTCGGGCGGCAGCGGTTTGTCGGTGAAAAGCGCGTGAACCTGGCTCAGGTGCCCCTGGCGCACGAGCGCCGGCCGGCCGATTTTCGAATGATCCGTCACCAGATAAACGGTCCGCGCGTGCTGCATGATGGCCTCCGCCACGCGCACCTCGCGCGTGTCGAAGTCGCGCAGCGTGCCGTCCGTTTCGATGGCCGAGGTGCCGATGATCGCGTAGTCCACCTTGAACTGGCGGATGAAGTCGATGGTCAGCTCGCCCACGATGCCCTTGTCCCACGGCCGCACGATGCCGCCCGTGATCAGCACCTCGCATTCGGGGTAGCCGCTCATCATGCTCGCCACGTTCAGATTGTTCGTGATGACGTGCAAGCCGCGATGGTGATTCAGCGCGCGCGCCACTTCCTCCGTGGTCGTGCCGAGGTTGATGAAGAGCGAGGCCTGATCGGGAATGTGCTTCGCCGCGAGCGCCGCGATACGCCGCTTCTCGTCATGGAACATGCCCTGGCGCGCGCTGTACGAGAGGTTCTCCGAACTCGTCGGCAGACTCGCGCCGCCGTGGTAGCGGCGCAGGAGGTTCATGTCGGCGAGCCAGTTCACGTCGCGGCGGATCGTCTGCGGCGTCACGCTGAAGTGCGCCGCGAGATCGTCCACCGTGACGAAGCCGTCGCGCTGCACCCAGTCGAGCAACTCCTGCTGGCGCGCATTGAGGGTGAGGCGTAGGTCTCGGGTCATGATCTGGGCTGGCCGGCCGTGAAAAAGCTGTCCCTATTGTAAGGGGAGTCGCGTGACTAAAAAATTTTGCGTGGCGCGCGACGGATTCCGCGCGCCGGGCCGTTAAAGCAAAAACGGAACACTGTCCCCCGTCCCCACCCGGAGAAAAAGTCATGCAAACCATCCGTCTCAAGCGCCTCGCGGTCGCCGCCATCGCAGCGCTCGCCACCTCGGCCGCGGTCGCCCAGGTCATCGTCACCGCCCCGCCGCCGCCGCGCGCCGAAGTCGTGCCGCCGCCGCGCGCGGGCTTTGCCTGGGATCCGGGCCACTGGCGCTGGGACCACGGGCGTTACATCTGGATCGGCGGGCACTGGCGGCGCGTGCGCCCGGGCTACCACTGGGTACCGGGCCACTGGGACCAGCGCGGCCCGAACTGGCGCTGGGTAGAGGGTCACTGGGCGTAAGCCCGCGGTGCTGCTGACTACGAACATGAAAACATTCCTGCTGCTCGTCTTGACCGCTGCCCTGCTGTCCGGCTGCATCGTGGTCCCTGCAAGGCCCGCCTACTACCATCCGGCGGTCGTCGTATATTGAACCTGAACGCTCGCGACCCCGTCGATCCCGCCACGCGTGGCGATCCGCCTGGCGGGCTCGCGTGGCACCTACACAAGCAGAGCCGGTGGCCCGGCCGGGTCATGGCCGCGCGCGGCCCAGGCGCCTGGGCCGAAGCCGCCGGGCCGCTGCTCAGTCTGGGAGTGGACAACGATGAAATACGCGCGGCAGGCCCGACGACCTGTCCGAACGAGATGGCGCACCCGGCTCACGCCCGGCGCGCCACGCCCGAACCGCCCCGGTGTGCCTTGAGCGAGCGCGATCCCGACGCGGAACTCGTCGCCCGGGTGGGCGCGCGCGATCCGGGCGCCGTCCGCACGCTAGTCACGCACAAGCTGCCGCGGCTGCTCGCGCTTGCCACGCGCATGCTGGGCGACCGCATGGAAGCCGAAGACGTCGCCCAGGAGGCCTTCATGCGCATCTGGAAGCAGGCGCCGCAGTGGCGCTCCGGCGAAGCGAAGTTCGACACCTGGCTGCACCGCGTGGCGCTGAACCTCTGTTACGACCGCCTGCGCGGCCGGCGCGAAGAGCCCGTGGACGACCTGCCGGACGAGCCGGATCCGGATGCCGCGCCCGAAACGCGGCTTGCCGCCCGCGTGCGCGACGAACGCGTGCGCGAGGCGCTTGCCACGCTGCCCGTGCGCCAGCGCGAAGCGCTGGTGCTCACCTACTATCAGGAGTTGTCGAACATCGAGGCCGCGGCACTGATGGATATATCCGTCGACGCACTGGAGAGCCTGCTCGCGCGAGCGAGGCGCTCGTTGCGCGCGCAACTGGCCGGCGACGGCGCAAGCAAGGACACAGCATGACACCCGAACGCTTCCACACACTCGTAGGCGCCTATGGCGCCGATCCGCGCCGCTGGCCGCCGCACGAACGCGAGGATGCGCTCGCGTGGGCGCGCTCGCACCGGGCCGAGGCCCAGGCGGCGCTGGAAGAGGCCCTCGAACTGGATGCCTGGCTCGCGCGCGACACGATCGCGCCGCCCACGCGCGCGTTCGTCGAGCAGATCGCCGCCACGGCGCCCGGGCTCGCCCCCGCGCGCGCCGCGGTGCCGAAGCGGCGGCTCTGGTGGTCCGGCGCGGCGTTCGCGGGCGCCGGCCTCGCGGGCGCACTGGCCGGCGCGCTCGTGATGTCCTTCTTCGTGCTCGGCAGTGCGCCGCACGCATCGTACGACGCGTACGATGCGCACGACAGCAGCTATCTGGGCACGGGCTTCGGCGGGTCCAGCGCCGACTGGAGCGACGAATGAACGGCCGCGGCTGGAAGGTGCTGATCGCAGGATCGGTACTGCTCAACGTCTTTCTGCTCGGCGCGATCGCGGGCGGCGCGTGGCGCTGGTTCGCCACGCAAGGCGCGCGCGAGGTGCAGCCCGCGCAGCGCACGGCCCTGCGCTTCGCCGCCGACGATCTTTCGCCCGAGCGGCAGGCCCAGTTCGTGGCGGCGCTGAAGAACGCGCGCCGCGAGGGCCGGCCCTATGCGCGCGAAGGCCGCGACGATCGCCGCGTGGTGCTCGATCTGCTCGCCGCGCCGCAGCTGGATCGCGCCGCGCTGGACGACGCCCTCGCGCGCACGCGCACCGCCGACTCCGCGCTGCGCGCGCAGGTGGAAAGCGGCATTGCCGACTTCGCCGCCACGCTCACGCCCGAAGAGCGCGTGAAGTTCGCCGAGGGCCTGAGGCAGCGCGGCCAGTGGCGGCTGCCTGCCGCGAAGATGGCGAAAGCGCCGAAGGCGGCGAGCGGCACGCCATGATGCCGGGGCCGCGCTTCTAAAAAACTTCGGGGACGAGCGACGGATTTGCGCAGTGCGTCCGTTTAACGACGGTACGCACTGCACAAAGAACGCTGACGCACTCTGAAGGACTCCGTATGGAAACCCAGCCGATCATCAGCACCGCGGCGATCGCGATGAACCGTTTCGGGCTCGGCGCGCGCGCCGACGAAACGCCGCCCGCCGACCCTCGCGGCTGGCTCCTCGCGCAATTCGCCCAATACGAGCCGCTGCCCGCCGCATGGAGCCAGCAGCCGGGCGCGGCCGCGATCGCGCAGCGCTTTGGCGCCGAGCGCGAGCAGGCCATGACCGGCATGGCGGCCAGCGATCCCGCGAAGCCTGCCCGGCTATCCTCACAATCGCAGCAGCCGCAGCAGCAGCAACCGCAGTCGCCGGCATCGCCGCCGTCGCAGCAGGCGGCGCGCCAGGCGGCGAACCGCGATATCCGCCGCGAGAGCGCCGAGATCTATCGCAGCGCCGTGAACGCGCGCCTCGCGAGCGCGCTGGCGAGCGACACGCCCTTCGTCGACCGTCTCGTGTACTTCTGGTCCAATCATTTCGCCGTCTCCGTCGACAAAGGCCAGGTGGCCGGCCTCGCGGGCGCGTTCGAAATGGAGGCGATCCGGCCGCATGTGCTGGGGCGCTTCGAGGACATGCTCGTCGCGGTGGAGCAGCATCCGGCGATGCAGGTCTTTCTGGACCAGACGCGCTCGGTGGGCCCCGACAGCAAGGCGGCCCTGCGCGCCGACGCACGCGACCCGGCCCAGAAGCGCGGGCTCAACGAAAACCTCGCGCGCGAGATCATGGAGCTGCATACCTTAGGTGTGCGTAGCGGTTACACGCAGGACGACGTGACCGAATTCGCGCGCGCCCTCACGGGCTGGAGCGTGGCGGGCTTGCGCGGCCCGCAGCCGCAAGGCGCGACGCCCGGCGCGTTTGTGTTCCGCCCCGCGCTGCACGAGCCCGGCGAGCGGACCGTGATGGGGCGCAGCTACGCTCAGCCGGGCGTCGAGCAGGCGCTCGCGATCCTGCACGATCTTGCTCACGCCGACGCCACGAGCCGCCACATCGCCCTGCAACTCGCGCGCCACTTCGTTGCCGACAATCCGCCGCCCGCGCTCGCCAACCGTCTTGCCGAGGCTTTCCGGCAGAGCGGCGGCGATCTGCCGACGGTGTATCGCACGCTCGTCGAATCGCCGGAGGCATGGGCGCCGGTCAACGCGAAGTTCAAGACTCCCTGGGAATGGACCGTCTCGTCGATGCGCGCCCTCGGCTGGCGCGATCCTGGCGAACTCAACGCCGCCCCGTTGCTCACGCAACTTGGCCAGCCGGTCTGGCGCCCCGGCTCGCCGGCCGGCTACGACGACATCGCCGCGAGCTGGGCCGCGCCCGACGCCCTCGTGCGCCGCGTGGAGGTGGCGCAGCGCTTCGCGGCACGCGTGGGCGACCAGATCGACCCGCGCACGCTGGGCCAGACGCTGATGGCCGGCTCGCTCAGCACGCCCACGGCCACGGCGGTCGCGCACGCCGAGAGCGCCCCGACGGCGCTGGCGCTGCTGCTCGTCTCGCCCGACTTTCTGAGGAGGTGATCGCCATGGTCTCCCGTATCGATTCCAACGTCGGCGCTTGCAGCGGGGCTTTCTCGCGCCGCCGTTTCCTGCGCGTTGCCGCAGCCGGCGCGGGTGCGATGCTCGTCGCGCCGCAAATGGTTTTCGCGAACGTGGCCACGGACCGCCGCTTCGTCTTCGTGATCCAGCGCGGCGCGGCGGACGGACTCAATATCGTCGTCCCCTACGCCGAGCCCGCGTATGCGACGCTGCGTGGGCCGCTCGCCATCGACGCGGCGAGCGCAACGAAGCTCGACGGCACTTTCGCGCTGCACCCGTCGCTCGCGCGGATGGCACAGATGTACCAGTCGGGCGAAGCGCTTTTCTACCACGCCATCGCTTCGCCGTACCGCGACCGCTCGCATTTCGACGGCCAGAACGTGCTGGAGACCGGCGGACGCGCGGCGTACCAGGTGAAGGACGGTTGGCTCAACCGGCTCGTCGGCCTGATGCCCGCAACGCGCGAAAACGCGATCGCGCTCGCGCCGACCGTGCCGGCCGCGCTGCGCGGGCCGGCGCGCGTGACGTCGTACGCGCCTTCCGCCCTGCCGACCGCGCCCGACGATCTGATGATGCGCGTTTCGGCGCTCTACGAGGCCGATGCGCAACTGGCGCCGCTGTGGGCGTCGGCGATGAGCGCGCGCGGACTGGCCGGCGACGTCGGCCCGCGCCAGGACCCGGCGAGCCTCGGCAAGCTCGCGGCACAGTTTCTCTCGCGCCCCGACGGGCCGCGCATTGCGATGATCGAAACGGGCGGCTGGGACACCCATAGCGCGCAGAACGCGCGCCTCTCCAACCAGCTCAAGGCGCTCGACACGATGCTCGCCTCGCTGCGCGAGGGCCTGGGCGCGGACTGGAGCAAGACGACGGTGCTCGTCGCCACCGAGTTCGGCCGCACGGCGGCGGCCAACGGCACGGGCGGGACGGACCACGGCCAGGCTTCGGTGGCGATGCTCGTGGGCGGCGCCGTGAAGGGCGGACGCGTAGTGGCCGACTGGCCCGGCCTGCGCAGCACCGATCTCTACGAAGGACGCGATCTCAAGCCCACGGCCTCGCTCGACGCGCTTATCGCAGGCGCGGCCAGCGAAAGCCTGGGACTCGACCCGCACCGCACCGCGACCGCACTCTTCGCCGAAGCGGGCGCGCCGGGCGCGATGACCGGCCTGGTCCGAACCTGAACACGCACACCGTCGTGCATGAGCCATACACCGTCTTATAACTCCAAGGAGTACGAAGTATGAAGAAGAATGCGAAACTCTCGGCCACGCTGCTCACGTGCACCGCGCTGCTTTCAGCGTGTGTGGTCGAACCGGCGCGGCCGCCGGAGCCCGCGCCGCGCGTGGAAGTCGTCCCGGCCCCGCCGGCGCCCGGCTACCACTGGGTCAAGGGGCATTACCGCTGGGACGGCAATCACTGGCAGTGGATTCCGGGGCACTGGGTAGCCGTCTGATAGCGGCCTCGCGAATCAGGCCACCGAAGGATGCGCCGTGTGCCACTCGTCCACGGTATCCTTCGCGCGGTGCTCGACGGCAGAAAGCGCCATCAGCACGTCGATCTTCAGCTTGGGGATCGTCAGTTCGACGGGAGGCAGCGTGACGTTCTGCGCCTCTCCCGCAATCCCCTCGATCTTTGCGCTGCACAGCCATTGCGTGTCTGTTGCGTCTGCCTTCGCATCGACAGCGACTCGAAAACCACGGTACTCGACTGCCATTTTCTCTCCAATACCTTACAAACAGTAAGTCCATTGCCGCTTGCGCAGCGAAAGAGAGAATATAGCACTGCTGCGCATGGCGCTCAGCCGTGCGCGCACTCGCGCGCGAGGCGCTATCCGGCACGATTGGACGCGCGATTTGGCCCGTTGATTCAAGGGCTTAGGCAAGGATTTAGGCAACACTCGCTCAAAAGCCCGCAGCCAGCCCGTCGCGCCGCGAATCGCTCGCGGCCACATAGCCGCGTTCCGGGTCGCCACGGTCGAGTTTCCAGATGAATTGGCCCGAGCCGAAGTCCATGTAGGGGTCGTCAATGCGCTTGATGCGGTGGCCGCGGTCCTGCAGCGCTTGCACGGTATCGGGGTCGAAGGTCGATTCCACGTTGAGCGTGAAATCGCGGTTGAGCTTCCAGCGCGGCGCATCGCAGGCGGCCTGGGGCTGCTGGCCGTAATCGAGCATGCGCACCGCCGTCTGCAGATGGCCTTGCGGCTGCATGTCGCCGCCCATCACGCCAAAAGTCATTACGGCCTCCTGACGGCCGTCCGCCTGCTGCGTGAGGAACGCCGGAATGATCGTATGGAACGGCCGCTTGCCGCCCGCCACCGCGTTAGGCGAGGCCGGATCCATCGAAAAGCCGCAGCCGCGGTTCTGCAGCGCGATACCCGTGCCCGGCACGACCACGCCCGAACCAAAGCCCATGTAGTTCGACTGGATGAAACTCACCATCATGCCGCGCTCGTCCACCGCCGACATATAGATCGTGCCGCCCGCCCTGGGCATGCCGAAGCCGAAATGCGTCGCGCGCTTCGGGTCGATCAGCTTCGCGCGCGACTTGAGGTACGCATCGTCCAGCATCTGCGCGGGCGTGACCTCCATCGTGCGCGGATCGGCCACGTAGCGATAGACGTCGGCGAAGGCGAGCTTCATCGCTTCGATCTGCACATGCTGGGCTTCCACGCTGTCGAGCGGGAGCGAGGCCATATCGAACTGCTCGAGGATGCCGAGCGCGACAAGCGCCGCAATGCCCTGCCCGTTCGGCGGAATCTCGTGCACGGTGTAGCCGCGGTAGGCCTTGCCGATCGGCTCGACCCATTCGGCGCAATAGCCGCGCAGATCGTCCAGCGCCATCGCCCCGCCGCACTCGCGCGAGAATGCCGCGATGCGCTCCGCGATCTCGCCTTCGTAGTACGCGCGCGGCCCCTCTTGCGCAAGCCGGCGCAACGTAGCCGCATGGCCGGGGAAACACACGCGCTCGCTCACCTCGGGGGCGCGGCCGTGCGGCATGAAGGTTTGCGCAAAGCCCGGCTGACTATGCAGCTCCGGCACCGCGGCCTGCCACTTGTGTGCGACGATGCTGGCCACGGCATGGCCGCGCTCGGCAATCTCGATGGCGGGCGCCATGAGGTCGGCAAACGGCAGCGAGCCGAACTTCGCATGCAAGGCTTCCCAGCCCGCGACGACGCCTGGCACCGTCACGGTGTCCCAGCCGCGTACGGGCCGCTTCGCGCGGCCGCCTTCCTCGCCATAGCGGCTCTGAAAGTACCCGACGTTCCACGCCGCGGGCGCCGTGCCGGAGGCATTGAGGCCATGGAGGCGCGTGCCGTCCCACACGAGCGCAAAGGCGTCGCCGCCCAGGCCGCACGAAACAGGCTCGACCACGGTGATGGCCGCTGCCGCCGCGATAGCCGCGTCGACGGCGTTACCGCCCTTCCAGAGCATGCGCAGACCGGCCTGCGCCGCAAGCGGATGCGAAGTCGACACGATGTTGCGCGCGAATACCGGCTGGCGCACGGTCGGATAGGGGTTTTGCCAGTTGAAGCGTGTCATGGGCGCTCGGACGTGTTGACGGTCTCATGGAAAGAATAGCGAATTACGTACATGACCAAAGTCAGCGGGGATTGAGTCTCCACCTGACTCATCAAGTCAGGATGACACCCATGATTGAAAAGTTCCCATGACGTTCGTAGTATTAAACACCAGATTGTAGATACGCTTCCGATCCCCAGGTGGCACGTGCTGTTAACAACATTGGAGGCGGGGTACGCCTCAAAGGAGAGCGCGTGACTACGTGTAACTGGAGCGGGAACGACTTTAATATCTATACCCACGATGCGACGTGGAACGACGTAGGTGGTATATACATCGAAACCTGAGCGACAACATGATGTCCGTAATTCGTGGCCGGAAAGATCGTCTGGGTCGGGCACGAGATCTCCGACGAACATCGACGCTACATCAAGGACGGCACCATGGCTCTCGCCATCGATCAGGACCCCGACGGACAGGCGATCTCCGCGTTGCAACACCTGCTTCATGCCTGTGGCGTGGTGGACGAAGCGGCGCCTGCCGAGGGCAATGAGTTCCGGCTCTACATGGCGGAAAATCTGCGCAAGACCGGCTATCTCCCCGAATCCTGAATCGCCACGTCCCGCGAAAGCGCAAGGCAAGGCCGCGCACGACTCCCTCGTGATCGCGCAACTGCACGCCATACCCGGCGACCCGCAACACGAGCTCGATCTCGTCTCGCCCTACTTCGTGCCGGGGGAACAGGCACGCGCTACGACACCGAGCCCAATACGACATGGAGCGCACGTCCTGGCGTGTGATTCTTCCCGGTCCTGCCGATCGAATGGTTTTTGTAATATTTTCGTCAGGAGACCGACGCAACAAGGAACGCGACCGGGGTTATTCCCTATTCCGCCCGAGTTGTCTATACAACATCATCCGGAAAGCCCGCCGTTGCGCGTGCGGACGTTTTTGCCGACCCGCCCCTTTCCGGAGTCCATCGTGGCCCAACCCGAATCCCTCGCCCGACTCGCGCCCGAGAGCCGCAAGCTGCTCGAAACGCGCTCCATCGACTATATTCCCGACACGGAACGCCACGGCAGCCTGTTCAGCCAGTTCACGCTCTGGCTTTCTGCCAACCTGCAGGTCACCGCGATCATCACCGGCGCGCTCGCCGTGGTGCTGGGCGGCGACGTGTTCTGGTCGCTCGTCGCGCTGTTGATTGGACAACTCGTGGGCGGCGCGGTAATGGCGCTGCACGGTGCGCAGGGCCCGCAACTGGGTCTGCCGCAGATGATCTCGAGCCGCGTGCAGTTCGGCGTCTACGGCGCGGCCATTCCCATCGCGCTGGTGTGCATCATGTACGTCGGCTTTTCGGCGAGCGGCACCGTGCTCGCGGGCCAGGCCACCGCGCAGTTGTTCAACGTGTCCGACACCACCGGCATCTGCCTCTTCGCCGCGCTCATCGTCGTGCTCACGCTGCTCGGCTACCGTTCGATTCACTTCGTCGGGCGCATTGCGAGCGTGATCGGCGTGGCCGCCTTCGTGTTCATGTTCGCGCAACTGTTCGCACACCATGACATCGGCGCGCTGCTCGCCAATCGTCACTTCACGCTGCCGAGCTTCCTGCTGTCCATGTCGCTCTCGGCTTCGTGGCAGATCGCATTCGGTCCTTATGTGGCCGACTATTCGCGCTATCTGCCGCGCTCGACCTCGCCCGCGCGCACGTTTCTCGCCGTGGGATTGGGATCGGTGATCGGCGCGCAGGCCGCGATGGTGTTCGGCGTGTTCGCGGCCGCGCTCGCCGGGCATGCGTTCGCGCATCACGAAGTCGCGTATATCGTCGGACTCGGCGCGAGCGGCGCCGTGGCGGCCATGCTCTACTTCAGCATCGCCTTCGGCAAGCTCACGGTCACCACGCTCAATGCCTATGGCAGCTTCATGTCGATGGCGACCGTGGTGAGCGCGTTCCGCGCGAAGCGCGCGATTTCCACCCGGCACCGCTTCGTTTATATCGTCGCGATGGTGGGCATCTCGACTGCCGTCGCACTCGCGGGCCGTCACTCGTTCCTCAAGGAATTCACCGCATTCATCCTGTTCCTGCTGGCGTTCTTCACGCCGTGGAGCGCGATCAATCTTGTGGACTACTACTGCTTCACGCAATCGCGCTACGACGTGCCCGCGCTCTCCGATCCGAACGGGCGCTACGGCCGCTGGAACACGCGGGCCATTGCCATCTACGTGCTCGGCGTGCTGGTGCAGATGCCCTTCATTTCGAGCAGCTTCTATACGGGGGGTTTCGTCGACGCGCTGGGCGGCACCGACATTTCGTGGATCCTCGGCCTCATCGTGCCGGCCGTGGTGTACTACATCGCCCAGCGCCGCTCGCCGCAATCGATCCCTGACCGGCTGATCCTGCCGGCCGAAAGCCGCTGATCACAGGCCGCAGCGTGAGGCCGAAGCGGTAACGCCTTGCCTCACCCGGCAATTCCGTAATTGTCCGACTCCCGCTGCCCCGCCCCCGTCTTACGATGGGCGCCGGCAACCGGCCTCTCCGGGCAAACAGGGAGTAATCGAATGGAAGGACAGCAGTCAAACCGCAGCAACGAGCGAACCGAAACCCCGAAGCCGATTGGCATGGTCTTCGTCAACGCGCTTGCGCTCCTGAAAGTCAGCCGCACCGTCACGGCGGAGCGTTTCATCACCAACATGATCTTCGAACCTCACGGCAGGGTCGCCATCGCGGTGGAGAACGGGCGGATCGAGGTCGATACGATCGATTGCGACGTGATGGAGCAGGAGTCCATGGACGGCGCCAGCATCGCGCTCGTCGTTTCCCCCGCCATCCCACAGCGCGAGGGCACGCTGCAGTAACCCGAAGGAGTCCAAGACGACTGATCTTCGATTCCCGCTTCGATACTGCGGTCTTTCCGTATGCGGCTATGCACAATTTCGGGATTCGTGATACCGTTCATGCGTTCGTCAAGAACACGTTCTCGGGGCGGGGTGCAATTCCCCACCGGCGGTAATCGCTCTTAATACGGCGTAGCCCGCGAGCGCTCTGCCATCGCAACCTGCTTCGCGCGATGGCGGAGGTCAGCAGACCCGGTTGGATTCCGGGGCCGACGGTATAGTCCGGATGAAAGAGAACAGGTCGGCTTGCGTCTTTCGCTGCGTGCGAGGACGCTGGTCGTCCTACGCCCTGTTCACACAAACAGGCTGAAGTCCATGAACACCTCTACCTCCATCGAAACTCAAGCTGTCGCCTCCTCCGCCGGCAACCGTCTTCGCATCGCTTTCGTCCAGGCCTGCTGGCACCGCGATATCGTCGACCAGTGCAAAACGTCCTTCCTGCAGGCCATCCAGAAGTACGGCTATGTCGCCGAAGACATCGACCTGTTCGAGGTGCCCGGCGCCTTCGAAATTCCGCTGCACGCGAAACGGCTGGCGCAAAGCGGCCGTTTCGCCGCAGTCGTGGCTGCGGGCCTGGTGGTCGACGGCGGCATCTACCGCCATGAATTCGTCGCTCAGGCCGTGATCAACGGCCTGATGCAGGTGCAGCTCGAGACCGGCGTGCCCGTTTTCTCGGCCGTGCTCACGCCGCATCATTTCCACCATGGCGACGAACATACGGGCTTTTTCCGCGAGCACTTCCTCGTGAAGGGCGCCGAAGCCGCGCACGCGTGCGCGGACACGGTGAGCAAGCTGGCCACGCTGCCGGTTCAGGCGCGCTAAGCCACGCGTGTTTCTCAAGCAGTCCTGCCGACTGTTGACTACGTTCGTTGCGCAGCCAACGGTCGGCCCCGGAGCGTACGCGCGGTACGCTCCGTCGTATCGTCACGACATGAACATGCCGCCGTCCACGTTGATGGTCTGCCCGGTGATATACGCGGCGTCGTCGGAGGCAAGAAACGACACGAGCCCGGCCACGTCCTTGCCGGTCCCCGCGCGCTTCATCGGAATGTTCTCGACCCATTCGGCCATGAGTTCGCCCGGCTGGTAGTCGCCGAGCAGCTTGCCCCACGCTTCGTCGTTGTAGGCCCACATGTCCGTGCTGATGATGCCCGGGCAGAACGCGTTCACCGTGATGCCCGTGGGCGCCAGTTCCTTGGCGAGGCTCTGCGTGATGCCCACCACGCCGAACTTGCTGGCCGCGTAGTGCGGCGTATAGACGAAACCCTGGCGCGCCTGCCCCGATGCCGTATTGATGAGCCGGCCGCCCTTGCCCGCGCGCAGCATGCGCGTCGCCGCTTCCTGGCAGCACAGGAACACGCCCTTCGTGTTGACGGCCAGCACCTTGTCCCATTCCGCTTCGCTCAGATCCTGCAGCTTCGCGATGGTGATCACGCCGGCGTTCTGCACGGAGATATCGACCTCGCCGAGCTTCGCGGCCACCTCGTCATAGAGCGCAACCACCTCCGCCTTCTGCGTCACGTCCGCTTCGACGGCGATCGCATCGAAGCCCGCGTCGCGCAGGCGGGTCGCCGCGTCGTGCACGCTCTTCTCGTTGGCCGATACGCACACCTTCGCGCCTTCCTGCGCAAAGCGCTCCGCGATACCGAGCCCAATGCCCCGGCTGCCGCCTGTCACGACCACGACCTTGTTGACGAACCGCTTTGCTTCGTAAGCCACGTTGCACTCTCCTGTCACCATCGATTTAAAGACGTCCAATCCACTGCAGCCATTGCGCGTGATTCTGCGCCGCGGCCTCCACGCCATGGCCGGGCTCCACGCGCCGCGCAACCACCCGTTTTGCCGCCCAGGCATCGAGCGAAGCGACCAGTCCGGCTTCGAGCGACGCCAGCGCAGCCGCGCCCGCGGCCGAAATCTCGCTCAGCGCCAGCGTGCTGACCGGACGATTCAAGGTATCCGCAAGGTACTGCAGCAGGAAGGGCCGCTGTACGAGCCCGCCGTCCAGATGCAGTTCGCGCAGCGCAATGTTCGAGGCCTGCTCCATCACCGTGATCACGTCCTTGATCTGATAGACGATGGATTCGTAGGCGGCGCGCGCCACGTTCCGCCACGATGACGAGAAGCTGAGCCCGACGATCTGGGCGCCGCCCGGATACTTCCAGTGCGGGCAGCCGATGCCGGAAAACGCCGGGATCACGAACACGCCGCCGTTGTCGCATTCGGCGAACGCAGCTTCGGCCTCGGAGAAATCATCGAACAGGCGCAGCTTCTCCTTCAGGAAAGCAGGCGTGGACCCCGCGCTGATGATGATGCCCTCCAGCGCATAGTCCACGCGCGCCGCCGCGGCAAAGCACAAGGTCGAGACGAGACCCTGCGTTGCGCTTTGCGGTTGGCTGCCCACGTTCATCATGATCGACGAACCCGTGCCCATGGTGGCTTTCGCGACGCCCGGCATCAGGCATCCTTCGCCCACGGCGGCCGCATGTGAATCGCCGATCATCGAAACGATCGGGACAGGCCGCGCCAGCAAGCCCTCGAAATCGGTGGCGCCGAAAAACGACGCGGACGGCTTGAGTTCGGGCAGGCACAGCCCTTGCAAGCCGAACATCGCGATCAGCTCGTGGTCCCATTCGCGAGCGGCGAGGTTGAACAGCATCGTGCGCGAAGCATTCGTATAGTCGGTACAGTACGAGGCGCCCTTCGTCAAACGATAGAGCAGCCAGCTATCGACCGTCCCGAAACGTGCGTTGCCGGCCGCCAGTTGCGCGCGCACGCGCTCGTCGTTTTCGCTGAGCCAGATAAGCTTGGTGCCCGAGAAATACGGATCGATCAGGAGTCCGGTCTTTGCGGCGATCGTCTCCACCAGACCGTCGCGTTTCAGACGCTCGCAGATCGCGAGCGAACGTTGACACTGCCACGACACGGCCGGCACGATGGGCCTGCCCTCCGCGTCCCACAGCACCGCCGTCTCGCGCTGGTTCGAGATGCCGATGCCCGCGATGTCGCGCGGCTCGCCCGCAAATTCGGCAAGGCACATCGCGACGGACTTCAGCACCGACTCATAGAGTGCGTCGGGATCCTGCTCGACAAAACCCGTGTGCGGATAGGAGCAAGGCACGGCGGCAAACCCGCGCGCGTGAACCTGCCCGTCAGCGTCGAAGACGAGCGCCTTCGTGCCGCTGGTTCCCTGATCGATGGCCAGAACGTATTGCATGTGACATTCCACTGAGGAGGACGACGCGACGGCTCACGCGGTCAACGAAACCATGCGCGACTGCAGGCGCTGCTGCAACTGGTCGATGACGACGGCGAAGATGATCACGAGACCCTTGATCACCATCTGCCAGAAGTCGCTGATGCCGCACATCACCATGCCGTCGCCGAGAATGCTGATGACGCAGGCGCCCACGACCGAGCCGAACACTGTGCCGCGGCCGCCCATGAGCGCGGTACCGCCCAGCACGACGGCGGCAATCGCATTGAGTTCGAAGGTCTCGCCGGTCAGCGGATGAGCGGTCTGCAGCTGCGCGGTAATGACGAGCCCGACAATCGCGGCGCAGAAGCCCGAAAACATATAAACGAACAGCTTCACGCGATGGGTGCGGATGCCCGAAAAACGCGCGGCCTGCTCGTTGCCGCCAATGGCGTAAATGCGCCGGCCGAGCGGCGTCTTGCGGGCGATGAAGATGGTCACCGCCGCCAGCAGCAGCATGATCCACACCGGCGTGGAAAGCCCCAGAATCGTACCATTGCCGATGAATTCGAAGCCCGTGTTGCCGAGCGCCGCATTGCCCTCCAGATCGGCATAGGTGCTGCCGTTGTTGACGAGCAGCGCGGCGCCGCGCACCACGTAGAGCATGCCGAGCGTCGCGATGAACGGCGCCACGTTGAGCGCCGTGATCAGATAGCCGTTCACCGCGCCGATCAGCGCGCCCAGCACGCAAGCAAGCAAGGCGACACCCCACGGATTGAAGAACACGACGTAATGGCCGACGTGAACACCCTCCAGCAAGAGATAGCCGGCGGCCATGCCGCTGATGCCGACAATGGAGCCCACCGAGAGATCGATTCCGCCCGTGAGGATCACGAGCGTCATGCCGATGGAGAGAATCGCGACGATCGTCACATGCTTGGCCATGATCAGCAGGTTGCTCGTCGAGAGGAAATTGTCGGCGGTAATCGAAAACACGATGATGATCGCGAAGAGCGCGATGAAAATGCGCAGCTTGAGCAGGTTCACCGCGATGCGCGAGGCCCGGTACGCGCCTTGCCGGTTGTGCTTCGCGTGAGCCGGGTGCAGCGATGGATTGCTGCTGTTGGGAGTATTCATGGTGTTGACCTCGGTTGCCTCAAACCACGGCAGTGGCGGGTGTCGACGCGCGCACGATGCGCTCGCTGTCGAACTGGGAGCGTTCCAGGACGGCCGTGAGCTTCCCGCTGGCCATCACGAAGACACGATTGGAAACGGCCATTGCCTCGTCCAGCTCGGAAGTGGCGTAGATGACGGCAATGCCCGATTGCGCGAGCAGGCTGATGGTCTTGTAGACGTCTTCTTTCGCGCCGACGTCGATGCCGCGCGTAGGCTCATCCATCAGGAGTACTTTCGGTGAAGTAAGCAGCGCCTTGCCGATCACCACCTTCTGCATGTTGCCGCCCGATAGCGACGTGATGGGAGCATCGACGGAGGCGGCCTTGATCGCGAGGCGTTTGACGATATCGCTGGCGGCCTCCACCTGCCGCTCGCGCCTGAGCGCGCCCAGCGCAAGGCGGCTTGCGAATTTGCCGAGACTCGAGAGGGTCATGTTTTCGAGTATCGACATGAGCTGCACCATGCCCTGCTTCTGCCGGTCCTCGGGCACGAGCGCGATGCCGGCTTCGATGCGCCTGGGAATCGGCAGATTTTCAATGGCTTTGCCGGCCAGTTCGATCTCGCCGAGCGCGAGCGGCTGCGCACCCAGCAGCGATTCGAGCAGCTCGGTGCGCCCCGCGCCCATCAGCCCATAGATGCCGATCACCTCGCCGGCGCGCACGGAGAACGACACATGATCGACCGCATAGATGCCGTTCGGCCGCTTGAGCGCGAGGTCCGTCACCTTCAGCACGTCGGCGCCGATCTGGTGCTGCTCGAAGGCGAAGCGCTTCTTCGACGAGCCGACCATCGCTTCGATGATCCACGGAATGTCGATGTTGGCGATGTCGTCTTCCGCCACGAGCCGCCCATTGCGCAGCACCGTGATGCAGTCGCCGATCGCCATGATCTCTTCGAGCCGGTGCGAGATATAGATCACCGTCACGCCCTCGTCCTTGAGCTGGCGAATGATCTTGAAGAGGATTTCGACCTCGTTGCGCGAAAGCGCCGAGGTGGGCTCATCCATGATGAGCACCTTGATGTGCTTCGAGAGCGCCTTCGCGATCTCCACGAGCTGCTGCTGGCCCACGTAGAGGTCGCCCAGGCGGGTGCGCGGATTGATCGGAATCTGCAGACGATCGAGCAGCGCCCTGGCCTGCTGGTTCTCGTCCTTGCCGCGTATCACGCCCGCGCGCGTCGGCTCGTTGCCGGCGAAGATGTTCTCCGCCACGCTCATGTCGGGAAAGAGATTCAGTTCCTGGAAGATGATGCCCACGCCATGCGCTTCGGCGCTGCGCACGTCGCTGATCTGCGCCACCGCGCCGTCGATGCGGATCTCGCCTGAGGTCGCCGTCTCGGCGCCGGCCAGCAGCTTCATCAAGGTGGATTTGCCGGCGCCGTTCTCGCCGATCAGCACGTTGACCTTGCCGCGGCGCACCTTGTAGTCCACCTCCACGAGCGCCGCGGTGCCGGGGTAGATTTTCGAAAGCCCGCGCGTCTCGATGACGTTCGCGGCGTTCATCGTTGGCGATGCGTTCATTTCCAGGCCACCGGTATCGCGCGAATTTCGCCGGAAGGCTCGCTCCAGCCGCTATAGACGGCCGCCACGTCCACGGTCTCGCCCACCTGGAGCTTGAGCGACTGCTCCGCATGGGCCACCACGAGCTTGTTGAGCGCCTGGCCGAAGGCGGCAAAGCGCGTCTGGTCGTCGAAGTCGCTGTATTTGACGCCGGGGAAGCCGTCGCGCACGCCCGTGCCGATCACCACCGGCCCCGTTTCCAGCGCCACGTGTATGGCGTCGCCGCCGCCCGGCGGGCTCACGTCCACATAGGCCTTGCCCACGCGCGAGGCGGTGTCGATGCGCGTGACCTTGCCCTGCACGCGTATCCAGAAGTTGCACGGAAACGCGGCGCTCTGGCGAAAACCATACTGCTTGCACGCGTCGTCGAAATTCTGGCTGAGCGCGCCGATAACCTGCGCCGCCGGCTTCGCATTCTTTTCCGCATAAGGGATCACCTGTTCGCTGAAGATCTTCGCCGGATCCGGACCGTGATGCTGGCCCTGGCTGCGAATCGCGGCCAGCTGCTGGTCGGTCACGACGTGGCAGCCGCCGACCGAGACGATTTCCAGCAGCGCCAGCGCGCCGATCGCCGCCGTGAGAGCAGAGGAGCGCAAAGCGCTAAGGGATGAAACCATGACGACCTCACTTGAAGACTTCCACGGGCGCGGCGTTGACCGCGCCCGTAGCACACCCAAAGACCGTTACCTGGTGTAGTAGAAGTCGTTCACCTTCGAGGCATTGTCCTTCGTGATCAGGATGCCGCGGAACAACTGGCGCTCGGGCTCTCCGGTCTTGCCGGTGCGAATATAGCGGTCGAGCAGGTCAACGCCATGAATGGCGATGGTCTGCGCCTGCAGCATGACGGTTGCCTTGAGCTTGCCCGCCAGAACCGAGTCGCGCTCGTCGTTGCTGCCGTCGATCCCCATCACGACCACGTCGCTGCGGCCCGCCGAATCCAGCGAGGCAATCGCGCCGAGCGCGACGGGACCGTTGCCGCAGATCACGCCCTTGATATGCGGGTGCTCCTGCAGAATCGAATCCATCGCCTGCTTGCCCGGCAGCAGCGCGCCCTTCGCGTCCTGGCGCGCCACCATCTTCAGGTCGGGATACTGGTCCAGCACCTGATGGAAGGCCTGCGAGCGCGTCACGCAATTCTTGTCCGCGAGGTTGCAGGTCAGCTCCACGTATTCGCCCTTCTCGCCGATCGTGTCGACGAAGCGCTGCGCAACCTCGGTGCCCGCCTGCAGATTGTTGTGGCTGAGCTGCGCGATCGCAATGCCGTCTTTCGGGATCTCGCGGTTGATCAGCACCACCGGCACGTGCTTTTCCTGCGCGGTGCGCACGGTGGCCACGCTGCTGTTCGAATCCGCGTTGTCGAGAATGATGCCCTTCACGCCCTTGCCGATCACGAGATTGACCAGTTCGTTCTGCTTGTTGACGTCCTCGCCATGCGACAGCACGATCGTGTCATAGCCGAGCTTCTTCGCTTCCGTGTCCGCCCCCTTCGCTTCCGCCGCGTAGTACGGGTTGTCTAGCGCGTTCACGAGAATCGCGATCGTGCCTTTACCGGCCGCCAGCGCATCGGCCGGCTGCAGGGCCATCACGAAAGACGCGGCAACCGCTGCCGTGACTGCAAGCTTCTTCCACATGTTTGTCTCCGGGTTCACTTTCTATTTCTTCGATGAGATGAAACAAACGGCCTCCGCCTCCGCGCAAGCCGCACGAGCACAACGAACTCAGCAAATGGTGTAACCGCCGTCGATCATGATGTCGGCGCCGGTGATCATGTCCGCGCCGTTCGAGAGCAGAAACAGAATGGCGGCCGCGATCTCGTCGGTATAGGCGAAGCGGCCCACCGGAATCAGATTCTTCATGGTCTCGCCTTTCTCGCCTTCCCAGGCTGCCGCGCCCATGGGCGTCAGCACGACGGTGGGCGAGACGGTATTGACGGTGATGCCGCGGCCGGCCCATTCCTTCGCGAGAACCTTCGTCATCCCGATCAATCCGGCCTTGGCCGACGTGTAGGCGCAATGCTGGTCGATGGCGACGGTCGCAGCCTGCGAAGCGATATTGACGATCTTGCCGCCGTGCCCGCTCGCGAGCACGTGACGGGCGAAATGCTTCGAACAGAGAAACGGGCCGGTGAGATTGACGTCAATCTGCTTTTGCCACTCGTCGAAGCCGATCTCCTCGGCCGGCGTCAGCGTGATGCAGCCCGCCGCGTTGACGAGCAGATGCAGGTCGCCGAAGTGGGCAACGGCCGCCTGCATGGCGCGTTCGACGTCGGCCTCGCTGGCAACGTCGCAGGCGAACGCTTTCGCGTTCTGCGTCCCCAGTGCTTCGATCGCGGCCTGCACGCGCGGCGCCTCGAAGCTCGGGTAGAAGATGGCGACGCGCGCGCCCTTCGCGATCAGCGCGGCGTTCGTGGCCATGGCAATGCCGCCCAGGCCGCCGGTGACGACCGCCACCTTGCCGTCCAGCCGAAAGTCGAAGTCCACGCCGTGACGCAGCGTCATGTCGTACTGAATGCTCATCCTGTCTGTCTCCGTAATAGGACCTTGTGAGGACCTTGTGCGCCGGCTGCCGCGCTTTCAGCGCGCGAGCTGGGCGCGCACGGCCGCTACGATGCCCTCTGCGTCGATGCCGTAGTGGCGGCGAATCCCCTTGCGCGTGCCGTAGCGTGCGAACTCGCCTTCGGTCACGCCCAGCGTGGTCAGGCGGCGATGGATCTGGCGCCGCGCCATCAGGAGCGCAACCGTTGCGCCCACGCCGCCGTGCAGCGAGTGCTCCTCCACGGTCACGACGGCGTCGTGGCCCTCGACGATCGACGCCAGGGCATCCTGATCAAGTGGGCGCAGCGACGAAAGATTCACGAGCGTCGGATGGATATCGTCCTGCTGCAGCTGCTCGCAGGCATCCAGTGCCTCGCCCACCACCGAACCGAGCGCGATCACCGCCACGCCATTGCCATGGATCAGCACGTCGGGACGGCCGGGCTCGAACCGGTACGTGCTGTCGTGCACGACGGGAAACTTCGCGTTATCGAGGCGGATGTAGACCGGCCCCTCCATCGCCGCTGCGTAGTCGATCATCTGCACGACTTCCACCTCGTCGCACGGCGCGAAGATCTGCACGTTGCCAAAACCGCTCATGATCGAAATGTCGTCGATCGCGTGGTGAGTGGAGGCAAGCGGCCCATAGGCCACGCCCGCGTTGAGGCCGAGCATCTTCACATTGGTGGCGCTGTAGCAAATGTCGTTCTTGACCTGCTCGTTGGCGCGCCCCACGAGAAACGGCGCGGCATTCGCCGTGAAAACGATATGGCCGCCCAGCGCGAGGCCGGCGGCCATGCCGACCATGTTTTGCTCGGCAATGCCAACATTGATCACGCGCTCGGGGTAGCGGTCGAGGAACGGCGCGATCTTCGCGGTCGAAGTGGAATCGGCCACCATCACGACGATGTCCTGCCCCGCGTCGGTCAGACGGCTCAACGCGCTCACCACACCGTCGCGCAGATCCGCGAAGTTACGCATGGTCCAGCTCCTTCAATGCCTGCTTCAGTTGTTCTTCGTCCGGAAACTTGTGGTGCCAGGCGGGAACGTTCTCCATGAACGAGACGCCGCGTCCCTTGACCGTATGGGCGATCACCACCTTGGGCTTTCTGTTTTTGTAATCGAGACTTTCTATTAGTTTCCAAATAGCGTCTGAATCATTTCCATTGACGTCGTGAACTTCGAAGCCGAAAGCGCGGAACTTCTCGTCGAGCGGATCGAGGTCCATGATGTTGTGCGTGAAGTCCGCCAGTTGCAGGCGATTGCGGTCGACGATGGCGACGAGATTCGAGACTTCGAAGTGCGCCGCCGACATGGCGGCTTCCCAGTTGGAACCCTCTTCGAGCTCGCCGTCGCCCGTCAGCACGAAGACCCGGCCCGGCGCGCCTTCGGTGCGCGCCGCGTGGCGCTGCTTCGCCATCGCGAGACCCGCCGCGATGGGCAGGCCGTGGCCGAGACCGCCGGTGTTGACCGTCACCCAGCCAGGCAGCTTCTGGCGCACCGGATGGCCCGGCAGCCGCGAATCGTCCCGCAGGTAGGACAGCAGCTCGCGCTCCTCCAGCCAGCCCAGTTCCGCGAAACACGAGTAGAGGCCGCCCACGCCGTGGCCCTTGCTGAGGATGAATTCGTCGTGCCAGTTGACGCTGGGGTTGCCATTCTGGTTGCCGCTCTGGTCGGCGTTGACTTCATAGCGCAGCACGTGGAAATACAGCGCAGCCAGAATGTCCGCCTCGGACATGTCGCCGCCCGTGTGGCCGCTCTTCGCCGCCGAGTTCATGACACAGATCTTCTTGCGGATCTCCTGCGCGCGCCGGTGAAGCGCCTCGCCGGACTGCTTGAAGGGATTTTCCATTCCCTGCTCCCGGACTTCCTGTTTGCTTGATGCGCAGTTTCTTTTTGTTTCTTTAGAAAGTCAAAGAGAAATCAAAGGAAACAGGGAAAACACCAGGAAGTGCCGCCAGGCGTCCGAATCGGGCAAAATATGGCCTGCAATGTCTAATGCCCGCCAACCTTGGCGGTTTGCGGGGAAACGGGAATGGATCAAAGGACCAGAACAGAAAAGATTCTCGAAAGGGTGCAGGCCGCCAGGCTCGTCAAGCTCTCCGAGCTTTCGAGCGAATTTGGCGTATCCATGCCGACCATCCGGAAGGACATCGACGAACTGCAGCGCCTCGGCCGGGTCGAGCGCGTGCACGGCAATGTGCGCCTGAAGTCCGAGCCGGCCCCAGCGGCCCGTCGCCCCTACGACGCCAACATTCTTCCAACCAGCGAGGAAAAGGCGCAGATCGGACGCCTGGCGGCCGGCCTCATCGAGAACGGCGACTCGGTCATTCTCGACTGCGGCGCGACCACCACGGAACTCGCGAAGAACCTGCTGGAGCGGCAGAACCTGCGCATCGTGACCAACGCGTTGAACATTGCGATTCTGCTGGGCGCGGAGCCGACCAATCGGGTCATGCTCACGGGGGGGATCTTCAAACCGGAAACGATTGCAGTCTCCGGCGAAAAGGCTTCGACCTTCTTCGAAGGGATGTTCGTCGACAAGCTATTTCTGGCGACGGGCGGCGTTTCGATCGAGTCCGGCATTTCCTATCCGGACTTCATCGACCTGCACGTCAAGCGCGCGATGATCGACGCGGCAAAAACCGTCTATTTGCTGGCCGATTCGACGAAGTTCGGCAAGCGGGAGTTTGCGACCTTCGGCGCGATGGACCGGATCGACTTCCTCGTGACCGACCGGGGATTGGGCACGGAATACGCCGCCTGGCTGCAACGCCTCGGCATCGAAATCATTTATGCCGAGGCAACCGGCAGCTGAAGCGCACGCTGTCCGGGCAGCGTGCGTGCCGGCATCTATTTCGCGGCGTTGAGCGCCTGTACGGCGTTCAGCGCGCCACCCACCATCTTGCGCAGCACGGGCTGAACCTTGTCCGCCAGCGCCGGCACATAGTCGAACGGCGCCGTCTCGTTCATATAGGCCGACTGGCACATTTCGAGCTGGATGGCATGCACGCCGTCCCGCGGCGCGCCGAAGCGGCGCGTGATGTAGCCGCCCTTGAAGCGCCCGTTCGCCACCCACGTATACGCACTCGCCGCCGCAGCGTCGACAGCCGCAGCCTGCACGGCCGCAGCCGCCGTGCGCCCGTCCTGCGTGCCGAGGTTCAGGTCCGGCAGCTTGTTTTCGAAGAGCCGCGGCAACACGCTCGCAATCGAATGCGCTTCCCACAGCAGCACGTTCGCATGCTGCGCGCGCAGGCGTTGCAGTTCCGCGCGCAAGGTGTCGTGATACGGCTGCCAGTACGTCGCCACACGGCGTTCGCGCTCCGCCGCATCGGGCGCATAACCCTCGCGATAGACGGGTTCGCCGCGGAAGGTTTCGGTCGGGCACAGCGAAGTCGTCGTCTGCCCCGGATAGAGGCTCTCGTCGTTCGGCGGGCGGTTCAGGTCGATCACGTAGCGCGACACACGCGCACCGAGTATCGTCGCGCCCAGTTCCTTCGCGAATGCGTAGAGGCGGTCGAGATGCCAGTCGGTATCCGCGACGGTCAGGGCAATATCGGTGTACTGATCATGCAACGCGTCGGGAATATACGTGCCGAGGTGGGGAATCGAAATCAGCAGCGGCGCGGCGCCGCGCTCGAGCGTATAGAGGTCGGTCATGGTTCGTCGAAGTCGGAAGGGCTGATCGGCTCAGGCGTTGGACAACAAACGCGCGAGCGCCTTGCGGTAGTCCGCGTACAGGCGCTCTTCGTCGCGGTGGCGGCGCTGCGCCACCACGCGCTCGCCGCCCGTGTATACGTCCAGCACGGGCGTCTCGCCATGCTCGCAGAATACGGCCGACGAAAGCCAGCTGCCGGCGGTCTGCTCCGCGAGGTTCGGGTGCTGCGGATCGAGCACGATCCAGTCCGCGCGCGCGCCCTCGACTAGCGCACCCGTGGCGCGTCCCGTGGCGCGAGCGCCGCCCGCGAGCGCGCCTTCGAACAGGCGGTCGGCAACCTGCGCCGTCTGCGGCGACGCGAGCACGTTGCGCTGGCGCCGCACGAGCCGCTGCCCGTATTCGAGCAGGCGCAGCTCGGCGCGCCAGTCCACGCCGATATGGCTATCGGAGCCTATGCCGAACGCGCCGCCCGCGTCGAGATAGTCGTGCGCGGGGAAAATGCCATCGCCCAGATTGGCCTCGGTCGTGAGGCACAGGCCCGCAACCGCCCCGCTCTTCGCGAGCCCACGGGTCTCGGCCGTATCGACGTGCGTGGCATGCACGAGGCACCAGCGCGCGTTCACGTCGAAGCGCTCCAGCAGCCACGCTACGGGGCGGGCACGCTCGGTCGCGAGGCAAGCCTCCACTTCGGCCGTCTGCTCTGCAATGTGGATATGCACCGGCGCGCCGGGCAGCATGGCGTCGAGCCCTTCCAGCAGCGCGCGCAGCGATGCGTGCGAAACGGCCCGCAGCGAATGCGGCGCCACGCCGTAGCGCAGCGCGCCGTGCTCGGGCCGCGCGGTTCGCAGCGTGTCGATAAGGGCGAGCAGTTGCTCGGGAGTATTGATGAAACGCCGCTGATCGTCGCGCGGCGCTTGCGCGCCGAAGCCGCTGTACTGATAGAGCACGGGCAGCATCGTCATGCCGATGCCGGTCTCGCCCGCCGCATCCACCACGCGTTGCGCAAGCTCTGCGGGGTTGCCGTAACGGCGGCCGTCTTCGGCGTGATGCACGTAATGGAATTCGCAGACGGACGTGTAGCCCGCTTTCAGCATCTCCGCATAAAGCCAGCGCGCGATCGCCCCGAGGTCGTCGGGCGTGATGCGGGCTGCGAAGCGGTACATCAGGTCGCGCCAGCTCCAGAAGCTGTCGGTGGGATTCGCCCGGTATTCGGTCAAGCCCGCCATGGCGCGCTGGAACGCATGCGAATGAAGATTAGGCATGCCAGGCAGAAGCGGACCCGCTGCATGCGGCACGCCCTCGGGCGCCTGCGCCAGATCGGGCGTGACGGCGCGCAAGGTGCCCGTTTCGTCCCATTCGAGCAGGACATTGCGGCGCCAGCCGCCCGGCAGATATGCGTGCGCCGCAAAAAGCGTGCGTGAAGTCGGATTCATGGTCATGGTGAAGTTCATGCGGCCAAACGGCGCTCGAAGACGGTCTCGCCGGCACGCACCACCCGCTCGCACAGCGGGCGTCCGATCCAGTAGGCCAGCTCCGCCAGCGATTGCACGCGCCAGACCGCGAAGTCTGCGGGACGGCCGGCTGCCAGCGTGCCGTGCCGTTCGCTGTCGCCGAATGCGCGCGCCGCGTGCTGCGTCACGCCCAGCAGCACTTCGGGCACGGTCATGCGGAACAGCGTGGTCGCCATGTTCATCATGAGCAGCAGCGAGGTCGTGGGCGACGTGCCCGGATTGCTGTCGGTCGAGATCGCAATGGGCACCTCATGGCGTCGCAGGAGGTCGAGCGGAGGCAACTGCGTTTCGCGGATGAAGTAGTAGGCGCCCGGCAGCAGCACGGCCACGGTGCCAGCGGTCTTCATGGCGGCCACACCCGCTTCGTCCAGAAACTCGAGGTGATCGGCGGACAAGGCGCGGTAGCGGGCCGCCAGCGCCGTGCCGCCGCTGTTCGAAAGCTGCTCCGCGTGCATCTTGACGGGCAGGTTGCGCCGTGCCGCGGCCTCGAACACGCGCTCGCTCTGCGCGAGCGAAAAGCCGATGCGCTCGCAGAACACGTCGACGGCGTCCACGAGCCCCTCGCCGGCAAGCGCGGGGAGCATGCGCTCGCACACTTCGTCGATATAGTCGTCCGCGCGCCCGGCGAACTCCGGCGGCAGCGCATGCGCGCCGAGAAAGGTCGTGCGCACGGTCACGGGATAACGTTCGGAGAGGCGCCGCGCCACGCGCAGCATCTTGCGCTCGGCCGCGAGTTCCAGGCCGTAGCCCGACTTGATCTCCACGGCGGTCACGCCTTCCGCCAGCAGCGGTTCGAGGCGCGCGGCCGACTGCGCGAACAGCTCGTCCTCGCTCGCGGCACGCGTCGCGCGCACCGTCGAAACGATGCCGCCGCCCTGGCGCGCGATCTCTTCGTAGCTCACGCCCGCGAGCCGCTGCGCGAATTCGTCGGCGCGCTGGCCGCCGTAGACGAGATGGGTGTGACAATCGACGAGGCCCGGCGTGACCCACGCGCCGCCGAGGTCCTCGCGCGGCCACGCGGCGTAGTGCGCGGGCACCTGCGCAGCGGCGCCGAGCCAGGCGATCCTGCCGTCCTCGACGGCAATGGCCGCATCGTCGAGCGTCTCGCGCGGGTCGCCCTGCGCGCACAGCTTGAGGTTGTGCCAGAGAGTCTGTTTCATGGGGTGCTTCGTTGTGTATCGAGTGCGATGGCCAGCACCGCGCCGTCGCCCTGCGTTTCGATGTCGATGGATTGTGCCGGTTGCGCCGCATCGGCGCGCAGCGTATCGCCGGCTGTGAGCGTAACCGGTTCGGCGTCGTTCACGCGCACCTGAACGTGGCCGCGCGCGCAATGCAGCAACACGGTTTGCACGACGAAGCGTTGCGCCGTCGCTGCGCGCCATACTTCCAGCGTGCCGCGCGCCGCGCCACGGCGCACCATCAGATTGAAGTCGCGCGTGGGTCCGTCCACGAGCCGTGCCTCGATTGCCGCTTCGCCCGCGAAGCGCGCAACGTCCAGCGGTTGCGTGAGCGCATGCGTGCGCGCGGCCGGCCCAGCCTCGTCGAGCAGCATGCCCGCGCCTTCCAGCAGGACCAGCGTGCGGTCCACGCCGTCGAAGCGCGAGAACGGGCCGGCTTGCGCAACATCGGCCACGCTCACGCGCCACGCGAAGGCGTCGAGCCCGGCACCCGCCCCGCCCGCGGGCGCCGAACCGACCACCACCGCGGCGGCAGGCGCCGCCGCGATCTCGCGCGTGACGCCGCCGCCGTTCTTCCACGGCGACGCCACAAGGTCGGCGCCACGCAGGAGCGTGACGCGCGTGCTGCCCTGCAATGCGTGCGCGCCGCTCATCGGCCGAGCATCGGCAGCTTCAGGCCCGCTTCGCGCGCGCTCTGCTGCGCCAGCTCGTAGCCGGCGTCCGCGTGCCGCATCACCCCCGTCGCCGGGTCGTTGTGCAGCACCCGACCCAGACGCTCGTGCGCCGCCGCCGTGCCGTCCGCCACGATCACCACGCCCGAGTGCTGCGAAAAGCCCATGCCCACCCCGCCGCCGTGGTGCAGCGACACCCACGACGCCCCGCCCGCCGTGTTCAGCAGCGCGTTCAGCAGCGGCCAGTCGCTCACCGCGTCCGAGCCGTCCTTCATCGCTTCCGTCTCGCGGTTCGGGCTCGCCACCGAGCCCGTATCCAGGTGATCGCGCCCGATCACGATCGGCGCCTTCAGCTCGCCGTTCTTCACCATCTCGTTGAACGCCTGGCCCAGACGGTAGCGATCCTTCACGCCCACCCAGCAGATCCGCGCCGGCAGGCCCTGGAACGCGATGCGCTCGCGCGCCATGTCCAGCCAGTTGTGCAGGTGCGGATCGTCCGGGATCAACTCCTTCACCTTCGCGTCAGTCTTGTAGATGTCCTCAGGATCGCCCGAAAGCGCCACCCAGCGGAACGGCCCCTTGCCCTCGCAGAACAGCGGGCGGATATAGGCCGGCACGAAGCCCGGGAAGTCGAACGCGTTCTCCACGCCCATTTCCAGCGCCATCTGGCGGATGTTGTTGCCGTAGTCCAGCGTGGCCGCGCCGCGCTCCTGCAGCGTGAGCATCGCGCGCACCTGGTGGGCCATCGATTCCTTCGCCGCCTTCACGATGCTCTCCGGCGCGACCTTCTGCGCCTCGCGCCACTGCTCCACCATCCAGCCCTGCGGCAGGTAGCCGTTGATCGGATCGTGCGCGCTCGTCTGGTCCGTCACGCAGTCCGGCGTGATGCCGCGCTTGACGATCTCCGCGAACACGTCCGCCGCGTTGCCGAGCAGACCTACCGAGACCGGCTTGCCGGTCTGCTTCGCTTCCTCGACGATCGCGAGCGCCTCATCCAGTGTCTTCGCCTTGCGGTCCACGTAGCGCGTCTTCAGGCGGAAGTCGATGCGCGTCTCGTCGCATTCCACCGCGATCATCGAAAAGCCCGCCATGGTCGCCGCGAGCGGCTGCGCGCCGCCCATGCCGCCCAGGCCCCCGGTGAGAATCCAGCGGCCCTTCGGGTTGCCGTTGAAGTGCTGGTTCGCCACCGAATAGAACGTTTCGTAGGTGCCCTGAACGATGCCCTGCGAGCCGATGTAGATCCAGCTGCCCGCCGTCATCTGGCCGTACATCATGAGGCCCTTGCGGTCGAGTTCGTGGAAGTGTTCCCAGGTGGCCCAGTGCGGCACGAGGTTCGAGTTCGCGAGCAGCACGCGCGGCGCGTCCGCGTGGGTGCGGAACACGCCCACCGGCTTGCCCGACTGGATCAGCAGCGTTTCGTCCTCGTTCAGGTCCTTAAGCGACGCGAGAATCTGGTCGAAGCATTCCCAGTTGCGCGCGGCGCGGCCAATGCCGCCGTACACGACCAAAGCGTGCGGATGTTCGGCGACTTCCGGGTCCAGATTGTTCTGGATCATCCGGTAGGCCGCCTCGGCCAGCCAGGTCTTGCAGACCTTCTCGCTGCCGCGCGGCGCGCGGATCGTGCGGGTGGGATCGAGGCGGGGATCGGCAAATTTCGGGTTGTTCATGGCGTCGGTGCGTACGAGTTGAGTCGGTGCTGAGGGCAACGCCGACGCGGGACCACAGGGCCGCATGTCTGGCGTTGCAACGTGAATCAAGTCTAACGCCGCCAAGTTGTATATACAACTCGTTTAGAAAAAATTCTCGTAGGGGATTACCCTGAATAATTTCCCGGAAAAATGCGTGCCTGCCGGGAGGATGCACGTATGTACCCATGACTACGTTGACTAGTCAACATAGTCATGGGTGAACTCATCGAGTGGAACCGGCGCGGCATCTCGCGCAACTGAACGGAAAACGGCGACGTGTGCCTCCTCAGGCCGGCGCGGCACGCCAGGCGAGAAGGAGCAAAGCGGGATCGGAGGACTCAGACGGTCCCGGCAAGATGAAAGCGCGACGACGGATGCCATAGCCGCACCGAGGTCGCCACATGCGGGCCCACCCAGGTGCGCCGGATCAGCAGCAGGCACGGCTCGCCGATCTCCATCTCGAGGTACTGGCGCACGCGCGCCTCGGGCTTCTGCGCGTAGATGCGGAATTCGGCGCGCTGCACGGGCGCGACGCGCACCATGTAGTGCGTCGGCGTCTCCTGCATGAAGTCCTGCTGCAGATACTGCGGAAACACCGCCGGATTCACGTAGCGGTCCTCGTACTGGATCGGCTCGCCTTCTTCGCTGTGCACGATGCGCGAATGAAATACCGGCCCCGATTCGACTTCGAGGGCGGCGAGCGCCTGCGGATCGTCGCTCTCCTCCAGCGAGAGGATGCGCGCCGTATGGTGATGACCGCGCGCCGCGATCTCGTCGGCAATATTGCGGATCTGCAGCACGGTCGATTCGTACTGCCGCGGCGCCACGTAGGTCCCCGATCCGCGCACCCGGTTCAGCACCCCCTCGGCCATCAGCTCGCGCAGCGCCCGCGAGACCGTCATGCGCGCCACGCCGAATTCCTTGACCATCTCCGTTTCGGAGGGCACGACATCCCCCGGACGCCAGGCGCCCTTTTCGATCTGCTCGAGGACGTAACGCTTGATCTGTTCGTAGGCGGGCAATGCGGTGCTGCGGGCCAGTTTGTTTTGCATGGGTTCGTTCTGGGCAAGGGCAAATGAGGGCCGACGGAAGTCGATGAGCGGCCGACCGGATCCAGCCGGCCCTCATTTTACCGTCGTCGCGCGGCCCTGCCTCCCCGTGCCGTCCCGAATGGCCCGCCCCGGCTCACTTCGGCTGCGCCACGTAGCGCAGGTAGGGCTTCAGCGTTCGGAACCCTTGCGGATACTTCGCTTTCGCGGCTTCGTCCGAAACCGAGGTGGGGATGATCACTTCGTCGCCCGGCTTCCAGTTCACCGGCGTCGCGACCGTGTGCTGCGCATTCATTTGCAGCGCGTCGAGCAAACGCAGCACCTCGTCGAAATTGCGCCCCGCGCTCATCGGATAGACGAGCATGGCCTTGACCTTCTTGTCGGGTCCGACGATGAACACCGAGCGCACGGTCGCGTTGTCGGCAGCGGTGCGCGAACCGCCGCCGCTCGCGCTCGGGTGAATCATGTCGTAGAGCTTCGCAACCGTAAGATCGGCGTCGCCGATGAGCGGATAGTTGATGGCCGCGCCCTGCGTTTCCTCGATATCTTTGACCCAGTTGCGGTGGTCGCTCACCGGATCGATGCTCAGGCCGATGATGCGCGTGTTGCGGCGGTCGAATTCGGGTTTCAGGTGCGCCATGTAGCCCAGCTCCGTGGTGCAAACGGGCGTGAAGTCCTTAGGATGGGAAAACAGAATGGCCCAGTGATCGCCAATCCATTCGTGAAAACGGATCGTGCCTTCGGTCGTTTCCGCCGTGAAATCGGGTGCGTCTTCACCTAGACGAATCGTCATATCAAGCCTCCATTTGGGCATTGAGGATGCGAGGCCACCTCGCGCGAGCGGGCCTTGCTGTTGCATTGTAGACATCGCGACGCGGGGTGACAGGCCTTTACCGGCGCGTTACGGACAGTGAGCCGCCCTGCTATCGTTTGTCTCGGGCATCGCGTTGGGGGCTGGAAACGTTATGAAACATCGTTCTGCGAAACGACTCGGGATAGCGGGAAAACGCGCGGGCCCCGCGCCGCTTCGCGCCCCCTCTCCGGACTTCCGCTTCAGCGCCGACGGCCGCGATTTTCTGCTGCACGGCGAGCCGTTCCAGATTCGCAGCGGCGAACTGCATCCCGCGCGCATTCCACGTGCCTATTGGGGGCACCGCATTCGTATGGCCAGGGCGATGGGCATGAACACCATCGCCTTGTACGTGATGTGGAATTACCACGAGACCCAGCCCGGTGTCTTCGACTTCGCGAGCGAGAATCGCGACATCGAAGCGTTCATTCGCCTGTGCCAGCGGGAAGGACTGTGGGTGCTGCTGCGTCCGGGGCCTTATGTATGCGCCGAATGGGATCTGGGCGGCCTGCCGCCGTGGCTGCTGGCCATCCCGGACATCCGGCTGCGCTCGGAGGATCCGCGTTACCTGCAGGCCGTATCGCGTTACATCGCCGAACTCGCGCCGCGCGTCATGCCGCTATTGATCGCCAATGGCGGCCCGATCCTGATGATCCAGATCGAGAACGAGTTCGGCTCGTATGCGCACAACCCGGCGTATCTCGAAGCGCTGTGCGCGCTGTGGCGGCAAAACGGTATCGACGGCCCGTTCTACACCGAAGACGGCCTCATGCAACTGCAGCAGAACCGCTCGAACGTACCCAACGGCGCGATTGCGCTCAGCAACGGCAACGCGGACCAGATCGCGCATGCACGCGAGGCATATGCCGGCGTGCCCGTCATGGCCGGCGAGGTTTACCCGGGCTGGCTCACGCACTGGGGCGAGCCGGCGCTGCAGGGAACGGCCGTCGATCTCTGCGCGACGCTGCATGCCTTCATGCGGGAGCGGCTCTCATTCAATCTCTACGTCATTCACGGCGGCACGAGTTTCGGGTTCCATGCCGGCGCGAACGTGGATCCGCAAACGCTCGACTACCAGCCCGACATCACGAGCTACGATTACGCGGCACCGATCAGCGAGCAAGGCGTGGCAACCGCGAAATTCCACGCATACCGGCACATCATCGCCTCTTACCTGCCGCCCACGTCGCCGCTGCCCGCCGTTCCCGCGCCGCTCCCCACCCTCTCGCGCAGCGGCGCCGATGCCCTGCGCCCCGCGCCCTGGGCCTCGTTGTGGGACAGCCTGCCCGCACCGCTCGCGCTCGAACCCGGCAACGTTGCGCTGCCGTTCGAGCGCTACGGTCTTGCATATGGTTTCGCGCTCTACCGGAAGCGGCTCGATCGTTACGACGGCGGCGTGCTGTCGATCGATGCAGTCCACGACTATGCAACGGTCTTCGCAGGCGGCAGCTATGCGGGCGCACTCTCGCGTACTCGCGTGCAGGAGGCGTTCGCGCAGGAGCTCGGACTGGTTCACGGCACAACGCTCGCCTTACCGCCCCCTGAACCCGATACGAACGGCAGCGTGCTGCTCGAAATCCTCGTGGAAGGCATGGGCCGCGTGAACTACGGCCCGGAACTGGCGGACCGCAAAGGCCTGATCGGCGAAGTCGCGCTGCGCGATCGCGCGGGCATGCGCCACGTTCTCACCGGCTGGGACGTCACGCTGCTGCCGATGGATCGCGATTACGTCACACAGTTGCGGCCTGCCGCCACGACGCAACGGAACGCCGCAAAGCCCGGACGGTTCTATCGAGCAACACTGCATCTGGACGCGGACGCGCCCGCCGACACCTACCTCGACATGCAGCACTGGACCAAAGGGCTCGTCTGGGTCAACGGGCACGCACTCGGGCGCTACTGGCGCATCGGCCCGCAGCAGCGCCTCTTTTGCCCGGCCCCGTGGCTCGCGGCGGGCGAGAACACCATCACGATCTTCGATCTGCACCAGCTCGAACCGATGCCGGTCGCGCTCGAACGTACGTTGACCTGAACATTGCTTCAGCCCGTGTGGGGCAGTGCCTGAAGCTCCAGCACCCGCACCTCGAACGGCGCAAGCCGCATAACCTGCGGACGGTCTGCGTCAAGCTGCGCAGGCAGGTCGCCCACGTGAGAACCCCACGGATCACGCACCGCAAATCGGCTCGACGCCCCGGCCGGCAACGCCAGCTCGCGCCGCAGATCGAGAACGAAGGTCTGAGCGCGCTCGTGCGGATTGCGCAGCGCGACGATGGCGACCGGCGCCGCCCATGCGGCCCAGCCATAGACTTCGAGCGCATCGGGCACGCCGCCCACCCATTGACTGTCGCGCAGAACCTGCGCCTGCGAGCGCGACCAGCGCGCCGCGGCGGCGAGCGCGTCCCAGTCGTCCGCATCGAGCAATGCGGGGGTGATATAGAGCTCCTGCAATTGCGTCCCGCTCGCGAAATACGAGCGCACTTCATGGCGGAAGGCTTCGCCCTCGCGCCGGTTCAGGCGCGCATTCCGCTGCGCGAAGATCACGCCGTGCAGCATCAGCGAATTCAGCGGGAAGAGCGGACTGGCGCGCACGACGTTGTGCCAGGTCTGGGCATCGCGATAGGTGATCCAGCGTTCGCGCGCGTTGCCTACGCCGGCTTCGCCGTTGTCGGCACCACCGCGCCAGACCGAATCGACATGGCGCAGCCAGAACGGCGACGGCACGGTGCCCGTCGAAAGATTGACGAACGTGGCGGGCCGCGCCGCGCGAATCGCTTGGATCAGGTGAATCGCCGCGTCCCAGTCGCTGTCGAAGGCGCTGCCCGGTACGACACAATCGGCGTTGCCCGTGCCGTCGAGCTTGAAGTGGTTCACGCCCTGCCTCTCCAGCAAGTCCATGACGACTTCGCGAAAGCGCGCGTAATAGCGCGGACCGGAAAGCGCGAAACCATCCCCGACCGTTTCGTAGCCGAGCGCGCGGCCGTGCGCGACGCGCGTCTCGCGCGGCTCGCAATAACCGCCCCACGGCGAGAGCCAGACGCCCGGCGCCGCGCCGAAACCGGCGGCCGCGTCGCGCAGCGGCACGAAACCCTCCGGAAATGCGGCGCTGAAGCGCCAGGCGCCGCCAAGATCGTCCCAGCCGTCGTCGAAGAGAAACGAATCGATCCGCACGCCACGACGTTCATGGAGTTCGCGACCCACGGCCGCGATGCGATCGAGCGCCTCGACCTGCGTGTAGGGCGTCAGATAGCCGATGTCGTACCAGGAGTTGTAGTGCAGGAAAGGTTCATACGGCCGGGCGCGCGTGGTTTCGAGGTAGCGCGCGAAATCGCGCCGCAACTGCCCCGCGCGCGCCACGCCCACGACAGCGGAAAGCGCGATGCGCTTGCCCCGCAACAGCGGCAATGCGCGCCTCAGCGTGAAGCGCGTGCCCGCGCCGGCCGTCTCTGCCTGCGCAAGCGGGCTTTCGACGCCCAGATAGAGATCGTCCGCGACAACCGGCACGCCCGCATGGACACCGCACGCACGCGCATGCGGCGCTTCGGCGTGCAGCATCGTCAGCATTGCTAACGACTCGTCGCTCGAGAGCGCCATGATTTCGAGGCTCATGCGCAGCCACGCTTCGCCGTCGCGCTGCTCCGCATGCCATTCAATCTGCACGCGGCGCGCGGCATCGGCGAGCGTTGCGCTCACGCGCAGGCCCGGTTTGCGCGCTTCCTGCCGCGTGGCATGCGCATCTGCCGCCAGCGGCGCCGCGTGAAAGCCATCGAGCAGATCGAGATCGGTGAAGCCGACCGTTGCACCGTCGGCAAACGTCAACTGGAATGCCGCGACGAGCGGCACCGTGCGCCCGTGGGCGCGATCGATCAGCGCGAACGTGCCGGCGCGTCCGTTCGCAACTCGCCAGGTCAACGCCACGGCGGCGTTGCCGAACGCGAATTCGTCGCCGTCCTGATCGAATCCGGCCACGCCGGGTGCTGCCAACGCTGCTCCGTCATCCGTCTGCATGAATTCGACCTCCCGATCGAAACGCGATGCAAGCTTACTCCAGGGGACATTCACCAAATTTCTTTCAAATTACTTTCTATCTCCATCGCACCCGCGAAACCAGGGTCAACCTTCCGTCTCATTGCGTTACGATCTTGACATCCACCTGGCATGCAGCGAACATTGCGCGGTTCGATTAACGAAACGATGTTCTAATTTCGAACATCAGATAAAAAAGAACGGGCAGGCCGCCTTCTCTCTGTGAAGGCACGACATGAACCCGCTGCGCCGCACGCGACCCGTATGTGCCCCGCATGTGACCAACACGCAAGCATGAAACGAGACAGCCATTCCACTCCCAACGCGCCGTCCGCCGACGGCCGCGGCATTGTCGCCGCCCTCGTCTACCTCTTCGAACGGGTCATGCCCGACCCGTTCGTGCTATCGGTCGGCCTCACGCTGCTCGTCGCGGTGCTGGCGCTCGCCATCGCACCGCACGGCAACGTGCCGACGCTGCTCGACGCTTGGTACACCGGCACCTTCGGCATCCTCGGTTTCGCACTGCAGATGATCCTGATCCTCGCCACAGGCTACGCGATCGCCAACGCGCCCGTCGTGCAGCGCGGCCTGCGCGCGCTCGCGTCCCGGGCCCAGACGCCCGCGCGCGCCGCGCTGCTGGTGTTTCCGGTGGTCGCCGTGGCGGCATGGCTCAACTGGGGGCTCGGCCTGATCGTGGGCGCGCTGCTCTCGCGCGAGATCGCGCGGCGCGTGCACGTGGATTTCGCGTGGCTCGTCGCCGGCAGCTACTCGGCCTGGTCGATCTGCAACAGCGGCCTCTCCAGCTCGATCGCGCTTTCCCAGGCCTCGCATGGCAATGCGCTCAATCTCGTCGAAAAGGCGACGGGGCAGGTCGTGCCGCTTTCCGCCACGATCTTCGCACCGTTCGTGTTCATTCCCACCGTGCTCGTCGTGGTCGTGATGACGTTCATCTTCATCCGCATGCATCCGAAGGAGGACCAGGTCGTCTCGTTCCAGCAGACGGCCGAAGCCGAAAGCGACGCGGGCAACGACGACCCGCATGCGAAAAGCGGCAGCACGCCGTCGCTCGCGACGCGCCTCGAGCAGTCGATGCTCGGCACGCTCGTTCTGCTCGTGCTTGGCGTGGGCTATCTCGTGATGGAGTGGAGCGAAAAAGGCTTCGATCTCGACATCAACACGACGATCCTGATCTTCCTGCTGATCGGTCTCGCGCTGCAGCGCACACCGATCGCCTACGCGAACGCCATTCGCGGCGCCGCGCGGCAGACCGGATCGATGCTGCTGCAGTACCCGGTCTATGGCGGCATCATGGGCATCATGAAGGGCACGGGGCTCGCCTCGATGATCGCGAAGGCGTTCGTCACCATCGCCACGCCGCTCTCGCTGCCGCTGTGGAGCTATCTGAGCTCGCTCATCATCACGCTGCTCGTGCCGAGCGCGGGCGGCCACTGGGCCGTGCAGGGACCGTTCGTGCTGCCGGCCGCGCTGAGTCTGCACGCCTCGGTGCCGCGCACGGCGATGGCCGTCGCGATGGCCGAGAATGTCTCGAACATGCTGCAGCCGTTCTGGGCCGTGCCTATCGTCGCCATCGCGGGCATTCGCATCCAGCGCGTGATGGGCTACACGGCCGTCACGTTTGCCGTGTCGCTCGTGATCTACGCGGTCGCGCTCTGGCTCGTGCCCTGATCGAGCCCCGAAGCCAGGTTCGTGCTGCGGCGCAACCACAGCCGACCCGCTGCTTCCCGCCGCTCCCCCCGGTCATTCGGCATCCCTGGCAATCGCCGCGCGCGGCACGGGCCCCGCGGCGCGCCCCTCCTGGTGTCAGCCCTGATTGGCGCGCACACGCGAGCCAGGCGACGCTATTCCTGCGATCCGCGTTTGCGCCGCCATTCAGGGGGCGGAATTTTTGCGCGCGACGTGGTATCGTTCAATCGTAGGAGTCGAACGTTCTGGCTTGCCCGTCCATCGACCGCTGTTACTTTCGCGAGCGTCGCCATGAGTGATGTACGCCAATACCTGAGTCCGCGCGACCGCGTGGAACTGCTCTGCTGGCTCACCTGCGGGAGCCTCGGAGCGTACTACCTCAACGAAGCCTGGCCGAATGCGGCTTTCCACGTCCAGGCTGCGCACAAGTGGCTGGACCGCCACAGCCGCGAGGCCGACTGGCTCGCAATCGCGAAGCTCACCGCGCTTGCTCAGGACATTGCGCAGCAACATGCGTGGTTTGTCGATGCTGTCTGGGCGCGCGACGCCGTCGAAGAAATTCTCGATACCGACGACCTGAACTACCAGGCCAAGCTCGTCCTTCAGGTACTCGCCGACTGCGAACGCGCGCTGGCCGACCGGCGCCCCGCGGATTAAGCGGCTACTGTGTTCCGTTAAACGGTTCTTCGGTTCCGGTCACGCAGGCCAGACGACAACCGGCTGGGAAAACAGTCCAGCCGGGTTTGCCTCCGGTTCGTCCCTTATCGCTCCTGCTATGACTGCGCCGCGCTTGCGGCCACCGGAGCCGCCGGCTCCGGCTGAGCAGTATTGGCCTTCGCGTCGGCGGCCGGTGTCCAGCCGTAGCCCAGCGCCTTGTACAGGGCAACGATCTGCGCGAGTTCCTGATCCTGCAGCGCAGACTGCTGAAGCTGTGCGGTAAAGAGACTGCGCTCGGCATCGAGCACTTCCAGATAGCTGGTATAGCCGCCCTCGAAAAGATCGCGCGACAGCGAGGTGTAGTCCGATAGTGCGGCCACCTCGCGCGTCGTCGCCTGCAGCTGTTCGCGTGTCTGGGCAATGCCCACCAGCGCATTTTCGGCATCGGCAAACGCCTGCTGGATGGTCTGCTGATAGCTGAGCAGCGCCTCCTGCCGCACGGCTTCGGCCTCATGCACCGAACCCCAGATCGCGCCGCCCTCGAAGATCGGCTGCGTAATCGAGCCCGCGAACGACCACACCCGCGCCGGTCCCGTCCACAGTCCCGTGAGCGCCGTGCTGGCCGCACCGAAGAGACCCGTGAGCGAAATATCCGGGAAGTACTGCGCGCGCGCCGCGCCTATCGACGCATTCGCTGCAATGAGCGTCTGTTCGGCCTGCAAAACGTCGGGCCGCCGCTCGAGCAGCGACGAAGGCAGCCCCGCCGGAATCGCGGGCGCCGTGAGCTCGGTGATCGGCTTGCCGCGCGGAATCGGGGCCGGGTTCTGCCCGAGCAGGAGCGAGATCGCGTCTTCCTGCTGCGAAATCTGCTGCTGGATCGAATGGACCGAAGCCAGCGCCGATTCGTACTCCGAACGCGCCTGGCTCAGCTGCAGCTTCGACACCACGCCGCCGCCGAAGCGTTCCTCGAAGAGATGCACGGCATCGTCGCGGCTCTTGAGCGTCTCCTGCGCGATGACGAGCTGATTGTCGTAGTCACGCAACTGCAGGTAGGCCGTGGCGACATTCGCGATCAGCGCGATGCGCGTCGCCTCCTGCGCCGCCTGAGTGCCCAGGTAGTTGGCGCGGGCCGCTTCGGTCAAGCGCCTGAGGCGCCCGAACAGGTCGAGCTCCCACGACACCGTGCCCTCCAGTTGCACCTGATTGCCGACCACAGGCGGATAACCGGGCGTCGGCACGCCGCGGCTGCGCGAGGCCCCGAAGTTCGCGCCCACCTGCGGGAAGAGCCCGGCGCGCGTGACGACATAGCTTCCGTAGTACTCCTCGACACGCGCCGCCGCAATGCCCAGATTCTGATTCTGCGCGAGCGCCTTCACGATGAGATCGTCGAGCACGGGGTCGTTGAACTGCTTCCACCAGTCGAGCGACGTGTCCACGACTTCGGCATTCGCCGCGGCAAACCGGAACGTGGACGGCGTATCGACGCTCGGGCGATGATAGTCGGGCCCCACGGTGCAGGCTGCGAGCCACGCGCAGCAAGCGGCCAGGACGAGCGGACCGACGCTTCGGGTAATGGCGGGCTTCATCGCTCAGCCCTCCTGCGAAGGAGGTGCGGCGGGCGGCAGCGCCGCGGGGGGCGAAGCCGTGGGCCCGGCCTTCGCCTTGCTGCGCGAGGATAGCGTCTCCAGCCCCCAGAAGAACATCGGAATGAAGAAGAGCGCGATCAGCGTGGCGCCGAGCATGCCGAAAATCACGCCCGTACCCAGCGAGCGGCGGCTCGCCGCAGACGCCCCGCTCGCGATGGCAAGCGGCACGCAGCCCAGGATAAACGCGAGCGAGGTCATGATGATCGGACGCAACCGCAGCTTCGCGGCGGCCAGCGCGGCGTCGTAGGGCGTCATGTTCTCCTTTTCGCGCATCTCCACGGCGAACTCGAAGATCAGGATCGCATTCTTCGCCGCCAGCGCGATCAGCACGGTCAAGCCGATCTGGAAGTACACGTCGTCTTCCATGCCGCGTATGAGGATGCCCACCAGCGCGCCGAAAATCGCGAACGGGACGGCGAGCAGCACGCCGATCGGCAGCGACCATTTTTCGTACTGCGCCGCGAGAATCAGGAACACCATCAGCAGCGCGAATGCGAACACCATTGCCGCCGTCGAGCCGGCCTTCTTCTCTTCGTAGGCCTGACCGCTCCACTCGTAGCTGTAGCCCTCGCCCAGCGTCTCGCGCGCGATTGCCTCCATCGCGGCGATCGCCTCGCCCGAGCTATGCCCCGGGGCGGCATCGCCCGTGATCTTGGCGGCCGGGAAGTTGTTGAAGCGATTCACGATATCCGAGCCCGGCACGAAGCGGAACGTCGTCACGGCCTTGATCGGCACCATCTGGCCGCTCGTGTTGCGCACGTAGAGTTGCTGGATGTCGTCGGGCTGCGTGCGATATTGCGGCTCCGCCTGCACGATCACCTGGAAGAGGCGGCTGCCCTTCGGGAACTGGCTCACGTACGACGACCCGAACATCGTCTGCAGTGCGGTGTAGACGTCTTGCACCGGCACGCCGAGCGACTCGGAACGCTCGCGGTCGACCTCCACGAGCAACTGGCGCGAACGCGTATTGATGGTGGAATTCACGCCGCGCAGCGCCGGATTCTGGCGTGCCTTCGCGATCATCTCGCGCACCTTGCCTTCCAGCTGCTGATACGAGCCGTCGCCGGTGCTCTGCAGCCAGAACTCGAAACCGCCCGTCGTGCCGAGGCCCGGAATCGAAGGCGGATTGAGCGGCACGATCACGCCGTCCTTGAAACTCGCGAACGCCTTGCTCGCGTCGCGAATGAGATCCTGCGCGGTGCCGTTCTTGCCGCGGTCGCCGAAGCCCTTGAGCGTGATGAAGAGCGTGCCCGCGTTCGACTTGTACTGCGAGTCGATCAGGCTGTAGCCGATCGGGGCCGCCACCGATTTCACCGCCGGCTGCTTCGCGAACCAGTCTTCCGCCTTCTTCGAGAGATCGCCCGTGCGGTCCAGACTCGCCGCGTCGGGCAGCACGACCGCGCCGAGCAGATAGCCCTGGTCCTCCACCGGCACGAACGACGAAGGAATATGCTTGAACAGGCCACCCGTCGCAAGCACCATCACCACGATCAAGCCGAGGGAGAGCGCCACGCGCCGGATCGCGCTCTGAACCCCCCTGCCGTAGCCGGCGGTAAGCGCTTCGAACTTTTCGTTGAACCAGGTGAAGAAGCGGTTCTTTTTGTGCTCGCCCGGCTTGAGCAGGATCGCGGCAAGCGCCGGCGAAAGCGTGAGCGCGCAGATACCGGAGAGCACCACCGAAACCGCGATCGTCACCGCGAACTGCTTGTAGAGCTGGCCGGTAATGCCCGAGAGAAACGCCACCGGAATGAACACCGCCAGCAGCACGAGCACGATCGCCACCACCGGCCCGCTCACCTCGTCCATGGCGCGCTTGGCAGCCTCCTTCGGCGGCAGCTTGAACTCGGTCATGTTGCGTTCGACGTTCTCGATCACCACGATCGCGTCGTCCACCACGATGCCGATTGCCAGCACCATGCCGAACAGGGTGAGCATGTTGATCGAGAAGCCAAAGGCCTCCATGCCGATGAACGCGCCGATGATCGACACCGGCACGGCGAGAATCGGCACGAGCGTCGCGCGAAAACTCTGCAGGAAGAGGAACACCACGACGATCACGAGAATCACGGCGTCGCGCAGGGTATGCACGACCTCGCCGATCGACTCGCTCACGAATTCGGTGGTGTCGAGCGCGACCTCGTACTTGAGCCCCGGCGGGAAGCTCTTCTTCAACTGCTCGAGCGTCTGTCGAACCTGCTTGGCCACCTGCAGCGCGTTCGCGCCCGGCTGCTGATAGACGGCGATGAGCGTGGCCGTCCTGCCGTTGTAGCGCCCGCGCAGCGAGTAGTCCTTGGCGCCCAGCTCGGCATGGCCGATGTCCTTGATGCGCACGATCGCCGCATTGTCGGAGCTTGCGCGCAGGATGATGTTGTCGAAGTCCGCGGGTTCGGTGAGGCGTCCTTTGGTCGCCACCGGGAAGGTCTGCTGCACCGGACCATTGGTCGGCGCCTGCCCAAGACGTCCCGCCGAGAACTGCTGGTTCTGCGCGCTGATCGCGTTCTGCACGTCGGAAACGGTAATGCCGAGCTTGGCCATGCGGTCGGGCTTGAGCCAGATACGCATGGCATAGTCTGCAGAACCGAAGATCGAGGCCTGGTTCGCGCCCGGAATGCGCTTGAGCGCGTCGAGCACATACACATTCGCGTAGTTCGCTACGTAGGCCTGATCGTAGGTGTTATCGGGCGAATAGATCGCGATCACCATCATGAACGCCGACGAACGCTTCTGCACCGAAACGCCCTGCGCCGTCACCGCATCGGGCAGCGTGGGCAATGCGAGGTTCACGCGGTTCTGCACGTCCACCTGCGCGAGCGACGGGTCGGTGCCGATGTTGAAGTACACCGTGAGCGTCATGTTGCCCGTCGAGGAGCTCGACGAGTTCATGTACATCATGTTGTCGGCACCGTTCACCTGCTGCTCGATCGGCGCGGCCACGTTCTGCGCGACGACCTCGGCGCTCGCGCCCGGATACGTTGCGCTCACGGTGATCTGCGGCGGCGCGATGTCCGGAAACTGCGCGATCGGCAGATTGAACATCGACACGAGACCCGCGACGATGAGGATGATCGATATGACCGACGCGAAAATCGGCCGGTCAATAAAGAAGTGGGAGAACTTCATCGATCAGCCTCCCGCCGCTTGAGTGAGCGTCACGTCGACGCGGCGAGATTTGTCGGGGGCATCGTTGGCCACGATCTGCGCGGGTTTGCGCATCTCGATGCGGGCATTCTCCACGCCCGCGACGATCAGCGCGGCGCGCACCGTCGCCGCGCGTGCCTTGGCGAGGCGCTCGTTTTCGGCGAGCGAGCCGCTCGGGTCGGTGTAGCCGGAGACCGCGACACGCGCACCGGGCGAGGCGGCGAGCCGCTTTGCCACCGCCGCGAGCGCCTCGGCCGACCGCGCGTCGAGACTGGCACTGCCGAGCGCGAAGTAGAGCGAGGTGAGCTCGCCGGCAGCCGGCGCGGCGGAGGGATTTGCGCTGTTCGAAGCGCTCGTGCCGTTTGTGCTATCCGCAGCGTTAGTACTACTTGCCGCATTGGCGTTAGCACTGCCGTTGCCGCTGGAGCCGGCATCGGCGCCGGCCGCCGCGCCTTGCGCGCCCGCCCCGCTCGCAGTCCCGCTCGCAGTCCCGCTTGCGGCCCCTGGCGCCGCCGCGGCATTCCCGCCTGCGGTGCTATCCGGCGCCGTACCCTGCGCCGCCACGTTGACGCTCGGCGCGGGCGCCGGTACGAGATGCACATTGAGAGGCGCACCCGGCATGAGGCGCAGCGTGTTGTCGAGAATGACCTTGTCGCCCGGATGCAGACCCGCTTTGATGATCCAGTCGTTGCCGTTCCACTCGCCGGTTTCGACCGCGCGCTGCTGGGCCTTGCCCTGCGCATCCACGGTCCAGACGAATTCGCCGCGCGCGCCCTGCTGCACTGCGTCCTGCGGCACGGCAATCGCGTTCGGACGGACCGCGCCCACGAGCTTGATCCGCACGAACTGGCCGGGGCGCAACGAGCCGTCCGGGTTCGACACGGCCGCGCGGATCAGGTAGGTGCCGGTTTCCGTGCTGAGCGCGGCGTCGGTGAACGCGATATGGCCGCGCTGCGGGTAGATGCTGCCGTCGGCAAGCACGATGACCGCTTCGAGCTTGCCGCGCTCCGGCATCCTGAGTGTGCCGTTGCCGGTCTGCGTGCGCAGATCGAGCAACTCGTTCTCGGAGAGCGAGAAGTTGATCCACATGGGGTCGAGCTTCGCCACGTAAGTCAGCAGGCTGTTGGCGGCGTCGATATACGTGCCGTCCTGCTTCTTCGCGAAGCTCGAAAGCCCCGTTACGGGTGCGGTGATGGTGGTATAGCCGAGGTTCAGGCTCGCGGCCAGCACGTTCGCGCGCGCCTGATCGACCCCGGCGGCTGCGGCCTGTTGCTGGCCGATCGAATCGTCGAGGTCTTTCTGGCTCAGCGCGCTCTTCGCCGCGAGCGGGCGTACACGGTTCAGATTCGCCTGCGCCGTGTCGAGCCGCGCCTTCTGTTGCGCGTATTCGGCCTGCGCGGCGTCGAGCGCGGCCTGGAACGGCTTCTTGTCCATGACGAACATGACGTCGCCTTCATGGACGAGCGAACCTTCCTGATAGACGCGCTTCTCGAGGAAGCCGTTCACACGGGCCCGGATCTCGACCTGCTGCGAACTCTCGGTCTGGCCGACGTAATCGAAAACCACAGGCACGTCGCGCAAGGCAACGTCGATTACGTCCACGTTCGCGGGCGGCGGCGCCGACGCGACAGGCTTATTGTCATGGCAAGCAACGACTGCAGCCAGCAACCCCAACGACAGGCACAACCGGACAACCCGAATTCCGCATGTCATGCTGTTCTCCGTAGCCGACGATCTACGCTGGACCGACGAACCAAGGCAGCCTCCGGGATGACCCGAAGGTAAACCGCCTCCTTGGCGCTCGCTCAGATACTACTGTTTTTCCGGGCGACGCAGAGCGTGTTTGCCAACCTGTGCGCGCGTTTCGGGCAACTATTTACAGCCCATCAAAACAATGGGCTGCATCGTTTTAATTTGCGAAACGGCCGATTAGCGGCGGCGTGGAGAACAGCGGATGCGCGGCAAGGCTGCCGGGCGGCCTGCTAGCTTCTTTCCAGCAGACGAATGGTGCCGAACTCGGCGCGGGTCACAGTGCGGATCAGAACGGCCATCGCTTCGCCCACACGCGTGCGTTCGAGCTCGACGTGCAGGCAGGCCAGATCGCGGCGGCGGTCGATGTCGATGGTATGGACACCTAACGCGCTACCCAGCATACGGTGCAACGCGCGGCGCGCCGTCTCGGCATCGCGCGGCGCCACACGCACGACCATCTGCACGCTGGCGCGAGCGGCTGCGGCATGCCGGCTCGCACGTGCGGGCGCTTTCGCGAGGGAAGAAGCAACAGATGGAAGGGCGGACTTCGAAACGGCCTTGACGGCCTGACGTATGGGCAGGGTTTGCATCGTCTGCGTGCGCGCTGCCGTGCGGGCGGCGCGCGTGCTGTTGAACATGTTGCCGATTCTACGAAGCCGCGTGCAAAGAACCCATAAAGACTCGCCGTGCGGGCGCCAAAATCGCGTAGCGCGCGGCGCTCAATCGAGCGGACGTCTCGCCGGCTCGCGAATAAGCAGCAACGAGAGCAGCGAGACGGCGCCTTGACGATGCCGGCCACAAGCGCGGCACGATGGCGCGTGCCCAGGACGAGCTCGATGCGCGGCGCGGGCGCGCCGGCGGCAAGCTGTCGATCGGCGTGACACCGTGGCTTGCGCTCTCCTTCGTGCCCGACGCCGTCACGCTCTTTCGCAAGCGCATGCCCGGAATGCAGCTCGAGTTTTACGAAGGTTTCCTGAATATTGTGATGCCGCGCCTGCGCGACGGATCGCTGGACTTCTCGCCAGGCAAGCCAGGACCGGCATCGCTGCACGCGGAGTTCGTGCAGACGCCGATTTTTGCGACCGAATCCGCCGTGGTGGTCCGCAAGGATCATCCGCTCGCACACGCGCATTCTCTGGCCGAACTGCAGGACTGCGAATGGCTACTCAACTGGGACCCGGGCAGCAAGGACATGATCACCGACGACGTCTTCCGTCGCCACGGTCTGCCGTTGCCGCAAACGGTCCATCTGGCGCACTCGTTCATCGTCGCGATGGGGCTCATCATGAACACCGACATGGTGAGCATCTTTCCCTGGCCGCTCGTGGAAACGCGCTTCGCGCGCGAGAACCTGCGGGCGCTCGTGCTGCGCGAGGAAGTGGACCGCACCGTGGTCAGCGTGGTGGCCCGGCGCGGCGTGCCGCTTCCGGCTGCCGCGGAATGCTTCCTCGACTGCCTGAAAGAGGTGATCCGTTCGGGCGAGGCGTCGCGCGATCCCGAGCGCCGACGGCTCTATCACTCGCTCGAGCTTTTGATCCAGGAATTGACGAGGAAAACCGCCCGGAAGAGAAACCGGCGGCGCGGCAGCGAACGCCGCAAAACAGGAGGGAATGCAGAACCGGGACCTGCTCACACGAGTAACAGGCCCCGGAGCTATGGCGTTTAGAACGACGTACCGATCTGGAACTGGAACTTCTGGTACTGGTCGCCCGTGTGCTTGACGATCGGGAAGCCGAGGTCGAGCTTGAGCGGGCCGATCGGCGAAATCCACTCGAGACCCATACCATAGCTGTAACGCAGGCCGTTGGCGCCGATACTCGTGCCTTCGTCACCCCAGACGTTGCCGCCGTCCACGAAGGTGAAGACGCGCAGCGTGCGGTCGTAGCCCGTGCCCGGCAGCGGGAACGTGAGTTCAATGCTGCCCACCAGCATCTTCGAACCGCCGATCGGGTCGCCCGTGCTCACGTCGCGCGGACCGAGGGAGCCCGGTTCATAGCCACGCACCGAGCCGATACCGCCCGCATAGTAGTTCTTGAAGATCGGGTACGGCTTGCCTTCGAGGCCGTTGCCGTAGCCGCCCTGGAAGTTCAGGCCCAGCACGAAGCCGCGCGCGAACGAGTAGTAGTACTGCGACTGCATGTCGGCCTTGTAGTACGAAACGCCCGTGATCGGCGTGCCGTACTCGGCGTTGGCCTGCAGGAAGTAACCCTTGCTCGGCACGAGCGCGCTGTCGCGGTTGTCGCGCGACCAGCCAACCGTCAGCGGCACGATGTTCGACACGCGGCCGAAATCGTTCACATAGTCGATGTAGCTCTGCGGCGTGGTGGAGTCGATGTCGAGACGGTCCTGCTCGATGCCGAGACCGAAGTACACCATGTCGGTTTCGGAGAACGGAATGCCGAACTTCGTGTCCGCGCCGTACGAAATGATGCGGAAGCTCGTGTCCGTCGTGCTCGAGTAGTACAGCGGTTCGGTGGTGCGGTAGTAAGCGTCCGTGATGCGCTTGATGCCGTCGATCGTGAAGTACGGATCGACTTCGGTCACCGACAGCGTGCGGAACGTCGTCGCCGTGTTCACGTTCAGCGAAAGGCTGTTGCCCGAGCCGAACACGTTGTCCTGCGAAATGCCCGCCGAAAGGATCGGGCCTTCGCCCGAGCCGTAGCCCACGCCGAGAGACAGCGTGCCCGTGGGCTTCTCGGTCACTTTCACGTCGACGTCCACCTGGTCCGGCGTGCCTTCCACCGGCACCGTGGTCACGTCCACGTCGGTAAAGTAGCCAAGACGGTTGATCCGGTCCTTCGAAAGCGCAAGCCGGCTCGAGTCGAACCACGAGCTTTCGAGCTGGCGCATTTCGCGGCGGATCACTTCGTCGCGCGTGCGCGTATTGCCGGCAATGTTCACATGGCGCACATAGACGCGGCGACCCGGATCGACCTGCAGCGTGAGCGCGACCTTGTGGTTCGCCTGATCGATCTGCGGCTCGGCGTTGACGGTCGCGAAGGCGTAGCCGTATTCGCCGAGCTTGTCGACGAGCGCCTTGGTCGTGTCCTTGAGCTTGGCCGCCGAAAAACGCTGGCCCGGCTTGATCGTGATGAGCTTCTTGAGCTCCGCCTCGCGGTTGAGCAGGTTGCCCGCGAGCGAGACGCCCGAAATCGTGTACGGCTCGCCCTCATGGATCCCGATCGTGAGATACATGTCCTTCTTGTCGGGCGAGAGCGACACCTGGGTCGAGTCGATGTTGAACTCGAGGTAGCCGCGATCCAGGTAGTACGTGCGGATGTTCTCGAGGTCGCCCGTGAGCTTGTCCTTCGAGTACAGGTCGTTCTTCGTGTACCACGAGAACCAGTTCGGCGTGGAAAGCTGCATCTCGTCGCGCAGCGTGCCTTCGCTGAACGCGTGATTGCCGATGAAGTTGACCTGGCGGATCTTCGCGCTCGGCCCTTCGATCACCGAAAACAGCAGGCCGACGCGGTTGCGGTCGATCGGCGTGACGGTGGTCGTGACCTCGGCTGCGTAGTAGCCGCGCGTGAGGTACTGGCGCTTGAGCTCCTGCTCCGCGCGGTCCACGAGCGCCTTGTCGTAGCTGCGGCCCGGCGAAAGGCCCACCGACTTGAGCGCCTTGGTGAGCGCGTCCTTGTCGAATTCGTGGATGCCGGCGAAGTCGATCGTGCCGATGGCCGGCCGCTCCTGCACCTGCACGACGACCACGCCGCCTTCGGTGGAGATCCGCACATCGCTGAAGAAGCCCGTCGCATAGAGTGCGCGGATGGCGTCCGATGCCTTGTCGTCCGTGAAGGTATCGCCCTGCTTGATAGGCAGATAGGCGAACACCGTACCGGGCTCGATGCGCGAAAGCCCGTCGATACGGATGTCCTGGACCACGAAAGGCTCGGTGGCGTTCGCGGCGGTGGCAACGAGGCCGAGGCCGGCGAAGGTCAGCGCGCGGGTATAGCGCGCCGTGGTAGTTGAAGCCGTCATGCGGGAATTTGTATTTAAGGCCAACAAGAAAACCGCGAACCCGTTCGCGGCCGGAACGACGCGGCGCGTCGCGCGTCCACTGCGTCTTACTGCATGTTCACGCCGCCCGGATTTTACTGCATGCTCATACTGCCCGGACAATGAATCGCCGCGAGCCCCGTCGCGAGCGAGAGCACTTCGGTCCTGTGCGCTGTCTGCGCACGAAGCCGCGCAGATTATCCTGTAACGCGACCATTACCTTCGCAAACATTCTAACAGAACGATTCCGGCTGCGACAAAGCCTGCCTTCGACAAGCAGCGTAGATTCTAGCGCAGCTCGCCCTTTCAAAAATATTCAAAGGGGCTTCCTGGGCATTTTTTGATAGATCCCCAATTGTTTTCGCTCAGATATAGCGCTGGATCAATCCATCCGCAAGCCCGGGAGCACGCCGTCCCCCTCGCAGCTCTTGCATGGGGGTCGGCATCGCCCCTCTCCATCCACGCTACAATGCGGCTCTCGTTCGATCCGTCCCTTGCCGCCGCCTCCCCGACATGCAGAACTCCAACCGGGCCTTCCTGCTGGGCCCGTTGCTCAAGGGCGTTTCCCGCTCGTTCTATCTCACGCTGCGCGTGCTGCCCGCGGGCATGCGCGATCCGGTGGGCGTGGCCTATCTGCTGGCGCGTGCGGCGGACACGATCGCCGACACGTCGCTGATCCCGCCTGAGCAGCGCCTCGCGCTGCTGCTCTCGCTGCGCGAGCGCATCAACGGCGCCACGAACGACGACGCAGGCTTGCGCCGCATCGCCGACGAGGTCGCGGGCCAGCAGACCCAATCGGACGAAAAGCAGCTGCTCGAATCGCTGGGCGGCGCACTGGAAGTCCTCGCGCAACTGGACGAAGCCGATCGCGCAGACGTGCGCGAAATCGTGACGACGCTCACGCAAGGCATGGAATTCGACCTGCGCACCTTCCCCGACGAACGCTCGGGCCAGATCGCCGCGCTGGTCAGTTGGGACGAACTCGACCGCTACACCTGTCTGGTAGCCGGCTGCGTGGGCGAATTCTGGACGAAGATGACCTACCGGCATATTCCCGGCGCGCTCGATCCCGCGTTGCGCGAAACGATGTACCGGCGCGGCGTGCGCTTCGGCAAGGCGCTGCAGATGGTGAACGTGCTGCGCGACTGCGGCCGCGACCTGCGCATCGGCCGCTGCTATCTGCCGGCTTCGATGCTCGCGCAGGCGGGACTGGCCGCGGAGGACCTGCTGCGGCCCGAGTCGTCCGCGCAGGCGCGCGGCCTCTTGCACGAACTCGTGCGTATTGCGCTCGATCACTTCCGCGCCGCGATCGACTATACGTTCGCGCTGCCGCGCCGCGCGCTGCGGCTGCGCCTCGCCTGCCTCTGGCCGATCCTCATCGGACTCGAAACGCTCGAACGGCTCGTCGCGAACGAACAATGGCTCGATCCGGCGAAGACGTCCAAGGTGACGCGCAACGACGTCTACCGCATCCTCGCCGGTTCGACGCTGCTCGCGCCCTCCGATGCCCTGCTCGAACGGTGGTTCAGGAGACTCTTCGCGCGCGTGGAAGCGCGCATCAAAGTGTAAGCGGCTCGCAGCGCGCCGCGAGCCGTGCCTGCCGCTATCCCCTCTATCCCTTCTCGCCGCGATACAGCTTGATCACGGCGGAAAAGTCGAGCTTGCCGTCGCCGCGGCTGCTCATGGCCTGGTAGAGCTGCTGCGCGAGCGCGCCCATGAACGCCGGCTGGCGCACGCCCTTTGCGGCATCGGTTGCGAGGCCGAGGTCCTTGAGCATCAGATCGGTGCCGAAGCCGCCCGTATAGCCGCGCGAAGAAGGCGCCGTCTCGATCACGCCGGGGTACGGGTTGTACGTGTCCGAGCTCCAGCAGCGGCCCGTCGAGGTGTTCATGATGCCGCCCAGGACCTTCGGGTCGATGCCGAGCGACTCGCCCAGCGCCATCGCTTCCGCGACGCCCGCCATCGTGACGCCGAGCACGAGGTTGTTGCAGATCTTCGCGACCTGCCCCGTGCCGGTATCGCCGCAGTGGACAATGTTCTTCCCCATGCCCGAGAGCACCGGTTTCACGCTCTCGTACACGGCCGCCGTGCCGCCCACCATGAAGGTCAGCGTGCCCGCCACCGCGCCGCCCGTGCCGCCCGATACCGGCGCGTCGACAAAGGTGTTGCCCCGCGCCGCCGCCAGCGCCGCGAACTCGCGGGCGCTGGCGGGATCGATCGTGCTCGAGTCGATGATCGTCACGCCTTTCGCGATGCCTGCCAGCACGCCGTCCGCGGCGGTGAGCACCGTGCGCACATGCGCGGCCGCGGGCAGCATCGTCACGACCCATTCGGCGCCGCTTGCCGCGTCCCTGGGCGAGGCGGCACGTTCCGCACCCGCCTCGGCAAGCGTCTGCAAGGCCGCTTCGCTGAGATCGAACACCTTGAGCGTGTGCCCCGCCTTGAGCAGATTGAGCGCCATCGGCGCGCCCATGTGACCCAGTCCGATGAAGCCGATTTTCATTCGCGTGTCTCCGGTCGGTGGTTCAGCGCAGGCTGATCGTGGTGTTCACGCCGTCGTTGACGGTGGCGTCGTCGAACCAGCGCGCGGTCACGGTCTTTGTCTGCGTATAGAACTGCACGACCTGCTTGCCGTACGGACCGAGATCGCCGAGCTTCGAGCCGCGCGAGCCCGTGAAGCTGAAGTACGGCACCGGCACCGGAATCGGAATGTTGATGCCCACCTGGCCGATGTCGATCTCGCTCTGGAACTTGCGGGCCGCCGCGCCGCTCTGCGTGAAGAGGCCCACGCCGTTGCCGAACGGATTGGCATTGACGATCGCGATCGCTTCGTCGAGGCTCGACGCGGTCAGCACCACGAGCACGGGGCCGAAGATTTCGTGCGTGTAGATGTCCATGTCGGTTTTCACATTCGTGAACACCGTCGGTCCGACGAAGTTGCCCGCCTCATAGCCCTTCACCGTCACGTCGCGGCCGTCGAGCGCCAGCGTCGCCCCCTGCTTCACGCCCGATTCGATCAGGCCCAGAATGCGCGCCTTCGCCGTGCGCGAGACCACCGGACCGACGTCGGTGCCCGGCTCGTGGCCCGCGTTGACCTTCAGCGTCTTCGCCTTTTCGACGAGATCGGGCAGCCACTGCTGCGCCGCCCCCACCAGCACGACCACCGAAGTCGCCATGCAGCGCTGCCCCGCCGCGCCGAACGACGCGCCGACGAGCGCGTTGATGGCCTGCTCGCGGTTCGCATCGGGCAGAACGACCGCGTGATTCTTCGCGCCCATCATCGACTGCACGCGCTTGCCGTGCTCGCTGCCAAGGCGATAGACATGCGTGCCCACCGCCGTCGAGCCGACGAACGAGATCGCCTTGATGAGCGGATGCGAGCAGATCGCGTCGACCACTTCCTTGCCGCCGTGCACGACGTTGAGCACGCCTTTCGGAATGCCGGCTTCGAGCGCCAGTTCGACGAGCTGCATCGTCGAGAGCGGATCCTGCTCCGAAGGCTTCAGCACGAAGGTGTTGCCGCAGACGATGGCCATCGGGAACATCCACAGCGGGATCATCGCGGGGAAATTGAACGGCGTGATGCCCGCGCACACGCCAAGCGGCTGCTGCAGCGTGTAGGTGTCGACGCCGCCGGCCACGTTCTCGGCGAATCCGCCCTGCTGCAGCGTGCCGATCGAGCACGCGTGCTCGACCACTTCGAGGCCGCGGAAGATGTCGCCTTCGGCGTCGGGCAGGGTCTTGCCCTGCTCGGCGGTGAGCGTTTTCGCAATGCGCGCCATGTTCTCGCGGATCAGCGCCTGGAATTTCAGCATGATGCGCAGGCGCGCGCCGAGGGGCGTGTCTTTCCACTTCGCAAACGCTGCCTGCGCGCTCTTCACGGCCGCGTCGACTTCGGCCACGGTGGCGAACGGCACGCGCGCGAGCACTTCCTGCGTGGCCGGATTGACGATGTCGCGCCATTCGTTCGTCTTCGACTCGACGAATTCGCCGTCGATCAACAGCTTGACGGTGGGGACATGGGCATTCGATGCCTGGGTGACTGCGTTCATCTTGGACTCTCTTGCCTGGGTTGAAGGAAACCGGTTCGGACCGGGTAGTCAGGAATACGATAAAAACATCAGTCGTGCTGCGAGCGCATCAGCAGCGTGCAGATCAACGCGATCACGCCGAGCGCCACCATATAGGCGACCACGTAGTGCGGCCTGCCGCCGCCGCAGGCGAGCAGCGCGGTCGCGATCATCGGCGCGACGCCGCCGCCCAGCACGCCCGCCAGCTGTACGGATACCGAAATGCCGCTGTAGCGGATCTCCGCGGGAAACTGTGCGGCGAACAGTTGCGATTCGGGCGCATAGAGAATCGGGAACACCACGCCGACCCCCAGCACCATCGCCCACCACACCGCCGCGGGCTGCAGCGTTTCGAGCATCGAGAAAAACGGTGCAACAAACAGGCCCATGATCACGAGGCCGGCGAGAAACAGGCGCTTCTGGCCGATCCGGTCGCTCAGCCAGCCGCAGAACGGCATCGTCACGAGCGACAGCACGGCGCCGGCGGTGATGGCGTGCAGAATCTGCGCCTTCGGAATCTTCAACTGATTGGCAGCATAGGCGAGCGCGAACGCCACTACCAGGTAAAACCAGGTGTTCTCCGCCGTGCGCGCGCCGATGATGATCAAGAGTTCGCGCGGCTGGCGGCGCAGCACTTCGAGCACGGGCGCCTCCACGGGGCGGCCGGTCTTTTTCACCCGTTCGAAGTCGGGCGATTCGGGCACCCGCACGCGGATCACCCAACCCACCAGCACGAGCAGAATGCTCGCGAGAAACGGAATGCGCCAGCCCCACGCCAGCAGGTCGGCTTCCGGCAGCGCCGTCACAGCGGCCATCGCGAGCGACGAAAGAATCAGCCCGAAGCCCACGCCCGTCTGCGGCAAGCTGCCGAACAAGCCCTTGCGGCCGCGCGGCGCGTGCTCGACGGCCATCAGCACCGCGCCGCCCCACTCGCCGCCCACGGCCATGCCTTGCAGGAACCGCATCGCGACGAGCAGCGCCGCCGCCCCGTAGCCGATGCTCTGATACGAAGGGATCAGCCCGATCGCCATGCTGGGAATGCCCATCAGCAGCAGCGTGGCGAGCAGCATGGACTTGCGGCCGATGCGGTCGCCGAAATGGCCGAACACAATGCCGCCCATCGGCCGGCCGATGAACCCGACGCCATAGGTCGCGAAGGCGGCGAGCGTGCCGAGGATCGGATCCAGCGTCGGGAAGAAAACCTTGTTGAACACCAGTGCGGCAGCCGTGCCGTAAAGGAAGAAGTCGTACCACTCGATCGTCGTGCCGGCCATGCTGGCCCAGCCTGCAAGCAAATAATCGCGCGCGCGCTTCGGAACCGGAACGGCCACGGCGGCCCTTTCCGGGGTCGACTGCATGTGCATCGTCTGTCTCCATCGTTGTTGTTTGCAGACCGCATTCGGAGCGCTTCGGAGCCTCTGTCCAAGGGTCTGCAAACGAGTATATTTATTCGAATATCCACGGTATAGAGACGAAAAAGCCCATCCGATATGCAAAAAAGCACAACGAGCAAGCTGGAGACACTGAACTGGGACGACCTGCGCTATTTCCTCGCGGTGGCCCGCACGCAGCGGGCGAGCGCCGCGGCGAAGAAGCTGGGCGTAGATCACACGACGGTCGCGCGCCGCGTGCGGGAGCTGGAGACCGCGCTCGGCACGGTGCTGTTCGACAAGTCTCGCTCGGGCGGCTTCGTGCTGACCGCGGAGGGACAGCGGCTGCTCACCCATGCCGACGCGGTGGAAACCACCGTGCAGTCCGTGAGCGAGCAGTTCGCCCTGGGCGCGCAGTCGCTCTCGGGACACGTGCGGGTGGGTTCGACGGAAGGCTTCGGGTGCTTCTTTCTGGCGCCGCAGCTCGCGCGTTTCTCGGGCCAGCACCCGGACATGTCGATCGACCTGCTGCCGGTGCCGCACTTCGTGAGCCTCTCGAAGCGCGAGGCCGATCTCGCGATCATGCTGGAGCGGCCCGAGCGCGGCCAGTATGTCTACACGAAGCTCACCGACTACCGGCTCAGGCTGTACGGCACACCGGACTATCTGGAGCGGCATCCGCGCATCCGCACGCCGGCGGACCTGCGGCACCACGCGTTCATCAGCTATGTCGCCGATCTCGCATTCAGCCACGAACTGCTCTATCTCGAGCGCACGGCGCCGAACGTCAAGGCGAATCTCTGCAGCACGAGCGTGATTGCGCAATACCACGCCGCGCTGCAAGGCAGCGCGCTCGCCATCCTGCCGTGCTTCATGGCGGAACCGGACCCGCGTCTCGTCGCGATCCTGCCCGACGAGATCGTGGTGACGCGGCGCTTCTGGCTCTGCAGCCGCGAAGACCTGCGCAAGCTGCGGCGCATCACGTCGTTATGGGACTACCTGCGGGCCGCCGCCGAGGCGAACCAGCCGCTGCTGCTGGGCGACTCGCCGCAGATGCATTACGTCGAACCCTGAAGAAAGCGCGTGGCGGTCAGCTCGCGAGCTGGGATTTGACCCAGCGATAGAACTGCTGAATCGCGGCCTCGCGCGGATGGCCCTCGCGCCAGGTGAAGTAATAGTCGAGCGAGGCGGGAATACGCACCTGGCTCAGCAGCACCAGCTCGCCTCGCTCGATATAGCCGCGCGCCAACTGAAGCCGCGCGGTCGCGGCCCCCTGCCCGGCGACGGTGGCCTGCAACAGCAGGCCCGCGTCGTCGAACACCGGGCCGCGTTCGGGCTCGTCGCCCGCCACGCCGGCTGCCTCGAAGAAGTCGCGCCACGAGCGGCGCGAAAAACGCAGCAACGGCATTTTCGCGAGATCTTCCACGCGAAAGTCCGGATAGCGTGCGAGCAGCGCCGGGCTGCAGACGGCCACGACCTAGTCGTCCAGCAGCTTGCGGATCTGGAAGCCCGGCTCGTCCACGCGGCGATGCCAGATGCCGATATCGAACGGATAAGGATCGGGCGGCGTCACGTCCGCATGCATGCGCAACGAAAGATCGACGTCCGGATGGCGGTCGTAGAAGTCGCCAAGGCGCGGAATCAGCCACACCGATGCAAAATCTGACATCACGCTCAGCTCCAGCCGCGTGACGCCGCTCACGCCGGGGCGTGTCGCGTCGAGCGCCTCGCGCAGTTCGCCGAGGCTGCGCCGCACGCGTTCGGCGAGCTGCGCGCCGGCGGCGGTGGGAATCATCCGGCTGCCCGCGCGGCGAAACAGCTCGACGCCCAGTTCGCTTTCGAGCGCCCGCAAATGATGGCTCACGGCGCTGTGCGTCAAATGCAGTTCTTCGGCCGCACGGCTGAAGCTGCGCCGCCGCGCCGCGGCTTCTAGCGCACGCAGGGCCTGGAGGGGTGGAAGCGGTCGGGACATGGCGTCAAATTTTACTCACAATCCCGTTCGAAATCTCTCGCTGGTCTGCCGCTTGCGAATCGCCAATAATCGTCACCCCGGCATTCAATCCCCTTTCGCGTCGCTCCCGCATCATGACTTCACTCAGATTGCGCGTTTTCGCCATCTTTGCGCTCGGTTATTTCGTCTCCTACCTGTTCCGGGGCGTCAATCTCGGCTTCGCGCCTTTCCTGACCCGCGAACTGGGCATGACGGCCACCGATCTCGGCACGCTCACGAGCCTCTACTTCCTCGGCTTCGCCGGCGCGCAGATTCCCGGCGGCGTCCTGCTCGACCATTTCGGGCCGCGCCGCGTCACCGCCAGCGTCATGCTGGTCGCCGCCGCCGGCGCGCTCGTCTTCGGCCTCTCGCACAGCATCGGCATGATGATGGTCGGGCGGCTTCTGATCGGCGTCGGCGTTTCGGTCTGTCTCGGCGGCGCCTTCAAGGCCACGGCGCAGCACTTCCCCGTGGAACAGCTCACGCTCGTGAACGGCCTCGTGATGGCGGTCGGCGGGCTCGGCGGCGTGGCGGTGGGCGCCCCGTTGTCGTGGCTGCTCTCCGTGGCGCCGTGGCGCGGCGTGAGCCTCGGGCTTGCCGCGCTCACCGCGATCGTGGCCGCGATCATCTGGATCGGCGGCCCGCGCACGCGCGATACGCACCATCAGGCAACCGTCTTCGAACAGTTCAAGGGCACCGCGCATATCCTGCGCAGCCATGCCTTCTGGAAAACGGCGACGTTCTCCGCGCTCACCCAGACCGTGTTCTACGCCATGCAGTCGTTGTGGGTCGGCGCATTCCTGCGCGATGTCGTGCCGGCCGGCACCGTCGACGTCGCGGCGCGCGCGGCATCGCTCGTCTCGGTGCTGGGCGGCGCGTTCATCGCGGGCAATATCGGCTTTGGCGCGCTCGCGCGTGCGTTCGAGCGGCGCGGCGTGAGCGTGCAATTGTTTTCGGGCGTGACGATGCTGCTCTTCGTCGTCGTGCAGGCCCTGCTCGCCGCGCGCGTGCCGTTGCCCGCGCCGCTGCTGTGGGCCGCCTATGGCGCGCTCGGGGGCACCGGCATCCTCACTTACGCGGTGCTCGCCGAATACTTCCCGCCGCGCATGATCGGACGCGTGAACACGACCTTCACGCTCGTCATCTTCGTCGGCATCTTCGTCACGCAGATCGCGATTGGCGCGGTGCTCGGGCACTGGACGGCGGTCGACGGCCATTACCCCGTCGTCGCGCATCAGACCGCGTGGGCCGGCCTCATCGTGCTGCAGCTTGCCGGCGGTATCTGGTATTTCATGCCGGCACGCCGCGCAGCGTCTCCGGCTGTGGATGCGCGCTGAAGCCGTCAGCCGTCCGACCGGTTGGTCGACAAGCCGCACAAAAACCCGCCTGAGCGCATCTATGGCAAAGCGTTAATGGCGTGAGAAAATGCGCTCCGCGAATGCACACAGGCGCGCAAGCACAACAAAAGCGACGCTCGGAAAACGGGAAAACCCGGGCTCAATCCGGTGCTTTCCCGACCTCACGCTGTCAAGCCAGCGTAACCTCGCGCCGGTTCAATGCGTCTGTGCCGATCCACGACAAAGAGAGAAACTTCCATGCCAGAACATAACCACTCGCACGACGATCACTCCGATTCGTGCGGCTGCGGCGACCTGCTTCATCTGCTCAATGGCGTGGACGAGTTCACTCATCACGTATTCCCTGGCAACAAGGAGTTGTTTCACAGCCTCGCCCATAGCCAGGCGCCGCATACGCTCTTCATCACGTGCGCGGATTCGCGCGTCTCGCCCGAGATGGTGACCCAGACGCGCCCCGGCGAACTGTTCGTCTGCCGCAATATCGGCAATATCGTGCCGGCCTACGGCGAAATGCTCGGCGGCGTTTCGGCCGTGGTGGAATTCGCGGTGCTTGCGCTCAACGTGCGCCAGATCGTCCTGTGCGGCCATACCGACTGCGGAGCGATGAAGGGCCTCGCCGCCGGCGGCGCCGCCACGGCGGAGATGCCGACCGTCCAGGCCTGGCTGCGCAACGCCGAGGCGGCGCGCAGCGTGGTGCAGACGCGCGGCCTGAACGAAGACGAGATCGTGCAGGCGCTCGTGGAGGAGAACGTGCGCCTGCAGCTCACGCACCTGCGCACCCACCCCGCCGTCGCGGCGCGCGTGGCTCAGGGCCGGCTGGCGCTGCAAGGCTGGGTCTACGACATCGGCCACGGCAAGGTCACGGTCTTCGACGAAGGCGTTGGGCACTTCCAGACCCTGGGCGAAGCACGCGCCCGGTTGCGCAAGCGCACTGCCCGCTAATTGATGCGCGCGGCGCAATATCCGCCGCGCATAAATCCGGCAGGCCGTTCTTTTTTGCAACAATGAATTCGCGCAGAATTGGCAAAATAGGTATTTACCCTGGGCTCTAACACGACTATACTGCGCCCCGTACTAGATGCGGCTCCCCGCCGCAACGGAAAACGCTTCAGCCGTTCGCAGTCCTGCCGTAGCTGTGTCAGCACCCGCAAGACCTTGCCATACCTCTTTTGCAGTGCCCAGTTCGACCGCGCGACACCGTCTCGCGGCATGTAAAGCCCGTCGTCGTCGACGTTCTGGCGCCGGCGGGCCAATCAGGCCCACTTCACGTCCCTGGCCGATCCGGACCGCGCTTCATCGCGCGGCGGGCGGCACGCGCCATCTTGCGCGGGAGGCCGGTAATGGGCTCTTCGCCCCACGAGGGCACCGAACCCGTTGACCGAGGAAAACGACGATGCAATACCTGCCGAAACCGCCCGCCAAAGTCGAAGTGAAGCTGCAGCTCCATCCGAACGATCATCGCCGCGCACTGGCCATCGCAAAGGCCGCCAATCTGCCCGTGCGCGACTTCTTTGCCCTCGCGATCCACCTGGGCGCCGCGCAGATCCTGAGCTCCGCGGACACGCGTTAAGCACTGCGGCGCGCGGCCAGCCGCGCGCCCTTCCCTGCATGTCCTTCGTAGTACGGCGTCAGACCGGCGAAGGATTGCGCTCGGCAAACCCTTCCTGATGCCAGTACGGATACGCGGGTCGGACCGCACTGGCCGCGTCCAGCTTCGCCACCTGCTCAGGCGTGAGATTCCAGCCCACGGCGCCGAGATTCTGCCGCAACTGAGCCTCGTCTCGCGCACCGATCAGCACGGTGGAAACCGTCGGACGTTGCAGCAGCCAGTTGAGCGCAATCTGCGGAATCGTCTTGCTCGTTTCCTGCGCAACCTCGTCGATGGCGTCGATCACGCGGTACAGGTATTCGTCGGGCACCGGCGGCCCCATGTCCGCCGTCTTGTGCAGACGGCTCTTCTCGGGCAGCGGCTGACCGCGCCGGATCTTGCCGGTCAGACGCCCCCAGCCGAGCGGACTCCACACCACCGCGCCCACGCCCTGGTCGAGTCCGAGCGGCATCAGCTCCCATTCGTAGTCGCGGCCGATCAGCGAGTAATAGGTCTGGTTCGCGACGTAGCGCGGATAGCCATAGCGATCCGCCACGTCGAGCGACTTCATCAGATGCCAGCCCGAAAAATTCGACACGCCCGTATAGAGGATCTTGCCGGCGCGCACGAGCTCGTCGAGCGTCGAGAGCACCTCTTCGGCCGGCGTTTTCGCGTCGAAGCCGTGTAGCTGGAACAGGTCGATGTAGTCGGTCTGCAGGCGCTTGAGCGCGGCGTCGACCGCGCGCTTCAGATGCGCGCGCGACGAGCCCACGCTGTTGGGCCCGTCATCGAAACGAAAGGTGGCCTTGGTCGAAATGATGGCCTTGTCGCGGCGCCCCTTGAGCGCTTCGCCCAGCACCGATTCCGACGCGCCGTTCGAATAAATGTCGGCGCTGTCGAACATCGAAACACCCGCGTCGAGGCAAATGTCGATGAGACGCCGCGCCTCGGCGACGTCGGTCGCGCCCCAGGCCTCGAAGAACTCGCCCTTGCCGCCGAACGTGCCGGTGCCGAAGCTCAGCACCGGCACCTTGAAGCCCGATGCGCCCAGAAAGCGGTATTCCATTGCGTAGCCTCCACGAAAAGAGGGATTGAGAAGAGAGCGATTCAGTGTACGCGCGTCGCATTCCGCCTGCCGGAAACGAGCCGGCGCACGAGCGCTGTACAGATGCGCGTGCGTATTGGAAACTCTTGGAAACTCTCGGAAAACTTTCGCCTTTCAGCCCCGGCGCGCATGCGAAATGCCCGGGGCGTCGCATACGGAGATCCCATGACCCGCACGTCCGCACGCGCTCCAGCCGTCGGCTGGCTGCCCTACGTTGTGGCCGCAACCTTCTTCATGGAGTATCTCGACACCACCGTCATTGCCACGGCGCTGCCGCAGATGGCCCATTCCTTCGGCATTGGCCCGAATAGCCTGAGCCTCGGCGTCACCGCCTACATGCTCGCGCTCGCCATCTTCATCCCCGCGAGCGGGTGGGTAGCCGACCGCTGCGGGTCGCGCACGGTGTTCTTCGGCGCCGTCGTGACGTTCACCGTGGCTTCGGTGCTGTGCGGGCTGTCGCAGAGCGTCGGCGAGTTCGTCGCCGCGCGGGTGCTGCAAGGCATGGGCGGCGCGATGATGGTGCCGGTCGGGCGCATGATCGTCGTGCGCAGCACCGAGAAGAGCCGCCTCATGCAGGCCATCTCCACCATTACGTGGCCCGCGATCGCCGCGCCCGTGGTCGGGCCGCCCGTGGGCGGCTTCATCACCACCTATGCGTCGTGGCGCTGGATCTTCCTGCTGAACGTGCCGTTCGGCCTCGCCGTGCTCGCCGCCGTCGTCGCGCTCGTGCCCAATCTGCGCGGCGAGAAAAAGCGGCCGCTCGATCTCGTCGGCCTCGCGTTGAGCGGCGCCACGCTCACGGCGATTCTCTACGGCGCCGAACTGGCCAGCCAGCCCGGCAAAGACCCCTGGATAGCGGCCGCGATCGTCGCGGCGGGCCTCGCATTCGGCGTGATCGCCGTGGCGCATGCGAAGCGCCATCCGCATCCGTTGATCGATGTTTCCACTTTGAGAATCCCGACGTTCTCGGTGACGGTCGTCACCGGTTCGTTCACGCGCATCGGCATTGGCGCCGTGCCCTACCTGATGCCGCTCCTGTTCCAGATCGGCTTCGGCCTCTCGGCTTTCAAGTCCGGCCTGCTGCTGCTCGCAAGCGCGGTCGGCAACCTCGGCATGAAAGCGCTGACCACCCGCATCCTCGAACACTGGGGCTTCCGGCGCGTTGCAATCGTCGACGTTGCCATCGCCGGCTTCGCGACGATCGCATGCGGGCTGCTCACACCCGAAATTCCGCTCGCTGTGGTGCTGATCGTCGTGTTCATCTACGGCGTCACGCGTTCGATGCAGTTCTCGACGCTGGCCACGCTCGCCTACGCGGACGTCGCGCAGCCGCAGATGAGCGCCGCCAGCACGCTCTGGAGCGCGGCGTCGCAAATGACGAACGGCCTGGGGATTGCCTTCGGCGCGGTCGCGCTGCGCGCGGCGGCCGCCTGCCACGGCGAGACGAGCGGCCATGCATTCACGCTCGACGACTTCCGCCTCGCCTTTCTGGCGGCGGGCCTGCTGACACTGGCCTCGATCTGGGGGTACGCGCAGCTCGCGCGCGATGCGGGGCGGAACGTAGGCGGCGGTTCGCGGCGCCAGCGCGCCTGAGCTTGCCGATCGTTGCGCGCGCAAATAGTGCGCACGCGAGATGCGCGGCGCACTACTTCGACAGGCTCGCGCGCACCGTGAACGCTTCCTCGGCGGCCGGCCCGGGCGGCTCGCTGTCACGCACGTGCACGTGCGCGCCATGGAATTCCGCCGAAAGCGGCTCGACCGGATAACCGTGGCGCTCCCACGCGTCGAGCCCGCCCTTGAGCGCGTGCGCGTGATAGATGTGCTTGCTGCGCAACTGGTTGACGATGCGCTTGGCCGTCGCCTCGTTCGGACACACGCAGTACACGACAATCGGGCGTTCGAGCAGTTCGGGCGCGATCGCCTCGTTCGAGTCCAGGTTCAGCGGCCGCGCCCCGGGAATCCGGTACGCCTCCTTCTCGCGCACGCTCTGCGGGCGCGCATCCAGCACGAGCGGCGGCGTGTGCGACTTCAGCATGTCGTCGAGCTGGTCCGGCGTGATGCGATGCGTGGCCAGCCAGCGGCGGAACTGCCAGCGGCGCAGCCAGCGCCAGGCGAGAAACAGCACGAACGCCACGGCCAGCACGTCGAAAATCGTGCCGCCGTTGGAGCGCACGAACGTCACGAAATGCGCGATCTGGGCATTGAGCGCCGCGCCGCCCAGAAGCCAGGCGGCCGCCCACAGCGTCGCGCCCAGGGCATCCCAGAGCAGGAAAACACGCGTGTTGATCGAGGTGGTGCCGAGCAGCGGCGCGGAGATCAGGCCGAGCCCCGGCACGAACTTCGCCACCGAAAGAATCGGCGCGCCATGGCGTTCGAATACGTTGCGCGCCATGCGGATCGTCGTATCGAGCGACAGCGAAAAGCGCACGAGCCCGTTCAGCAGCCGCCGGCCACGCATCCTGCCCGCCGTGAACCAGAGCGAGTCCGCCAGCAGCGTGGCAAACACCGCTGCCGCCAGCAGATGGACGTAGGACACCTCGCCGTCGGCCGCCATGGTCCCGGCCAGCACGAGCACGGGCGCGGCCGGAACCGGCACGCCGAGTTGTGTCACGAGCACGCTGAGAAAGACCACCCCGGCGCCGAAATCGGGCGGAATGGCCGTCGGGAGAGTCCACATTGCGGGTGTTCCTGCGCTTGAGAGGCCTGACGAAAATGACGCACAACATAATGCGGCGCGCTCGCGCGAGCCGGAGTGGGGAGATTACCCCAAACCTGTGAATCCTTGCTTGCCGTGCCGGTGAAAGGGTCTTTTGCAGGGGCGCAACAGGTCGCCATTCCGGGCCGTCAGGATCCGCCCCTCTCCCGCCCTCTCAGGCTGGTGTAGCGATTGCGCATGATCCGCGCACGAGGTGCTAATCTTGCAGAAGTGTTTTCCACCGCGATTTTCCGTTACGAAACATGCGTTACTGGCGTCTCGACCGGCCGAAGCAGACAGGCCAATTCGACCTGTCGCGCGTCACGAACCTCGTTTCGGCCATTGGCCGCGACGACGCCAACGCGCTCGCCGCGGAAGTGCTGAACCTGCTCGGCCCCGCGGCCTCGGTTTCGCAGTGCACCGTGTTCGCCTACGAGTTCGGCAACCGTCCGCGCACCGTCTCGGTCGCGGACCATCGCGGCGGCCGCTTCCTGCGCGATGTCGCCGACACCTATGCGCGCCTCTTTTACCCACTCGACGGCAACCAGCAGGTCGTCACAGGCGCGACGGGCGAACCGCCGGGTTCGTCGCTGGTGCTGCACTGGCAATCGAGCCACGACATCGCGCACGAGGGCTATCGCAATGCCTGCTACTCGGCGCCCAACGTGTCCGACCGGCTTTCGCTGCTGCTGCAACCGGCCGCCGATATCTGGCTCTCGGTGAATCTCTACCGCGAACGCGACGCCGGCATCTTCCGGCCCGGCGAGATCGAGCTCGTCGAAACCCTGTCGCCGCTGATCGGCGAAGCCGCGCGCCACCATTACGCCCTGTGCGGCCAGAGCCAGATGGGCATTCCGCAGATGATGCTCGCGCGGCTGCGCGGCCTGTGCCCGACGCTCTCGAAGCGCGAGCTCGACGTGCTGCGCGGCGTGCTCGAAGGATTCGGCGCGGCCGAGATCGCCGAACGCATGGGCATCAAGCCCACCAGCGTCGTGACCTACCAGAAGCGGGCGTACCGGCGGCTCGGCATTTCCAGCCAGCGACAGCTGTTCGCGCTGTGCCTCGCAGCCGACCGGGCCTGAGCACCCTCCCCGACCCCCCCCTCATCGCCTGACCGTCCGGCGTTTCCGATACGACCTCGCTGTACCCAAATTGAGGACAGCGCGCGCGCCATCGCGCTCCATACTGCCTCCATCGCCGCCGCATCTTCAACGGGAACACACGATGAGCGCAGCATTCAAGCCCTATCCGTTCGAGGCGAAGCAGTACGCCGCCCGGATACCCGAACTCGACCAGGGCCGGGAAGTTCAGCGCCAAGCGGTCACGATCGTCGGCGGCGGCCCCGTCGGCCTTGCCGTCGCCCTGGGCCTCGCACGCCACGGCGTGCGCGCGGTGCTGATCGAAGCCGACGCGTCGGTCTGCTACGGCAGCCGCGCGATCTGCATCTCGCGCCGCAGCCTCGAAATCGTCGAACGACTGGGCGCGCTCGGCGGCTTTCTCGCGAAAGGCCTGCCGTGGACCGGCGGCCGCAGCTACTACCGCAACGACGAAGTGCTGCATTTCCAGATGCCGCAGGACGAAAACCAGAAGCTGCCGCCCATGGTCAACCTCGCGCAATACCACATCGAGCAGTTCCTGCTCGACGCGGCCGAGGCCAGGGCGGACCTCATCGACATCCGCTGGCAGACGAAAGTCACCGCGATGCGCGAGGACGCACAGGGCGCGACACTGCAGCTCTCGACGCCCGAGGGCGACTACGAAATACAGACCGACTGGCTCGTGGCGGCGGACGGCGGCCGCAGCACGATCCGCGAAGCGCTCGGCCTGAAACTCGCCGGCACGAGCTACGAAGGCCGCTACGTGATCGTCGATATCCTGCTCGACAGCGAGCGTCCGACCGAACGCCTCGCGTACTTCGATCCCGCGTCGAATCCGGGTTCGACCGTGCTCGTTCACAAGCAGCCCGACAACGTCTGGCGCATCGACTATCAGCTGCGCGACGGCGAGGACGCCGAAGAAGCCGTCAAGCCGGAAAACGTCATGCCGAGGGTGCAGAGCCTGCTCGACATGATGGGCGAAACGGCGCCGTGGTCGCCCATCTGGATCACTATCTACAAGGCCAACGCGCTCACGCTCGAACGCTATCGCCACGGCCGCGTGCTGTTCGCGGGGGACGCCGCACATCTCGTGCCGATCTTCGGCGTGCGCGGCGCGAACTCCGGCATCGACGATGCCGACAATCTGGCGTGGAAGCTCGCGTATGTCGTAAAGGGCCGCGCAACGGACACCCTGCTCGACAGCTACTCCGACGAGCGCGTGTACGCGGCCCACGAGAATCTGGGCTACGGCACGAAGAGCACGGAGTTCATGGCGCCGCCTTCGTTCGCGTTCGATCTCATGCGCACCGCCGTCCTGAGCCTCGCGCGCCGGCATCCCTTCGTGCGCCCGCTCATCAACCCGCGCCAGACTTCGGCGATCACGTACGGCGCCTCCCCGTTGAACGCGGCAAGCTCCACACGGTTCGCAAACGGCCCGATGCCTGGCGCCCCGCTGCCCGAGTGCCCGCTGACGATCGTCGGCGCCGGAACCTCGCGCGACGGGCATCTGACCGATCTCCTCGAACCGTGCTTCACGGCGTTCTGGTTCAGCACGGATGGCTCGGTGCCCGCCGCGTTGACCGCGCTGGAAAGCACGCTCGCCGCTCGCGACGTGCCCTTCGCCGTCGTGCCGCTCGCCGCCCGGCGGCCGCCGGACAGCGCACGCGCAGCCGGCTGGGACCACACGGGGCGTCTCTTCCCGATGTATGGCGCCACGACCAGCACGCTCTACCTGGCGCGGCCGGACGGCCACGTGCTGGGCCGCTGGCAAGGCGCAGCCGAAGCGCTCGCGGCCCATGCTCTCGCTGCAATCGACCGCACACTGCGGGCTTGACCTGTTGCCGCCCGAGGAGACTTCCATGACCGACAGTGAACTCGATACCGTCTATACCCGCCTGTGCAAGACCATGACCGAAGTGGGCGAAACGCAGGCGCCGCTTTTTCTCGCGCGCTTCGCGCTGCTCGCGATCGAGCGGATTGGAAACGCGGATGCCTCGCTGGGCCTGATCGCCGCAGCGCATGAAGACCTGCCCGCGCCAGGCGCGCATTGAGCCTGGCCGCGGACCGCACCCGCCATCTCAGGCCACGGTTACTGGATCACACGCGAAACGCCACGGCCGCGCGGATCGGATACCGGGTTCGGCGTATCCCCGTCGATCTTGATGGCCTGGATATCGCCGCTGAAGTCCTGTCCCTTCAGCACATACCCCTTCGCCTCGACCTGCTTCGCGAGATCGCCGTCGATGGGCTCGTAAGGCTCCCAGAAGATCGTGTTCGGCGGCAGCAGTTGATGATGGAAGCGCATCGCGGCAACGGCGTCCTTCAACGGCATCTTGAAGTCGTATACGTTGTTGATGACCTGGAAGATCGACGTGAAGATGCGCGAACCGCCCGGCGTGCCGATAACGAGCGCCACCTTGCCGTCCTTCGTGAGAATGGTCGGCGACATCGACGAAAGCGGGCGCTTTTTCGGCGCAATCGCATTCGCGTCGCTGCCCACCACGCCGAACATGTTCGGCACGCCCGGCTTGGACGAGAAGTCGTCCATCTCGTCGTTGAGCACGATGCCCGCGCCCGGCACGACCTCGCCCGAGCCAAAGTAGCCGTTGATCGTGTAGGTGTTCGACACCGCGTTGCCCCACTTGTCGACCACCGAGAAGTGCGTGGTCTCCGCCTTCTCGGGCATCGACGTGCCGAGGCCCGGCTGCACACTTTTCGTGTCGGACGGCTTGTCGGGATCGACTTCGGCGGCTCGCTTCGCGAGGTAGGCGTCGTCCGTGAGCTGCGCGACCGGCACCTTGTAGAAGTCGGGGTCGCCGAGGTATTGCGCGCGATCCGCGAACACGCGCTTCTCGATCTCGGCGATCAGATGAATGTACTGCGGCGAATTCAGCTGCACGTCCTTGAATTGCGGCGCGAGCATCGCCTTCATCTTGAGCAGCTGCACGAGGCCGACACCGCCCGAACTCGGCGGCGGCGCGGTGATGATCTCGTAGCCGTTCCACCCGGCCTCGACAGGCTGGCGCCAGACTGCTTTGTATTCCTCAAGATCGCGCTTCGTGATGAGGCCGTTGCCCTCCTTCATGGCGGCGGCGATGAGATCGGCGGTCTTGCCGTCGTAGAAGTCCCTGGCGCCGTCGTTCGCGATGCGCGTGAGCACGGCGGCCAGGTCGGGCTGCCTGAACGTCGTGCCCTCCTTCATGTCGCCGAAGTACTGGTCGAAATTGGTCTTGCCGCCGAACTCCTTCGACGCCTCGTCGCGCCGCTTCGCCAGTTGTTCGTCGACAAGGAAGCCGTCGCGTGCGTAATGAATCGCGGGCGCGAGCACCTGCTTCCACTTGAGCTTGCCGAAACGATGCTGCGCTTCCCACATGCCGTCCACGGTGCCAGGCACGCCCACGGCATCGTAGCCGTACAGGCTCTTGCCTTCGATCACGTTGCCCTTGTCGTCGAGGTACATCGTGCGCGTGGCGGCAAGCGGCGCGCGCTCGCGATAATCGAGGAAGTACGGCTTGCCGTTCACGTACAGCGTCATGAAACCGCCGCCGCCGATATTGCCCGCTTCCGGATAGGTAACGGCCAGCGAGAATGCAATCGCCACGGCCGCATCGACGGCGTTGCCGCCTTCCTTGAAAATCTGCTCGGCGGCGTCGGCGGCGTACTTGTCCGCCACGGCCACCGCCGAGGCGGTCAGCACGGCAGGCTGCGACGTTTCCCTGGCAAAAGCGGGAGAGGCTTCGAGGAAGCCCGCCGATAGCGCGGAGAGCGAAACGAGCGCGACGGCGGTGGATATTTTCGTTCTTTCGACCAACTTCATTGCGTGTCCTCCATGGTCCGGTTCATCAACGGCTCTTCAACCTGCCTTGGCCTTATATAACATGCTGACAAAACGGTTGCGATCCAGCCGTCCACCACGGGATGCGCGATGCGAGGAAGTTCAGGCCTTTGCGCGTCTGCCGCGCGCGATCTCGTCGCCGGCATTGGCGGGCAAGCGCATCGTCACGGGAATGGACGCCACCGAGAACAGCCCCACCACGAGGAACGCGGGCCAGAAGTCGGACCAGACAATGGCGGAGTGACCCTGCAGCGTGTGCGAAATCTGCAGCACGATGCCGGCAATCGTCACGCCAAGCCCGAGCGACACCTGCTGAATCACGCTCGCCACGCTCGTCGCGCGGCCGATATCGCGCGTCGGAATGTCGGCATAAGCGAGCGAGTTGAGTCCCGTGAACTGCAGCGAAGGAAACACGCCGCCCAGCAGCACGATGAGCCAGATGACCCAATGCGGCACACCGGGAAAGAAGAGCCCATAGATGGCGATCGACATGCCGGCCAGCATCGCATTGACGATCAGCGTGCGGCGAAAGCCGAAGCGCCCCAGTACGCGCGAAACGATCGTCTTCATGAAGATCGAGCCGAACGCGGAGGCGCAGGTGATCGAACCGGAGACGAAGGCGGTCATGCCCAGCCCTTCCTGCAGCGCGAGCGGCAGCAGGAATGGCACGGCACCGAGGCCGATGCGAAAAAGCGAGCCGCCCGCCACGCTCGCGTTGAAGGTCGGAATGCGCAGAAAGCGCAGATCGAGCACGGGCCGCTCCACACGCTGCGCATAGAACCAGTACGCCGCGAGCAGCGCCGCGCCGATGATGCACAGGATCACGGCACGGTCATTCGAAACGAGCCCGCTGCCGACGAGCGAGAGCCCGAGCATGAAGAGCGAGGCGCCGCCCGCCGAAAGAACGAAGCCGGACCAGTCGAGGCGCCCGGGATGCTCTTCGTGCATGTTCGCGATGTGCCGGTTCGCGAGCCAGATGCCGAGCACGCCGATCGGAATGTTGATGCAGAAGATCAGGCGCCAGTGCAGATAGGTCGTGATGAAGCCGCCGAGCGGCGGTCCCACCACGGGCCCGAGCAGCGCGGGCACGGTGAGATAGTTGACGGCGCGAATGAAGTCCGACTTCGGCAGCGAACGGAAAATGATGATGCGCCCGACGGGCACCATCATCGCGCCGCCTATGCCCTGCACGAACCGCGCGGCCACGAACATGCCGAGCGAAGTGGAAGCGGCGCACAGCAGCGAACCCGCCATGAAGATGCCGATGGCCGTGCGAAACACGTTGCGCGAACCAAAGCGGTCGGCTACCCAGCCGCAAACCGGAATGAACACGCCGAGCCCGATCACGTAGCTCGTGACGGCCAGCTTCAGGGTGATGGGATCCTGTCCCAGATCGCGGGCCAGCGCGGGAAGCGAGGTGACGATGACCGTCGCATCCACGTTCTCCATGAACATCGCGCACGCGACGATGAGGGGAACGATGAAAGCGCCGAGGGCGAGTGGCATGGGCAGGAACGACAGTCAGCGCGGCTGATGGCGGCAAGCTCTCATTATGTCACTGTGTTGCGAAGAACGGTTGACTTCGCAACAGATGAAGCCGTTGCGCCTCTTTTTCAGACCGCCGTCTGCTTGACCCGGCTCACCACGGGGCGCAGTTGCGGCAGCACTTGCTCGGCCGCACGCGTAACGTCGGTGGGAAAATCGATCTCGATCCACGGCGCGCCCGTGACGTCGGCCGTTTCGAACTCGCGGCCGCGCTCGAGCAACAGGTCGCGCAGCGCCTCTTCGTGCGGCAGGTTCGCCCGGCCAGTCTCCACATAGCCCTCGACGATCTGCGCAAAGCGGCGCGCCGTCTCCTCGTTCAGGCGGAAGAATCCCACCGACTCGCCTATCGTGTCGTATTGCAGGCCTACCGCGAGTTGCTTGCGCAGCTCGACGGGCACGCCGTCGCGCAGGCACAGCTTCACCGGCTCGTCGCCGGCCTCGAAATCGCGGTCGATCAGCAGACGGTTCGCCGGCGCCTCGCCCGCGACGAGCGGGGCAAACACGCGCTCGTCGTAAAGCACGTCGGCGTCCATGAGCAGCACGTCGCCGCCGCGCGTGAGCGCCTCGGCCGTGCGATGCACGGTCAGCACGCTGCCCAGATCGAAGCGCGGATTCAGCACGATCTCGATGTCGTGCGGCCAGCCGATGCGCTTGATTTCAGCCTCGACCCGCTCGGGCTGGAAGCCGAGCGCCAGCACGACCTCCGTGACACCCGCCCCCTCGAGCATCTGCAAATGCCGTTCGAGCAGCGTCGCGCCCTCGAACTGCAGCAGGCATTTGGGAAACTGTTCTCCAGCGCGTTGCTGAAGGCGCAGGCCGAGGCCTGCCGCGAGAATGATGGCGCGCATGCGCAAACGTCCCTTGGGAGAAGAAGGTCGAACTGCGAGGTCAAACAGCGAGGTCAATCGGCGATTTCGACGGCGGCCACGCGAACGGCGCGCCGGCGTTGCCAGCTTCTTTCGCTGAAATGCAGATACAGGAGGCCCGGCAGACCGAGCAGGATTTCGCGCGCGCGCTTGGCGAGCGAGAGCGCAAGCGCGGCTTCGGGCGGCAAGCCGACGAGCGGAGCGAGCAACAGATAGCCGCCTTCCTGCACGCCGAGCGATCCCGGAATCGCGAAGGCCGCACCGCGTATGGCCTGGCCTATGCTCTCCAGCAGGAGCGCGTCGATCCAGCCGACGGGATGGCCGAGAAAGCGCAGCGCGAGCCATACCTCGACAGTACCCACGAGCCAGCCGACGAAGCTCAGCGCGAAGCTCGCCGCCACGCGGCCGCGCTCGTCATAGCGCGACCTGACGGCGGCGTCGACGGCGTCGGCGCGCGTGGCAAGCGAGGACCAGTCGTGCTTGCCGAACACCTTCGAAGCAAGACGCATCGCACGGCCGAACAGGCCGCGCCGTTGCGCGAGATAGAAAAGCGCGATGAGGCCCGCGAGCACACCGGTCGCAATCAGCGCGGCGACGCCAAGATCGCGTGGCGCGCCGTTCGCGGTGCTGTTCGCCGCGCCGTTCGCCGCGTAGATCGAAAAAAGCGCAATGCCGAACACGGCGAAAACGATCTGCGCGACGGCCTGCAGCGTGGTGCTGACCGTGATGACCGCGGCGGCATCGCGCATGGCCATGCCGCGCTGCGCGAGCTGGCGCACCATCGCGACCGGACCGCCGATCTGGCCGGCCGGCAGCAGGCTGTTGACCGACTCGCCGCTCCAGCGCGCGAAGAGCGCGTCGCGCGCCTCGACGCGTGCGTCCTTGCCGAACAGCACGGCAATGGCGGCGGCATCGAGTACGAGCGGCACGACGTGAAACGCGGCGACGAGCACGAGCCCCCAGCCGGCGGCCGCGAGCGCCCCCGTTACGGAGCCGAGCCCCTGCCACGCGAGCAGCGCGATGAAAAGTGCCGTGCCGATCGACAGCAGCAGGATGGCGGCACGGCTCACGCCGAATCTCCCGCTTTTTTGCGCGCCGCGGCACTCGCGCCCAGCAAGGCCTTGCGAAACACCTGGCGGAAACCGAAGTACGCAATCGCGTCCTTCATGTTCGAAATGAAGCGCCGCCACGGACGCATGTTCGGGTCCGTCACGTATTCGAACGTGAGCGAAACGCGCATTTCACCCTCGGCGCTCGGCGTGACGCGGTGGCGCAGCTTGTCGCCGTCGAAAAGCACGAGCGCGCCCGGCGGATACTGCACCGAGCCGGGCACGTCGGCCTTGCTCTCGTCGCGCGTATGCAGTTCGTAGTCGAGGCGGCACGAAGAGTCGTCGATCACGCCGAGCAGCATCGTGTAGCGGCGGCCGTCGTAGTAGGACGTGTCGTAGTGCCAGCCAATATGGTCGCCCGCCCGCGTGTAGTAGTAGAGCGCATAGGCGTGCGGATCGTCTTCGGGCGAAAGCTGCAGACGGTCACCCGTGATCTTCTCGAGCCACGCCAGCAGCTGCGGCGAGCGATACAGCTCGGCGATGTAAGGCGCAAGCCGGTCGATCGTGTGACGGCTCACACTCCCGCCCGCCTTGTGGCCCGGCAGGTAATTGCGGTTGACTTCGGGAAGGAGCGCATGGGCGGCGTCGATGAGCCGCTGTGTCGCGTCGGCAGGAAGAAACTCGGAGAGGTAAAGGAACGAGCCCTGCTGCACGTAGTCGCTGCGTAATTGCGCGACGTTCAACGGGTTCAGCGCACGGCCGACGGCGCCGTCCGGGTTGCCGGCCGCCGCGGCCACGGCCCCGCTCGCACGACCGCGAACGGGCGAGGCCACGACTTCTTCTTGTTCTGCTTGCACACTCATCTGCTGTTCCAGGCTTGATTCGTATCCTTCCCGGGCCGGTTGCGGCGCATCACGCGCCAGTAGTCCAGCACGACCCAGACGGCGAAAAGCGGCGCCCCGATAGAGGCCGCCACGACGAAGGGCGAGGCCACGCCGGTCAGCGTGATCAGCGGCAACAAATAGAGAACGTCCTCAGTCTCGAAGCCGCCGACGAACGCCTGCTGCGTGCCCGCCTTGCCGGCCATCTCCTCGATACGCATGCGCAGGAAGAAAATCACCGCGACCGCCACGCCCGCGATGCCGCCCAGCGCGGCCGGCGGCACCCGCCAGGCGCCGGCGCCATGGCCCGCTGCAGCGGCTTCCGCGCCCAGCCCCCAGCCCATGCCGAGGAACAGCAGAACGGTGACGAGCGCGTCGGCAGCGAGATCGTAGAAATGGCCGATCCGGCTAGTTTTACCGCTGATCCGCGCGAGCTCGCCATCGGTATGATCAACAAAATTCGACAAAACGATCAAAAACGCGCCCAGATTGACATGCAGAAAATCGCCGCGTGCCAGATAGAAGGCGCCGGCAAGCCCGATCAACAGGCGCAGGGTGGTGAGATGGTTTGGCGTAACGCGGGTGGGCACGAGCGGCGTCACGAGCCAGCGTGCGGCGCGCGCGTCCCAGGTGCGCGGAAGCGGCGCCGCCCCCGGCACCGCTTTCGCAGGTTGGTCTTTTCCAGTCATAACTGTGAAATATATACGCCTTTCAAAAAACCTGCAGATTTTCCGGCCTGCCAACGCGCCGCCCATGGCCGATCTGCGGGATTTCCGCGACAGTCTGGCGGGACGGCACGCCCGCCGATGCGGCAGTGCGGCAAGCGAAATTGCGCGAACACGCGTACAGTGCATCCCTTTGCCGCATCGCGCGAGATGAGCTGCGGCGCCGTCCCGACCACAGCGCGGGCCGTCGACGGAACGACGGCGGGACGACAGCGCGGCGCATTTGCCAGAATTTCAATGAAACGCTTTCTTCTCGCAGCCCTTTTGCTCGCGGCCTTGCCGCTCACAGGCCACGCGGCCGCCCTCGACGAATCGCTGACCTGCCAGGAGTCCGCGCACGACTTCATTTCGGGCCTGATCGACCAGAAGCTGATCGAGCCGACGCCTTCAAGGGTCGAAAGCAATTCGATCAATGCGTTCTGGCCGGTACACGGCCAGCACATGACGGCCTATGGATTCAGCGTGTTCGCCGTCGTCGGCTTCCAGCAGGACGATCCGCTCTTTCGCACCGGCAAGGGCACGCCGATCGCACGTTCGGCCTATGGCGCCGTGGTGTTCGGCAGCGTGGCGAAGGTCCAGGCCGCCCTTGCCGAAGCGGGCAATACGGCTATCGTCCATCACGCCGGGCCGATGCTCACGGCCATCTTCTGCCAGCAGGATTGAGCGGATAGCAGGAGACGGACGTTAGCCGATCCGGTCGAAACCGCCTGCGGCCCACTCCTCGGCGCGCGCCTTCGTGAGCTTGAACCCCGCAGCGACGCGCCGCTGCGCCAGTTGCCCGCCGAAGGCGTCGAGCGCGGTCAGTAACGCATACGGCTCGTATTCGTCGGGCACGATCTGGAGGGTCACATCCACGTCGCCCTCTTCCACGCGAATGCTCACCCGCTTATGAAGCGTGGCGTGCAACTGCTGCTCATGGCGGCGCAGCACTTCCGAAGCCGTCTTCACAAGCGTGTTGAACGCCGCCGTGTCGAGCGGCTTGGGATTCTTCTTGTCGCGCCCCATGGTCCATGGACCGACCAGCGCCGGCTCCGATTCGCCCGCCTTGATCATCTCGACCGCCCAGCCGTCGTCGTCCTCGTTCTTGATCACGCGCGCAGTCCAGCCGTCCTTGCGCCACAAGCGCGGTTGTTCGCACACTTCGGCGCCGCCGATAACGTCGTCGTTAAGGGGGTTGGAACTCATTTCAGGCGAGGAATCGGTCATGGCGGGTCAGGTCTGGTTCTATCCAATCTATATAGCGTGCCCTCCCAAAGGGGCCGGTGCTGGATTTTACCCGCAAGAAAGCACTGGCTGGTCGACGGGGGGCCCAAACCATGCGCCGGATTAATTGCCTATTAATAATATTTCGCGACCCGCCGTAACAATCTGTTTCATTTCCGATTGAACTAAAAATGGTTCAATATCGGCAGGCGAAAAAAAGCGGCCATCGGGCCGCGTAAAACAATGAAAAAAAGACCGCCCTCAGTCAAGAGGCGGAACTATTTTACCGCCCGCCAGTCGGGGCTTCGAGCGCATAAGCTGGAATAGTGCGTTTCGCAAAACGGCTTGAATGGAAGGGAAAATCGCGCCGTTATCCAGTCATGCGAGCCGTATTAGAAGTCTCGAAACGTGGCACTCGCGCAACAAAATAATAGTTGACACGAGATTTCCCGGCTTATTCCCAAATAGAAAATCCCTTTATTCCCAGCGACTTACGCGCATTGATGCGATTCCTACAATATTGAGAAAGTATTGTTGCGCGACGCGGCGCGAATGTTGGGGATTACCAGCATAAACTCTGCTCCGAATCGTTAGACCACGTGCCGTGCCCGCTTCTTTCGCGGCCGTGTGATTCCCAAGTACTGTTCGGAGTTAGAAAGCATGAAAAAAACCCTCATCCTCGCTGGCGTTCTCGGTGCATTTGCAATGAGCGCTCACGCGCAAAGCAGCGTCACCCTTTATGGTTCGCTCGACGCAGGTATCCTGTACGCCAACAATGCTGGCGGCCACAGCACGTGGAATCAAAGCAGCAGCGGCCTCTCGTACACCTATTTCGGCCTGAAGGGCTCTGAAGACCTCGGTGGCGGTCTGAAGGCAATCTTCAAGTTGGAAAGCGGCTTCGACATCAACAACGGCGGCCTCTACAACAGCAACAGCCTGTTCAACCGTCAAGCCTACGTCGGCCTGAAGAGCGACCAGTACGGCACGGTGACCCTCGGCCGTCAGTATGACTCCGTCGTCGACTACCTGTCGCCGCTGTCGGCAGCGGGCCAGGGCTACGGCAACAACCTCGCCGCTCACCCGTTCGACAACGACAACCTCGATCAGTCGTTCTCGATCAATAACGCGGTCAAGTTCCAGAGCGCGAACTACTCGGGCTTCCAGTTCGGCGGCCAGTACGGCTTCAGCAACCAGGCAGGCAACTTCTCGAACGGCCGCGCATGGAGCGTTGGCGCGTCGTATGGCAATGGCCCGCTGAACTTCGCAGCCGGCTACTCGCAGCTGAACAACTCGGGCGGCCTGAACAACTCGACGGGCGCAGCCGCTGCGAACGACACGAACATCGCAGCCGCTCTGCAACGTACGTACGGCGCAGGCGTGAACTACACGTACGGCCCGGCACAAGTCGGCTTCGTGTACACGCACTCGCAGATCGACGGCATCGGCACGCTCCAGAGCGCCAACGTTTCCGCTGGCAGCATGGGCGGCCTGAACCTGCACCTCGACAACTACGAACTCAACGGCGCGTACCACCTGACCCCGGCTCTCGCGCTGCAGGGCTCGTACACGTTCACCGACGGCACCGTGACCGGCGCCGGCAACCAGTCGCCGAAGTGGCAAACCGTCATGCTGGGCACGGACTACTCGCTCAGCAAGCGTACCGACGTGTACCTGGCCGGTGTGTACCAGCACGCTTCGGGCTACCTGGGCGTCGATCCGACCACGGGCGCAGCTGTTCAGAACGTCGCAGCGATCAACACGCTGGCTCCGTCGTCGACCGCCAACCAGGTCGCCGCAACGGTCGGTCTGCGTCACCGCTTCTAATCGCTCCGGCGATCAGGCAGACGGCGCGATCCGCCGTCTTGCCGACTCTTCACGCAACGCACATGCGGCACAACCGCATGTGCGTTTTTTTTGGGGCTTGGGGCGCGCCGCTTCCAGCGCCCGGGCTTCCTGCCCGCTGCACACCCTGTTGCATCTTCTTACGTGTCACGCCACGCAGCGTGCGTATACTGCTTCGCGTCTACCGCCGCCTGTTCGATCGAATCGCCGCCCTATGAAATCACTTCTTCGATGCCTGCTTGCCGCTTCGCCTCTCGTCCTGATCGTCGGCTGCGGATCGACGCCGAATTCGGGCGCCGCCGCGAACGGCGAGCGGATGATCTACGCCTCTTCGGCGCGCTCGCCTGAGTCGATCGCAAGCTGCCTCGAAGACCGGCTGCCGCGCGTCCACGAGTCGACGAGCGGCAACGCAACCGAACTGAGCGTGGGCTCCGGTTCGGACGCATCGTACTTCGTGATGCTCACGCCTTCGGGATATGGCTCGGTCATCAGCGTGACGCGCGGTACTTCGTCGTCCTACGATCCGCCGGAACCCGAGCTGCGCTTCGACGTGGCGCGCTGCACGACCTGACGCGCACGCGCGTCGGCCCGGCGTGTCGTCAATCGTTCGGGCTCTTTCGTGCAGTCGCGCACGCGGATCGTCGATTCCGCTGTCACAACGGCGTCACATCTGAGAAGATGTGCGCCCCTTCGACTTTGCACACCCCGTTTCATGGCATCAGGCCCCGCACATCACGCAACCGGCTGGGCGGCCGGCGTCATCCGCCACGGCCATGGTCACGCACCAGCACGCGGACGGTCCCTGGCATCTCTACGCCGCGCTGGCCTTTATTGCGGGCGTGGCGGGCGGCTCCGCGCCGGACTGGCTGGAAGTTGCATGGTGGCGCAAGAAGCGCCAGCTATGGATCACGCATCGCACCCTGACGCACTGGGGTATTGGCTGGATCGCGCTGCTTGTCTGGTCGTACCAGAAGCTCGGCCATCTGCCGGCGGCCGCTCCGGTGTTCGGCTTCGCCTGTGGAGGCGTGATTCATCTGCTTGCGGACTGGCCCAATCCGCTCGGCGTACCCTGGGTCATCCAGCGGCATTCCCTGAACTGGTGGAAGAGCGGACGGTGCGATCTGATCGTGGTAGCCGCATCATGGGTTGCGGCATGGTTCTTCGCCGTGCATGGATGGCCGCACGGCTGGCCGATGGCCCCGCTGCGAAAACTGGTGTCGTGCCCGGCTGGGCACCGCAGTTTCCATGAGGAAACTGCGGGAAACTGCAGGAAACTGCGCGAAACCGACGTCAATCGAGCCTGAAGTCGATGCCCTGTGCCAGCGGCAGCGCCGACGAATAATTGACCGTGTTCGTCGCGCGCCGCATATAGCCCTTCCACGCATCGGAACCCGACTCGCGACCGCCGCCGGTTTCCTTCTCGCCGCCGAACGCACCGCCTATCTCCGCGCCGCTCGGTCCGATATTCACGTTCGCAATCCCGCAATCGCTGCCGCGAGCCGAGACGAAACTCTCGGCTTCGCGCAGGTCGGTCGTAAACACGCACGACGACAGACCGTGCGACGCGCGATTGTTGGCGGCAATGGCTTCGCCGAAGTCGCGATACTTCATCACGTAGAGAATCGGCGCGAAGGTCTCCTGAAGCACGATATCGGTCTGCGCCGGCATCTCGACCAGCGCGGGCTCCACGTAATAGCCTTCCGCGAGGCCCGCCACGCTCACCCGGCCGCCGCCGGTCACCTTGCCGCCTTCGGCCCGCGCTCGCTGCAACGCATCCTGCATGCGCTCGAACGCCTGGCGGTCGATCAGGGGACCCATCAGCGTGCGCGGTTCGAGCGGGTTTCCGATCGGAACCTTGCCGTAGAGCTGCTTGAGCCGGCTCACCGTGTCGTCATGAACGCTCTCCTGCACGAAGAGGCGCCGCAACGAGGTGCAACGCTGCCCCGCGGTGCCCACTGCCGAAAACAGGATCGCGCGCAACGCGAGTTCGCGGTCGGCGCTGGGCGTCACGATGCCGGCATTATTGCCGCCGAGCTCCAGGATGGCGCGGCCGAAACGCTGCGCCACGGCAACGCCGACGGCGCGCCCCATGCCCGTGCTGCCGGTGGCGCTGACAATGGCCGCGCGCGGATCGGCAACCAGTTGCGCCCCGACTTCGCGATCGCCGATGACGAGCGAAACGAGACCGTCCGGCGCATCGCCGAATTCGCGCAACACGTCGTCCATCAGGCGTTGCACGGCGAGCGCCGTGAGCGGGGTCTTCTCGGAAGGCTTCCAGATCACGGGGTCGCCGCAGACGAGCGCCAGCGCGGCGTTCCACGACCACACGGCAACCGGAAAATTGAAGGCGGAAATGATCGCGCAGACGCCCGCCGGATGCCAGCTCTCCGCCATGCGGTGCCCGGGGCGCTCCGACGCGATGGTCAGGCCGTAGAGCTGGCGGGAAAGACCGACCGCGAAATCGCAGATATCGATCATCTCCTGCACCTCGCCCAGCCCTTCCTGGAGGATTTTGCCGGCCTCCAGCGAGACGAGGCTGCCGAGCGCGTGCTTGTGCTTGCGTAGCCGCTCGCCAAGCAGCCGCACCAGCTCGCCGCGGCGCGGCGCGGGGACGTCGCGCCAGACGAGGAAAGCGCTATGCGCGCGGGCAAGTGCCGCGTCGACGTCGGCGGCCGTGTGGCTCGCCACCCTGCCGATCACTGCCCCGGAAATGGGCGACCGAACCTCGATGTCGCCAGCGCCAGCCTGTTCGAGAATGCCGAGATCGGCAAGAATCCGTGATGCGTCCATAGCGAGCCCTTAATTTCCGATAAGAAACATACTCAGGTTCGCCGACTATACACGCGGGCCGATGAGGCGACAAGCCGGGAAACGCCCACCGGCCAGAGCCGTATGCCTATATGAATCGCTGCCAATGCAAGCTGGATCGACCGCCGACAGGGCGCCATCTCGAAGAAAGTTTCCTTTCAGAAATTTTCGATTGAGATGCGGCTGTGAGGCCAATGGCGGAATGGCACGCCGTGCCGAAGATCGGACAACAGGAAATGATCGACGAAAATCCCGGTTTGCATGTAATTCAGCGTGAAAATATATGCAAACATTCGATCAAACCTTTACGTGAAACTAGCTAACTCAACGAGGCTATGCCGCGGCAATAAAAATTAACTCCCAATACCGGCTCAAACCCATCAGACACGCCGGACATGTTCCGTGCGTCCCATCCGGTGCCCCACGAGCAACCCAGCGTCGTACGCGGACTCCAGGGCGCGCCCAAGATCCTCGGCGTTTACGACGTGGAAATCCAGCGTCTGCCTGCCCGTCAACTCGAAGCTTTCGACTCCGAGCGTCCTGCGCGATATGGCCAACAACAATTCGAGGCGTTCGTCATTCATAATTCCTTCCCCATTTGATCTATATCATCCGGTATAAATCTTATAGTGATAGCGCCGATCACCTGCGCGACGTCCGGACGCAGTTTGAAGAACTATTCAAAAATAGCCATTCGATGAAACTTCCCGAAGATAAATGAGAAAAACCGATTAAGGTTTAAATACTGTTAATTAATATCGTCAATTATTGAAAAGCCTCGGCACTGATCGTCAGACGCACCGGGCGCCGCGCCGAGCGAGACGTCGGCCGAACAGCCGAGGTTTCTGAACATCGCGGGTTTGGTAATATCGGAAACCTATGCGCCGCCCAGGCGTTTCCGATGCGCTCCCCATGGATACCACGCTCAGCCCACCCGCCGGATCAACCGCCGACCTCGGTCGCCGCGTGCGCGCCGCCCGCCTCGCACACGACTTGACACTCGACACCGCGAGCCGGCTGTGCGGCGTGTCGCGCTCCACACTCTCGAAGATCGAAAACGGCAACATGTCGCCCACTTTCGACGTGCTTCAGAAGATCGTCGTGGGGCTCAAGATCGATCTGGGCGAGTTGTTCGGCTCGGTGCCGAAGCTCAACGCGGGTGGCCGCCGGGCGCTGACGCGGCGGGGCGCCGGGCAGCGGCATGCCTATCGCGGCTATCAGATGGAACTGCTCGCCACCGACCTGGCTCACAAGGCCATGCTGCCGTTTCATATCCGCATCACCGCGCACTCGCTCGATGCCTTCGACGACTGGGGGCGCCACGAGGGCGAGGAGTTTCTCTACGTAATCAGCGGCAGCGTCTGCCTCTACTCGGAGTTGTACGCGCCCACCCATCTCGAAACCGGCGACAGCCTCTACTTCGACAGCCGGACGGGTCACGCGGCCATCTCCACCAGCAAGGAAGACGCCGAAGTGCTCTGGATGGCCACCAGCGCCACCGCCCCTGGTGCGTCGGCACAGACTGCGACGCCGGCAAGGAAAACGGCACGCAGCCGGATCAAGCCCTCCGACGCTTGAGCGCCGGCCTCCCCGGCTAACGCCGGCGCGCGGTCGTGCGCGTGCCTGGGGCGGCCGCCTTCGCCACGCCGCGCTTGCTTCGCGTGCGCCGCCCATCCGGTTCATTTGTCGAGCGCGCCGTGCGCTCGCGCGCCGCGCCCTTCACGGCCTCGATCAGTGCGCGCCCGGCCGGCGAAGGCTGCGTGTCCGTGCGCAGGATCAGCCCGACCGGCTCCTCGCCGCCTCCGGACGGCAGCGGCAAACGCACGAGGGCACCCTGCCGAAGGTCGTATTCGACCGCACCGGCAGGCACGAACCAGACCGCGTCGTTCTCGAGCGCGAGCGCGCGGCCCACCGACACCGAGAGCATTTCCACGAAGGCCGGCAAGGTCTGCGCGCCCCACGCCGAAAGGAGGCTGTCGGCCGCCTGGCGAATCAGCGTGCCGAACGGCGGTAGCACGAGCGGATATTGGGCAAGCTGTGCGGGAAAGCCGCCCCCTTGCGCGAGCGGATGCCCTGCGCGCACCACGACCGCGAGCGGCTCGTTATAAAGCAGTTCGAAACTCAGGCCGACCATGCGCTCGGGATCCGCGAGACGGCCGATCGCAAAGCTGATCGCACCGGATTTCAGGCGCTCGAGCAATTCGGCGTTGGCCGCCGTCGAAAGCCGGACGCTCACGCGCGGCCACTGCCCGGCGAAGCGCCGCAACGCGCCCGACAAAACATCGGTGGCCACGGTCGGCAGCACGCCCACATCGAGCGTCGCCGCCACGGCGCCTTCGTCGCGGGCGAGCAGTTCGACGCCCTGGCGCAGCGCGCTCACGCAGGCGCTCGCGTGCGGCATGAAAAGCTGCCCTTCGCGCGTGGGCACAGCGCCGTGCCGGCCGCGCTCGAAGAGCCGCACGCCCAGCACCGACTCGAGCTCGGCAATGGTTTTCGACACCGCGGGCTGGGTGATCGAGAGACTTTCGGCGGCCTGCTGCACGCTGCCGAACTGCGCGACCGCCAGAAAGCACTGGAGGTGCCGAAACTTGACGCGTGCGTCCGCGAGCCGGGTTTGCATAACGGTCCGTTATACGAGATGCGAGAAAACATCATTTTGCATAACTTTCCCGATTGGATAAAGTCGTGACGTCTGCACGCATCCGCCACACGGCGTGCGGCCCGCTTCCCCATAATCCTCAGAGGAGACATTCATGGACGAGTCCATCCTGTCGCCGCGTGACTTCGATTCGCACCCCGCGTACATCCACCCGGAATATCGTTCGTCGGTCAAACGCGGACCGACGCGGCCGCTGATTCCACTAAAGGAAAAATTGCGCGATCAGCGCGCGCCCGTCTACGGCGCGGAAGATCTCGGCCCGCTCGACCACGATCTCACCCGTAACGCGGTGCGCAACGGCGAGCCGCTCGGCGAACGCATCATAGTGACGGGACGTGTGCTCGACGTCGGCGGCAAGCCCGTGCGCAATACGCTGGTCGAAATCTGGCAGGCCAATGCTGCTGGCCGCTATGTTCACAAGGCGGATCAGCACGATGCGCCGCTCGACCCGAACTTCCTCGGCGCGGGCCGCTGCCTCACCGACGACGAAGGCCGCTACCGCTTCCTCACGATCAAGCCGGGCGCGTACCCCTGGGGCAATCATCCCAACGCGTGGCGGCCGAACCACATTCACTTCTCGCTGTTCGGCGATTACTTCGGTTCGCGCATCGTCACGCAAATGTACTTCCCGGGCGATCCGCTGCTGGCCTACGACCCGATCTTCCAGGGCACGCCCGAGCAGGCACGCGACCGCCTGATCTCGCGCTTCACGCTCGACGTCACCGAAGAAAACTACGCGCTCGGCTATGAGTTCGACATCGTGCTGCGCGGCCCCAATCAGACCCCCACGGAGCGTTGAACCATGGCACACAAGGAAACGCCCTCGCAAACCGTCGGCCCGTACTTCGCCTACGGCCTCTGCCCGCAGCAATACGACTTCGACCTGAAGAGCCTCTTCACGGCGGATCTGGTTGCACCGGAAACGCGCGGCGAACACATCACGCTGATCGGCAACGTGTACGACGGTGACGGCAACGCGGTCCAGGACGCCATGCTGGAGTTCTCTCAGGTGGACGCGGACGGCGGCTACCCGGCCACGCGCGAAGACATCGCACGGAGCGGCTTTCGCGGCTTCGCCCGCGTAGGCACCGGCACCGATAGCCAGCTGCGCTTCGTCGTGCGAACCGTCAAGCCCGGCCGGGCCGACGCAGGCGAGGCCCCGCACCTGAACGTGATCGTCACGATGCGCGGACTGCTGACCCATGCATTCACGCGCATTTACTTCGACGACGAAGCCGCCGCGAACGCGAGCGATCCCGTACTCGCATCCGTGCCCGAGTCGCGGCGCGCGACGCTGATCGCGAAGCGCAGCGAACAGAACGGCCGTGTGATCTATCGCTTCGACATCCGCATGCAGGGCGCGGACGAAACGGTATTCTTCGATCTCTGATGCAAGCCGCTCAGCAAATCGCCCGCACTTTCACGGTCCTTTCACGAACGGGCCCTATGATCCTGCCTGCGATTTGATCGCGGAACTCCGAGTAGTACTTCCGAAGCCTGCCGCAAGCAGGCTTCTTTTTTTGCGCGGGCCGCGAATCAGCCGGACAGAAAATGGCGACGATTGACGCGCAACCTCGCGCGGCCATTTGATCAGGCATAACAACTACGCCATTAGAGGGTGCCTTTCCGTTCTAATGGAACAAAACAGATTTGTGCGGCACGCAAATAATCAAACGCGAATCCGCCGCGTCGCCCGTAACATGCGCTTTAAACATAACGCTGAAGAAAAGCCAGAAGCGGCCGACACACGCCGGGAGTGATCCCCGCAATGCCGCTCGCCGCAGGACGCGGACTGCGTGCGATTAACAGCGAAAATGCTCGATATCCTGCCCTGCATGCATGTAACGCAAAAGCCAGGAGGGCATCTCACCCTCGCCATTCCAGGTATTGCCATAGGCGTCGCGATACTTCGGCTGCTTTTCGCTTTCGGCAATAGACGTTTCAAGATCTTCGAGCGTAATGCCGTACTCTTCCATGCGGCGTTTAATCCACACGATGAGCCGTTCGCGCGCCTCTCCATCGAGGTCGAACATCGGATAATTCCTCTCGCTTCGTCAAGGGCCAGGCGCCGGCTGAAATCGAATCGTCTGCCCTGAAAAGACAAAGGCTTCGCGAAGGCGCTGCGAAGCCTTACTGCACTGATGAGGTGCCGCGGGTGTCGAACCCTTGGCCGGACCGGAGGGGATCTGCTGGTCCGCTGCTCCGCTCGCCAGAGCTGGGCGCCGCAGATGGGCGACCGTTTGCTGCAAGCGGAACCGATCATACCGTGCGCTCGCCGCACAGATCAAGCGGTTTCATCACGGCGCGGCACGCGGCAGGCGCCGCCCCGTGCCGCGCCCCGCTTCAGTGCGAAGCCGCTGCGCGGCGGTCGGCGCGCGGCGTCTCGCCCGCTGCGCCGTCTTCCTCCGTGCGCTCGCGCGCGAGCACCGGTGCGAGCGCCGCGCCCGTGTGGCTGGCCGGCACCTTCACGAGCCCTTCGGGATCCGCGGCGGCGACGATCGTGCCGCCGCCCACACCGCCCTCGGGACCGAGGTCGATGATCCAGTCGGCTTCGGCAATCACGTCCAGATCGTGCTCGATGACGACTACGCTGTGCCCCGCGTCGGCAAGACGATGCAGCACGCGGATCAGGCGCGCGACGTCGGCCATGTGCAGGCCCACCGTCGGCTCGTCGAGCACGTAGAGCGTGTGCGGCGCCTTCTGCCCGCGGCGGGTGATGTCGTCGCGCACCTTGCTCAGCTCGGTCACGAGCTTGATGCGCTGCGCCTCGCCGCCGGAAAGCGTCGGCGAAGGCTGGCCGAGCGTGAGATAGCCGAGGCCCACGTCCTTCATCAACTGCAGCGGATGCCCGATGTTCGTGATCGCCGCGAAGAACTCGACGGCCTCGTCGATCTCCATCGTCAGCACCTCGCCGATATTCCGGCCGCGCCACGTCACCGCGAGCGTTTCCGGATTGAAACGCTGGCCGTGGCAGACGTCGCAGGGCACCTTCACGTCGGGCAGGAAGCTCATGCCGATCGTGCGCACGCCCTGGCCTTCGCATGCCGGACAGCGGCCGTCGCCCGTGTTGAACGAAAAACGCGAGGCGCTGTAGCCGCGTGCGCGCGCTTCGAGCGTGTCGGCAAAGAGACGCCGGATGGCATCCCACACGCCGATATACGTGGCCGGGCACGAACGCGGCGTCTTGCCGATCGGCGTCTGATCGACTTCGAGCACGCGGTCGATGCTCTCCCAACCCGTGATCGAGTCGCAGCCTTGCCATGCATGCGCGACGTCGAGCTTCGGCTTCGACACGCTGCGCGCGAGCACGCTCGAACGTTTCGCGGCAGCCGTTTTGGCGGCCGGCGCATCGCCCTGCGCGGCCTTGCGCGCCCGGCGCTCGGCCGGCGAAGACAGCACCGAACGACCCACGGCGTCGAGCAGGTTGGAAAGCAGCACGTCGCGCGCGAGCGTCGATTTACCCGAGCCGCTCACGCCCGTGACCGCGACGAGCCGCCCGAGCGGAATCTGCGCGGTGACGTTGCGCAGGTTGTGAAGGTTGCCGCCGTGCACGGTCAGCCATTGCGCGGGCACGGCCTCGCGTCCCGCACGCGCAGGCTTCACCTCGCGGCGGGGCTGCAATGGATGCACGATCGGATGCGCGAGATAGCGCCCGGTCAGCGAATCGGACTGCGCCGCGAGATCGGCGACACTGCCCTGGGCGACCACGCGGCCGCCGCGCTTGCCCGCACCCGGCCCGATGTCGATGATATGGTCGGCACGACGAATCGTATCCTCGTCGTGCTCGACCACGACGAGCGTATTGCCCTTCTCGCCGAGGCTGCGCAGCGCGTCGAGCAGAATCTGGTTGTCGCGCGGATGCAGACCGATGGTCGGTTCGTCGAGCACATAACACACGCCCTGCAGATTGCTGCCGAGCTGCGCCGCCAGCCGGATGCGCTGGGCTTCGCCGCCCGAGAGACTCGGCGCCGCGCGATCGAGGCTCAGATAGCCGAGGCCGACTTCTTCGAGAAACTGCAGGCGGCTCCGGATTTCGCTCACCACGTCGCGCGCGATCTGCGCGTCGCGGCCGTCCAGCTCCAGCGTGTCGATCCACCTGCGTGTGTCCGCAACCGTCCATTGCGCGATCTCGACAATGGCATGCTCGTCGAAACTCACTGCTCGCGCCACCGGATTCAGGCGCGTGCCGCCGCAATCCGGGCACGGCGTTTCGCCCATGCCTTCCGGCTCCTGCTCTTCCGAAGGCAACGTCTGCTCGCGGCCGCGTCCATCTTCGGCCACGACGGTGTCGTCATAGGCCGCGCGCTGTTCGCGCGTGAGCGCGAGGCCCGTTCCCACGCACGAACCGCACCAGCCATGTTTGCTGTTGTACGAGAACATGCGCGGATCGAGTTCGGGATAGCTCGTGCCGCACACGGGACACGCGCGCCGCGTCGAGAGCACCTTGACGGTGCCGACACGCGCCGTCGACCCGCCGTTGCCAAGCGCCCGCTCGAGCCCGTCGAGCGGCGCGAGCAGATGCACCACGCCCTTGCCCGCCTCGAGCGTCGTGTCGAGCAGTTGGCGCAGCTGGGCCTCGTTTTCAGGCTCGATCACGAGGTCGCCTACGGGCAGTTCGATGGTGTGCTCGCGAAAGCGGTCCAGCTTCGGCCACGGCGCCACCGGCACGAATTCGCCGTCCACGCGCAGATGCGTGTTGCCGCGCGCCTTGGCCCATTTCGCGAGATCGGTATAGACCCCCTTGCGATTCACGACGAGCGGCGCGAGCAAGCCGACATGCTGCCCGCGATGCTCGCGCAGCAGTTGCGCCACGATCGCATCCACGCTTTGCGACGTCACGGGCGTGCCGTCATGCACGCAATGCTGCACGCCGAGCTTCACATAAAGCAGCCGCAGGAAGTGCCAGACCTCGGACGTGGTCGCCACCGTGCTCTTGCGCCCGCCGCGCGAGAGGCGCTGCTCGATCGCGACCGTAGGCGGAATGCCGTAGACGGCGTCCACTTCGGGGCGCCCGGCAGGCTGCACGATCGAGCGCGCGTAGGCATTCAGCGATTCGAGGTAGCGGCGCTGTCCTTCGTGGAACAGAATGTCGAAGGCGAGCGTGGACTTTCCGGACCCCGAAACACCGGTGATCACGTTGAAGCGCCCGTGGGGAATATCCACGTCGAGCGCCTTGAGATTGTGCTCGCGCGCGTTCACGATGCGCACCACGTCCTCGCCCTGCACCTCGCGCCTCGACTGCGCGGCCCGCAGGGCCGTTTGCAGCGCCATGCCCTCTTCTTCCGCGACGAGCGCACCCGCGCCGCTGCCGAGCGCCGCCTCGTAGCGTTCCAGCGCTGCCCCCGTGTGCGAGCGCGGGCAGGCGATCACGTCGTCGGGCGTGCCGACGCAAACCACTTCGCCGCCCGCGTCGCCGCCTTCCGGACCGAGGTCGATGAGCCAGTCGGCCGCGCGGATCACGTCGAGATTGTGCTCGATCACGAGCAGCGAATGGCCGCCCGCCAGCAGCTTGCCGAATGCGCGCATCAGCTTGGCGATGTCGTCGAAGTGCAGGCCCGTGGTGGGCTCGTCGAACATGAAGAGGCGCCCGCCGGCGGGCGCCTTCTTGCCGCCCCCCTGCGCGGTCTCGGCCAGATAGCCCGCCAGCTTGAGCCGCTGCGCTTCGCCGCCCGAAAGCGTGGGCACCGGCTGGCCGAGCTTCACGTACTCCAGACCGACGTCGACGATAGGCTGCAGCACGCGCAATACTTCGGCATCCTCACTGAAGCACTGCACCGCTTCGCTCACCGTAAGGTCGAGCACGTCCGCGACCGAAAGCAGGCGCCCGGCGCGCTCGATCTTCACTTCGAGCACTTCCGCGCGATAACGGCTGCCGTCGCAGTCGGGGCAACGCAGGTACACGTCGCTCAGGAACTGCATCTCGATGTGCTCGAAGCCCGAGCCGCCGCAGGTCGGGCAACGCCCCTCGCCCGAGTTGAAGCTGAACATGCCCGCCGTGTAGCCGCGCTGCTTCGCGAGCGTGGCCTTCGCAAACAGCTTGCGGATCTCGTCGAACGCGCCGACATAGCTGGCCGGGTTCGAGCGCGCCGTCTTGCCGATCGGCGACTGGTCGACGAACACGGCGTCGCTGATTTGCTCCGCCCCGCTCAGCTTGCGATAGATCCCCGGCGATTCGGTGGCCTTGCCGAGGTGCCGCGCGAGTGCCGGATACAGCACGTCCTGCACGAGCGTCGATTTGCCCGAGCCCGATACGCCCGTCACGACCACGAGCCGTTGCAGCGGAATCTGCACGCTCACGTCGCGCAGATTGTGCTCGCTCGCGCCTTCGAGCAGGAGGCTCGGCGCCGCAGCGTCGACGGGGCGCCGCGCCCAATGCGAGGCGTCGGCCACGGCGCGGTGGCCGGCCAGGTACTCGCCGGTCAGCGTGCCGGCCCGGCGGATAGCGTCGGGCGTGCCGTCGAAGACGATCGTGCCGCCGCGCTCGCCCGGCCCCGGTCCCATGTCGATCAGGCGGTCGGCGGCGAGCATCACCGAAGGATCGTGCTCCACCACGACGAGCGTATTGCCGGCGTCGCGCAGCCGCTGCATGGCCTCGACGATGCGGTTCAGGTCGCGCGGATGCAGGCCGATGCTCGGCTCGTCGAGCACGAACAGCGTCTTGGTGAGCGAAGTGCCGAGCGCCGTGGTCAGGTTGATCCGCTGCACTTCGCCGCCCGAGAGCGTGCGGCTCTGGCGGTCCAGCGTGAGATAGCCGAGGCCTACGTCGCACAGATATTTCAGGCGCGTGCGCACCTCGGCGAGCAGCAGTTTCAGCGCGTCGTCGAGCAGTGCGGAGGAGAGCGAAAGATTGTCGAAGAACAGGCGGATGCGCTCGATCGGCAGCAGCATCACGTCGTGCAGCGTGAGACCGGGCAACGCTTCGAGCTGCGCGCGCGTCCACTCCACACCGTGCGGCAGGAAACGCGCGGCAGGCGCGAGGACCTCATCGGCATTCTGCTGCGTGCCGAGGCGCCACAGCAGCGCCTCGGTTTTCAGGCGCGCGCCGCCGCAAGTCTCGCAGGGCGTATAGCTGCGGTACTTCGAAAGCAGCACGCGGATGTGCATCTTGTACGCTTTGGACTCCAGATATTGGAAAAAGCGTTTCACGCCATACCACTGCGACTGCCAGTTGCCGCGCCAGTCAGGCGCGCCGTTCAGCACCCAGTCGCGCTGCGCCTGCGTGAGCTCCGACCACGGCGTGTCGCGCGGAATGTCCGCCTTGGCGGCATAACGCATCAGGTCGTCCTGACACTCCTTCCAGGCCGGCGTCTGCAGCGGCTTGATCGCGCCGCCGCGCAGCGTCTTGCGCGCATCCGGAATCACGAGGCCCCAGTCCACGCCGATCACGCGGCCAAAGCCGCGGCACGCGTCGCAGGCGCCGTAGGCCGAATTGAACGAGAACAGCGCGGGCTGCGGGTCGGCATAGCGCAGGTCGCTGTCCGGGCAATGCAGGCCGGTCGAGAAACGCCAGATCTGCGGCTGTGCCGGCGCATCCGCTTCGGCGTCCGCCAGCACATAGACGTTCACGCGGCCGCCGCCGCGCTTGAGCGAGGCCTCGATCGCCTCGACCACACGGCTCTTTTCCGCGTTCTGCAGACGAAAGCGGTCGGCCACCACGTCGAGCACCTTGCGCGTTCCCTCGGCCGTCTTCACCTCGCGCTGGGCCTGCACGCGCGTATAGCCGCTCGCGGAAAGCCATTGCGTGACCTCCTCGTCGGTGGTCGTGTCGGGCAATTCGACAGGGAAAGTCATCGCGAGGCGCGGATCGCCGGCGGCCGCCGTGCGCGCCTTGAGTTCCGCGTAGATCGTCTCGGACGTGTCGTGGCGCACCGGCTGCGCCGTGACGCGGTCGAACAGGCTGGCCGCGCGCGCGTAGAGCAGTTTCAGGTGATCGTTCAGCTCGGTCATCGTGCCGACCGTCGAGCGCGAACTGCGCACCGGATTGGTCTGATCGATGGCGATGGCGGGCGGCACGCCGTCGACGCGATCGACCTGCGGCCGGTCCATGCGGTCGAGAAACTGGCGCGCGTAAGCGCTGAAGGTCTCGACGTAGCGGCGCTGGCCCTCGGCGTAGAGCGTATCGAAGACGAGACTGGATTTGCCCGACCCCGATGGCCCCGTCACCACGGTCATTTGGCCGGTGTGCAAGTCGAGGTCGAGGTTCTTCAGGTTGTGCTGACGGGCACCACGGATGCGGATCAGGCTATTTGACGACACGGTTTTATCGCAAAATCAAAAAGTTAGCTCACTTCCAGGGCGGCTCTGGCACGCCCTGGAGCACCCGGCCTTGCACCCATGAAATCGAGCCCGGGACGGGCGCGGCGGGTCGGCATCGCCGGAACGATGCTGCTATTCGCGCTGTGCTTCGGAGTATCGGTCGTGATAGTAGCACACTGTATATTTATACAGTTTTCAGGCGACGCGGCGGCGCCCTGCCAGCGGAATGATCGGAACAAAGGGGCAGTTGCCGGGGGCGGAATGGACGGACGAACGAATGCGTCCGGATGCGAAGGAACAAACGGTATGCCCCCGGCGCCGCTCACCCGAGCAGCGGCGCCGCAGAGGCAAAGTCAGGACGACTACATGGTCGAAGCCGTCTGGATCGACAGGCTCGGGCAGTAGTGCGTGGCGCTCAGATAGGACGCCTGCTGCGACCGGGTGCCGCCCGCGTTCGAGGTCGGGGGATCGATGAAAATGGAGGCGTTATTCGATCCGGCCGGCGCCGTAAAGGTCATGGTGATCTTCCACCAGTTCCCCGCTTTCACGGCCGACAGCGAAGTGGCCTGGCCCGCGCCCCACGTTCCGCGAACGATACTGCCCGTATTCGTGTTGAGGACCCAGGCGAACTCGGTGCCGTTCGAGTCGTCGGTCTGGATCGATCCGCCGGGAAACACGGTTGCGTTCGTCGTCGCCAGCACATAGTCGGTGAAGCTGTACGTCTGTCCTCCCTGCACCCGGATGACTTCATGAATGTTCGCCACCGCGGAGCCGTTCGTCGCCGTGACCAAAGCAGCGCGCGGGCTCTTGCCGTAGATGTCGGGAGCGGGCTGCGCGGTCCCGCCGTTGCTCTGGCTCCACGCATCGGGAATCGCGAGGCTCAAGGGCGAATTGACCAGGTTGCCCGCGTAGCAGGCCGCGAGTTCCTTGTCTTTCGGCGGACCATAGAACTCGGCAATGCTGCCCTGGATGGCGTTGTCCGTCGTGTCGGTGGTGGCCTTCGTGAGAATCGCGCCTTCGAAGAACTGGATCGGCGCCGCGCTGCCGTCCCCGCCTTCGCCCAGCGAAAGACCGCCCTGCCATTGGCCGTTGAAGGCATGGCCCGCGTCGCTACTGAAGTTGTAGGCTTCCGGTGGTGCTGCGTCGTAGACCGCCGTGAGTACGCCCTGCGAGGCGGCCCCGCCCTTCACGGCGAATATATTCGACGCCGTGTTGGGCGAATATTTCGCCAGCACCGTGACGAACTTCTCCTTGGGAGGCTGCTGCGGTCCGTAGAGATACACGCCCGCTTCCGCGTCGACACCCGGCCAGTTGACGTCGAGCCCGTTGCACACCGGGTCCTTCACGGTCGGCGACTGATCCGAATCGCCGTCGCAGTAGCCGAATACCGCGGCCGCGCCGTCCGAGAACGCCAGCGCGAACATCTCGCCCTCGACTTCCCCATGCGCATAGGTGCTGGAATTCGCGCTGCTCTCCATGTTGCCGTAGGTCCCGCAACACGTCGAAGACTGGTCGTAATGCGCGCCGGCCACCATGTATTCGGCGATCTCGGTGTCGCCGATCGACTGGTTCACGGTCCCGAAGCGGTTCCGGTAGGCCTGTCCTGCCAGCGTCGACAACGCGGGGATCGTCCCGCCGTTGAGCGGCACCATCGCGAGCTTCGCCGGCGCGCCCGTCAGCGCCGGCAGATCGTTGCCGACGGTCAGCTGCAGGGTGGGCGATTGCGTCGTCAGGGCGACCGGCGGCTGGGACAGCTGAACCGTCAGGGTTCCTGAGCTTCCGGGCAGCGTGATCGTCGCAAAGCCGTTGAGCACCGGCACCGTGACCGGGCTTTGCGAGCCTGGGCCGCTGCTTGGCAGCGTCAGCGACTCGCCGCCGTTCTGATTCAGCGTGAGCGTTGCGGGGACATTCCCGTACGCGCCGCCTTTGAGCGACGCGACACGATCGATCTGATCGTAGAGATACGACACCGAGCAAGTGGTGTTGTTGCAGAAGGCATTCACGCTGCCGAGGTTGGTCGTTCCGATCAGCTCACGGCTGGCGCCGCCTGGGAGCGTGGCCGAAGTGTAGGGATAGATATCCTTCGTGGTGTTATCCGAGGCACGCAAGATCTGGAACAGCGGTCCCGTATAGTTCCTTGTCAGCAAACGGGTCACGCTATGGGCCGCCGAACACGGCGTGCCCGCCGCAGAAGCGGCGTCGCACGGCAGCGGTGTCGACGTCCCGACTTCGGCGGACGCCGCCGCATTCGTCTGCGCCGCGGCGCTCGTTGGCGCGACGCTCGAATTCGCCACACCGGCGACCTGGGATCCGGACGACGAATCGCCATTACACGCCGACAGCACGAGGGCTGCCGACAACAACAGAGAAACCAGTCCAACTGTTCTACACGTCATGATTCCCTCCAATAAGCCAGCGTTGCTTTACGCGCTTATAACGCAGGATTACTAAACGATTCACGAGTAACAGTTACCGACGACGCACGACTGATCAGCATGATTTACGAAAAACGGGAGCGCGCGATGAGACGCCTGCAGTGCGTCGATCGCGGCCCTTGGCGCAAAACTCCCCTTCGCCATCCGCGCGGGTTAGCGCCGGATTTCGGGCAGTGATTTCAGGTGGGAAGCGACGCGCTCTGGGTGGCGCACCTCGCGGCATCACGAAGCGGCCGCGCTAATAATATTACTCATTATTATTAAATATCGCCCTGGTAGATTCCCGTAGATTTTGCAAACACCCTTGATATGCGCATGGCATGTCAAACCGTGCCGCAGGGGCAGCCGATATTATTACTAATAACCATCGAACAGCAGGAGCCGCAGCACCCGAAGTCAGCTGGCGCGCCGACGCTGCGCCCACATCGCTTCGTAGGCGGTTTCGATGTCGCGTGCGAAGCGCGCGCCGTCCATCAACGGCGAGCCTGACATGCGCGCACGCAGATCCGCACGGAGCGCCGCAAGACGCGGCAGGTCGTTCGCGAGATCGACTGCGGTTTCGGCGAAGGCCTCGTCCGAATCGGCGGCGAGCGCTTCGAGGCCCAGGTTGACGAGCTGGCTCAAGCCCGCGCGCCCCGCCACCGTCGGGCCAATGCGCGTGACGACCGGCACGCCCATCCACAGCGCGTCGAGCGAAGTGGTATGGCCGTTGTACGGCAGCGAGTCGAGACCCATGTCGATCTCGTGATAGCCGCGCAGATAGGCGTCACGCGCCCTGAACGGAACGAAGCGCACGCGTACCGGATCGATTCCCGCCTGAGCCAGCCTCGCGCCGATCCGTCGTCTCGCGTCGCCCTCGGGCGCCATCAGCACGAGGCGCGCGGACGGCAAGCGGGCAAACACGCGCGCCCACAGCCGCAGCGTTGCCGGCGTGAGCTTGCAGGGGTTGTTCAGGCTGCCGAACGTGACGTGGCCCGCGCTTGCGGCCGGCAACGGATTCACTTCGGGCTCCGTAGCAAGCGGGTCATAACACCAGAACGTATGCGGCAGGCGCCAGGACTGCTCGCTGTAGTGAGCGTCGTGCGCGGGCGGGTCGAGATACGGATCGGTGATCCGCCAGTCGATCGCCCCGATGCCCGTGGTGCCGGGATACGCGAGCCACGCCACCTGCACCGGCGCCGGCTTGCGGGCGAACAGCAAAGGCCGGCCGCTGCCCATGTGCATGGTGAGATCGACCAGGATGTCGATGCCGTCCGCGCGTATCTTCGTTGCCAGTGCTGCGTCGTCCAGCGCGCGCACGTCGTGCCAGGCTTCCACGCAGGCGGCGAGCCGCGCGGTCGTCGCATCGGGCCGCACGACGCTCGAGTACGCGTGGATCTCGAAGCGCGCCCGGTCGTGATGCACGAAAAGCGGCGTCGTGAACAATGCCTGGCAATGCTCACGAAAATCCGCCGATACGTAGCCGATGCGCAGGCGCCGTTCCCCGGAAGGCTCGATTGCCGCAAGCGCGGGCATCGGCGCGACGGGCGCGGCGTGCTGCGCGGCCCACCCGCGCGCCGCTTCGAGTATCGCGCCCGGGTCGAACGACTGGAACGACAGCGCGTAGACGAGGTTGCTGTGCGCGATCAGATTGCCCGGATCGCTTGCCGTGGCCCGGCGAAAGCACGCGATGCCCTCGTCGAGGTCTCCGCTGTCCTTGAATACGTTGCCGAGGTTGTTGAGCGCGGACGCATGCGCCGGATCGAGTTCGAGCGCGCGGCGCAATAGCGCGTGCGCATCGTCGAGACGGCCTAGCGTGCGCATCAGATTGGCCGCGTTGCTGTATGGGTCGACGAAATCCGGGCGCACACGCATCGCCGTTTCGAAGGCGCTCAGCGCCGCGCGATGATCGCCAAGCTCGCGGCACACGTTGCCGAGGTTGTTCGCGGCCTCCGCATGGGCCGGATCGAGCGCGAGCGCGCGAAGGTACTGCGCTTGCGCATCGCGAAGACGGCCGAGGGCATGGAGCGCATTGCCGTAGTTATAAGCAGCCTGCGCGAAATCCGGATCGCGCGCCACGGCGCGCGCCAGCACATCGGCGGCTTCGCCGGGGCGCCCGAGCAGGGTCAGCAGCACGCCGAGATTGACCATGGCGGTTGGCGCATCCGGCGCGGCCGCCAGCGCGGCCTGCAGCAAATCGAGCGCCTCGTCATGGCGCCCCTGCGCCTGCAGCAGCGTGCCCAGGTTCGTCAGTGCGTTCGCATCGGCGGGCCGCACGGTCAGTGCATGCCGGTACGCTGCCTGCGCCCCATCGGCATCCCCCAGCAGCCGGAGGCAATTCCCGAGATTGTTCGAAGCGTCGGACGACTGAGGATTGCCTTGTGCCGCCTTGCGCCACGCGTCGGCCGCTTCGCGCAAGGCACCCTGCGCCTGCAGTGCCGTGCCGAGCGCGAACCACCATTCGGCCGAGGTGCTGTCCTCTGCAAGCAGACCGCGGAGCACCTCGGCCGCCTGCGCATGTTGCCCGCCCATTGCGCAGGCTTGCGCCAGCGCCTCGCGATAGCGCCGATACCCTGGCCGCAGCTCCAGCAAGCGCTGCAGCCGGACGCGCGCGGCGGATGGCTGGCCCTCCTGCAGATCCAGCACGGCCAGCCGGAACATCGCGTCGGCGTGCGCGGCGTCATGCTCCAGCAGCGCCACGTACAACTTGCGCGCGGCAAGCAGATCGCCGGCGAGATGAGCCTCGCTGGCGCGCTCGAAGAGGGGATCGTTGGGCATCCGGTCTGTGCGACTCGCGTCGCGTTCGGTAGGGCTATGCAGTGCGTGGCGCCACGCGCCAGCCGCAGCGCGAGCATAGCCGCCAACGCGTTTCCTTCGTTTACCAATCGTTACCAAGTGTTACGAAGGACAGACCACCCGATCCGCCGATGCGCCGCCTGGCCACAGGTCAGCCGACCTTATAGCGCTCGAGCCAATGGGCGTAAGGCGCGGGCAAGGTCCACGCGGCGCGCTCGACGCCGAGTTCGCGCGCGGCGTGGTAAGGCCAGTGCGGATTCGCGAGATGCGCGCGGCCCACCATCACGAGGTCGAGCTGCTCGCTTGCCACCGAACGCTCGGCCAGCGCCGGCGTGTCGATGCCCCAGGCCGAAGCGACCGGCAGTCCGGTAGCGCGGCGCACCTTTTGCGCGATCGGCGCGAGGAACGCGGGGGCCCACGGAATCTGCGCGGCCGGCGTGGAAAAGCCCACGCTCACGCTCAACATGTCGAGCCCTTCGCGCCGGAAACCCTTCGCGAGTTCGATCGATTCGGCCAGCGTCTCGTCGTCGCGCCCGTCGTATTCGATCACGCCGAAACGCGCGGTCAGCGGCAGGTGTTCCGGCCAAACCTTGCGCACGGCCCCGCCAGCGTTTCCAGAAGGAAACGGCTGCGGCTCTCCAGTTGGACGCAGGCCGCGGCCAGCACAGCGCCTGCGCCAGGTTGAAAGATCGGGGTATTGCGTCTACGCGCGACGCAGTGCTTTGAGCAGCGCTTCGGCGACCGGCTCCGAAGAAGCCGGATTCTGCCCCGTGATCAGGAGCCCATCGACGGCGACATGGGGCTGCCAGTCGGCCGCCTTCGTATAGTGGCCGCCGCTGGCCTCGAGCATGTCCTCGACGAGGAACGGCACGATTTCGGTCAGCCCGACCGCCGCCTCTTCGGTATTCGAAAAACCGGTCACCGCCTTGCCGGCCACGAGCGGCCGGCCGTTTGCGCCCTTCACGTGCCGCAGCACGCCCGGCGCGTGGCAGACGGCCGCCACCGGCTTGCCGGCCGCCAGCGTCTTCTCGATCAAGGCGATCGAAACGGGATCCTCCGCGAGATCCCACAGCGGACCATGCCCGCCCGGATAGAACACGGCATCGAACGCATTCACATCCACATCCGCAAGCCGTTTCGTATTGGAAAGCTCCGCGCGTGCGGCCGCGTCGGCGTCGAAGCGGCGCGTCGCCTCGGTCTGCGCGGACGGATCGCTGCTCTTCGGGTCGAGCGGCGGCTGGCCGCCCTTCGGCGAGGCCAGCGTCAACTGCGCGCCGGCATCGCGCAGCGCGTAGTACGGTGCTGCGAACTCCTCGAGCCAGAAGCCGGTCTTCTTGCCCGTGCTGCCGAGGTCCTCGTGCGAGGTCAAAACGATCAGTACCTTCATCGGAATTCCTTTCTCGATGGCATCCCGGCGCTTGCGCGCCGTCGTGGAAACCGGTCCGTCGTCGGCCAGATAGCAGACTATTAGACCGGTCGTCTAGTCTATCGCGGCATATCGCACCATGCCGCGCGGGTGCCCGCCCAAGGGGCGGTGCGCCCGCTCGCCGCCGGATCAGCGGGCCGGCGGCAGGCCCAGCATGCTGCGCGTCGTCGCCATGGCCGCATCGAGCGGTCGCCCGTCACGCCGGATCTTTCCCAAGAGCGTCGCCCCCAGCCACAACTCGTAGAGCGATGCCGCCGTCGCGGCCGCATCGCTCACGCCCGCGAGCGTTCCGTCCTCGCGCCCCGCTTCGATGCACGCGGCGAGCCGCGCCACGATCTGCCCGGTGCCGCGCTGCAGGGCGAGACGCATCGGTTCGGACAAATCGCAGACTTCGGCGCCCAGCTTGACCGTGAGACATTTGCCCGCCGGGTCGTCGGCACACTGCGTCGCGCACCAGTCGTCCCAGTAGCGCATGAGCCGCTCGGCCGCCGTGCCCGGCCGGCGCTCCAGCAGTTCGTCCAGGCGTTCCACGTAATCGGCGAAGTAGGACGTCAGCAGCGCGACGCCAAACGCCTCCTTCGAGCCGAAGTAGTGGTAGAACGACCCTTTGGGAACGCCCGCGGCCGCGAGAATCTCGCTGAGGCCGACCGCCGAGAAGCCCTTGCCCAGCAGGATGGGCATGGCGGTATCGAGGATGTATTGCCGCATTTCGACGGCTGTCTCTGCATTCATGGCGTGGCAGTTTAGCGACCCGTTAGACCGGTCGTCTAGTAATCTCACAGAATTCGTAGTGGCATTGCAGCGCCCGAGGCCCGCGAGGCGTGCTGTCGGGATTTCGCATCGGCAACTTATCCGCAAACGAGGAAACACATGGCGATTCGCACCCTGCTCTGTTACGGCGACTCCAACACGCACGGCACGAAGCCGCTCAACCTGCCCGGCGTGCTCGAACGCTTCGGCCCCGCCGACCGCTGGCCCGGCGTGCTGCGCGAGGCGCTGGGCAACGGCTGGAGTGTCGTGGAGGAAGGCCTGCCTGCGCGCACCACCGTTCACGACGATCCCATCGAGGGCCGGCACAAGAACGGTCTCGCGTATCTGCGCCCGTGCCTCGAAAGCCAGTTGCCCGTGGACGTGGTCGTGCTCATGCTCGGCACGAACGACCTCAAGGCGCGCTTCTCCGTCACGCCCGCCGACGTCGCGAACTCGGTCGACGTGCTGCTGGAAACGCTCGTGGCCTGCCGGGCGGGCCCGGGCGGATCGACGCCGCACGTGCTGCTGATGGCGCCCGCGCCGATCGGGGAAGTCGGCTTTCTCGGCGAAATCTTCACGGGCGGCGCGGCCAAATCGCGCCTGCTCGCCCCGCTCTACGAGCGCGTTGCCGTGAAGTACGGCTCCGCGTTCCTCGACGCCGGCGACGTCGTCAAGGTCAGCCCGACCGACGGCGTGCATTACGAGGCCGAGCAGCACCACCGCCTTGGCAAGGCCGTGGCCGAACTGGTCCGCCAGCGCTTTGGCGCCTGAGCCGCGCCTGGGCCGCGCCTGGGCCGCATTGGCGCGACGCAATCATCGGCCGCCCGCTGATTTCCGAAGGACTCGAAATTTTGCTGGCGCAGCTGCCGGAACTGCCGAAGAGCAAGGGAATGTGACGGTCCTGGTTAAAAGCCGCGCGCGGCGAGATTGGCGTAAAGCGCGCGCACGCCGAACGTCCACGGTTCGATTTCGGTGCAAAGGCGTACCGTATTCACGATCGCGCCAAGCGGCGGCGCACTGATCGTGACGCGATCGCCCAGGTGGTGAGTGAAGCCTCCGCCTGGCGCATCGCGATCCTCGATCGGCGAGAACATCGTGCCAAGAAACAGCATGAAGCCATCGGGATATTGATGATGGCGGCCCCACGTTTGCGCGACGAGATCGAGAGGATCGCGGCTGATTTCCTTCATATGGCTCACGCCCTCTAGCAGGAAATCGTCGTCGATACCCTCGACACGCAGCGAAACGCTGGTCGAGCGAATCGAATCGAGCGTAAAGGCTTCATCGAATAGCCGGATGAACGGCCCCATTGCGCACGAGCCGTTGTTGTCCTTGCATTTTCCAAGCAGGAGCGCCGAGCGGCCTTCGATGTCGCGCAGATTGACGTCGTTACCCAGCGTTGCCCCGACCGCCGTGCCCTTGCTGTTGACCGCGAGAACGATTTCGGGTTCGGGGTTATTCCAAGCGGAGGCCGGATGCAGGCCGATCTCCGCGCCGAATCCCACGGCGGACATTGGCTGCGACTTCGAGAACACTTCGGCGTCGGGGCCGATACCCACTTCCATGTATTGCGACCACGCGCCCCGGCGCTGCAGTTCTTCCTTCAATTTCATCGCGGCAGCGGAGCCGGGTTTGATCTTCGAAAGATCGGTACCGACCAGTTGCGTGATTCGGGCGCGAAAGTCGTGCGCTTTGGCGGGATCGCCGCCGGCCTGCTCTTCGATGACGCGTTCGATGAGACTCACGGCAAACGTCACGCCGCAGGCCTTGATCGGCTGCAGGTCGCACGGCGCGAGCAACGAGAAGCGGTCCGTCACATTTCCCGCGGAGCGACCGGCTTCGAGGCTGTGCGCGACCAGCGCATTGACCTCCCCGAGCGACTCGCCGGATGCACCGCGCACGACGTCGAGCAGGTCATCCCGTTCGAACAGATCCGCCGTGGTCGGCGCGATGGAGGTAATGTCGAAAACCCTGCCACCGCGCACGACGACGACGCAGGGGCCTTCGCCGCTTGCCGTTGATCGCCAGATGCGGCCGACAAGCAGCGACTGTTCGAAGTCCTGAGGAAGGTAAGGGGATTGGGATGGCATGGAAGCATTTCCAGAGAAAGTACCGCGGCAGCGGCAGGCGGCATCACGTCATTGAGCGCCCAGGAGGTTGGGCAAAAAGCGGGCGATATGCGGAAAGAAGATGACCAGCAGCAGGTCGCAAGTCAGCGCGAAGATAAACGGCAGGATCGCGCGCGTGGCCTTCTCGACCGACACCCCGCCAATAGAGGCCGCGGTAAACAGGCAAAACCCGATGGGCGGCAGGTTGATCCCGATCGCCGAATTGATCAGCACGATGACGCCGAATACCACGGGATCGATGTTCATCTGGGTAACCAGCGGAAGAAACACCGGAATGATGACCGCAATGCTCGAAATAGTCTCGAGCACCGTATGCGCCGCGATGAGAAACAGATTAATCAGAATCAGGAGCACGATCGCGTTCGTGGTGATCGACATGAAGCTGTTGGCGACATGCAGCGGAATCTGCGCCTCGATCAGATAGCGGCCCAGCACGAAAGCGAGACCGAGCAGGAACGATACGCGCGTCGTGTTCACGCACGTCCGCAGAAGGATGTCCTTGAAGTGCGAGAGCTTGAGCGAGCGAAAGACGAATGCGCTCACGAGGGTCACGTAGGTCGCCGCCACCACCCCGGCTTCGACCGGCGTGAACACGCCGCCCAGTATTCCGCCCAGAATGATGATTGGCGTGAGCAGCGCAAGGAATGCTTCGCGAAACGTCTTCCACAGTACGCGAACGTCGAACGGTTCGACCGAGCTATATCCGCTGTGCACGGCGGTGATGAAGTTGACGATCATGAACGACGACACGACGAGCAGCATCGGAATGATGCCCGCGATGAACATGACCCCCACGGAAACATTCGCCGTATAGGCGTAGACGAGCATGCTCATCGAGACGGGAGAAAGCAGGCCGAGCGAACCGGCCGCGGATTGCAGCGCCACGGCAAACGGGCGGGCATAGCCGTTCTTCACCATGCCCGGAATCATCACAGAGCCTATGGCCGCCGTATCCGCCGTCGCGGAGCCGGACAGGTCCGCAAAGAACATGCTCGCGACAATCGTCACCTGGCCGATTCCGCCCCGCATGAAGCCGACCAGCGCTTGGGAGAACTCAATAATCCGACGTGAAACGCCGCCCGAATCCATGATGGCGCCGGTCAGCATGAAGAACGGAATCGCCAGCAGGCTGACGTTGTTGAGATTGGAAAACAGTTGTTGCGGAATCACGAGCAGCGGCGTGCCGTTGACGTAGAGCGCGAGTGCGGCGGCTATCCCGATACAGACCGCCACCGGCACGCCCAGGCTGAGAAGTCCGGCTCCAAATACGATTGCCCACATGGTCTGAATCCTATAAGTGTTCGGATACGCCGCCGACCAGGGCCTCGCCCGACTGCGCTCCCGGCACGAGGTGCGATACGACGATGCGTACGACGGAGTGAAACGCGATCAAGGCGCCGCACACCGGAATGGACAGATACGGATAAACCATCGACAGGGGAATCGACGCCGCCGTCTCCGTGCCCATCAACTCCAGCATGTCCGATCCGTACACGATGAACACGGCGCCCAGCGCGAAAATGGCGCAGTCGGTCAGGTCATTGAGCAAAGGCACGAGCGCGCCGGGCACACGATCCGCCAGAACGCGCACCTGCGGATGCACGCGCAATTTGATCCCCGCCGCAGCGCCGAGGCAGGTCAGCCACACGAACAGATAAGACGCGACCTCGTCCGACCACGACAGCGAATCGTGCAGGACAAAGCGGAATATCACCCCCAGGCCTGCAATACCGACTGCCGCCAGAAGCAGGCAGCAGCACAGGAACAGCGTAACCTTCAACACGATGCCGTCGATCAGCATCAGGCCACGTGCAACCTTCTCCATAATTGGCATCCTCCTTTACCGGCGATCCAGTCCGCGGACGTCATTTCGCTGCGACGGAATCGCTCTTCTCCGTGTCGACGATCTGCTGGTAGAGCGCTTTGCCGTCCGGGATCTGGCCGATCAATTCGTCGCGCGCCGGTTGAGTCGCCGCAATCCAGCTCTTCGTATCCGGCGCCGCCACCTGAATGCCCTTTTGCTTCATGGCGGCCAGCGCGGCGTTATATTCGCGCTTGTATTCCTGCAAGTCGAATTGCGCCGCCACCTTGGCCGAGTCCATGAAAATCTTCTGGTCGCCCGGCGAGAGCTTCGACCATGCGCTCTTGCTCATGGCCAGCACGACAGGCAGGTAGTTCACGTGGGTCAGATAGAAATGCTTAGCGACTTCTGAAAACTTGTCCTGGATGAATTCCTCGGGCGAGGTGTCCGCGCCGTCGACCAGCCCCTGGGAAAGCGCGAGGAACAGCTGGTTATAGGCGAGCGGCGTAGGATTCGCGCCGAGTGCCTTGTAACCCGCGATATAGCCGGGACTCTGCATGACGCGAACCTTGAGATCGCGCATGTCGGCCAACGAATTGATGGGGCGCTTCGTCGTGAATACGTTGCGCTCGCCCACTGCAAGCCACGTGAGACCGACCATATTGACCGGCTGCATCATGTCGAGATACTTGCGGCCCACCGGCCCCTGGAGCAGGGCATTCGCCTCGTCCATATTGCTGAACAGGTACGGTATGTCGAAGATCTGCCATTGCTTGATGGTGTTGTCGATCGGCGCCTGAGCCGAGATCATCAGCTCCTGCGTACCCGTGCGCAGCGCCTGCGCCATTTGCACTTCGCCGCCCAGTTGCGACTGGGGAAATATCTCGATCGTAATCCGGCCGTGCGTGCGCTGCGCGACCTCTTTCGCGAACACCTGGGCGGTCAGTTGGTAATGATTGTCGGGCGCGAGCGTGTGACCGAGCTTCATCACAACCTTGTCCTGCGCGAGCGCTACGGACGATACGGCCACGCACAGGACCGCGAGCACGACGTGCGTTGCCGCGCGCCAGGCGGTCTGCGCCTTTGAAAGCGGATTCATGGTGTCTCCTTGCCACGATATGGATACCCGCGTCATGCGTCGCAGAGGGTGCCGCCGGCGGGTTGCTCCAAGTATTTGTGATCGACATCGCGGTGCGTTAGGACCGCCCTTCGGATTTCTTGGACTTTTTGACGGGCGGATTTTCGCGCCGGGAGTCCGGTTGCGAAAAAATCCAAGAGATCGGGAAAACCGTCCTACCGTTTGTGGATGTGCCGTCTTTAAAGTAAGCCTCACATGAACGGCGCTGCAACACGGCGCCGTACCTTCAGAACGACACGGACGAGACATCCTGCTCATCATGGCAAAGCGCCCACATATGGACTACTATGCGATCGGCGATACCGCCGGCTTCGCCAAGACGGTTTCCGAATACGATATTTACGGCTTCGCCGGCATCGTCGGCGACTTTTACGCCGTTCACCTCAACGAGGAATTCGCCCGAACCACGCGCTTCGAAAAGCGAATTGCGCAGGGCTGCCTTTCCGTCGGCTTTCTGTCGACCGTCATGGGCTACATGGCCCAGAAGGCTCCGAGCCCCGGTGCGGTCTCTTATCGTTACGACATCACCTTCGACGCGCCGGTGTTCATTGGCGATACCGTCACGGCGCGCCTCACCCTCGAAGAGAAAGACGAGGATCGCAACGTCTGCGTGTTCGCGGCCCAGGTGACGCGCCAGGACGGCGTGGTCGTCGCCTCCGGCAAAACGTATCTGAAGGTGCTGTGACGCCATGCTCGAAAGCCCCCTTCCCGTCGTCGTCGAACGGCGCGGTGCGCTGTGCGTCCTGACGCTGAATCGACCGGACAAGCTCAACGCGTTCACGACCGCCATGCTCGCCGCGCTCGACGAAGCGCTGGACACCGCGGTAAACGATCCGGCGACCCGTGCGATCGCCATCACCGGTGCGGGATCGAAAGCCTTTGCCGCGGGCAACGATGTCGAGCGGCTTGCCTCGCTGGACACCATTGCCGCCTATCGCGACATGGTGGACGGCCAACGCGTGCTGATGCGCGTGCACGAATGCCGCAAGCCGACCATTGCGATGGTCAACGGCTACGCGCTGGGCGGCGGCTTCGAACTGGCGCTCGCGTGCGACTTCGTGGTGGCCTCGCGAGCGGCGCGCTTCGGCTTTCCGGAAATCACGCTGAACACGATGCCGGGCTGGGGGGGAACACAACTCGCGGTCGCCAAACTGGGGCTCGCCCGCGCCAAGCAGATGATATTGAGCGGAGCGCTCTATCGTGCCGACGAATGCGCCGCGTTTGGCTTCATTCATCGGCTGACCGAGCCCGAACAGTTGCTGGCGACCGTGAATGATCTCGCGGCAACGCTCGCGAACTACGACGGATTCGCCTACGAGATGGCAAAGCGCGCCGTGAATCGTGCGGGCGAATTGCCGCTGGCGGCAGGCCTCGATCTCGAGGCGGCGCAGTATGCCGTCAATTTCGGCAGCGAAGCGGCGCGCGCGGGCCTGCACCAGTTCGTCGCACGCCGCTCGAGCGCCCGTGCGAACTCACCCGCGCCCTTTCCTTCCCGCTCCGATCCGGCGGCAGAATGAACCGTCCCATCCCGTCCCGGCCGCACTGGCTGACCGACCAGCACGCGATGATTCGCGATGCGGTGCGCCGCTTCGCGGAAGCGCAAATCGCTCCGTACTCCGAAAAACTATGGGAAGACGAGGCTTTTCCCTACGACATCTGGCGCGAGGCCGCGCAACTCGGCTTCACCGGCTTGCCGTACCCGGAGACATGGGGCGGCGGTGACGGCGACTGGCTATCGTTCGTGATCGTGCTGGAGGAGTTGGCGCGTATCGACTGCGCGGTTGCGAATGCATTGATGGCCAATTCGACCGTGGCGAGCCTTCTTTCGAACTACGGTACGCCCGAACAGAAAGACCGCTTCCTGCGCCCGATCCTGGACGGGCGGCAAATCGGGTCAATCGCCCTGTCGGAGCCTGACGCGGGATCGGACGCAGCCAACCTCGCTACCCGCGCCACGTTCGACGGAGAGCGCTGGACCGTCTCCGGATCCAAAACCTTCATCAGCAACTCGGGAACCGCGATAGGCGGCCCGGTGGTCATCGCAGCCGTAACCGGCACACGTCCGGACGGCCGCAAGGAAATCTCGAACTTCGTGATTCCCTCGGGCGCCCCCGGCTTTTCCACTGGCCGGAAGCTGCGCAAGATCGGCTGGCGCGCGTCCATCACGCACGAGCTGTTTTTCGACGAGTGCGCGGTCCCCGCCGACCATCTGCTCGGCGAGCGCGGCGCGGGCCTGCGACAGACGCTGGCGCAGATCAGCACCGGCCGCATCCTGATTGGCGCGCTCGCGCTCGGCATCCTGCAGGGCTCGCTCGATCGCTCGACGGCGTATATGGGTACGCGCCGCGCGTTCGGTCGCGCACTTTCGGAGTTTCAGGCGCTGCAGTTCAAGGTGGCGGATATGGCAACTCATGCGCATGCGGCGCGCCTGATGCTCTACGACGCCGCCGCGCTCAAGGATGCCGGCCTCCCGTTCGAGACGCAGGCATCCCTCGCCAAGCTGTTCGCCTCCGAACGGGCAATGGAGGCGGCGCATCAGGCCGTGCAGATTCATGGCGGTTATGGCGTGATGGCCGAGCAGGCCGTGGCGCGCGCGTTCGGCGACGCAAAGGTACTCGAAATCGTCGAAGGAACATCGGAAATACAACGAATGATCATCGCGCGCGCCGTGCTGGCCTAGCGCGTTACTGGAACAGGGAGACGTCATGCTGGAAGGCATCAAGGTACTGAGCTTCACCCACTTTCTGCAAGGCCCGGCCGCCGTGCAGATGCTCGCCGACGTCGGCGCGGACGTGATCAAGATAGAACCGCCGGGCGGCGCATTCGAGCGTAGCTGGACTGGCGCGGACGCGTTCGTGGAGGGCGTGAGCGTATTCTTCCTGCTCGGGAATCGCAACCAGCGCAGCCTATCGCTCAATTTGCGCGAAGCGGCCGCGCGTGAACTCGTCTGGAAGCTGATACGCGAGGCCGACGTCCTCGTGGAAAATTACCGCCCCGGCGTTCTCGACCGCATGGGCTTTGGCTGGGAAGCGGTCCACGAAGCCAATCCCCGTCTCGTGTACTGCTCCTGCACCGGCTACGGTTCGTCGGGCCCCTATCTGGAGCGACCGGGGCAGGATCTGCTGTTGCAGGCGATGAGCGGCATGACGATGCTCTCCGGCGAGGCGGACTCGCCGCCCACGCCGTTCGGCTCGGCGATCGTGGACCAGCACGCGGCCGTGCTGGCCGCCTTCGGTGTGGTCGCGGCCCTGCAGGCGCGCGAGCGCACGGGAATGGGCACGCGCGTGGAAAGCAACCTGCTGAACGCGGCACTCGATCTTCAGATCGAGCCGTTTACGTACTACATGAACAAGGGGCCCCTCTGGAAGCGCACCGACCCGCCCACCGGCAGCCGGTTCCATCCCGCCCCATATGGCGTATACCGCACGCTGGACGGCTGGATCGCGATATCGCTCACCCCCACGAACAAACTCGCCGCCGCGCTGGACTGCCTCGCGCTCGACGAATTCAGGCATCCTAAAGACGACGTGATGCGTCGCGACGAGATCAACCGGCTCGTGTACGACGCCTTGAAGACGCGGACCACCGAAGCGTGGATGCACGTCTTCGCGGAGCACGACATCTGGTTTGCGCCCGTGAACGACTACGAGCAGGTGGAAGCGGATCCCCAGGTGGCGCACAACCAGATGATCATGCAGTTTCAACACGACGAAGCCGGTCCCGTGCGCGTGCTCGCCCATCCTGTTCGCTACAACGGCGCGGCGCCGCCGCTGCGCAGGCATCCGCCTCGCCAGGGCCAGCATACCCGCGAAGTGCTGGCGGAACTCGGACTTTCGCCGGAACAGATCGACGACCTGATCGATCGCGGCGTCGCGCTGACTTCAAGGAGATCCGCATGAGCGCACACCAACAGAGCCGGCCGCGACTGCTGCGCTTCGACGACGTCGAGATCGGCCGTACCCAGGTCATCGTTCATACCGTCACGGAGTCGGAGGTCAACGCGTTTGGGCACCTTTCCGGCGACCTGAATCCGCTGCATATGGAACAGGCATTTGCCGAACGCTCGCCGTTTCGCCGGCGCGTCGTGCACGGCTTGCTGACAGCGGCACTCGTGTCCGCGGCGCACACCGAATTGACGGGACCTGGATTTGCGTATGTGGGTCAGGAATTGCGCTTCCTCGAACCGGTCTATATCGACGACACCGTAACGATTACAGTGTGCGTGGTGGAGAAGAAACCCGCCAAGCGCATTATCGTGATGGACACGACGGTCCGAAATCAGCATGGCCGCGTCGTGTTGAGCGGGCTTTCCGCGCTCAAGGAACTGAAATTCGACGACTCGATTGTCGAACGGATCGCGGTTGCGTAACCCGCAGTCGCGGAACGCGTTACGCCGGATAATCGCTATTTATGGCCGCGTGGGGGAAGACAGGTGGGAACAGTATGTTGCTGCCACGTTCCTGTCATCAGGATCGAGGACTACGAGTACGGCGCGCATGTGAAGTCGCCCGACTTCCATCTCGCGCCCATCGAAGCGCTCAAGTCGACACTGCCGTACCCGCACCGGCATGACTTCTACCATCTGATGTGGGTCATCTCGGGCAGCGGGTCGCACGTGATCGACTCGGTTCGCTACGACGTTCGCCCCAATACGCTTTACTTCATGACACCCGGGCAGGTGCACGATCTCGATCTGTCCGCCGACACACTCGGCTACTCGATCAGCTTCTCCTCCGAGTTCTTTGCATTTCGCGTAAAAAACCGCCATTCGGAAACCGAGGTTCCGGTTTACGACTTCGACCAGTTCGGCGCGTGCGTCTACCTGTCCGGCGCCCAGGTGCGGGAGCTGACGCGCGTCATGGAGGGTATCCGCGAGGAATACCACGGCGAGCCCGTGGGCTACCAGGATGCGATCTGGGCTTATCTGCACGTGTTCCTGATCAAGGTGGCCCGCATGTGCAATGCGGCCGCGACGCCGGAAGCCGGGGCTTCGCGCAACGTATTGCTGTCTCGCCGCTTCAAGAGCCTGCTGGAGAAGCACTTTCGTTCGCTCACCGAAGCGGCCGACTACGCCCGCCTGCTCAACGTGACCGAACGCGCGCTGAATGAGGCGACCCGTCAGGCGCTGGGCGGAACCGCCAGCAAGCTGATCCGTGAACGGGTCATGCTCGAAGCGAAACGCCTGCTCCTGCACACCGAGGTCAACGTCGCGGAAATCGCGATGATGCTGTCATTCGACGACCCCGCCTATTTCAGCCGCTGCTTTCGCAAGCACACCGGACGCTCGCCGATCGATTACCGGCGCAGCCTGGACAAGCTTCACATCTGAAGCAGCGCCGCTGCGCTTCGCCCATTTCGTCTCTGCGGGCCTGATCCCGCTCACCTGCACAAGGAGATATCGTGCCTCAAGCTGCTTCATTGCCGGAATCGATCCCTGCTTCTTCGGAGCAGACGCGCCTGTTCCGCGCTACGCTGGATCGCGTGGCGGCCAGGGTTGCGCGCGACGAGCTGACGTTCGGCGTCGAGTTTCCTCAAGTTACCGGACCCGACGGCAAGTGGGTGCGCATGCCCGTTTCTCTTTCGGCGGGATACGACGGCGAAGCCTGGAGCCATGGAAACTGGTTCTGCGGATTCTGGGTAGGACTCCTGCTTGCCTCTCATCTGCATACCGGCGACGCCCAATTTCTCGACTGGGCGCGCACGCGTATGCAGCTGGTTGCGTTACGCGCCCGAGACCCGAATACCCATGACATCGGTTTCATTTTCGATAGCAGCGCCGTGCCGGGCTTTCATCTGACTGGCGATCGGGAATTCGCGCAAGTCGCGCTGGAAGCCGCGGACAAATTACGCGCACGCCTCGTGACGACCCGGGATGGCGCGTATATCGCGTCATGGGGGCCGCTATCGGATCCACGCGGGCGCAGCGCATCGGCCATCGACACGATGGCCAATCTGTCGCTGCTCTATTGGGCCGCGAATTTCTCCGACGACGGCAGCTATCGGATTGCCGCAGACGCGCATGCGGAAATGACGGCGCGCGCGTTCATCCGCGCCGACGATTCGACCTATCACGCGGTTGAATACGACGTCCAGAGCGGAGCGCGCAAGCGCGGCTATACCTTCCAGGGCGCCTTCGACGAGTCCGCGTGGAGCCGCGGGCAGGCGTGGGCAATCTATGGATACGTCAACTCGGCACGCGAAACCGGCAAGCTGAAATACGTGCACCTTGCGCAACGGCTCGCCAACTATTACGTGAAGCGCCTGGGCAATCGCCAGGTTCCCCCCTACGACTTCGATGCGACCGGGCGCGACGCCGAGATCAAGGACACGGCTGCCGCGGCAATCGTTGCGTCGGCGCTGCTTGAACTGGCGCGCCTGCATCCCGAAGCGGCCGCCGGAAAAAAATGGGGAGAACGGGGGCTCGTCATGCTCGAGGCATTGTGCCGTGAGGAATTCACGTCCGACGATCAGCATGGACTGCTACATAATTCATGCTATTCGAAGCCGCACAACATCGGCGTGGACGGCGCGACGATGTTCGGCGACTTCTATTTCGTGGAGGCGCTTTGCCGGGTTGCGCATCCTGGTCGCCTGAGGCCCAACAACGCGCCGAACCTGTCAATTCTTTGACGGGCGCGGGGTGCATCCCGTTGCCGGGCGCCGAAGATCATGCGTAGGCGCACCGTTCGTATCGGCATAACGAACGCGCCTCACCACCTTCGCTCACAACACCTCCGCATAGATCGCGAGCGCATCGTCGCGCGTCACCTCGCGCGGATTGTTGACGAGCAGGCGCGTCTGTTCCATCGCGTCGCTGGCGAGCATGGCCAGGTCGTCGCGTGCAATCCCGACTTCGGCGAGCCGGACCGGCAACCCGAGCCGGGGCGCAAGCCCGCTCAACCAGTCGACGAAGGCCGTGGCGCGCACGGTATCGCTGCCCGCCACGGCGGGCAGCACGATCGACGCCAGTTGCGCATACAACGGCGCCGCGTGCGACAGATTGAAACGCATCACCGCCGGCAACACGAGAGAATTCGACAGGCCGTGCGGCACATGAAAACGGGCGCCAACCGGATACGCGAGCGCATGCACGGCCGCGACCGGCGCATTCGCGAACGCCATGCCGGCGAGATTGGCGCCGAGCAGCATCGCCTCGCGCGCGGCGAGATCCTGGCCGTGCGCGCACACGCGTTCGAGATTCAGGCTGAGCAAACGCAGCGCCTCGCGCGCGAGCGCGTCGGAAATCGGATTCTTCAGGCGGCGGCTCGTATAGGCCTCGATCGCATGCACCATCGCGTCGATTCCGGTCGCGGCGCTGACGTGCTTCGGCAGGCCGGGCGTGACGCTCGCGTCGAGCACGGCGATATCCGGCAGCAGCACGTCCGACACGACGCCGCGCTTCGTGCCTTCGCCGGTCGTCACGATCGAGATGGGCGTCGCTTCGGAGCCGGTGCCGGCCGTCGTCGGCGCGAGGATCAGCGGCAACCGCGGGCCGCGCGCGAGTCCTACGCCATAGATCGCGTCGAGCGACTCCTTGCCGCGCGCGAGCAGCGCGGCGAGCTTCGCGACGTCCATCGGACTGCCGCCGCCTATCGCGATCACACAGTCGGCCTGGCAGGCGCGCGCGCTGGCCGCGGCGGCTTCCACCGTGGCGGCGGACGGGTCCGCTTCGACGTCGAGGAAAGTCGCGACGCGCATGCCCGTTTGCCGCAGATGCTGGAGCGGCGCATCGAGCAGACCGGCGCGTTGGACGCCGCGGTCGGACACGAGCAGCACCGAACTCGCCGCGAGCTGGCCCACGAGCTGGCCCGCGATTTCGCCGATGCGTGCGGTGGCGCCCGCTTCGACAACGAGCGTTTTAGGAGCGTGAAACGTATAACCTGACATGGAGCGTGGACCTGTTCGAGGCGGCTTGCGCAATGACAATGGATGATGCCCGGCGGCTTCACTCGCCGCGAAAGCGCGGGGCGCGCTTCTGCGCGAACGCCTCGCGTCCTTCGCGATAGTCGTGGCTCTGCGCGGCCTCTTCGAGCAGCCGACGCACGTGCGCCTCGTCGAGCGTGCCGAGGCCCGACGCGAGTCCGTCAAGCATCGTTTTCGAGCCGGAGATCGTGAGCGGCGCGCACTCGGTCAGGCGCGCGGCAAAGGTCCGGGCGGCAAGCAGCGCATCGCCGGCTATCTCGTCGATGAAACCGATCTGCAAGGCACGCGCGGCGTCGAATTTTTCCGCCGAGTAGAGAATCCGTTTCGCGTTCGAGAGGCCCACCAGCGACAACAGCCGCCGCGTACCGGCGACGCCGTAAACGATCGACAGACGCGCGGCCGGAATGGCGAACGAAGCGTCGGCGACCGCAAAGCGGAAATCGCACGACATCGCGACATTGCAGCCCCCGCCCATGCAGAAACCGTTGATCGCGGCGATCGTCGCTTTCGGCGTGGCCGCAATCCGGTCGCAGCAGCCTTCATAGGCCGCTTCGTATTCGAGCGCTTGTTCGGCACCGGCACGCACCGTGCCGAACTCGGAGATATCGGCGCCCGCGCAGAAGCTGGCGCCGCGGCCGGTCAACACCACGGCCCGTACGTCGCGGCGCTCGCCGAGATCGACGAAGATCTCGCCGAGCCGGCGCCATAGCGCGAGTGTCAGCGCGTTGCGCTTCTCGGCGCGATCGAGCGTGACGAGCGCGATGCCGTCTTCGATCTTGCACTGGATCGCGTCGGCCACCGGGCGGCTGTCGGATGAGGATATGGGCATGGTCTGATTTTTCATAAGACGGGTCCAGTCGGTTCAACAGGTGGCGGCTGCGAACGCAGCAGCGGGAGAGCCCGCGCGCGACGCCTGCACCGGCGACTGGTGCGCCGCGCCCGAAGCAAGCAGCGCGCGAATCTCGTCCGCGCCGAAGCCGAAATTGCGCAGCACTTCGGACGTATCTTCGCCCACTCGCGGCGCCGGCGCACCGGCGACGTGCGAAGTGCCGTCGAACAGCACCGGCAGGCCGAGCGCGCGCATCGTGCCGCCGTCCGGCGACGGCACCTCGACGACGGCGCGCACCGCCCGGCTCTGTTCGTGATCGAGCGCCTCACCCACGGTCTGCACCGGGCCGCACGGCACCTGGGCCGCTTCGAGACGTTCGGTCCACGCGGCGCGCGTGTCGGTCACGAGGATTGCGTTGATCAGCACCTCCAGTTCGCCCCGGTTCGCCAGCCGGACGTCGGGCGTGTTGAAGCGCGGATCCTCGATCCACTCCGGGTGGCCGAGCACCTGCGCGATGCGGTTCCAGTTGGTTTCGTTCGCACCGCCGATCGCAAGGCCGCCGTCGCTGCATCGATAGACCTGGTAAGGCGCAATCAGCGGATGCGCCGTGCCGGCCGGCTTCGGCACGATGCCGCGCGAGAAGTAGGCTGCCGCATACCAGTAAAGCTGCTGCATCGAGGCCTGCAGCAGCGAGGTATCGACGCGCTGCCCGCGGCCGGTGCGCAGGCGCCGCACGTAGGCGGCGAGCACGCCGAACGCGGCAAGGATGCCCGCGTTGACGTCGGCGACCGAAATGCCCGGCTTCACGGGCTGCCCGCCCTCCTCGCCCGTCACGCTGATCAGTCCGGCGAACGCCTGCAGGATCAGATCGAAGCCCCCTCGCGACGCCAGCGGCCCGCTGCGCCCATAGCCCGTGATCGAGCAATAGACGAGCGCCGGGTTGATCTCCTGCAGCGCTTCGCAGGAGAGGCCGAGCCGCTCCATCACGCCCATGCGGAAGTTCTCGGTGAGAATGTCGCTCTTCGCGACGAGCCGCAGCAGCGCCTCGCGGCCGGCCGGATGCTTGATGTCGAGCGCGATCGACTTCTTGCCGCGGTTCAGCATCATGAAAGACGGCGGCAGCCCGTCGTCGCCCTGGCGGCGATAACGGCGCGCATCGTCGCCTTGCGGAAAGCGCTCGACCTTGATGACCTCGGCGCCGAGGTCGGCGAGCATCAGGCCGCAAGTGGGGCCGGCGAGAATCTGCGAGAGTTCGAGAACCTTGACGCCGGCAAGCGGCTGGTCGAGATCGTTCGGCAATGGATGCATGGGCAACGTACTCCTGTGCGGCCTGCCGCCCGGCGGCGGACCGGATGATCGAACAAGGGTGGCTTAGCGGTCGACGGTCTTGACGCGGCCGGCAAGCGCCGCATCGGCGCCCGCGTTGGCACCGGCCGTGGTTCCCGCCCGCCGCGCGCCCGGCACGATGGCGAGCAGCACGAGGCCGCCGGCGCACAGCACCGCCGCGAGCAGATAGAGACCGGAGGTCATGGCGCCGGTTGCCTGCTTCATCAGGCCCATCGCGTAGGGCGCCACGATGCCCGAGGACGCGCCGAGGCTGTTGATGAACGCGAGCCCGCCCGCGACGAGCCCCGGCGCGATGGCCGCGCTCGGCATCGACCAGAACACCGGCAGAGTTGCCGAGACACCGACCGCGCCAACGCTCAGGAATGCCAACGACAGGGACGCCGGCATGCCGGGCAGCGCCGACAATGCGAGACCGACGGCGCCGGCGAACGCGGTGGCGGCGAAGTGCCAGCGGCGCTCTCCGGTACGGTCCGAATGCCGCGCGATCAGGATCGTCGCGATGGCGGCCGTACCCCACGGAATCACCGAAATCAGGCCGATATGCAGCGGATCGTTGAAGCCGAGCCCCTTGATGATGCTGGGCACCCAGAAGTTGAGCGCATAGATGCCGGAGGTCGCGCAGAAGAAGACGAACGCGAACAGATAGACCTTCGGTTCGCGCAGCAGCGAGCCCACCGTATGGCCGCCCAGGCGCAGCCCCGAACGCTCGCGGTCGATGCGCAGGCAGTCGGCCAGCGTGCCCGCTTCCTGCCGCGTCAGCCAGGTCGCGCTTTGCGGCGTATCGCTCAGACGGATCGCGCAGAGGATCGCCATCGCCACGCTCGGCATGCCTTCGAGCAGGAACAGCCATTGCCAGCCGGCCAGACCGCCGCGTGCATCGAAGGTCGTCATGATGTAGCCGGACAGCGGGCCGACGATCACGCCGGCAATCACGATGCCCGATGCGAAGATCGCGATCGCCCTGCTGCGATGCGCCTGCGGCAGCCATGCGCTGAGGTAGTAGATGACACCCGGATAGAAGCCCGCTTCGAGCACCCCGAGCAGCAGCCGCGCCGCGTAGAACTCGTGCGGCGTGCGCACCAGCAGCATCGACGCGGAGCACAGCCCCCAGCCGACCATGATCGAGCAGAACAGGCGTCGCGCGCCCCAGCGCCTGAGCAGCAGGCTGGCCGGGACTTCGAACAGCACGTAGGTCACGAAGAAGAGACTCGCGCCCAGACCGTAGGTGGCGTCGGAGAACTTCAGGCTCTCGTGCATCTGCAATTGCGCGAACGAGATGTTGAAGCGATCCATCGAACAGAACAGATAGCTCAGGAACAGCACGGGCGTGAGACGGCGGACGACCTTGCGGCACACGGCATCCTGGGAAGCGTCAAGCGTCACGGCGCCGGCTGGTTCGGTCATGGCTGTCTCCTGGTGCGCCGTATCGAGCGGCATTTTTGTGAAACCGAGTATAGGCAAGCGGCCCGATATGGGAAAATAATAAATTGATATCGGCCAATAAGCTTCGCTTATGGCCGGTCCGCGAAGACCGGAGGCCCGCATCGCGACGGCCGGTTTGCAAAGGGGCATGGCAAATGGAACTGCGACAACTGAAATACTTCGCCGCGATTGTCGAGCACGGCAACATGACGCGCGCGGCGGAAACGCTGCACGTGGCCCAGCCGGCCTTGAGCCAGCAACTCGCCAATCTGGAGGCGGATGTCGGCGGCAGGCTGTTCGAGCGCGGTCCGCTGGGCATGCGCGCGACGGCGGCCGGCGAAATCCTGTACCGGCACGCCCGCAGCCTGCTGCGGCAGATCGACGACATGCGCGCGTCGATCGATCACGAGATCGCCAATCCGTCGGGCCGCGTGGTGCTGGGCATGGCGGGCAGCACGGCGCGGATCGTCGCCGCGCCGCTGCTGATCGCGTTGAAGGCCTATCCGGACATCCTGATCGAACTGGTCGAGCGGCCGAGCGCCGAACTGGTCGGGTTGACGGCGCAAGGCTCGGTCGACCTGGCGATTGCCGTCGACGCCCAACCCTCGCGCGGCGTCGCGCTCACGCCGCTTTTCCATGAGCGCCTGTTCGTGGTGCTCGCGCGCGGCGCGAAGCGTTCGCGCGGCCGTCGCGCCGGCCACGCGATCGACCTCGCCGAACTGGCCACCCATCCGCTGCTGCTGCCGAGCCCGCCCAGCACGATCCGCAGCCGCATCGAAGTCGCGCTGACCGACGCGCACTTGCCTTACCGCCTCGCCGCCGAAGTCAGTGCGACGGATCTGCTGATCCATCTCGTCGCGTCGGGCGTCGGCGTGACCGCGCTGCCCTGGAGCGCGCTCGCCGACGAGGTCCGGCGCAACCGGATTCACGCGTGCGAGCTGCTCGATGCGAAGCTGGAACGGGAGCTGTCGTTGTGCATGCCTGCGGACGTGGCTGTCTCGCAGGCCGTGGAGGTGGTGCGGGATACGTTGCTGGGAGAGTTGGGAAGGCTCGCGTCGTCGTCGGATTGGCGCGGAGTGCATCCCGTTGCCGGGAGTGGCATTGGCCGTTGAAACAGGGAGAAATATTACAACTTCCTATTTTTTCGCACGGACCGAAAAGGGAGTTTGCGATCCCCTATACTCCCACCACGTCCTGAATTGCCGGAACATTGGCGGCGCTTTCAAAATGGATTCTGTTTTCCTACAGCAATATAGCGAAATCTGGTTCAAGGAAGCGCAACAGGCATATCGGTCGGGCAAACTCGACGCTGCCGCGCAGTGGCTCGAACGTCTCGTCGCCGTCAATCCCGCACATGCCGAAGGCTTGCACCTGCGCGGCCTGGTTGCATTTGACGCAAACCAGCACGCGTCTGCAGAAGCATGGATTTCGCACGCAATCAATGCTTGCTCGAATCCGGTGTTCTACAACAGCCTCTGCATCGTTCAGCTAACGATGCAGAAGTTCGCCGCGGCGGTCCGGAGCGCTCGCGAAGGGCTGGCGCAGCAGCCTGACTTTGCCATGCTTCACTACCACCTGGCGCTCGCCCTTCAGTTCGAGGGAAATCTGCCGGATGCCGCCGCTCACTACCGCAAGGCCATTCAGCTCGATCCCGGCAATTCCGAGGCGCACAACAACCTGGGGACGGTCCTGAACGACCTGGGGGATTCGCAAGCGGCCCTTCGGCATCTGCGGCAAGCCCTCGAACTTGCGCCGGACGTTCCGGCGATACACAACAATCTGGCGAAAGCGCTGGTGTCGGCAGGCGAAGTGGAGAGCGCCGAATTGCACTTCCGGCGCGCGATTGCCGCCGACCCGGAAAATTTTTCGTACTACCGGCTTCTGGCTGAAGCGAAACGCCTGTCTATCGGCGATCCGTGCGTTGTTTCCATGAGCGAGCGCATCAAGAATATCGATTCGCTAACGCCGGCTAACCAGATGCACCTGCACTTCGCACTCGGGCAGGCGCTGGCCGACAACGGAAACCATGAGCCGTCGTTCGAGCACATTCAGAAGGCCAACGCCCTGTATCGCGCGAGCATTCAGTATGACGAAGCATTGACGCTCGATCTGCTCCGGCGGATACCGGACGTCATCACGCGCGAGATTCTGGAAGCCCGTCGCGGCACGGGCCACCCATCGTGCTCCCCGATCTTTATCGTAGGTATGCCACGCTCGGGTTCAACGCTGGTCGAACAGATCCTTTCCAGCCATCCCAAGGTGTTCGCACTCGGAGAGCGGCCTGACTTCGAAAGGGCGCTGCTGGCACGCACAAACGCAGGCGGCAGAATCGACGTCGACGCGATCCGCGCAATGACGGCCATGCCGTTGACGCCGATTGCGCATGATTACCTGCGCCGCGTTGATCTGGCCGTCGAACTGGCTGCCACAGGAAATAAGGATTATCAGAGGACTACAGACAAATATCTGTTTAACTTTGTCTATCTGGGCATGATTCATCTGGCTTTTCCGAGTGCGAGATTGATCCACATCCAAAGGGATCCCGTGGATACCTGCCTGTCAATCTACTCGAAGCTGTTTGCCGATGTCCCGTTTGCCTACGATCCAGGTGAGCTTGGCCGCTACTATCGCGCGTATGCCGGTTTGATGGCGCATTGGCGGCGTATCTTGCCGGAAGGCGCCCTGCTCGAGATTCAGTACGAGGACCTGGTCAACGACTTCGAGCACACCGTCCGCCGGATGCTCGATCATTGCGGGCTCGACTGGGACGAACGCTGCATGCTGTTTCACGAAACCCGGCGCCCCGTTATGACCATGAGCGCCCAACAGGTTCGCAGGCCCCTGTTCCGATCGTCGTTGCAGCGTTGGCGGCCGCCCCAGCCCGTGTTGCAGCCGCTTCTGGACGGCCTCGCGAACAACGCGAACGACTAAAGGCCATGTCTCGGCCTGCGCGTAATGTGCGAGTTCACGGGTGCGGCGGTGGGCAGCGCACCCCGCGCGCAATCCGCTCGAGCAACGAATGGAATGCCTGCCTGATCCGGCTGACGGCCTCGTTCTTGTACGGAAAGCTTTCGTTCCTGCCGTGCACCAGCATGGTCGCGTTGACCTCGAACACCACAACCTCGCCGCCCGGCGTCAGCGCGCAGTCGATCCCGAAGTAGTCGAGACCGATCGCATTGCGGATCGAACCCAACGCCGATTGCTGCTGCGCGCCGAAAACCCGCCACGGATCGGCCAGGAACGCCCGCTCTTCGTCCTGCATCCACGACAACTCCGCCATGGGCGTCGTCGCGTGATGGATCTTCCATTTCTCGTCGATCGCAAGGTGGTACGGGAGAATCTCGTCTCCCACGAAAATGAAGCGGTACTTGCGGAAATAGCCGTCTTCCGACCGGTAGTCGACGAACGGCGTGACGTAGTAATGCTCCCCGCCGACACGGCTCAGGAAGCGGCCCAGCTCATCGCGGTCGTCCATCTTCTCGAAGTCTTCGCCGCCGTGGGTTCCCAGCGGACGAACCAGCAGAGGAAACGGCAAGGCAAACTGCGGCGCCGCGTCGGCACCCTCGCCCGCCAATTGCCGCAACCCGGCTTCCGAAAACACGCGCGTGCGCGGCACGAGACAACCCGCCGTTCCGGCAAGACGCGCCGAAATCGTCGCGCGGTCCGTACCGGCGATCAGTCGCGGATGATTGACCACGGGCCGGCCGATCCGCTCCGCGAGCGCTTCCACGGTGCCGAGAATGGCGCGGCCGTTGTCGGCGTCGGAAACGAGGTTGACGACCACGTCCGTCTGGTTGTGCAGCAGGTCGACGTCGTACTCGACGCCTTTCAGCGCCGTAAAGATATGGCTTTCGAAACGGGCGTCGTTGATGAAATAGTCGATCGGCGTGTTGCCCCCGCCCGGCGCGAACATCAGCAGGACCCGGAAGTCCGGCGGCGATACCGCAGCGGGCATCGTCCACAAAGGCTTCACTTCGATCGCGCGGCGATAGGTGATCGCGGCCTCGTCCGCGAGCCCCAGCGCCTGCTCCAGATTCGCGATGCTGTGCAACACCTGCCCGTCGTCGGGCACGAATTCGAGAACTCGCCGGTAGTGCATGACGGCACGGCGCTTTCTGCCCGCGTATGAGTGCGCCAGCGCGAGCTTTCGATGAACATCGGCACCGTGGACCTGAATGCCGTTATCCGGGTCGTTGGCAAGCGGATCGAGCACGTCGACCGCGTCGTCGAAGCGGTGTTCGAGAATCATCACCCGCGCGAGTTCGAGGCTGGCTATGGGGTGGCGCGGCTCGGCAGCGAGTATCTGCCGCAGGACCGGTTCCAGAAGATCGAACCGCTTTGCCCGGGAATGCGCGAGCGCTTCTGACAAGAGAGTGTCGAGGGACATGGTGTGGGCCGATAGAGGTGCGATCAGGGGTGCAGTCAGCGGGTGCAATCAGGAATGCCGGTGGTGGAAATCCTGCATGAACGAAGCCAGCGCACCGGCCTCGTGCCCGGTCAGCGCGTTGTACAGCGAGGCGCGCACGCCGCCTATCGAACGGTGGCCCTCCAGCCCATGCAGGCCGGCGGCCCGCGCCTCGCGCAGAAACCGCGCGGTGAGCTCGGGCGTGCGGCAATTGAACGTGACGTTCATCAGCGAGCGCGAATCGCGTTCTGCGTGCGCCACGTAAAACTCCGGCTCGGCATCGAGCACGCGATAAAGCAGATCGGCCTTTTTCCGGTTCGCCGCATCGAGTCCCGCGAGGCTGCCGAAGGTCTCGGCAATCCAGCGCGTCACCAGCAGCACGATATAAATGGAAAATACCGGCGGCGTGTTGTAGATCGAGCGGGCGTCGATGTGGGTCCGGTAGTCGAGGATTTTGGCCAGCCCCGTTTGCGCCCGCTCGACGATGTCGTCGCGCAGAATCGCAATCGTCACGCCCGCCGGCCCGAGGTTTTTCTGCGCATGGGCATAGATCATCGCGTAGCGGGCGATATCGACCGGCCGCGACATGAAATCGGAAGACATGTCGCAAAAGACCGGCGTATCGCCGGCGGAAAGCGTGTCGAAAATCTGCAGCCCTTCCACCGTTTCGTTCGAAACGTAGTGCAGGTAGCTGGTGCCGGGATAGAGCTTGAGTTCCGAAGCCTTGGGAACGCGCCGATAGCCGCTGGATTCGCCATCCCACGCAACCTGCAGTCGAGCCGCGGCGCCGGAGTCGGATACGCTCTTGCGACTCCAGTATCCCGACGACACATACGACGGCGCGCTGTCCCCCATTTCGCCGAAGTTCATCGCCAGCATCGCGAACTGCAAGGTGCTGCCGCCCTGCAGAAAGAGAACGTGATAGTTCGGCGGAATCGCCAGCAGGCGGCGGATATTCGCTTCGGCTTCGTCGAGCGTTTCGCGAAACCAGTCTGAACGGTGGCTGATTCCCAGCACGGAGAGACCGGCTTCCGGAACCATCTGGATGGCCTGCTGCGCCTGCATCAGGACCGGCAGCGGAAGAGCGCCCGGTCCGCCGGAGAAGTTGTATTGAAGATCCAATTTGCGCCTCGCTCGGGAATATGCAACATCGTTCGCTACGACGGGTAGACCACGCATGAACGAAGTATGAATGAAATGGAAGCCACCGCCACTGGCCGGTGCGAAGAGGCATGGCGGCATACGAAGGTATGCCGGAACCGACCATGCCGCGGAACGAGACGGCGGCTCATGGCGGCTAGACCTGGCCGTCACGAAGACTGTCGAGCATCGCGCGCACCGCATTGCTTGTCTTTCTCGCGCCGGTCATCGCATAGGGAATGCAAAGCGTCGCGATCATCAGCGCACTCGTGAAGTTGTCCAGATACGAGGCGCCCTGCTCGCCGATACCCGGCGTATTGGTGCGCGTGTTGAGCGCCGATGTTCCCGCATACACGGTGTCGAACAGCGACAGGCGGGGAACGACGGCGTCCAGCATCGTGCTGGACAGGCTGTCGGGTTCGCCGATCCCGAGATTGAGCTCAAGGTTGCTCATGCCGTCGAAGGTGCCGTGCTGCAAGCGGTATTGAATCATTCTGGGCATGATCGAATCGACGATTTCGCCCGCCGTATTGGCCGCGACGTACACGGCCATTCCTTTCGCGCTGTCCTTGATAAACGACGAGCGCTCCTTTTCGGTCAACGTTTGATTGCCGTGCAGGCCGTCGTAGATGCCGGCGCCGGAAATGCCGTGGAAGCTCTGGGCACTGTTCACTAGGAACTGATTGACGGTGTAGAACGCCGAATTGATCATCTGCGTGACGATGGGGTCCGGATTCGGATGGAGATTGTCCTTGAGCGGCACGATCATCGTCATCAGATCGCGGACCGCCGAATAGCCGCCCACTTTCGCGAGACTCGATACCTGATCCTTCAAGGTTCCCGCCTTGAGCGCGCCGATCAGCGCCGCGGTTAGCGACGCAGCCTGCGCCGCATTGCCCGCATAGCTCCAGCGCGAATCGCCCCTGTGAATACGGTAGGCCGCCGAGCCGATATTCGCGAGGATGACGACGCCCATCATCGTTGCGGCCACGCCGGTCTTGACCTCGTCGCTGGCATGCGTGCTCTGCACCAGCGCTTCGACACCGTAATTGAGCGCTTCGCGAATGCCGGTCGCGACCCCCACCGAAAACGCCCGATGACCCACCACCTTGATTGCGTTTTTGGCCCAGCGCTCCAGGGCTCCGTCGATGTTCGTCGGAAGCGGCGGCAGGGCGCCCGCGGCCGCCGTCGGCGCGGCGGCCGGATGCGGCGCGGGCGGGGGCGCGGGCGGTGTGTGTGCAGGCGGAGGCGGTACATGCGCGAGCGGAGGCGGTACATGTGGGGGCGGAGGCGGTACGTGCACGGTCGGGGGAGGCGTGTGCGCGCTCGACCCGGAGGATGCCGTATCCGCGGTCAGCGCGGGGGACGGCGTGCGCGCGGGCGGCTCGGCGATGCTCGCCGGCGTGTCCGCAACGTCGTCGCTTTCGGTTTCCAGGGGATACAGACGCGCCGGCAAGGACGACACAGACGGGCGCCTCGGAACCGGCACCAGGGGAATCGCGTCGAACTCCATGCCGTGTGCGCCCACGCTGGAGGCAGGCGACTCACGTCCCGATTCGACCGGCGGCACCTGACGATGCTCCTCCACCAGCGCGCCCTGCGGAGCGGGTTGCGGCGTCTGTACCGGTGCCGGTGTTTGTGCCGATGTTTGTGCCGGTGTCGCCGGGCGCGTCGATGCGGGCGATGCAGTCCCACCATGCGCCGGCGTGCCGTTGCCCGATACGCCGGGCATCTCGCTGAAGCGCTCGCTGTCGTCGGAGGACGCCAGCAGCAGGTTGTAAAGCCCCGGCAAGACATCGCCGGCAGTGCGAAGGCCCGCTTCCATCTCCTCCAGCGAACGCGTATTCATGCCGACCGGATTCGCTGCGAGCCGGCCGCCGTGCATCGTCTGCGTCGCAAGGCCTGTGATGGCGGCGAACAGCATGTTGGCGATTTCCCGGGCCTGGGTGCGTTCGAGCGGATCGAGCGTGTCGTCGTCGAGGTCCGCGATATCGTCGTGACTCGAGGACGGCGAAAGCAGGGGCGACGCCGGTGCCGACGGCGCCGCGCCGTGCAAGGGCGCGACGAGCGCGCCGAGCGAAGCGCGCCGCGAGGGCGGGGCGCTCTGTGCGCCACCGGCGGGGCGATTCTGCATCCGCTCCAATCCGCCGAACGACGCCGGCACCGAATTCGACCGGACGAGGCCGGAACGCGCACGGTCCGGCGTAACGGTAACGGGCGTGTCCTGTTGCACGTGCAAGTCGGTGGCGGCAGACGTGCCGCCGTTAATCGCAGTCGATCCCATAGTCTCGCTCCTTGTTCGAAGCGCGCGGTTGCGCGCAGGTGATGAACGAGAGCGTATGGCCAGAAGGCTGAGTGTCAATTTCATGACGCGAAGCGGTGAAGCACGAAGCGAAGCCCGGCTCAGCCGGCTCAATCGTTCTGCATCGGCCAGACGCGATCCAGCTCGTCGCAGCGCAGAGGCGCCAGTTTCAGCCCGCTCACCTCGACCTCGCCGCGCGCGCTACTTTGCAACGCGGTCTGGATGCCGCCAACCCGCGGCCCCTTCAGCGCCTGCCGCTCGGTCGTCTGCACCGGCAGCAATTCCGTTGGCAGCCACGAGTCGTCGCGCTTGAGCAACGCGTCGCGCTGCGTCGTCAGCTTGCGGATCTCGCCCGTCTCGTCGTTGGGGTCGCGTGCCTTCATCGCGGCGATCCGGTCGGCGAGCGCGTCGGCTTTGGCGGCGGCATGGGCGCGAATACGTCGCCGGAGGACGAACTTGAGGTTCTGCGTGACGTTGGGCTCCAGCTCGTTCAGGTACGCCTCGATCCTGCGGCCGCCGTCGTCCAGCGCCTGCCTCAACGCGTCCCCGGTGGGCATCGGATCGCGCGGCCCGATGTGGCTGCCCACGCCGAACGCCAGCCGCCACGCCGGATTGCCGAGCAGCTCTTTCTTGTACGTGGAAAACGGCACTTCGACGTCGGCGTTCGATCCGTTGAGCCGCAGCTTGCCGTTGTCGCGCACGAGCGTCACCTTCGCCTGCTGGAACGTGTCGGCCACCTGCATCTCGATCCCGATCACGTTCACCGCCGGGGCCGAAACCGTTGCGATGTCGGTCGGGTCGCTCGCGCTGCCGCGCTGCACCTCGCCGCCGACGGTGACGCTCGCGGCGGCCTGGGCGCTCACGCGGGTGCCCTTGCCGAAGCGGTGGGACTCGATCCTCGTCTGCCCCGCTTCGTCGGCCGTGTCGAGCGTGGCGCCGGTCACGTGACGCACGGCGCCGCCGGCGTACGCGTTGATCCGCATATAGCCTTTGGAGGTCAGCCCGAATTTTGCGCTCGCGCGCGCATCGGCCACGACGTCGGCGCGGTGCACGCTGCCGCTCTGACCGTTCCAGGAGACGGAGACGTCGTCGTGATCGAAAAAGCGGCGCCCCATCTCGTTCCACAGCGCGCGTTCGCTCTTGCCTTTGCCGGCGTTCCCGAACAGAAAGTCGTTGACCTCCTTCGCCTGATCCCTGGCCCTTTTGTCGTCGGTCTTCGCGTCGAGGTCGAGCGGTCGATCGGCGGCGGGGGCCGCCAGCTTGCGCGCCACGCTGATGTCGACGGTGTGCTGATGCGTGGTGTCCGCCTGATAGACGGCGTCGACGTTTCCCGCAACGCGCACGGCGCCGAAGCTCGGGCCCACCTGCAGCCCGACGCCGGCGCCATAGCTATCGCGCTGCTGGGTGCCGAAGCTCACGGCATACGCGGCCGTCGAGCGGCTGAACGCAAGAATCGACTGGTTGCCATGCAGCCACTGGAAATTGAGCCGCGGCGAGATGAGCTTCCCCACCCCGGTCGCCTTGGCGGCGCTGAGACCGCGCACGTAGACGCCGAACTGTCCGCCGTCGGTCATGATCGCCTTGCCGCTGCCGCCGAGCGCGTCGACAATGCGGTCCGCCGCCTCGTTGTAGTCCTCCGTCGCCGTGCCTTTGGGCGCCTCGGTCCTCGCGAGCGAAAGACGATCGTACGTGCCGATCTGCCTCTGCAGACCGGCGCGCGCCGGATCGCCTTCGGGCGGCAGCCCGTTGCCGAAGCGCGAGCGCAGCTCGTCGATCGTTGCCGCGTCGACGACGTCCGAGCCGTTGTTGGCCAGGTATTTGCGCACGGCCTTGCGGGCGGCTGCGTGCGTGCGCGGATCGTCGTTCACGGTCAGCTTGCGGCGGAACGCGGTCAGCGCGTCGCGAATGCGCGCCTCGCGCCGCGGCCCCCTGCCCGACTGCTGCGCCATGGTCCGCGCGATGTCGTCGATCGCCCCTTCGTTGTCGAGCGCTTGCGCGACGCGCCGGCCGATGTCGTCGAGCGTGTTGTCGTCGAGCTTCATGCCGAACGCGACCGGCTGCCTGGCAGGTTGCGCCGCCTGACCTTCTGCCTGCGTGGCCGGGCGCGCAAGGGCCGCGAGCGCCCCGAGCTCAGCGTTCGCCACGATGTGACGGAGCGCGGCACTATCCTTGCGCAGCAGGTTGCGCCCGCCCGGCGCGGGGGGCGCCGGGTTCCGGTTGCCGCCGTCCATCGCTACGAGCATGGCGCTCATCGCGCCGTCGAGCGCCGTGTCGCTGGTCTTCCGGCCGGGTGTGATCGGCTTGCCGAGCCCAATGCGCTCGTACGTGGCGAGATGCTTCTGCCCGGCCTCGGACAGCCCGGCTCCGAAGCGCGAGCGCAGCTTGTCCACCTTCGCCGTATCGACGACGTCCGAGCCGTTGCTCAGGTACTTGCGCACGAGCTTGCGGGCGGCCGCGCGCGCGGCAGGATCGGGGTTGTCCGCCGCCAGTTTGTCGCGGAACGCCGTCAGCATGTCGCGAACGCGCTGCTCTCGCCGGCCGGGGCTGCCGCCGGCTCCCTCCGCTGCCGGCTGGCCCGGCCGTTGCACCGCGCGCCGGGCCAGCCCTTCGATTCCCTCCCCTTCTCCGCCAAGCTTCGCCGCGACCCGCCGCACGATATCGTCGAGTGTGGCGTCGTCGAGTTTCGTTCCCATCCCGATCGTCGGGTTAGCCGGATCCGAACGTTGGGCGAGCGCGGCAAGCTCGGCCTCCTCGACCACCTGATGAAGCGCGCTGCTGTCCTTGCGCAGCTTGCTGCTGCCCTGCTCGGGGCGGACCGGGTTGCCGTCCATCGCGACGAACAGGCCCCGGACCGCGTTGTTCAGCGTGTCTTTGTCCTTCGCCCACGTATCGGCGCTGGCTCCTTCGACACCCTGGTTCATCCCGGCAACGGCGGTCTTCCCATAGCCGAACGGCCGCACCGTCAATGCTTCGTAGCCCTTACGACGCGGCGCGACAGGAACGGCCGCCTCGCCGTCGGCAGGCTCCAGCTCGGGGCGGTCCGACGCCGCCCGGGGAATGGTATGGTTGACGAAGCGCTCGATCCGGCTTTTGGTCAGTGCGAACGGCGTGCCCTCCCCATCGGACAAAAAGCCTTGCCGGCCGGCGAACAGCGCCCCCTTGTCGTCGTCGGTGAGGCCGTCCGCGCTGCCGGCCTGCCACAGCTTCGCCGCGGCTTGCGCGACCCATGCCGCGTGGGCTCCTCGCACACCGGGGGTCGCCGCCGTTTGCGCGATGCTCGCCGGGTCCGCCGCGCACCCGGTCGCCTTGACGAGTTCGTTGGCGGCCTGCAACCAGACTTTCGGCGCGTACCGGGCCGCATCCGCGTCGCCTTGCGGCCACGCGCGGCCATGGCCGGCGGCGTTGCGGCCCACGAGGCTTCGCAGGCAGTCGTAGCCGTTCGCCGTCTGAGAAAGAAGCTGCGCGGTCCGCCACGCGTCCCGGGTGGCGCGATCCGGCACGGCGCCGACGCCCGGCTGGTTCGTGAATTCCAGGCCTTGCTGCATGCGTCGAAACGTATTGCGGGCCATGCCCGGAAGACCGCCGGTCGCTTCGGCAAGCGCCTGCAGCAACAATTCGCCCTGCGCTTCGCGCACTTCGTCCGGCACCGTTCCCTCTTCCGGCAGCGCATTGCGCACGTCCCGCAGGAGGCGCTTCTTGTGCAGTTCGGAGAGCCGCGCCGCGTCGGGACCAGGATCGATGTTCGGGAAGCACCGGTTCACCGCGGCCTCGATCACGTCGCCCTGCGCGCCTGGCGCCTGGGCCGTTGCCGCCGCATCGGCCTGATTGAACGCGCCGGCCGCTTTTTTCATATCGGACCGAACCCGTTTCGTTCCCTTGGGCGCGGGCGGGTAGGCGAGCGCCTGGATGTCCGGCTCGGCCGCCAGTTCGAGTGCCGGCATAGTGATGGCGTTCCTCTCCGGCTTCTTGTGATGCGGCAGCGTCACCGGGCCTTTTTTCGTCAGCCGGTACATCGACCCCGCGGGCATGTCGAGCGGAAGCTTCTTCAGGCCGGCCAGCAGACCGCCGCTCTTTTCGGGCGCGGGCTGCGGCGTGGCCGCCGCATTGGTGCGCGCATTCTGCTCCGTCGGTGCGGTTTCGGTGCGCAGCGCACGCAATCGCTGCGTAATGGCGGATAAGGTCATCTCGAAGCCAGGTGGTTAGGGGACACCTCCACTATCGAGACCCTATGTGAACCTCCCGTGATTCACCCGATGCCGTGTTCCAGAATGCGAAGCGGCCGAAGCCCGCTGCGGCATGCGCTAACGCCGCCTGATTTCCGGCGCGGCAAGCAGCGCGTTGGCGGTTCGCGTTGCCATCGGGTCTTCGGACTGATAGGCCGCCGCGTAGGCATAGGTGCGCCACGCCGGGTCGCCCAGCGCATAGAGACAGACGGCGGCGAGCGCGGTGCCGCGCGACGACAGCTCGCCCTCCCGCTCCACGCGGCGCAGTTCGCCCAGCGCCTCGCCCCACGCTCGCGCGCGCACGTGCCACCATGCCAGCACCACGCGCGCGCCCTCGTTGCCGGGGTTGAGCACGGCAATCGCATCGAGCAGATCCTGCACGTCCGAAAAAGTGTCGAGCCCCGCGCCGGCCCACAGCACGTCGATCATTCCCTCGACAATCGCGCAGTCGTTCGTTGTTTCAATCACGATCGTTCTCCAGACTATCCACACCAGGCATTCCTCGAGCCGTTCGCGGCGGCGCGCGAACGCATTCCGGGCCGGCGACGCGGCGCGACGCTCACTTGCTGCCCGACAGCGCGCGCGCTTCCGCCGCGATGCCGGTCAGCGAGAGCTGGTCGCGCACCTGATCGATGAAAACGCCGGCCATCAGCGCCAGCATCAGGATCGTCAGCCCGCCCTTCACCGGCTGCGCCATCGAGTGCAGGTCGAGCTTCTGGGACACCTTGCCCGTGAAGCCGAAGCCTATGTCGATGAGCAGCAGCAAAACCATCATCGGCGTCGCCAGCTTGGCGACGGTCTCCATCAGCGAGTCGGTCTTTTGCAGTACGAACGACTCTAGAATGTGGCCGCCGGACGGCATCAGATGCGCGAGCGGCCACCACGTGTACGACTCGAACACCGCGCCGAGCAGGAAGGTCATCCCGCCCAGGCACCAGAACGCGACGATCGCGAACTGGCTGAGCAGCGTGGACGTGAGCGAAGTCTGCTGCCCCTGGCTTGGGTTCTGCATCTGGATCTGGTTGAAGCCGGTCAGGTCGTCGACGTAGGTGCCGACGCATTCGGCCGCCCAGAATACCGTCGACGCCGCGAAGCCGAGCACGAGGCCGATCAGCGCCTCTTTCAGCCCGATGCCGACGAGCATCATCGCGTCGCCTTGTTCGAGCACGCCGCGCTCGCCGAACGCGACGAAGCTGCCCCACAGCAGCGCGAGCGCGGTGCGCACGCGGCCCTGCATCACGTTGTCCGAGGTGGGCGGAAACACCATCATCAGCACCATCAGGCGCTCGCTGCAAAGGCCGAGCACGATCAGGTAACGAACCAGTTCGTGGCTCGACTGTATCGACGCAAAAGTAATCTCGCTCATGGCGCCTGCCTTGTCCGTTCCCTTGTCTATGCGTTCGCGCGGGGCCGCCGGCTCTCCGAGGCCTCTTCGTCCTGCGCGTCCTCGATCGCCAGCTCGATGGCCTTGACGAGCGCGTCGCGGCGCTTGTCGTAGATGTCGATGCGCGCGCGGTTGCGCAGGATCCGCATGCGCGCCTCGCCCACCTGCCGCTCCTTGGCGGCCAGGGCCTGCTGCGCCTGCTGCGCCTGCGTTTCGAGCGCGACCTGTTGCGCGGCGGCCTGCGAGCGGAAGTCGTTCAGCGCCAGATACTCGTCGGCGCGAAACGAACTGCCGCCGAGCATCGCGTCGATCTTGCGGTCCTGGCGCGCGAGCTCCGCCACCTGCGCCTCGACGGCGGCCACCCGCTCGCCGAGCGCGCCGGCAAGCGCGGCCGACTCCCCGCGCAGGCCCGCGAGCGCGGCGTTCAGCTTGCGGTCCTGCTGGCGGCGGCGCGAAAGCACACGCTCGAATGCCGCCACGCGACGGTCTTTCATCGTCATCCCCTCGACCTTATGACTGCCTCACAACTGCACGATCTGGAAAAGCTGGGAAATCATCTCCCCCGGGTCGACCAGCAGGTCCGTCGGCTGGCCGAGGAATTCGCGAATCGCGTCGATCTTCGCGATCGCTTCGTCGGCCAGCGGATCGGTGCCGGCCTGGTATTCGCCAACCTGCAGCAGCAGCTCGACGTCCTTGTGCTTCGCCATCAGGCGGCGCACGTGGCCGGCCGCCGCAACGTGATCGCGGTCCACCACTTGCGACATCACGCGCGAGAGGCTGCCCAGCACGTCGATCGCCGGGTAGCGGTTCTGCGCGGCGATTTCGCGCGAGAGGATCATGTGACCGTCGAGAATCCCCCGCACCTCTTCGGCAATCGGATCGCCGCCGGATTCGTCTTCCGCGAGCACCGTGTAGAGCGCCGTGATCGAGCCGTGCGCGGAACGCCCCGCGCGCTCCAGCAGGCGCGGCAGCTCCGCGAAGATCGACGGCGGAAAGCCGCGCCGCGTGGGCGGCTCGCCCATCGCCAGGCCGATCTCGCGCTGCGCGCGCGCAAAGCGCGTGAGCGAATCCATCATCAGCAGCACGCGCAGGCCGCGGTCGCGAAAGTACTCGGCAACGGCGGTGGCCGCATACGCGGCCTTCGCGCGCTCGATCGAGGAGCGGTCCGACGTCGCGCAGACCACCACCGAGCGCGCCATCCCTTCCGGCCCGAGAATGTGCTCGACGAACTCGCGCACTTCGCGGCCGCGCTCGCCGATCAGCGCGATCACGTTGATGTCGCATTGCGCGCCGCGCGCGAACATGCCCATCAGCGTGCTCTTGCCGACGCCGGCCGGCGCGAAGATGCCCATGCGCTGCCCTTCGGCGAGCGTCATCATGCCGTCGATCACGCGTATGCCGGTGGGCATCGGGGTGTCGAGCACGGGCCGCGACATCGGATCCGGCGGATCGGCGAAAACCGGCTGAAACTCGTCGCACGCCAGTTCGCCCTTGCCGTCGATCGGCCGGCCGAGGCTGTCGATCACGCGGCCGAGCAGGCCGTCGCCAATGCGGATCGAGAGCGGCCGCTTGAGCCCGATCACGCGCGTGGCGCGCGAAATGCTGCCGAGCCGGCCGAACGGCGAGAGCAAGGCGATGTCGCGCGAGAAGCCGACCACTTCGGCGGACTGCAGCAGCTCGCCTTGCGGCGAGCGCAGTTCGCACAGTTCGCCGAGCGTCGCGTCGAGCCCCGACACGCGCAGCAGCGTGCCGATCACTTCCTGAACCTTGCCGCACTGCGCGGGCGCCGGGCGCGCGCGCAGCTCGCGCTCCATGGCGTCCATGAGGCCGGCAAAGCCGCGCGCGTCTTCAGGGGGTCGTGCGGCGATCGTGTCGTCGACGCTGTCGATCATGATGTCCGGTTCTCCCTTCGTTCATCCGTTTCATGCCGGCAGCGCGGCTTCGTATTCTTCGACAGGCTCGCCTTCGGCCTCCTGATCCGCGGGCTGCGCCGGCCAATCCGTCTGACCGGCGTTCCCGGCGAGGCCTTCCGCTGCCTCGTGAGCAACGCTTTGCACCGCGCGCGCCAGCGCGGCGCGCATGGCGCCCAGCTGGATCGGCAGGCTCACGTCGACGGCGCCGAGGTCGGTTTCGCAAACGCACGCGCCTTCGTCGAGCGCCGCATCGGCCCGCACGACGAGCCGCACGGCACGTCCGGCATCGCGCCAGCGCAGCGCGACTTCTTCGAACGCGGCGCTGGCCGCGTCGAGATCGGACGGATGCACGCAGACGTGCACGGGACTGCCGTCCGCGACGATGGCCTCCACGGTCGACGCCGCGCGCACGAAAAGCGCTTTGGGATCTTCCGCAGCAACCACCTGCTCGACCGCCAGCGCCACGAGTCCGGCAAGCCGGTCGCGCTGCGTGGCGCCTAGCGTTTGCGCGTCCGCGTGCGTGCGCATGGCGTGCTCGTGCCAGTCGGCGAGGCCCTGCGAAAAGCCGTCCTCATAGCCCCGGCTCGCGGCGCTCGCGTACTGGTCCTGCGCGTCGGCAAGGAGCGCTTCGGCTTGCGCGCGCGCGGCGTCGAGCATCGACTGCGCTTCGTCGCGCGCGGCCTGCAGCGCCGCCTCGCACTGCTCGCGCATTTCGGCATAGCCGGCGTCGATCTCGACGAGGCGCGCGAAGTCCCCGGCGCGCAGCACGTCGCCGTCGACGCCGGCCCCGAGGCCGGCCGCCGCGCCCTCCGCCTGGGGATTGCGTAACCAGATCACCATGACCACTCCGGAAACAAGTCGGGCAGTTGCGAAACAATCGAAAGACTGGCGTTGCGTCCGGGCCCGTTCGCCGTGGCGAGCGGCGGCACCGGGCCGGCCGGCTCCGGCATGGCCAGCTGCGCGATCGCGAGCGGACCGGCCTGCGTCCAGCCGCATTCGCGCTCGAAGAGCCGGTAGCCGATCCACGCCAGCGCGTCGCCGTCGACCCGGCCGAGCGGCGCCGCGAGCGGCGCGCCGGACAGCGCGCGCCGTTGCCCGAGCAGCACCTGCGTGCCGCGCGGGCCGATCCAGTCGTTCAGCCGTTGCCGGCGCGGCCGGTCGATCCACGAGCGCACTTCCTCGCCGTGATCGAACAGCGCGCGCAGCCGGAACACGCCCAGGCACGCATTCGCCGGCAGCACCGCGAGCGCCGCGCCGGGCGCGCTGAACGAGGCGAGCGGCGGCGCCGGAAACCCCAGCGCTTGCAGCATCGCCTCGGCGAACGCCGCCGTTCCGGCCGCGCCGCCATCCGTCAAACGATCCGCGCACGGAACCTGCGCGCGGCGCAGCGGGTGCATCCACTCGAACAGCGTGCGCCGCCACGCGTGGTGCGCGCGCAAGCGCGCGGCCACCGCGGCCGGCTGGCCGCCGCCGGGCAATTCGCTACCGTTTCCGTCGCGCGCATCCATGCCGTCACCCGCCGTTCGTCAATACGGAAACCGTGCTCATGCCGGCGTTTTGGCGGCCCGCGCGCCGCGCCGCGGCAGCAGCGAAGCCAGCATGCCGCCCGCTTTCCCGGCCTGCCCCGCCTGCCCCGCTTTCTCCGCCTTCGCCGCATTGCCGCGCAGGAACGCGAACGCGCCGGCCGCGAGCAGCAGCAGCACGCCGAGCGCGCCGCCCGCGTAGACCACCGCGCCGTCCTGGCGCGCGCTGCGCGGCTGCAGATCCAGCGCGTCGGCGGGCACCGAGGTCACGCTCACCTGGTCGTAGGTCAGTCCCTCGATGCTGTGCACGACGAGGTTCTTGATCGCGGGCGTGAGCGTTTGCAAATCCGCATCGGGCCGGTACTTGATGAAGACGGAAGCCGACGAGGGCTTCACCGTCTGCGCGAGCGGATCGTTGTTCGGCAGAACGATCTGCACGCGCGCCACCACCACCCCGTCGATCTTCGAGAGCGTGTCGTCGAGTTCCTGCGAAAGGCCGTAGATGAACCGCACGCGCTCTTCCGTGGGTGTCGAGACGAGGCCGTCCTTCTTGAAGAGATTGCCGAGGTCGTCGTACTGCTTGTGCGGAATGCCGCGCGACCGGAGGATCTCCATGGCATGCACGATGTCCTTCTGGTCGACGCTGACGGTCCAGGTCTTGCCCGCATCGGGCGAGCTCTTCTGCGCGTCCACGCCGTACTGGACCAGCGCGGCGACCATCTCGTTGCAGTCGCTCTCGGTAAGCTGGCCGTAGAGTTCCTGCTTGCACGCGGTGAGCGCGAAGACGAGCGCGACGGCGGGCAGCAGCCGGAGCCAGCGGCCGGCGGATTTCGCGGCGGGTTGTGCAGCGAGTTGGGGGGTGCGGGTAAGCGTCTTCATGTCACTGGTTCTTCATCAAGGTCTGGACGGCGTCCTTCGACGACTGCACGGCGGCCATCTTCACCTGCAGGTCGGCGTTCAGGCTCGCGATCTCGAGCTGGACCGTCATGTCCGCGGCGGCGATGCGCTCCATCGAGAGCGAGCTCATGTGCTGCGACATGTACAGCACGTCGTTCGGCACCTGCCGGTAGTAGTCGGACTGCTCCTCGACCGCCTTCGTCACGATGTTCGGCCCCGCCGTATGCGCGGCATGCGGGTTCGGCTCGACCTGCGCGAGCATCGACTGGAACTTGTCGACCAGATGCTGTGGCGCCTGGGCCGGCTGAGCGGCCGGGACAGCCCCGGAAGTCGCCGCTTCGTTCGCGATGCGGGCGAGTTCGTTTTCGAATTGCGTGATAGTCGTGAAGCTCATGTCCTTTCTCCGGTAACGGGCGACAGGTTCAGATCCGCATGTACTGCAGGACGAGCTGCATGTCGCTGGTGGTCTGTGACGGCGCGGCGGCCGCGCCCCCCGCTTCGGCGCGCGCGCCGCTTTCGAACTCGCGCGCCGAATCCGGCGCCACGAAGCGCCCGGTGCGCTTCGCGGCGGCGACCGCCTGCTTGACATCGTCGCTGGCAAGGAGCACCCGCGCGAGGCGCGCGACTTCGTCGTCGCCCCCCTCTTCCACGAGCTTCCTCGCCTCTTCCTGCCAGCCGGGCTCCTGAGCCGCTTTAAGACACCGCAGCAGCATGCCTCTCGAAGCCGGCAGGCACAGCGAGCGGTCGGCGAGATCCCTGAAGAGCCGCGCTGCGTCGCTCCACTCCTCGCGCAGCATCATCAGCCAGCCGTCGAAGAACGCAAACTCGGCGCGGCCCGGGCGCATCACGTGCAGCACGCCCACGAGCTGCTCGATGTCGTCGATGTCGATTCTCGCCGGGCCCGCGTAGGCCGCCAGCGCGGCCCGCACGAGGTCGACGACCGCTCCGACCGCCGCCGACGGGCACTCCGCCTGATTCTTCAGAACGTCCATCCTTTTCCTCCGGGGAAATCAGTCCGATCCAGTGCGCGGGTATGCGCGGTTCCTGTTGACGCTAATTTACGCAACGCCCCGCAGCCGCCACGCGCACGGCACGAAGTCGCAGAACGAATTGCGAAGCGCCGGCGCGGCCGGGCGGCGCGGCGTCGCTTCGCGGTATTCGCCGCGGCTTCGCATCCGCCGCGTGCGCCGGCGGCGCGCACGGCTAACGTTGCAGTGTGGGTAGCCCGGCTTTGAATCGAGGGGGGGCGCCCGGGACCGCAAGCGAAGGACGCACGTCATGAGCGACGAAAAAACCGAAGAGCCGTCAGAGAAAAAGCTGAAGAAGGCGCGTGAGGAAGGCCAGGTCGCGAAGAGCTCGGACATCGTGGAAGTGGCCTGTCTCAGCGCGATCTTTCTGGTGTTGATCGCCGGCCAGCACTATCTGGCGGACACGCTGCGCGCCGTGGTCCAGGATGCGCTCGACTTCACGCATGGCGAGCGCTCGCTGCAGGATCTGGCCGTCTACGGCACCGACATGGCGAAGCATGCGCTCGAGCTGCTGTGCGGCATCGCCGTCATCGGGCTCGGCGCGGCGCTGCTCGCGCTGGCGCCGCAGACGGGCCTGCAGATCTCGCTGCAGACCATCATGCCGAAGTTCACCGCGGTAAGCCCTTCGTCGGGCATCACGAAGATTTTCTCGATGAGCTCGGTGGTCGATCTCGCGAAGATGACCGTCAAGGCGGTCGTCCTCGTTGCCGTGATGTGGCAGACGATCAAGCAGTCGATGCCCGTGGTGGCCAGCGCGCTCGACCAGTCGGTGCCGCAGCTGATCGGCGTGCTCTGGTCGGTGCTGATGCACGTCGTCGCCGTGGCGTGCGTCGTGTTCATCGTGATCGGCGCGCTCGATTTCAAACTGCAGAAGTGGCTCTTCGTGCGCAAGAACAAGATGTCGAAGGACGAAGTCAAGCGCGAGTTCAAGGACAGCGAGGGCAACCCCGAAGTCAAGGGCGAGCGCAAGCGCCTCGCGCGCGAGTTCAGCCAGGAAGCGCCGAAGCGCAACGTGTCGCGCGCGAACGTCGTGGTCGTGAACCCCGTTCACTACGCCGTGGCGATCCGCTACGACCCGAACGAGTTTCCGCTGCCGGTCATCATCGCCAAAGGCGTGGACGAGCAGGCGCTGCTGCTGCGCCGCCAGGCAACGCGGGCCGGCGTGCCGATCGTCGCCAATCCGCCGGTTGCGCGGATGCTGCACAAGGTTCCCGAGAACCAGCCCGTACCCGAAGAACTGTACGAGATCGTCGCGGCCATTCTGCGCTGGGTAGACGGCCTCACGATCCAACCTGCAACAACGGAGTGACGCAGATGTTCAAGACCATCAAACTGCCGGGGGTCGGCGAAGCCGGTATCGCCGTCCTGCTGATCGCGATCGTCTCGCTGATGATCCTGCCGCTGCCGCCCGCCGTCATCGACGGGCTGCTCGCCATCAACATCACGGTCAGCATCACGCTGCTGATGGTCACGATGTACGTGGGCAGCATCGCGACACTCTCCTCGTTTCCGTCCGTGCTGCTCTTCACCACGCTCTACCGGCTCTCGCTCAACATCGCTTCGACCAAGTCGATCCTGCTGCATGCGGACGCCGGCAACATCATCGAAAGCTTCGGAGAACTGGTGGTCGGCGGCAACCTGGTGGTCGGGCTCGTGGTCTTCGTCATCATCTCGGTGGTTCAGTTCATCGTGATTGCGAAGGGCTCCGAGCGGGTGGCCGAAGTCGGCGCGCGCTTCACGCTCGATGCGTTGCCGGGCAAGCAAATGAGCATCGACGCCGACCTGCGCGCGAACATCCTCACGCCGGAAGAAGCCCGCAAGAAGCGCGCGCGGCTCGCGGTGGAAAGCCAGCTGCACGGCGGCATGGACGGTGCGATGAAGTTCGTGAAGGGCGACGCGATCGCGGGCCTCCTCATCACGATGATCAACATCGTCGCCGGGATCGCCGTCGGCGTGGCCTATCACGGCATGTCGGCCGGCGACGCGGCCAACCGCTTCTCGGTCCTCTCGATCGGCGACGCGATGGTTTCGCAGATTCCGTCGCTGCTGATCTCGGTGGCGGCCGGCGTGATGATCACGCGCGTGGAAGACTCGAACGAAGGCGAGTCGTCGCTCGGCGAGGACATCAAGCGCCAGTTCACGAGCAACTCGCGCGCGCTCTACTTCGCCGCGCTGCTGCTGCTGGGCTTCGCGGCCGTGCCGGGTTTTCCGGCGCCGCTCTTCGCGCTGCTCGCCGGCATCCTCGCGTTCACCGGCTACCGGCTGCAGAAGAAGGGACACCAGGCGGGCAGCGGCGGCGGCAAGGCCGTCGTGGCGCTGCAGCGCGCCGGCGCGAAAGGCAATGCGCCGTCCATCCTGCCGCGCCCGCCGCAGTTCACCTGCCCGCTCGGCGTGCGGCTCGCGCCCGACGTCAGCCTGCGTCTCGCGGCCGACGCGCTCGACCGCGCGTTCGACACCCAGCGCAACGCGCTTCAGGCCGAAGTGGGCCTGCCGTTCCCCGGCATCATGATGTGGACCGACACCACGCTGCCCGAGGACGGCTACGAGGTGATGATCTTCGACGTGCCGTACGGCAGGACGACGCTCGCGCAGGCGCAGGCGGCGCAGCAGTCCGCGGCGGGCGGCGCGCAAGACGGCAAGGACCCGGCCACGCCCGAAGCGCTGATCGCGCGGCATACGATCGATCTGCTGCGCCAGCATGCCCACCTCTTCCTCGGCATTCAGGAAACGCAGTGGATTCTCGACCAGCTCAACGAGGACTACCCCGGACTCGTCGCGGAAGTGCAAAAGGCGCTGCCGCTGCAGAAAATGGCCGACGTCCTGCGCCGCCTGATCGAGGAAGGCGTGCCGATCCGCAACATCCGCAGCATCACGGAAAGCCTCATCACCTGGGGGCCGAAGGAAAAGGACATGCTGATGCTGACCGAGTACATCCGCATGGAACTCGGCCGGATGATCGCGTACCGGGCCACCGGCGGCCCGCGCGACCTGCCGGTCGTGCTCGTGGACGTGCAGGTCGAGCAGCATATCCGCCAGTCGATCAAGCAGACGCCCACCGGCAACTTCCTGGCGCTGCCGCCCGACGAAATCAACCGGCTGGTCGCCAAGATCGCCGACATCGTGGGCGACGCGCCGCGCCAGCAGATCGCGCTCGTGGCCTCGATGGACATTCGCCGCTACGTGAAGCGCATGGTCGAGTCGCGCCTGAGCTGGCTGCCGGTGTACTCGTACCAGGAACTCGGCGCGCACGTGGACCTGCAGCCGGTCGGCCGGCTGACGATGTAACCGCCCGGGACCGCCATGCACGCCAAAGCCCCCCATCGCGCCCGCGTCATCGCGGAGCCTCTTTCGCACACCGAACCTCATCGGCATGCGCCCGCCACGCTGTCGGCGCAGTTGAGCCGCCAGGCGGAGCTGTTCAGGCGCTTGCGCGGCGGCGCCGACGCCGACGCGACGCAGGACGACGCGCCCGAACCCCCGGGCGCGGAACTTCAGGAAATGCCCGATCCGCTGTTGGAGAACGCGGATGAGCACGAGGTCGAACGCCACGGCGAACGCGGCAGCCGCGGCGACTGCGACGAGGAAGGCGGCGACGATCCGGAGCATGCGGACGAGCCAGCCGACGAGCCTGCGCCCAGCCACGGGGCGGCATTGCCGCCGGGCGAGCCGCACCTGGCCGCCGTTGCCGCCGCGCATGGCTCGCACGCGTCGGCGCACTACCGTGCGCCGGTCACGGCGGTCGAAGCACCCGCGCGCGCGGCGAACCACGCGCGCCAGTTCGTCGAATCGATCGTCGCGCAGGTGGCGGACTTCTGCTCGAATCCGGCGGTGCTCACAGGCGGCTCGTGGCACATCACGATTCCCGTTTCCCCCCAACTGCTGCCGGCCTGCACATTGAGCCTGACGCTTTCGCATTTCGACTTGACGCTTCGCTTCGACACGACGGAGGACCGCTCGCGCCAACTAATCTTGCAACATGCAGCGACGCTTCGCGAAAGTCTGGAGCAGGTGACGCAAAGCCGCTTCGACACGCCGCGAAACATCGAGATCATCGTCACTTAACGCAACGTGAAAACGACGGACATGCCACTCAACGACGCCCCGGTTTCCGGCTACCCAGCCGCTTCGAACGCCGTCACGCTCGATCGGGCCAGCCTGCCGTCGCTCGACGCGACAACGGCGCGCCAACACCGGCTCGCCGTAGACGAACGCCTGCGCGCGGTGCTCTCGCATACGTTCGGCGTGGCCGGCTGGAGCGTCGGCACGCGCGACCTCGTCGCGCCGGAGCGCGCGGCCGTCGTGCGGCTGCGCTGGGGCATGGAAAGCGCTTCGGTGCGCATCGACGTCGCGCAGCATCCCGCGCTCGCGAGCCTCGCCGAATCGAGCGGGCCGGACAACGAGAATCTGCGCAACGCCGTCTGCGCGATCCTGCTCGACCCGTTGCTGCAGGCGCTCGGCAAGCTCGGCATGGAGGGCGTCGAAATCGTCTCGTTCGCGCGCGCCATGCCGGAGCCGGCGACCGGGGCAACGGCGCAGGCAAGGACTCACACAACTACGCAGGCAGCCCAATGCTGCGCGATCGGGTTCCGGCTCGGCGCGCAACGGATCGACGCGACGATCGGCCAGGTGGACGGCGGCTGGCTCGACGCACTCGAAGCGCTGGTCGCGCGGCAATACACGCCGTTTGCCACGCATGTCAGCGAAATCACCGTGCCGGGGCGGCTGCAGATCGGCGAAAAGACGGTCAGCGTCACGACGCTCGATTCGCTGCGTCCGGGCGACGTCATCCTGCGCGCGGTGTCGGACGACGTCGCGGCGCTCCTGAAACGCGAAAGCGAATCGGGCCGGGTGCAGGCTGTCTGGGGCCGTTACGGCACCCGCCAGCTGCGCGCCGCGGCCACCCTCACAGGCAACGTACTTACCCTCAGCGAGAACCCCATCATGAGCCACGACTATTCGTTCAACGCTCCGCTCACCGACTCGATCGACGCGCCCGTCGAAATCAGCCAGCTCGATCTTCCGCTGAAGCTCGAAATCGACACGGTGTCGATGCCCGTCGCGCAGTTGTCCGCGCTGCGTGCGGGCTATGTGCTCGAACTGCCGACCGCCGTTCCCGACGCGCGCATCCGGCTCGTGACCTACGGTCAGACGATCGGCTTCGGCGAGCTCGTAAGCGTCGGCGACCATCTCGGCGTGCGTCTCGTCCAGCTGTCGAGCAGCCATGATTCAGTTTAGCGACATCACCGGGCTGCTGGTCACGGTCGTCGCGATCAGCCTGATCCCCTTCGTCGCCATGGTGGCCACGTCCTACGCGAAGATCGTCGTCGTGCTGGGACTGCTGCGCAACGCGCTCGGCGTGCAGCAGGTGCCGCCGAACATGGTGCTGAACGGCATCGCGGTGCTCGTGTCGGCCTACGTCATGGCGCCGATCGGCATGCAGGCCATGCAAACGATGCAGTCGACGCACCGCGCGCCCGGCGCCGATTCGTCGGCCGTCGTGTTCGATCTGTTCGACGCGGCCAAGGAGCCGTTCCGCACGTTTCTGGAGAAGCACGCCCACGAGCGCGAAAAGCGCTTCTTCGTGCGCTCGGCGTCGGCGATCTGGCCGAAGGACATGGCCGCCAAGGTCCGCGAGGACGACCTGATCGTGCTGGCCCCGGCCTTCACGCTGACCGAGATGGCCGACGCGTTCAAGATCGGCTTTCTGCTGTACATCGCCTTCGTCGTCGTCGATCTCGTGATCGCCAACGTGCTGATGGCGATGGGGCTGAACCAGGTGCAGCCGACGAACGTGGCGATACCGTTCAAGCTGCTGCTGTTCGTGGTGATGGACGGCTGGTCCACGCTGGTTCACGGTCTCGTCATGACTTATCGTTGAGAGTATTGCCATGGAAACCGATACGCTCGTTCGCCTGACCACCCAGGGGCTGCTGCTGTGCCTCTCCGTCTCGATGCCGGTCATCGTGGTCGCCGCCGTCTCCGGCCTCGCGGTGTCGTTCGTGCAGGCCATCACGTCGATGCAGGACCAGAGCATCTCGTATGCGGTCAAGCTCGTCGCCGTCGTCGCCACCGTGCTGTTCATGGGCGCCTGGGGCGCGGCCGCGATCCTGCGCTTCGCCAATGAAATCGTCACGATCGCGGTGCCGTCATGAGCACCTCGGGCGTCAACGGCGCGCACTCGCACCATCACGCCGAACAGGCGGCGCAGGAGGCTCGCAGCGAAGACAATCATGCGAGCATGACGCACGAGCAGCGTGTCGTCAGGCAGCGCACGATCTTCGGCCGCAAAATGCGGGCCAAAAAGATGGCCGCCCAGAAAATGGCGGCTTTCTTCCAGGGCCGCAAGTTCGCGACCTCGGAAAACAAGGGGCCGCAGTCGCAGGGCGCGAAGCTGCGCCAGCAGCTAGGCCGCGCGCCGAAGCCGCGGCAGTCCGGCAAAGAGCGCGGCAAGGAGGCGCTTGCCGACGACCCGCGCGACGACGCCTCGCGGCTGCCGGAAGAACGGCAGGAGCATCACGAGCACGAGCACAAACGCGAGGGCGAAGAGCGCAAGCGCGACCAGGAACAAGGCCGCGAGCAGGAGCAGGACCGCGACCGCGGGCAAGGCCAGAACCAGGGCGACGAACGCGGGCAATCGCAACAGGATTCGCAGCAGCAGAATTCCCAGCAGCAAGGCTCCCGGCAGCAGGACGGGCAATCGGGGCGCGACGGGCGGGAAAAGCCGCGCAAGTTCGCTGTCAAGACCGAGAAGGCCGGCAAGCTCAAACGCGCGCTCTCGCAGGAAATGCGCACGATCGGCGAGCAGCTGCGCGATTCGCCGACGCTTGCGCACGCGCTGATCACCGCATCCGCGAAGGAAGTGCTGCAATTCACCTCGCAGCTCGAGCTCGGGCCATTGCTGGCCGTGCCGGCGATGCTCGCGAAGACCTCGCCCGCCCTGATGAAACGCTCCCCGGCTCGCTTGCAGGCGCATTACAACGGCACGCTCGCCCACGCTCCCGCGGCGCCGGGGAAGGCGGCGGCCACGCTGGGGCTGATCGGCCACTCGCTCGACTTCACGCTCGCGCGGCAACGCCACGGTGTGCAGTACACCGCCGACGAGCAGTCGGTGGGCCGTGCGATCCAGCTCGTCCGCGACGCGCAGGCCGAGCTGCGGGCCGATCCGTCGAAGAGCCCGGATCACGCTTCGGGTAAAGCTCAGAAAGTTCGCGTCGCGCCGCTCGCGCCGGACGGAAAAACCTAAACTGGCTTCAACGGTTGAAGCCGGGCCGGCAAAAGCGCCCAGCCAGTCAACGCAACGTCGCACAAACGGGAATCACGAACATGAAAGCCCTTCGAGTACTGACTGGTGCCCATGCCGGTGCGCAGGTCCGGCTGGCGGCCGGCACCTGGCGAATCGCCGGCGACGAGAATGCGGACATCTGCATCAGCGACTGGGCCGTGGAAGAACTCGAACTCTGCATCGGCGAAGACGGCGTGACGCGGCTGCGGTCGCACAACGGCGACGAGGTGCTCGTGGCGGATTTCGTGGCCGTGCCGTTCGGCGACGTCGTGTTCTGCGTGGGTCCGGACGATGCCGAATGGCCGCGCGATCTCGACCTGCTCTCCGGACTGTGGAAGACGGCGGAGCCGGAGGTCGAAGCGAACGCGAAACCGGCCGTGCCGGCTGGCGACGCAGCGGACGAAGACGCCGAAGAAGCCCCGCTTGCCGCCGATTCCGCACCGCTGCACGCGGCGCGGGCAGGAGCGCAGACAGGGATGCAGACTGCAGCCCCGGCGCCGCGGCGCATGACCTGGCGCACGGCAGCCGTCGCGCTGGCCTGCACGGCCGCGATCGGCGGGCTGGCGACGACCGGCGTGATGCTCGCCGGCACGCAGCCGAGCGAAGCGGCGAACATGCGGTTCGATCCCGACACGCTCGCGAGGGAAGTGGACGGCGAGCTGCACCGCGAAGGGCTGGCCGACCTGCACGCGATCGCGCGCCGCAACAGCGTGGCCGTGGACGGCATCGTCTCGACGGCCGGCGACGGCGCGAAGGCGCAGCGGATCATCGACGGCCTCGCGCCCGGCAAGGTGCAGAAGGACTACGACGTCGCGCAGGAAGACGTCGACAACATCCAGCAGTCGCTTGCCGGCACCGGCGCCGCGGTCAGCTACTCGGGCCACGGCGTCTTCAAGGTCAGCGGCCGCGTGCAGTCGATGGCGACGTTCCAGACGCTGATCGCCGGCGTGCGCGCCGACCTCGACGACAACGTGAGGCGCGTCGACATCGACGTGAAGGAATCGCCGACGCCGGCGCCGGACACGGAGTACACCGAAGTTGTGGCAACGGGCGGACTTCGCTACGTGGAAACGCCGGACGGCACCAAGCACCTGTTTTCCGGCAATTGAGCGCAGGGCACGCAGTTACCCGGGATTGGCCGGGCAGCTATCCGATATCAAGAGGACACCAAAGGAACCGACATGTACGACGCACTGTTACCCGTTGCGCAGGACCTGAACGCACTCGACGCCACGCTCGCGGCGCCCGACGGTTCGACGCGGGTCGCGCGCATCGCGGCCGCTTTCGACGAGACGGCACGCCGGATCAGCGCGGCCACGCAAGCGGCGGTCGACGATCGCGAGCGCCTGGAGCTGCAAAAGCTTTACCGCGGGATGATCGCCGCACGACGCATCGTCCTGACACTTCACGAACGTCACAACGCCCGGAGCGCGGTGGGGTTCTGATCAGCAGTACTTTTCAATCCACTCTCTTTACTTCTCAAAAGGAGCTTTACCATGTCCAACGCCGCTTCGGGTGTCTCGCAGGCCGGTTCGAACACCGCCGACATGATCGGCCAAATGAACCAGATGGCCGATCAGAGCAACGCGATGACGATGGCTTCGATGGAAATCAACATGAAGGAGCAGGAAACGTCCGCGCTGGCTACGGTCGGCAACAACGGCGCCAAGAACATCTCCGACGCCGCGAAGGGCCAGTAAGCCGTACCGCAATGCCCAGTCCCGCTCGCGCGAGGGCACGGAAACCGTAAGCATTCCTTTCCGGTTCCGTGCCCTTCTCGCTTCGCGCCCGCCACCGTTAGCGCGTCCAGATTCGCGTAAAGATTTCAGCCTATGAGCAGCGAACGTTTCGACGAATTGATCTACGAGATCTGCGATGTCGTCGGACTGCCCGACCCCGAGTACGTTGCCGAGATGCGCGCACTCGAAATCGAGGGCTTCGACGTCCATCTCGACCATCAGGAAAGCGATCCGGATTCGCTTTACGTGACCTTCCATTACGGGGCGGTGACGCCGGGACGATCGCTCGTCGTGTTCCGGCTGATGCTCGAGGCGAATCTGCTGATCTATGCGCAGGACCAGGCGCAGCTCTGTCTCGATGCCGATACCGGCAGCGTCGTGCTGCTCGTCTACGTGCCGATGACGCCGGACACCACCGGCGAATATCTCGCGGACCTCTTCGGACACTACGCCGAGCATGGCCGCTACTGGCAGACCAATATTCTCGAGTCGCCCGACGAAATGTTCGAAGGGATCGCCTCCGGCAACCTCATGTGGCTGCGCGCGTAGCGTGTTACGCGGCCACGCCCGGAATCAGCAGCACCAGCCGCTGCCGCGCGCCTGGAGTGGAACCCGGCGCGGCGATCACGAGGCCCTGGCCGGGCATCACGTTTTCGTCGACGGTTCGTTGCCGCGCACCGTCGCCGGCGCGTCCCAGTTCGACGAGCAAGTCGATGCCGAGCGCTGGCGACACATGGTCGATGGTCGGATCGACCGAGAGCCACACGTCGGGCACCGCGTCGCCGGAGCCGGAGCTGTCTCGACTGTCGCTCGCGGCAATGCGCGCTTCGTGACGGTCGATGACGGCGGGCGACCGGTCGAGCGTGACCGCCGTTTGCGACACCTCGATTTGCGCGCGTCGCGCTTTCGCAAGCGCTTCGAGACCGGCGACGAGCGCGCGGGCGCCGTCCGCGACGCCCGTTCCGTCTCCGGCCGCCACGCCGCGCGGCAACGCGGGCTGCAGCGCGGCGAACGCATCGGCGTCGACGTCGACCACCCAGGCCTGGACCGAAACGAGCTGCGGCTGCACGTCGAGATCGGACACGAGCATGCCGTCCGCGTCGATCCGCTCCGGTTTGTCGCGGACCAGGATCGAGTTCGTCGTCGCGTCGGCCTCGATGGCCGGCAGCGGCGCATCGAACTCGACGACCTGTTGCGCCGGTGTGTGTAGCCCAAAGCGTTGCCCGAAACGCTGCCGCAAGCGCGTGGCCGCACCCGGCACCACCACCGGGCGGCCGTCGATCACGCGCGTGACGTCCGCGGCATTGGTGTTCGTCAGGCGGAAAACGCGCACCGTCGTGCGCACGCGGTCTTTCGCGTCGCCCTCGAAGCGCGCGGCCGCGGTCCGTATGCGCTCGACGTAACTCGGCGGCCCGAAGGTCGTCACCGTCCCGGCGGCATCGTCCACCCTCAGCGGGAAATGATCGTCGGTCACGCCGGACTGGTCGAGCGCCGCGCGCAGCGCGCTCGCCGAGAGGTAGTTGGGATGAATCGCCAGCTGTGACTGCGCACCGGTCGGCGAGACCTGCAGCACCGCGCCGTCGTAGTACCAGACGAAGCCATACGATTGCCCGAGCATGTCGAGAAAGCGCGCCGGCGACAGGTCGAAGCGGCCGCTCACGACACCGTCTACACGGCCGTCGATCCGCACCGGCATGTGCTGGCCCGCGCCGAACACGTTGAGCGTGTCCGCCACGCTGCTGCCGTTCGTCGCATAGACGAAGCGGCTGCCGGCCCAGTTGGGCTCGGCGGCCAGCGCGGGCGGCGCGCCGATCAATGCACCAAACAGCGCACCAAGCAGTGCACCCGCCAATGCACTGACTGCGGGCGCCGCCCGCACGACGAAACGAAGCGCGCGCGCGCTCATGGCTGCTCCGCCGCGCGCGAACCGGCGTCCGCCTGCGGGCCGGTGTCGGGCCTGAGCGTCAGCCGGTAGCCGGTGGCATAGACCGACTGCACGCTCCACTCCACGCCCGCCGCTTTCAGGCTCGCGCGCACCCGGCTCACGTACATGTCGACGGACCGGCTTTGCACCGCCGCGTCCCAGCCCCACACCACGCTCATCAGATCCTGCCTGAGCACCACCGCCCCCATGTGGCGCGCGAGGTGCCACAGAATGTCGAATTCCTTCGTGCCGAGCTTGTGCGCCGTGCCGCCGACCACGAGCGAGCGCGCCTGCTGGTCGAGCGCGCAGCCCTCCTCGACCAGCATCTTGCGGCCCTGCACGTTCATCGGCGCGAAGCGGCGCAACAGCACGCGCGCGCGCGCGAGCAGCACTTGCCGGTCGTATGGCTTCACCAGATAGTCGTCGGCGCCCGCATCGAGAATGCGAACGATGTCGGACTCGGCGGAATGCACGGTCTGGAAGATGACGGGCATGGTCGACTGCGAACGGCCGCGGATCTTCTGCAGCAGCTTGTCGCCGTTCACGCCGGGCAGGTCCCAGTCGAGAATGGCGAGGTCGGCCCAGTTGTCCGCGAGAAATTGCTGCGCTTCGAGGCCGCTATGAAACGCGTCCACATGGTAGTCCTCAGCTTTCAGCCACGAACGGACCAGCGCATGGTGCGCCACATCGTCTTCCACGAACAGAATGCGTACCGGTTTGCCTGCAAGCGATTTCATCGTCAAACCCTTTTCAATCGGGACGTCCCGCGCGCAGCGCCCGGTCCGCGTCGACAAGCGACGTCGGCGCCCGCACCGGCGCGACCGGATTCAGGCACGGCAGGCGCAGGACGAACATGGTACCCCCTTGACCGTTGAGCTCGGCGTAGAGTGCGCCGCCGTGCATGCCGACGATCTGCACCGCGAGCTTGAGCCCGAGACCGAAACCGGTGGCCGTTTTCTTGCCGAGCTTTTCGAAATCGGTGAGCCGCTCGCCTTCGAGTAGCCCCGGCAGCCCGCCCGCGCGGTCGTTGACGAGCACCTCCGCGAAGCCCTCGACATGCCGCAGCGAAACGGTGACGGCTTCGCCGCGCGGCGACGCGCGAACGGCGTTGTCGATCACGTTCTGGATCGCGCGGGCGACGAAGTTGCGCATGCCGTTCACCCATATCGGCGAGCTGTCGGGCAGCCAGAGCTGCAGCGCGACGCCGCAATAGACGGCCGTGACCTCCAGTTGCGAAATGATCTGGCGCAGCGTCGCGCGCAGGTCGAGCCGCTTGAAGTCGCGCCGGTTCAGATGCTCGGTCACCGACGTGAAAATGAACTGCTCGCCGAGCGACAGCACGTAATGCGCGAGCTCGGTGATCTGCCGCATGCCTCCGCAGCGCTCGAATGCCTCCGGGTCGCTCGCGTCGAGCTGCGTGAGCGCGCTGATCGAGTTGAGCGGCGAGCGCAGATCGTGCAGCAGGAAGCGCAGCGACATCGCGCGTTCGTCGAGCGCGCGCGCGAAAGGCGTGACGTCGGTCACCGCGATCAGCGTGCCGGCGGCGCCCGCGCCGCTCGGGCCCGCCTGGATCCACAGCGTGGTCTCGTCGATGCGCAGCTCGCGGCCCGTTTCCAGGTCGCGTGCGCGCGGCACGTCGTCGAGCTCGAAGCGCTCGCTGAGCCCCACGCTGAAGTCGAGTCCGGCCGGCAGGTCCATCTTCAGCATCTCGAGCGCCCGGGCATTCGCGTGGACCACGGCGCCGCCGGCATCGAGCTCGACGACGCCGCACGGCAGGCCGCCCAGCGTGCCGTGCGGACGCCCTGCGTCGTTCTCGGGCATAGGATGAACGGGCTCCACGACGGTCTCCTCTCGTTTCTCGCGAATGTCAGTTAAAGCAGGCAGTTAAGGCGGGCGGTTAAGGCGTGATCACGCGCGGCGACAGCAGGAACAGCTGCTCCATGTGGCTACCTTGTTTGCTGTCCGTGCGGAACAGCGCGCCGAGCACCGGAATCTTCGAAAGCAGCGGCACGCCGGTCGAACCGTTCGTCGAGCTGTCGTCGCGATAGCCGGCGATCAGGAGCGCCTGCCCTTCGTTGATGAACGCCTGCGTGTTGATCGTCATGTTCTGGATCACGGGCAGATTGCTGACGGTTTGCGACGTGAGCTGGCCGTCCTGGATCGCGACGTCGAGTTTGATGCGCGTCTGGCCGTCCTCTTCGACGACCATCGGCAGAACGCGCAGCGAAACGCCCGTCGAAATGCTGTAGAGATCGCCCGACGTGTAGCCCTGCACCGGCACGAAGAACTGCGTCTGGTTGTCCATCACCGCTTCGATGTTGTTGAGCGTGACGACCTTCGGGCTCGCGTCGATCTTGGCGAGATTCGTCTGCGTCAACGCGGAAACGCGCGCCATCAGGTAGCGCCCCGCGTCGCCGAGCACCGCGGCGACCGAAGCGCCCACCGGCGTCGCGTTGACCAGCACGCCGCCGGGCAGCGTGGTCTGGCCGAAGTTCTGCGTGATCGTGCCGCCCGAATACGTGCTTTGCGCGAGCGTGCCGGTGCCGGTCTGCACGTTGACGTGGCTGTTGTTCAGCGTCCAGTCGACGCCGAGCTGATCGAGCGCGGCGTCCTGGATTTCGATGATGTGCGCTTCGATCTCGATCAGCTGCGGCTTCACGTCGAGGCGCTGGATCAGCGTGCCGTACTGCCCCATCCGGTCCGGCGTGTCGCGAATCACGACCGAGTTCGTGCGCTGGTCGGCCACGATGACCGGCAGCGTGTCCGTCGCCGCGCCGGCCGTCGAATTGCCCGAAGCCGGCTGCGGTTCCTGCTGGGCGTCGCCCACCACCGACCGGATGGCCGGCGAAGGCTGCCCGGTCAGGCCGCCGAACATGCCCATGCTCGCGCCCGAGCCCGCGGCGCCGGAAGGCAGCGGGGGCGGAATATAGGGGCCGTTATACGTGTTGCCGTTGACGTCGTTGACGGGCGTGTTGTGCACGACGCCGGTTGCCGAACGGCCCTGGCTGCTCGCCTGCTTGTCGGACTTCGCGTCCGTGTGCGGATGGTAGATCGAATTGAGCACGGCCGCGACGCCCTGCAGCGTCACCGGCTGTCCGTCCACCGGAACCGTGCGGTCCTCGGCCCATGCGTGAAGCAGCGGGAAAACGCGCACCTCGGTGCCGGAGCGATGCGAGGCATTGTCGTCGAGGCGCGCGGCCACGTCCTTCACCATCTGCACGTAGCGCGGCGGACCGCTCACGAGCGCCGTGCCTTGCGCGCTGTCGTAGACGATCGGAAAGCGGTCGTCGGCGATGTGCAGCCGTTCGAGCTCCTCGCGCAGCGCATCGGTGCCGGCGGAATCGAGCTTCACGAGCGTGCTCTGCATGTCCGACGCGGTGGAGATGTCGAGCACCTCGCCGTCGTAGTACCAGACGAAGCCGAACGAGGCGGCCAGCGTGTCGAGAAAACGCCGCGGCGGCAGATGAAACTTGCCGCTCACGGTGCCGGAAAGCTCGGGGGCGATCCGCGCCGGAATGCCCTGGCTTGCGCCAAAATCGCGCAGCACGTCCTTGATATCCTTGCCCTGCGCTTCGTAGTCGACGATCGACGTCCGCCAGTGCACGGGCGCGGCGTGGGCGGCGCGAGCGACGAAAAAAATCGCGCCAAGAACGAGCGCCGCATACAGGGCCACCCGGCCCAGCTTAGGATTCCAGTTCGCCGCGATCATGACGCGTCACCCGCCGCAAGACAGGCGCGCTGCGGGTACGAGTTGCGGCACGAGTTGCTTCTCCGACACGTAGACAAGGTTTTCATGTAATTTCTTGCTACCACTTTTATGGGAAGGCATTGAACGATGAACGCTCCAGCGCACGAACGCCGCGATCTGACGCGCGAAATTCTCGAACTGATCGATTTGCGCCAGACCTTCACCGACATTCATATCGAGCAGGACAGGCCGATCATGATCAAGGCGCCGCGCGGCTGGCTCGCCGTCGGCGAAGAGCCGGTGCTTTACGACGAACTGGTGCCGACGCTCGCCTCGATCGAACCCGACTGGGAAGCGCAGCTTCAGCGCGGCGCGATCGACCGCCCGTTCGTGCTGACGCGCTGCCGTCTGCGCTGCAACATCTACCGCACGAACGGCGGCAGAAAGCTCGTGATCTCGATCCGCCGCCTGCCGCTCACGCCGATGCCGCTCGACAAGGTGGGCCTGCCGGCCTACGTGCGCTCGATGATCGACAGCGCGAAGGGCCTCATACTCGTCACCGGGCCGACCGGCTCCGGCAAGACGACGACGATCGCCTCGCTGCTCGAACACATCAACCGCACGCGCAACAGCCACATCATCACGATCGAGGAGCCGATCGAGTACGAGATCGAGGGGCATACGTCGATCGTTTCGCAGCGCGAAGTGCCGACCGACACGCCGAGCTTCCCGGCAGGCCTGCGCGAGGCGCTGCGGCAAAAGCCCGACGTGATCATGGTTGGCGAAGTGCGCGACCCGGAAACCGCGGAAACCGCGCTGCAGGCGGGCGAATCGGGCCACCTCGTGCTCGCGACCATGCACACGGGCAGCGCCATCGGCACGCTCACGCGCCTGCTGTCGTTTTTCCCGCCGGAGCAGCGCGAGCGCTACGCGGCGGCCCTCGCGAACTGCCTGATCGGCGTGATCTGCCAGTGCCTCGTGCCGACGGCCGACGGCGAAAACTTCGTGCTCGCGAGCGAGCTGCTGTTCAACAACAACCAGCAGATCAGCAACGTGCTGGTGGACCCGGCGAAGGTGCCGTATCTCGCGGAGTTCATGAAGCGCAAGGAGGACAACATGTCCCGGCTGCTGAACGATCATCTGTTCAGCCTCGTTTCCAAAAACCAGTGCCTCGCGCGCGACGTGCTGCGCGCCACGTACAACCGGCTCGAACTGCACGAGATGCTGCAGACGCTCGCGCAACATTGAACTGGAAAGTTTCGGCATGGGCACCCGGTTCGCTCAGTAATAAGTGCTGATCGTCCAACCCGCCGCGACCGCCGTGTTTTGTATGGTCGTTCCGCCCGTGCCGCAGTAGTTGCTGGTCCACGGCGTGCTGAGATTCGGCGAATAGGTTGCCCAGTTCGTCACCACGGTGACGGTAAACGTGCCGGCAGAACCCGCCTGGGTCAGCGAATTGTTGATGCCGCCGGAGTCGTCGGTCAGCGTCGGGCTCTGGCTCTCGATATGGGTAGGGGTGGTGATGCCGGGGCCGGTTATGTCGACGTCCTGAGAAATCTGCGCCGCGTAGCCTGGCGTCGATCCGCACAGGCCGTCGTTCATGTGCGCCCAGGTCGAGGCCACGATGACGCCCGGCTTCGTGAGCGAAACGGTGTACATATACGTGTAGGAGTACGTGCCGTTGGCGCCGTTATACGAGTAACCCGCGCCCGTGTTGCCGGTGTTGCCGTAATCGGGTGCCGAGTCGGCCGGACAGTTATAGTCCGACACGGGATTCGGGTTCGGTACGATGAGCTGGCAACCGGTGTACGTCGTTCCCGGCAAGATTGCGGTCTGCGGCTCCCACGTACCGTTCTGGCAGGACAGCACATCCCCGGCGGCATCGGTCGTGACGGACGTGGTGTTCGCCGCCGACGTGCACGTCCCGCCGATCGTCGCCGAATTGCCGAGCGCGATGGCGCCCGACTCGTCCACCGCGAGCGCCTGCCAGGCAGTCCCGTTGTACACGTAGGCGCGATTGGTCGCGTTGGTCATGCGCACGTCGCCCTGATTGGCCGGCGTCGGCAACGACGCCGCATCGGCCACCGGCTCGCGCCAGTGAAACGAGGCTTCCGGCGTCCATTGCATGGACGCGTCGTTGCAGTTCAGCACGTTGCCGTCCGAGTCCGCCGCAATCGAGCCGGATTGCGCGCAAGGTGCATAGTCGACGTAGGCCGTGGTCCCCTGCGCAAGCACGATCGGCACCTGCATCGTGTTGGCCGCCGGGTCGCCCGGCACGGCCACGCGGTACAGGTAGTCGGCATTCTGCGCCTGCGCGCCGTTGTAATAGATGAGGCTCGCCGGATGCCCCACGCCGGTCGCCGTGCCCGAGCACGACGCGCCCGCCGGGTTCGGCGTCGCCAGCGTCCAGCTTCCGTAGGCGCCTTTCGCCTCGCCGGCCGGGGTGTTGATCGCCTGCATCGAGCCGCCGCCCGCGCCCGAGTTCGCGGCGATATAGCCCAGCTCCGCGTCCGCAATCTTGCGGCCGCCTTCCGTCACGAGCAGCCCCTGCAGCGCGCCCGTCGGCGACGCGGCATAGATCAGCAGACACGGCGTCTGCCCGTAAGAGTTCACGTTGTTCATCGCGCTCGACAGGTAGGTCGACAGCTGATACGTCGTGCCCGTGAGCGCGGCCACCACCGGCGTAGAGGGGGTGGCCGCCGCGCTCAGCGCCGTGTAGTTCTGCCGGATCAGCTGCGTGGCGGCCGTGCTCAGCTGCGACTGGTAGAGCGCCGCTTGCTGTGCCTGCGTGTCCTGCAGCGACGAATTGATCATCGCGACGAGGCCCACCAGCATCATCGCCGCGATCGCCAGCGCGGCCAGCACTTCGATCAGCGTGAAGCCGCGTGCGCGCCCGCGTTCGTGGCGCGGCCGTATACGAGCGCGAGCGCGCTTCACGAGGGCGGCGTGCATGTCAGTCATAGGCCTGCGCCATCCACACCGGCATGCCGTTTGGAATGCCGTTCGCGAGCGCGGCCGGCAGGCTCACCGGCGGGTTGCCCGGCGAGACGACCGTCGCGCCTTCCGCGACGCCGGCCAGCGCCGACCCTTGCGCAAGCTGCTCCATTGCCGGAATGGCGCCCGTCGCCGCCACCGCCGACGCATACACGACGACGAGGCTGCCCCCATAACTCGTGTTGGGTTCGACGTAGTTCATCCATATCGGGTTCGCGACGACGGAGCCGAGATACGGCGCCAGATACGAGGTCTGCACGCTGCCCGCAAAGGTCGGATTCGCCAGCGCGAACTGGACGAGCGCCTGCTGGTACTCGCTCATGTTGGTCGCGAGCGCCATCGACGAAGGGCCCTGCGCGAGCGGCGCCGATTCGGCGTCGAGCAGCGCATAGGCTCCCGTCAGCACGGCTAACGCGACGATGACCCATGTCAGGTACATGTACCGGCGCCTGTGGTGTCGATGAACACGAATGACGGCGAAGGCAAGGCGCGATCAGGTAGAAGTCCAGATCATCGTATCCGTACCGCTGCTGCCGCAATCCGTCGTCGCCGTCGAAGGCGTGATCGGGAAGGCGGTTTCCGTTGCACCGCCGCCGCCCGACGTGGGCGTAACCTGTATCTGCGTCCAGCTGCCCGTAGCCGTAAGCGCATTGATGCAGACGGCGGAGGGCACGTCGTCGAATTCGATCGTGAACGTGTTGCCGGCGGTACTTGCCACCTTCACCGAGCCGCCAAACGAATTCGACGCGGTCGCGGTCGTTCCGGTGCCGCTCACGGGAATCGTGCTGGGCAGCGCCCCCGCCGCGGCCAGTGTCGAGACGCCGATGTCCTGGTAACCGTTGGTCTGCCCCATATAGAGCTTCTTCACGCCTGCCTGAATCGCGTTGACCTGTTCCGCCAGCTCGTTGGTTCCCGCGCTGCTGAATGCGCCGTTCAACAGCGCCACCGCGCCGATCACGACAATCGCCGCGATCCCGAGATACGCAATCGCCTCGAGCAGCGACGCACCGCGCTGGGCGTGCCTGGAGCGATGGCGCATCAGTCCCGCGCGAATGGGTCCAATCATGGTCTTGCTCTGCATGTTGCTCTCCGTCATCTCAAACAATCGGCACGACACTCGTGGCGTGCCACCCGTTTCGAACAACCCCCGTACCTCTGTCAATCAAACCGCAAACTCAATGAACGCTGCGCGCCATAGCCGCAATTTCCTGCTGAATCCCGAAGAAGCCGGTAATGAGCCAGCTCAGCACGAGCGAGAGCACGACGATCGAAGCGCCGTTGACAATGCGCATCTGCGTCTCGATCGTGGCGACGCCTTCGCTCATCCATTCCGTGGCGATCGCCTGCAGCGCTTCGGCAAAGCCCTTGTATTCGGCGTAAATGCAGAGATCGTCGACGATCTCTTTCGACGGAAACCGGTATCCGGTGTTTTTCATCGCCTCGCCGATATTGAGCCCCGACTTCACGCCGAACAGCATGTCGTCGATCCGCTGGCGCAGCCACGGCTTCGCGTCCGTCGCAAGCCGCGCCAGCGAGCGCTCGACCGTGAAGCCCGCGGCCTGCAACGAGGAAAACGCAACCAGAAAGCCGCAGCCCACCATCAGGCGATACACGGAATACGGCGGAAAGCGGTCGAGAAAAATGCGCCCGCTGCCTGACCAGCGCGGCATCGAATAGAACAGCAGCGCCAGCAGCATCAGGAAAAGCGCGATGCAATAAATCATCCCGGTCTGGACGAAGCGCGACAGGTCGAAGAGCGAGCGGGCAACGCCATGCCAGTTCTCGGGGCTGACGATCAATGCAAAGCGCGGGATCACGAGCTTGCCGAACAGGTAGACGTAGCCCACCGTCATCGCGAGAATCACGGTCGGATAAGCAAGGCCGCCGACAATCGCCGCGCGAATGCGGCTGCTGTACTGCACGACACCGCAAACGTTCAGCAGCGAGGCCTCGAGACGCCCCGACTGCTCGCCCGCCATGACGATCATCTGTTCCGTGTGCGGAACCCACCACGTCATCGCCTCGGCCAGCATGCCGCCGTTTTGCACCACGGCGCGCCAGTCCGCCAGCGTGATCGCGAGCGACTCGTTCGGCTTGCGTCCCTCGTGCGAAGCCCGCAGTTCGAGCTCTTCCAGAATCTTGAGCAGCGGCAGTCCGTTCGACAGCATCTTCGCGATCTTGCGGTAGATCCGCAGGCGCGTGTTCGCCGTCAGCTGCAGGCGGGCCCATTGCCGGTTGAGGTCAAGTGCCATAGCTGTTTCCGACCGCCAGTTGGGGCTCGAACCCGCCGGCATGCTGCAGCGGCCCGACCACGCGCTCCGCCATGCGCGGATCGACGAGCCCTTCGGCCACCTTGTCGATCGCATGTTGCGCGACCGTCTGGCCGCCGAGTTCGGCGACCCAGTAGTGATGCGCCTCGGACTTGCGCCCCGCGCGCAGCAGCTCGCAAAACTTCTGATTGGTATGCACCACTTCGGCCACGACCGTGCGGCCGACCGTGCCGCTCTTGCAGTGCGGGCAACCGGGCCCCGCGATACGGACCTGTTCGAAGCGCGGACCGACCGCGCGCTTTAACCGCGCGACCAGCCCCACGTCGAGCTGATGGATCGCATCGGTCAGCGGAACCGAACAGTGCGGACACAACAGCTTCACGAGGCGCTGGCTGATGAGACCCGTCACCAGCGATTCGTCGGTGATCATCGCGATGGGCAGGCCGAGATCCACGAGACGGTCGACGATCGCGAGCGCGCCGTTCGCGTGAACCGTCGTCCAGACCTGGTGGCCCGTCATCGCCGCGCGCAACGCGCTTTGCGCGGAAGCGCGGTCGCGCACTTCGCCGATCATGATCGTGTCCGGGTCCAGACGCATCGCGTTGGCGATCGCCGCGGCGAACGCCAGCGAACGCGCCTCTTCGGTCGGCGCATTGATGACCGGCGTCTGCACGGCGCCTTCGATCGGATATTCCACCGGGTCTTCCACCGTGATCACGTGGATCGAGCCGGCCATTTCGCGCAACTGCTTCGTGAGCACGCGCTGCAGCGTCGTCGACTTGCCGGAGCCGGTCGGTCCGCTGATGATGTTCATGCCGTGCGGCTGCTGCGTGAGCAGGTCGAACACGCCGGCCTGCGTCGGCGTGAAGCCGAGGTCCAGCAGGCTTGTCGATTCGCCCGCGTCGTTGTACAGAAGACGCAGCACCATCACGTTGCCGATGCTCGTCGGCGCCGTGGCGATACGCACACCGAAGAGTCGGTCGGGCAGCTTGTCCCGGTCGCCGATCGCCGCGTCCTGCCGCTCGTTAGGCTTGTAGGTCGCGTCCGAAACGCTCGACATCGCGGCATAGAGCGTGGCGAGCAGCCGCTCGCCGTACTCGCGCGTCTGCTCCGACACGCGCACGAGTTCGTTGTGAATGCGAAACAGGATCTCCGTGCTGAAGCGATTGACGCGAATGTGGATGTCCGAAGCCCGCTCGTCGCAAGCCCTCGAGATCAGGTTCTTCGCGACCACCTGCATCTGCGTGTGATCGACGCGCTCCGCGCTGCCGTCGCGGCGCTGGCCCTGATAGGCGCGCCGGATGACGTCGAGGCTCACGAGCCGCGTCGTATAGCGGCAGTTGAGGCGTTCGAGGCGCGCGCAATACGACAGCACGAACGGGTTCATCTCGTGCCCTTCGGCGACGAGCAGCGCGCCGTCGTCGAGCAGGCAGAGGAACTTGCGCTCTTCCTCGCTCGCGGCGAATTCGCCGCTGTCCGAAAGCGGCCGCGCGCCGGCGGGCGGCGCCGCGAACGCCGCGGGTCGCGCCGGCAATACCGGCAGCGCGGAGACGACCGACGCCGACGCCGACGCCGATGCCGATGCCGTATCCGCAGCCGCTTCGCGCGGCGCCACGAGCGCCGGAACGAGGGTCGGCGCGCCTGCGTCGTCGACGGCAGCGGGCTTTGCCGCGCGCGACAGAACGAGCGGCTTGATTGTTTTGGGCGGATTGCCCGGAGGCACGGGTGCGGATTCCATGGCCATTACCTCAACGACGTGGGCAAAGTGGGAAGCGGCGGCACGCCCGCGCCGTCCGCGGCAGCGCCTGTGGCCGCGACGTTGTGCGGCGCCTGCTGCGGCGAAGTGACCGTGAGCGTCACGCGGTGCCCGTCCTCGCCCGCGAGGACGATCGCCCCGGAGCGAATCGACACGACACGCATGCCGTTCGGCAGCGTGTCGCCCGCGCGCACGTCCATCTCCGCGCCGTCGCTGCTCGAAATCGTCGCGTTCATCCGCTTGCCGAGGCTCTGTGTCGCCACGAGCGACAGGTCGCCGTACGAAGCCGTTCCCCCCATCCGGTGAATCGCCTGCTCGCGTTCCACGACCTCCGCCTGTGCATCGAGCTTTTTCAGCTGCGCCTTGAGCAGCAGCGTCTCTTCCTGCAGCTGCATCAGTTCGTCGGCGGCCTGCACGGCGGCCGGCGTCGGCACGACGGTCGCGCGCGGCCCGCTATCGGCGGGCGCGTCGGCGGGCGCATTGGCGGGCGCACTGGCGGCGCCGCCCGGACCTTGGGCCAGCGCCGCGACGGGCCATGCGAAGCAACAGGCGATCATCATCAATAAGGCCATTGCGCGGTCATTTTTCATATAGCGCTCCGTCCAGGGTCCATTGCCCGGCCTTGTACGAGATTTTCTCGATGCGTATGCCGGGTTCGTCCAGATACTTGACCACGCTCTCGGGCGATACCTCGCCCAGCGCCGCCGTGATGTGCCACGTCTCCCACGTGGGCGCCGGCGGCGCGCCACCCGGGTGCAACCGGTCCAGCGTCTGCTGGGCAAGGCTTTTTTGCGGCGCGCTCGTCGCCTGCAGCGAGAACTTGAGGTCCACGCCCAGCAGCTGGAACGCGGACAGCATGCGCAACCGCACGCCGCGGATCCCGCCGATCGCGTCGTCGCCGCCCGCCGGCAACGACAACGGCTCGACATACGTGGCGTGGTCGCCGGTGCTGTCGATGGCCGCGCGCGGCTCCGCCGCCATCAGCATCGCCACGTTCGATCCGCCGCGCGACCAGCTATAGCTGACGTTGGCCGCCCGGCAGTCATATTCGTCGAGATCCCAACCGCCCGGCGCCATGTTTGCGAAGTGATCGAGACAGGCGCGAACGAACGTCGCGGGCAACGGTTCGGAGGCCCAGGGGTGCGGGGCCTCGGGCGGCTTGACCGGCTTGTGCGGATGCAGCCGCAGTTGCGCGCGCACCCGCTCGAACGCCTGCTCCTGCGCGATTTCCTCCTGATGGCGACGCCACGCCCGAAAGCCGAGCACGCCGCCCGCCACCACGACGAGCACAACGGCGGCAATCGCGATCGCAAGCCGCGGGGACTGTCTTTGAACCCGCGTGAGGTTCAGCCAGCGCGGCAGATGAGGCTTGCCGCCGCGGCGCGGGATCATATTCTCGATACGCCGCGCGTAGAAATTGTGAAAGCCCTGCACCTCGAGCTGCTGATCGCCGATCACGACATTCCAGCCGCCGAGGCTGTAGTCGCTGTGCAGCCGCTCGAACACTTCTTCGCTCGTCCCGACCCAGTCGCCGTTCGGCAAGAACGCCCCGTCGCGCACGGCGAAGTACGCCCAGCGGCCGTCGGGCAGCTGAAATGCGCCGAGCCAGTTCGGCGCGGGCTGCTGGCGGCCGTCGTAGAACGCGCCTTCGGTCGCGATCGTCTTCGAAACGAGCGCGCCCAGCGAAGGCAAGCCGAGCTGCGCGCCCTCGCGCGTGCTCGCAAAGCCGACGCCCGCGAACGAACGGTCGATGCGCAGCACCATCGCATCGAAATTCAGGCGTGCGGCCAGCTCGACCGCCTCCGCACGCAATTCGTGGCGGCGCGACAACGATTGCCAGAACAGGCCGCAAATGAAGCGCTGCCGGCCTATCTGGATGACTTGGGTCGCCATGGCGGTTTCGCTCGATTCGCGGTCGTCAGGCGCCGTTCAGCACGATCGGCGAAAGCAGGATGACGATGATCTCTTTCTGATGCGTGCCGCTCACGCCCCCGCCCAGCACATAGTTCGTGGGCGCCCCGACGCCCTGCCGGCTGCCCTGGTCCGCGATGCCTTCGTAGCCGCTGATGACGAGCGTCTGCCCCGATTTCACCGAAATGCGCTGCAGGAAGTTGCGCGTGTCGACGGTGGGCAGCTGGATCTCTTCGCCGTTCGAAGTAAACGTACTCAGCGACACGAGCGACGAAATGTTCGTGTAGAACTGCATCATCACCGTGCCGTCGTCGAGTACGTGCGGCAGCAGCGTGAGATTGAGGCCCGTCGTCACCGTTCCGGGCGTAAGCGACGTTTCGGTGCCTACGTTGAGCGTGTTGGTCGTCGAGATCTGCGCGAGATAGCTTTCTTCCTCGGCCACCTGCACCGGAACCGGCTGGTCGTTCATCGTCGTGAGCGAAGCCGACGTCTTCTGGCGCACGGAGCCTTGCGTGGACAGCGCGGCGATCATCGCGTTGGTCGTATTGGCGCGGCTCGACGGCGAAATGACCGTTGCAGAGAAACTGTTCGGGTTGGTGATCAGGCTCGTGAACGACGTCGAAATGCCGAACTTCGTTCCGAGCGCCTGATAGACGGCATTCCAGTTGATACCGTAGCTGTCCTGATCGGTGAGCGTCACGGAGAGCACGGTGACGTTGACGAGCACCTGGCGCGACAGCACGCGGTTTTGCTGCTCCATGAACTCGGCGACGTGCTCAAGCACGTCGGGCGTGTCGGTAACGGAGATCGAGCCGGTTGCCGGCGAAAGGACGACCGATCCCGCCTGCGACAGCATCGCCTTGATGGCGCTCTGCAAACTGCTATAGACGGATAGCTGGGCGTTCATCGCGATGTTGTCGTTGTTGTTCGACGAGACTGTCGGCGTGCTTCCCGAGCCGCTGCTTGCGGTGCTGGTGCCGCCGGACGACCCGCCGCTGCCGGTGCCCGCCGACTGGCCGCCGTTGTTGCTCGAGCCGCTCACGACGTTGGTAGCGACCGACGAGTCGCCCGGAACGGCGAGCACCTGGAAGACGCGCGTCTCCGTATAGAAGAAGACGATCGCGCCGTCCTCGTATTTCCAGTAGACGTTGAAGCGGGCGGCGGCGGCGTCGAGCAGCCCGTGCAGCGTGCCGCCCGAATAGACGATGCGAACGGGCCTGGGCGCGGCCTGGGCCGCGTTGTTGCGCCCCGCCGCGGCCAGCTGCTGCAGCGTCGGGCCCTGCAGCAGCCCCGTGGGCAGCGGCGGCGTCCCCGGCGTACCGGTGGACATCGCGCTCGACGGGTTGGCCGCCTCGCTGGCGCGCTCGGCCGCATCGTCGGCGCTCGGCATGACCTTCACCGGCACGTGCACGAGACGCGACACGCGGTCGGCGAACGCCCTGAGCGAATCGACGGTTCCGTCGAAGCTCGCCGGCTCGTCGAAAACGGCGGGCAGCGTCGCCTTCGCCGGAATCTTGAGCGTCTTGCCCGAGAGCCAGAGCTGGTCCTTGACGACCACGGCGTCCGGATCGCTCGCGCGGTTGTCGCCCGCCTCGGACTGGCTGAGCAGCCGGGTGGCGCGCGCGTTGTCGGATTGCGCGTCGCTGTCGATCTTGTGCATGAGACCCGTACAGCCCGCGAGCAGGGGCAGGCACGCGACCACGGCGGCGAAGTAACGGTGCGGTGCGCGCATCAGTTGGCCCCTTTCGCAATCACCCGCAACACGCGGTTGCGCTTGTACATGACGGCCTGAATCGGCACCGCCGACCCGGCGAGCGCCTCGACGACCTGGCGCAGCGCTTCTTCGAGCGTGCCGTGCACCGTGGCCGTCGCGTCGATTGCGAAATCGGTCGGCACGTCCCAGACGAATTGCCAGCCCGCCTCGCGCGCCCAGCGCGCGAGCGCGTTGCGCACCGAGCCGTCCGACGGACGCATCTGCCACTCGGTCTGGACCTCCGCCGGCTCTTGCGCCTGTGCTTGCGCTTGTGCGGGCAGAGGCGCGGCTACGGCTATCGGCAATACGGGCGCGCGCTCCGTGGGGGCCATGTGCCCGTGCGCATGAGCTTTCGGCGATGCCGACGCCGTCTCACTATCTGGCGCCGGTGCTGCTGAGGTCGAAATGATCGGGGGCATGGACGGCGCCGGCGGTGCGGCTGTTGAAGACGTCGACGGGGGCATTGCCGCCTTTGTGACAACCGCAACCGTTTGCGGCGAAAGGGTTGCTGAAGGGCTGTTCGCGTGCGCTTCCAGATCCTGGGCAACCGGGACCGCTGCAACCGGCGCCGCCGAGGGAATCGCGGGGGCCGATGCGGCCGTCGGAATGGATGAAGCCGATGCGGCTGCCAAAGGCGCCGGGTCGTCCGCCTGGGAATGCGCGCGCGCACTGACGGTAACGAGCGCGAGGTCCGTATCGATATGCGCCTGCAGCGACGGATTGACCGAAAGAATTTCGCCGAGCACGTGAACGAGGGAGCCACCCGCTTGCCAGCTGACGGGCACGTCGGCCCATGGCCCCGCATTCGGCACGTTCACGCTGTAGCTTGCGGGCACAACCTCTTCCAGCGCACGCAGGAGCGGCACGTTGTAACCACTCGTGCGAATCGCGTCCCCGGCGCCGCGCGCGCCTTCGACGATCACCTGCGAATCGGACGCATACGCGGTACGGCAGGCAAGCCATGTGCAGCACAGCAATGCCTGAATCGCAAAGAAAACCAGCGCCTTGACCCAATTTTTGTTCGCGCTTTCACGCCGTTCGCCGTGAAAGCGCATCCGGTACTCCACCTCAGTAGTTACCACGTTGCCTTCCACTTGTAGACCGCTGCGCTCATCGCCGCATACAGGCAAGCCGAACTCCGATTTACATCCCGTGCGTCGATCGCACCGGAAATGCATAATCAAAGCTCAAAGAAAAGCGCACGAAAATGACAAAAAAAGACGGCAGCACATCGCCGTTAACGGCAATCAAAACGCATCATTTAGGGAAAAAATTCCAGGGGACAGAATCTCGTGACTTTCTTGTTTATTACATGAAATAAACTAATAGCTTTCATATTGTTGAAATAATTACCTTCGCCTTCAGGGACATCCGCGCACTGAAATTGCCGCAATGCCGGTGCGGCAAGGCGCGCGACAACGCGGCAATTCCATTTCTTCGTCAGCTGGTCCATGCAGGAACGCCGGGCGATTTCACCGCGCCCGCACCCGGACCTATCCATTTATCTGGTTATTATGATAACTGCGTGTCTTTTTTTCGTCATTGCGTAATTTCCTTCGAAACCGGCTCCTTGCAAGTGCAACGTCTTGCGACCCGCCATGCGGATCGTCACAGCGAAGGTAACAAACCATCACAAACCCGCGCCTCAAAACGTCGGCGATGGAAACATGCATTCACTGCTTCACGAACTGCACCCTTCGCTAACGCAACGCTCACGGATTCAGGAGCACGCCATGTTCTCGACGATCTACTTCGCCGCCTCTTCGGCCCTCGCATTCGACGACACGCCTTCCGACATCGCATCGAAAGTGCTCGACGGCCAGTTTCTCGATGCGGTTCGCCGCGTTGCGCAGCTCGCCGACGTCGACGCCGGCCAGGCGCAGCCCGGCTACGCGCCACTGCAGATCTACGCCGATCTCGAGCTCATGCTCGGCCGCCACGAAGAAGCCGAAGAGACGTACCGGCGCGCGCAACGGGCCATTCGCCAGGACCGCGATGCGCTTCGCGTCGCGTCGTGCCGCAACACCGGCTGGCAGGCATTCTTCCGCAACCAGTTCAGCGTCGCGCTGAGCTGCTTCAAGCGCATCGGCGAAGAAAAGGCGGCGACCACGCGCCAGCGGCTCGACAGCCTCGTGGGCGCCACGCTCGTCTCGTTCCACCTCGGCTGCGTTCAGGCCGCGTGCCATCGCCTCGCTGAGCTGGCCACGCTCGCGCAAGCCCATCCGGATCGCCGCTGGACCTATCTCGTCGAAGCACTGCGCCGCGACCTCTTTGCGCAGCACGCGCTGCACGGCTCCGAGCGGCTGGCCGATCACATCTACTGGCGCTCGGTCATCACGGAGTTCGCGGCCACGGAAGCGCCGGTGCGCGGCCGCGCGCCCGACGGCGTCGAACTGCCGCTGCTCGCCGGTCGCGTCGAGCACCTGCGCCATGTGGTGGCGCTCGCGAGCGGACAGACGAGCGCAAGCGAAGCGCTGAAGCAATATGTGAGCTGGAGCCGCACGGCGGGTCTGCGCGACTACCATCGCAGCCTGTGCCTCGAAATCACGCTTGCCGCGATTGCAGGCTGCGCCACGCCGCTCGCCGAAGCCATGCTCGACGCATCCGGCGCGGCCGCGTCGCAAGGCAGCCAGCACGCCCGCTGGTATCTCGACTATCTGTACTGCCGCGCGAAGATCATGCAACTGCAAATGCGCACGCAGGAATTCGCGCAGTTCTACGGCCGGTATGCGCTTGCCTCGATCCAGCACGTGCGCGCCGACAGTGCTTCGATGCCGACTGTCGCGGCCGTCGAAGCGCAGACGACGCGCGCCGTGCAGCACTCGGACGACGTTAGCGCGCGTCTGCCCGCGAAGTATCGCCGCGCATACCGCTACCTGATGGACAACCTCGACCAGAAGGATCTCTCGGTTCGCGAGGTCGCCTCTCACGTCGGCGTCACCGAACGTGCGATGCAGGCCGCGTTCAAGAACCACCTCGGTCTTTCGCCGAGCGAACTGATTCGCCGCCAGCGCATGGAGCGCATTCGCGACGACCTGCTCGACGACGACGCACCCGTCTCCCGCGTTCTCGATGTCGCGAACAAGTGGGGGGTGCGCCATCGCTCGACGCTGATCAACGGCTATCGCCGCGTGTTCGCCGAAGCGCCGTCGGAAACGATGGGCCGCTAAACCAGGCTCCCGCCCTCGCTCCCCTGCCGACGACGCCGTCCAGCGCAACGCGCAAGCGCGAGTCCTGGACGGCGTCGTGTTTTCCGTCACGCGCATGCGTTCGCGCGGCTCTTCATGCGCTCCCCGTCTCTCGCCCGGCAAGCACCCCATGAACATGCACTCGCCCACACTCAAGATCGCACTCGCGCTGGCGCTCGCCGTCAGCTGCAAACCGGCCGACGTGCGGGCCGAAGTCGACTGCTTCGCATCGGCCGGCGCCAGGCAGCACGTGAGCCCGACCGTGCTGCGCGCGATCGCGTGGCAGGAATCGCACGGAAACGCCGGCGCGATCCATCGGAATGCTAACGGTTCGATCGATTACGGAATGATGCAGATCAATTCGGTCCACCTGCCGGCGCTGTCGCATTACGGCGTCTCCGCAAGCGACTTGATGGACCCGTGCGCAAGCGTCTTCGTGGCCGCGTGGTATCTGCACCGGATGGTGGCGAAATACGGCTATACGTGGGAAGCGGTAGGCGCATACCATTCGGAGACGCCGGCGGAGCGTGATCGCTACGCGCGCTCGATCGAGGCGATCGTTGGGCGGATGAACGTGCTGGAAGGAACGGAGTGACGGCAGGTTCGCGGTTTCGGGACGCGCGGGGAACTTGCGAAACGCAGGACCGGTGCCGCGGAATGCCTCCGCCGGCACCTTCCCGATGCAGGATTACTGTCCGCTCGCGGCCTTGTCGATGTTGGACGCGCCCTTGTTGCCCACCGAAGCCAGCGCCCCGGTCAGCGTCTCCGAGAGGTTCACCATCATGCTGGCCATGGTCGCCCTGTTTTGTATATTGGCCATCGCCATCTGGTCTTGCGTGGACTGGTTCGCCTGCTGATTCATCTGGTTGATCGTGTTGTTGCCGTCGCCGCCGATCGGCGGTGTCGGATTGAACGCATTGGCAGCGGCCTGAAGTATCGGAGACGCGATGGGAGAAGCGGTTCCGGCCGCAAGGTTCAACGCCGAACCCGCCATTTGATGCATGAACGAAGCTGGCCCCGTACTGTCCGAACCCGCGTTGAATGCGGCGCCGCCGAACCTGCTGCTGCCGTTCGTCGGCAAGGATGCGCCGAACCGGGGCTGCGACGATGCCAGCCGCGGAATCTTGCTCGGCGTGGCAGCCAGTTTCCCCAATACGCTCTGGTCGGCGGCGCGCGGCAAGTTCTTCTGCAGTGAGCCCGACGCCTTCTTTGCGCCGCCGGCTAACGCTTCGCCAAGCGGCCTGATGACTTGTGTGGCGACTGAACCGATTTTCGGTGGCATGTCGATACTCCTTGAGTGAAATGACGAGTTCCATCGTCCGCAATCGGACATTCGTTACCGGGACGACAGGTTTCCGCATCCCCACACACGCGGAGCGACATTGAGGAATGCCACTTGAGGATATGCGGCCGAGCGGCCGCGGCTTCGCCGCAATGCGACGTTGTAGACGATATTGCGAAGCAGGCCGACACATTCGACGGTGCCCGTCATGCGGGACGAAGCCGGTGCTTCGCCAATCCGACGATGACTTCGTACCGGGCCGGCCGTATTTCGCACGGCCGCCTACATTAAAGCCCGTATGCGAGCGGTGCGCGCTTCGACCGCAGCGCGACGAATCCAGACACGACATGGAGTGAAACATGAGCGGCTTGGCGCTTCAATCGGCAGGAATTGGCAGTATCGACGGCGTCGACGGAATCGGCGGCGTCGACGGCGGCAATTCGACGAATCAGATCATCCAGCTGCTGGAAGAACTGATTCAGGAAATGGAGGAAATGCTGGATCTGTCGAGCCAGAGCTCGGGCGGCGGAGGCGGCGGTTCGTCCGCGCCCGCTCCGACTTCGTTCGCAACCGATCCGGCCAGCGGCTCGGGCGGTGGTGGCGGCGGCGGCAGCGGCGGCGGTGGCGCGACGTCGGGCGTGGGCGGTGACGGTAGCACTAGTGGCGGCAGCAACTCCGGCACGCTGCCGACCAACCTCACGGGTAACTTCGCCCAGGACCTGACGCAAGATCTCGAAAGCCGCTATGGCCTGAACTCGACGCAGGTGGCGGGCGTGCTAGGCAATCTGCAGCAGGAAAGCGGCCTTCAGACCGACATCAATCAGGGCGGCGCGACCGGCGGTCCGTCGAGCAACTTCGCCGACAACAACGAGAACGGCTGGGGCGTCGCGCAATGGGGCGGCCAGCGCAAGGCCGCCGAGATCAGCTACGCCCAGCAGAACGGCGTGAATTCCGGCAGCGAACAGGCGCAGATCGGCTTCATCAACCAGGAACTCGACACCGATTACAGCAACACGGTTACGGACCTGAAGGGCGCGACCACGACCGGTCAGGCCGCCCAGATCTGGGATCAGGACTACGAACAGGCCAGCGACCCGCAGATGGGCAACCGCGACCAGTACGCGCAGCAGTTCCTCAGCGAAGGACTTTGAGTCTTTCCCGCCCTGGCCGCCGCCAGGGCGGCGGCGCATGCAAAAGCGCCCCATGAATTCATGGGGCGCTTCGCTTTTTCTTTATCTTTGCTTCGGTTTCCTGACGATGGTGGACACGCCGGCCCACCCCGATCGGATCAGGCCCGCGATTCCATGCCGAGCAAATGCCGCATCGCGTTGCGCACGAACGGATCCGCACTGTCTTCGTGCGCCGTGGCAAAGCCGTGCCACGTCGGGTCGCCGAGCAGCTTGAGGCAGATGGCCTTGAGCTCGGGACTCTGATCGTCCGGCAAGCCGTTCACGAGCTGCCACGCGTCGTGCGTGTGGCCGCGCGCGAGCGCGAGCGCCACGGGCAGCACGAGAAGCTCGCGCGCCGGCGGATGAGCGTCGTATAGCTGTTCGAGTCGCGTCTGCGCTTCGTCCAGCCGGTTGTCCCTGATGCATTCGACGATGCCTTCCGCCGCAACGCTCGCGTCGCGGCCGAGGTGGTGCACGACTTCGCCAACGAAGCTCATGTGATTCTCCTGGTCGATGAAGGGCCCGATATCGGAACCGTCAGTTGGCCCTCATGGGAAATCAATGTAACGGACCCAGCCAAAACCGCATGCGTTTGCGCGAAGCCGCGCCGCGAAAGCCGAAGAAGGCCGCGCCCGGCATGCGCGCTTCGCGGCGCCCGCCACAACTTCGGGTGCGGCCGCTCGCGACCGGCAGCCGCTGGTACGCTGAAGCCGCGGTGGCCGTTCGCCATCGACGTTGACAAGGAAAACCGATCATGCGATTCGCGTTCGCCGGCTTCGACCGCTGGCGTGTCGTCTTCGACGCCTTCGTCGCCGCCGGCTGGGAGCCGGTGGCACTTTATACGATTCCCGTCGACAACCGGTTCGACTTCCATGACGAACTCGTCGGACGCGCCACGAAGCTCGGCATTCCGGTGCAGCTTTCGCGCATACGCGACGACGATTTGCGCATGCTGTCGCAGACCGGATGCGACGCGCTGGTCGTCTCCGGCTACGGATGGAAGATTCCGGCCTGGCAAGCGCATCTGCGCCACGCGATCAATTTTCATCCTTCGCCGCTGCCCGAAGGGCGCGGCCCCTACCCGGCGATCCAGGCGATCATCGAGGACCGGCGCGAATGGGGCATGAGTTGCCACCGGATCGACGAGGCGTTCGACACGGGGCGGCTGCTCGATACCGAGCGCTTCGCGCTGAGCGCCGACGAGTCGCACGAAACGCTGCAGCTGCGGCTGCAGATGGCGGCGAAGCGCCTCGCGGCACGCGTCGCCGGCAATTTCGAGGTGCTGTGGCACGAAAGCCGTCCGCAGGGGGAAGGCAGTTACTGGCCCCGTCTGACCGACGCCGAGCGCACGCTCGATTTCACGCGCCCCGTTGCACACGCAATGCGGATCGTGCGGGCCTGCGGGCTCATCGAGTGCATGGCGCCGCTGCACGGCGCAACGGTGCACGTGCGCCGCGCGGCGGCGTGGCAGGAGGCGCACCCATACGAGCCGGGCCAGGTCGTGCACGAGTACCACCGCTGCGTGGTGGTGGCTGCCGCGGACGGCTTCGTCGCGCTGATCGAATGGAGCCCGCTCGCCGGAACGTTGCGCAGGCAACTGCGGGACTAACCGGGGGATTGCTGCGGGCTAACTGCGGGGCTAACTGCGGGAGTGGATCGCGCGGGGACGGGGTTGCCGCGCGTGACTGCGATACGGCGCGTGGTGCATATCGTGCGCGCAGCGCACGTACCGTCACGCGCGCACCCAGGTCATCGACGGCGAAAAGCCGCCATTGTCCTGCGAAACCGCCTCCGGTTCGGCAGGCGGGGGCTGCACGCCGATATCGAGCTTTGCCGCGCGTTCGAGCAGCCGGTTGCCGATCTTCGCGGCTTCGAGGCTCTCGCGCTGCTCCGCGGCGGCGCGTGCGTAGCCGTGCCACAACGGATCCTCCAGGCCGAACAGGCAAACGGCCATCAGCGCGGCATGCAGGCCCGAGCGCTTCGCTTCTTCGTCGTCGTCCTCCAGCACACGGCGGGCGTCCACCCAGGCGTGGCGGCGCACGTAGCGCCACGCGACAACCGTTCCGCCACCGTTCCACGTCGGCCGAAGCACGCGAATCGCTTCGAGCAGATCGTCGAAGTCCGATTCGTGGTCGAACTGCGATGCCGTCCACAGCATCCTGGTCAGGCCGCCGACTACGTCGCCACCACAATCTCTGTACGTCACGATTTTTCCGTCTCTAGAGGTCCAGCGAAAAAAGGCGCGGCAGCGGGCCGGCGTCAGACCGACAGCCGCCGCTCGCGAGGAATCAATCGTTGCTGCGTCATCCGGTGCGTGAGCCAGCGCTCGCGACGGCTCACGATCGGCCAGCCGTTGCGGCGCATGAATTCGAGGCAGAGGGCGTTATCGGCCTCGACGTCCACGAAGATCTCCGGCTTGAGACTGAACAGCCAGTCGAGCATCGGCCGCAACAACGTGGCCCAGCGTCCGCGATACGCGGGCAGCACCGCAATATGGGCCTGCTCGCCGTCGAAAATCACGCCGCCTATCGGCTGGCCGTCGCATTCGAAGCCGATCGATTCGCAATCGCGGTAACACGCGACGAACACCTCCCGCGTCACGATCTGCAGGACGTTGCCGCCCGGCACGTCGTAACGCGGTGCGTCCGCGTCGTAATAGACGCCTAGATCGACGCGCGGACTCAGTCTGAAGCGGCTCATGGCAACTCAGCGCAACAGCGGGTGAATGTCGTCGTGCGCGCTCGATCCCAGCAGGTTGCGCATGGCCTTGCGCACCTGCGGGTCCTGGCTCTCGAGCGCCGCCTCTGCGTAGCCGTACCAGCTCGGATCGCCGAGGCGCCGCAGGCACAGCGCCTTCAGCTCCGGATACGCTTCGTCGGGCGTGCCGTTCACGAGTTGCCAGGCCTCGCGGGCCTGGCCGCGCTGAATCGCGATCATCACCGGGAAGACAAGCAGCTCGCGCGCCTGCGGGTACGCGCCGTTGAGCTGCCGAAGCTGCTCCTCGGCCTCGTCGAGCTGGTTGTCCCGGATCAGCCCGGCAATCGTGTGCGCAAGCGTGGACGCGGTAACAAGGGCAGTCGCTTCCATAACGTCTCCCGTGCGCTCAGGCCTTCATGAAGCCGGCCACCTTGGCCAGATCCTTGAGACCGCCGGCGTCGATATCCGCGCCGCCGCTGCCGCCAAGGCCCAGCGAATCGGCCGCGCCGTCCAGCAGGTTGTTGGCCGCGCTGGCTTCGAGCCCTTCCGGCGTCAGCGAGATTGCCCCCTTGCCGGCCTCGGCGCCGCCGCCGAGCACTTCGCCCGCGCCCTGGGCCATCTCCTTCGGATTCAGGCTCAACGCCCCTTCGGCCATTTTCAGGCCGCCCTTCGCGACCTCGCCGATGCCTTTGGCAACGTCCCCTACCGCGTTGCCGACGTCTTTTGCAAACCCTTCCACTGCTTTACCAATTGCGCTCATGAAATGCTCCACATGGTTCGAGGTATAAAACCGGCGCGCGCCGGCCGCACGGGAATGCCTGGCGGCACGCGGACGGCCGGTGCTTACGCAGCCTTCGAGCTGTTGCTGTTCGTGTTGATGGCGAAATTGCCTTGCGCGGCGTTCTGGAAGTCGGCGATGCCAGCAATGCCGTCCGAGCCGGGCACGTCGTGCGTTTCGATCTGGTTGTAGACGCTCGGGTTGGCCAGCATGTATTGCGCGGCCTGCTGCACTTCCTGCGACGGCTTCTGGCCGCTGCCGCCCGCGGCGTTGCCGAGCGAAAGCTGGTAGAGGTCGTTCACGTTGAGCGCGCTGTTGCCGTTCGAGCCCATGTAGCCCGCGAGCGCGCCCGAAGCGCTTTGCGGATTCATCGACGACGCGCCCGAAGTCGTGGACGTGGTCCCTGCCGTGGCTCCTGAGGTCGTGCCGGACGTGGACGCGGGTGTGGTCGAAAGGATGCCGTTGTTGCTGCCGTCCGCCGTGTTGTAGTTGTCGGGATTCGTCGAGTAATCGGTGCCGCCGCTCGCCGGGCTCGTGGTGCCGCCCGTCGAGGGGCTCGTCGTACCGCCCGTGCCGCCCGCGCCGCCCGCGCCGCCGGTCGACGGCGCCGTGATCGGGAAATTGCCTTGCGCCGCGTTTTCGAGGTCGCCGATACCGGCGACGCCGTCGGAACCGGGCACGTCGTGCGTTTCGATCTGGTTGTAGACGCTCGGGTTGGCCAGCATGTATTGCGCAGCCTGCTGCACTTCCGGCGACGGCTTCTGGCCGTTGCCGCCCGCGGCGTTGCCGAGCGAAAGCTGGTACAGATCGTTCACGTTGATCGAGCTGTTGCCGTTCGTGCCCATGTAGCCAGCGAGCGCGCCCGAGGCGCTTTGCGGATTCATCGACGACGCACCGGAAGCCGAGGACGCGGACGCGGTTCCGGACGCGGGCGCGGCCCCCGAAGCAGGCGCGGCACTGGCGCCGCCGCCGCCCGTCGAGGCCGCCGGCGCGCCACCACCGCCACCGCCGCTACCTTCCCCACCGGCGCCGCCGGCACCGCTGCTGTCGCCGCCTTGCTGCTGCAGCATCTGTTGCAGCATGCTCAGGATTTCTTCGAGGATCTGCAGGGTGGACGAGGTTTCGCTGGACCCACCGCTGGAGAGACCGGACATGCCGGTCAGCGAGGCGAGCGTGTTGAGCCCCTGGATCGAAGCCGTACTGGACATGATGTTGGTTCCTTAAAAAGTAGTGTGACGAAGCAATCGACGAAACGTCGAATGCGAACCGTCGATACGAACGACAGCCGGAGGATCCGTGCTGACCGTCCCCGCGGAACGCGACGAGCCCCGGACTCAGGTGGATCGTACTGAGGGGGATGGCTGAAGAAACGCGAACACGCGAAGCTTCGAAGCGTGTAGCGAAGCAATGCGTTCGACGCTAGTGATGGCGGGCGGCCGCCGCGCCCGCGCTTTCACCGGATTTCGCCGGATTTCGCAAAACGCTACGCGTCGTCGCAACGCAAGCCAGAGCATCGCGGCGCGCGCGTTAGCATGGCCCGTCCCATCGACCGTTCCACTGCAATGCGCCCTATCGTCTCCCCGGTGTCGTACGAACCCGCTTGCGGCTTGATCGCCAACGTCCCCGACTTATGCTCGGCCGTCGCCGCGCACGACTGCACCGACGGGCAATGGCATGCTCTCGAAGCTCATATTGCGCACTGCTTCGAGTCCGCGAGACAGATCGGCGACGACGAATCGAGAAAGAACGCGTTCTGGTCGATCGCCGCCGAAGTCCTCGAGCAAAGCAGGCAACTGATATCCGACGACGGCAGAAAGGCGCTCTACGCCGAATGCGTAGCGGGAAGCAGTCCTCAGTTCTGGAACGGCACCTGGCCGTGGGCGGACAAGATGCGCAGCGAAGTGGGCCCGCGTTTGCCGGCCCGGATCGCGGGGTTGACTCCGGCGGCCAGAGCGCATCACGAGCTTCGCCTGTTCAATCTGGCATTGGCTAACGTGAATCACGTTCTCTGGGACGAGGCCTCGCGCGCGTTTTCGTTTCCGGTCCGCCGCTATGCGCCCGAACGTGACGGCGCTTATCCGTTTCGCTGGCCCGACGGGTCGGCGGCCGTGGTCGAGATCGGTCCGAATCCTGCGCTCGATCCCGCGCCTGGTCCCGCGCTTGGTCCCGCGCTTGATTCCGCATTGATCGCCTCTATCGGGCCCTACGTCGACCCGGCGCTGCCGCACGCCGATCGGGAACGCCTGTACCGTGAAAATTTCCACGGCCGACGCATGGAAGCGCGCGATCTCGTCCATCCGGAGGAGATCGCGCTGATCGGCCAGTGGGGTGCGTTTGCGAAGCGTCGTATTCCTGAAGGTGTTTGCCTTGGCGTGTATGGCGGAACGTTGCTGGACTACGAAAGCACGATCATGCTCCCGGACCGGCGCCATCTGGCGAACGTGTCCACGTCCGACGGGCCGGGCTACTACGTGAACGGCGAGAACGTGACGTCGCTGATGAACACGCTGTTCACGTTCGACACGCAAGGGCGCATCGTCGCGCAGTCTCCCGGCCCTTACAACGTGCGCGCGCAGGCATTCGGCGCGGCCACGGCAAACGGAATCCGGCTTTCGCTCGTTGCGTTCTTTTCATCGTGCGAAATCGAACAGGACACCGAACTTCGATGGAACTACGGGCTCGACGAAACGGCGCTGGTCAAGAACGGCTTGCGCAGCTGATCCGGTCCAGATCCGCGGCAACGCCGCGAGTTCGCGCAGCATGGCCTGGCCGCGCGGATTGCGCCTCATGTCCATCATCGTTGGTGAGGCGCTGGATCTGTGCTTAAGCGAGGATGCTGGACGTATCGCGGCCGACCCTCTACCGGCTGGTCCAGGTTGGCGAACTGATGCTGGTGAAGATCGGGAAACGCGCGTCGGCCATTACCGGGGACGGCTTGCGCGAATTCGTTGCCGCGCACTCGCGGCCGGCGGGGGATGGCAGCCAGGCTGGCAGCCGGAGGGGATTCCAACGAGGTGAACCAGCCGGAAAGCCCCGTCAAACAAGGCTTCCCGGCTGCGGATGCGCTTAACGCGACATCATGTTCATGCTGACGTTGTGCATGACCCACAGCGTACCGACGATCACGATCAGCACCGTCATCACCGTGAAGCCAAATGCCGTCAGGTTCCAGCGCTGGCCCGACGACGTGTTCATGTGCAGGAAGAACACGAGGTGGACGACGATCTGCACCGCGGCCAGCACGGCAAGGCCGATCAGCGCGGTTTCGCGCGGGAAGCCGCCATGCAGCACGAGCCAGAACGAAGCGGCCGTGAGCACCACCGCCAGGATGAAACCGGCCAGATAGCCGCCGAAGCTGCCATGGCTCTCTTCTTCGTGGATAGGATGAGCACTCATTTAAATCACGCTCGCAAGATAAACAAAGGAGAACACGCAGATCCAGACGATGTCCAGAAAGTGCCAGAAGAGGCTCAGGCACGTCAGGCGGCGCACCGAACGCTCGTCCAGATCCGGGGCCTTCGCCACCTGCACCATCAGCACGATCATCCAGAGCATGCCGAACGTCACGTGGATACCGTGGGTGGCAACCAGCGTGAAGAACGACGAAAGGAACGCGCTGCGGCTCGGGCCCGCGCCTTCTTCGACGAGGTGCGCGAATTCATGCAGTTCGAAATACAGGAACGTCGCGCCCAGCAGGAACGTGACGGCCAGCCAGAACAGCACCTGGCCGGAACGCTTCTTGTGCGCGCCGATCATCGCGAAACCGTAGGTGATGGACGACAGCAGCAGCACCGCCGTTTCCATCGCCACGCCCTGAATGTCGAACAGGTCCTTGCCCGTCGGGCCGCCTGCGAACTGGTTCTGCATCACCGCGAACACGCCGAACAGCGTGCCGAACAGAATGCAGTCGGTCATCAGGTACAGCCAGAAGCCGAACACCGAATGCGCGGGCGGGTGATCGTGGTGATCGTGCTCCGCGAGTGCGGCCGCACTTGTCTTCGTCAACATCAGTTGGCCTCCAGTGCTTCTTCAACCTTGCCACCGCGCTGCTTGCCTGCGAACGCCTTGACCAGTGCGCGATTGCGCTCTTCTTCATCGGCCCGGACCTTGGAGGCCGGGATGTAGTAACCCTCGTTCTTCTGGAAGCTGTAGCCGATGATCGTCGCGAGAATGCCGACGAAGCCGACGATCATGAGCCACCAGATGTGCCAGATGCCTGCGAAGCCGAGCACCAGCGCGAAGAAGCCGCTGAAGACACCCGCGCTCGTGTTGGACGGCATGTGGATATCGGCGTACTTCGTGTTGATGACGTCCGGCGTTTCGCGGCCCGTTTCCTTCATGTGCTGGAACTCGTCGAGCTCGCTCACGTGCGGGATCACTGCGAAGTTATACGACGGCGGCGGCGAGGCGATCGCCCATTCCAGCGTCCGGCCACTGCCCCACGCATCGCCCGTCAGGTCGCGGTTTTCCGGCAGGTTGCGGTCGCGGATCGAAACGTACAGCTGCGCGAACTGATGGACGATGCCGATCAGCACGAGCACGGCGCCGAACCAGGCGATGATCATCCACGGATGCCATGCCGGGTTGTCGTAGTGGTTCAGACGGCGGGTGGCGCCCATGAAGCCGAGCACGTACAGCGGCGTGAACGCAACGTAGAAGCCCGAGAGCCAGAACCAGAACGCGCGCTTGCCGAGCTTTTCGTTGAGCTTGAAGCCGAACGCCTTCGGGAACCAGAAGTTGAAGCCGGCGAGGTAGCCGAACAGCACGCCGCCGATGATCACGTTGTGGAAGTGCGCGATCAGGAACAGCGAGTTGTGCAGCACGAAGTCCGCGCCCGGGATCGCCATCATCACGCCGGTCATGCCGCCGATGGTGAAGGTGACCATGAAGCCGATCGTCCAGAGCACCGGCGAGGTGAATTCCAGACGGCCGCGGTAGATCGTGAACAGCCAGTTGAAGATCTTCACGCCCGTCGGGATCGCGATGATCATCGTCATGATGCCGAAGAACGCGTTGACGTCGGCGCCCGAACCCATCGTGAAGAAGTGGTGCAGCCACACGACGAACGAGAGCACCATGATCGCGCACGTTGCGTACACCATGGTCTTGTAGCCGAACAGCGGCTTCTTCGCGAACGCCGAGACGACTTCCGAGAACACGCCGAACGCCGGCAGGATCAGGATGTACACCTCGGGGTGACCCCAGGCCCAGATCAGGTTCAGGTACAGCATGGCGTTGCCGCCGCCGTCGTTCGAGAAGAAGTGCATGCCGAGGTAGCGATCGAGGCCGAGCAGCGCGAGCGTGACGGTCAGGATCGGGAACGCGGCCATGATCAGCACGTTCGTGCAGAGCGCCGTCCACGTGAACACGGGCATCTTCATGAGCGTCATGCCCGGGGCGCGCATCTTGATGATCGTGACGAAGAAGTTCACGCCGGTCAAAAGCGTGCCCACGCCGGAGATCTGCAGTGCCCACAGGTAATAGTCGACGCCTACCCCCGGACTGTACGCAAGCTCCGAAAGCGGCGGATACGCGAGCCAGCCCGTCATCGCGAACTCACCCACGACGAGCGAGATCATCAGCAGGACCGCGCCGACCGTCGTCATCCAGAACGACAGCGAGTTCAGCATCGGGAACGCCACGTCGCGTGCGCCGATCTGCAGCGGCACGACGATGTTCATCAGGCCGACCATGAAGGCCATGGCCATGAAGAAGATCATGATGACGCCGTGCGCCGTGAAGATCTGGTCGTAGTGGTGCGGCGGCAGGTAGCCCGGCGCGTTGTACGCGAGCGCGAGCTGGGTACGCATCATGATGGCGTCGGCGAAGCCGCGCACGAGCATGACGAGGGCGAGGACGATGTACATCACGCCCAGACGCTTGTGGTCGACGCTCGTCAGCCACTCCGTCCACAGGTACTTCCACTTGCCCAAGTACGTGACCACGCCCAACACGAAGGCGCCGATGACCGCCATGCCGATCATCGTGCCGAGAATGATCGGCTCGTGATACGGAATGGCATCCAGTGTAAGTTTTCCGAACATGCCTCGTTACCCCTTCGTACCGCACGACGCGTCATTGAAATCCGTGACGTGGCCGTTGTTGTACTTCGCGATGATGTTGTTGAAGAGCTTCGGGTCGACCGTCGAGAAGTACTGAACCGGTACCTTCTCGCTCGGCTGTGCGACCTGCGCGTACTTGTCCATCGAAAGCTGCGTCGAGGACGCCTTCACCTTCTGGACCCACGCGTCGAAGTCTTGCTGGTCCGATGCGATCGTGCGGAACTTCATGTCCGAGAAACCCTTGCCGCTGAAGTTCGCCGACAGGCCGTCGAAATCGCCGGCGTGGTCGGCGATCAGGTGCAGACGCGTCTGCATGCCAGCCATCGCGTAGATCTGGGTGCCAAGCTGCGGGATGAAGAACGAGTTCATCACCGAATCCGACGTGATGTTGAAATTCACGGGCGTGCCCACCGGCAGCGCCAGCTGGTTCACCGTCGCGATGCCCAGATCCGGGTAGATGAAGAGCCACTTCCAGTCGAGCGCGACCACGTCGACGGTGATCGGCTTGACGTTCGATTCGATCGGCTTGTACGGATCGAGCTCGTGCGAGGTGTTCCACGTCAGTACGCCGAGGAACAGGATGATCAGCGTGGGAACGGTCCAGACGACCACTTCGATGGCCGTGGAGTGCGACCATTTCGGCGCATAGGTGGCGCTGCGGTTCGTCGCGCGATAGCGGTACGCGAACCAGAGCGTCAGCACGATCACGGGGACCACCACGATGAGCATGGCCCAGGTGGAGGTGGCGATCAGCTGCTTCTCGGCAACCCCAACGCTGCCCTTGGGATCGAGGATTCCCGCGCTGCATCCGGAAAGACACGCGGCCAATCCGGCTCCGACGGGAAGCAATAACCTTTGCAAGGTTGTTCTTTTCATCACGTTTGCCTGAATTTCATTCATTGAGTGGTTCCGGACACATCCCCTGACATCGGACAAAGGAAGCGCGCCCGCATCATACAGCCGCTTTGATTTTTAACAAGCAATGAATGTGGAAAATGATCTTTGCCGAAACGAAACTGAGACACTTTGCCGCACACGTTCGCCGCATGCTGTCGCATTCGAAGCGAACGTCTACGTGTTTGCCCTGCGTCGTTTCGCCGCCGATCCCGCCGCGGCTTTTTTTCGAAACGCCCTGCTATTCGAAAACCTTCATTCACACGCAAGCGCGCGCCGTGGCACATCTCACGATGCGGCACGGCGCGCGCTTGCGCGGTCAAACCTGAGTGATCACGTCGGCGAACGCTGCGCGTTGACTTCCGCGCCCGCGCGCACTGCCTCGGCAGTCGCGGCACCGTCCGCCGGCTGCTTCGAGCGGAGGGCCTGCGTGACGAGATTCGCCGCCGACAGCTCGATCGCATCCGTCATGGGCTTCGGATAGAGGCCCACGCCGAGCACCAGCGCCGAAAGCGAAACGAAGACCAGCAACTCGCGGCCGCCTATGTCGGCCAGCTTCGCCACGGTCTTGTTCGCAACCGTGCCGAAGATCACGCGTTTGTACATCCACAGGGTGTACGCAGCGCTCAGAATGACGGTCGTCGCGGTCAGCGCGCCGATCCAGAAGTTCACGCGAATCGCGCCCATGATGACCATGAACTCGCCCACGAAGCCCGAGGTGCCGGGCAGGCCCACGTTGGCCATGGCAAACAGCATGAAGAAGGCGGCGTAGCGCGGCATCGTGTTGACCACGCCGCCATAGGCGTCGATCGAGCGCGTCTTCGTGCGGTCGAACAGCATCCCGGCCGCCAGCAGCATGCCGCCCGCGACGAAGCCGTACGAGATCATCTGCACGATCGCGCCTTCGGTGCTGAGCTGGTTGAAGAGGAACAGGCCCAGCGTGACGAGGCCCATGTGAGAGACCGTCGAGTACGCGAGCATCTTGGCCATGTCGGTCTGCGCGAGCGCGAGCAGGCTGCCCCACACCACTGCCACGAGCGAGAGCGCGATGATGACCGGCGCGAGGAAGTGGGCGGCGTCGGGCGTGACGGGCAGCGTGAAGCGCAGGAAACCATAGGCGCCCAGCTTGAGCATGGCGAGCATCACGGCCGCGCCGGTCGGCGCTTCGAGGTTCACGTCGGGCAGCCAGGTATGCAGCGGCCACATCGGCACCTTGACGCCGAACGCGGCGAAGAAGCCGATGAAGACGAGGATCTGCGGGACGAGGCCGATCTGCAGGTTGTGCCACGCGGCCATGTCGAAGGTGTGCGCCTGGCTGTAGAGATACAGCATCGACACCAGCATCAGCAGCGAGCCGCCGAACGAGAAGAAGAAGAATTTCACGGCCGCGTGAATGCGGTGCGCGTTGCCCCACACGCCGATCAGGAGGTACAGCGGGATCAACTGGGCTTCGAAGAAGACGAAGAACAGCATGCCGTCCGTCGCCGCGAAGGTGCCGACCATCAACCCCGAGAGGATCAGGAATGCGCCGAAGAACTGGGCGACGCGCACGGTGATCGACTGCCAAGAGGCGATCACGATCACGAGCGTGGTGAACGCGGTCAACACGACCATCCACAGCGAAATGCCGTCGATCCCGAGGCGCCACGCCACGCCGAACTCGGGCAGCCAGTTGCGGAACACCACGAACTGCATGCCGGTGACGGTGTTGTCGAAGCCGGCGATCAACGGCAGAGTCAGCAGCAGGCCGACGAAGGCGCCAACGAGCGCGACCCAGCGGGCGCGCTGCGCATGACCGGAACCCACGCGCAGGACGACCACGCCGAACAGGATGGGAATCCAGATCGCCAGACTCAGGAACGGGACGGATTGCATTTCACAAGACCTTAAAAACGCCTGGCGCACAGCGCCATGTACGCGCCACAAGGCGCGAAAGCACATTGAAAGACTACTGCGGGTTGAAATTCGGGCCGGACCAACTGTAATGTTTTTGTTAGCGCCTTGGCAAAGAACCGCACATGCTCAAGGGTTAACGAGAGTAAGCAATAATCGCAGATTTTGCAGCGCAACAAGACAACCGGAAGCAGAATTTTATCTAAGTCATTGTTTTTAAAACATTTTATTCCGTCACAAAAAGTAACAACTACGTGCTCTCATCGCTTTTTTGGCCGGAATTCAGGGCGGACGAGCACCTTTCGAGTGGTTCCTCGACGCAGGCGCCCATTTGTCGCGGCCCGAATAATACCTTACTTAATTATTTCGTTTCAATTACTCAACCGATGAAGCCTCCCCGCGCGCACCCGCGGCTGCCGCCACGAAATAAAAAAGGCCCCGATCGAAAAGGATCGGAGCCAAACTCTCACTGTGCGCCAGGGACTTCGCAACGCACTGGTTTCTACTGTAGCCGCCTCCGCTCCTTCCATTAAGCACCGCGCGTGGAAGAGTCCTTTCTCCGGGCCGCGGTGCTTATCCTGGTTGCCGCATCGCAAGTCCCGTTGCGCCCCGCATCTGATCCACACAATTTAAATGAGAATCATTTGCATTTGTGGCGCTAGTGCCTCATCATGGAACCCGTGCCGGCCAGCCCGGCGTTCGCCGGAGGCTCCATGCACCCCATCGCCCGCTTTCACCGCAACGACACGCTGCTGGAAGACTCGTTCGTCCAGCATCCGGACAGCGCCGAGCAGACCGTACTGCGCGCGGTCCGCACCTGGCTGCGCCCGCACTGCGACGCCTACGGCAAGGAAGAGAGCTGGCGGGGGGTTCTCGCCGAAGCGGGGCTCGGCGCAGACGGCGTCGGCCATTTCGACCTGCTGATGGGCACGCTATGCCGCGCCTCGTGCCGCCCGCTCGACACACGCTGCCGGTGCGCCTCCGAACTCGCCACCGACGAGGCCTCGCTGCTGCGCACCCTCGCGCTGCTGCAGTCGACGCGCAGCGAGGCGGCGGTTCAGTTGCTCAACGACTGGCTGCCCATGCCGAGCGTCCCGGGCATGCTCAAGTCGGCGCGCTGGTTCGCAATCGCCCTGCTCGACGCGGGCCTGCGCCTCTCCGAGCGGCCGCGCCGCGTCACCTATATGCACTAGCACTGCGCATCGACTTGTGGACCTCGTCGATTGCGGCCGTGTGACCGAGCCGCCGGCGATGAAATCCAGGTTCAGCGCTTCGCGCCCCGCTCTCTCACGAATCGCAGCACCGCGCGCGCGATGTGCGGATACTGCTCGCCGGGCACCGCGAACAGCACGAGCGCACAGAGCGCCAGCAAGCCGCAGAACAGGAACGTGCCGCGATAGCCGAGCGCCTGCACGAGCAGCCCCGAAAGCACGCCGGAGAGGATCGAGCCAAGCCGCGCCGCGTTGAAGAAGAGCGCGGTGGCGCGGCCCGGCGAATCCGGCATGAGATCCTGCACATAGGTCATGCCGAGACACGACGTGACGGCCACCACGAAGGCGTTGAGCATCTGCATGGGAATCAGCGCATACACGCCGGGCGCCGACGCCATCGCGACGAAGTACACCGCATGCACGACCGCGCAGGCCGCGAGCCAGCGCGGCTTGTTGAGCACGGAAGCGCGCGCGCCGAGCGCGAGCATCATGGGAATCTCCATGAGCGCGCCGAGGCCCAGCATGATCGAGACGTCGATTCTCGTCCCCTGTAGCCCGTGGACGATATAGAGCGGCAGCACGATCATCGTGGCATTGGCCGCGAGGCCGATCAGCGTCAGCGCCACGACGGCGCGCATGATGTCCTTCGAGGACACCTCGGGCATCGGCGCGTGACGCCTCGCCGCCGCGCGCCCGCTTGCGCGCGCGGGGACATGCCCCGGCTCGACTTCGGCCTGCGTGAGCGGCTGGCCCTCGTAAGGCAAGTCGTCCTGTTCGCCTTGCCTCACCGGGCGCGGCATCAGATGCTGGGTGGCGTGCTCGTCCATGCGCGGCTCGCGCATGCGCCAGACGATCGTCGCGCACGTTGCGAAGCTCGCGGCCGCGAACAGAAAGAGACCGTAGAACCCGGCGGCCGCCAGCACGAGCGCCCCGACCGCCGGCCCGAACACCCACGCCGCCGAGAGGATCGTGCGCAAGGTCGCGCTGGCAAACGTCCGCTCGACGTCGTCGGCGGCGGGCAGCGCGGCGCGGCTGAACGAGAACACGAGCGACAGCGCGCAGCCGCCCGCCCCGATGAACGCAATGCCGACGGCAAGCAGCATGCGGTAGTCGCGCACGATGCACAGGCTCAGATAGCCCAGCGTCGCCGCGCACAGCGAAACCAGCAGCAGCAGCCGGTGCTTGCCGGTCGCGTCGCTGTAGCGGCCCGCGGCCGTGCTGGCGATCACGCCGCTCGTGGCGATGGCCGTCATGAAGATACCGAGCCTGAGCGGCGACATGCCGGCACGTTCGACGCCGAAGAGCGACAGATAGGGGGCGGTAAAAGACATGGCCACGCCGAGCATGAGCGTGGCGCCGGCGAGCGGCAGGAATCCGGGGATACGCAGGAGACCGGCAAAGCGCGAGTAGTTGAGCACGGCGCGACAGAGAATGGCGTGGGGTGGACCGGCAACGCGCGCTGCCGCGTCAGGCGCCGTATCAGCAGCGATTATCGGGCGGAATCGCGTGAGCGCGCAACAAACGGGGCCGCGTTATCCACATGGTATTGACGCGGGTTCGCGAACGCTCGATGAGTTTTCCACAGAATCGGTGCAAAACCCTGGGGATAACTTCCGCCCACAGTCTCCCCCCGCTCAAGCCAGATCGAGCGCCCCCGTAAGATCGCCCGGCGGCGTCTGCCCTCGCGACGCAAACGCGCGATCGCGCGCCGCCACGGCCTCGAGCGGCGTCAAGCCGTGAACGCGCGTGATGAAGCGCAGGATCGAAGTCGTGTCGTACATCGCGTGATCGACGTAGCCTTTTTTCGCGAACGGCGCAATCACGAGCGCGGGCACACGCGACCCCGGACCCCAGCGGTCGCCGATGGGCGGCGCGACCGGATCCCACCAGCCGCCGTTCTCGTCGTGCGTCACCACGATCACGGTGTTCGCCCACAGCGGGCTGCGCTGCAGGTGCTCGATCACCGTCGTCACGTGCCGGTCGCCCGATGCGACATCGGCGTACCCCGCGTGCATGTTGAGGTTGCCCTGCGGCTTGTAGAACGTGACGGCCGGCAGCCGTCCGGCGTCGATGTCGGCGAGCAGGCGGTTGGTCGACGGATCGTCGCCCACGCCCGCGTCGCGCAGGTGCTGCGCGCGCGCCGCCGTGCCCGGGGCGAAGTTGGCGAAGTAATTGAACGGCTGGTGGTGATACTGGAAATCGGGCACCGCGCCGGTGTAGCGATGGTCGAGCGCGTACTGCCAGGCGCCGCTGTACCAGGCCCAATCGATGCCCTTCGCCGAAAGCCGGTCGCCGATCGTCGCGTACGTCTGCGGCGTCAGCACGCGCGGGTCGGACGGATCGGCGAGAGCAGGATCGCCGTCCTCGGCGGGCCGCACGCTGCTCGGCTGGTACGGCGGCGCCATCGTGTTCACCGCGTAGCCGTCGGGCGTGAAAAGGCCGTCGCGAACGAACTTCGGCGGCCCGTCGAGCGCCGACGCGGGGCAGTTCGGCGCCGGCTTCAGGCGCGTGCCGCGCGGATCGTCGCCCTCGACCACGGAAACGAGGTGCTTCGCCGGGCTGTTCTGGATGTCCGGATAGTAAGGCGCCTGGCCCGAAATCAGAAAGACATGGTTCAGCCACGATCCGCCGAAGGCTGCCATGAAGAAGTTGTCGCACAGCGTGTATTGCTGCGCGAGGCGCCAGAGCCGCAGCGTCTGCGCGGAGTTCTCGTAATAGCCCATCACGAGGCCCCCGGAATCGCCCCATGCCGCGAACTGATCGTTGCGGCCCGCGTTGATCTGCATCTGGTTCTGATAGAAGCGATGCACGAGATCGCGCGTGATGATTCCGTTCGGCAACGGCTGACCCTGCGCGTCTACGATACGAAACGGCGCGTTCGACAGTCCGGTGATGGCATGCTCCGCGATCATGTAGCGCTTGCCGTCCAGTTCCTGCGCCTGCGGCACGAGCCCGCCCCAGATTTTCGGCAACTGCGCGAGCGGCGTCTTGCCGTCGCGGTCGAGCTGCGTGTAGCGCTCGGCGCTCACGTCTGCCAGCGGATGCTGCACGCCCGGGAAATTGCCGTACAGATTGACGAAGCTGCGGTTCTCCGCGTAGATCACCACGATGTGGCGCACCTGGTCGCGCAGCGCCGCGTCGACACGCAAGTCGGCCGCACTGCGCGGCGCGGCCGCCGCACTGTCTTCGGCCGTCTGGCAGCCGCCGAGCGCAATCCCTACGCCAACCGCTGCAAGACCCGTGAGAACCCGGCGGCGCGCCGGATCGTCGGGGCCCGCGGGCGCGGATTGCGCGTCGAGCGAGCGCGGCTCGTTGTCGTTGCCGGGGTGCGAGTCGTTTTGCTTCATCGGGCGGTCTCTCCTGATCACGCGTGCCGTAGCGCGCCACGGTTCAGGAGAGTGAGCATACCGTTTCCGTTCGTACCCATACAGGCTGCATGCCAGCCGCTTGCATGAACTTTTCGCGGCAGCCTGCTGGCCATCGCGTCAGTCCTGGCCCGGCGCGCCCCGCTGCGGCTGCGCTTGCGCAAGCGTCTGCGCCGGACGTGCCTGCGGCGCCTGCCCATCCGACAGCGGCCGCGGCACCGCCGGCAGGCTCGCGCGCTCGCCGCGCGGCACATTCGCCGCCTCGGCCCAGAGCGGATCGGGAATCTCGCCGAAGACTTGCCGCAAGCGCGCCCCCCACGTCGAATGGATCATCTGGAGGTACTCGTTGTCCTGGTCGAGCAACGCGTAGCGCGTGACGCGCAGCGAGTCGCGCTCATAGACCAGCAGGTCGAGCGGCAGGCCGACCGAAAGATTCGAGCGCAGCGTGGAATCCATCGAAATCAGCGCGCACTTCGCAGCCTCGCCGAGCGGCGTGTCCGGCGTCAGCACACGGTCGATGATCGGCTTGCCGTACTTCGATTCGCCGATCTGGAAGTACGGATTGACGTTCGACGTTTCGATGAAATTGCCCGCCGCGTAGATCTGGAACATCCGCATCGGCTGGCCGCGCAACTGGCCGCCCAGGATGAAGCTGCAATTGAAATCGACGTTGAAGTTCCTGAGCGCCTCGGCGTCGCGCCGGTGCACCTCGCGCACCGCGTCGCCGACAATGCGCGCGGCCTCGACCATCGTGGGCGCATTCCATAGCGTAGGGCACGTGCCGTCGTGCGGCTCGGTGAGCACCTGCAGCGTAGCCTGCGTGATCGCGAGATTGCCGGCCACGAGGAGCACCAGCACGCGCTCGCCCGGGTCCTCGAACACGGTCATCTTGCGCGACGTGCTGATGTGGTCGACACCCGCATTCGTGCGCGTGTCCGACAGGAACACGAGCCCCTCTTCCACCGCCATCGCAACGCAATACGTCATACCTGGCCTCCGCCCCACTCCCGCCTTGCCCTTGCGGCGGTTTCCATTGTTATAGCGAGAAAACTATTGTTGCGACGCCTCGACGTTCACCTGCACGCTCACGTCCATCGTTTCACCCACGCCACCCACGCGCCGTCCGCGCACCGGCGCTGCCGCCTCGTAGTCGCGCCCCACCGCGATCCGGCAATATTTTTCGCTTGCGAAACACGCGTGCGTGACGTCCACCGTCACCCAGCCGTTGTCGAGCCAGACGTCGACCCAGGCGTGGCTCGCCATCTCGGGCACGTCGCCGGGGTCGACGTAGCCGCTGACGTAGCGGGCCGGCACGCCGCGCGCGCGACACAGGGCCAGCATCACGTGCGCGTGGTCCTGGCACACGCCGCGCCCCAGCGCTAACGCGTCGGCGGCCGAGTGTGTCACGTCCGTCACGCCCGCTTCGTAGCGCACGCGCTCCGCCACGCGCGCCGCCGCGTCGAGCAGTGCGCCGGCGTCGCCGAGCGCCGGCAGGCTGTGGGCGAAATCGGTCAGCACCGCGTCGGCCTCGGTAAGCCGGGTGGGCGACGTGAAGTGCTGCATCGGTATGGGTCCCTCGCCCTCCGGCAGGCGCCCATCCGCCAACGGCACCGTCTCGACCTGCCCCTGCACGCGCAAGCGGATTTCCCGGTGCGGGCGCGTCAGCACGAGCGTCATCAGCGCGTTGCCGTAGGCGTCGCGCCCTGCCTCGAGCTTGCCGGGCGCGTCCACGAGCCATTGCGTGACGATCTGCGCGGGCGTGGTGAGCGGCGAGAGCCGCAGTTGCTGGATCGAATAGTGCACCGGCGCTTCGTAGCGGTAAACGGTGTCGTGGCGAATGGCGAGCTGCATGACGAGAATCCTCTTGCTCCACAGTGACGGGAACGACCGGCGCTGCGCGCCTACCCTGCCGGCATCATCAGATAGGTGCGCGCGACCTGGTTGCCCAGTTCGTACACCCGTGCGAGGAACTGCGTGAGAAACGTGTGCACTCCTACCGAAAAAATCTGGCGCAGATCGGCATAGAGCAGTTCGGCGCGCAGCTTGCCCGCCGTGCGCTCGACTTCGTGCGAGGCGCCGGTGCGCAGCATGGCCAGATTCGTGCAGACGCCCTCCATGGATGCCAGCAGTGAGCGCGGCATCTGCTGGTTGAGGATCAGCAGTTCGACCACGCGTGCAGGCGTCACCACGTCGCGATAGACCTTGCGATAGATTTCGAGGGCCGAGACGGAACTCAGGATCGAAGTCCAGTAATAGAAGTCTTCGAGCTGGCGCGCCGCCGAGCGCGAGTCGGCCTCCTGCACCTCCACGAAGCGCACGTCGAGTATGCGCGCCGTGTTGTCGGCGCGTTCGAGAAACGTGCCCAGTTGCGTGAAGAACAGCGCATCGTCCTGCAGCGCCGTGCCGAGCGTCACGCCACGCGACAGATGCGAGCGGAACTTGACCCATTCGAACAGCGTCTCGGGGTGGACCGAGAGCTCGTCGCCGCGCAGGCGTTCGGCGAACTGCAGCCAGGACTCGTTGATCGTCTCCCACCATTCGGTCGTGAGCGTGCCGCGCACGGCGCGCGCGTTCTCGCGCGCCGCCAGCAGGCAGGAATAGATGCTCGAAGGATTCGTCGGATCGGCGACGAGAAATTGCAGCACGTTGGAACTCGTCACCTCTTCGTGGCGCGCGTCGAATGCGGGCTCCAGTTCGGAGATGCGCAGCATCGCGCGGTGCGTGCGCGCCTCGCTGTCCGCGCTGCGAGGCAGCAGCAGCGCCTTGAGATTGATGTCCAGCATGCGCGCGGTGTTCTCGGCCCGCTCCATGTAGCGGGCCATCCAGAACAGGTGATCGGCGGTACGGCTCAGCATGGTCGGTCCTTATACGGGTCGGGGTTGCGCGTGCGAACTCGTTCGCAACGTTATTCGCGAAGCTATTCGCGACGTTACTCAAGCACCCAGGTATCTTTGGTGCCGCCGCCCTGCGAGGAATTGACGACGAGCGAACCCTCCTTGAGCGCAACGCGCGTGAGTCCTCCGGCCGCCATCTGGATCGTCTTGCCCGAGAGCACGAACGGACGCAGATCGATGTGGCGCGGCGCGATGCCCGCCTCGACGAAGGTCGGGCACGCCGAAAGCGACAAGGTAGGCTGCGCGATGTAGTTGCCCGGGCGCGCGAGCAGCCGCTCGCGAAACGCCTCGATTTCCGCGCGCGTCGAGGCCGGCCCCACCAGCATGCCGTAGCCCCCCGCGCCGTGCACCTCCTTCACCACGAGCTCCGGCAGATGATCGAGCGTCCAGGCGAGGTCGTCCGGGCGGCGGCACTGCCACGTCGGCACGTTGTTGAGGATGGGCTTCTCGCCGAGATAGAACGTGATCATGTCGGGAACATAGGGGTAGATCGACTTGTCGTCGGCTACGCCCGTGCCCATCGCGTTCGCCAGCACGACGCGGCCCGCGCGATACGCCGTCAGCAAACCGGGCACGCCCAGCGCCGAATCGCCGCGAAACGCGAGCGGATCGAGAAAGTCGTCGTCCACGCGCCGGTAGATCACGTCCACGCGCCGCGGCCCCTGGGTCGTTCGCATGAATACGTAGTTATCCTCTACAAATAGATCCTTGCCCTCCACGAGTTCGACGCCCATCTGCTGCGCAAGGAACGTATGTTCGAAGTACGCCGAGTTGTACATGCCGGGCGTGAGCAGCACGACGACGGGATCGTCCACGCCGGTGGGCGCCGCGGTGCGCAGCGTGTCGAGCAGCAGGTCGGGATAGTGCGCGACGGGCGCGATCTTGTGCTGAACGAACAGTTCGGGAAAGAGCCGCATCATCATCTTGCGGTTCTCGAGCATGTAAGAGACGCCGGACGGCACGCGCAGATTGTCTTCGAGCACGTAGAACGCGCCATCGCGACCGTCACGCACGATGTCGATGCCCGCAATGTGCGCATAGATGCCGAGCGGAAGATCGATGCCCTGCATCTCGGGCCGATACTGCGCGTTCGTATAGACCTGCTCCGCCGGAATCACGCCGGCGCGCACGATATTGCGTTCGTGATAGACGTCGTGGAGGAACAGGTTGAGCGCCCGCACGCGCTGGCGCAGGCCCCTTTCCAGCAACGCCCATTCGCCGGGCGGTATGACCCGAGGGATGAGATCGAACGGGATGAGCCGTTCGGTACCGGAGAGGTCGCCGTTGACCGCGAACGTGATGCCGACCCGCCTGAACAGCAGGTCCGCCTCCGCGCGCTTGCGTGTCGTCGTTTCGGCGGTCTGGCGATCCAGCCAACGCTGGAACCGCTCGTAGTGCGGGCGTGCTCCACCCGCTTCGCGCATCTCGTCATAGACTTGCATCGGCTTGTTCTCGCGCGTGAATGCAGCCGCGTTTCCGCATGCCGTCGCTCGATTGCGACTTCATGCCATGCGCGCTGCGGTCCTGCCAGAAAAGCAAGTGATATGCCATCCGCGATCGCAAATTCTGCGCAGGAATGGTGCAACGTCGATGACGATGATAAGTCGAACGCGTCCGCTTCGGCGCATGCGTGACGCGTCCGCCTCAATCTGGTGCATATGGCAGGCGGGTATGGCGCGTGCGGCGCGCCTGGCGTCTCGCGAGAGAAGTCTTTTTCTTATGGATGAACGTCGCGCGGGCTGGCTCGCGTTGTTTGCGCAGAGCGCATGCGTGGCTCTCCTGAGCCTATTGCCGGGCGCATGCGCGTCGGTCGACACGCCGATGCCGGCCGCCGTCGATCCCGGCCATGCCGACACCGCGCGCACGTTCGTTGCCGTCGTCCGACGCGATTGGCACACCGACGTATGCCTGCGCACGCGCGACGCCAACGCCTGGGCGCTCGGCCTCGCGCACGGCTTCGACGGGGCGACCGTGCTGTGTTTCGGCTTCGGGGAACGGCAGTACGTGGTCGAGCGCAGGCACGACCCGCTCACGATGCTCGGCGCACTCTTGCCGAGCCGCGCGGCGATCCTGATGACGGTGCTGCGGGCCACGCCCGAAGCGGCGTTCGGGGAGGAGAACGTGGTCGAAGCGCCTGTGGGGGACGCGGGCCTCGAAGGCCTGCAGCGTTTCCTGCGCGATTCGATCGAAACGGACGGCATGGACGAGCCGCAACGCCTCGCGGACGGCCCCTATCCGGGCAGCCTGTACTTCGCGGCGACGGGCACTTACGACGCCCTGCACACCTGCAATACGTGGACGGCGCGCGCCCTGCGCTCGGCGGGACTGGCAAGCGTGGCGGACACGCCATTCGCGGGGCATTTGATGAACGAAACGCGCGCGGCTGTATCGCACGCCCCCGACGACGCCCGCCCTAAACCGCAGGCGGCCAGTCCCTAAAGCCCTGACTGCCGCCGCCGGCATGAACGCGCCAGCGGGAAAAACGATACGGCGATCAGCATGGCGCGGCGCAGGTCGTACCCGGCGGCGGCGCCGTGTCGGCAGGAGGCGCAGGCACCGCAGTTGGCTGCGGCACGACCACCGTCTGACGCGGCGGGGGATTCGGGTCGCTGCTGCTGAACGACAGGCAACCCGCCAGCGTAAGCGGCAAAACAAAGGCAATGAGGCTCGAGCGTCGCATGAATACTCTCCGGGATCGGCTGCAGCCGCCACGCTCCGTTGCGTGACGACAGCACCTTTCGGGCAGCAAGCCGGATGCCGCTCAAGTCAGACGAATACGGGGAGCATCACCCCTTCGCGCAGAAAACCAGGAGCCCTCAGCGCAACGGCGCCGGCCGCTCGCCGTTGCCCGGCGAGGTGAGGCCCGTGCGTTCCTGCACGCCCCACTTGCGGCGGCGCAGCAGGAAATGCAGCCAGCCGAGCGCCGCCCCGGTGTGGCGCATCAACTGGAACGAGAACGGCTCGAAGATCGCGGCGAGGAAGGCCATGCCGAAGCTCGAACTCCTGCGGTCGCCGCTCCACTTCCGGTACAGGTGAACCGAGTACAGGTGGAACGCGAGGTCGATGACGATCTTGCCGACGATCACGCCCAGCACCGGCAGCACGATCGTAAAGCGGCCGTCGAACAGAAAGCCGAGCAGCAGCGCAAACGCAGTAAGCCCGTAGATGGGCTGAACCGTATCGAACGCCTTGACCGGCAGCATCAGCAGACCGAGCTTTCCGTAGCGGCGGTTGCCCGTCATGTCGCGATACCAGTACTGCGTCTGCAGAAAACCCGCGAACCAGCGGCGGCGCTGGCGCAGAAAGCTCGCAAGCGTGCCCGGCGCGTCGGTGCGCGCGCGGGCCGCGCCGATCACGCGCACGTCCCAACCCAAGCCCTCGCGCGCCGAATGGCGGCGCAGCCGATGGATCAGTTCGTAGTCCTCGACAAGGCAGTGCGGATCGAAGCCGCCCACCGCCGTCACGGCGTCGCGACGGAAACAGGCGAATGCCCCCGAGACCAGCAGCAGGCTGTCCGCGCGCATCCAGGCGAAGCGCGAGATGAAGTTGCGGATGTATTCGTAGGTCTGGAACCACTGGAAGAAGCGGCCGGAAAGCGACGTGTTGCACACCGGCGTGAGCAGCCCCGCCGCGGCCACGAGCCCGCGCTCGCGGCCGAACGCCCCGGCCATCGCCGCGCAGGCATCGGGTTCGAGGAGCGTGTCGGCGTCCACGGTCATCAGCGTGTCCGTATCGACCGCGAGGAGCGCCGCGTTCAGCGCATGCGCCTTGCCGCCGTGCGGCAGCTTCAGCCAGCGCAGGTTCGGATACTGCGCGGAAGGCCGGCTCAGGCGGCCTTCGCCCGGGTCGGCCAGGCCGTAGCGTTCGGTCAGCAGCGCCGCGGTGCCGTCGGTCGATCCGTCGTCGGCGATCACGATCTGCTGCGGCGGCAGCGTCTGCGCGAACAAGGCGTCGAGCGTGATCGGCAGCACCGCCGCCTCGTTGTGGGCCGCGACGATCACGCCGAGCGTGGGCAGCGGGCCGCCGGCGGTTGCGATTGTCGCCGTGTCGGCCGCCGCAGCGGTCGCCGCAATTGCGTTCGCCGGCTTGAGCAGCACGGCGGCCTTCCACGCCACGAACAGCAGCAGCAGCGTGTCGTACACGACATAGGCAATACCCGTTGACCACGCAACGACACCCTGCAGGAAAAACGCTCGGGCGAACAGCACGAGCCAGAGCACCATGACGCCCAGGTGGATCACGATGCTCGCGAGCGGCGTGGGCGGCGGAGCAAGGCGCGGCGAAGTGCGCGCGAGCGCCTGTTCAAGCGTGTTGTTCAAGACTTTCCCTTGCGTGGCTTACGGCATCATCCGGCGCAGCACCGAATGACGATCGATCCATTGATGCTTGAGCGCGCCCGCAATGTGCAACGCGAGCACGCCGTAGAGCGCATAGCTGCAGGCGGTATGCAGCGCGCCGAACTGCGTGTGCAGCTGGTCCTTCGTGGCCGGGTCCAGGTTCATGATGAAGCCGATGCGCGGCCAGGGCACGAGGCCGTAGAGATACATGGGATGCGAGGCCGCGGCGACCCACGCGGAGTCGTGCAGCCAGCCCGTGAGCGGCATTGCGAAGATCAGCACGTAGAGCGCGATATGGGCGGCATGCGCCGCCGCGCGCTCCCAGCCCGGAAATTCCGCAGGCAACGGCGGCGGGCGATGCGTGAAGCGCCACAGCACGCGCACGATCGCGAGGCCGAGCACGGTGATGCCGATCGATTTGTGCGTGTCGATCACGAGGCGGATGTTCGTGTCGGAGAGCGTGCCGTCGGGCAACAGCGCCGCAGTGAGGCCCAGCACGACATTGGTGAGGATCAGGAGCGCGATCAGCCAGTGCAGCAGCACGGCAACGCGCGTGTACTTCTGCGCGGCGGCGGTGACGTCGTTGAAGCCGGATTCAGCGGAAAGGGAGGTTTTCACGTGGGCTCGCCCGGGCGGTTCAGTGAGGTTAACGCGCGGCGCGGGCGGTTTATTCCATGCCTTCATGCCGCGCGCCGACGAGCCGCATTATGCGCCCTGGCGGTTTGTGCTGCAGAAAGCGGTGGCGGGCCTTAGGGGCTTCGGACCGCGGGCGTTCGAAACGCTGGAAGGTTGCTCACAAGCTTGACGTCACTCAAATCGGAGTATTTCGGCCCCGACTAGCGAAATAACATATTTGTTACTATAATCGGCATGAGATACCTGATCGACTTCTATAGCGAACGGGTTGAGCACAGTATCTACGCTCTCCCCAAAATGCTTGCAGTTCGCTTCGTTGCCCTTGCCGAGCGCATGGAAACGTACGGGCCGAATCTCGGCGAGCCCCACACCAACGCGATGGGAGAAGGCTTGTTCGAACTACGACTCAAGAGCCCCGAAGGTATCGCCAGGGTGTTCTACTGCGCCGTTGTGGATCGACGCATCGTAATGCTTCATTGCTTCGTGAAGAAGGCGCAGCAAACACCGCGCAAGGAACTGGAAATTGCCCGCAAACGACTGCAGGAGATCAAAAGTGGGAACGTTTAAAGCAATGCGCGAACGGATTCTCGCCGATCCCGAAGCACGGGCCGAGTACGACCGATTGAATCGCGAAGAGTTTGCCCTGCTCGATCAGATGCTGGCAGCCCGCCATGAAGCCGGCCTTAGCCAGGCACAGGTGGCCGAGCGCATGGGCACCAAGGCGCCCGCCGTGACACGCCTCGAGCGCGCACTGGCGTCCGGCCAGCACTCGCCCTCCCTCGATACGCTCCGCCGGTACGCTGCGGCATGTGGCAAGACACTGCGGATTTCGCTGGTATGAGTTGCCGCAGGCACAAGCGATCGGCCAACGAAAAGCCCTTCCGGAAACCAGGCTGACGGCCGGAACGAAGTGGCAGCACCCTCCCCAGGGTGCTGCCGCCAGCATCTCATGCACGGCGCATTTTCCATACAAATCAGCTATCTGGGCCAATGTTGCATCGCACAAATATTTCTTGACACACCATTCTGGTGCGCTATCATGGAGTCCAGATTGCTGCAACGCACAAACCGGCGGGACGGCGATCGATTCGAACGTTTTCCCATTTTCCAAACGGAACCGCCGCGCCGGTTCGTCATCAGGAACGAAGACATGACTCTGCCGACTCCCGAGCAATTCGCCGCCAGCCAGAAAGCCAGCCTCGAGACCCTTTTCGGTCTCACGAACAAGGCGTTCGACAGCGCCGTCAAGCTCGCCGAACTGAACCTCCAGACCGCGCGCGACGCTTTCGCGCAAGGCCAGGAACAGGCTCAGGCAGCCTTCTCCGCCAAGGATCCGCAAGGTTTCTTCGCCGTGCAGGCCAACCTTGCGCAGCCCGCCGCGGAAAAGGCCCTGGCTTACGGCCGCAGCGTGTACGACATCGTGTCGGCCGCCCAGTCGGAATTCACCCGCGCCGCCGAATCGCACCTCGCCGAGCAGCAGCGCTCCGTCCAGTCGCTCGTCGAAAGCGCGGCAAAGAACGCACCGGCTGGCTCGGAAAGCGCCGTCGCCGCGATCAAGACGGCGTTCAACGCCGCCAACTCGGCTTATGAGTCGGTGAACAAGGCAGCGAAGCAGGCCGTCGAACTCGCCGAAAGCAACTTCCAGGCTGCCACCAAGGTCGCCGCGAAGGCATCGGCACGCGCCACGAAGCAAACGGCGTAAGCCGGAAGCAGTCAGTACCGGCGGTCGTCAGAGGCGGGCCGGTTTCGCATGAAACCGGCCCTCGGCGACCCGCTCCCCTCTCCCCATCCCCCGCAACGCCTGTCTGCCGGCCATCCTTGCAGATCGCCAGTCAGTCAGCGCAACTTCCCGTATCGAACATCGTCGCCAGCGCACACGCGGATGTGAGCATGCGTCTGCCGTCGTGGCCCACGCCCGGCACGATCTCCATCGACTGATTCAGCCCCTCCGGATGCCGCCCCTGTAGATAGCGGAAAAAGCCCTGCGCGCGCGCCATGCGCTGCGGCCCCTGCGCCTCGGCTTCGCAACGCTTGTCGAGCGCGGACTGCGCCGGGTCGGTATCGTCGCCGCCTATCAAATAGACGATGCGCCGCTTCGCGTAGTCCGCCTCGATCTGCGCCGGCGTGCGGTCCTGTATGAATGCCGGGCGCTCCTCCATACCGTATTTCCAGCGATCGAAACCGGGACAGCGCGACGCGTCGAACGGCGCCGGCGCGCCGCTCGCGTCGGGGCGCAGCGCGTCGAAGTAGGCATAGGACGAGGAATTGGCCACCAGATAACGCACGTCGATGCCGGCCGCCGCAAGGGCATCCGCCGCGCGGGACGCCTCCGCGTAACGCTGCACGAACTGGGCGCCGCCGGAGTGCCCCGCCAGCACCACCGACTTCAGCGCGGGAAAGAGATGCCGGTCGGCGAGCCGCTCGACGATCCGGTCGAGCACCGCGTACGAGCTCACCGGCACGGCGCCCGCCGCCGGGCCGCCGTCCATCCAGGCGTCGCCATGCCAGCGCAGCAGGTTGGCGGGGGAAGCAAACGCGCGGGTGTCGACGCTCGCGAGGAATTGCGGCGCGATCAGCAGCGTCGTCGCGGGGTCGGCGTGCGCGGCCGCGCGGGCCGCTTCGAGCGAACCGAAGTAGACGTCCGCATTGCGCAGACGCCCGTGCAGCACGATCACCGCGCGCGTCACATGCGGCTGCGGAATCGTCCAGTCCGCGCTCACATAGAGCGGAAACTCGGCGCGGCCTTGCGGGGTATTGATCGGCAGGCGCGCGGAGGCGATCACTTTGACGGCGTGAAGCGGCGGAACGGCCGCGGCCGCGGCGAGCGCCGGCCCCGCGGCGAGTGCCGCAGCCAGCGCCATGCCCCGCAGGAATTTCGAACGCCGCATCGGCGCCACGCCTCGCGAAAACACGACCGGAACGCTCAAGAAGCCGAAGAGAATAGTCCGCTCCGCGCGCGGATCAGGAGCCGAACATGCGGTTGACGGCGCGCTCGAGGTGCGCGCGCATCGCCTGCGACGCGCGCTCGGCATCGCGCGCGCGCACCGCTTCGAGCACTTCGAGATGCTCCTGCTGAACCACGCGCTGGCGTTCGATCGACTTCACGAGCGAGAGATTGCGCGACAGGTTCATGCTGAACACCATTTGCTCCTGGATGCCCGAGAGCGCGGTGATGAAGAACGGGTTCTTCGACGCGCGGGCCACGGCGAGATGAAACGCGAAGTCGTCTTTCGCGCCGATGCCCGAGGTTTCGATGATCGTCTGGAGGTTGTCCCACTCGCGCTGGATGGCCTCGACGTCGGTGTCGTCGGCCTTTTGCGCAGCCAGCGCCGCCGCGCCCGCTTCCACCACGATGCGGTACTCGTAGCAGCGGCGGATGTCCGACAAGCTTTCGAGCGGCGCGAAGCGGCGCACGTCGGGGTCCGGCCGCCGCATCACCGTGGTTCCCGATCCGTGGCGCGTTGCGATGATGCCGTCCGCGCGCAGCTGCGCGAGCGCCTCGCGCACCGTCGGCCGCGAGGTCGCGAAGCGCTCCGCGAGCATGTGCTCGGTCGGCAGGCGCTCCCCTTCCTTGTATTCGCCTTCGATGATGCGGTTCAGGATGTCGCTGTAAATCCGCGCCGGCATGTTCGGCGCCTTCTGCTCAGCCATGTTCGGACGCACGCTGTCGAGTTGTCAGGAATGTTGTCAATTGTAAGTCATACGGCACTCAGAGCACGCCGGCAAACGAGGGCTCGGGCAATCCGCGCACGCCCGTCTCGAGCACGAACACGAGGCCGTCCTCGTCGCCTACTTCGGGAGGACAGATCGTCGTCACGAACAACTGATCCAGCCCGGGTCCGCCGAACGCGCACATCGACGGCTTCGACACCGGCACCTCCACGCGCCGGTCGAGCCTGCCCTGCGGCGTGAAGCGCAGCAGCAGGCCGGCGTCGTTGGCGCAGATCCAGTAGCAGCCGTCTGCATCCACCGCCGCGCCGTCCGGTCGGCCCGCGTAGTCGTGCAGATCGGCGAACACGCGGCGATTCGCGGGCACGCCTTCGTCGGTGTCGTAGTCGAACGCCCAGATCAGGCGGCTCGATGCATGGGAGTCCGAAAGATACATCGTGCGGCCGTCCGGCGACCAGGCGAGACCGTTCTGTGTGCACAGGCCCTCTACCACCGGCGCGGAAAGTCCGTCCTCCGCCGTGTAGCGATAGAGCTTGCCGGCCGGCTGCGGCCCGGCCGCGTCCTGCACCATCGTCCCGGCCCAGAAGCGGCCCTGACGGTCGCAACGGCCGTCGTTGAAGCGCATGCGCGGCGCTTCGTGCGCGACGCTCGCGAGGCGGCGCGCGTCGAGCGCGCCGTGTTGCGCCCCCTCACCCGCACCCGCCGCCTGCGGCTCGCGCAGCGTCAGCGCGAAGAGGCCGGTTTCGAGCGCGGCCAGCACCTTGCCGTCGCGCGCGAAGGCGAAGCAGCCGATGCGCTCCGGCAGATGCCATTCGGTGCGCCGCCCCGCGCCCAGTTCGTAGCGCACGAGCGTCTGGGCCGGAATGTCCTCCCAGTACAGCGCATTCTCCTGCGCGCGCCAGACCGGGCATTCGCCCACCGACGAGCGGCGCGCATTGCGCGCCTCCAGCGGCCGCACCGGCGCGCGCTCCTGTTCGATCGTCATCGCATCTTCCTCGCCGCGTTCAGCCGTGCCGGGTCTTGCGCCACTCGGCGAAGGCCGCCAGGGTTGCCTCGTTGGGCGGATAGGTGCCCGGCAGCGCGGCGCCCGCCTCGATGCGCACGGTGATGAAGCGTTCGAGCTCTTCCTGCTCCCAGGCGGCCTCGGCCACTTCCTCGGCCAGATGACGCGGCACGACCACCACGCCATCGGCATCGCCGACCATGATGTCGCCCGGATACACGGCCACGCCGCCACAGCCGATCGGCACGTTCAGGTCGACGGTGTGATGCTTCGTGAGGTTCAGCGGCGCCGAGGCGCCCGCGCAGAAAACCGGCAGCCCGAGCGCGGCAATGGTGGCGCTGTCACGCACGGGGCCGTCGGAGACCATACCAGCCACGCCGCGCACCTTCAGGCGCGTCGCGAGGATCGAACCGACCGACGCCGCCGCGCGCTCGCCGCGGCAATCCTGCACGAGCACGGCGCCGGCCGGCACCGTCTCGACGCCCTTGCGCTGCGGGTGCTCCGGGTTCTGGAACGCGCTCAGCTGGTCGAGATCCTCGCGCGCCGGGATGTTGCGCATCGTGAAGGCGGGGCCGACGAGATTGGGCGCGCCGGGCGCCGGCGCGACGAGCGGCTTCACGCCCTCCAGGAACACATTGCGCAGCCCGCGCTTGAAGAGCTGCGTGGTGAGCGTCGCGTTCGAGACGTGGCGCAGTTTTTCGAGAGCGGATTCGCTCACGGGGATAGCGGGGGAATTCATCGTGTCTCGTCCAGTGTCGTGGGGTATGGGCCGCGCGAGCCGCCGGCCCGTGCGGGTTTCCAGCAGTGTGCCCGCATTGTTGTAATACAACCAGAAAATTGTCAACCAGCGACTTTCCGACGGCTAGGCGGCGCGCGCGCCGAATCGGGCGAAATGCCTGCCGAGCCCCATCCCGCAGTCATTCCTCATGGTTTTGCACGGCGCGCCCGCCAATGGGGCGCCCCATTTTTCGGCGAATTTCGGCGAACACCAGGGCAAATCCCGACCCACGCCAGATTTGCTTTACAACTTTACCGCAAATAGAATGATGTCTTACATGCCGGGCCAAAGGACTCCCCCGACCCGACGAGGTTTTACAAGCGACGCCAGACGAAGGAGACACGCAGTGCAACGCAAGACTATCAAGGGGCTCCGTTGGTGGATCATCGGCCTCATCATGATCGGCACCATCTTCAACTACCTTGCGCGCAGTTCGCTCTCGGTGGCGGCGCCCACGCTCACGCAGACCATGCACATGACCACGCAGCAGTATTCGTACGTGGTCACGGCGTTCCAGGCCTGCTACGCGCTCGCACAGCCCATCGCCGGCCTCGTGCTCGATTCGCTGGGCGTCAAGATCGGCTTCGCGATCTTCGCGTTCGGCTGGGCCATCTCCAACATGCTGCACGGCCTCGCCACCAGCTGGCCCTCGCTCGCGTTCTTCCGCGGCCTGCTCGGCGTGAGCGAAGCAGCGATCTTCCCCGCCGGCATGAAGGCGATCAGCCAGTGGTTCCCCGCGAAGGAGCGCTCGGTCGCCACGGGCTGGCTCAACACCGGCACCTCGGTGGGCGCCATGATCGCCCCGCCGCTCGTCGTCTGGTGCATTCTCAAGTACGACTGGCAGTTCGCCTTCGTGCTGACCGGCGGCGTGGCGCTGATCTGGGTCGGCCTGTGGCTCGTGTTCTTCCGCACGCCCGCCGAGCATCCCATGCTCTCGACCGAGGAAGCCGACTACATTCGCGCGGGCCAGACGGCCGCCCAGCACTCGCCGGCCGGCAAGCCTTCGTGGAAGGAAGTGCTCAGGCAGCGCCGCTTCTGGGGCATCGGCATTCCGCGCATGCTCGCCGAACCCGCGTGGCAAACCTTCGGCGCGTGGATTCCGCTCTACATGGTCACCGTGCGCCACATGAACCTGAAGGAGATCGCGCTCTTCGCGTGGATGCCGTTCCTTGCCGCCGACCTCGGCTGCCTCGTCGGCGGTTATCTGGCCCCGCTCTTCATGCGCTGGTTCGGCTGCTCGCTCATCACCTCGCGCAAGCTCGTCATCACCACCGGCGCGTGCCTGATGATCGGCCCGGCCTGCGTCGGCCTCGCCGCGAGCCCCTATGCCGCGATCGCGCTCTTCTGCGTCGGCACGTTCGCGCACCAGACCATCTCGGGCGCCCTGTTCACGCTGGCCTCGGACGTCTTCGGCCAGCACGAGGTGGGCACCGCGACGGGTCTCTCGGGCATGTTCGGGTATCTTGGCGCCACGGTGTTTTCGCTGATCGTCGGGGCGGTGGCCGGCACCATCGGCTACAACCCGCTGTTCGTCTGCCTGATGCTCTTCGACGTGGTCGGCGCAATCGTGGCCTGGCGGCTGGTCTCCGACCAGCAGAAAGCCGACGCCGCGACTGCCAGGGTGGACGGCACGCACAGCGTGAAGGCCTGAGTTTTCGGCCGGCGCCCTGCGGGGCGCCGGCTTTTGCCGTTTTTCTGCGAGGTAACTCCACCGTGAAGAAAGTTGCATTGACCGGCGCGGCCGGCCAGCTTGGCACCGTGCTGCGCCGCGCGCTCCTTGCGCGCGGCGTGAATCTGCGTTCCGCGGCCGGCTCGAAGCCGCTCGAGCCGATCGTTGCCGGCGAAGACGTCATGCACGGCGACCTGCGCGAGCGCGAGGTGGTCGATCGCCTGCTCGACGGCGTCGATGTGCTGATCCACATGGCCGGCACGAGCGTCGAGCGCCCGCTGCCCGAGATCATCGAGAACAACCTGCGCGGACTCGTCGAGGTCTACGAAGGAGCGCGCCGCCACGGCGTGAAGCGCATTCTGTTCGCAAGTTCGAATCACGCGATCGGCATGTATCCCGTGGAAGACAAGCTCACGCTCGATTGCGCGTTCCGCCCCGACGGTTTCTATGGCCTCTCCAAGGCGTGGGGCGAATCGCTCGCGCGGCTCTACTGGGACAAGCACGGCATCGAGACGGTTTGCGTGCGCATCGGCAGCTGCGTCGAGAAGCCGACCGAGTTCCGCCATCTGAGCACATGGCTCGGTCACGACGATTTGCTGCAGCTCATCGATCGCGTCATCAATGTGCCGGAGATCGGCTTCGCGGTGGTGTGGGGCGTGTCGAACAACACGCGCAGCTATTGGGTGCAGAGCGGCGCGGACAACGATGCCGAACGGCTCGGCTATCGCCCGCAGCAGAACGCGGAGGACTATGCGGAAGCAATCCTGAAGAAGCAAAATCCGCTCGACGCCGTGGCTCAACGCTACCAAGGCGGCGGATTCGCCAGCTTCGATTTCACCCCGTTCGAAGCGCGCGGCAAGCGCGGCGGCTGAACGGCCGGCGGCGGGCTTTCCCGCCGCTATTCGCAGCTATTCGCCGCCATTCCCGCTACTCGCCGCGCTCGAACCCGTAATCGCGCTCGACGCGGCAGATCCGGATCTGGTAGCTCTCGTACCACTGCTCGCGGCCCCGGCGCTGGGCAATCCGATGCTCGGCGTTTTTCTTCCACGCCGCAATCGCTTCGAGACTCTCCCAATACGAAACCGTGATGCCCAGGCCCTCGCGCGCCGACTCCACACCGAGAAAGCCCGGCTGTGTGCCGGCGAGCTCGACCATGGCGTCGGACATGCTGGCGTAACCGTTGTCGCCCTCCGTGCGCAGCGACGTGAAGATGACGGCGTAATACGGCGGGGTGGGCGTTCGGGCAATCGACATCGTGCGTTCTCCGCTGGGCAAGGAGCCGGTGAGCGGTATCTTACTGCGAAGTCCGGGTACGAATCCGGGTACGAATGGCAGCCGTGAAACGGCAACGCTCGTCGCTATAGAATGGAAGTCCGGAACCAATCGGGACTCCTCTGCCATGACCGTCACCGCCTTCAGTCATTACAACCTGCGTGCAGACCGCGCGACGCTGGAAGGGCTGTGCGACTTCTACGTGAACGTCGTGGGCCTGCGGACAGGCGAGCGCCCGCCTTTCTCCAACTACGGCTACTGGCTCTATGCGGGAGCCAAAGACGTTCTCCATCTCTCGGAAGCAGGGCCGGAAGAAAAACGCGACATCGCGGCAAGAAACACGTTCGATCACGTCGCCTTCGCGTGCACCGACCTGCAGGCGACGATGGCCAAACTGCAGCAGTTCAACGTGCCTTTCACCTGTGCCGACGTGCCGCAAACCGGGCAGCGGCAGATCTTTTTCTCCGATCCGGCGGGCAACGGCGTCGAGCTGAACTTCGCCCGCGAAGACGTGTAACGCTCGCTCGCGTTTTCGATCCCGCAAAAAAAAACGGCGGCCACCTCGCGGCGCCGCCGTCAACCTGACAACGACTACGTGATCTTGTTAAGACCTGCTTAGTGAATCTCGGGCTCGCCGCCGCTGCTCTCGCAAGCACCGAGCGCGCCGTCACGCTGCAGGAAGTCGAAATCGCAGCCCTTGTCCGCCTGCATCACGTGCATCTGATGCATCGCGCCATAGCCGCGCGTGAAGCGCGGTTCGGGCTCGACCCACGCGGCCTTGCGGCGCGCGAGTTCTTCGTCGGAAATCAGCACGTTCAGGCGCCGCCCGGGCACGTTCAGCTCGATCATGTCGCCGTCCTTAACCAGTGCGAGCGGCCCGCCGATGAACGATTCCGGCGCAACGTGCAGCACGCATGCGCCATAGCTCGTGCCGCTCATGCGCGCGTCGGAAATGCGCACCATGTCGCGCACGCCCTTCTTGAGGATCTTCTGCGGGATCGGCAGTTGCCCCCACTCGGGCATGCCCGGCGCGCCAATCGGGCCCGCGTGCTGCAGCACGATCACGCAGGTCTCGTCGATGTCGAGGTCTTCGCTGTCGATGCGCGCGGCCATGTCGTTATAGTCCTTGAACACGACGGCGCGGCCCGTATGCACGTGCAACTGCTTCTCGGCCGCACCCGGTTTGATCACGGCGCCGTCCGGCGCGAGATTGCCGCGCAGCACGGCGAGGCCCGTGTCCGGCATCAGCGGCGCACTGCGGCGGCGGATCACCTCGTCGTTGAAGATCTGCGCTTCGGCAATGTTCTCGCCGAGCGTCTTGCCGTTCACGGTCATCTGCGTGCCGTCGATCAGGTCTCCCAGCTCCTTGAGCATCGCCACGAGACCGCCCGCGTAGTAGAAGTCCTCCATCAGATACTTGCCGGTGGGGCGCACGTTCGCGAGCACCGGCGTGTGGCGCGCGATGTCGTCGTACTGCGCGAGCGTCAGGTCCACCCCGGCGCGGCGCGCGAGCGCGATCATGTGGACGATCGCATTCGTCGAGCCCGAGAGCGCGAGGCAGGTCGTCACCGCGTTATCCACCGACTTGCGCGTGAGGATGTCCGAGGGCTTGAGGTCTTCCCACACCATGTCGACAATGCGCATGCCCGTCTTCGCCGCGTACTGCGCGTGGCGCGAGTCCGCCGCGGGAATCGAGGCGAAGCCCGGCAGCGTGAAGCCCAGCGCCTCGGCCGCGCTCGTCATCGTCGAGGCCGTGCCCATCGTCATGCAGTGGCCCGGCGAACGCGCGATACCGCCTTCCACGCCCTTCCAGTCCTGCTCCGTGATCTTGCCCGCGCGCAGGTCGGCCCAGTACTTCCAGGTGTCCGAGCCGGAGCCGAGCGTCACGCCGTTCCAGTTGCCGTTGAGCATCGGGCCCGCCGGCAGGAAGATCGCCGGCAGGTCCATCGAGATCGCGCCCATCAGCAGCGCCGGCGTGGTCTTGTCGCAGCCGCCCATCAGCACGACGCCGTCGGCCGGATAGGAGCGCAGCGTCTCTTCCACTTCCATGGCGAGGAAGTTGCGGTAGAGCATGGTCGTGGGCTTCTGGAACGGCTCGGAGAGCGTTTGCACCGGCAGCTCGATCGGAAAGCCGCCCGCTTGCCAGATGCCGCGCTTGACCTCTTCCACGCGCTGCTTGAAATGCGTGTGGCAGGGGTTGATCTCGCTCCACGTATTGAGGATGGCGATCACCGGCTTGCCCGCATATTCCTCGCGGCTGTAGCCCATCTGCGCCGTGCGCGAACGATGGCCGAACGAGCGCAGGTCGTTCACGCCGTACCAGCGGTGGCTGCGCAGTTCTTCGGGGGTTTTACGCTTGTTGCTCATCTTGCTTTGCTCCAGAGTCTGCCAGGTCGTTCCTGTGGGGTGGGGCGCCTTTGCCGGTCAGCGCTGCTCTTTCACACGCGACACGAGCTGTGTCGGGCTCACGAACTGCAGCGCCACCAGCACCCACGCGAGCGTAATCGCCATATAGATCATCGCCATGGCGTCGATCGACTGCGGCGCGCGAACGCCCGTCGAGAACACCGCGTAGTACAGCGCGACGACGAGCGTCTGCGTGTCGGGTCCGGCGGTAAAAAAAGTGAGTTCGAACATGCCGATCGTGCGCACCAGCACGAGCAGCCCCGCCGCCAGCATGCCCGGCACGAGCAGCGGCAGCAGCACGTAGCGGAAATAGCGCAGCGTGTTCGCGCCGAAGATGCGTGCGGCGGATTCGAGGTTGGGATCGATCTGCTCGATGAACGGCGTCATCACGAGAATCACGAACGGCAGCGCGGGCACGAGGTTCGCGAGGATCACGCCGGGCAGCGTGCCCGCGAGGCCGAAGCGGTACATCGCGGTCGCCATCGGGATGCCGTATGTGACGGGCGGCACCATCAGCGGCAGCAGGAATACCAGCATGGCGATGCGCTTGCCGGGGAACTGCGCGCGCGCGAGCGCATAAGCAGCGGGCACGCCGAGCACGATGGACAGCACCACCACGGCGCCCACCACTTCGAACGTCACCCACAGCACGCTCGAAAGCTGGAAGTCGCGCCACGCCTGTGCGTACCAGTGCAGCGTAAAGCCCTGCGGCAGCGGCGTGCCGAACCAGCGCGTGGCGATGGAGTTCACGCCGACGGTGGCGATCAGCAGCAGCACGTTCAGGAGGAAGAACGCCATGCCGCCCCAGACGAGGCATTTCCACAGCCGGTCGGCGAGGCGCACAGGGGGCTTCGACGAAACGGCGGCAGACGACGCGGCCGGACGATCGCCCGAGAGCGGCGCACCGGCAGAGAGACCGGCGGCATTGCGGTGATGTGCGCTCATCAGCCCTTCCCTCCGCTCACCGGACCCGCGTAGAACATCCGCCGCGCCGCCAGCATCGCCGCCACCACCACGAGCTGCACGAAGCCCATCACGATCGCGATGGTCGAGGCGAGCGAATAGTCGTAGCTCTCGAACGCGGCTTCCGCGGCGGCAATCGAGATCACGCGCGTGGGGCCCGCCGGCGCGCCGAGCAGCACGGCGGACGGGAACACCGAATAGGCCTGCACGAACGAGAGGCAGGCGGCCATCGTGAGGCCCGGCACGAGCAGCGGCAGATAGATCAACCGGAACTGCTGCCACGGTCCCGCGCCGAGCGTGGACGCGGCGCGCGCGAGCGTCGGGTCGATGCCGGTGACGTACGAGAGCGTGAGCAAAAAGGCGAACGGAAAGCCCGAGACGATCAGCGAGATCAGCACGCCCCAGTAGTTGTGCGTGAGACGGATTTCCTCGCTGGTGTAGAGATGCACCGCATGCAGCGCCTGCGGGAACCAGCCGTTCGGACCGAAGTAGCTGAGCATGCCGTCGGCGATCAGCACCGTGCCGAGCGTCACCGGGATCACGAGCAGCGTCGTCGCGAACTTCTGCCAGGGCGAACTGCGGCGCAGCGCGAACGCCACCGGTATCGAAAGCCCGACGTTGATCACCGTCGCCGGCACCGCGAGCTTCAGCGTGACGAACACCGTTGGCCACAGCGAAAGGTCGGTGAAGAACTGCACGTAGTTGGCCAGCATGCCGCCGCCGTTCATCGGCTTGAACGAAAGCACGAGGCCATACGCGAACGGATAGAGAAACAGCGCGGCAATGAAGCCGAGCGCCGGCGTGACGAGCCAGCCGCGTGCATCGCGCGGCTGGCGGGCGAGCGTGGAAACCAGCGTGCTCATGCGGCACGCTCCGCATAGGCGAGCACGCGCGACGGCGCGACGCGCAGCGTGGCACGCTCGCCCGCCTCGAATTCGCCGGCCACGCGCGCCCACAGCTTGCCGAACGGCGCGTTGGCGAGCAGCAGCGAATCGCGGCCGCCGTATTCGACCAGCTCCACTTCCACGTCGAAGGCGTTCGCGTCGCCCGGTGTGGCGCGCTCGAAATCTTCGGGACGCATCGCCACCGACATGCCGTTCGCGTCCACCTCGTCCATCGCCACGCCGGTCAGGGTGACGCCGGCTGCCGTCAACGCAACGTGATCGCCGCGCTCGCCCGAGATGGAAAACGGCAGCACGTTGCGATAACCCATGAAGCGCGCAACGTGCAGGTTCGCGGGACGCCCGTAGATCTCCTTCGGCGTGGCCACCTGCTGCACGACGCCCTCCTTCATCACGACGATGCGGTCGGCCATCGAAAGCGCCTCGTCCTGGTCGTGCGTCACGTAGATCGTCGCGCGTTCGAGCTGGCCGTGAATGCGGCGGATTTCGGCGCGCATCTCGATGCGCAGCTTCGTGTCGAGGTTCGAGAGCGGCTCGTCCATCAGCACGAGCGGCGGTTCGATCACGATCGCGCGCGCAATCGCCACGCGCTGCTGCTGGCCGCCCGAAAGCTGGCCCGGCAGCTTGTTTTCGTGGCCAACGAGCTGCACGAGCTGCAGCGCCTCGCGCGCCCGGCGCTTCGCCTCGTCGCGCGGCACGCCTTGCATCTTCAAGCCGAAGCCCACGTTTTCCAGCACGCTCATGTGCGGAAAGAGCGCGTAGTTCTGGAACACCATGCCGAAGCCGCGCTTCTCGGGCGGCAGCACGTCGATACGCGTTTCGTCGAGCCAGATGCTGCCGCTCGTGAGCGGCATGAGGCCCGCGATGCAGTTCAGCGCCGTCGATTTGCCGCAGCCCGACGGCCCGAGCAAGGCGATGAACTCGCCGCGGCGTATCTCGAGATCGAGTCCGCGCAGCGCGGCCAGCTGTGCGCCCTCGGCGCTCGTGAAGCTGCGGCACACCGAGTCCAGACGCAGACGATCGAAAGAATGCTTCATGTCACGTTCCTGATCAGCCTTGAGGGAACGGCACGGCCGGCAGGATCGATCCCGCCGCCGTGCTCGCCCGCTTGCGTTACTGGGACTTGGCCGCGCCGACTTCGCGGTCCCATTTCTGGAAAGCCGCCACCATCGCCTGCGCCGAAAGCGGCACGACGTGCGGATAGGCCGCGAGCCACTTCGCGTACTCGGGGCGCCCGTACTTCGCGATCACGTCCTGGCTCTCCTTCGGCGCCATGTTCAGCGTGACGCCCGCCACGGCCGGGCCCGGATAGAAGTAGCCGTCGTCATAGGTCATGGCCTGCTGCTGCGGCTCGAGCATGAAGTTCATGAGCTTGATCAGCACCGCGAGTTTCTCTTTGGAAACACCCTTCGGGATCACCATGTACTGGGCGTCGTTCACCCAGGTCATGTTGTCGAAGGCCTGCACCTTGAAGTTGGCCGGCACGATGCCGAGCGCGCGCGGGTTGATGTCCCAGCCCGTCACCGTCACGGTCATGTCGCGCGTGCCTTCGCCCAGTTCCTTCATTACCGCCGAAGTGCCGCCCGGGTAGTACGGCACGCACGCGTTCAGTTCCTTGAGGAAGGCCCAGGTCTTGTCCCAGCCGTTGACCGGGTCTTGCGGATTCTTGTCGCCGAGCAGATACGGCAGGCCCATCAGGAAGGTGCGGCCCGGGCCCGAATTGGCGGGGCGAGCGTAGATCAGCTTGCCCGGATTGGCCTTGCACCACGCGAGCAGCTGCTCGGGCGTATGCGGCGGATTCGGCACCTTCGCGGGGTTGTATTCGAGCAGCGGGCCGGCGGGCATGTACGCCACTTCGAGGCCGTAGCCTTGCGCCAGGTCCTGCATCTTGCGCGGACCGGGCGCGTAGTGGTCGAGCACACCGGGCAGCGCGGCCGCGTTGTCGGGCAGCAGCTTGACCCAGAGGTTCTGTTCGATGCCGGCCGCAAGCGCGTCCGTGCCGGTCAGCACGAGGTCGATGTCGGCGCGGCCCGCAGCCTGCATCGCCTTGATCTTGCCCGGCAATTGCGGCGCGGGCGCGTTGGTGTAGGTGATATTGGAGACGAGGTTCGGATACTTCGCCTTGAAGGCTTCGAAGGCTTTCTGCGTGAGCTGCAGATCGCCCGCCACGTCGACTATGTTCAGGGAAACCGGATCGGCCTGCGCCGCGCCCGTACCGAGCGTCATCACAGCAGCGGCCGACACACACAGGGCCAGGAGTCTGGCCGACAAGCGTCCTTCGAACATCGCATCTCCTCACATCTGATTATGGGATTTATTCTCTGCGGCCCGTTCGTGAACTGCGCTCAGCGCGGGCTCGCAGCACAGGATGCAGAACCACGCCGTAAGTTGTCAAGCAACGTCGGGCTTTATGTCACGAATATCATCGCCTTGTCGGCAACGGTGCGGCGGCTGCCCGGTTACCAGGCTGGCGGCCTCACCGCCAGCCTCCGCCGGTGCGCTCAGGCGCGCACCAGTTCGCCGTCGCGCAAGCGCCAGAGCGCGAGCGGATTGTCGTCCTGCAGCGCCGGCGGCAGCAGGTCGGCCGGCAGATCCTGATAGCAGACCGGACGCAGGAAACGCTCGATCGCCATCGCGCCCACCGAAGTCGTGCGCGCGTCCGAGGTGGCCGGGAACGGCCCGCCGTGCACCATCGCGTAAGACACCTCCACCCCCGTCGGGAAGCCGTTCGCGAGAATGCGGCCGGCCTTGCGCTCGAGCACCGGCAAGAGGCGCCGCGCCTGGGCGTAGTCGCCGCTGTCGATATGCAGCGTCGCGGTCAACTGGCCTTCCAGGTGTTCCGCCACGCGCAGCAGTTCCGCTTCGTCGCGGCAGGCCACGACCAGCGACACCGGCCCGAAGATCTCGTCCGCCAGCGCGTGCTGCGCGAGGAACTGCCCGGCCGTCGTCTTGAACAGCATCGGCAACGCGGCGCAGTGCGCGTCCGACTGCGTGCCCTCTGCCACACGCTCCACGCCCGGCTGCTGCGCGCGCGCCTCCACGGCCTTGCGGTAACTCGCGGCAATGCCGGCCGTCAGCATGGTCTGCGCGCTCTTCTGCCCGAGCGCTGCTGCGGCTTGCGTTACGAAGCGGTCGAGGTCGGGGCCGTCGAAGCCAAGCACGAGGCCCGGATTCGTGCAGAACTGCCCGACGCCGAGCGTCAGCGACTCGACGAAGCCCTTCGCCAACGCCTCGCCGCGCGCGGCCAGCGCTGCCGGCAGCACGAACATCGGATTGATGCTGCTCATCTCAGCATAGACGGGAATGGGCTCGGCACGCTCTCCGGCAATGCGCGCGAGCGCGAGACCGCCGCCGCGCGAGCCCGTGAAGCCCACCGCCTTGATGGCCGGATGCGCGACCAGCGCCTCGCCGAGCGCATTGCCGCCGCCGAACAACAGCGAGAACACGCCAGCGGGCAAGCCCACGTCGGCTACCGCTTGCCGGATCGCGCGGCCCACGAGTTCGGAGGTGCCCGCATGAGCCGGATGCGCCTTCACGACCACGGGGCAACCGGCCGCGAGCGCAGAAGCGGTATCGCCGCCCGCCACCGAAAACGCGAGCGGGAAATTGCTGGCGCCGAATACGGCCACGGGGCCGAGCCCGATGCGCTGCGCGCGCAGATCGGAGCGCGGCAGCGGCTTGCGCTCGGGCAGCGCCGAATCGAGCACGGCGCCGCACCAGCGGCCGTCGCGCACGAGCGACGCGAAGAGGCGCAGCTGACCGACGGTGCGGCCACGCTCGCCTTCGAGGCGGGCCTTCGGCAGCGCGGATTCGAGATGCGCGCGCTCGATCAGCGCGTCGCCAATGCCGAGAATGCGTTCGGCGATCGCTTCGAGCAAACGCGCGCGCGTTTCGAGCGGCGCGGCGCGGAAAGGATCGAAGGCTTGCGCGGCCAGCGTGCAGGCCCGCTCGACATCAGCGCTGCCACCAAGGCCGAACGAAGGCTCGATCTCTGCGCCCAGCGCGGGCGCGAAGGCGCGCATTTCGCCCTGGGTGCCGCGCACAGCGTCGGCGCCCAACAGCATGGTTCCGGATATCTGCATGTTCGCTCCGTGAATTCCTTTGACGGACACGTGCGCGTTACGCGCACGCCGCCTGCGCGAGCGAGTTTTCGAACGCGAGCAGCGCACGGGCGGCCTGCTCGATGGCGGGCAGCGCCGACTCGGGCGAACCGCTCAGGAGCGGCAGGATCGGACCCATGTTGCCGATGCCGGAGAGCGTCACGGCGTCATGCAGCACGCGGATCAGCGAGATGTCGTCGCGCAGCGTTTCGAGCGGCATGAAGTGGTCGTACAGACGCTGCGCATCTTCCGCGCGGCCCGCCTTCGCGGCAGCGAGGAGCCCCATCACGGCGCGCGGCGCGATGCAGCCCGAGCCCGTGGTCCAGGCGGCGAGGCCGAAGTCGCGCACGTGGACGAGCGCCGGACGCTCCCCCATGCCCGAGACCACCTTCGAGGCCGGCACCCGCTCGAGCAGGCGGCGCAGGTAAGGATCGTTCGCGGGATCCTGGCGCACGATCGCGTACTTCACGGCGGCCAGCGTGCCGCTCTCGACGAGGCGCGCGAGCGTGTCGACATCCACGTAGTCTTCGCTCTTGACATAGAGCGTGAGCGGAATGCCCGCCGTGTCGCTGATACGCTTCAGGCCCGCCTCGACGCCGGCCGGCGTGGTGAAGCCGCCGAGCGGCAGCACCATCGCGGTCTGGTACGAGGTCTGCGCGAGAATGCGCGCCTGGTCGAGCATCTTGCCGAAGTCAGGACCGATGGCGGGAATCACGCGCGTTTGCGGCCCGGTCAGGTCGGCGAGCATGTCAAGCAACTCGCGGTATTCGCTGACGGCGACGTGATAGAGATTGGCATTGCCGCCATAGAGCAGCGTGCGGATGCCGCCGGCCTCCATGTGACGGATCAGCCGACGGTTTTCTTCGACGTCGAGCGTCAGGTCGGAGCGGCGTGCCAGCGGCGGCACAGCCATCACGGTCGAGGCAAATTCGCTCTCGGCAATCGGGGACACGTTCATGAGGCCTCGTGCGGATTAGTGGGTTGTCGATAGATCGCACAGTAGCAGTCACCCCCATTGTTGTCAAACAACTTTGGTATTTGTTAGGGTTTGTAGGGTGGCGCGAATGACAATCGCTGCCGAAGATCCGCGCTTCGTCGTGCTCGCGGCGCCCACGGACCAGCCCCACGGCATGCGCGAGATGACACTCGCGACACCCGACGGTCATCGACTCGTCATAGGTCAGGCGTGTGACCCGACCGGCGCAAACGCAAAGTAATTTTTCGACACACATCGTTGCGCATAAAAACGGGCCGGTAGCAGAGAATGGAATGGTCGGAGAAACATCATGATCAAACTCTTCTTTGCACTGTCATTGATCGCGGGACTCGCGGGATGCGTGGTTGCCCCACCCTACGCCTATGCGCCGGCACCGGCGTACGGTTACTACCCGGGCTACTATGCGGCGCCGAGCGTCAGCGTCGGCGTTGGCTACGTCGGCGGGTGGGGCGGCGGCTGGGGCGGCGGATGGCACCACTAAGCAATTTCGCGCGCGCCATATTTTCATCTTCTTTACAGCGCCTTTCAGAAAATGGAAGGCGCGCGTCCGGGGATTGCCCGACCTATCTGATCGGATAGCTATGCAGCCCGAAACAGATGGCTAGAGTGGTATTGAAGCTGGACATATAAGACCGAACTTGCATCGCGGGGCATTCATGAGACTCATCGACCAGGAAATCGCGCATATCACGCGAGTCATGATTCCGTCACTGGAGACTGCCAGCGGCGTTCCGATCTTGACCCCGGATTACTGGTATCGGCGCCTCTCGAGCCTGCTCGACAGCGCTCAGCTTTCGCACGCCCAATTTCGCACGATCGACGCACTGATGAACCAGATCGAACGCATTCTGACCGCCACGCGTAGCGAGGTTTGCAGCGCGGCCTGAGTGCAAGCGGCATGCACGGCACGTCCTGCATGCCTACCCGTTTCCCGCCATGTCACCCGAGCATGGATCGGCCCGCCAGCAGGCGGGCCTTCTTTTTTGCGGGCTCGCTTTGGATGGGCGGAAAGTACCGTGAGCGCACCGCGGGAGTAGCATTATCCCGTTGGTCAGGGTAGGTGATGAGACTACCCACTGGAGGTGCGCCATGTCATCCGTTCGGTGCTTGAAGCTTTGGTCTACCCTCGGCATTTGCACCGCCCTCGCCGCTTGCGCACAGGTGGGAGGGTCCGCGCCGCAAGCCTCTCAGAGCGCCGCCGTCAAACCGGCCGGCTCTTGCCAGACTCCGGACGGCAGCCTGGTCGCGGACAGCACCATCGTGCACCGGTGCGCCATCCCGGGCCAGACGGTTACCGGATGTCCGCAGTACCTCTGCCAGCGATGCAACGACGGAACGTGGAGTAATGAGTATTCCTGCTCATTGCGGTGGTAAACCCCAGGCCTGCCCGATCCGGCAAATGTGCATCGCCCTCCGGGCTTGCCGCAGACAGCCGTTGAACGGTATCTGCAGACAAGACCGGACTCCTGAGCGTTGCCAGAACCATGCACCGAAAAATCTGTCTATGGATCATGTGGCTCCTGTGCTCTGGAGGTGCCAGATGACTGACAAGCGAACTGACGAACGCTCGGGAGCCATGCTCCTACCGGAAGAAGAGGCCCACCGCCAGATGCGCCGCGCGGTGATTGCCGGCACGGTCGGCACGACGATAGAGTGGTACGACTTCTTCCTCTACAGTACGGTCACGGGGCTCGTCTTCGCCAAACTGTACTTTCCCGAATCCGACCCGCTCGTCGGCACCCTGCAGGCCTTCCTGATCTACGCCGTCGGCTTCATCGCACGGCCGTTCGGCGCCGCCCTGTTCGGCCACTATGGCGACCGGATCGGCCGCAAGGCCACGCTGATCGGCACGCTGCTATTGATGGGGCTCGCCACGTTCGCCGTGGCCTTTGTTCCTGCGTATGCGTCGATCGGCATCTGGGGCGCCGTCCTGCTCACTGTGTTGCGGTTCATCCAGGGCGTGGGCGTCGGCGGCGAGTGGGGCGGTTCGGTCCTGATGTCGATGGAGTGGGCCCGCACCAATGCGCACCGCGGCTTCGTCGCCTCCTGGCCGCAATTCGGCGTGCCGGCGGGCCTGTTCCTCGCCAACCTCGCGGTTCTGGCCATGAGCCAGATCTCCGGCAGCAATTTCCTCACCTGGGGCTGGCGCGTGCCGTTCATCCTGAGCATCGTGCTGGTCGCAATCGGCCTCTACATCCGTCTGAACATCCTAGAAACACCTCTTTTCGCGAGGCTCCTCGCCGAGCACAAGATCGAAAAGACGCCAACCCTCGAAGTCATACGCCGCCAGCCGAAAGACATTCTTCTTTCCGCCTTCGCGCGCATGGTCGAACAGGCGCCGTTCTACATCTTCACGGCCTTCATCTTCACTTACGGCATCAGGACGCTCGGCGCCTCGCGCGATCTCATGCTGACGGCCGTGCTGGCGGCTTCCGTGCTGGAATTCGTGACCATTCCGCTCTTTGGCCACCTGTCCGACCTGATCGGACGCAAGCGAATGTACATGATCGGCGCCGCTGCCGTCGGCGTATTCGGTTTCTTCTTTTTTGCCATGGTCGACACGCGCAATCCGGCGTGGATCTTCACGGCCATCGTGCTTTCGCTGGTGCCGCACGCCATGGTCTATGGTCCGCAGGCCGCGCTGATCGCCGAGTCGTTCACGGGGCGGCTGCGATACAGCGGCGCGTCGCTGGGCTATCAATTGGCTTCCGTGATCGCCGGCGGTCCCGCGCCGTTGATCGCGACCGCGCTCTTCGCGTACTACCGTTCCGGCTACGCGATCGCGGCCTATATACTCGCGTGCGCGGTGGTCAGCCTCTTTGCCGTCTGGCGAATGGGCGACCACACGAACAAGGACATTTCGCGGGAATACGACGAAGCACGAGCGCTGGGCGACAGCGGACACGCATCCCGGCCCGCCTGATCCGTCAAGCCTCGGCCAGGGTGCCTTCGAACCGTGCGAGGACGGCGGGCCAGCCGCCGCCCATGCCGTGAAATGCCGCCTTGCCGGGCGGCGAATCGAGATCGAAGCCTTTATGTTCGAGTGACAGGCGCGTTCCGCTTTCTTCGGCGGCGAGCCGCCATGTGATCGTCGTGTCCAGCATGCCGGGTGCAAATGAATAGGACAACAACCGTTCGGATTCCACGGCAATGACCATGCATGGCTGCAGACCCCACTGGCCCATGTCCAGCGTGAAACGGTGCCCGACTTCCGCGCGCACGTCGCCGTCGTTGGTCATCACCGCCATGTTGCGGATCGCGATGGCAATGCCGCTCACGGCGTCGCGCAGGTTGGTGGCGCGCATCGTTTCGGCGTTGTGGACGTGGACGATTTCGTCGAGTTTGTCGCGAATGCGGGTCATGCCGCTCATGCCGACCACGGAGAGCGCCACGAGCATCGCGAGCACGATGCCGAAGCCTGGCGCGAGCCGGGTGGTCACGCGGGTTTGCGTTCTGGTGGTCTTCGGTGTCGCGACTGGCCTGCTTGCTGCGCCGGTTCTCATCATTGCCCCGAGGTCGAAGGCGGCACGTCCTGGCAATGCCGCGCCTGTGATTGTGCGGGCTATGCCAGAGCAGGCACGACAGTGAAAACTACTGTTTTTTGCACGTTTTCAGTCGTTAGATCGGACCTCCTTTAGTAGTAGAAAGGAACGGGCGGCGTTAGCGTCGCGCAAGCATCGCCAGCGCGCGCCGCGTGGCGAGTTCGGTCTCATAGCCGCGCAGCACGCCGTCGGGGCGGCGCGTGACGGCGGGCCAATGCGTACCTCGCGCTCCGCGGCAAGCGTCGCCGCGTTGCCGGCGAAAGGATGCTCGGGCGCATCGGTCGGCCGCCACGCGTAACGCCGGAGCAGCGCGCCGTAGCCGCCGATCACGAAGCCGCCGCACTTGCGCCGGTAGGCTTCGCGGCGCATCCGATAAGCGTGCGGCAGATGAAACCACGGCAACGCAGGCAGGTCGTGGTGCACGAGGTGGTAGTTGTTGTTCAGGAATAGCAGGCGCATGAGCGGCCCCGCCTCGTTGATGGCGATACGCGCCTTGGGGTGGCGCGCCGCACGATGCTCGTACAGCGAGCGGACCATCGCGAGCCCGAGCGCGGGCCAGGTCGGCCATTCGGTGCGCGCGGTGAACCGCGCCGCCAGCGAGGCGATTTCGCGGGCATGATCGACGTCGAAATACTCAGCCATGTTCCTGTTGACGGGCACGAAGAAACGGAAAACCCGGAAGGCGTCGGAACACGTGGGGTCCACCGTGCGCAATCCGGGCCACTCACCATAACCAAAACAAGTCACCCGGCCAAACAACGGATTCGCATTTGCTTATCGCGCTGACCGAACTGATCGCGCCCCTTCCGACCCGCTTTCCCGCCATCGTAGAATGGCCGCATGAGCCCATGGATCGCCGCCCTGCCGATGTACAACGTGACGCCGCGACATGCGCAGTCGTGGCGCGCGCTGCTGCGCGATGCGCTCGACGTGTTCGCTCGCACGGGCGGCGGCGTGGCAGATGCGACGATCCTCGACGAACCCTTCGGTGACCTGACGGTGCTCTGGCGCCGCGACAACCTGCTGCTCTCGCAGACCTGCGGCTTTCCGTATCGCGTGCTGGGCCTCGCCGACACGGTCCATCTGATCGCAACCCCCATGTTCGAGGCCGAAGGCTGCGAAGGGCCGCGCTATTGCAGCGCCATCGTCGTCTCCGCCACGGCGTGGGCGCGCGGCGCAGCGAGCCTTGCGGCCTGCCGTGGCTTACACGCTGCCTGCAACGGCGAGGACTCGCATAGCGGCATGAATGCCTTGCGTCACGCCGTGGCGCCGCATGCGAGCGAAGGCCGCTTCTTCGCTTCGGTTGCGTGGACCGGATCGCACCTCGCCTCGCTGCGCGCAGTCTCCGGCGGCCAGGCGGACGTCGCCGCCATCGACTGCGTCACGCTCGCACTGCTGCGCGACGCAAGCCCGGATCTGCTCGCCGGCGTGAAGGTCGTCGACATGACGGCGTCCGCGCCTGGCCTGCCCTTCATTGCATCGCGCACGCTCGACGAACGGCAAGCCGCGCTGTTGCGCAACGCACTCGATGCGGCCCACGCGGCCGACCCCGAGCGAGCGCGCTTCCTGCGCCTGCGCGGCTTCGCGCGGCTCGCGCGCGACGACTACGACACGATCGAGGCAATGGCGAATACAGCAACATCGTTCGGTTATCCCAGGTTAAATTGAGTGGTCGCTCCAACACCCTGCCAGGACGCCTGGCCCAAGCTATAATCGCGTCCGCCGCAGAGCACCGGCCCGTGGCTGGACTGAATGATTAACGCTCCTGACTGAAGAGCCGAATTCGATGGATTCACACAAGCAGGCATTTATCGCCGCCCACGAAGCCTGGATGCTCGCAGGAGAAAAACTGAACCGCGAGGTTCAGCCGCTGCTTTTCGACATGCCGGACGACAATCGGATCATGGCGTTGATCCGCGAGCACAACGATGCTCACCGCTGCTATATGGCGGCGCTGGCGCGGTATAGCGTGCAAGGCGGCGAGGCGTCGAACCAAACATCTGCCTGATATCGGCCGGCCTCGCGGCGGCTCGGCGACCTAAAAATAGTTCTTGACTTTCTATCTACCGATAGATAAAGTTCGAGCCATGGAAGCAAGCATGGACGGCGAGTTTCCACAGTGACATCTATCTAGTAATAGATAAATTTAAGCAAGCGAGGGCGAAAGCCCATTTTTTAGGCCGGCATATCTATCACCTAGTAGATAGATATGCATGATCAGTCCCATCATCGAAAAAAGGAACCCCATCATGTCGATCGAAAACGTTCTCTACCGCGCCCATGCCCGTGCCACCGGCGGTCGCGACGGCCGCGCCGTCGTGCCGGAGAGCAGCCTGGACGTCAAGCTGACCACCCCGCGCGAGCTGGGCGGTGCGGGCGGCGCCGGCGCCAATCCCGAGCAGTTGTTCGCAGCCGGCTACAGCGCCTGCTTCATCGGCGCGATGAAGTTCGTCGCCGCGCGCGACAAGATCGCGCTTCCGGCCGACGTGTCGATCGACGGCAGCGTGGGAATCGGGGCGATCCCGAACGGCTTCGGCATCGAAGTCGAGTTGAAGATCGCGCTGCCCGGCATGGCGCGCGACGCCGCCCAGGCCTTGATCGACAAGGCGCACGTTGTCTGCCCCTACTCGAATGCCACGCGCGGCAACATCGACGTGACGCTCACGCTCGCCTAACGATACGGACTACTGACCTCTTATCACGGAATCGACCATGAAATCGCTCAAACCCCTGACCATCGCCGCGCTGTTCGCCGTGCATACCGCCTTCGCCACGGCCGCTGCGCCCGCCACCCCCGCTACGCCCGACAAGGTCACCTCGGCGTTCCTGCACGCGCTGAACAGCGGCACCGGTCCCGCCATCAATACGCTGCCGCCCGCCAAGGCGCGCCAGGTGTTGATCGATGCGCAGAACGGCGTCAAGGTCGATCTCTCGGGTATCGACGTGTCCAACCGCACCATCGAAGAGGACGGCATCAGCGTGCCGATCACCATCGTTCGTCCGCAAGGCGCGAGCGGCACGCTGCCCGTGTTCATGTTCTTCCATGGCGGCGGCTGGATACTCGGCGACTTCCCCACCCACGAGCGCCTCGTGCGCGACCTCGTCGTGCAATCGGGCGCCGTCGCCGTGTTCGTGAACTACACGCCCTCGCCCGAGGCGCACTATCCGGTGGCCATCAACCAGGCCTACGCCGCGACGAAATGGGTCGCCCAGCACGGTGGGGAAATCGGCGTGGACGGCAGCCGCCTTGCCGTGGTCGGCAACAGCGTGGGCGGCAACATGGCGGCGGTCGTCAGCCTGATGGCGAAGGACAAGCAAGGCCCGGCCATTCGCTTTCAGGGCCTGATGTGGCCCGTCACGGACGCGAACTTCAACGACGGTTCCTACCTCGCCTACCAGAACGGCCACTTCCTCACGCGCGACATGATGAAATGGTTCTGGGACGCCTATACGAAGGATCCGGCGCAGCGCAGCCAGATTTATGCGTCGCCGCTGCGCGCGTCGCAGGAAGAGCTCAAAGGCTTGCCGCCCGCGCTGATCCAGGTCGCCGACTTCGACGTGCTGCGTGACGAGGGCGAGGCCTACGGCAGGAAGCTCGATGCGGCCGGCGACGAGGTCACGACGACGCGCTACAACGGCACGATCCACGACTTCGGCCTGCTCAACGCACTGGCCGACGACGCGCCGACGAAAACGGCCATCAAGCAGCTCGCCGACCAGTTGAAGGCGCGTCTGCAGTAAGCCCCGGCGAACACTGCCCGCCGCGCGGTGCGATAACGGCATCGTCCGGCGGGCATGTGTTTAGTCATCCTTATTTTTCCCGCCAGTCCTCGGCAAGCGACGGAGCCCCAACCATGAAATCGAGAGCCCTACCCGCGCTGCTCATCCTCGGCGCAAACCTGTTTGCCGTGGCGCTGGTGGCAACCACGGCCGCGCTCGGCGCGCCGGCCGTCGCGAGCAGCAACGGTCCGGCCGCCTCATACAGCGCGCGTTACTGATACTGCTTCAGTTCCGGGTCCGCAACGGGTTGAGCCGGCAGATTCAGCATGCCGGGCAGCGCGGCGAGCTTGGGCATGCCGCCGTAGTCGGCCCAACGGCCGCCCGAGCCCTGATAGATGATGGTCGGCGTGCCCTGGAACCCGAGGTCCTGGAAGAGTTTGGCGTTGCCGTCGAGCTTCGCCTGGGTCGCGCCGGGAACGGTCGGCAGCGGGGCGATGCCGCCGGACTCGTCCTTCTCGTTGTAGCCGAGTTCGAGCTTCTTGAGCAGCGCGGCGCTGTCCGGTGCCTGCAGCAGCGCGGCGGCCTTGCCCGCCGAGTCGGGCTTGAGAAACGCCAGCGGAATCCAGTGCACCTGAAGTCCCGCCGCCTCGTAAGGCCGCAGCGCTTTCCAGACGAGATGGCAATAGATGCAGTTCGGGTCCATGAAGACGTAAATCGTCGACTTGACGTCCTTGCCTTGCGCGCCCTCGACGATCGCCGGGGCACTTTCGAAGCCGGTTGCCGCCGTGGCCGGCAGCCATGCCGGCTCGGGGTTGTCTGCGCGGCTCGACGCCGAAAACGCAATCAGGCCCGCCGCAAGCAGGGCACCTGCAATCTTGTTCATGCTCTACCTTGAAATCAATCCGTTGTGATGCGCCTTCCGGTCCACCCGCATGGCAGACGGCGGCGGCAAGCGGATTATCCTACGAGGGACCGCCGGGCGGACAAATGACGCGAAGCTGGCGGGATCGACAGGGAATGCGGCCCGCCCCACCCGCGCGAAACGAGCGGGGCGCGTGCTGTGCGGCCGTTATTGCGCGAGGTAATCGTGAACCACCTCGCCGAGCCCCAGCGTCAGGTCGGCCATCAGGTGGCGAGCTTCCACGATCTCGAGCACCGGCAGATCGGCGACGGGAGCCAGCGCATGCGGCGCAAGCTGAAGCGAAGCCGGCCCGGTCCAGGCGCCCTTCATCGTGATGTCCTCGAGGTAGTAGCGCACGAGTTCGCACACGCGCGCGCTGCCGTCTACGTGCGGAATGATCTTCAGCAGATAGTTCGCACCGGCAAGCCGCTTGGCCTGGTCGACGATGTCGAGTTCCTTGTGCTTGTAGCCCATGGTCCCCGTCGCGACGCGCACGGGACCGTAGTCGAGCGTGCCGAGCAGCGTGTCGATGTGCGTTTCGAGCGTGGGATTGGCGAGCTTCTTGGGGAAGCCCCACAACTCGCGGCCGCCCGCGATGGGCGGATGGTCGTTCAGATACATGGCGAGCGTGTAGCCGCCCTTCACCCCGTTGAATTCGACCGGGATCACCTGGCCGCTCTCGGTGTAGTCGCCGAAACCGGTCGAGTCCGGCATACGGATGAACTCGTAATGCACGTAGGGATCGGTCACCTTGAGCGGCTCGGGCACGATCTCGCGCAACCGGTCCATATCGGTGCGATACGTGATGATCAGGAACTCGCGATTGACGAAGCGGTAGGGTCCCATGGGGAACGCCGGGCTCGTCAACGGCATGGCAAACGCTTTCGATCTCACTTCACTGGACTTCATCCGTATTCCCCTTTTGCCTGGGTTGCATGCGACGCGGTTTCAAAGATCACCGTGCCGGCATGACCGGCACGGTGATCTGCGTTGACTTTACCTCAACGGTAAAGTTGCCTGCCCGCAGCGCGGCAATTGACGGATGTTAAGAACGAGGGGCATATCGCCAGCCCGTTCAGGAGAAGCGATCGACCTCTTCGCGAGTCGGAATGGAAGGCTGGGCGCCCGCGCGCGTGACCGAAATCGCCGCCGCCCGTTGCGCGAGCCCGATCGCGGCGTCGAGCGGCTGACGCGCCGCCAGTTGCGAAGCGAACACGCCGATGAAGGTGTCGCCCGCAGCCGTCGTGTCGACGGCGCGCACTTCCGGCGCGGCGAAGTGCGCGCCCTCGCCGCCCTCGCGCAGCAGATACGCGCCCTGCGCTCCGAGTGTGACGATTACGTTACGCGCGCCGGCGCGCTGCAGTTCCGCGGCCGCGCGCCGCGCGCCGCTTTCGGATTCCACCGGCAGGCCGGCCAGAATCGCGGCCTCCACTTCGTTCGGCACGAGATAGTCGATGAGCGGCATCCACTCGGCGGGCAACGGTTCGGTCGCCGGCGCCGGGTTCAGAACCGTGGTCTTGCCGAGGCGCCGCGCGAGCGCAAGCGTCGCGTGCACGGCGTCCCACGGCGATTCGAGCTGACACACCACCACGTCGGCCGCGCGCAGCGTCGCCTCGTGGCGCTGTACCTGCGCGGGCGTGAGCTCGCCGTTGCTGCCCGCCACGACGACGATCGTGTTCTGCCCTTCGTCGGAAACCGTGATCAGTGCCACGCCGGTCGGCTGCGTCCGGCTTACCTCGACACCCGCGCAGTCGATGCCCTCGGCCTCGAGATCGTGCAGCCGCTGGCCGCCGTTCGCATCGCTGCCGATGCAGCCCACCATCGAAACCTGCGCGCCGATGCGCGCGGCCGCGACGGCCTGGTTGGCGCCCTTGCCGCCCGCCACCTGCGAAAACTCATGCCCGCCGATGGTCTCGCCGGGACGCGGCAGATGCGGCGCACGCGCGACGAGATCGGTGTTGATGCTGCCGACCACTACGACCCGGCCCGCTTTTTCTGCTTTAGACAAAATCATTCTCCTGTCCATTGGCGCGTCTGCGCCCATGACCGATTATGCGGCACGGCGCCGGCTGCGATAGGTGTCCACCACCACCGCGATCACGATCACGGCGCCGGTGATGATCCGCTTGGTCGGCTCGCTCGCGCCGATCTGCGCGAGGCCCGCGGCCAGCACGGAAATGATCAGTACACCGAAGAAGGTGCTCGTGACCGAACCGCGTCCGCCCATCAGGCTCGTGCCGCCGATCACGACGGCCGCGATCACCTGCAGCTCGAGCCCGTCGCCCGCGTTCGGGTCGGCGGCTTCGAGGCGCGAGATCTGGAACAGCGCGGCGAGCCCCGAAAGCAGCCCCATCAGCGCGAACACCGCAATCTTGTACGGACGCGTATCCACACCCGCAAGCCGCACCGCCTCCTCGTTGGTGCCGATCCCCACGAGGTAGCGGCCGAACACGGTGCGCGTGAGCACCCACTGCGCGACGAGCATCACGGCAATGGCGATCAGGAAGGCCGGCGAAATGCCGAACGCGATCGGGTTCGAGAGAAAGTCGAGCGAGTCGCCGATATAGGCCGTGCGCGAGTTCGTCAGTTGATACGCGAGCCCGCGCGCCGCTTCGAGCACGCCGAGCGAGACGATGAACGACGGAATGCGCCAGCCCACCGTGATCGTGCCCGTCACGCAGCCCGTGAGCGTCGCGCCCGCCATGCCGAACAGCGCGGCCGGAATCGCGGGCCAGTGCCATTGCAGCGAAGCGACGCTCGTCACGGCAGCGCCGAGCGCGAGCACCGAGCCGACCGAGAGATCGATGCCGGCGATGATCAGCACGAACGTCATGCCCACCGACATCACGACGAGGTCGGGAATCTGGTTCGCAATCGTGCTGAACGTGTCGTAGGTGAGGAAGTGCGAACTCAGCAGCGAGAACAGGACGATCATGCCCGCCAGCGCGCCGATCAGGCCGAGGTAGTTCGAAAAACCGCCGCGCTCGCGCGCCGGCTTCGTTTTGCCGGGGGGCTCTTGCTGCGCGGTCGGCAGGCTCGTTTGCGTAGTCATGCTCAATGCTCCATCAGGTTCTCGTCGGGTGCCGCCGCATTGGCCGCGCCCGCTTGCGTCATGGATTCGCTGCTTGCGTAGCCCGCGAAAGCCGCGGCGAGCAGCGAGTCCTGGGTCCAGCCGCCGCGCTCGAAGATGCCGGTCAATCGTCCCGCCGACATCACGCCGATGCGGTCGCAGATCGCCATCAGCTCGCGCAGGTCGCTCGACACGACCACGATCGCGCGGCCCTCGCGCGCAAGCGCGCCCAGCAGCGTATAGATGTCGAAGCGCGCGCCGACGTCGATGCCGCGCGTGGGCTCGTCGAACAGCAGCACCGTGCAGTCGCGCGCAAGCCAGCGGCCGATCACGACCTTCTGCTGGTTGCCGCCCGACAGTTCCGCCACGGCCTGCGCGGGGCCCGACGTGCGGATGCGCATGGCGTCGATCATCTTCTGCGCGAGCGCGGCCTCGCGGCCGCCGTCGATCACGCCGCGCTTCGCCACCGCGCCCACGTTGCCGAGCGACACGTTGGCCGCAATCGATTGCGGCAGCAGCAGCCCTTCGCCCTTGCGGTCCTCGGTGATCAGCGCGATGCCGCGCTTCACCGCATCGACGGGCGAGTTCAGCGTGACGGGTGCGAGCGGCGCGCCGCCGTGCGCGATCGACACGGTGCCGGCGTCCGCGCGGTCCGCGCCGAAGATGAGGCGCAAGAGCTCGGTGCGGCCCGCGCCAATCAGGCCGCTAATGCCGAAGATCTCGCCGGCCCGCACCTCGAACGACACGTCGCGCACCGCATGGCCGCGCGTCATGTGCTCGACCTTGAGCGCGGCGCCGCCCAGGCGCCGCTCGCCCAGGTCGATCTCTTCGCCCACGTCGCGCCCCACCATCAGCGTGACGAGACGCTCGCTCGTGAGCTCGCGCATCGCGCCCACGTGCACGAGCCGCCCGTCGCGCAGCACCGCCGCACGTTCCGCAATGCGCTGCAGTTCTTCGAGACGGTGCGAGATATAGATCATCGCCACGCCGCGCGCCTTCAACTGCGCGATCTGCGCGAACAGCAGGTCGACCTCGCGCGCGGTCAGCATGGCCGTGGGCTCGTCGAGTATCAGCACGCGGCAGTCGCCGATCAGGTTGCGCGCGATCTCGACCATCTGCTGATGGCCGATGCCGAGCTCGCCGACCAGCGTGTCCGGATGGATCGCCTCGAGCCCGACCTGCGCCATCGCGCGGCGCGCGTCCTCGCGCAGCGTCGCGCGGTCGATGCGGCCGCCAAGCGAACCCAGCAGGCCGCGGCGCGGCAGGCGGTTCAGAAACAGGTTTTCGGCGATCGTCAGCGTGGGCAGCAGGTTCAGCTCCTGCATCACCATGCGCACGCCAAGCGCCTCCGCTTCGCTGCGGCTGGCCGGCGCATAGGCCTCACCGCCCAGCGTCATCGCGCCCTCGGTCGGCGTCACGAGACCGCCGACGATCTTCGAAAGCGTGCTCTTGCCGGCGCCGTTCTCGCCGGTCAGCGCGAGCACTTCGCCCGCATGGAGTTGCAGCGATACGCCGGCCAGCACCGGCGCGGCATAGGTCTTGCCGACACCCTGCACGTTCAGCACGGGCACGGCGTCGTGGGAAGGCTTGAGAGGAAGGGACATCGCGTAACCGCTGCGCACGAATGGCGCTCAGACAGGGTCCGGACGGCGGCCACCGCGTGGCGGCGCGGCCAGGACCCAGGGGGAGATTACTTCGTCACGAGATCGACCGGCGTTTCCACCACGCCGGCGAGCTCCGACTGCTTCTTGTGATCGGCCAGGGCCTTGAGCGCCGTATCGATGCCGAACACGGCCTGCTTCGCCGCGTACTGGTCGGCGGTGGCGAGCACGCGGCCGTCCTTGAGCATCGGCTTGATGGCGTCGATGTCGTCATAGCCGACCACGTACACCTTGCCCTGCTTGCCCGCCGCGCGCACCGCCGACACGGCGCCGATGGCCATGTTGTCGTTGCCGCACAGCAGCGCCTTGATGTTCGGATACTCGTTGAGCATGGCGGACGCCACCGCATTGCCCTTGTCGATTTCCCACTCGCCCGACTGCACCGAGTCGATCTTCGCGCCCACCTTCTGCATCGCGGCCTTGAAGCCCGCCGTGCGCTGCTGCGCGTTGGTGGTGGTCGAAACGCCTTCGACGATGCCCACTTCGTCGCCGGCCTTGAGCTTCTGCGCCAGGTAGTCGCCCACCTTCTCGGCGCCCTTGGCGTTGTCCGGGCCCACGAACGGCACGTTCAGGTCTTTCGACTTGAGCACGTCCGGGTCGAGCCGGTTGTCGATGTTCACGACGATGATGCCGGCGTCCACCGCCTTCTTCACCACCGGCACGAGCGCCTTCGAATCGGCCGGCGCCAGCACGATCGCGTCCACCTTCGAGACGATCATCTGCTCGACGATCTGGATCTGCGCGGCCGTATCCGTCTCGTTCTTGATGCCGTTCGTCACGAGGTCGAACTTGCCGCTGTTGTGCGCCTGGTAGTCCTTCGCGCCGGTTTCCATCGTCAGGAAGAACTCGTTGGCGAGCGACTTCATCACGAGCGCGACTTTGGGCTTGTGGGGCGTCTGTGCGAGAGCCGGCGCCGCGGGCAGGACCGCGCAGGCGACGAGCGTTGCGGTGGCCACGATGGCGCGGCGGCGTGAGGCTTTGAAGGATTGAGTCATGGTTGTCTCCGTGTCGCCCGTGCGTCTCTACCCGGGGGTAGCCGACGAGTCGTCTGGCGGTTTTCCGTTTGTTGGCGTTCGTTTCCATTCACGGGCGTGTCGCCTGCTGCCTCTGCACAAACCCGCTCGAAAGCACGTGCGGCGGCAACGGCATGAGGGCGCCCCGGACTGAATCCTATCGCCGCGGATCGGGTTATGCTATGCCAAATTTCAAAACTTGCCGTTACAAAAATGGAACACATCGACTGGGACGATCTGCGGCTGCTGGTGGCAATCGCCCGCGAAGGCACGATGCGCGCGGCCGCCCAGGCCTGCGACCTGAGCGCGCCCACCCTCTCGCGCCGCCTCACCGAACTCGAGCGGCGCCTCGGGGAACCCCTGATCGACCGCGTGCCCTCAGGGTGTACCCCTACGGCCTTCGGCGCGAAGGTGCTGGCCGCGGCCGAGCAGATGGAAGACCTCGCGAACCAGATTGCGCGCGCGGGCGACGCAACGGGCCACGCCGGGCCGCGCGGGACGGTGCGCATCAACGCGTCCGAATGGCCGTCGTACATGCTGCTCAAGCTGCTCGGGTCGTTCCAGGACCGTCTGCCCGGCCTCGCGATCGAAGTGCTGACCTCGCGCCGGCGCTACAGCCTCGCGCGGCGCGAAGCGGACATCGCGCTCTGGACGGAATGCCCCGACGAAGGCGACCTCTACGTGCGGCGCATCGGCCGGATCCGCTTCGGGCTCTATGCGTCGCGCGACTACTTCCTGCGGCACAAGCAGGCGATCGCGCGGCGGGAATGGGAGAAGCTCTCGTTCGTCGGGCCCGACGAACGCCAGGCCGACCACCCGGTCGCGCAATGGCTGGGCAGCCTGCCGGGAGCGAGCGCGCCGTCGCTGCGCACGAGCTACGGGATGGGCGTGCTCGACGGCGTGCTGGGCGGCTCCGGGCTCGGCGTGCTCGCGCAACTGGCGGGCAGCACGACGAACGATCTTGTTTGCGTGGAGAAGCACATCCGGTCGCTCGACCAGGACGTGTGGCTCGTGCAGCACCCGGCACTGCGCGACAGCGACCGGATGCGCACGGTGGCGAACCTGCTCGCGGAGATTTTCCGCTAACGGCGGTGAACGCGCCGCCGGGCCGAGGCGCCGAGGCTCACGTAAAAAGCTTCGTGAGAGCCGGCACGCTCAGCACGGCCGTGTAATAGCCCATGAACTGCACGCCCGTATTGAGCCCGAAGGCCCGCGACAGCAGGCCGCCCACGAGCCCGACCGTCACCACGACGAGCAGCCCGGCCAGCTGGCCCTCCCAGAAGCCGATCACGACGATCAGACCGACGAAGGTCGCGATGATGGCCTCGTGACTCAGGCGCCGCGCAACGAACGAAGCGGCCCGATGCGCGAAGTTCATCGAGAGCGGATACGCGATCACCGCCGCCAGCACGATCGCCAGCAGGCCATAGCCAAGGAACGCGCCCGGCGTGAGCAGCGTGTGGAGGTTGTGGATCTGCCCGTCCGCGCCGCTCACGGTGAAGCGCGGCGGCGCATTGAACAGCGGCGCCGCCGGGCCCGCCGCCACCGGGCTCAGCGGCAGACCGAACGCGATGAGCGGAATCAGCGCTTCGGCGATATAGGTGGCTTCGGTCACGCCGTTGCGCACCGCGATGACCGTCGTGAGCCGGTGGTAGGCCTGGTGAATGCGCGAGGCCACCGCTTCGCCCAGCACGACCGTCATGGCGACGGGACTGAAGACGAAGGTCGCGCTCGAAACCGCGGCGGCACCTACGGTCAAGCGAGCCTGCCTCGGGTCGAGCACCTTCAGCGGATTCGGGAAGTACCCGCGCCAGCCTTTGATGTCCGGCGCGAGCGAGAACGTGCGCGGCCCGTCGCGCCGCATCGCCGTGCGGCTCATGGGCGAGAGCAGCGCGAACAGGTCGGTAACGAGCGGCCCCACCGCAATGCCGAGGAAGTAGCTCACGCCTAGCTTCACGTGATAGTGCGCCGTGACGGCCTGCAGCCCCATGATGACGAACACGAACGGCACGAGCGCCGCGACCGCGGCCCAGCGCCCCGCCGAAAGATACGCGATAGCGACGGCGGCGATCAGGAACACCCACGGCACGATGGGCGTGATCTTCGCGCCGAACGGCGCGAGCACCCAGGCAAACGCCACCGCGAGCGGCACGGCGACGAAGGCCGCGACGATCGCGCCCGAGACCATCTTGCGCAGCGCGATATGCGGCACGCCGAGATTGCGCAAGGCGATGGCCTCGTCCATCAGCGGCACGGCCATCGTGTCGCCGGGAATGCCGAGCAGCGCGGTCGGGATGGCATGCGTCATGTGCTTGGACACGGCGCCCGCCATGAAGAACGTGAAGACGCCGGCGGGCGGCACGCCCAGCAGCGCGACGAGCAGCGTGAGCGGCGCGATCGTGGTGGTTTCGTCGGTGCCGGAAACGAGGCCGATGGCCGCGAACACGATGGCGCCGGTCACGCCCATCGCCACGGCGACCCAGATGTCGTGAATGAGCGGTGTCATCGTGCCACCTCGCCGGTGCGACTGGGTGCGGCTTCATGCGAGACCTGCGGCGAGGCCGTCGGCCGGGCCGCCGCGCGGCGCGCCTCGACGCCGGCGAAGAGATCGTAGAGGCCCACTTCCTTCATCTCGGCCGCCACGTAGGGAGGCAGCGTTTCGATGGCGCCCTGCGGGCCCGACTCGGCGACGAGCCGCTCGATCAGCTCCGCGCGCCGGCCTTCGTCCGAGGCCTCTTCGACCACGATGCGCTTGGGCTTGAAGAGCTTCGCGCAGACCGCGCCGGCCAGGAGACAACCGCCGAGACCCGCGAGCATCGCATACGCGCGCGCCATCGCTGCCTCGGCGACGACCGGCTGCAAGAGCCACAGAGCCAGCTCAAAGGCCCCAAAGCTGATGACGACGCCCAGCACCACCGACCAGCCGAGCTGCGCCGCATCGACCGTGTCGCCCCATACCTCCACATAGCGCGGACGAGCGCCCGCGGCGGCCTCGCGGCCGCGATCCCTTGCTGCTGTCATGTCTCCTCCATCGAGGGCGTTATTGTCTTCCCGGAGCGGGCCGGGGGTCCTTCCCGTACTGCTTGTCCGTCCGTCTTACGCGTCGCGCTGCTCCGCGAGCAGCCGCGCCGCAAAGTCGACGCGCACGTCTTTCGCTTCGACCATGCGGTGCACGATCCGGTCGATATCGGCACCCGTGGCGCCCACCGCGAGCGCGATATTGCGCGCATGCAGCGCCATGTGGCCGCGCTGGATGCCCTCGGTGGCCAGCGCGCGCAAGGCGCCGAGATTCTGCGCGAGCCCCACGGCAACGGCGACCTCGGCGAGATCCTGCGCCGACTTCACGTCCATGATCTTCAAGGCCAGCCGCGCGAGCGGATGCGTCTTCGTCGCGCCGCCCACGAGCCCCACGGGCATCGGCATCTCGATGGTGCCGACAAGGTCGCCGTTGGCCGCCGTCTCCCACGTGGTCAGCGACGTATAGCGGCCGCTGCGGCTCGCATAGGCATGCGCGCCGGCTTCGACGGCGCGCCAGTCGTTGCCGGTCGCCACGATGATGGGATCGATGCCGTTCATGATGCCCTTGTTATGGGTCGCGGCGCGGTACGGGTCGATCGCCGCGAAGAGGTACGCGTCCATCACCCCGGCAATCACCTCCGGGCCCGAGTATTCGCTCGTGCCCAGCGTCTCGGGCCGATAACGCACCTGCGCGCGGGCGAGGCGCAGATCGGCGAGATTCGACAGGATGCGCAGGCGAACCTTGCCGCGCGTGATCTGCTCGATGCGTCCCGCCAGGGCTTCGGCCATCGTGTTGACGGTGTTCGCGCCCATCGCGTCGCGCACGTCCACGATCAGATGCGCGATCACCATCGCGCCGCGCGGCGTGTCCGGAAACACGTGCACCTCGATGTCCCGGCAGCCGCCGCCCAGATCGACCAGCACCTTGTCGCGGCTGTTCGCGAGCTCGATCAGCTCCTGCCGGTGAGCGAGGATCGACAGGCGCACCCCGTAAGGGTCGCTCACGTCGACGATCTGGATCTGCGCGCGCATCAGCGGCCCGGTGCTCGAGGTGCGAAAGCCGCCGTTCTCGCGCGCGAGCTTCGCCATGAACGATGCGGCCGCAACGATAGAGGGCTCTTCCACGGCCATCGGCACCAGCACGTCACGGCCGTTGACCTGGAAATAGCCCGCCACCGCGAGCGGCAGTTCGAACGTGCCGATCACGTTCTCGATCATGCCGTCCGCCGTCTCGGGCGGCAGCGCGCCGGGGCGGGACAGGAGCACCCGGTCGGCGTCGGACAGGCCGGCGACGGTGGCGACGTGCTGCAGCCGCTGCGTGGGCGTGAGCTTGCGGAAATTGGGGAGTTTCGAATCGATGCCCATCGGAATCCTCTGACTGGATTGGCCGTCGCCCCGGCGGCGGCGCTGCCGAGGCCGCTTGCGGATGACATTGGAATGGGCGAATAATAGGCCGACTGTACCCATACGAAAGGTACACTTTTGCCAAACAGTTAGGCAGGTGTACCCTGGACACCCGCCCCTTTGCGTAGCGAGGACTCAGACATGGCACGCTCGGGACCGAGCCTCGTGCATTCCATCGCGGACAATCTGACCAGACAGATCGAAGACGGGCTCCTGAAGCCCGGCGACAAGCTGCCTTCAATCAGGGAATACGCTGAGGGAAACGGTTGCTCGAAGAACACGGTGATCAGCGCATTCGACCTGCTGACGGCGAACGGCCTGATCGAGCCGCGGCGCGGCGCCGGCTTCTTCGTCGCCCGCGCGGCGCGCCCGCAAGCCGAGGATGTCGAAGCGTCGACGCTCGATCACGCCATGGACATCGTGTGGCTCATGCGCGAGCAGTTGCAGAGCAAGACCGACTACCTGAATCTCGGCGAAGGCTTTCCGCCCATCAAGTGGCTGGAGGAAACGCGGCTGGACCAGTTCCACCAGCGCGTGGTGCGAACCGGCGTGGGTTCGCTGTTCCGCTACGGCAGCCGCTACGGCTACCTGCCGCTGCGCCAGCATCTGCAGCACAAGCTGGCGGGCTACGAGATTCACGCCACGCCGCAGCAGATCGTCCTCACGCACGGCGCGAACCAGGCAATGGACCTTGTGCTGCGCTACTTCGTGCGGCCCGGCGACACCGTGCTCGTGGACGATCCCGGCTACTACACGCTGTTCGGCAAGCTCAAGCTGAGCGGCGCCGTCATGCTGGGCGTGCCGCGCATGACGGACGGCCCCGACATCGACACGCTCGCGGCGCTCGTGAAGCAACACCGGCCGAAGCTCTTTTTCACGCAGTCGGTGGGACACAACCCCACCGCGACCGACACGAGCGCCGCCAAGGCCCACCGCATCCTGCAACTGGCCGAGGCGCACGACCTCGTCATCGTCGAAAACGACGCGCTCGCCGACTTCAAGCCGCGCCCCATGACGCGCATCGCCACGCTGGACCAGCTGCGCCGCACGATCTATATCGGAAGCTTTTCGAAGTCCGTTTCCGCCGCGCTCAGGGTGGGCTTTCTCGCCTGCGACGCGGAGCTGGCCAGCGACCTCGCCGACGTCAAGATGCTCACCCACGTCAGCAGTTCGGAGTACTGCGAACGCACGCTGGAGGTGATTCTGAGCGAAGGGCATTTTCTGCGGCACACCAACCGCATGCAGGACAAACTGCGCCGCGCCACGGCGGCCGGCATCAAGGCGCTCGAAGAAGTGGGCGCGGCCATCTATCGGCCGACCGAGCAAAGCCTGTATCTATGGGCGCGGCTGCCGGGGCACGACGATTCGATCGAACTCGCGCGCGCGATGCTCGACCGCAGTGTGATCCTCGCGCCGGGCACCGTGTTCTCCCCGCAGAGCGATCATCCCTCGCCGTGGTTTCGATTCAATGTCGCGTATCTGAACGACCCGCGCTTCGCCGCTGCGCTGAGGGCGATCGAATCGGCTTGAGCGTGGCGGATGTGGGCCGGATGTGGGCCGGGTGCGTGCCATGTGACCGCCCGGGCAGGCAAAAATTTCCGGATCGACGACGTCGGTGCTGCCGGCGTTGTTTGGCATGGCCTTTTTCGCCTGGGTTATACCCGGAAACACTATTCCAGGTCCTTCAGGACGTGCTAGAAAGAACCGATATCCCGGAAGCACCACTGAAAGTCCGATCCGGCGATTGGAGAATCCTGAGCGAACGGTCGCACGGAATCCCGAGGTGAAAGTATGGAAAAGAAAACGCTCGTCGCGGTAACCGCCGTGCTGATGTCTTCTTTCGGCGCCCTGCATCTCGAATCCGCCCGCGCCGCCGATGCCGCGGCCTCAGCTTATGAGGACTCGAGCGTCGACGCCTCTCTCGATCCCGGCGAAGAGCGCATCTCCACTTATGAAAACGATCAGGCGCGCCTGAAAGACCTGCGCTATGCGTATTTCATCGGCTATAACGCGCGCGCCAGAGAAGACTCGAAGTCCTATGCGAACCTGGCTGACGAGGTGAAGCATCCGCAGAAGCAGCTTGCCGCGGCGCCCCTGCCGGTATCGCCAAAGCCGGCTGCCGCGCGGGTTGCGCCTGCCAGGCGGGTCGCCGTGCAAGCGGCTCCGCTGAAGCAGGTTTCCGCGCCGGCCACGCCGCCGAAGCGGGTTGCCGCGGCGCGAGCCACGCCGCCAAGGCAAGTCCTGGCGCGGGCCGAGCCTGTGCCGGTAAAGCGCGTTTCCACGCAGGTCGAATCTGTGCCGCCCAAACACGTCCTGGTGCCGGTCGCGTTGGTAAAGCCGCCTTTACCGACCAGGCGGGCCGAGGCGCAACCTGTGCCGCTGAAGCAGGCTTCGACGCGGGCCAGGCCGTCGAAGCTGTTTGGCCCCGAATCCGAGCCGCCGATACTGGTTCCGACGCAAGCCGTGACGGCATTGCCGGAGTCGAAATCAGACACGGACAATGCGCAGGTAACGCAGAGCCACGATTTGCAGAATGCCCGGCGGGCGGTGCCGCAGTATCGGCAGGCCGACGAGGCGCCGCAATACGGCGCGGAGCAGGAAACTCAGCCGTCTCCTGCGGCGCAGAATGGGCAAGCTCGGCAATATCAGAATCGGCAGCCCCAGCAATACGCGGCGGCGCCGGCCTACAACCAGGCGTCGACCGAGTCCCAGGAATCAGGGGAGTACGGCGGGCGGGAATACGCGCCGCCGCCACCGCCGCCCCGCACCGTTCAGGCCAACCAGTACGGGCCTGCGCAGTATCCGCCCGCCCAGTACCAGCCGGCTTACGCGCAGCCCGCCTACGTACCCAGGCCGCCCACTCAAGCCGTGGCCCAGCGGGTTGTCGTCGTAGCCCCCCCGCCTGGCTGGCAGGAATATAACCAGATGTACACGCCGCCTGAACTGCGGCGGCCGTACCCCGCCGGTTACGGGAATTCGCCGCAGCCGGCCGGGTATCAGGAATGGGAGTAGGTGCGTTTTCACTAACTTCGGCACCGGAAAGTGCGTGCAAGCACACGCATGCACTTCGCGCCCTCACTGCGTCTTCGTGCGATACACCGACGGCCAGTCATTCATCAGGAGACCGATGCAAGCACCTTCAAAGCGGTCCGACGCCAACACGAAATTCGTACCGTCGAAAGCCCACGTCGTCGAATCGCCGCAATCGCCCATGCTGCGAGCCCGATCGAAGCTGATGAGGCCGCCCTCGCTCGTGTTGTAGAACGCGCCCGTCAACTGGTTCCGCGGCACAGAATCGCCGTCGTCGCCGGTCCCGGTGTTGCCGGGCAGCGCCAGCGGCTTCGCGGCAAACGGCGGCGCGCGGCGCACGCGGTACCAGAGGCTCACGTCGTTATACGCCGAGGTGTCGCCGCATGCGAGCGAGACCAGCGCCTCGCTCGCCGAAAGCGCGACGGCGCGGCTGCCGTCATGGAGCCCCTTCGTGTCGTCCGTTGCGCCGTTGTCCGCGTCGCATTGCTCGACGTCCGCATGTACGCTCGCGTAGGTGGCGTCGATCAGCCGGTGCTGTTCGGCTGCGGAGAGATCGGGTACGGGCGGCGCCGCTTTGACGACGGGCAGCGGATTTGCGGCCGGCACCGACGAAGCGGGCGCCGCGCCCGCGCGACGCCACGCGGTCACGGTCCCCACGCGGCCTTGCATGTCGTCGATGGCCAGCAGCGCCGCGCTCAAGCCGGCCAGCGAAACGCCCGGCGTGCCCGATGCCGCCGGATCGCCAAAGCTCATCATGTGCGCATCGTGAGCGGCCTCGATCCAGGCCGAGATCGTGGCGGGGTCTTCCGTGGCGAGCCGGTATGCGTAGGTCTGCGCCGTCTTGTCCTGCCACGCTTTCGCTTTCGACGGGTCGAAGCGGAACGCGTGACCGTCGAGCCGCATCTGATCCGCGCGCAGCGGCTTGTCTGCCGCAACCTGCAACTTCATCGCGCCATCCGGGCCGGCGTCGCGCCACAGCCATACGACGAGACGGGTGTTGTCCTCATCGGCGCCTATGGCCGCGCAGCGCTTCACGTTGTCGCAAACGACCTCCCAGCCCTTGAAATCGCGCCCGGACGAAGCGCCTTTGGCGGCGGCCGTCGCCACCGTCGACACCCCCGCCAACGCGATGAGAATGAGCAACCGGCAAAATGCGATCATGTAGGTGTTCTGATTAGTGAGCAACAGGGTCGAGGCCCGTCGACTTGACCACCGTCTGGGCGTCAGCCGAAGAAAGAAAGTCGAGCAGCTTTTTGGCCTCGGCCGGATGCGGCGCGTTGACAGGAATGCCCGCCGCGAAGCGCGTCACCGACTGCACCGACTCGGGAATCCGTCCAACGAAGGTCACGCCGGGAACGGGCAGCAACTCGCTCACCTGTTGCAGACCCAACTGATACTCCCCTTTCGCGACAACGCTGGCCACGGGAATCCGCGGGATCATCGTGGCCCGCCCTTTCATCTGGTCTGCAATGCCGAGCTTGCTGAAAAGCTGCTGCTGCACGTAGACGCCGCTCGCGCTGTCCGAATACGCAACGGATTGCGCATCGAGCAACGCCTTCTTGAGGCCCTCCACGGTGCTGATGTCGGGCACCGGCGCCCCGCTCTTGACCACCATCCCGATGCGCGAGTCCGCCAGTTCCACGCGCGATGACGGAACCACCATGCCGCGCTTGATGAGGTCGTCGAGCGCATAGCCCACCATGATCACCACGTCGGCCGATTCGCCGCGGTCGAGCCGGTTCGGAATAGCCTGGGGCGTCTTGCCCATCGAGGGTCCGCGGATCGTATCGAGCGTGTCGCCGGTGGCCGCCGTGAATTTCGGGCCCAGCAACTCGTAAGCGGCCGTGAAACCGCCGGACGTCATGACGCGCAGTTCTTCCGCCTGCGCGGCGTGAGACAGCAGAGCGGCAACATAGAGCAGCGCGGCAAAACTCTTTAGCAAAGTTTTCATGTTCGAGGCAAAGAAGAAATTGAAAGGCATTTCCTGCAAGACGTTCCGCGAGGCCAGCCGGATCACTTCCGTTTCGCGGCAATTCTAGCGCCAAGCCCGACCGAGGGGTGTGCCGCCGGCCCGCCGCAAGCTATGCCGGAACTGGCGAGTCTGATATGCCGAAAATGAGCATCCCCACGGCAAGGGCGAAGACTATGATTGTTTCCGAACACCAGTTCGATGACCGCCGGGCCGACACCCCCAGGAGATCGTGAGGGTCGACGCACGAAGTGCCGTCGCGACGGGCCCGCAATTGAGCGGTGACGTGCGGAGTCTGCAATCTCCGCTGTTTTTATGAAGCAATGCTAAGCAAATAGGGATTACTCCATGAATGAGCAGACCCGGCCGTTGATCGGATTCATCGGACTCGGCGCCATGGGCTGGCCCATGGCCTCGTGCCTGATCAAAGCAGGCTACCCGGTGGCGCCGTACGACGTGCGCGCCCCGCATCGCGCGAAATTTCTCGCCGAAGTCGGCGGCGTGGAACTCGCGTCGCTCGCGCAGATCGGCGAACGTTGCGACGTGGTGATCGACATTCTGCCGAACAGTTCCGTCGTCGAGCAGGTACTGTTCGCCGACGACGGCGTGGCCGCAACGATGCGGCCCGGCACGACGGTCGTCGACATGACGTCGGGCCGTCCGGACGCGACGATCGCGTTTGCGAAGCGCCTTGCGGAAAGCGGCATCCGCCTCTTCGACGCGCCGGTGTCCGGCGGCGTGCCGCGCGCAACGAGCGGCGAGCTGACCATCATGGCCGGCGGCGAGCGCGCGGTGATCGACGACATGATGCCTGTACTCAATGCGATGGGGTCGGTGATGCGCACCGGGCCGCTCGGCTCCGGCCACGCGATGAAGTCGCTGAACAATCTCGTTTCGGCAGGCGGCTTCCTGATCGGCATCGAGGCGTTGCTGATCGGCACGAAGTTCGGCATCGACCCGGAAAACATGGTCGATATCCTCAATGCCTCCACCGGCGTCAACAACAGCACGCAGAAGAAGTTCAAGCAGTACGTCATCTCGCGCGGGTTCAATTCCGGCTTCTCGATCGAGCTGATGGTGAAGGATCTCGTGATCGCGCTCGATATCGCGCAGCAACGCGGCATCAACGTGCCGTTCGCTTCGCTGTGCCGCGAGCTGTGGGGCGGCGCCTCGGCGCTGCTGGGACCGCAGACCGATCATACGGCCGTGGCGTTGATGAGCGAGCGCCTGGGCGGCGTGGAGATCCGTCGATCATGAATGCGAGGACCCAGCCTGCCGTCGCCCGCGACGTGACCGCGCAACTGGCGGCCTGCGTGGTCGACAGTACCCCCGACGCGCTTCCCGCGGCCACGGTCGCGGAAGCGAAGCGCGCCCTGCTCAATATCACCGGCTGCGCGCTGGGTGGCTGCACGCATCCGGCCATGGACATCGCCATCGGCGCATTGGGCACCTATGCGGGGGCGCCCACGGCCAGCGTGCCCGGCCGCACCGAGCGCTTCGATCCGCTGTTCGCTTCCCTGCTGAACGGCATCAGCACTCATGTACACGACTACGACGATACGACGCCGCGCAACTACATTCACAACAGTTCGCCGGTGGCGTCCGCGCTGTTCGCCTATGCGAGCGTGAACCCGGTGAGCGGACGCGACTTTCTACATGCGTTCGTTCTTGGCTTCGAAGTCAGCTCGCGCATCGGCAATGCGACGTACCCGGCGCATTACGAAGCCGGCTGGCATAGCACGGGCTCGATCGGCGTATTCGGCGCGGCGGTGGCGATCGGGCGTCTGCTCGGACTCTCGAAGCCGCAGATGATCCATGCGATCGGCCTCGCGGCCACCCAGTCTTCAGGACTACGCGAGATGTTCGGGTCCATGGCGAAGTCGTTCCATCCCGGCCGCGCGGCGCAGAGCGGCTATATGGCGGCGCTGCTCGCGCAGCGCGACTTCACGGCGGGCCTGCACGGGCTGGAAGGGCCGCGCGGTTTCGCGGCGGTCGAGGCCAGCGCCTACGACCTCGCCAAAGTGACCGACGGTTTCGGTACGGAGTTCGATCTTTCGTACAACGCCTATAAGCCGTTCCCTTGCGGCATCGTGATCCATCCGACCATCGACGCGTGCATTCAACTGCATCGCGAGCATGCGCTGAAAGCCGACGAGATCGCCGCGATCCGGCTGCGCGTCGCGCCGCTCGTGAAGGATCTGTGCAACAAGCAGCACATCACCTGCGGGCTCGAAGGCAAGTTCTCGATCTATCACGCGGCCGCCATCGGCCTTGCACGCGGCAAGGCAGGGCTCGACGAATTCGCCGACAACGTTGCGACCGACCCGGTGCTCATGCGGCTGCGCAATCTGACCGAAGCCACCGCCGACGCGCGCGTAAGCGAGGACGCCGTCGAAGTCGAGGTGCAATTGACGGACGGCCGCGTGCTGCACAAGACGCTCGCGCAGTCGATCGGCAATCTGGCGCGCCCGATGAGCAATGCGGATCTCGAAGCCAAGTTCTACGACCAGACCCGCGTGATCACCCGCGACGTCGCCGGCCGCGTCATCGAGCATTGCTGGCAGATCGACCGGCTGGCCGACGTGCGCGAGCTGATCCGTCTGACCGTGCCGCCCCATTGAATGCGGGGCACGCTGGCGCCTGCATAACTATTCATATCAAGGAGACATCATGTACACGAGGCAACCTGGCGTCGGGCAGCGGCTGGATGCGCTCGCGATCGGGCCTTTCCACCGGCATCTGCTGGCGCTGATCGCGGGCGGCATGTTCTTCGACGCGTTCGACAACTATCTGTCCGGCGGCGTACTGGGGGCGCTCGTCAACGCGGGCATTTCGGACATCCATCTCAATGCGCTCTTCATTTCGATGGGGTTTGTCGGCCTGACGATCGGCGCGTGGATGGCGGGCATACTCGGCGACCGCTTCGGCCGCCGGTTTTCCTACCAGTTCAATCTGATGGTGTTCGGCGTCGGCTCGATCGCGGCGGCCCTTTCCCCTTCGATGGGCTGGCTCGTGTTCTTCCGCTTCGTGATGGGGCTGGGACTGGGCGCCGAAATCGTGGTGGGCTACAGCACGCTGATCGAGTTCATTCCCGCCCATTCGCGCGGGCGCTATGCCGCGATCCTGAACCTGATCACGAACCTCTCGCTATTCCTCTCGGCCATGGCGAGCTACGTGGTGATCCCGCATTTCGGCTGGCGCTGGATGTTCGTGATCCCAGGCGTCGGCGCGCTCGTCGTCTGGTATCTGCGCAAAGCGCTGCCGGAGTCGCCGCGCTGGCTGGCTTCGGTCGGGCGCACCGAGGAGGCCGATGCGATCGTGCGCGACATCGAAAGCCGCAGCGCGCGTGCCGGCGATCCGGCGCTGATCCCGCAGGCCAGTCCCGACCGCGGCCAGCTCGGCGAACTGTTCGCGCGCGGCCAGTTGAGCCGCACGATTGTCGGCATCGCGGTCGTCGTGATCGGCTTTTCGGTGATGTACGCGTTCGTCTCGTGGGTGCCGACGCTGCTCGTGAAGCGCGGCTTCGACATTTCGCATTCGCTGCTGATGACGTCCGTGATGTTCGCCGGCGGCCCGGTCGGTTCGCTCATTTCGTTCGCCATTGCCGACCGGTTGGGCCGCAAATGGGGCCTCGTGCTGTTTTCCGTGCTCGGCGCGGTATTCGGCATCGTGTATCCGTTCGCGACCAGCATGGCGACGATCGCCGCGTTCGGCTTCGCCGTCACGGTCTGCATCTACGTGCTCTCGGCGCTGGGCCTCGCGACCTACACGCCCGAACTGTTTCCGACGCGGCTGCGCCTGCGCGGCATGGGGTTGTGCAACGCGCTCGGGCGGCTCGCCAACGTCGGCGTTCCCTATGCGGTGGTGGCGGTCTTCTCGATAGCGGGCCTGTTCGGCGTGGTGTGCTTCATGGCCGGCATGTTCGTACTGCTTGCCGTCGTACTGCTCGTGCTGGGCGTGGAAACACGGCTGCGCTCGCTCGAAGAAGTGCACGCCGAAATGCCGGTATCCGGCGACGTACCCGCGGAATCGATCCCTCCGGCAGTTCGGGCCACCCGTTAGCGCCGCCATCCCTGGCTTTACAGAACACTCACTCACTTTCACGGAGCGAAACAGCATGAACGCACGCAATACCCACGCCGAATTTTCCGGCGACGACGCACTGTTCGAGCGCGGCATGGAAATCCGCAAGGCGATTCTCGGCAACGCCTACGTCGAAAAGTCGATGAGCTCTGCCGACGACTTCAACATGCCCATGCAGCGCCTGACCACGGAGTACTGCTGGGGCGGCGTATGGGGACGCGACGACATTCCGCGCAAGGTGCGCAGCCTGTTGAATCTCGCGATGATCAGCGCGCTGAACCGGCCGCACGAACTGAAGATGCATATTGCGGGCGCGCTGCGCAACGGCGTCACACGCGAAGAAATTCGCGAGGTGTTTTTGCAGGTGGCGATCTACTGCGGCGTGCCGGCCGGTGTCGATTCGTTCCGGCTCGCGCGTGAAGTGTTCGCGGAACAGGCGGCCAGCGCCTGAGCCCTGCCAACAGACCGCCGATGGAACGCACGATGCCCCCCTCCGCTTACCGCGTCTATGCGATCCGGTATGCGTCGCTCGAACGGCGCTCGCCGGACAACTTCATCGGCGGCGACGAGCACGACACCGACATGCCGCTCGCCTACTACGTGTGGGCGATTGTCGGCGGCGGGCGCACGCTTGTCGTCGATACCGGGTTCGACCGCGACGTCGGCGCGCGGCGCGGTCGCGAGATGCTGCATCCGGTCGAAGCAGGACTGCTTGCGCTCGACATCGCGCCGGATACCGTGCGCGATGTGATCATCACGCATATGCACTACGACCACGCGGGCAACCACGCACTATTGCCGCACGCGCGCTTTCATCTTCAGGATAGCGAAATGGCGTTCGCGACCGGCCGCTGCATGTGCCACCGTATGCTGCGCGGCGCGTACGAGGCCGACGATGTCGCCCGGATGGTTCAGCGCGTATTTGCCGATCGCGTGCAGTTCCACGATGGAGCCGGCGAAGTCGCGCCCGGCGTCGAGGTGCACCATATCGGCGGGCATACGCGCGGGCTGCAGGTCGTGCGCGTCTTCACGGAGCGCGGCTGGGTCGTGCTCGCTTCCGACGCGAGCCATTTCTATGCGCACATGGACGAAGGGCGCGTGTTTCCGATCGTCTACCAGATCGACGCACTGCTCGAAGGCTATGCGACGCTGCGCCGCCTGGCCAGTTCGCCGGCGCATATCGTGCCGGGGCACGATCCGCTGGTGCTTCAGCGCTACCCGGCCGCGCGGCCGGGCACCGAAGGCTGGATCGTGCGGCTCGACGTCGACCCGGTTAGCTGAACTCAGATTCCGGTCGGCGACCAATGACCGTCGTCGATCAGCCGCTCGATCTGCCGGTGCGCCATGCGCATCAGCATGCGCGCCACGCGCGTCACTGGCCGCTGCGTGGAAGTCGCCATCACGAGCGAGCGCGTCATCGTGGGCTGCACGATTCGCCAGCAGCGAATGCGCCCGTCCACCACGAGCTGATGCACACACGAATACGAAAGAATCGTATAGCCAAACCCCGCCTCGACCAGATGCAGCGTGGAAGGCATCGCGTTGATTTCGAGCTTGGGGTTGGCCGCGAGGTCGGCCTTCGCGAGCACGCGGTCGAGCATCACGCGCAAACTATGCGGACGGCTCGGCAGGATCATCGGCAGGTCGGCAAGACGTTTCGCGGCCACCGCGCCGTCGCCCACCCCGGCGGGATCCGATGCCGGACCCAGCAGGAAGATTTCGTCGGTAAGCAGCGGATCGGTAGCCAGCGCGCGCAGCCGGGGCGCGTTGTACAGGATGGCCACGTCGATCGCGCCGGTCATCAGCCAGTCGAGCACATGGCCGCTAAAGCCCTCGACGACGCCAAGCGCGGCGTCCGGCAGTTCATGCCGGAACTGCTGGACAAGCGGCGTGGTCAGCACGGCGGCCACCGAAGGCGGCATGCCGATCACCACGCGCCCGGCCGGCGACACGCGCAGCATCCTGATCTCGACTTCCGTGTCGTGGAGCGTGTCGACAACGCGGCGCGCCTGCTGCTCCAGAATGCGCCCCGCTTCGGTCAACGTGACGCCGCGCCCGGTGCGATGCAGCAGCGGCGTGCCCATCTCCTCTTCGAGCGCCTTGATCTGCCGGGTCAGAACCGGCTGGCCGATCGAGAGCAGGATCGCCGCCCGCGACAGCGTGCCGGCTTCCGCGATCTTGAGGAAATACTGCAACTGCCGAAGCTCCATCGGAAAGACTCCTGGGATGCTTGATCAATCAGTTACCAAGGACTGCGAGGCGATTTTCACAGCGCATTTATAAAACCGCCACCGCCTCTACCTCGACCTTCAGACCGAAATGCAGCGGACCCGTTGGAACGACGGCTCGGGAAGGACGTGCCTCGCCGGCCCAATCGGTATATATGCGATTGAATTCAGGCCAGTTGGCGATGTCGTCGACGTAGACGCGAACCTGCACCAGCCGGTCGATGGAACTGCCTGCGGCGAGCAGCGCTTGTTCCACGTTGTCGAGTACCTGTTGAACCTGCCCGGCGAAGGGACTGTCGATCAGCCGCGTTCCGGCGACGGTAATGGGCAGTTGGCCCGAAACGAAAACCAAGCCGTTTGCGACCGTCACGTGGCTATAGTGGCCGCCAGGCGTTGCAAGCCCAGGGGTAGCGGGATGCACGGGCTCCTGCGAACGATTTTCACCAGCCATGAAAGCGTCTCCATACAGTAAGTTCCCCGGTCGGTTCCAGGGCATGGTATTCGGGAAATTGCGCACCCGTCGCACAAGCGTGATTCGGCAGGATGCGCAGTCGTGTGCCAACCGGAAAGCGTGCTTCGAGGTCGCCTTCGTGAGGGGCGTGACCGGCAGGGGCCAGAATGCCGTGCTCCTGGTTAGCGCCCATCATCAGGTAGCCGTCGAGCGGGGTGCCGTCCAGTGTACAGGGCAGTCCGTAGCCGAAATCGCGGGATTGCTTCGACGTGCCGCGATCGCGACTCATCGCCATCCAGCCCGCGTCCACGATAATCCATCCCTTGTCCTGCTGATGGCCGATGACGGTGGTGAGCACGCTGAGCGCGAGATCATCGATCGCACATACCCCGACGTTATGCATCACGAGATCGAAAAATGCGTAAACGCCGGCGCGGACTTCGGTGACGCCATCCAGGCGGCTTGCGGCCAGCGCGGTCGGCGTCGAGCCGACGCTGACGTTCTCGCAAGCAATGCCGGCAGCACGCAGGCGTTGTGCTGCGCGCACACAGCCGGCACGTTCCTGCCCGGCGAGCGCCGCCAAGGCTTCCTGCGTGTTCAGTTCGTAGCTCGAGCCGGCGTGTGTCATGACGCCGCCGATCTTGACGCCGCCCGCCTGCAGAATACGGCCGATTTCCAGCAACGCATCGTCTTCGGGCGTGATGCCGGAGCGATGACCGTCGGTATCGACTTCGATCCACACTTCGGGCGGTTCACCCACGTTCACGTCGCGGCAGAACGCCACGATACCCGCAGCGGCGCCGGCATTGTCGACGATGATCTTCAGATCGCACCCCTGCTTCCTGAGCGCCATGGCTCGGGAGAGTTTGGAAGAAACGATGCTGACGGCGTAGAGAATGTCCGTGATGCCCGCCGCGAAGAAGATTTCCGCTTCTTTCAGGGTGGAAACCGTAATGCCTTGCGCGCCGGCCGATAGCTGCGCCCGCACGACGTCGAGACATTTCGACGTCTTCACATGTGGACGGAATTTCACGCCCAGGGCGTTCATCCTCGCCTGCATCAAGGCGATGTTCTTGTTCATCCGGCGGACGTCGATAATGGCCGCGGGCGTATCGAGTGAATCGAGCATCATGATGTTATCGGCTATCAGGGTTGAGTCGCTGGCTCGAAGCCGCTCGCCCATGGGACGAGCGCGTCGAGTGTCGAAGATTCGATTTCCGGCGCCCGCGCGCCGGAAACGAGCGGCAAACCGACCCGGTTGTGCCAATAGGTTCGCAATCCGACGACAGCCGTACCGAACATGTCGTAACTGGAGCCGGCCACGAACGCCGCTTCGTGCGGCGCGACGTCGAGTGCGTCGAGCGCAAGCTGATAAGGACGAGGATCGGGTTTGTAGGCGCCGGCTTCTTCCGCCGTCACGACCGCATCCCATCGTATGGGCAGAATCGCTGCGGCTTGCCGGCCGAGTCGCTTCGAGCAATTCGTCACGACGGCAAGCTTGCAATGAGGCTGCAGTTGCTGCAACGCGGCTACGGCGCCACCCCACGGAGCCAGCTCAAGCCAGTTATCCTCGAGCGCTTGCGGCGCGGACGCAGGAAGGCCGACATGTTGCGCCGCCTGTCCTACCAGCGTTTCATATTCGACGTATTGCCCGCTGCCGTAGGTGAGGCGCAGGTACTCGGCACGCCAGGCCCGGCCGGCCTCCTCCGATCCGGCGGAACGGTTCCAGAGTGTCCAGGAATCGAGCAATGCGGTGAGCAGGTCGAACAGGACGGCTTTCGGATAGCGGGGATGCAGCAAAGCGTCTTCCATGGACATACACCTTGACGGTCGGAATCCAGAGGTTGACTCGATTATAGGTTTCGGCGTCCCGCCATGAGTTAAGGAGAATTAACTCAATAGTTCAGATTGACTAAATATCGAGTATGTCATGCGGCCATGTAATCCCCCGCAGCCGAAGCGTGATCCGCTGCAAGGCACAGCGTCGTCGTCAAACCCGCCACGGCGGGAGCGGCCTGAAGCGTGCCTGCAGGTATTGCATGAAATCCCGGGTTCTTCTCGGCAAGCCGGAGCGGTTGTGCGTCAGGGCGATGACGTTCGCGTCCGGCGCCTTCCATGCGGGCAGCAGACGCACCAGCTTTCCTTGCCGGATATCGTCCGCAACATCCCATTCGGAACGCAGAATGATGCCTCGTCCCTCGCAAGCCCAGCGGCGAATCACATCGCCGTCGTTACAGCTGAGCTTCGACGCGACCCTGACGCTGCGACTGGTCTTGCCTTTGCTGAAGTGCCATAGCGATACGTCTTCATTGTTCTCGCGAAGGACGATGCACGGCAATCGTGCGAGATCGTCAGGCGTGTCCGGATTGCCAAAACGTTTGATGAACGCCGCCGAGGCGCAGACAAATCTCGCGTTGGGTGCAATGGCATGGCCGACGAGATTGGATGCGCGCAGTTCACCGATGTGCACCACGACGTCGAAACGGTCGGCCGCTTCGGTCAATGGCTGGTCGGATAGCGTCAACGCCACGTCGACGTCGGGGTTCTCTTGCTGAAAATCGGCGATGACCGGGGCGAGATACCGGCGGCCGAACCCGAGCGGTGCATTGACCTTCAACGTCCCGACCAATCCGCCTTGGCGAATTCGCAGATCTTCCAGCAGCGTGTCGAATTGCTGGATCAGCTCCGCCCCGCGCTGGCACAACAGCGCACCCTCCTCGGTGAAGATCAACTTGCGTGCGGTTCTGTCGATCAGCCTCGCACCGAGTTTCTTTTCGAGTTGCTGCAGGCGCTGAGTGACCGCGGAGGGCGTGAGGCCCAGCTTTCGCGCAGCGGCAATCAGACTCCCGTTCTGCTGGATGGCAAGGAGAAAACGGATATCGGCAGAATCGGTCATTTGAGTGCCGCCAGGTTCATGAGTCAGGGAATTGAATGGGCCAATCCGAAGAATCGGCAGTCACAACACGTTACACGTGTAATCGCTTGCGAAACCCAATACCGCCGTCCGCGCACTAAACTTCAGCCGCCTCGTTGAAAAACGGCACGGCGACATTCGTGTGACAGCCGCGACCGTTCTCTCCTATCACACGCACGCGGGAACAAGTCGATGATCCGAACGCTCCTCATTCTCACCCTGATCGGCGGCCTGGGCGGTTGCGTCGTCGCGCCGCCTTACGGCTATGCTCCCGCGCCGGGCTACTACTACGGATATGCGCCCGCGTATTATGCGGCGCCACCGGTTAGCGTTGGTATAGGCGGGGTCATTCACGTGCATTGACCGGCTGCAATCACGACGCTCAGTTCGGCGAGGACAAGGAACGCAGAATTAGCAGCCGATCAAGCGTATCTGCCTGTATCTAACCCCACCGTATATGATGGGCTACTGTCGCAGCGGCTTCAACACACCCTTGAGAGCCCCGATATCCGTGCGAGTATCGCCCAATTTGGGGTGATTGAGCGTTACCCTTTGTTTAACCCCGACCACCAATATCAATGATGGCGGCCTTATTCGGCCAATATCGTCACGAGGCCAGGCCAAATCAGCCGGCAATTTCGGCAAGCAGATTGACCAGTTCGGTGGGCCGTGAAAAGAACGGCGAATGGCTGGACGCGAGCGTATGCCGTATCGTCGCATTGCCCATGGCATGATCCACGGCGGCAATCATATAGTCCTGTCCAGTAATCGGAATGGCGCGGTCCTCAGTACACCGAATATAGTGGCGTTTGACCGTTCCGAATCGCCCCGGCGTCACAGCCGACGGATACGTGACGGTTGCAACCGGCTCGTCGCAGTGCAGACGAGCAACCACATCGGCCAGATCCGCATCGGCAAGATCTTCGTAGAACGCAGCTTTGAGCCTGCCTCGATAGACAGGATCCTCCGCGCCGGAATTCAGCCTCAGCGCCCCGACCTCGGCGGGATTGGCCACGAACAAGGTGAGCACCAGGGACTCGACCATCGTCTCGTGCTCGATCATGGCGAGCGGCGGCATACCCGGCGGCAACAGGAACGCGGTAAGGTAAACAACGGCCTCCACCAGTTCCGGCGCGGTCTCCACGACATCCGAGATCGTAGCGCCGCCCATCGAGTGCCCAACGAGGATCACCGGTCGACCGGCGGACTTGAGCACTTCCACAACAGCGCGGGTGCGCTCCTCCTGTGTCACACCGGCATTGGGCGACGGTTCCGCGGCGAAAGCGGCTGCATCGAACGGTTTCCTGGAACAGGACATAGGCGTCCTCGCCTTCGCGCCGGCACCAGGCAGGTCGACCGCATGCACGGGAAATCCGCGGGCCGCGAGGCCTGGTAACACATCGCGCCACGTTCCGGCATCGTGCCAGAAGCCGTGAACGAAGACGAAAGCCGGGAGGTCTGGGGACATGCGCGTTTTCCCTTATGGTTGGCGTGGTATTTCCGAGCAGCATAGAGGGCTTGGCTCCGTCGCTGTAGTGACCAGCACCGAAAATCCATGACCCATAGCGAAACACGCATTCTTCACGTCTCGACTGCCGGCATTCCGGCTGCTGAACGGTTTGCCTGGTGGCGGCAAGCCGTGTGTACCGTCTACGCCGGGATCGAACCTGAACCACCGGGCGAGCCATCGTTCGACGGGTGTTTCGAAACGCTCTCGTTCGACCATGCGAGTATTGGCAGAATCACCGCCCCAGGTCATAGCGCGCGCCGGGATGCTGCCGCTTTGAGCAGGATTCCTGACGACAGCGTGTTTATCAATTACTGCGAAAGCAGTGACTACATCGTCGAGGATCGCCTCGGGAAGTCCGTCATTCCCAGACGTACGCCCAGGCTGCACGACAACGCGGCGAGCTTCGCCGTGCATTTCCCAGAACGGCGCCGCATGACGTTGAACTCGCTTCGTTTGCCCCGGAGCGCGTTCGGTGGGGTTCCATCTTTCGCGGCCCTGAACTCCGCGCTCGAAATGTCGCCATTGGGGCGGCTGATCGGCGAACAGTTTCAACTGGTGTGCCAGGCGATGCATCTGGGCCAGCCCCGGGCCGCGGCTGCCCTCGGGCGTTCGCTCGAAGCGCTGGTCCTGACGTTAGCGCAGGAAAGTCATCGATCTCGTCCGGCCCTAGAGGCACCCCGGACGGCACTCGAACACCTGAAGAACTACGCCGGGGAGCGACTCTCCGATCCCGGCTTGTCGGCGGCGACGGTGGCCGAGGCGTTTCATTGCACCAGTCGCACGATCCAGCACCGGTTCGCAAATGCCGACGAAACGTTTTCCGCGTGGCTTCTGGAGGAGCGACTACTCAAGGCACGTTCGATGCTGCGCGAACCGCAGCACATTTTGCGCAGCGTAGAGTGGATCGGCTACCAATGCGGTTTTGCTTCGGCTGCACACTTCCACAGGGCGTTCAAGGCACGCTTCGGCCTCACCCCGGGACGCACACGGACTCTTGTGCCTGCCCCTTCCGATTAAATGAATGCCGGATCGCATGCCGCCCTACCATACAAATATTTCCGAATAATGTGTGGGCGGCGGCACATCGAATATAGCGCCGAAATCCACTCAAGCTTTAATGCCGCCTATCGAATAGATCGCATCGCCAACCGGCCGGCATCGACAAATGCGTAGACGGAAATCCACTCTTTCGAGACGCAATGCACCATCGTCGATCAAAATATTTGCGAGAATGGCGTCGAACTGACGCAGGCGAATCACCATTAGTTCATCTTCTGCCTCAATCAGAGGGCTGAAAATCCAGCAGGTTGTTCACAGCCGGGACGAGGACGGAGCTTGGCGAGCGATCGCTCGACGCACACCGGGCAGGTCAATTCACGGCTTTTCTGATCTAAAAACTTAGATGTGCTTGATGAATTGCGCGGATTACGCATTCTTGCCCCGCCAATGGTGAGAATTTTATTTCACGCTGTTTCTATCTGATTTGCATACGCCAAAACACACGATTTTAAAGAGAAACCCGGGAACGAGAAGCCATGAAAAACACATTGATCGGGGTTGCATGTCTGACATCGCTTTTATTGTCAGCCTGTTCAGACATGCAGATGGGCGCCACGTCGGCCAAGACCACGGCAACCGGTTCTGCCGGCGGCGAGACGTCGCAGAATGCGAACGCGGGGTTGCAACATTGTTCAGCGTCGCTAGGTACGGTCTCGATCGTCGAGGATACGTCTGCACCGTGGTACGGCATGCTGACGGGCCAATACCAGTTGGGCAGCACGGTTCCCGTTCTCAAGCTGCTCGTGCAGCAGTCGAACTGCTTCGTCGTGGTCGACCGTGGTCGTGGGCTCGACGCCGCGATGCAGGAGCGCGCGCTGAACGACTCGGGCGAGCTGCGCAGCACGTCCAAGATGCATAAAGGCCAGATGGTGGCCGCTGACTACACGATCAGCCCCAGCATCACTTTCAGCAACAGAAATGCAGGCGGCGGCGCGGCAGGCCTACTCGCTTTCGTGCCGGTTGTCGGTGGTGCGCTCGCCGGCGTAGCGGGCACGATGAAAACGCAGGAAGCTTCGACCCTGCTGACGCTGGTCGATAATCGCAGCAGCGTGCAACTCGCTGCCGCGGAGGGATCTGCGAAAAACATCGACTACGGCATGCTTGCCGGCCTCGGCATGGCCGGTGGCGGCGGTGCCGGTGCGGGTGCAGGCGGTGCTTACGCCAACACCGCCCAAGGCAAGGTCATTGTCGCGGCCTTTACCGACTCCCTCAACAATTTGATCAACGCAGTCAAGCAATACAAAGCGCAAAGCGTCAAGGGCGGGCTCGGAACCGGCGGCACTCTGCAGGTCAACTGAACTCCACCGAGAAACTTGAGGCGGCCGCTGCAGACCAGAGGCAAGCGGCCGCCGCAACGCATCAGATCCAAACGCTCGCGCTAACGAAGCTGCACCCGAGGCGCGTGCCGCACGCACTCGATGACACACCGTCCGGCTACTCCGGCCACCGCATTAAGGATTTCCCGACAATCGCATCGGTAAAGCCCGAGTCATTTTTCCGGCGTTTTCTGATTTAGTTACCCGGCACCCTTGTCGTTATATAGATCACGCAAAGTGCGTAGAAACAGTGATGCGATAAGCCGAGACTCGGCGCGGCGTCACGCGGTTCGCAATATCGTTCGACATCCTTCGAATGTCGATATGACTTATTGGAAATGCCGCCGGCAAACGCCTCGGCAATTTTTTCCAGTCAAGCTCCCGCTTTAATTATTCCGGCAGGAACAGCCAAATCTCGAAGGCCACTCTTGAGGAATCGCTTTGGAATCCCGGTCTCGACAGCCTGTCACGTACCAGTTTTCTACTTTACATGCTCCTCCCGAAGAGCGCTTCGACGCATGGGCTGCGGACTGCGGCAGTTTTGCGGAACTGTATCGAGTTGATCAAAACGAAGCGTCGTTTGATCTGGAGTCGCACGTGACTGTTCTTGGGCCATTCGCATTCCCAAAGAAGCGTTGGCTGAATTCCGACCATTCCGTGACGTTCGGGATGCGCCGCCCGCAACGGCGAATCCGGCGCGATGGTCTGGACTACTACTTCCTGCAGCTTCAATTGAGCGAGGCGCGTGTCGCGGTCAATCCCGATCGAAAAGCCCGTCACCTTCGCGCCGGACCGGGCGACTTGTTTCTGGTCGATGAGGCACTGCCGATGGATGTCCAGGTCACGAGCGGCGACTCGCTTTGCCTGATGATTCAACGCGACGTGATGCGCGGATCCCTGAGCCATTACCACATGAGCGTCCTGAAGAGCGGGTTGGCCGGATTCCTTGCCGATTACCTGAAGGTGCTGCATGACCGCCTGCGGGATATCGACGCTTCCGATGCGCCACGCCTCATAGACGCGACAACGGCGGTGCTGCGCGCCTGCCTGCAAACCCATCCAGACGCGATTGCCGAAGCCAGGACTGAACTCGACGAATTGATGATTCGACGCGTCAAGCGCTACATCGACGACAACCTCTTCGACCCGAATCTAAACGTCGATCGAATCTGCAAGGCGGTCGGGATCGCGCGCTCATCGCTCTATCAGCTATTCGAATCGGCGGGGGGTATCGCCCGCACGGTTCGACACAGGCGGCTGCGCCACGCCCATGACGTCCTGGCCAGCACGAACGCCTCGCGCGTATCGATCGCCCAGGTCGCATGGCGTCACGGCTTCGAAGACGCCAAACACTTCAGCCGTTGCTTCAAGGAACAGTTCGGCTACACGCCGAGCGAAGCACGTGAAGCGCGCCTGTATGGGAACCCCCGTGCCGTCCACGACGATGCGCAGCCGGTTCATGCGGCTGGCCGGAGCAACTGGATGAATGCATTTGTCGACCACACGTAGCGCATCAAGTGTGTAGGTAATCATAAAACTTCCGTTTGGAAGACTGATGATTACCTACACAGCCGCAACCAGCACCACGCGAACCTTGAACGGCGGAAGGCAGATGGAGTCGAACCATCCTGGGAACGGCTGACGTCCCCAACCAGGTTTGAAGCCTGGCCGTACCACCCGATACGAATGCCTTCCTCGAACGGCTTCCTTCGTACACCTTACATCCTGAAGCTACGCCAAGGGTATTGCGACGGCGCGGCATTCAGAGCACTTCGCGCAAGCGGCTGTCTGGACGCAAAACATGCCGCTCGCGGTGAAACCGAGTATATCCAACGCGGTCGAAGAACTCCAGAATCTGGATCGCGCGCTTGCGGCCCAGCCCCGTTGCGTCGCGAAACGCCGCCGCGGTGAGCGCCCCGTTCTGCTCGACCGCAGCGTTCGCCACGAGCCGTGCGAGCTCGTGCACGGCCTCGCGCTCGTAGAACAGATCGCGCACCACCTGGTACAGCTCGCCAAGCCGCGCAAGCTTGCGCAATAGCGCCCGCACGGCATCCTCGTCTTCCCGCGTTTCGCGTGCGAGATCGCGCACCCACGGCGGATCGTAACGTCCTTGTGCAAGCAACGGCCGCAAGCGCGTCGCGAGCGCGACTTCCCGCGCGTCGAGCGTCACCGCGTGCGAAGGCAGGTGCAGCCACGGCCCGCTGCGCGTCACGCGGCCTTCGTCCACCAACGCATCCGCCACCGCGCGCCACACGGCGTCCGTCACCAGGGGCGCGGCCATGCGCCTCAATCGTGCGGCGTCGGGGCCCTGCTCGTCAGGAACACGTCGATGAAACTCGCCGAGCACTTCGACGATCCGCGCCGCCATGCTCTCCCAATGCTGCCGCGCCATCACCACACCCTCGGCCCCACGGCCCGACGATGTCACCTCGATCGCGTCGTCGGGCAGCGCGAGCGCATCGGCCGCGTAACCGGTCAACTGCGTCAGCGTCGTACGCGCAATACCCCTCGGCGCCTGAGCGATCAGCGCATCGGCGCGCCCCGTGTCGAGCCAGGTCCGTAACGCGTCGAGCCATGCGTGCCGCTCCGGCGTGCGTCTGCGTCTTGCCGGCGCGAACGGATCGAGCACACGGCCGCCGCCTGCCGTGCGCGTCGCCTGCGCGTTACGTGCGATCAGACGGTCGCCCGGTAACGCGCCAAGCGGCGCATCGAACACGAGCTGCACGCGTGCGCGCTCGCCGGGCTCCAGCGTCTCGCCCTCCAGCAGCGCGACGTTCGCCACGCGGTGCGCCGTGCCGAGATGGACGTGCAGCGGCGACCAGTGATGCAGCGTCAGATCCGCATCGTCGAGCAGGCTCAGTTCGCAATCGATGCGCGTCGCGCCCTCCGCGAGCCTCGCATCGACGATCCAGTCGCCGCGCGCGATCTGCTCGCGATCGACGCCCGCGAGATTCAACGCACACCGCTGCCCCGCGTGGCCTTGCTCTGCCGCGCGGTTCTGTGCATGAATGCTGCGCACCCGCACGGGCAGTCCCGCCGGCGCCAGCATCAGCGTATCGCCCACCCGCACACGGCCCGCGAACACCGTGCCTGTCACGACTGTGCCCTGGCCCGCGAGCGTAAACACACGATCGATCGCCAGCCGGAAAAGTCCGTCGTCGCGGCGGCCCTGCCAGGCCATGGCGCGCTCGCGCAGCCAGGCGTCCAGTCTCGCGACGCCTGCGTCGCCGGCCTGCGTGGCGCGCGTTTCGAAACACGGCGCGCCAGCGAGCACCGTAGGCGCGAGCCATGCGTCGATGTCCTTGCGCACCTCGGTTAGCCGGGCGGCGTCCACGCGATCGGTCTTGGTAAGCGCAACCGCACCCTGGGTCACGCCCAACAACTGAAGAATCGCGAGATGTTCGCGCGTTTGCGGCATCACGCCGTCGTCGGCGGCAATCACAAGCAGTGCGAAATCGATGCCGCATGCCCCTGCCGCCATCGTGTGCACGAGCTTCTCGTGGCCCGGCACGTCGATGAAGCCCAGCACGTCGCCATTGGCGAGCGGCACGTAGGCGTAGCCTAGTTCGATCGAAATGCCGCGTGCCTTCTCTTCCTTGAGCCGGTCGGTGTCGACGCCCGTCAACGCGCGGATCAGCGTGGTCTTGCCGTGGTCGATGTGACCGGCCGTGCCGACGATCACAGACGCAGCTCCGCGAGTTGGCTAATGAACACGGCTTCGTCGGCGCTTTCGAGGCAGCGCAGATCGAGCCGCAGCGCGTCGTCCGCAATGCGGCCTATCACGGGGCGCGGCAGCCCGCGCAGCGCGCGCTCGAGTTTCAGCAGCGCGCGGCCGCTGCCGCTTTTGCCGGCGGCGTGGCGCACGACAAGACCGCTGCTTGGCAGCACGTCCACAGGCAGTGCGCCGCTGCCGATCTGGCTGAACATCGGCTCCACGCTCGCCGCGTAGCCTTCCCCCAGCGCACGCTGCAAGGCCGGCAGCGCGCGCTGGGCGGCCGCCTGCATCTCGGCGGCGGGACGCGTGAGCAAACGCAGCGTAGTAAGTCTTTCGCGCAGAAATTCCGGCGCCTGATAGAGCCTCAACACCGGTTCCAGTGCAGCCAGCGTGAGTTTGCCCACGCGCAGCGCGCGCTTGAGCGGATGCTTCTTGATCTTCGCGATCAATTCCTTGCGGCCGACGATCAACCCCGCCTGCGGGCCGCCCAGCAACTTGTCGCCGCTGAACGTCACGAGGTCCGCGCCCGCTTCGACGGTCGCGCGCACGGTCGGCTCGGCCGGCAGGCCCCATTGCGTGAGATCGGTCAGCGTGCCGCTACCCAGATCGACCGCCACGGGAAGACCGCGCGCATGGGCCAGCGGCGCCAGTTCGTCGAGCTCGACGCTCTTCGTGAAGCCGCTGATCGCATAGTTGCTGCAGTGAACCTTCATGAGCAGCGCGGTACGCGGATCGATCGCCGCTTCGTAGTCCTTCAGATGCGTGCGATTAGTCGTGCCCACCTCGCGCAGGCGCGCGCCCGCGCGGCTCATGATGTCGGGAATGCGGAACGCGCCGCCGATCTCGACCAGCTCGCCGCGCGAGACGATCACTTCCTTGCGCGCGGCGAGCGCCGAGAGCGCGAGCAGCACGGCCGCCGCATTGTTGTTCACGACCGTCGCGGCCTCGGCGCCGGTCAGCTCGCAGATCAATTCGTCGATCAGGTCGTCGCGGTCGCCGCGCTTGCCCGTTGCGAGATCGAACTCCAGATTCGCCGGTTGCGTGAGCGCCTGCACGACGGCGCGAACCGATTCGTCGGGTAGCAGCGCACGGCCGAGATTCGTATGCAGCACCGTGCCCGTGAGGTTGAATACGGTACGCAACCGGCCTTGCGCGCGGACGGCCAGCGCGCGCGCCACGTTATCGATCACGCGTTCGAGCGGGAACGGTTCGTCGTCGCTCGTCGCGATCGCCAGCGTGCCGGCTTGCGCTTCATGCCGCCATTGGTCCAGCGTGGCGCGGATCGCCGCCAGTACCTGCGTGCGCCCGTATTCGGCGATCAGCGGCTGCGCCGGCACGGAAGCGATCACGCGCTCGACGGCCGGCATCCTCGCCAGCAAGGCATTGAGCGTGCGCGCGTCACGCTCCGTTTCGTGTCCCACGGTTTCGCTCATCGCGGCTACGCTCATCTACTGGTCGGCAGGCACTTCGGGCCACAGCAGCGGATTCGGACTCGCGCGACGGTAGCCCGCGTCGCTCATCAGCAAGTCGAGCGTCAGGCTCGCGAGATCGTCGGCGAGCGGCTCGAAGTCGAAGTCCTTCTCCTGATAGCCGATCTTGCGGTAGGTGTGGCACTCGTCGCACGATTCGGCCTTGAGTGCGGGGTTGCCGCCGTCGATGCCGTGGTACGCGATGCCTTTGGTCGAATCGCAGTTCGTGCACTTCACGCGCACCCCATGCGTTTCGGTCCCGCACAGGCTGCACTGCGTGTAGCGATAGCCCTGGTACGCGCCGCCCACCCTCACGATGCTCGCCACGGGCGGCACGCCGCACACGGGACACAGGCCCGGCGCATCGACGTAAGGCACGTCCCGCGCGTCGATCCGGCTCGCCAGGTCGGTCCACACCACCTGCAGAGCGGCCATGATGAAGGGGGCCGTGGCAGGCGCGACTTCCGTGTAGCGTTGCGCGAGCAGCGCATCGGCTTGCCCGTCGAGTTCCGCATCGCTCATCGCGCGCAGCGTATCGAGCACCTTCGCGAGTGCGGGCGTCACGGCGCCCGCCGCCTCCACGTGGTCAACGAGGCGCCGCAACACGTCGCGCCACTGCGGCCACTGCGAATCGCGCTCGCCCGCAAGCGCGGGCAGGATCGGCATGCAATGGCGCCGCGCATGCTCGATGGCCTCGCGCTCCGGCATCCGCGCGCTCATGCATTCGAGCGCCTGCTGCTGCGCGTCGACCAGTACCGCCATGAGCCGCACATAGCCGCCGATGGGGTTGTGCTCCGCGAGCTTGCGCAGGCGCGCGGCGCGCGCGGCGAAATGCGCCGCACGCTCGGGCAGGCGGATGCGTGGAATTGCGGAGGGATCGAGCGCCTGGATCTCGCCGGGGTCAAGTATGCGTTGCGTCACGACCTGGTTTCTCCGAAAACGAAAAAGCCGCCGCGCCCTGCCGGGCCGGCGGCTTGCCGGAACGCACGGGGCCTCGTTGCGAGCGCCCTCGCGCAGTCTCTGCGCTACTTGATGCTCTCGCGGAACCAGCGCGGATGATGCTTCCTCGCCCAGCCCCATGTGACCGTGCCGCGCGTCATCGCACCGATCGAGCCTTTCACCCACAACGCCGCGTAGATATGCACGACGATGCTGACGATCAGGACGAACGCTGCGGCTGCATGCACGACTGCCGCGAGGCGGACCACTTCGATCGGAAAATAGAAAGAAAAGTAGCGCCGCCAGATCACGATGCCGCTCGCGAGCAACAGCACGAGACAAGCCACCAGCGTGAAGAATAGCAGCTTCTGCCCCGCATTGTATTTGCCGATCTCGGGCAGCTTGTCCTCGCGATTGTGCAGCACGTCGTCGATCTGCTTGAGCCATTGCACATCGTTGCGGTCCAGATAATTGTGATGCCAGAAACGCAGCACGAGAATCAGGAACGACACGAACATCACGATGCCGATGAACGGATGCAGGATACGCGTCCACTGGCCGCCGCCGAACAGCGCGGAAAGCCAGAACATGGCCGGATGAAACATCGCGAGACCGGAAAGCGCGAGCAGCACGAAGCTGATTGCGGTGATCCAGTGATTGGTGCGCTCGTTCGGGGTATAGCGCTCGATCAGCCGGGGCTCATCGTCTTTACGGTCGCTCATTGTCGCGCTCCTCGGGTTCGCCCTTGATGCGGCGCGCTTCGTCGACCGCGGCCGCTTCGTCCTCGGCACTCACTTCGTTCGGGCCGATCCGCGTGTAGTGGAAAAAGCCCGCCAGCGCGGCGAGCGCAATGCCCGCCAGCGCGAGCGGCTTGGCCACGCCCTTCCAGAGCCGCACGAACGGGCTGATGCGCGGGTTGTCGGGCAGACCGTGATAGAGCGAAGGCTGGTCGGCGTGGTGCAGCACGTACATCACGTGTGTGCCGCTCACGCCCGGCGGGTCGTAAAGACCCGCGTTCTCGAAGCCGCGCTCCTTCAGATCCACGATGCGCTCCGCCGCATGCTGCTTCATGTCCTCCTTGGTGCCGAACACGATGGCCCCCGTAGGACAGGTCTTCACGCAGGCCGGCTCCTGCCCCACGGCCACGCGATCCGAGCAGAGCGTGCACTTGTAGACGCGATGGTCCTTCTTCGAAAGCCGCGGGATATTGAACGGGCAGCCGGCAATACAGTAGCCGCAGCCAATGCAGTTCTCCTCATGGAAGTCGACGATGCCGTTCGTGTACTGCACGATCGCGCCCGGCGAGGGACAGGCCTTGAGGCAGCCGGGATCTTCGCAGTGCATGCAGCCGTCCTTGCGGATCAGCCATTCGAGGTTGCCGTTCGGGTTCTCGTACTCCGTGTAGCGCATCACGGTCCACGAATGCTCGGTGAGATCCATCGGGTTGTCGTAGACCCCGTGGTTCACGCCGATCTCGTCGCGCAGGTCGTTCCACTCCATGCAGGCTGTCTGGCAGGCCTTGCAGCCGATGCACTTCGTGACGTCGATGAGCTTCGCCACCGTGCCCGTGACCGGTTCGCGCACGCCCGGCGGCGGCGTGGTGGTCGCGGAAAGGCGCTTGATGTCAAGCGATTGCAGTGCCATGTCTCGCGCCCCCTTATGCCTTTTCGACCTTCACGAGGAACGACTTGAACTCGGGCGTCTGCGAATTGCCGTCGCCTACCGGCGGCGTCAGCGTATTCGTCAGATATCCCGGCTTTGTCAGCCCCGTGAAGCCCCAGTGCAGCGGCACGCCCACCGTATGCACCTTCCTGCCTTCGATCGTGAGCGGCTTGATGCGCTTCGTGACCACCGCCACTGCGATCAGGTAGCCGCGGTTGCTCGACACCTTCACGCGCCCGCCGTCGACCACGCCCACTTCACTCGCGAGCTCCTCGCCGATCTCCACGAACTGCTGCGGCTGGATGATCGAATTCAGGCGCGCGTGCTTGGTCCAGAAGTGGAAATGCTCCGTGATGCGATAGGTGGTGGCGACGTGCGGGAACGACTGCGCCGTGCCGAACGTTGCGCGGTCGTCGGGGAACACGCGCGCGGCGGGGTTGCTCGTCGCCTGCGGGTTGTTCGGATGGAACGGGTTGTAGCCGAGCGGATTCTCGAATGGTTCGTAGTGCTCGGGGAATGGCCCCTCGTTCATCTGGTCGCGCGCGAAAAACCGCGCCACCCCCTCCGGATTCATGATGAACGGCCCCATGCCCAGATCGGGCGCTTCGTCCACTTTGTAGTCGGGGATGTCGGCGCCGGTCCATGCCGCACCGTTCCAGCCGATCAGCTTGCGGGTGGGGTCGAAGGGCTTGCCCGCCGTATCGCACGAAGCGCGGTTATAGAGCACGCGCCGGTTCGCGGGCCATGCCCATGCCCAGTTCAATGTCTGCCCAATGCCCGTGGGGTCCGAGTTGTCGCGCCGGCCCATCTGGTTGCCCGCCTGGGTCCACGCGCCGCAGAAGATCCAGCAGCCGCTCGCCGTCGTGCCGTCGTCCTTCAACTGCGCGAAGCCCGAAAGCTGCTCGCCCTTCTTCACGAGCACCTTCGTGGGATCCTTCGCATCGGTCTGGTCTGCGAGAGACTTGCCGTTGTATTCCATCGCCAGCTCTTCCGGCGTCGGGCTCGCGGGATCCGAGTAGGGCCAGCTCAGCTTGAGGATCGGGTCGGGGCATTTGCCGCCGTCTTTCTGGTACGCGGCGCGAATGCGCAGGAACAGGCCCGACATGATCTCGAGATCGCTCCTCGCCTCGTAGGGGGCCTCCGTGCCCTTCCAGTGCCACTGCAGCACGCGGCTGGAACTCACGAGCGAACCGTTTTCCTCCGCAAAGCACGTGGTAGGCAGACGGAACACTTCGGTCTGGATCGAAGCCGTATCGACGTCGTTGTAGTCGCCGTACTTGTTCCAGAACACCGACGTTTCCGTCTCCAGCGGGTCCATGATGACGAGCCACTTCAGCTTGCCGAGCGCGGCCAGCGTCTTGGCCTTGTCCGGCGCCGAGGCGATCACGTTGAAGCCCTGGCAGATATAGCCCGTGAGCTTGCCCTGATTCATGAGCTCGATGGTCTGCAGCAGGTCGTAGGGCTTGTCGAGCTTCGGCAGCCAGTCGTAGCCCCAGTTGTTGTCCTTCGTCGCGTTGTCGCCCCACCACGACTTCATGAAGCTCACGAAGAAGGCGCCGTAATGCTGCCAATAGCTGAGCTGGTTCGGCCGCATCGGCTGCGAGGCGCGCTTCTTGATGTAGCCGTCGTAATCCTGCTCGGCTTCGTTCGGCAACGTCATGTAGCCGGTCAGCAGGTTCGACATCAAGCCGAGGTCGGTGAGCCCCTGGATGTTCGAGTGGCCGCGCAGCGCGTTCATGCCGCCGCCCGCAATGCCGATGTTGCCGAGCAGCAGCTGTACCATGGCGCCGGTGCGGATCATCTGCGAGCCGACCGAGTGATGCGTCCAGCCGAGCGCGTACATGATGGTGCCCGCGCGCCCCGGTACGGCCGTACTGGCCAGCATTTCGCACACCTTGAAGAATTTTTCCTTAGGCGTGCCGCAGACCTTCTCCACCATCTCGGGCGTATAGCGCGAGTAGTGCTGCTTGAGCAGGTTGTAGACGCAGCGCGGATTCTGCAGCGTGGCGTCGGTCTTCACGAAACCGTCGTCGCCGATCTCGTAATCCCACGACGACTTGTCGGGATACGCATGCTTTTGCGGATCGTAGCCCGAGTAGATGCCGTCGTTGAACGCGAAATCGTCGCGCACGATGAACGAGAAGTCCGTGTAGTTCTGCACGTACTCGTGCTGGATCTTGTCGTTCGCGAGCAGGTAATTGATGACCCCGCCCAGGAACGCGATGTCCGTGCCGGTACGGATCGGCGCATAGAAGTCCGCCACCGAAGCGGTGCGCGTGAAGCGCGGATCGACCACGATGAGGCGCGCCTTGCGGTGCGCCTTCGCCTCCGTGACCCACTTGAAGCCGCACGGGTGCGCCTCGGCCGCATTGCCGCCCATCACCAGAATCACGTCCGCATTGCGAATGTCGACCCAATGGTTCGTCATCGCACCACGGCCAAACGTCGGGGCAAGACCTGCCACCGTCGGGCCGTGTCAGACACGCGCCTGGTTGTCGAATGCGAGCAGGCCCATGCTGCGGGCCACTTTGTGCGTGAGATACCCCACCTCGTTGCTGGCCGCCGAAGCGGCGAGCATGCCCACGGAGAGCCAGCGGTTGACGGTCTTGCCGTCCTCCGTCTTCTCGAGGAAATTCGCGTCGCGATCCTCTTTCAGCCGCTTCGCGATGCCGTCGAGCGCCTCGTCCCACGAGATGCGTTTCCACTCGTTCGATCCCGCCGCCCGGTACTCGGGGTACTTGAGACGGTTCGGACTATGGATGAAGTCGATCAGGCTCGCCCCTTTCGGGCAGAGCGTGCCGCGGTTGACCGGATGATCGGGATCGCCCTCGATGTGGATGATGCTGGCCGTGGCGTTCTTCGCGCCGTCGCCGAGCCCATACATGAGGATCCCGCAGCCGACCGAGCAATACGGGCAGGTGTTGCGGGTTTCGGTAGTACGCGCCAGTTTGTATTGTCGAACCTCGGCAAGCGCGTTGTCGGGCGCGAAGCCCATCAACGCGAGGCTGGAACCCGCCAGCGACGTTGCCGTGACCTTGAGAAACTGGCGCCGGGACATTTGCAGCATGATGTGCGTCCTCGGCCTGTCGAGTTGTGGGTGATTTTCAGTATAGGCGGATTTCAGCGACGGATCACGGAAGCTGCACAGAGACACAGCAAAAGCGCGCCCGGGAGCCGCGCTTGCTATATTGAAAGCTGAACGGGCATGCGGAACGGACATCATGGCAACGCTCTCCACCGAACGACTGCAATCCGCCGCACGCAAAGAAGCGTCGTGGGTTGTCGGCGCCTTCCGGCAGTTCTTCAACGACCGCTGCCCGGCGCTCGCCGCGGGCATCGCGTTCTATTCCGCGTTTTCGCTTGCGCCAACGCTCGTCATGGTGATCGCCGTGGCCGGCTGGTTCTTCGGCGACGATACCGCGCGCGGCGATCTGTTCCGCCAGGTGCACAGCGTCCTCGGGAGCGAGGCCGCCGCCGGCGTCACGACCATCGTGGAGAATGCGCACCGCGCGGGCAAGGCGGGCGGCATCGCCACGCTCATCTCGCTCTCCATGCTCGTGGTCGGCGCTTCGGCAACGTTTTCATCGATGCATTCCGCGCTCAATGTCGTCTGGCCGCCGGAAGTGAAGCGGGCCTCCAGCGTGCTCGCGCTCGTGCGGGTACGGCTGGTTTCGTTTTCGCTCGTGCTCGGCGTCGCGTTCCTGCTGATCGTCTCGCTCGTGCTCGACACGGCCATCACCTTCGTCGGCCAGTGGCTCTGGGGCTATACGCCCTATGTGATCATCGGAAACCTGCTGCAGTTTGCGGTCGGGCTGATCGTGCTGTCCGTCGCGTTCGCGGCGCTGCTGCGTTTTTTGCCCGACGCCGACGTGCTCTGGCGCGACGCGCTGGCAGGCGGCGGCCTTGCCGCGCTGCTGTTCCTCGCGGGCAAGAAACTCTTCGCGCTCTACCTTGCCCACGCGGGCATGGCCACGACGTTCGGCGCCGCCGGTTCGCTCGCCGTGCTGCTGATGTGGCTGTACTTTTCCGCCGCCGTGCTGCTGCTTGGCGCCGAGTTCTCCGCGGCGCGCGGCCGGCTGCACGATCCGCGCGGCGCATGGGGTTTCCTCGAGGAAACTCCGCCCGGCAGTCGCGCCAAGCTCGCCTCGGTGCTGGCCGCTTCGACTATCGTCAAGCCGCATGAGAACGCCGCCGCAATCCACGGCGCGCAGTCCGCGCCGATCGGAAACCCGATTGCGGCGGCCGGCGAAGTGCCTCTATATGCCGCTGCCTCGGCCGCCGTGCACGACGACGCACCGCACGCCGGCGCACCGCTGCGCGCCATGGCGCAGGCCAGCGCCCGGGGCGGCGTGTTCGGGCGCCGCCCCGGCGCTGTTTTGCAGATTGGCCGCTCCGTTGTGCGGATGGAAGACGGCGCGACCCGTGCCGCCGCGCAGACGCTGGTTCGCGCGGGACGCACGGTCGTTGCCGCGGATCGCTACGTCAAGCGTCATCCGTGGAGCGCGGCGTTGCTTGCGGCCGGCGCGGCCATCGCAATGACGGCTGCCGCGGCACATCGCAATGGCGCCGGCGAGAACACCGATGCGGACGCAACGGACCCCGAAAGCCGGCAGGAAAGCTAACAAATACCTGACTTATTATCTTCAAAAATAACAATAATTGAAAGCCGCAATCAAATCTGACAAACCCGGATTCCGTTCATCAATTCCCCACCTGACAATGCATTGATGAAATCGTCAGCTTTTTGCCACAATCGAAACTTTTCATTTCTTTCAATTTATACAACTGCGTTATTCTCCATTTCGCAATAACGAATCCCTCATCTGCGTGGAGAAATTCTGGATGAAACGCGTCGCCCTCTCGACCTTCTCGCTGGCAATGCTGACCGGTGCCGGTGCCGCACATGCCCAAAGCAGCGTGACCCTCTACGGTGTGATCGACGAATCGATCCAGTGGGCCCACAACACCACGAATTCGAACGCCCCGAGCCAGAACCAGAATCTGGTCGGCATGTACGGCGGCAACCTCTCCGGCAACCGCTGGGGCTTGAAGGGCACGGAAGACCTGGGCGGCGGCCTGCAGGCGATCTTCCAGCTGGAAAGCGGTTTTGACATCAACACCGGCGCGGCTGGCCAGGGCGGCAAGATGTTCGGCCGCCAGGCCTTCGTCGGTCTGGCTTCGGATCGCTACGGCACGCTCACGCTGGGCCGCCAGTACGATCCGCTCGTCGACATGATCCAGCCGCTCACCGGCGACAACGACTTCGGCTCCACCTTCGCGACGCCCGGCGACGTCGACAACAACGACAACAGCTCGCGCACGAACAATGCGATCAAGTACACCTCGCCGCTTCTGGATGGCTTCCAGTTCGAAGGCCTGTACGCACTGGACGGCGTTGCCGGTTCGAACGGCTCGGGCCAGAGCTGGGGCGCGGCGGGCACCTACGCCATCGGCTCGTTCAACATCGCGGCCGGCTACTTCATGATGGACAACGCGTCGTCGCTGGCCGACCGCACAGGAACGGACGGCACAGTGGGCTGGGCCTCGGGCGCAACGTCGGGCGCCATGTTCGACAGCCAGATCAACCAGGCCTATGCCTCGGCGAAGTCGGTCGGCACGGCGGCGGTTGCCGCTCAGTACGTCACGGGCCCGTTCACGTTCGCCGCACGCTACAGCAACGTCCAGTTGAAGGCCGACGGCTTCTCGACCTTCGCCACGACGCAGCGCTATAACGTCGCCGGCGGCTACTTCGGCTACCGGGTGAACCCGGCCGTGCTGCTCGGTCTCGGCTACACCTACACGCACGGCTCGGGCAATGCGTCGAACACCTATAACCAGGTGTCGCTCGGCGCGGACTACAACCTCTCGAAGCGCACCGACCTGTACGCGCTCGCCGCGTACCAGCACGCCAACGGCCAGCAGCCGGGCGCGGCCTCCGGTGTATCCGCCGGCGCATCGATCGGTTCGTACGGCTACAACTCGGCCTCCAGTTCGCAGGAGCTGGTCAGCCTCGGCATTCGCCACAAGTTCTAAAGGAACTGCACCGCCGGGCTTCGGCCCGGCGTCGGAGCCGGTTCCCAACCGGTTCCGGCCGTGTCAGAATGGCGTGGCCGCTAAAAACCACACGCTCTACGGAAAAACCAGCCTTCGGTGCAAGCCGGGGCTGGTTTTTTCATGGGCGCAAGCAGACCCTCACGCGAAGCAGGCGCGGCAAAAAATCGTCAGCAAGGTCAGTCATCCATAACATTCGCGTATGACCCATCGGTCGTATGCCCTCGCAAAGGGCTGCCCGCGTGGATCGAACGACGCCCGGCGAGCGCGCATGAAAAATCCCCGCGAGCTCGACGCCGGCGGGGATTTTTGGGTACTGACGCGCACACAGCCTCGCGGCTGCGGCGAACGGCGCTTACGCAGCCGCTGCGTCCTTCAGCTTCTTCAGCGCGCGTGCCTTGATGCGAACCGAGGCAGGCTTCGCCGGGAACCAGCGCTCCTGGCCCGTGAACGGATCCTTGCCGAAGCGCTTTTTCTTCGCCGGCACGGCCTGCACGACGATCTTCAGAAGGCCCGACAGCGTGAATTCGCCGGCGCCCTTCTTGTGGACCGAACCGAGGATCGTGTCTTCCAGAGCGGCGAGCACGGCCTTGGCGGCCTTCGGCTCGACACCGGCGCGCTCAGCGACGTGAGCAGCCAGCGAGGCCTTCGTGAAGGTGTCCTTGATCGGCGACGGAGCGCCGGACGCCTTCACGGCGACCTTCTTAGCTGCGGCCGTCTTGGCCGGTGCTTTCTTTGCAACAACCTTCTTGGCCGGGGCAGCTGCCTTTTTGGCCACTTTCTTTGCGGAAGTCGGCATGTTTCTCCTACCAGTGTTGGTCAGTGAATCGGCGAAGCACCGCGGAATGCATGTACTTCAACGGCGGATTCTACAAGCGCGCAAGCGTTTTGCGTGACTCTTTTGCATTGCCGATGCAAATTTGTTGCGCGGCGCTGACTGCCGTGTGCATTTTGACGCCTGTTTACAGGGGTAAACGTGCTCGCCACCTCCTCGAATACCCTGGACAGGCGTTCGCGGAGCATGGCGCCGCGACGCAAGAAGGCAATACGTATGGCGTTTTTCTGCGGGTGAGCGCTGCGCTACGTGTAGCGAGCCCGAAGAAAAAAGCCCGGACACGTCGTGGACGTCCGGGCTTTTCTGCGGCCAGCCAGCTGTTCGGCACAGCCTGAATGCAGGCGGCCTGGCCGCCGAAGTTCGCTCAGTGTGCGCCTTCGTGCTGCGTGGCGACCTGAGCAACCCTGTGCGCGCCGGCCTCGTGATGCTCGCGCGACAGGCGGCGCATCAGCGGCAGCAGCACGATGGCGACGAGCGTGCCCAGCGCGGCGAGCCAGCCGAGCCCGAAGAAGAGCCGCGTATAGAGCGGCAGCGAGACAAGCGGATCGAGCTCGCCCGAGGGCATCTGCGCGAAATTCGCGACCACGCTGCCGAGATACTGCGAAACGCCGCTGGCCACGAAGTACGCGCCCATCATGAAGCCGCTCATGCGCGCCGGCACGTAGCGCGCGATCATGGCAAGGCCGAGCCCGCTCACGAGCAGCTCGCCAAGCGAGTAGAGCCCGTAGCCGCCCACCATGAACCACGACGAGACGCGTCCCGCCACGGCATAGTTTCCGCTCGCCGCAAACACGAAGAAGCCCGCCGCGACTACCGCGAAACCCAGTGCATACTTCACCGCCACCGGAAAATCCCGCCCGTGCCGCGCGAGCGACGTATAGAGCGAAGCAAGCACCGGCGAAAGCAGCATGATCCAGATGGGATTGAGCGCCTGGAACTGGGCCGCGCTCCACTTGAAGAGCGGCACGCCGAACAGCGAGAACTGCGGATCGACGTTGCGCAGCGCAAAGAGCGTGAGCGAGGTCGACATCTGCTGGTAGAACACGAAGAACAGGATCGCCTGCAGCGTGAGGATCAGCGCGGCGGCAAGGCCCGCGCGCTCGGCGCGCTGTGAGCGCACGAGCATCCACGCGAACACCGCGAGCACGGCAACGCCCGCGGCATAGACGCAGGCCACGGCCACGGCCTTGTGCTGCAGCACGAACAGCGTCGCCGCGCCCAGCGCGACGGCGCCTACGGCAACGAGCGCGGCCCGGCCGTAGTTCAGCGGCGCGTCGTCCGGCACGGAACCGATATGCGCGAGCGTGCGGCGCATCAGCAGGAAGTTGAGCACGCCCAGCAGCATGCCCGCGCAGCACACCGCGAATGCCGCGTGCCAGCCCCATTGGTCCTTGATCCACGGCGTGGCGAGCATCGACACGGTCGAGCCGATGTTCACCGCCATGTAATAGATGGTAAAGGCGCTGTCGAGACGCGCATCGTCGCCTTCGTAAATGCGGCGCACGAGGTTGGCCGCGTTCGACTTGAAGAGCCCGTTGCCCACCACGATCACGGCGAGCGAGGCGAACATGTGATGGAGGCTGTCGTCGGGCATCGCGAGCATGAGATAGCCGGCCGCAAGAATCAGCGCGCCCGCCACCATCGAGCGGCGCGCGCCGAGAATCTGGTCGCCGATCCAGCCGCCGATGGCCGGCGCCGCATAAACGAGCGCCGTGAAGGCGCCCCATGTGAGATTCGCCTGGCTGTCTTCAAAGCCGAGCTTGCTCACCATGAAAAGGACGAGCAGCGCGGCCATGCCGTAAAAGCCGAAGCGCTCCCACATTTCGATCAGGAAGACCGTCGTGAACGAACGGGTCTGGGAACGGGTTGGCGAAGCGGGGGTAGTCATTGTTCTCCTTGCCTGAAAACGCATCCGATATGGGCGCCGACCTCGTGCTGCGGGGCGGCGGCATCCTGCCTGGCAGGCATTGCGCCTTTTTTGGCAGCCCCGGGCGAATTCGCGGCGATAGAGTGGGGACATAACCGGCAATCGCCGCCTTTCCCTCTTCTTTCGCACGGGATTTCGCCATGGCACTCCAGATCGGCTTTCTCCTCTTTCCTCGCGTGCAGCTGCTCGACCTTACGGGGCCTTACGACGTGCTCGCGTCGATGGCGGACACAGAGGTCCGGCTTATTTCGAAAACGCGCGACTGTATCACGTCAAATAACGGCTTTGTCATGAGGTCCGATACTAGTTTTGAGGACTGTCAGCCGCTCGACGTGCTCTGCGTACCCGGCGGCAATGGCGTGGGCGACCTGCTTTCCGATCAGGAAACGCTCGCGTTCCTGCGCCGTCAGGCCGCGCATGCGCGCTACATCACCTCGGTCTGCACGGGTGCGCTCGTGCTGGGCGCGGCCGGCCTGCTGCGCGGGCGCCGCGCCACCACGCACTGGGCCTTCCACGCGCTGCTCGAACCGTTCGGCGCGATTCCCGTGCGCGAGCGCGTGGTGCGCGACGGCAACCTCATCACCGGCGGCGGCATCACGGCCGGCATCGATTTCGCACTAGTGCTCGCGGCGGAGCTGATGGGCCGCGAAGCCGCCGAGGCGCTGCAGCTCGAACTCGAATATGCGCCGGCGCCCCCCTTCGAAGCGGGCAGCCCCGACACCGCGCCGCGCGCCGTCGTGGAGCGTGCACTAGCCGCAAATGCGGCGCTGGTGGCGGCGCGCACGCGGCTAGTTCATGAAGCGGCGGCGCGCCTCTAGAACGGCAACGGCCGCAACGCAGAGGATGACGAACGAAATTCGCCCGCATAACCTGGACGCTGCGCCGCGGCAGCGTCGCAAGCGCTCAATGAAGGAGCCCGGACAGATTGAGAACATGACGGCGTCGAAACGATTACGCTTGCCTTGACATCACCCGTTGGTTGCCCGCCCACGCATCGCGCGTTGCCGTAGTGAGGCACAACCGTGAGACACAACCGGCAAGGAGCCGCAGATGGAAGTTGCAATCGACGCCGCACGCCGCTTCGCCACCGACGTGCTGGCCAAACTCTCGGTGCCGGCCGACATCGCCGCCGACGTCGCCGAGCACCTGATCGAATCCGACCGGGTGGGCTATGCGAGCCACGGCCTCTCGATCCTGCCGAACTATCGGCTCGGGCTCGAAGCGGGGTTCGTCACGCCCGACGGCCGCCCGGAGCGGGTCGTGGACCGCGGCAGCCTGATCGCCTACGACGGCCATCACGGCTTCGGCCAGCACGTGGGCAAAGTGGTGATCGACGACGCCATCGCGCGCGTGCGCGAGCATGGCCAGTGCATCGTGACGCTGCGCCATAGCCATCACCTCGGGCGCATGGGGCATTACGGCGAGATGGTCGCGCAGCAAGGCTACGTGCTGCTCGCCTTCAGCAACGTGGTCAACCGGCCGCCCGTCGTCGCGCCGTATGGCGGACGCGAAGCGCGCCTCACGACCAATCCGCTGTGCTTCGCAGGCCCGCTGCCTGGCGGGCGCCCTCCGTTCGTCGTGGATATCGCGACGAGCGCCATCGCCGTGAACAAGGCGCGCGTGCTCGCGGAAAACGGCCGGCCCGCGCCGCCCGGCACGATGATCGACGCCAACGGCGACCCCAGCACCGACCCGAACGCGCTGTTTTCCGATCCGCCCGGCGCACTGCTGCCGTTCGGCGCTCACAAGGGTTATGCGCTCGGCCTCGTCGCGGAACTGCTGGCCGGCGTGCTTTCGGGCGGCGGCACGATCCATGCGGACAACCCGCGCAACGGCATCGCAACCAACAACCTGTTTGCGCTGGTGCTCGATCCGCAAGTGGACTTCAACCAGACGTGGCGTTCGCAGGAAGTCGAAACCTTTCTCGACTATCTGCTGGGGTGCCCGCCGCAGCATCCCGACGCGCCCGTGCAATACCCCGGCCAGTACGAGGCGGAGAACCGCGCGCGCCACACGCTCACGATCGATCTGCCGGATTCGGTGCAAAGAACGTTTGGCGAGCTCGCCGCGCAACTGGGCGTGACGCCGCTCGCGGCAGCCCGCGCGTCGTAAGCCGCGCCCGGGAGCGGGCCTTCCGGTTCGGGACGCACCGGGCAGGAGCAAGACGGCCGCGCGGAATGCGATTTGCTGTGCGCTGCGGCGCCGGCACCTGCCGCCTTCCGCTCAACCTCATCCGAGAGTCATGCTCAAGCCCATCCGTCTTTTTGTCCCGCCCTCTCAGAGCCACCCGCGCCGTTCGCATCGTCCACGCACTGGGGCGCTCGCATTGATGCTCGCGCTATGCCTCGCGCTCGCCGCCGCGCCAATAGCGTACGCGTCGGCAACGGCCGCCGATACACCCGCGGCGAGCGCAACGCCCGCATCGACGCCGGCTCAACCGGACCGGATTACACAGGCCGGGCAGGATTTACCGGCCACGCCGCTGCCGCCTTCGGAGCTCTACGGCGAGCTCTACCGCGACGTCGAGCTCGCCCAGGTCTACCCCGACAGCAAGACGTTCGCTGACATGATCCCCAACGCGCCGCCCGCGCAGATCGTTGCCGCCTACACGGCCTGGCGGCAACAAAACAGCGCATTGCGGGACCCCGCTGCCCGCAAGGCCGCGCTGACGCAGTTCGTCGAACGCTACTTCACGGCCCCGGCGCTTGCCGACGATCACTATGTTTCCGATCCGAACCAGAGCGTCGTGGCCCATATCGACACGCTCTGGAACGTGCTGCGCCGCGGCCCGGACGCCGCGCAGCACGCGGGTTCGTCGCTGCTGCCGCTGCCGTACCACTATGTCGTGCCGGGCGGCCGCTTCAACGAGATCTACTACTGGGACTCCTATTTCATCATGCTCGGCCTCGAAGCGAGCGGCCGGCACGACCTCTCGCTCGACGAGCTCAACAACTTCGCCACGCTGATCGACCGCTACGGCCACATTCCGAACGGCAACCGCAGCTATTACCTGAGCCGCTCGCAGCCGCCGTTCTTCGCGCAGATGGTGAGCCTCGTCGCGGAGCGCGACGGCGACGCCGTGTATCTGCGCTACCTGCCGCAGCTGCGCAAGGAGTACGACTACTGGATGGACGGCGCGGACAGCGTGAAGGCGGGCGAAGCCGCGCGCCACGTCGTGCGCCTTGCCGACGGCACGCTCCTGAACCGCTACTGGGACGCGCGCGACACGCCGCGCGACGAGTCGTACCGCGAAGACGTGCTGACCGCGCAGGCGACGCCGCAGCGCGATCCCGCCGATCTGTGGCGCAACCTGCGCGCGGGCGGCGAAACAGGCTGGGATTTCAGCTCGCGCTGGCTGGCGGACAACCGCACGCTCGGCACCATCGACGTCACCTCGCTCGTGCCCGTCGACCTGAACTGCCTGCTGGTCGTGCTCGAACGCACGCTCGCGAAGGCCTATGGCATCCAGGGCGATGCGGGCGCCGCGCAGGCGTTCTCGCAGCGCGCACAGCGCCGCGCCGCCGCGATCGAGCGCGTGCTATGGGATCCGAAACTGCATGCGTTCGGCGACTATGACTTCGTGCACCGCACACTCACGCACCGCCTCACGGCGGCCACCGTCTATCCGCTCTATGCGGGCGTCGCCACGCGCGGCGAGGCGCGCGAAGCGGCCGCCGCCGTGCGCGCCGGCCTGCTCCGTCCAGGCGGCCTCGCGACGACCCAGGTGTCGAGCGGCCAGCAATGGGACGAGCCCAACGGCTGGGCGCCGCTGCAATATCTCGCCGTCATGGGACTGCGCCGCTATGGAGAAAATGCGCTCGCGCAGACCATCGCTACACGGTGGATCGCGACGAACCTCGTCTATTACCGGCGCACGCAAAAGCTCGTCGAAAAATATGACGTGAGCGCGGCGGCAACGAAGGCTGCATCGGCGGGCGGCGGCGAATATCCGCTGCAGGACGGCTTTGGCTGGACCAACGGGGTGTTGCGCGTGCTGCTTCTCAAGTATCCGCACACCGCCACATCGGGAACTTCGGCCGCGGATGCGCCGGCGGCGCCGTGAAACCGTGCCGGTTAAGCCAGGCACAGGGTTTGCTGCCGCTCCCGGCGTGGCGGCCGGCGGCCTGCGCGAGCAATGCGCCGCCAGTGACCGCCGGGTCATCGCCGGGCTGCCGGCAGGCCGCCGCCACGGCCCATAGGGCGTGGTGCATACCGCGCGCCATAGGCGTATGCTGATTGCGATTACTACGACATAGACGTCCGGCTTGCGCCGTTCGACCGCGATGAACGCCTCCGCTCCTGCTTCAGGTTCCCAGTCCGCGCCGCGCGTGACGGTGGTCGTACTGACGCGCAACCACGTCCGCCAGACTGTCGATACCGTCGCCCGCCTCCTTGCGCTGCCGGAGGGGCCCGAGGTGATCGTGGCCGACAACGGCTCGAGCGATTCCACCGTCGGCCTGCTCGCCTCGCTGTTTCCGCAGGTGCACATCGTGCAGGGTCTGCGCGACCTCGGCATGGCCGGCTTCAACCGCGCCGTCTCGCTCGCGCGGACTGATTACGTCGCCTGCTGCGACGACAGCACCTGGTTCGCGCCGGGCGCGCTCGCGAGCGCGGCCCAGTTGCTCGACGCGTATCCGAACGTCGCCGTCCTGAGCGCCCGTGTTGCCGACGCGGGCGAACGGGAGATCCATCCCGCCTGCCTGATGTTCGCCGCCACCTCTCCCGGCAGCGAGGGCCTCCCGGGCCCCGCGCTCGCGAGCTTCATGCCGGGCGCCTGCCTCTTCCGCGCGGACGTGTTCCGCGAACTGGGCGGTTATGACGAGCGGCTCTCGCGCGGCGGCGCCGAAGAGCTCGCCGCGCTCGACGTGCTTTCCGCCGGCCACGTGATCGTCTATTGCGAGGGCGCGCTCGCACATCGCGAGCCGCTCTATCGCTGGTTCACGCGCGCGCAGCATTGCACGCTCGCGCGCAACGCCGCGTGGGTCGCGTGGATGCGCCTGCCGGCGCGCGACGCGCTCGCCGCCACCGGCCGCGCGCTTGCGGTCTTCGCGCGCCAGCGCTCGCTCGGGCCGGCGGGCTTCGCCCTGTTGCGCGGCGCGTTCTGGACGCTGCGCCGCCGCCGCGTGGTGCCGCCGCATGTCGTGCTGCTCACGCGCCAGGTGCGCCGCGCCCAGCACCAGGTGCGCCTCGGCATTCCTGCGATGGCCGAGAAGTACGATCGATCGGGACAGCGTGCGTGGTAAGCTGCCCCGCCTGAACGGCCCTCCACCCATTCAAGGACCATGACGACGCCCGAACCCGGCATCGCCCAGCAACGGAGTTCCGCCCGGAAGGACGCGAGCTTCGCCGCCGCCGGTCACAACGACCGCCGTTTCGAGGCGCTCGTGCAGCCCATCGAGGACTACGCGATCTTCCTGCTCGATCCCCACGGCAACGTGGCGACCTGGAATCGCGGCGCCCAACGCATCAAGGGTTACGAGGCGCACGAGATCATCGGCCAGCATTTTTCGCGCTTCTATGCCGAAGAGGCCAAAGCGCGCCGCTGGCCCGAGCACGAACTCGAACAGGCCGTGCTGCATGGCCGCTTCAATGACGAAGGCTGGCGCGTGCGCAAGGACGGCTCGATGTTCTGGGCCAATGTCGTCATCACCGCGCTCTACGAACAGGACGGCTCGCTCGCGGGCTTCGCGAAGGTCACGCGCGACCTCACGATCGAACGCCGCCAGGTCGAGGCGCTGCGGCAGTCGGAGGAGCGCTTCCGGCTGCTCGTCGAGAACGTGAGCGACTACGCCATCTTCATGCTCGACCCCGAAGGCTTCGTCGTGAGCTGGAACAGCGGCGCGACCAACCTGAAGGGCTATCGTCCGGCCGAGATCGTGGGCCAGCATTTTTCGGTGTTCTATCCAACCGAGGACGTCGCCGACGGCGTGCCCGAACGCGAGCTGCGCCGCGCCGCCAGCCACGGCCGCTCGGTGAGCGAAGGCTGGCGCGTGCGCAAGGACGGCTCGATGTTCTGGGCCTACGTCACGATCACGGCGATCCACGACAGCCAGGGACGCCTTTCCGGCTTCGCGAAGGTCACGCGCGACATGACCGAAAGCCGCCGCAACGAAGAGCTCGAACATTCGAGCGAGCAGATGAAGCAGTTCCTCGCGCTGCTCGCCCACGAGCTGCGCAATCCGCTTGCGCCCGTGCGCAACGCCGTCGCCGCGATGCGGCTCGCGCCGCACGCAAACCCCGAAACCCGCCGCGCGGGCGACCTCATCGAACGGCAGATCGCGCATCTCACGCGGCTCGTCGACGACCTGCTCGACGTCGGCCGCATCACGTCGGGCAGGATCGAGCTGCGCGAAGCACCGCTCGATCTGCATGAGGTGATCGAACACGCGGTCGAAGCCGCCCAGCCTTTCACCGGCGCGCGCCAGCAGCAAGTGGCCGTGCAGTTGCCCGCGAGCCCGCTGCGGATGATCGGCGACCACACGCGGCTCGTCCAGGTGCTGCAGAACGTGCTGCACAACGCCTCGAAATTTTCGCCCGACGGCAGCGGCATCGCCATCGACGTGCAGGCCGGCGCGCGCACCGTGCAGATCCAGGTGCGCGACAACGGGTGCGGCCTGCGGCCCGGCACCTTCGAATCGATCTTCGGTCTGTTCAGTCAGGACCGCTTGATGCCCGGCCCCAGCGAAAACGGCCTCGGCATCGGCCTCATGCTCTGCCGCTCGCTCGTCGAGCTGCACGGCGGCACGATCTCGGCGACGAGCGCGGGGCCCGGCACCGGCAGCACGTTTACGATCCGTCTGCCGCTCGAGCGCACCGGCGCCTACGTGCCGGGGGGCCAGCCGCCGGCGCCCGCGCAGGTGACGCACGATCCGCACCGCCTGCACGAATCGCCCGCGCTGCGCGTGCTGATCGTGGACGACAACCGCGACTCCGCCGATAGCCTCGCCATGCTGCTCGAACTGAAGGGGCACGAGGTGCGGGTCGCCTACAGCGCCGCGCATGCCCGCGAACAGGTGGAAGACTTCGCGCCCGACGCAGCGCTGATCGACATCGCCATGCCCGAGATCGACGGCTATGCGGCGCTGCAGGCATTGCGCGCCCATGCGCCGCTCGCGCGCACGCTGTTCGCCGCCATGACGGGCTTCGGCCAGGCCGCCGACGTCGAGCTCACGCGCGCGGCGGGCTTCGAAATGCATCTGGTGAAGCCCGTGGACGCCGCGCTGTTCGACGAGGTGCTCGCGCGCGCGGCCGAGCGGCGCGCTCAGGCCGTGACGGGCGCGACCGGCACGAACTGGCGGTAATCCACCTGCGGACCGCGCACGACGATCGCCGTGGCCTCGGGCACTTCCGCCCAGGCATCGGGCAAATCGACGAGCGGCTCGGAAACGATCAGGTAGGCGTCGTCGCCCGCGGCCGCAATGCGCGGGTCGTCGGGATAGAGTTCGTGCAGATGCCTGAACGACGTGCTGTGAAAGAGGGAGCGCGAATTGCCGCCGCTCGAATAGCGCACGGCCACCATCTGCTCGCCGTCGGTCGCGACCACGGTCATGTTGAGTGGATTCGCAACGCCGTGGCTGCGCGCCTTCGCCTCGACGAAACCGGCCATGCGCTCGAGCGCGGGCACCGGTTCGTGCTCGAGGCCGAACGACATCGCGAGATAGAACATCACCTCCGAATCCGTCGATCCTTCGAGCCCGTTGAAGCGCCCCGGATCGATCGCCACCAGCAGATCGCGGCGCACGAGCGGAAAGTTCTCGATCAGCCCGTTATGGGCAAAAAGCCAGCGCCGGTGCCGGAACGGATGGCAGTTGGTCTCCTGCACCGCGGTGTGCGTGGCCGAGCGGATGTGCGCGATGAACATCGGCGCTCTCACGGCGCGCGCGAGTTCGTGCAGGTTGTGGTCGTTCCAGGCAGGCTGAATGCTTCGATAGCGATAGGGAATGTCGTGCGGCTGCTGATACCAGCCGAGGCCGAAGCCGTCGCCGTTGGTGGTCGTCGCACCGAGCTTCGAGTGCAGGGCCTGGTCGATCAGCGAATGGCGCGAGCGGAACAGCACGGTTTGCAGATGAACGGGATTGCCCGAATAGGCGAGCCAGCGGCACATGATGCACTCCTCTATAACGGCGTACTCACTTCGTGACGTGCAGGGCCGCGATCGGCGTGAGAAAACCGTCGAGGCCGGTCAGAATGATCTGCACACCGATGCACAACAGCAGGAACGACGACACCCGCATGGCGACGCGCGTGCCTTCCACGCCGAGGTATTGCGCAAGACGCGCCGCCCGGCTGTAGACGTAATAGATGACGATCATCACGAGCACCGAAATGACGACCGAGGCGATGCTCGAAAGCAGCCACGCCGAAAGCTTGTGCGTGCGGTTCGCGTTCAGCGCGATGGCGGTGGCGATCGAGCCCGGCCCGGTGGTGAGCGGCACCGTGAGCGGGAAGAAGGCCTTGCCCGAGGCGGACTCGGCATTGAAGGCCTTGAGCGCGGCTTCGTCGGCCGGGCGCGGCGCGGCTTCGGGCGCGTTGAGCATTTGCCAGCCGCTCACGGCCACTGCAAGACCGCCGCCGATGCGCAGCGCCTCCATCGAAATGCCGAAGAAATGCAGAATGGGCGTGCCGACGAAAAACGCCACGAGCAGAACGAAGAATGCGTTCATCGCCACGCGCTTGGCGAGCAGGCGCCGCTCCTCGTCGTTGAGCGTGGCCGTGCGGTCGAGAAAAACGAACGCGACGCCAACAGGATTGATGATGCTGATCAGTCCGGTAAAACCGAACAGGATGTCTGAAATCAAGCTTTCGATCATGAAGTCGATCCGGGGTTTGGGCCGCGCCGGCCGGGCTGCCAGAAGTGTAACTGGATCGGCAGGGCGCGTGACGGCTCGATGCCAGGCGCGCGGCGCCACAATCCGGCTTGCAATCCCGCGCCGCACCATGCTTTCGAAAGACATACGGCCTTTTTGAAGCCTTTACCGCGCGGCCCCGCCCGGCATAGAGTGCTCAAACCGTCTCTCGCCACGCGATCGTTCCTGCCTCTACCGGAAGAGGAGTTGCCCATGTCACTGAAGTTGCTCGCTGCCCTGCCCTTCATCGGCATCCTGCTCGGCGTGCCGTTCGTCAACCGCACCGAACCGCTCGTGCTCGGCATGCCGTTCGTGCTCGCGTGGATCGTCATGTGGGTCGTGCTGACCTCGGCGATCATGGCCGCCGTCTACCGGCTCGATCCCGCCAATCGCCGCACAGGGGCGCAAGACGACCATGCAGACGACGCAGGCGAGGTGCGATCATGAGCGCGCTCGTGCTCATCGCGGCGATCACGCTCGTCGCGCTCGGCCTCGGCATGCGCGCGCGGCGCGGCCACGACATGAATCTCGAGCAGTGGTCGGTGGGAGGCCGCAGCTTCGGCACGGCCTTCGTGTTCCTGCTCATGGCCGGCGAGATCTACACCACCTTCACATTTCTCGGCGGCAGCGGCTTCGCCTACGGCAAGGGCGCGCCCGTTTACTACATCCTCGCCTATGCCACGCTCGCGTACATCCTCTCGTACTGGATGCTGCCGCCCATCTGGCGCTTCGCGAAAACGTACCGGCTCGTCTCGCAGCCGCACTTCTTCGCGCGCAAATACCGGAGCCCCGCGCTCGGCGTGCTGGTCGCGCTCGTGGGCGTGACCGCTCTCGTGCCCTATCTCGTGCTGCAACTGAAGGGTCTCGGCATCATCGTCGCGACAACCTCGTATGGCGCCATTCCCTCGACGGCCGCCGTCTGGTGCGGCGCCTTCGTCGTCACCGCCTATGTGATCGTCTCGGGCGTGCGCGGCTGCGCGTGGAATTCGGTTGTCAAGGACGTGCTGATCCTCAGCGTGGCGATCTTTCTCGGCATCTATCTGCCGATCCGCTACTACGGCGGCCTCGGCGACATGTTCCGCGCCGTCGACGCGGCAAAGCCCGGTTTCCTGACGTTTCCGCCCAAAGGCCAGAGCGTGACGTGGTTCCAGTCCACCGTGCTGCTCACGGCGCTCGGCTTCTTCATGTGGCCGCACAGCTTCGGCTCGATCTATACCGCGAAGAACGAACGCATCTTCCGGCGCAACGCCATGCTGCTGCCGCTCTATCAGCTGATCCTGCTATTCGTGTTCTTCTGCGGCTTCGCGGCCGTGCTGAAGGTGCCCGGCCTCAAAGGCGCCGACATCGACCTCTCGCTCTTCCGGCTCTCGCTGCAGACCTTCGACCCGTGGGTGGTGGGCATCATCGGCGCGGCGGGCGTGCTCACGGCCCTCGTGCCGGGCTCGATGATCCTCACCACCGCCTCCACGCTGCTCGCCAACGACGTTTATCGCGGCGCCCTGATGAAGAACGCGGACGACGAGCGCGTCGCCCGTCTCGCGCGCTTCCTCGTGCCGGTGATCGCGCTCGTTGCCGTAGGCTTCACGCTCAAGGGCGGCGACACCATCGTCGCGCTGCTGCTGATGGGCTACAGCTTCGTGACGCAGCTCTTTCCCGCGCTCGTGTGCAGCCTCGCGCCGCGCAATCGCGCCACGAAACAAGGGGCGTTCTGCGGGATTCTGGCCGGCGTGGCGGTGGTGGTCGCCACCACGCTGCTGCACGTGAGCGTCGCGCAGCTCATGCCGTTCGCGCCCGACGCGCTCAAGGACATCAACATCGGCTTTCTCGCACTCGGCGTCAACGTGGTCGTGCTTGCGGTCGTGAGCGCGGTGACGCAGCCGCGCGCACACGCGGGCCATACGCACGCCAGCGTGCACTGAAGCGCCGTCGCGGGGCGCCTCGCGCAGCGCTGACGCTCAGCGTTTCGCCGCGCCGTAGAGCGTCGAATCGGCGAAACCCTCCGCGGCCAGCACGTTGCCAACGAGGATCAGCGCGGTGCGCTCGATATCGGTCGCCGCCACCTTCTCCACGATATCGCCCAGCGTGCCGGTCACGCGCTCCTCGTCGGGCCAGCTCGCCCGATAGACGACTGCGATCGGGCAGGCCTCGCCGTAGTGCGGGCGCAGTTCGTCCACGATGCGCGCGAGATGGCGCACGCCCAGGTGAATCGCCATGGTCGCGCGATGGCGGGCAAGGTCGCCCAGTTGCTCGCCTTCGGGCATCGCCGTTTTCGTCGCATAGCGCGTGAGGATGAGCGTCTGCGAAACACCCGGCAGCGTGAGCTCGCAACCCAGCGCCGCCGCGCAGGCGGCCGTGGCCGTGACGCCCGGCACGATTTCATAAGGAATGCCAAGCGCACGCAGGCGGCGGATCTGCTCGCCGATCGCGCCATAGAGCGAGGGATCGCCCGAATGCACGCGCGCCACGTCGTGGCCGTTGCGATGCGCCTCGCGCAGCAGCGCGACGATCTCGTCGAGCGTGAGCGGCGCGGTGTCCACCACCTGGCGGGCGCGATGCCCGTCCAGCACGGCCGGCGGCACGAGCGAGCCCGCATAGAGAATCACGGGGCAGCTGCGCACGAGGCGCTGCCCTTTTACCGTGATGAGTTCCGGGTCGCCCGGTCCGGCGCCGATGAAAAAGACGGTCATTGCGTGGTATTCCGAAGCATTTGGGCGAAGGCCAGCGCCGCGAGCAGATCGTCCACCGAATCGAACTCGCGCGTGGCGGCGGGTAGCAGCGGACGCCGCAGCATCACGACCGGCAGACCCAGTTCGCGCGCGACGCCGAGTTTCGCCTCCGTGGCCGCGCCGCCGCTGTTCTTGCTGACGACGACGTCGATGCGCGCGGAGACGAACAGTTCTCGCTCGCCCTCGGGCGTGAACGGGCCGCGCGCGTCGATCACGCGTGCGCGCGCGTGGCCGGGGTGCGCCTGGAGGCAGCGTATCGTCCAGTACTGATGCAGCGGGATTTCATCTCGATGCGCGTCCAGATGCGCGAGCGGCTCGCGCCCGAGCGTGAAGAGCGGACGTTCGAAGGGCGCGAGCGCGGCCATCGCGCCCGCCCAGCCAGCGACGAAACGCCAGTCGTCGCCGGCTTGCGGCTGCCACGGCGCGCGACGCAGCGCCCAATAAGGCACGCCTGTCTCGGCGCATGCGTGCGCCGCATTGGCGCTGATCCGCGCGGCGTAGGGATGCGTCGCGTCGACCACCAGATCGATGCGCGCCTCGGTCAGATAGCGCGCGAGCCCCTCGGCGCCGCCGAAGCCGCCGACACGCACCTCGCACGCGAGGTCGTCCGGCACGCGCCCAAGGCCCGCGAGACTGTAGACGTGCTGCGGCGCGAGTCGACGTGCAATATGCAGCGCGTCGCCGGTGCCGCCCAGCAGCAGCAAACGCGGCATCACGGCTTCGTCGCCTCGTAGAGCGTGACGGGCAGCGCCTGACGCCACGTGTCGAAGCGCCCAAGCGGCTGCGCCTCGCCAACGCCGATGCGCGTGAGCGTGCCGTCATGCTGTTCGCGCCACATTACGAGCGCCGCCTCGCTCTGCACGGTCACGGCGTTCGCCACGAGCCGGCCGCCGGGCGCGAGCCGGTCCCAGCACGTTTCCAGCACGCCCGGCGCCGTCACGCCGCCGCCGACAAACACGGCGTCGGGCGCGGCCAGGCCCGCAAGAGCGTCGGGCGCACGGCCCGCCACGAGCTGCAGCGCGGGCACGCCCAGCGCGTCGCGGTTGTGTGCGATGAAACGCTGGCGCGCTTCGTTCGCTTCGATCGCAATCGCGCGGCAAGCCGGGTGCGCGCGCATCCATTCGATGCCGATCGATCCGCTGCCCGCGCCCACGTCCCAGAGCAGCGCGCCCGGCGTGGGCGCGAGCCGCGCGAGCGTGAGCGCACGCACGTCGCGCTTCGTGAGCTGGCCGTCGTGAAGATAGGCGTCGTCGGGCAGCCCGGATGTGAGCGTCCACGCTCGTGCGCCGGCAGCGGCCACGCATTCGAATGCGGCAAGGTTGAGCGCGGCAACTTCATCGGTGTGCCAGGCATCGGCACGGCCATCGAGGCGCCGTTCGCGCTCGCCGCCCAGATGCTCGAACACCGTGAGACGCGTGGCGCCGAAGCCGGCCGATGCGAGCCAAGCCGCGAGCGCGGCGGGTGTACGGCCGTCCGCGCTCAGGACCAGCACGCGCGAACCCGCGTAAAGATGACGCCGCAGCGCGTCGATCGGCCTGCCGACGAGCGAGACCGCCGCGACGTCCTGCAGCGCCCAGCCAAGCCGCGCCGCGGCGAGCGACAACGACGACGGCGCGGGCAGCACCGCCATCTCGCCGGGCACGAGATGGCGTGCCAGCGTGGCGCCCACGCCGAACAGCATGGGGTCGCCGCTCGCAAGCACGCACACGCGCAGGCCCGCTTCGCGCAGCGCGAGCAGCGGCTCGACGCTGAACGGCTGCGGCCACGGTTCGCGGCGCGCCCGTATGCGCGCAGGCAGCATCGACAGATGGCGCGCGCCGCCCGTCACCACCTGCGCGTCGAAGAGCGCATGCCGCGCCGCGCGTCCCAGTCCCGCATATCCGTCGTCGCCGATGCCGACCACCGTCAGCCACGCACGCGTGCCCTGCATGCCATCTCCGTTCGAGTCCCGCCGAGGCAGCCCCGAGTCTCGAGCCGCCCATGAAAACGGGCATAATACCGTGTCCGCCGGTGCCCGATGGGCTGAAAACGGAACACAGCGACGCTGTGCCCGCACCCCGAGCGCTCAACCTGGTATCTCTTTGAAGCACAACAAGCACGACAGGCCCATTGCCGCCGCCACCGACGCCGCCCGCCGTTCTGCGTGCCCGGGCCTGCTGCGCGTCGTCGCGGCGCGCGACGGCGGCCTGTGCCGCATTCGCCTGCCAGGCGGCGTGCTCGCCTCCACCGAAGCCCATGCCGTCGCCGAAGCCGCGCGTGCGCATGCGAGCGGCGTGATCGAGTTGACGAATCGCGCGAACGTGCAGCTGCGCGGCGTGCGCGCCGGCCACGAGCGCGCCTTGGGCGAAGCGCTCCTGCGCGCGGGCCTCGGCCCCGACACACCCGCACCAGCATCTGGCGACGATGAAAGCGCCTCGACCCACGCCGAAATCGCCGACGATCTGCGCAACCTGATGCTGAGCCCGTTGGCGGGCAGCGACCCCGGCGCGCTGTTCGATACGACGACGCTGACCGCGCCGATCCTCCACCTGTTGCAGCACGAAGCGCGTTTTGCCGCGCTTTCGCCTAAATTCGCACTGCTAGCGGATGGCGGCGAACGCCTCGCGGCGCTCGATCATCCGCACGACATCTGGCTCGCCGCGGCAACGCACGGCGAACGCCTCATGTTCATGTTCGGCCTCGCGGGCGGCCCCGGCGACGCAGCGCTGGGCGCCATCGAACCGCAAGATGTTCCCACCCTGCTCCGCGCGCTGCTGCATGCTTTCCTCGACCTCGCCGAAGCCGGCCAGCGGCGCATGCGCGACGTGCGCGCAAGCCATGGCTCAGAAGCCGTGTTGTTGCAGGCGCAACGGTATCTGAACTTCACGCCGACACGCGACGAAGCCGTGCGCCAGTGGCGGCGCACACCGGTCGACACGGCGGCACGGCTCGGCACCCACGCGTTGCGGGCCGATGGCAGCGGCTATGTGGGCGCCCAGCCTGCGCTCGGCCGGCTCGACGCCGCCACGCTCGACGCACTCGCTTCGCTCGCGCAATCGCATGGCGCGGCCACGCTGCGCATCACGCCATGGCAAGGCGTGCTGCTGCCCGGCGTCGCGTCGCATCAGCTTGCGCCCACGCTAACGCAGTTGAGCGCACTCGGCCTGATTACCGAATGCGCCGCGCCGCTCGCGCGGCTGATCGCCTGCGCGGGCTCCGAGGGCTGCGCGAAAAGCCGCGCCGACACCAAGGCCGACGCGCTGCGCCTCGCCGCCCGCCTGCGCCAAAACGCGCCTGCCGAAGCGCATCTAAGCGGCTGCGAGCGCTCGTGCGCGGCGGCCCACCGCGCAGCGTGGACGCTGCTGGCCGTCGCCCCCGACTGTTACGACCTTTACGCCCGCGACGAAGCCGCAGCCGGATTCGGCCGCCTCGTCGCGCCCCACCTGACGATCGATGCCGCTGCGGATGTGCTCTCGCCGCGGCCCCGGAGCATCCCCAATGCCTGACTACATTCGCGACGGCGCGGCGATCTACCGCGAGTCGTTCGCGACGATCCGCGCCGAAGCCGACCTCGCGCACGTTCCGCCCGACCTCGAAAAACTCGCCGTGCGCGTGATCCACGCGTGCGGCATGGTCGACGTCGCCGCCGATCTCGCGTTTTCCGCGGGCGCGGGCCACGCGGGCCGCGCGGCGCTCGCGGCCGGCGCGCCCATCCTCTGCGACGCGAAGATGGTGGCCTACGGCATCACGCGCGCGCGCCTGCCCGCCGCCAACGAAGTGATCTGCACGCTCGACGATCCGCGCGTGCCCGGTCTCGCGCGCGAGATCGGCAATACGCGCTCGGCCGCCGCCCTCGAGTTGTGGCGGCCGCATCTGGCCGGCAGCGTCGTCGCCATCGGCAACGCGCCCACCGCGCTCTTCCATCTGCTCGACCTGCTCGCCGCCGGCGCGGCGCGCCCCGCGCTCATCGTCGGCATGCCGGTGGGCTTCGTCGGCGCCGCGGAATCGAAGGCGCTGCTCGCCGAGGGCGCGCATGGCGTGCCGTTCGTCGCGGTGCACGGCCGCCGCGGCGGCAGCGCCATGGCGGCGGCTGCCGTCAACGCACTCGCTTCGGAGACCGAATAAATGGCACGACAGGGACGTCTCTACGGCATCGGCGTCGGCCCCGGCGACCCCGAGCTGCTTACGCTCAAGGCCGTGCGATTGCTGAAAGCGGCGCCCGTGGTCGCGTACTTCGTCGCGAAAGGCAAGAAGGGCAACGCGTTCGGTATCGTCGAGGCCCATCTCGAATCGGACCAGACGCATCTGCCGCTCGTCTATCCCGTGACGACGGAGGCGCTGGAGCCGCCGCTCTCGTACGAAGCGATCATCGCCGACTTCTACGACACGGCGTCGACGATCCTCGCGCAGCATCTCGACGCGGGCCGCGACGTGGCCGTGATCTGCGAAGGCGACCCGTTCTTCTACGGCTCGTACATGTATCTGCACGACCGGCTCGCCGCGCGCTACGAGGCCGAGGTCGTGCCCGGCGTGTGCTCGATGCTGGGCGGCGCGGCGGTGCTGGGCGCACCGCTCGTCTACCGCAACCAGAGCCTTTCGGTGCTCTCGGGCGTGCTGCCCGAGGACGAACTGCGCCGCCGCCTCGCCGACGCGGACGCCGCCGTGATCATGAAGCTCGGCCGCAATTTCGACAAAGTGCGCCGCGTGCTGGGCGAACTCGGGCTCGCGGAACGCGCGCTGTACGTCGAACGCGCGACCATGGCCAATCAGCGCATCGTGCCGCTCGACGAGGTCGATCCCATGGCCTCGCCCTACTTCTCGCTGCTGGTGGTGCCGGGGGAAAAATGGCAACGCTGAGGGCGAAGTCGCAAATGCCGCCCGCCATCGTGATCCTCGGACCGGGCGCGCGCGAAACGGCACGGCGCGTGCAGCGCCGCTACGAAGGCTCCCGGGTGCATGCGCTGCAGGGGCGCGTGGAAGGCGACGTGGCATTCACCGAACTCGGCGCGCATCTGCGCGCGCTCTATGCCGAAGGCACGCCCATCGTCGCGCTGTGCGCGGCGGGCATCGTGATCCGCTGCGTGGCGCCGTTGCTCGCCAACAAGGGCGCCGAGCCCGCCGTGCTCGCGCTCGCCGAAGACGGCAGCGCCGTGGTGCCGCTGCTGGGCGGCCTCGCCGGCGTGAACGTCATGGCGCGCACGATAGGCGAAACGCTCGGCATCGCGCCGGCCATCACCACGAGCGGCGAATTGCGCTTCGGCACCTGCCTGCTCGACCCGCCCGCGGGCTATACGCTCTCGAGTCTCGATCAGGGGAAGCGCTTCGTCTCCGACCTGCTCGCGGGGGAGTCCACGCGCATCGAAGGCCCCGCGCCCTGGCTGGACGACGTGGACCTGCCGCGCGACGCAGCCGCGCGTCACGCGATTCGCGTGAGTCCGCAGGCCTGGGACGGCACGCGCGAGGCACTCGTGATTCATCCGCGCAGCATCGTCGCCGCCGTGAGCGAAACGCACGCAAATCTCGCCGACGCGGTGCGCGAAGCGCTCGCCTCGCAAGGCTATGCGCCGCTCGCGCTCGCCGCGCTGCTCGCGCCGGCCGCGCGCATGAGCGATCCCGCATGGGCCGAGGCCGCCGCCGGCCTCGGCGTGCCGCTGCGCTTCGCGGATGCGCCGGCCGCGACCTCCGGTGCGCTGCTCGAAGCCTGCGGCCTCGCCGCGCGTTTCGAGGCCAACGGCATCGCCTGCTCCGTTGGCGATGCACCCGTCGCCCCACACACGCTCGGCGTGGCGCGCGGCAAGCTCACGGTGCTCGGCCTCGGCCCCGGCCGCGCCGACCTGCTCGCCCCCGCCGCCCGGGCCGCGCTCGACGACGCCACCGATATCGTCGGCTACGCGACTTACGTCGAGATGGCCGGCCCGCTGCGCGCGGGCCAGGTCCGCCACGCCACCGACAACCGCGAAGAGTTGCAGCGCGCGCGCCATGCCTTCGAGCTGGCGAGCGCCGGACGGCGCGTGGCCGTGGTCTCGTCGGGCGACCCTGGCGTGTTCGCGATGGCCGCCGCCGTGCTCGAAGCCCTGGAAGCCTCGGACAACGCACACTGGCATGCGGTCGAACTCGAGATCGTCCCCGGCATCTCGGCGGCGTTCGCCACGGCCGCGCTGGCCGGCGCGCCGCTTGGCCACGACTTCTGCCTGTTGTCGCTCTCCGACAACCTCAAGCCCTGGGCCGTCATCGAAAAGCGCCTCGCGCACGCGGCGCAGGCCGACCTCGTGATGGCCTTCTACAACCCCATCTCGCGCGCGAGGCCGTGGCAACTCGACCGCGCGCTGGAAATCGTGCGCCGGCATCGCACCGCGCAAACCCGCGTGGTGCTGGGCCGCGACGTGGGGCGGCCTGCGCAGACGCTGCGCAATACGACGCTCGGCGCGCTGCGCGCGGAAGACGTGGACATGCGCACGATGGTGATCGTCGGGTCGTCGGCGACGCGGGGCTTCGGGCGTGACGGCGGCGGCGAGTGGGTTTATACGCCGCGCTGGTATCGCGAGGATGCAGCGCCCGAAAACTGAAATGTGGCGGGCGCAACGCCCGTCACCCAATCCGCCACTGATTTCCACATAATGCACCATTCGCGTGCAAACTCCCCGAGCCGGTCGCCAATTCAATACTGCACCGGCCAATCCCCTGTTTTCCAATCGTAAGGCGGGAATCCGCCCGCATACGCCACGCCTGGCGCTCGCATTGGCCTGCCTCGTCCACGCCACAATTTCCCAAAATTGACACATATTGCCAATAATATGCAACCCGCCCCGCAGGCTCGGGCGGCGTCGCCGTTACGCCGTTCGTTGCAGCAAATAAAACCGATCCGGCGACGAAGGGGTGTCGCCAAACCTGACATGGGATGAAAGGACAATGAGTACCCAGTGGAAAGTGCTGATTCCGGCCTTGCTGATCAGCACCGGCGCTTACGCACAGAGCAGCGTCACGCTGTACGGCATGCTCGATGAAGGCATCAACTTCACCAACAACGCCGGCGGCGGACAAGCCTGGACGATGAAGAGCGGCGACGTGGCAGGCAGCCGCTTCGGCCTCAAGGGCACGGAAGACCTGGGCGGCGGCTACAGCGCCATCTTCCGCCTCGAAAACGGTTTCAATGCGAGCAACGGCGAGGCAGGACAGGGCCAGCGCATGTTCGGCCGCCAGGCTTACGTGGGACTGGCTTCGCAGAACTACGGCACGCTGACGCTCGGCCGCCAGTACGATCCGACCGTCGACCTGTTCAGCGCAATCACCGCCGGCGGCAACTGGGCCGGCGACGTGGGCGCCACGCCGTTCGACAACGACAATACGGACTGGGATTACCGCGTCAACAACTCGGTGAAGTATGTTTCGCCGACCATCGCGGGCCTCACGGGCGAAGCGATGTACGGCTTCAGCAATACCGCGGGCGGCTTCGCGGACAACCGTCTCATCAGCCTCGCGGGCCAGTACCAGTACGCCGGCCTGACCGCCGTGGCCGCCTATATGCGCATCGACAACCCCGGCCAGGGCACGTCCGGCGCCGTGACCAACGACTCGGTGTTCACCGGCTCGGCGCAGGAGAACATCGACGCGGGCATCGCGTACGACTTCAAGACGTTCAACGTCGCCTTCGCCTATTCGCACACCAACGTCGACCAGCCGACCGCGAACAGCTACCTCTCCGGCTCGCTCACGCCGGCCAACGGCGGCGCATGGACGCGCTGGCAATTCGACAACTTCCAGATCAACGGCCAGTACTTCCTGCGTCCGAACCTCTGGCTCGGCGCCTCGTACATCTACACGATGGGCAAGCTCGACACGACGGCGGGCAACTACAGCCCGAAGTGGCACACGGCTGAAATCATGCTCGACTACGACCTGAGCAAGCGCACGTCGGTCTACATCCAGGGCGCCTGGCAGCACGTCGCGGGCGGCAACACGGGCACGCAGTTCGACGACGCGCAGATCGTCGCCGCACCGGGCGCCTCTTCGACGGAGAACCAGGTCGTGGCCCGCGTGGCGATGCTCCACAAGTTCTGACGCGGCACGCGCCCGGCGCGACGGACGCGGACTTGCGGCTTTCGCCGTGAGTCTGCCGAAACGCGTTGCGCCCCCCGCGATTCTTCTGGATTTTTTTCGCAGCGCGCCGTAAACATGTAAATTGTGTCATTTCCCCGGAGCGCGCCGATGATCCTTGCAGAAGAATCCATTACGCATGCGGTTCTGCTCACGCCCGAATCATTGCCGCTTGGCCAGCCGCTCGCCTGGCCCGTGGTCGATCGCGACGGAACGCTGCTTCTCGCGCGCGGCGCCGTTCTCGTCAACGACGCAGAGCGGCGCTTCCTCTTCGAGCATTTCGCGCCGCAGCGCGGGGATCTCAGTGCACCCGAAGCGCCCGGGACCCCGCAAGAAGAAGCCGGCCCGCGCAGCGTCGATGCTCCGCCGGCCCTGCGCGAAATGCATCTCACGCTCGGCGCGCTCATGGGCCTGCGCTCGCAGATGCGCGGCAGCAGCGGGCCGATGCAGCCGTGCCGGCTGATTGGTTTCGCACCCAACGACATGATGTTCGTGACGCCGCCGCATGTGGGCGGACGCATGCTCGAACTGATGCCGGGCGAGAACGTCGAGCTCGTCGCCATCGCGAGCCAGGCGGTCTATCGCTTCGTCTGCTCCATCGAGGCGATCTGCCAGGCGCCGCTCGAATATCTGGTCCTCTCGAAGCCCGGCACCGTGCGCCGGCTGCGCGAGCGCAAATCGATCCGCGTGCGCGCGCATATTCCCGTGCGCTACGGGCTCGGCGAAAACGGCGCCGGCTACGAGGGCATCGCGCTCGCGCGCAGCATCAGTTCGCTGGGGCTGTCCATCTCCGCGCCGTGGGCGCTCGGCAAGGTGGGCGAGCGGCTGCGCATTGCCTTCACCGTGCAGTCGGGCGAGGTGATCACGCCGATCGAAACGAGCGCCGTGATCCGCAACGTGCAGCACGAAGGCGGCACCAATGCGGGCCCGGACGCACCCGCAACGCTCGGACTCGAACTCGACCAGCTCAGCGCCACCGAGCAGATGGCGATGAAGGTCTACGTCTTCGACCGCCAGGACGACGTGCTTTACTGGACCGGCTCAGTCCGCTGATGCCGGCGCTGCGTGATCCAGCAGCGCGCGCGCGTCGATGCATTGCGCATCCCACGCCTCGGCCAGCGCGGCGCAGCGGCCAAGCCGCACCGCCGCCGCTTCGAAATCGACTACCGTGATGTGATCCGCATAACGCGGACGCGCGGGCCATTGCGTGCTGCGTCCGTCGCTCATGAGCCATAGATGGCGGGGGCGGCCGGGATTGCGGCGCGCCGACGATTCGAGCACGCGTGCCGCCGCCGCAACGCCCGCCGTGAGCGGCGTCCCGCCGCCGGCGCCGATGGGCGCGAGCCAGCGTTCGTTCCACCAGCGCGGCACGGCCGGGCCGAAACGCAGTTCCGCCCCCGCGCCGGCGAACGAAATCAGCGCGACCTGGAAGCGGGCATGGCGCGCGCGGTCGAACAGGGCGACGAGCACGCCTTTGGCGAGCGCGAGCTGTCCGCGCGCCAGCATCGACGCGGAGCAATCCAGCACGAAGCAGTGCAGCGCCCCTGTGGCGGTCCGTCTGCGCGCATAGCGCAGGTGATCGAGATGCAGCGGCGCCCGGCGTTTGGCGGCGAGCGTGGGCGTCCACGCAATGCGCGCGCCCGGCCCGCCGTCGCGCGTTGCGCGAACGGGGCCGAAGCCTGTGCCCGGGTCTGGGTCTTTCAGCCGCCGGGCGCCGCCCTGTGCAGAAGCGGCAGCCCTTGCCCGACGGGTCAGCGTTTTTTTGCGGGCAGCGGAATCACGCCCTTCACGGGTGCCGCCGCGACCGGCTCGGGCGGAAGCGCACCCCAGTCCGCATCTGCCTGGGACTGCAAATCGTCTGCGCTTGCGGGCGAGCGACCAGCGCTGCCGCCCGACGGTGCGGGATCCTCAAACGCCCGGCGCCGGTGCGCGAGCACGGCCGCCGCCACCTGATCGACGTGCGCCGCGCTCACTTCCTGTGCGTTCTCGAACGCCGCGAGCGCGCGCGCCGCGCGCAGCATCACGATGTCCGCACGCATGCCGTCGACCTTCGCTTCAACGCACAGCGTCGCTGCGCGCTCGTGCACCGCGTCGCTCAGCGCGAGCAGGCCCACGCGCTCGCGCGCGGCGCGCAAACGCCCGGCCAACGCCGTCTGCGCCGCGTCGCACGACGCGCAGAACGCGTGCGGATCCGCGTCGAAAGCGAGCCGCGCCTTGACGATGCGCTGCCGCTCCGCTGCATCGAAGCGGTTCTCCAGTTCGACCATCAGCCCGAAGCGGTCGAGCAGTTGCGGCCGCAACTCGCCCTCCTCCGGGTTCATCGTGCCCACGAGCACGAAGCGCGCTTCGTGCGTATGCGAAATGCCGTCGCGCTCCACTGTGTTGGCGCCGCTCGCCGCCGCGTCGAGCAGCACGTCCACGAGCGCGTCGGGCAGCAGGTTGACCTCGTCGACATAGAGCACGCCGCCATGCGCCTTCGCGAGCAGCCCCGGCGAAAAGCGCACGGCGCTCTCGCGCAGCGCCGCCTCGAGATCGAGCGAGCCGATCAGCTTGTCCTCGCTCGCGCCAAGCGGCAGCGTGACGAATGCGCCGTCGGGCAGCAACGCGGCCAGTGCGCGCGCCGCCGTGGATTTCGCGGTGCCGCGCGGGCCGCTCACGAGCACGCCGCCAATGGCCGGATCGACGGCCGCGAGCAGCAGCGCCTGCTGCAAGGGCGCCTGGCCAACCAGGGCGGTGAACGGAAAAGCAAGGGGAAGCGCCGCAGCACTCATGGGCCTGATCCTTCCAGTTGCTGCCCGGCTTCGAGCAGACGTTGTTCGAGTTGCGCGCGGTGGGCGCCGGGTTGCTGCCACAGCCCGCGCTGGATCGCTTCGAGCAGGCGCTCGCAGATGGCATGGAGCGCGTGCGGATTGTGCCGTTCGAGGAAGGCGCGCGTCGCGTCGTCGTGGACATAGGCGTTCGCCACGAGCGCGTACTGGTGGTCGCCCACCACGCGCGCCGTCGCATCGTAGCCGAACAGATAATCGACGGTCGCCGCCATTTCCGCCGCGCCCTTGTAGCCGTGGCGCTTCACGCCGTCGATCCACTTCGGATTGACCACGCGCGAACGGATCACGCGCGCGATCTCCTCGGCAAGCGGGCGAATGCGCGGTGCCGCGGGGTTGCTGTGGTCGGCGTGATAGAGGCTCGGCTGCGCGCGCGAGAAATGCCGCGCCGCCGCCGCCATGCCGCCCTGGAACTGGTAGTAGTCGTTCGAGTCGAGCAGGTCGTGCTCGCGGTTGTCCTGGTTTTGCAGCACGACGTCGATGGCCGAGAGACGCGCGCCGAACGCGTCGCGCGCTTCGTCGCCCGCGCTGTTCTGGGCATACGCATAGCCGCCCCACGCCTGGTAGGCCTGCGCGAGATCGGCGTCGGTCTGCCACTGGCGCTGGTCGATCAGGTCCTGCAGGCCCGCGCCGTAATGGCCCGGCCGCGCGCTGAACACGCGCCAGCCGGCGCGGCGGCGCGCCTCGTCAGCCTTCACGCCGCGCTCGACGAGCGCATCGCGCTCGCGCAGCACGCGCTCGCGCAGCAGATTCAGATGCGGCGGCTCGTCGAGGTCGGCCACGGCCTGGACCGCCGCGTCGAACAGATGCATGACGTTCGGAAACGCGTCGCGAAAGAAGCCGGAGACGCGCAGCGTCACGTCGATGCGCGGCCGGTCGAGCGCCTCCACGGGCATGATCTCGAAGTCGATCACGCGGTGGCTTCCCGCCGCCCACTTCGGCCGCACGCCGATCAGCGCGAGCGCCTGCGCGATGTCGTCGCCGCCCGTGCGCATGGTGGCCGTGCCCCAGACCGAGAGCCCCACGGCGCGCGGGTAGTCTCCATGCTCCTGCAGATGGCGCTCGATCAGCTGTTGCGCCGACTTCATGCCGAGCGACCAGGCGGCCAGGGTCGGCACCGCGCGCGTGTCGACCGAATAGAAGTTGCGGCCCGTCGGCAGCACGTCGGGCCGGCCGCGCGAGGGCGATCCGCTCGGGCCCGGCGGCACGAAGCGGCCCTCCAGCGCGCGGCGGAACTGGCGCAGTTCCTCCGTGCCGCAGGCGTCGAGGCTCGGCAGCACGTCGTTGGCGAGGCGCGCGAGCACTTTCGCCGCGTGAGGCAGCGATGCTTCGCAGTCCGCTGTACCGGCATCGCATACGTTAGCGACCAGCGACCCCGCCAGCGCCTCCAGCCGCTCGCGCGTATCGCCCGCGTGGCGCCACGGCGTGTCGCTCGCCGCTTCGAGCAGGGCCGGGCGCGGCCCGGTCCACGGTGCGGCCCAGTCCACGGCGGCCGGGTCGAGCAGATGATCGATGCGCAGATCGCGCGCGAGCGCGTCGATCAGCCCGGCATTCGCGCCCTGCCCGTCGCCGCACGCATAGCGGCCCAGCGCCAGCAGCGTGTCGCGCCGCTGCGTCCCCTGCGGCGAGGCGCCGAAGATGTGCAGCCCGTCGCGAATCTGCGCTTCCTTCAGTTCGCAGAGCCAGGCATCGGCGCGCGTGAGCAACGCGTCTTCCGTCGCTTCGTCCCGCGGCGCCGGCATGCTGAGTTCCTCGTGCAGCCGGTGCTCGACGATCGTCTCCAGAATGGTCCGGCGCAGAAGCTTCGCGCGGCGCGGATCGACCATCAATGCTTCGTAATACTCATCGACCTGCCGTTCGAGATCCTGTAGCGGACCGTAGTTTTCGGCGCGCGTGAGCGGCGGCATCAGATGATCGATGATCACCGCCTGCGCGCGCCGCTTGGCCTGGCTGCCTTCGCCGGGATCGTTGACGATGAACGGGTAGAGGTGCGGCAGCGGGCCGAGCGCCATGTCGGGCCAGCAGGTGTCGGCCAGCGCGACGCTTTTGCCCGGCAGCCATTCGAGGTTGCCGTGCTTGCCCACATGGGCGATCGCGTCGATGCCGAAGGTCTCGCGCAGCCAGAAGTAGAACGCGAGGTACGCGTGCGGCGGCACGAGATCGGCGTCGTGATAGTTCGCGTAGGTGTCGTCGCCGCGCGAGCGTGACGGCTGGATGCCGACGAAGACCTCGCCGCAGCGCCAGCCCGCGATCATGAAGCGGCCGCGGCGCACGGCAGGGTCCTGCTCGGGCGGTCCCCAGCGCGCGATGAGCGCGTTCTGCGCGGCGGCGGGCAGGCGCGCAAACGCGCGCCGGTAGTCGTCGAGGGCGAGGCTTTGCCACGCGGGCCGCAGCGCGCGCGTGTCCGGGTCGTTGGTCACGCCCTGCGTGAGCCGCGCCATGAGCGCGCCGCCGTCGTCCGGCAAGTCGGCCACACCGTAGCCCTCGTCGCGCAGCATCTGCAGGATGCCGACCACCGAGGCCGGGGTGTCGAGTCCCACGCCGTTGCCAATGCGGCCTTCGCTCGTCGGGTAGTTCGCGAGCACGAGCGCGAGCTTTTTCTGCGCGTTCGGCAGACTGCGCAAACGGCACCAGCGGCGGCTCAGCTCCGCCACGAACGCCACGCGTTCCGCGTCGGGCTGATAGCGCACGACGTCGACCTGGGTTGCCTTGCAGTGGTACGCGAGCCCCTTGAAGCTGATTGCGCGCGTGATGAGGCGGCCGTCCACTTCGGGCAGCGCGATATGCATGGCGATGTCGCGCGAATTGAGGCCGTGATTGTCCTTGAGCCAGTCTTCGCGGTTGCCGCCGGAGAGGATCACCTGCAGCACGGGGGCGTCGCCCGCGAGCGCGAGCGGCGCGGGATCGTCGAGCGACGAGGCCGCGAAAGCCGTGGTGTTCAGCACGAGCGCGATGTCGTGCGCGGCGCAGAGCCCGTCGATCACGTCGCGGCTCAGCGTGTCCTTGAGCGACGTAACGGCAAGCGGCAGCGGATTCATGCCGCGCTCCGTCAAGGCATCGATCAGGGCATCGAACGCCGCCGTGTTGGCGGCCTGCAGATGCGCCTTATAGAAGAGCAGCATGACCACCGGCGCATCGGGCTGCCAGCGCGCGCGCCAGTCTTCGATCGTGGCGACGTCGCGCGACGGATGATAGAGCGCGGCCGCGGGCAGCGCGAGCGGCGGCGCCGGTTCGCTGCCCCAGTCGAAGGCGCGCCACGCGAGCGCGCGCAGGAAACCCTCGGCGTTCGCCGCGCCGCCTTCGCGCAGGTAACGCCACAGCAGCCGGCAGAATTCGGGCTCGGCGCGGCTCTTCGCAATCAGGCCCGGGTCTTCCTGCAGGTCGCCGGAGAACATCGCGAGCAACTGGTTGCGCTGCCCGGCCAGTGCGACCACCTGCTCGATGCCGTAGGGCCAGTAGGCCTCGCCGCCCAGATGATCGACGACGACGACGCGCGCATGCCGCAGCACGTCGTCCACATAGAAGTCCACCGAGGCCGGCTGGCGCAGATACGTGACGTTCGCGAGCCGCACGCTCGGGAACCCGGCGGGCAGGCGCGGCACGATACTCGCGAGCAGCGCGAGCGTCGTGTCGGCGGAACTGAGGATGACGATGTCGGCGGGCTGCTGGTCGATGCGGACCACGCCGGCCGTATCGTCGACGAAGCCGCCCGGCGTCGTTCGCAACAGATGCATGAGAGAAAGGCCGCTGCGGTTAGCGTGCGCCGATCAGGCCAGCGCGGCCGGTTCGAGCGCGGCTTCGAATGCGCGTTGCAGCGTGGCGGCGTCGAGATCCTCGCCGATCAGCACGAAGCGGCTCGCGAGCGGCTGCGCTGCGGCTTCCTGCTCGTTCCAGCGGCGGTCGAAGTAGCTGTCGAAACGGCGCCCCACGCCCTGCACCACGAGCCGCATCGGCGCGCCGGGCAGCGCGGCGAAGCCCTTCACGCGATAGATCGTGTGCGCATCCACGAGGCGCCGTAGTGCCTCGATCGCGCCCTCGCGCGACGCCACCCTGGCCGTCACGACAACCGAATCGAATTCGTCGTGGTGATGATCGGCATCGTCGGCGGAACCGTGGTGGTCGTGGCGCAGATGGATGCTTTCCTCCGAAGCCGCTTCGAGCCCGAGCAGCGTGTGCAGATCGAGCTGCCCATGCTGCGCGCGCACGATCTTCACCTGCGGCGGCAGTTCCTCGCGCAGCTCTTCGATGAGCGCATCCTGCGCCGCCGCCTCGATCAGATCGGTCTTGTTGAGGATCACGAGATCCGCGGCCGAAAGCTGATCTTCGAACAGTTCGTGCAGCGGCGACTCATGGTCGAGATTCGGGTCGGCCTTGCGCTGCGCATCCACGGCTTCGGGGTTCTCGGCGAACTGGCCGCTCGCGGCGGCGGGACCATCCACCACCGTCACCACCGCATCGACCGTGAAGGCGTTGCGAATCGACGGCCAGTTGAAGGCCTGCACGAGCGGCTTGGGCAGCGCGAGCCCCGAGGTTTCGATCAGCACGTGATCGATCTCGCCGCGGCGCTCGAGCAGTTGCTCCATCACCGGGAAGAACTCCTCCTGCACGGTGCAGCACAGGCACCCGTTGGCCAGTTCGTAGAGCTGGCCTTCCCGTTCGTTGCCGTTCTCGTCGCAGCCTATGCCGCAGCCGCGCAAAATTTCGCCGTCGATGCCGAGCTCGCCGAACTCGTTGACGATCACCGCCACGCGCAAGCCGCCCGCGTGCTGAAGAATGTGACGCAGCAGCGTGGTTTTGCCGCTGCCGAGAAAGCCCGTGACGATGGTGACGGGGATCTTGCGCATGTTCATGAGGTATTCCTTCGGCGCGAATGGCCGCGGGCGTGGAGCATGGATCCGGCGCCGCCTCCCCGCAGCGCGAATCCCTCGTGTCTGGCCGGTATCCGGACTGACGAAACGCCGCTCCGCCTTCCCGCGCGCCGGTCCTCATGGACCGGCCGCGCAGTGGCATGACCTGCATGCGGCACGCATGCATCGAAGCGGCTTGCCTCGCCCGTGCGGGGCGAAGCGATCGTTGTACCGTTGCGGGTGCAGTTCAGGTTGGCCGGTCCCTCGCCGGGATGGCTCCCTGATTCCCGTTTAACTGCGCGCGCAAGGAACGCGCGCGCGAGCACCAGAGTGCGTGCGAGTGTAGGCGTGGGCCATGGGATCGTCAAGGAAAGGCCCGAACGCGCGCCGTTGTTTACCCCTGGCGCCGAAGCCGCACGCCCGGACGCGAAAAGCCGTGTGCTATCGTATGCGCGCATCCGCCGGGCACGTTGCCGAAGCCCGCGCCGCCCTGGTCCACTGCCTGGCCTACCGCCTTATCCGCTGCCCAGTTTCTACGCGCTCACCGTGAATTCCGCTACGTCCGCAGGCCTGTCACCCGTGCCCTCCGCCTCGCCAGGCTCGTCAGGTTCAACCGGCCCGGCATCGCTCGCGCTCGGCATCGGCTGCCGCCGCGGCGTGACGCTCGCGCAGATCGAGCGCGCCGTGCAGACTGCGCTCGCCGACACGCCGCTCGCGCGCATAACGGCCGTGGGAACGCTCGACGCGAAAGCCGGCGAGCCCGCCCTGCTCGCGTTCTGCGCGGCCCACGGCCTGCCGCTGCGCGCGTATGCGCGCCAAGCCATCGCCGCCATGCCGGTCGAGGCCGGGCCATCAGGCGCAGCGCGCGCGAAGTTCGGCGTCGACGGCGTGAGCGAGCCTTGCGCCCGGCTCGCTGCCGGCGGCGGACCGCTGGCGCGCGGCAAGCTCGCGCTGGACGGCGTGACCGTGGCGGTGGCCGCGGTCGTCACCATCGCGCAAGCGCCCCGCTGAGCTTACCGTGCATACGCACACGTCAAGAACCCCGCATTCTCCAACCTCGTTTCGCCCATGAAAACCGATCCCGATTCGCACCTGCGCATGACCCAACGCCGCCGTGAAGGCCACGAAAAGAAGCAGGCGGCCGCCACGGCCGAAAAAGGGCTTTTGATCGTCAACACCGGCAACGGCAAGGGCAAGAGCACGGCGGCCTTCGGCATGGCCGTGCGCGTGCTGGGCCACGGCATGAAGCTTGGCGTCGTGCAGTTCATCAAGGGCGCGCTGCACACGTCCGAACGCGATTTTCTCGGCAGCATCGCGCACTGCGACTTCGTGACGATGGGCGACGGCTATACCTGGAACACGCAGAACCGCGACGCCGATATCGCCACCGCGCGCAAGGGCTGGAACGAGGCGAAGCGCATGATCGAAAGCGGCGAGTACGGCATGGTGATCCTCGACGAGCTGAACACCGTGCTCAAGTACGAGTACCTGCCGCTCGACGAAGTGCTCGCCGTGCTGAACGCGCGCGGACCGCTGCAGCACGTGGTCGTGACGGGCCGCCACGCGCCCGACGCGCTGATCGACGCCGCCGATCTCGTCACCGAAATGCGGCTCGTGAAGCATCCGTACCGCGAGCAGGGCGTGAAGGCGCAAAAGGGCGTGGAGTTCTGAGCCGATGGTTGACCGCGTTGCCAGTGTTGCTTGCCCCGCGCTCTTCGTCAGCGCACCCGCTTCGGGCCAGGGCAAGACCACGCTCACGGCGGGTCTCGCGCGCCTGCACCGCCGCGCGGGCAGGCGCGTGCGCGTCTTCAAGACCGGGCCGGACTTTCTCGATCCGATGATCCTCGCGCGCGCAAGCGGCGCGCCGGTCATGTCGCTCGATCTGTGGATGGTGGGCGAGGACCATTGCCGCGCGCTGCTCGCGCAGGCCGCGCAGGAAGCCGACCTGATCCTGATCGAAGGCGTCATGGGCCTCTTCGACGGCACGCCCAGCAGCGCCGATCTCGCCACGACCTTCGGCGTGCCGGTGGCGGCCGTGATCTCGGCGAAGGCGATGGCGCAGACCTTCGGCGCCGTCGCGTTCGGGCTCGCGCGCTTTCGCCCCGAAGTCCCGTTTCATGGCGTGCTCGCGAACCGCGTGGGCTCGGCGCGGCATGCGCGGATGCTGCAGGAAGCCTTGCCGGCCGACCTTCTCTGGCTGGGCCATGTGGCCGGCGACGCGCTCATCGAACTGCCCGACCGGCATCTCGGCCTGCATCAGGCGAGCGAGATCGCCGACCTCGACGCACGCATCGAACGCGCCGCCGACGCGCTCGCGCAAACCGCGCTCGCCGACCTGCCGCCGCCCGTCGAATTCGCACTCGCGAGCGACTCGGCTCCCCTGCCGCGGCTGCTCGAAAACCGGCACATCGCCATCGCGCGTGACGCCGCATTCTCGTTCATCTATCCGGCGAACGTCGCGCTGCTCGAAGCCCTGGGCGCGCGCGTGACGTATTTTTCGCCGCTCGCCGACGAGGCCGCCCCGGCGAACGCCGATGCGATCTACCTGCCCGGCGGCTACCCCGAACTGCACGCGGCGGCGCTCTCGCGCAACGCCCGCAGCGCGGCGTCGCTGCGCGCGCATGCGGAGACGGACAAGCCGCTCGTCGCCGAATGCGGCGGCATGCTCTGGCTGCTCGAAGCCCTGACCGATACCGAAGGCGCCCGCACGCCCATGCTCGGCCTGCTGCCGGGCGAGGCGGTCATGCAGCGGCGCTTCGCGGCGCTCGGCATGCAGCAGATCGATAGCGCCCACGGCACACTCAGGGGCCACACGTTCCACTATTCGCGCGTGAGCACGCCGCTTGCGCCCACGCTCGTCGCGCGTCATGCGCAGACGGGCGCGGCGGGCGAGCCGCTCTACCGCCACGGCCCGATCGTCGCCACCTACCTGCATGCCTGGTGGCCCTCCAATCCCGCTTTCACGGCCGCACTCTTTCATGGCTCAACCCTTTGACGAAGCCGAGCGCGCGGCGGTGTACCGCGCGATCTACGAACGGCGCGACATGCGGCACTTCGTGCCCGGCCCCGTCGATCCGGCCACGCTGCGGCGCCTGCTGGACGCCGCGCATCACGCGCCGAGCGTGGGCTTCATGCAGCCATGGCGTATCGTGCGGATCACCGACGCAACGTTGCGCACGCAACTGCACGCGGCGGTCGAGCGCGAGCGCCTTGCCACCGCCGACGCGCTGGGCAAGCGGCACGACGAGTTCATGAAGCTGAAGGTGGAAGGCATGCGCGAATGCGGCGAGCTGCTCGTCGTCGCGCTGATGGACCGCCGCGAGCCGCATATCTTCGGACGGCGCACGCTTCCCGAAATGGATCTCGCCTCGGTGGCCTGCGCGATCCAGAACATGTGGCTCGCGGCGCGCGCCGAAGGGCTAGGCATGGGCTGGGTGTCGATCTTCGACGTGGACGAGGTGCGCGAACTGCTCGCCATGCCCGCGGGCGCCAAGCCGGTGGCGATCCTGTGCCTCGGCCACGTTGCCGGGTTCTATCCGCAGCCGATGCTGGAGATGGAGCGTTGGGCCGAGCGCCGCGCGCTCGGCGAATGCGTCTACGAGAACCGCTGGCCGCAAGGCGGCGCCGAAGAGGATCGGCCGTCCACGGCCTGAGAGGTCACTGCGCCGGGGCAGCCGCCTTCACCGAAATGACTTCCGGCAGCGCGCCCGCGCTGCCCTCGCCTCCCGCCCCCGCCTCGCGCAACTTCACGCGCCATTGCGGCGCGCCGGCCCCGCTCACCCCACTCGCATAAGGCAGCTGCGCAAGCGCCCCCGCGACGAGATAGGGCAGCGCCGCCTGGGCATTGGCGTCGCGGTCGTGCTTCGCGACGCTCACGCGGTACGCCTCGGCGCCGCCGGGCAGCGCGAAGAAACGCAGCGTGAGCGTATGCACGTAGGGGCGCCCGAACCACGGAAACGACGGGCCGGCAGCCGGCTCGCAAGCCGGCGCGCAGTCGCCCTGGGCCACGCCCACATCGGCCGGTCGCGTCGACCAGGCAACGGAAACCACGTAGACCGCCTTCTCCGGCCCGCCCTCCACGAAGCCGCGCTTCGCGAGGCCATCGCGCAACAAGGCGTCGTACGGAGGATTCGACGTGGCCTGAGCCTCGGCCGGCGTGCGCGCCAGACGATAGACCACGGTACGCTGGCCCGCGTCAGGCAAGGCGCCGCGCGCGCTCACGTCGGCGTTCACGCCGGCGCAGCCGGCCAGCGCGCCGGCCATCGGAAAGAGGCATACCGTCAACAGGATCTTCACCGCAAACTCCATCGAACTCACTGCCAACCCATCGAGGCGGCTTGCGACATCATACGGGCATCGCGGGAGGGCGGCGCAGGACCGCCAGCCGGCAGGACGGCAAGACGGTGTTTCAGACGGGCGCGTCGAGCGCGGGAAGCGACATTCTCAGCGTCGTGCCCTTGCCGGGTTCGCTCTCCACACCGATCTCGCCGCCGTGACGCGTCACGACCGTCTTCACGAACGCCATGCCGAGCCCGGCCCCGCTCACCTCGGGCCGCTGCTCCGCATGAAAGCGCTGGAAAGGCTCGAAAAGCCGCGCCTGGTCTTCGAGCGAAATGCCGTAGCCTTCGTCGCGAATCGAGCAGATCACGCGCGCCGCCTGCGGCGCCGCGCTGGCCGCCGTGCCTGAGATAGTACAGACAATTCGCGTATCGGGTGGGCTGTACTTGACGGCGTTGTTCAGGAGATTCACCAGCGCCCGCGTGATCAGCGAGCGATCGGCGCTGATCCAGCCCATCTGATCGTCCTCGAACACGGTCTCGATCTGGATGCGCTTCGCGTGCGCCTGCGGCCAGACTTCGTCGCTCGCGTCGATCAGGAGGTCGGCGAGACTCGCCGGCTCGAGCACGTACACCTGCGACTCCGCGCGCGCGAGCTGCACGAAGTCGTCCGCGAGCGTGAGCGCGCGCCGCGCATAGCGTTCGATGCGGTCCATCACTTCGCCCACCGGGCCCGCGCTCAGCGTGCCGCGCTCGCGCTCCGTCTCCACCAGCGCGACGATCGACGCCTGGGGCGAGCGCATGTCGTGCGAAAGCAGCCTCAGTGCGTCTTCGCGCTGGCGCTCGGCATCGTGCAGCGCGGTGACGTCGACGAGGCCCGCGATCCAGCCCACCGCCTGGCCCTGAGCGTTGGTGCAGCGCGCATAGCGCAGCAGGTAGTCGCTGCCGTCGCCCGCGCGAACTTCCACGCCGCGCTCCATGAGTTCGGCGAATTCGCCGCGCGCCGGATCGAGCGGCGCGGGCCAGTGTGCATGCGCGAACGCCATCGCCTCGGGGCTGGGGTCGATCGGCTTGACGAGCGTGAAGCCGCCGAACACGGCGGCCATCGGCCGGCCTTCCGCCGCGCCAATGCCGAGCCGGTCGAACGACTCGCGCGCCGCATGGTTGGCGATCAGCACGGAGCCGCGCAGATCGGCGACGAGAATCGGCTCCGGCACGGAATCGAGGCTGTCCCACACGAAGCGGCGCATGTCCTGGAGCCGCTGCGCGGCCTGGGCCATCAGCGCCATCTGCTGCTCGAGCGCATCGCCCCCGAATTCGCGGCGGGTGCTGGGCGCTTCGGGCAGCAGATACGGCTCGTCGGCAAGCTGGCGCAGCTCCTTGCGCAGGTACGCCATCGTCATCTCGAGACGGCGCCAGCTCCACATCGGATAGACCACGAGCAGCACGACGATCGAGGGCACCGGGCTCAGCCAGATGCGCGCCCCGTAGAGCAGCGCCGCGCTCGCGCCGAACGACGCCGCGCCCAGCAGCGCCGCAAGCAGGAGCGCGATCCGCGGCGAGACCACGAGAAATCCCGCCAGCAGCAGGGCAAGCGGAACAAGCGTGGCGAGCGCGACCCAGAAGGTCGAGGCGGGCTCGATGGCGGTGCCCGAAAGCAGGGTGTCGAGGACGCTCGCGTGAATGTAGACGCCCGGCAGCGGGCCCAGCGTACCCGAGAGCGGCGTCGCGAACCGGTCGAAGAGGCCCGAAGCCGTGACGCCGACCACCACCACCCGCCCGCGCAGCACGTCGGGCGGCACGCGGCCTTGCAGCACGTCGTCGAACGACACCCTGCGATACGTCTGCGCGGTCGTGCTGAACGGGATCAGAAAGCGCGCCTCGCTGTCGGGGCCGTCCGCGAGCGTCAGATCGGCGCCGTGCATGGCGCGCGGCACGCCGTCCGCCAGCGCGACCTTGCCGGCGCGCACCGCGCGCCAGAGCGGCACCATGAGCTGCGGCCAGCGCTGATGCGCGTCGCCCTCGAAGAGCGCGACGCTGCGCACGATGCCGTCGCTGTCCACCTCGAGATTGATATGCCCGAGCCCCGCGGCCGCCTTCGCGAGCGGCGCGACGGGCAGCACGGCCTGACGGTTGCCGGCTTCGTCGGCCGGCGACAGCAGGATCGGCAGATAGACCGGACGCGCGGCGAGCGCCTCGGCGAGGCGCGCGTCGTCAGGCGAAGGCTCGGTGAAGAGCACGTCGTAGACCACGGCGGCCGCGCCTGCCTTCGCGAGCTGGTCGACGAGCCGCGCGTGAACGCTGCGCGGCCAGGGCCAGCGCCCCAGCGCCGTGACGCTCGCATTGTCGATCTCGACGATGACGATGTCGGGCGACACGGGGTGCGAGCGCGCGGTGAGAAAGTGGTCGTAGACGAGATGGTCGGCGCCCGAAGTCCAGTGCCATACGACGCTCAGCAGCACGATGGCGATGCCTGCGCAGCTCACGCCCACCCACTCGAAGCGGAAGCGGCGCCCGACCGAGCGGCCAAGGCGCTGACGCGGCTTGACGCTCATGACGGGCCTCGTCACCAGTCGAGCCGGAACGACTGAACGGGGCTGGCCTTCTGGTAGTAACGGCCGTTGTCGAACTGCTCGGCGATCACGGTCCAGTAGTACACGCCCTTGGGTAGATCGCTCACCACGACTTCTCCGCCCGAGAGATCCGTGCGGTCGACGAGCGGCACGTGCAGGTCCGGCGCGGCCGCGAGGATGAAGCGGAAATGCAGGTTCGCCGCGCTCTGGTCGACGAACCAGCGGAACGCATAGTTGTGCGTGCCGTCGACCCGCCCCGCCGACGTGCCGAGCGCAACGCGCCGGCGCTCGAATGCATAGGTGCTCGGCATGCCTTCGAGGCCGCTCTGGTCGATGGCTATGACGCGGACGAAGTAAGTGCCGTCCGCCAGCGCGCCGACGTCCGCATGAGGCGAATCGAAACGCTCGTCGTGGATCATCTCGAGCAGCCCGGCGTCGCGCCCGATCTGCAAGCGATAGCCGCGCGCGCCGTCGACCGGCACAACGTCGAAAGCGACGTTCGCGTCGTCCTGCACCTTCGACGGATTCGCGATAGTGGGCGCGTCGAGCAGTGCCACCGGGCCGCCAACCGCGCCGCCCGCCGTCGTCAGACTGCCGTGGCGGGCCGTGACGAGCTGCGTGGAAGCGGCGAGCGGCATGCCCGCAGCGGGCGCGCCCGCCCCGCCGTGCGCCGCGTCGACGCCCACCGCGCCGTCCAGCACCTCGACCGCCGTCGACGCGTTGCCGCCGTCGTAACTTACGCGAAAACTCGTGCCGCGCACCCCGGCGACCACGGAAGGCGAACGGATCTGGAAGCGGTCGTCCTTGCGCGTAGCATGCGTGACTTCACTGTCGACCTCGCCGTGCTGCAGGTTGACGATGCGGTCGGTCGTGCCGGTCAGCGCCGTCTGGCGCAGCGTGCCGAGTTCGAGCGAGGTGTCGGGGGGAATGATCAGGTGGGTGCCGTCGGACAGTTCGAGCGTAGCGAATCCGTCCTTGCCGGTCTGCAGGCGGTCGCCTTCGACGAGGCTCGACCCCACGACCAGCGGCAGCGACGGCTCGTTGCGGAACGCGTGCGTAGCGGGCCCGCTCGTGGCGATCACCTTCGCGCTCAGGCCGTCCTCGCGCAGCAGCGCAACCGGCACGCGCAGCGCGGTGCCGGGCTGCAGGTGGCGTGGCGCGCTCACATGGTTCAGACGGGCGAGCTGCACCCAGTCGGAAGGGTCGCGCAAATAGCGCGTGGCCACGTTGTACAGCGAGTCGCCGGCGCGCGTGACGTAGGTGATCGTGGCGGGGGCGCCGACATGCGCGCGCGCTTCGTGTACTCCGTGTGCTTCGACCGGTGACGCCGCCAGCCATGCTCCGCAGACCAGCGCGCAAGCCGCGCCCATGTCATGGAGCGCAAGGGTACGGGTGGCCGGCGCCGCTGGCAGCGAACGCGCGGCTCGCCGGGCTCCGGCGGGCCGCATCGAACGGGCCGTGCTCACGCGGCGTCCCCTTCGATCCGCTCGAGTCGATAGCCGTAGCCGTAGATCGGTGTCAGCCGGTAGCCGTTCTCGGGGCGCAGGCCCAGCTTCGAGCGCAGCATCGAGACGTGCGTGTCCATTGTCCGGGACGGGATGTCGTCGGACTGCTTCCAGATAACGTCGAGGATGTGCGCGCGGGAAAGCGGACGGCTCAGATGCTGGAACAGCAGGAGCGCAAGATCGAATTCCTTGTGCGTGAGCGCGACCTGCCTGCCGCCCACCGACACCTGGCGCGACTTCAGATCGAATTCGTAGTTGCCGAAGGTTTCCTTGATCGCGGGCGCATGCAGCTGGTACGCGCGGCGCAGCAGCGAACCCACGCGCGCGAGCAGCACCGGTGCGGAAACGGGCTTGACCACGTAATCGTCGGCGCCGTTGTTGAGCATCTGCGCAATATCGGTCTCGCGGCTGCGGCTCGTCATGAACAGCACGGGCAGGCGGTTCGACAAGCTCTGCCGCACCCAGTGCAAGACTTCGTCGCCCGCCATGTCCGGCACGTTCCAGTCGAGCACGAGCAGATCGAACGTCTCCCGCCGCAACTGCCGAACGAGCTCGCCGCCCTTGGCAAACGCGTGGCAGGCATGGCCTGCCGCCGTCAAGGTCTGACAAACAAAATCGGTTTGAGCTGGATCGTCGTCCAGTACCGCAATTCTCATCATGCCCCGCACCCAGGATCGTTATTCATCTTTTCGGGACGGACTCGCCTGCCGGTCGCGCGACCTTCGCGCCGGTCCGGCCGCCGGCCGCACAAGCGCGCCCGGTGGCCTCGTGTCGCCAGACGTCCATCCTTACACTCCCTGCGCGCCCGCCATGGCCGGCGCGCCCCATCCGCTACTCTCGCTTCATCTTGAATCAAATGGGAGAGTGAAACGGCGGTCGCTGTCTGGAATCGGATTTCGCTCATAGTAGTCGAAAACGCCCAAGCCCGATTTAACGAGTCGCGCGAACCCGGCGAGACTCCCGCGCCTATCCTTGCCGCCCGTCCTCGCACGCCGCGATGTCCGCGGGAATGCCAAGCGGCGCGGCGTCCTGCTCTGCCTCGTCCTCTGCCTCTGGCCGTGCGGACAACAATGCCGTGAGCTGCTTGCGCACATGCTCCCATGCGGCGTGCGCGTAGTCGGGCTGAACCGCGGCGCGCGACTGCGCCAGGACGAAAACGCGCAATACGGTCGCCGGGCATTGGCTCAGTCGCTCCGAGCGTCCGAACGGCGACTGGCGCAATGCCTCGGCAAGCCAGGGCATGTCGGCCTCGCAGGCGTCCGCGTAAGCCTCCATGGCCGAGCGCGCATGGCGGTCGCGGACCAGATCCAGCTCGACGCGCCCAAAGGCGCGCCCGTCGCCCTCGACCCGTGAAGCAGGCGGAAACCGAAGCCTGCCAAATCGAAAAAACATGCGTCCTCGCTCGCTGGTCCGTGCCGACCCCGCGGCGGCGCCCCTGTGGGACAGCCTCGCGTGTCTGCCAAATGCAAATGGAATGGGGCAGCCATCATGCCGCCCCCGTTTCCTGCCTTATCGTGTATCGGTGCCGAGCGCCCCGCCATCCGGACGCGAGAGATGAAAAACGAGTGACGATGGCCTTCGTTGCGAACTGCGCGGCCCCCCGGTTTATTCCCCGGGCATTGGTCCGCCGACACAGTTACCGCCGCACCGGCCGCGACCCGCAAGCGACATCACCGCCCGATGACTGCCTGCCTGTCGCCGCCGCCCTCAAGGCACAGCTGACAACCGCAGCCATCGCCACTCCACCTCAAATCGCTGGCCTCCCAGCGTTATCCGGCGAACTCGGGTTCGCTCTGACTTCCTCCGCGCCGGCATGCGTACGGCCGTGTACCCGGCCGCGCCAGCCCCCGTAGCAAAATCGTTTGTCGGCGGGAATACGTGCTTTCACCGCGACGACCCATTGTCGCCGGAAGTGACAGAAAGTACTGTCAGGGATTGTTAAATCTGACGGCGAATAGCAAAGCCGGCTGCCGGGCAGACCCCGCGTCCCGCATCGACTCCGCTTAACTCCGTGTTCTCCCCACCTCCCGATCACACGAACAAGCAAGACGAGCTCACCGATGTTTCGAACGACACACGCTCATCAAATTGATTAGCATTCCATATTAATCGGCGTAAACGGCGCGGCGGGACCCGAAACGCGAGTCCCGCCTGGAAGAGCGTGAAGGATGCGGTCAGTTCTGCTGCCGCGATTCGCCGTGGCCGCCTTCCTCGTGACCGGAGGGGTGAGCGGGCTCCGGATGCGCATTGCCGGGCGCGGGCCCAGGCGCATGCATGGCGCCGGCGGGCGGCGGCCCGGGGGGCCGACCATAACCCTGCTGCGGCGGGCCGCCCGGGCGGGCGCCATATTGCGGTTGCGGCGCGGGTGGCCGGGCAGCCGCCGGTGGCGGCGCGGCCGGGCGCGGAACCTCCTGCGGAGCCGCCGCGGGGGGCCGCGCCATGTTGCCCTGCTCGGGCGGTCCATGCGGCGCGCCAGGCGGCGGTCCGTGCGGCGCACCACCGGGAGGCGGTCCACCCGGGCCGGCCGGAGCGCGGTATGCGCCCTCCGGCGGTCCATGCGGCGCGCCGGGGGGCGAGTGGTATACGCCGGCGCCAGGTCCGCCGTGCATGGGCGGCGGCGGACCTGGCGGCCGCCCGCCATAGCCCGGCGGCGGCACGTGTGCCCAGTGGTCACGCTCGCCATACCACGGACGGTCGCGATAGAAGCTGCCCCAGTACGCGCCGATGGCGAAGGTCACGACGGGCAGCCCGATCGCCGCGCCATAGCCTTCGACGGGAACATAGCCGCCCTGATACGGATAGGTGAGATATTGCGCATAGATCCAGCCGCGCAGGCCGGGCAGCACGATGTCACACCACGAGTAGTCGCTCACGCAGCCCATGACCTGAACGGCCACGCCCTGGTCGACTTCGCTCACCACGGGGTAATCGCCGGAAGGTCCGGCGTAAAGGTCGACCGGTTGGCTCGTCCAGGCCTGCGCCTGGGCAAAAGCGCCGGGGGCAGCCAGCCCCAGACAGGCTGACGCCGCCGCGAGCGCCCACACCGGCACCCGCATCGTCTGCCGCTTACGCATCTTTCTCTCCCTTGCCTTGTCCAGCTTCGATACCGGCCAGGCAAGCAGATTGCGTACCTGGCTTATTCGTTCTCTTCGAAATAATGTCCGAACTTCACCTGCTTCGTGCGGATATAGCGTTCGTTCTCTTCCCGCATCGGAATGGCAAGCGCTACGCGTTCGAGCACCGGAATGCCGTGCTTCGAAAGCGTGTCGAACTTCTTGGGATTATTGCTCATGAGGCGCACCGACGACACGTTCAGGAGCCGCAAGATTGCCGCAGCCGAGTCGTATTCGCGCGCGTCGTCGGGCAGACCAAGGTCGAGGTTGGCCTCGACGGTGTCGCGGCCCTGCTCCTGCAGCGCGTATGCGCGAATCTTGTTCGACAGGCCAATGCCGCGGCCTTCGTGACCGCGCAGGTAGAGCAGCACGCCGCGGCCTTCGGCCGCGATGTAGCGCAAGGCCTGATCGAGCTGCTCGCCGCAGTCGCAACGGTAGGAGCCGAGCACGTCGCCGGTCAGGCATTCGGAGTGCAACCGCGTCAGCACGGGCTCGCCGCTCCCCACGTCGCCCATGACGAGCGCGAGGTGCTCCGCACCGCCGTCCCTTACCCGATAGACGTAGGACGTGAACGTGCCGTAACGGGTCGGCAGCGAAGCGGTGGCGTCGAGCACGACGCACTCGTTGGCGTTGTCGCCGTCCGCGCAGGACGACTCAGGAAGCGTAGGCATGATCTGGAGCAGAAGACTGGCAAATACCGGTTCGCGACCGGGTTGAAGTTAGGAATCGGAGTTTACCGCCATTTGGCATCCCTCGCCGTCCGGCGCCTGCGGGACGGCCAGACGGACAGTCGCTCGACGGGCGTTGCCCCGCGCGCATATCCAGACGCCGCGACACGACCCATCCGCCTATACTGAAAGGGTTTTCCGATGGCACGGCCGGCACACGGCCCGTCGTGCTGCGCCGCGCAATGACTGAAAACCCACCGAAGGACGAATGGGAGTCGCCCTATGACAAGCGTTGCACAGGTACTCAAGTCGAAGCCGGAACAAGTGGTCTACACGATTGCCGCTTCGGATTCCGTCTATAACGCAATCCGCCTGATGGCGGAAAAAAGGATTGGGGCTCTGGTCGTCACGGACGACAACGCGATCGTCGGCATCGTTACCGAGCGCGACTATGCGCGCAAGATCGTGCTGATGGACCGCTCGTCGAAAACCACGGCGGTACGCGACATCATGACGCCGCACGTGCGCTTCGTGGAGCTGGCGCAAACCACCTACGACTGCATGGCGCTGATGACCGAGCGCCGCATGCGCCACCTGCCCGTGATCGAGGACGGCAAGCTGATCGGGATGGTGTCGATCGGCGACCTCGTCAAGGAAATCATCGCCGAGCAGCAGTTCACGATCTCGCAGCTGGAGCACTACATCACCGGCGGCCCCGGCAGCTGAACCGCCTCGCGGTGCCGCGTAAAGCGCCGCATGAAAAAAGCCCAATCCAGCCGGGTTGGGCTAAACCGCCTTGCGGCGGCGGAGGTTTCACGCATGAAAGCCAGGCGATACGACGCGTGTCGTCCGCGCGATATCGTCCTTCCGCTACAGTGTAGGCAAACAAGCGACCAGGGCAAATACCTGGTTCTCCAACACACCGTTTCGCACCCCACAACAATGCGGCGCCGGCCGGCGCCGCTTCAGCCCCCGGCGGCCAGCAGCTTGCGCGGCCCGCTGACGAACGGGCTGCCGAGTTCGAAGAAGCGCAGCGGCCGCTCGGTCTCGCGTGACAAGCCAATGCGCGTCGTCACGCCGATGGGCCGGCCGGGCTCCTCCACGCGACCGATCCAGAGGCCGTGCCCGCGGCACAGGTCCACGCCGTCGAAGGCCGCGCCCACGCCGAATGCCTGCGTCAGGCGCCCGGGCCCGCGCGCGAGGTCGCGAAAAGGCGCCCCCGGCCGGCGCGCCTCCATCTCCGCCAGCCCCTCCAGCGGCTCGACGGCACGAATCAGCACGCCCGCGCCGACGTCCGCCTTCTCGCTCGACATGTTGAGCATCCAGGCCGCGCCATAGGTGAGCCGCACGTAGGCATGGCCGCGCTCGAGAAACAGCGAGGCGTTCCAGCGCCGCCGGCCGATGAACGCGTGACCGGTCGAATCGCCCACCGGGTAGGCCTCCATTTCCACGATCCGCCCGCTGACGCGGCCCTGCGCGGAATCATGGACCAGGTATTTGCCGACCATGAAGCGCGCCAGTTCGACGGTGTCCACCGGCAGGTCCGCGCGCCGCAGCGCAACGATCGGCAGCCGCGGCAATGACGACGCAGCCGCGGGTGCTGCCGCTCGCGCGCGCGCCAATACCGGCGTGACACTGCCCGCGCCCGGCAGCCCCGCCCGCCCCGCTCCGCGCAATCCCGCCGACGTGGCGCGCGGCTTCAAGGCGACGCCTGCGTCTGCGCACGCAGTTTCGCTACCTCGGCCGTCCCCACCGCTCCCGCCTGGTTGTTCCAGCCCGCGCGGATGAAAGTCAGCACGTCCGCGATCTGGCGGTCGGTGAGGACATCGGCGTAGGCCGGCATCGGGTACGGCGCCGGAATGCCCTGGATCACGAGGTCGCCGGTGCCGTTCAGCGTCACGTTGATGAGCGACGACGCGTTCCGCTCGAGCACGTTCGGATTGCCCGCGAGCGGCGCGAGCATCGGCGCGAAGCCGCGCCCGTCGGTGCCGTGGCAATGCATGCAGTACGCCGCGTAGACACGCGCGCCCGCGTCGTTCGCCGGCCGCGTGAGCGAGACCTTCGTCGCCTGCCCGTCGTACGCGTACTGCGGCCCACCGTTGCCGCCCGCCGCCGGCAGCGACTTCAGGTAGGCCGAGATCGCGTTGACGTCCGCGTCGTCCAGCGCCTGGGTGCTGTTGTTGATCACGCTCGTCATCGCGCCGAACGCCGACGCGTGCTGGTTCGCCCCCGTCTTCAGGAACTGCGCGAGATCCGCTTCGCTCCAGCGCCCGAGGCCCGTGTTGTGCTCGCTCGTGAGGTTCGAGGCGAACCAGCCGTCGAGCAGCGCGCCCGTGAGATACGCGCTGCCGCTTTCGTCGAGCGCCTTCTCGTTGAACGCGACGCTGCGCGGCGTATGGCAGGAGCCGCAATGGCCGAGGCCCTGCACGAGGTAAGCGCCGCGGTTCCATGCGACGTCCTTCCCCGGCTTGTCCTGATACATGCCCTTGTCGAGAAAGAACGCATTCCAGATCTTCAGCGGCCAGCGCATGTTCATGGGCCATGGGATATCCGCTTCGCGGTTGGCCTGCTTCACCGGCTGCACGCCGTGCATGAAGTACGCGTACAGCGCGGCGACGTCCTCGTCGCGCACCTTCGCATAAGACGGATAGGGCATGGCCGGATAAAGGTTGTGGCCGTCCTTCGCCACGCCTTCGCGCAATGCGCGCGCGAAGTCCTCTTCCGTGTAGCCGCCAATGCCCGTCTCGGGGTCGGGCGTGATGTTGGTCGTGTAGATGGGGCCCAGCGGCGTGCTCATCGGCAAGCCGCCCGCGAACGGCTTGCCGTGCGGCGCCGTATGGCACGCCGCGCAGTCGCCCGCCGCCGCGAGATAGGCGCCGCGTTGAACCCTGTCGGCGTCGGTTGCCGCGGCAAAAGCCGCGTGCGAGGGCGTGAGCGCGAGCGCCGCGAATGCCAGCGCTGCGCCGAATGCGTTGTTCATTTTCATGGTGACTCGCCTCCCTCAGGCCGACTGCGCGTTCTGCAGTTGACGCCCCACGGGCAACTGCCGCAGGCGCTTGCCCGTGGCCGCGTAGATCGCATTCGTCACGGCCGGCGCGAGCGCGGCCGTGCCCGGCTCGCCGATGCCGCCCGGCGCTTCCGTGCTCTTCACGATGCGCACCTCGATCTTCGGCGACTGGTCGATGCGCAGCATCCGGTAGTCGGTGAAGTTCGTCTGCGCGACGCGGCCCCGGTCGATCGTGATCTCGCTGTACAGCGCCGCCGTGATACCGAAGACGATGCCGCCTTCGATCTGCGCCTCGATCGTCTCCGGGTTGACGGCCATACCGCAGTCCACGGCGCAGACCACGCGGTTCACGCGCACCTCGCCGTCGTCCACGCTCACTTCGGCGACCATGCAGAGGAAACTGCCGAAGGCGTGCATCACCGATACGCCGCGCCCCTGCCCCTTGGGCAGCGGCGCCCCCCAGTTCGCGGCTCGCGTGGCGACGTCGAGCACGTTCAGCGCGCGCGGCGTTTTGTCGAGCAGCGCGCGCCGGTAAGCAACGGGGTCGGCCTTCGCGGCCACGGCCAGTTCGTCGACGAAGCTCTCCACGACGAAGGTGCCGCGCGTCGGCCCCACGCCGCGCCAGAACGCGGTGGGAACGGCGTGCGGCTCCACGCGCACGTATTCGATCAGTTGGTTGGGCAGGTCATAAGGCAGGTCGACGGCCACTTCGACGGCATCGGGATCGATGCCGTTGTGGAATGCAGGCGGCGCGAAGCGCGCGAGGATCGACGAGCCCGCAATGCGATGCTGCCAGGCCACGGGCCGGCCGGTGGCGTCGAGGCCGGCCGAAAGGCGGTCGTAGTAGTACGGCCGGTACATGTCGTGCTGGATGTCCTCCTCGCGCGTATAGAACACCTTGACCGGCGCGTTGACCGCCTTGCCGATCTTGAGCGCCTGGGTGATCGCGTCGACTTCGAGCCGCCGCCCGAAGCCGCCGCCGAGCAGATGGTTGTGCAGCGTGACCTGCTCGGGCTTGAGTCCCGTCACGGCCACGGCCGCATCGACGGCGCGCGTGGGCACCTGGGTGCCCACCCACATATCGCAGCCGTCGGGCCGCACGGACACCGTGCAGTTGATCGGTTCCATCGTGGCGTGCGCGAGGAAAGGCTGCTGATAGACGGCATCGACGCGCGTCTTCGCATTGCCGAACGCCTGCTGCACGTCGCCGTCCTTGCGCGCGACGGCGCCGCCTTGCTCCGATGCCGCGGCAAGATCGGCAACGATCTGCTGCATCGAGAGCGCCGCGCCCGGCCCCTCGTTCCACTGCACCACGAGCGCCGCCGCGCCGCGCTTCGCGGCCCACGTATGCGCGCCGACCACGGCCACGGCATTGTCGATCTTCACGATGCCGGTGACACCGGGAATCTGTTTCGCATGCGTGTCGTCCACGCTCGCGAGCGTGCCGCCGAACACCGGGCAGTTCACGATGGCGGCGTAGACCATGCCGGGCAGGCGCACGTCGAGGCCGAAGAGCGCCGAGCCGTCCACCTTCTCCGGCGAGTCGAGGCGCTTCGTCGGCTTGCCGATCAGCGTGAAGTCCTTGGGGTCCTTGAGCGCCACCTTGGGCGGCACGGGCAGCTTCGCCGCCGTGTCCGCGAGCTGGCCGTAGGCGAGCCGGCGGCCGCTGGCGTCGTGCACCACCTCGCCCGCCCGCGCGGAGCAGGTGGCGGGATGCACCTGCCATTGCTGCGCCGCCGCCTGGATCAGCGCGGTACGCGCGGCTGCGCCGGCCTCGCGCATGGGCTGCCATGCATAGCGGATCGAGGTCGAGCCGCCCGTCAACTGCCCGCCCAGCAGCGGGTCCGTGAAGAGCTTCGCGTTGGGCGGCGCGTGATCGATCGTCACGCTGTCGAGCGGCACTTCCAGCTCCTCCGCAATCAGCATGGGAATCGACGTGTAGACGCCCTGCCCCATCTCCACCTTCGGAATGATCAGCGTGACCTTGCCGGTGCGGTCGATCTGGATGAAGGCATTCGGTTCGAATACGCCGTCCTGCGGCGCCTCGTTGCCGTCGCCGCCGATGACGGACGCGCGCGCCGGCGCATCGCCTTGTGCGAGCGTCGAGACGCTGAAGCCGAGCAGCAGACCGCCGCCCGCCGCCGCGCCGAGCTTCAGGAACGCGCGGCGCGACACGCCGGCGTAACCAGCAGGGTGCAGCGCACCGTTTTGTGCATCGAGGAGGCCCCGTGACATCTCAGGCCTCCTTCGCGGCTTGCTTGACGGCCGCGCGAATCCGGTTATAGGTCCCGCAGCGGCAGATGTTGCCGGCCATGGCCGCGTCGATGTCGGCATCGCTCGGGTTCGGGTTCGAGGCGATCAGCGCCGCCGCCGACATCACCTGCCCCGACTGGCAGTAGCCGCACTGCACCACGTCGAGATCGCGCCACGCCTTCTGCACTTTCTGGCCCGCGGGCGTGGCGCCTACCGCCTCGATGGTCGTGATCTTGCGGCCGGCCACGGCCGCGACGGGCAGCACGCACGAGCGCGTGGCCTCGCCCTCCAGATGCACCGTGCAGGCGCCGCATTGCGCAATGCCGCAGCCGAACTTCGTGCCGGTCAGGCCGACGATGTCGCGCAGCACCCAAAGGAGCGGCATGTCGGGTGGAGCGTCGACGTCATGGGTCTGGCCGTTGATCGTGAGCGTAGTCATGGGCTCTCCGGTGATGGGGATTTGTCGTTATGGATCGAGCAATCGAAGGGCTGACGCGCCGGCTGTTTCGCTTCGAAAAGCCAATGCGCATGGCCCTGCCAGCGCGACCTGCCGAGAACCGGTTGAGTGTAGCGCCGCAGTTAAACGCGTGCAGAAAGCCGGCCGCCCGGGTGTCCGGGTTCCCGCGCGGTTGCGGGCCCCGCTTGCGACCCACGGAGAGGCGGGCCTTGCGCTACCATCGTCCGCAGAACCCCACGACCCGCCGCGCTGCGCGCGCGGCACCGAAGGAGCCGCAAGATGAACGAGCAACGCGCAAGGCAGTTTCTCAACGAGGTCCGCAAGCCGCTCCTCACGCTGCACAAGGCCATCCTCGACCACGAGCGCGCCGAATACGAACGCGAGTTCGGCCCCGTCACGCCCGCGGCGTTCCTCCAGGTGCTGATCAACGGCACGGGCTTCCGCTGGCTCATGCCGCTTTCGAGCGTCATCACGAACATCGACGAATCGCTGGACGCGAAAGACGCGACCGACGACGACCGGATCGGCGCCGCGCAGGCGGTCTGCTCACTGTTTTCGGGGGAAGAATCGAAGGAGTTTTTCGAGCGCTATCAGGCGCTGCTGCAGGTGAGCCCGCATGTCGCGCAATTGCATGGGCAGGTCATGCCGCTCTTGCGCGGCGTGCAGGACGCCTGAGGCGCGCTTCGCTGTAGCGGCTCCTATGCCGTTCTCATCCGCCGCGCGCCGGGCGCCTGCGCGCAGCCGTAACCGTGACGGCAGCGCCGCCCGCCTCGCGCACGGCGGCCAGGCGCCGCCACAACGTCGTCTTGCTGATGCCCAGCATCTCGCACACGCGGTCGCGGTCGCCGCCGCAGGCTTCGAGCGCCGCGCGAATCTCTTCCGCCTCCAGGCTCAGGCTGCGCTCGCGTAGCGTCAGCGCGGCGCCACCCATCACGGCAGCGTCGGGCGCCACAGACGAGTCGAACACCTCCGGCGCAATCGAGCGCAGCACGTCCACCGGAATCGCTTCGACGTCCGTGTCGGCCAACTCCACCACGATGCGCTCCACCACGTTCTGCAACTCGCGCACGTTGCCGGGCCAGTCGTGACACGCGAGCGCTTCTGCGACCGGCGCAAGCGCCGCGAGTGCCGATTCCGCCGTCCGAATGCGCAGCGCCACGCGCGGCTCGCGGCGCGACGCCTGCAGCAGTAGCTCGGCGGCGAGCGGCACGACATCGGCCGCGCGCTCGCGCAAGGCCGGAATGGCGAGATTGAGAATGTTCAGCCGATAGTAAAGATCGGCGCGGAACTCGCCGGCCTCGATCTGCCCCGTGAGCGAGCGGTGCGTCGCCGCCACCACGCGCACGTCCACGCGCGTGGGCTCCGTCGCGCCGAGGCGAACGACTTCCCGCTCCTGCAGCACGCGCAACAGACGGCTCTGCAGCGGCAGCGGCATCTCGCCGATCTCGTCGAGAAAGAGCGTGCCGCGATGCGCGGCCTCGATCAGGCCGACCTTGCCGCCGCGCCGCGCGCCCGTGAAAGCGCCCTCCTCGTAGCCGAACAGTTCGCTCTCCAGCAGCGCCTCGGGAAACGCGCCGCAGTTGATCGCCACGAACGGAAAATCGCGCCGCGCGCTCTCGCGGTGAATGCCCTGCGCGACCATCTCCTTGCCGGTGCCGCTCTCGCCGCGGATCAGCACGGTGGCGTCCGATTTGGCGTAGCGCTTCGCGAGCTGGCGCACGCGCTCGATGCCCGGCGTCGCACCGCTCAGGTCGTCGAGCCGGTAGCGCGCCACGAACTGCTGGGTGCGCTGGCGCGTGCGCAGCGTGCGGTCGAGCCGCTCCACCGCGCGCGACTCCTGGAACGTGAGCACGGCGCCCGTCGTCACGCCGTTGTCGACGAGCGGCCCGCGATGCACGACGTAGCTCACGCCCCGCACGGTTTCGAGCGATTCGCCGTCGGCCTCGGGCAGCGCGAAGGCAATGTCCGGCGCCAGCTCGGCGAGCGGCCGGCCCGCCGCCAAGGCCGGATCCACGCCGAGCACGGCCGCGAGCCGCTGGTTGATCGCCTCCACGCGCCCTTCCGAGTCGAGCGCCACCACGCCGTCGCGCAGGTGCTGCAGCACGCTGTCCAGACGCTGGCGGCGCTGCGTCTCGCGCCAGGTGGCCAGCGCGACTTCGAGCGCATTGTCGAATGCCGCGCGCACCGAGGAATGCGAGTACACGAAGAACGGCACGAGGCCGAGCCGCGCGGCCAGATCGTTGACGAGGCCCGGCCCCACGACCGCGCCCACGCCGCGGTCGCGCAGGTCCAGCACGCAGGCCTCCGCGTCCTGCACGGTGCGGTACGACGCGAACACCACGTCGAGCCCCCAGGCGCTCGCGAAACGGCGCACCTCGGCGGGCGTCTCGCCATAGGTCACAAGCGCGACGACCTCGGTTTCGCGGCGCGCGCGGGCCAGCGCCTGCATCACGTCGAAGCCGGTGGGCTGCAGCAGCACGACCGGCACGTCGATACGCGCCTTCAGATAGCCGCCGTTCGAGCCCGCCGCGACGATCACGTCGGGACGCTGGTTCGGCCCCGCCGCCGCGATCTCGGCCACCGCCTCCTCGAAGCCGCGCGCGACCACGCGCAGGTCGGCGAGATCGTCGTATTCGCGGGCGATGTCGCGAAACAGGTCGCGCAGGCGGCTGATGCCCATGGCCCAGACGCGCGGGCGGAATTCGGAGGGAACGGGAAAGCGGTTCATGGCGCCGGTCGCTGCGGTAAGACGGGAAGTGACATTATCGCTCCGATTTCAAATCTGAAACCTCAATTTCAGAATCGCAATGCCCGCGGCGCGGACCGCCCGGCCAATCTGGCGGAAAATCAACGCGTTAGCCCCGTCGCCCCACCTTGGCACGGTATCTGCACTATCGAGGCGCGATTTCATCGGAGACATCCAGCATGACCAACCGAACCCCCACCAGCGCCGGAGCGAAATTCCGCGCGGCCGTCGCCGCAGAACAACCGCTTCAGGTCGTCGGCGCCATCACCGCCTACGCCGCCAAACTCGCCGAGCAGACCGGCTTCAAGGCCGTCTACCTCTCCGGCGGCGGCGTGGCCGCCAATTCGCTCGGCGTGCCCGACCTCGGCATCAGCACGATGGACGACGTGCTCATCGACGCCCGCCGCATCACCGACGCCGTCGAGATTCCGCTGATGGTCGACATCGACACCGGCTGGGGCGGCGCCTTCAACATCGCGCGCACCATCAAGTCGTTCATCAAGGCCGGCGTCGCGGCCGTGCACATGGAAGACCAGGTGGGCCAGAAGCGCTGCGGCCACCGCCCGAACAAGGAAGTGGTGCCGACCGACGAGATGGTGGACCGCGTGAAGGCCGCCGTGGACGCACGCACGGACGACCAGTTCGTGATCATGGCGCGCACGGACGCGGCCGCGGCGGAAGGCATCGATGCGGCGATCGAGCGCGCGGTGGCCTATGTCGAGGCCGGCGCCGACATGATTTTCCCTGAAGCCATGAAGACGCTCGACGACTATCGCCGCTTCAGAGCCGCGGTAAAGGTGCCGATCCTTGCGAACCTGACCGAGTTCGGCTCGACGCCGTTCTTCACGACGGAAGAACTGAAGAGCGCGAACGTGGACATCGCGCTCTACTGCTGCGGCGCGTATCGCGCGATGAATGCGGCGGCGCTGAACTTCTACGAGACCGTGAAGCGCGACGGCACGCAGAAGGCGGCCGTTTCGACCATGCAGACGCGCGAGGATCTCTACAAGTATCTCGGCTATCACGCGTACGAAGACAAGCTCGACGAATTGTTCGCCGCGAAGAAGTAACACGCTTCAGCGTATTCCCCACATCTGAAACATTCGAGACATCATCAAGAGGACGACACCATGAGCGAAGCAGATACCAAGGCACAGGGCGCAGGCGGCTTCAAGCCGAAGAAGTCGGTCGCGCTCTCGGGCGTGGCGGCGGGCAACACGGCGCTGTGCACCGTGGGCCGCACCGGCAACGACCTGCACTACCGCGGCTACGACATTCTCGACCTGGCCACCGCCTGCGAGTTCGAAGAAGTCGCTTACCTGCTCGTGCACGGCAAGCTGCCGAACGCGGCCGAACTCGTCGCCTACAAGACGAAGCTCAAGGGCCTGCGCGGCCTGCCCGCGAACGTGAAAGCGGCGCTGGAGTGGGTGCCCGCTTCGGCGCACCCGATGGACGTGATGCGCACGGGCGTTTCCGTGCTCGGCACCGTGCTGCCCGAAAAGGACGACCACAATCTGCCGGGCGCGCGCGACATCGCCGACCGCCTGATGGCCTCGCTCGGCTCCATGCTGCTGTACTGGTACCACTACTCGCACAACGGCAAGCGCATCGAAGTGGAAACCGACGACGATTCGATCGGCGGTCACTTCCTGCACCTGCTGCACGGCCGCGAGCCGTCGAAGTCGTGGGTCGATGCGATGCACGTCTCGCTGAACCTCTACGCCGAACACGAGTTCAACGCTTCGACGTTCACGGGCCGCGTGATCGCGGGCACGGGCTCGGACATGTACTCGGCCATCACGGGCGCGATCGGCGCGCTGCGCGGCCCGAAGCACGGCGGCGCGAACGAGGTGGCGTTCGAGATTCAGTCGCGCTATGAAAACCCGGACGACGCGGAAGCCGACATCCGCCGCCGCGTGGAAGCGAAGGAAGTCGTGATCGGTTTCGGCCACCCGGTCTACACGATCTCGGACCCGCGCAACAAGGTCATCAAGGAAGTGGCGCGCAAGCTCTCGAAGGAGCAGTCGAACCTGAAGCTCTTCAACATCGCCGAGCGCCTCGAATCGACGATGTGGGACATCAAGAAGATGTTCCCGAACCTCGACTGGTTCAGCGCCGTGTCGTACCACATGATGGGCGTGCCGACCGCGATGTTCACGCCGGTGTTCGTGATCGCGCGCACGGCCGGCTGGAGCGCGCACATCATCGAGCAGCGCATCGACAACAAGATCATTCGTCCGAGCGCGAATTACACCGGTCCGGAGAACCTGAAGTTCGTTCCGATCGGCAAGCGCTGATTTCCGCGAAGCGAATCCCCATGAACACCGCCTACCGCAAATCCCTTCCGGGCACCCGGCTCGACTACTTCGACGCGCGCGAAGCCGTCGAAGCCATCCGGCCCGGCGCCTGGGACACGTTGCCCTACACCTCGCGCGTGCTCGCCGAGAACCTCGTGCGCCGCTGCGACCCGGCCACGCTCGCCGCCTCGCTCACGCAGCTCATCGAACGCAAGCGCGACCTCGACTTTCCGTGGTATCCGGCGCGCGTGGTCTGCCACGACATCCTCGGGCAAACCGCGCTCGTCGATCTCGCGGGCCTGCGCGACGCCATCGCCGACCAGGGCGGCGACCCGGCGAAAGTGAATCCAGTCGTGCCGGTGCAACTGATCGTCGACCACTCGCTCGCCGTGGAATGCGGCGGCTTCGACCCGGACGCGTTCGCGAAGAACCGTGCAATCGAGGACCGCCGCAACGTTGACCGCTTCGACTTCATCAACTGGACGAAGCAGTCCTTCCAGAACGTCGACGTGATCCCGCCCGGCAACGGCATCATGCACCAGATCAACTTGGAGAAGATGTCGCCCGTGATCGGCGTCACCGAAGGCGTGGCGTACCCCGATACCTGTGTCGGCACGGACAGCCATACGCCGCATGTGGACGCGCTCGGCGTGATCGCCATTGGCGTGGGCGGGCTCGAAGCGGAGAACGTCATGCTCGGCCGCGCCTCGTGGATGCGCCTGCCCGATATCGTGGGCGTGGAACTCACGGGCAAGCGCCAGCCTGGCATCACCGCCACCGACATCGTGCTCGCGCTCACCGAATTCCTGCGCAAGGAAAAGGTCGTGGGTGCGTATCTGGAGTTCCGTGGAGAAGGCGCGTCGAGCCTCACGCTCGGCGATCGCGCCACGATCTCGAACATGGCCCCCGAATACGGCGCGACGGCGGCGATGTTCTTCATCGACAACCAGACGCTCGACTATCTGCGCCTCACGGGCCGCGACGAAGAGCAGGTCAAGCTCGTCGAGACCTATGCGAAGACCGCGGGCTTGTGGGCCGATGCGCTCGCTCGCGCGCAATACGAGCGTACGCTCACATTCGATCTGTCCTCCGTCGTGCGCAACATGGCCGGCCCGTCGAATCCGCACAAGCGCCTGCCCACCTCGGCGCTGGCCGAGCGCGGCATCGCGGGCAAGTGGGAAGAAACGCCGGGCCAGATGCCGGACGGTGCCGTCATCATCGCCGCCATTACGAGCTGCACGAACACGAGCAACCCGCGCAACGTGATCGCAGCCGCCCTGCTCGCGCGCAACGCGAACGCGCGCGGCCTCACGCGCAAGCCGTGGGTGAAGAGCTCGCTCGCGCCGGGATCGAAAGCGGTCGAGCTCTACCTCGAAGAAGCGAAACTGCTGCCCGAACTCGAAAAGCTCGGCTTCGGCATCGTGGCGTTCGCGTGCACCACGTGCAACGGCATGTCGGGCGCGCTCGATCCGAAGATCCAGCAGGAGATCATCGACCGCGACCTCTACGCCACGGCCGTGCTCTCGGGCAACCGCAACTTCGACGGCCGCATCCACCCGTACGCGAAGCAGGCCTTCCTCGCCTCGCCGCCGCTCGTGGTGGCGTACGCCATCGCCGGTACGATCCGCTTCGACATCGAAAAGGACGCGCTCGGCACCGGCCAGGACGGCAAGCCGGTCTACCTGAAAGACCTCTGGCCGAGCGACGAGGAAATCGACGCCATCGTCGTGCAAAGCGTGAAGCCCGAGCAGTTTCGCAAGGTGTACGAACCGATGTTCGCTGTCACTGCCTCGCGCAGCGAGGCGGCCGATCCGCTGTACGACTGGCGCGCGCAAAGCACCTACATCCGCCGCCCGCCGTACTGGGAAGGCGCGCTGGCCGGCGAGCGCACGCTGCGCGGCCTGCGTCCGCTCGCCGTGCTCGGCGACAACATCACGACCGACCATCTCTCGCCCTCCAACGCGATTTTGCCCAACAGTGCGGCGGGCGAGTACCTCGCGAAAATGGGCCTGCCCGAAGAGGACTTCAACTCGTACGCGACGCACCGCGGCGATCACCTCACGGCCCAGCGCGCCACCTTCGCGAACCCCACGCTCGTCAACGAAATGGCCGTGGTAGACGGCGCCGTGAAGAAGGGCTCGCTCGCCCGCATCGAGCCGGAAGGCAAGGTCACGCGCATGTGGGAAGCCATCGAAACCTATATGGAGCGCAAGCAGCCGCTCATCATCGTCGCGGGGGCCGACTACGGCCAGGGCAGCTCGCGCGACTGGGCGGCCAAGGGCGTGCGGCTCGCGGGCGTGGAAGCGATCGTCGCCGAAGGGTTCGAGCGCATTCACCGCACTAACCTGATCGGCATGGGCGTGCTGCCGCTGGAGTTCAAGGCCGGCACGAACCGCACGACGCTCGGCATCGACGGCACCGAGACCTTCGACGTGATCGGCGAGCGCAGGCCGCGCGCCGATCTCGCGCTCGTGATCCAGCGGAGGAACGGCGAGCGCGTGGAAGTGCCCGTGACCTGCCGGCTCGACACCGCGGAGGAAGTTTCGATCTACGAAGCGGGCGGCGTGCTGCAGCGTTTCGCGCAGGACTTCCTCGAATCGTCCAGGGCCGCGGCGTAAACCGTCGCTTCGACGCAATACGAGGGCGGCACAGCGACGTGCCGCCCGTTTCGATCACAGGACAGAGCTTTCATGGCCCACGAACCTCAAATCAGGATTCCCGCCACCTACCTGCGCGGCGGCACCAGCAAAGGCGTGTTCTTCCGTCTGCAGGATCTGCCCGAAGCGGCGCAGCGGCCGGGCGCCGCGCGTGACGCGCTGCTCCTGCGCGTGATCGGCAGCCCCGACCCCTACGGCAAGCAGATCGACGGCATGGGCGGCGCGACGTCGAGCACGAGCAAGACCGTGATCGTCGCGAAGAGCAGCCGGCCCGACCACGACGTCGATTACCTGTTCGGCCAGGTCGCCATCGACAAGGCCTTCGTGGACTGGAGCGGCAACTGCGGCAATCTCTCGGCGGCCGTGGGACCGTTTGCGATCAGCGGCGGCCTCGTGGACGCAAGCCGCATTCCGCACGACGGGGTGGCCATCGTGCGCATCTGGCAAGCCAACATCGGCAAGACGATCATTGCGCACGTACCGGTCACTCACGGCACGGTGCAGGAAACCGGCGATTTCGAACTGGACGGCGTGACCTTCCCCGCCGCCGAAGTGCAGCTCGAGTTTCTCGACCCCGCCGCCGAAGAAGACGGCGCGGGCAGCGCGATGTTTCCCACGGGCAAGCTCGTGGACGACCTGGAAGTGCCCGGCGTGGGCACGCTGAAGGCGACGATGATCAATGCGGGCATCCCGACGATCTTCGTCAATGCCGAAGCTATCGGCTACACGGGCACCGAACTGCAGGACGCGATCAACGGCGACGCCGCGGCGCTCGACAAGTTCGAGACGATCCGGGCCCATGGCGCGCTGCGCATGGGCCTCATCAAGTCGCTCGACGAGATCGCCACGCGCCAGCACACGCCCAAGATCGCCTTCGTCGCGAAGCCGCAGGCCTACACGGCCTCAAGCGGCAAACGCGTGGGCGCCGAGGACGTGGACCTGCTCGTGCGGGCGATGTCGATGGGCAAGCTGCATCACGCGATGATGGGCACGGCGGCGGTCGCCATCGGCACGGCGGCGGCGATCCCCGGCACGCTCGTGAACCTCGCGGCGGGCGGCGGCGAACGCAACGCGGTGCGCTTCGGCCACCCCTCGGGCACACTGCGCGTGGGCGCCGAGGCGCGTGTGGAGAACGGCGCGTGGACCGTCACGAAGGCCATCATGAGCCGCAGTGCGCGCGTGCTGATGGAGGGCTGGGTGCGGGTGCCGCAAGGACGCATTCTGACGGGCTAACCTGACCCGCCGGCCCGCAAAACGCGCCTGAAAATGCCGAAAGCTGCGGCCGCGAACAGATCGCGGCCGCGGCTCTTTTACATAGGGAAAGCGGACGTCAGTTGCTCGCGATCGGTTGCGGCGGCAAGTACGGCATCGGGTCGACCGGCTTGCCGTCGCGGCGCACCTCGAACAGCACGGCCACACGGTCGTTGTCCTCGTTGCCCATCTCGGCGATCTGCTGCCCCTGGCGCACGGTGTCGCCCGTCTTCACGAGCAGGCGGCGGTTGTGCGAGTACGCGGTCAGGAAGTCCTTGTTGTGCTGGACAATGATGAGGCTGCCGTACTCGTTGAGGCCCGTGCCGGCGTACATCACCTTGCCGTCGGCGGCCGCGCGCACGGGGTCGCCGGCCTTGCCCGCGATCTCGATGCCGCGCGTCTCGCCCGCCTGGAAGCCCTCGACAATCGGCCCCTGCGCCGGCCAGACGAGCGCGACGCTCTGGGCGTGACGCGCCACTTCAGACGCCACCTCGCGGTTTTCGGCCGGGTTGCCCGCCGCGCCCGCCGCTGCACCGCCGTTATTCGCGGCGGCCTGCACGGTAATCGTCTGCTTCGAGACGATCTTGAGCGACTGCCCCGTGTGCACGTGTCCATGCCGGATGTGATTCCAGGCCTCGAGGTCCTTCACGCTGCAGTCGTGCGCCTGAGCGATCCGCTGCAGCGAATCGCCGCGCCGAACGCGCACCCAGGTGGTCTTCGTCATCACGCGGGTAGTCGGCGCCGCCTGAGCCGCCGCGGCGGCGGAAGCCGCATCGGCGGACGGCGCCGATGCCGGGCTGGCCGAGGCGGACGGTTCCGGCTGGGGCTGCGGCGTCTGCGGTTGCTGGTCCTGACCGACGTTCGCGCAACCCGCCACGAGTGCCGCGATCCCGATCGCGGCCCAGAGCGTTTTCAGACCTTGGGCACGCTGGCCGCTACGATCGTTGAACATGCTTACCTCCTTGCAATCGCGGCGGACGGCGCTCGACGCGCTGGGCGCAAGCGACGCGGTGTGCGGCGTCTGGCGCGCTCCCGGCGTCGCGTCGACCCGGCGCTCATGGCCGCCCGGCCCGCTTCGATCTGTACTCAATCGTCTTTCTTCTTCGAAGAAAAGACCGCTATATCGCAACATCGCCCGTTTCAAGCGGACGATTACAATCTCAAAATCGACTCGGCATTGTAAAGCGCATTTCACATTCTTCCGGTAGCGACTCACACTCTGATACAACTCTTAAGCAGTGGTATTCAGGCTGAATGCGGGGCCGAATGCATGGCTGGACGCGGGCCGATATGACCCTTACCGATCTCAACCGCATATCGGCAGGATGGCGGCAAAACTTGAGCAGGCACGCTTCGCACACTGAAAGCCATATGAAATTAATGTAGTATTGCGCGAAACCATGCTCCGACCCCGATCGCCGGGAACCTGGCCGTCGCGCTGCGGGTCACTTCTGCAATCGCAATCGTTGCCGCATGCACGAGCTTCGTTCACTGCCGCCCCACTCCGCCGCCGGCATGTCACCCGTGCGCCGCCTCGCGCCGGTCACGCGCATCGGCCGGCCTGTTCGCCCAATCCATGTCACAGTCATCCCACCGTCTCGTCGAACTCGACTTTTTTCGCGGCCTCGTTCTGCTCATCATCGTCGTGGATCACATCGGCGGCAGCATCGTGTCGCGCGTGACGCTGCACGCCTACGCCTTGTGCGATGCGGCCGAGGTGTTCGTCTTTCTGGGCGGCTACGCCACGGCCACCGCCTGGTCCACGCTCTGCGCGCGCCGCACCGAAGCCGCCGCGCGCCAGCGCTTCCTGCGCCGCGCGTTCGAGATCTACCGCGCCTTCGTGGTCACGGCGCTCCTCATGCTGGTCGTCACGGCGATCCTGATCGCCTGCGACATCGACGCCCCAAACCTCGCCACCGACGACCTCGACGATCTCGCGCTGGCCCCCGCCGCCGTGCTGCGCGACATCGTGCTGCTGCGCCGCCAGCCCTATCTGGCGGGCGTGCTGCCCATGTACGCATGCTTCGCGCTCGCCGCGCCGCTGGCGCTGCCGCTCGCGCGCGCGAAACCCTGGCTGCTGCTCGGGCTCAGCATGGCGCTGTGGGCACTCGCGCCGTTCGTCACCCCGTGGCTGCCGCACGCCGAGGACATGCAATGGGATTTCAATCCGCTCGCCTGGCAGTTGCTCTTCGTGCTCGGCGTGATCGCCCGGACACAGCCGGTGTTCCAGCGCGTGAGCGCGCACCGGCTCGGCGGAATCGTCACGTCCGCGGCGCTCGGCGTGGCCGGAGCCGCCGCCGTTTATCGGCTGCATCTGGGCAACGTGGCGCTGGACGGCGACTTCAAGCGCCACCTCGCGTGGTTCCGCGTGCTGAATTTCCTCGGCGTCGCGTGGCTCACGGCCCACGTGATCCGGCTGGGCTGGGCGAGGCGCATGGCCCGCGCGCTGCCGTGGATCGGCCTCGTCGGCCGAAAGGGACTGCTCTCGTTCGTGGCGGGCGCAGTGATCTCGCTCGTCATCGACTCGGTGCTCTACTGGTACACGGACGGCTATCTGAACGTGCCGCTCGGCCTCGCCGCCGATGCCGCCGCGCTCGGCGCGCTCTTCGCCGTCGCCCGCGCGTCGGATCCGCTCAAGCGCCTGCTGCCCGCGAGAGTCAAAGCGCCCTCCGTCTGATACGCGCCGACACGCCGGCAGGCGGCCCCCTGCGCCTGCCAGCATGGTGGCCCCACGCCACGCCCACCCGCTTCCCGGTCCCCTTCCCCGCCATGCGCCGACTTCTCCGAATCGCGCTACTGACGCTCGGCGCCGCGCTGACCCTGCCCGCTTCGGCCAGCACGATTGCCGTGCGCACCTTCCACTCGGCGGCGCTCGACCGCGACTGGGCCTACGTCGTGTACCTGCCGACGGGCTACCGTGCCGACGCGGCGCGCTATCCCGTGCTGTACCTCCTGCACGGCAACGGCGGCGACGCGATGGACTGGGTGGCGCAGGGCGACCTGCAGGCGGCCGCGGACACGCTGATCGCGCGCCGCGAGATCGCGCCGGTCGTGATCGTGATGCCGCAGGGCGGCACCGACTGGTACGTCGATCGCAAGGAGAAAATGGAGACGGCGTTCTTCGACGACCTCCTGCCCGAGATCGAGCGTCATTTCGCCGTGGCCGAAGAGCGCGGCGGACGGGCGATAGGCGGCGTTTCGATGGGCGGCTTCGGCGCGCTGCGCTATGCGATGGAGCGGCCCGACGCGTTCTGCGGCGCGCTCCTGCTCTCGCCCGCGATCTACGCGAACGATCCGCCGCCGGCTTCGTCGGCGCGGCGCGTGGGCGTGTTCGGCGAGCACCAGTTCGATGCGCACGTCTGGCGCGCGCTCAACTATCCGGCGTTGTGGAACGGCTACTTCGCGCGGCCGTGGCGCCTGCCCGTCTTTATCGCCGCCGGCGACGACGACCTCGTGATCCAGGCCGAGGCGTCGCTGCTCTATACGCGCTTGCGCGAGGCGGGCAACCCGGCGGCGCTGCGCATCGTCGACGGCGGGCATGTCTGGCCCGTCTGGCGCGAGCTGCTGCCCGCCGCGCTCAAGTACACGCTCGCGTGCGTGCGCGAAGCGCAGTGAGCCTGGCCGGACTCCGGCGGCTCAGGCCGTGGCCCAGTTGACCCAGAGCACCATCAGCACGGTCATGAGCGCCGGACCGACGAAGATGCCGATCAGCCCGAACGTCGTCGCCCCGCCGAGTATGCCGAACAGCACGAGCAGAAACGGCAGGCGCGTGGAATTGCCGATCAGCACGGGCCGCACGAAATGCTCGGCGACGAATACCACCACGCAGCCCCACACCAGGAGCCCGACGGCCGCGACGACCGAACCCTGCACCAGCAGCCATAGCGCCGCAAGCCCGAACACGACGGGCGCGCAGAACGGCAGCATGGCCGCGACGGCGGTCACGGTGCCGAGCAGCGCCGCGTGCGGCACCCCGGTCACGAGGTAAGCCGCGCCCAGCATCACGCCCTCGCCCAGGCCCACCACCACGAGCCCGGTGACGGTGGCGCGCACGGCCTCGGCCATGCAGCGCAGCAGCTCGGCGCCGTCGGGGCCGAACGCGCGGTGCGCGCCGTGCATCAGCGTGCCGGACAGACGCGGCCCGGCCTGGAAGATCACGAACAACGTGACGAGCATGAAGCCGAACGTCATCGAAGCCCGCGCCGCGCGCATGCCGAAGTGCCGCCCGAACTCGACGAGCGCATCGCCATGCAGGCTCTTCATCGCCGACGAAGTCTTGAGCGGCTGCGCGAGATTGGCCTGCCACCAGTCGGTCACCTGGTGAACGCCCAACGGCAGGCGCGCGACAAAGTCGGGCACGGGCACGCCGTTCTCCTGGGCCGCATGGAACCAGAGATAGAGGTCGTGCGCCTCGCCGCCCGCTTGGATCGCGGTGACGGTAATCGGCAGCACGACCAGCAGCGCGATCGCGGCCGTCAGCACCGTCGCGATCGCGGTCGTGCGGCGATGGAACCAGCGATGCCGCTCGATGACCTGGTAAGCCGGCCAGAGCACGATGGCGAGCACGCCAGCCCACGCTACGGCGGGAATGAACTCGCGCACGACCCACAGCGCGACGAGCACGAGCGCGGCAAACAGCCCGGTTGACGCGATGCGCTGCAGCTTCTGCGCGTTTGCGGAGTTCGGAGCGGGCGGACGATGAATCATGTAACCTCGAAAAAAATCAACGGATCGGCGCAAGGCCGGTTCGTGCGAAGCAGCAAAAAAGCAGGCAAAGAACAAACGCGGGCGTCCGCATTCTCTCCGATTCGCCCGCTGCGGAAGCGTTCCACTCCCTCCCCGGACGCCGGTTTCGATGTCGCGCTTTGTACGACAACGGCGCAACACTGCGTTGCACAAATTCGAGAGGTGGACGCAGATTCCCCGTAAACCCCCATTCCTTCGTGATTTGCAATGTGTCGCAGGGGCATTGTTGCCGATTCTGGAATGGTGTTTCAACGCGAACACAATGGCACTCGGCGCTCCGCGGGACTAAATTCGCGGCAACCCCACCTACGGAGCCGACAATGAAATCCAAAGCGTGCCTCGCGCTAGACGGTGCCAACGGCGAGCGCATCGAAGTGCTCGAACAGACGGACGGCGCACTCGTGATCCGCTGGGTCGAGCCGGGACGCTGCCACTACGGGGAGCAACGCTGGCGCCGCCGCTCGGCGCATACGTCCGGAACCTGCGCCGTGTCGCGCCGCAAGATCCGCCGCGGCGACGCCGTGTTCAAACCGGCCGAGCGTCCCGCGCCGCTCAATGCGTCCGTGATGATCGCCGCCGAGGTGTTCGGCGACCTCGTCGCCGAGTAGGTCCACCGTCCGCTACCGGCCCCCCGGGCTCATTACCCGCCGCTGCCGGACCCGCTCCCGGGTCCGCTCCCGTCTCGCCTCCCGCGTCTGCGCCGCAGTGTAACCCCGGTGGCGTAGGCCGCCCCGGCGGCAGCACGACAGCGTGCGCATCTCGTGCACACCGGTTGCCGCTGCGGTAAGGTGCGCCTTATGCATGCGGTGTCCTGCGCGCCCCCGCCTCCGGTCCGCCACCGTTCACCGCCGTCCGCCAACCACCGCGCGACTCGCGAGCGCGGTGCTCCAACAGGACCCTGCTCATGGCCGAGAACGACACCCTCCTTTCGCCGCCGGTCGCTCCGCAACCATTCTCGCTCGACGTGATGCTCGAAAAGTACGCCAAGGGCGACGAGCGCAGCGCCGACGACATCTACCGCCGCGTCGCGCGCGGCGTCGCGATGGCCGAGCCGCCCGAGCGCCGCGCGGAGATCGAAGCCCGCTTCGTCGACAACCTGCGCCACGGCGCGCTCGGCGCCGGACGCATCATGAGCGCGGCCGGCAGCGGCATCGAGGCCACGCTCATCAACTGCTTCGTGCAGCCCGTGGGCGACAGCATCCAGGGCGTGGACGAGGCGGGCCTCCCCGGCATCTACGTCGCGCTGCTGCAGGCCGCCGAGACCATGCGCCGCGGCGGCGGCGTGGGCTACAACTTCTCGGCGATCCGGCCGCGCGGCGCGTTCGTGCACTCGACGGGATCGAACGCCTCCGGGCCCTGCAGCTACATCGACGTGTTCGACGCCTCGTGCCGCACCGTGGAGAGCGCGGGTTCGCGGCGCGGCGCGCAGATGGCCGTGCTCGACTGCGATCACCCCGACCTGCCTGAGTTCATCGAAGCCAAACATTCGAAGGGACGCTGGAACAATTTCAACGTTTCGGTGGCGGTGAGCGACGCATTCCTGCGCGCGGTCGAGAACGACGAAACCTGGCCGCTCGTGCACCGCGCCGAACCTTCGCCCTCGCGGCGCGCCGCCGGCGACCTGCGCCAGCGCGAGGACGGCATGTGGATCTACGCGGAGCCGCGCGCCCGCGCCCTCTGGGACACGATCATGCGCTCGACCTACGACATGGCCGAGCCCGGCGTGGTGTTCATCTCGCACATGAACGAGGACAACAACCTGCGCGCCGTGGAAACGATCCGGGCCACGAACCCGTGCGGCGAGCAACCCTTGCCGCCCTACGGCTGCTGCAATCTCGGCCCGCTCAATCTCACGCGCTTCGTCGCCGATCCCTTCGCACAACTGAAGGGCGGCGCGCCGTCGTTCGACTGGGAAGCGCTTGCCGAACGCACGGCCACCCAGGTCCGCTTTCTCGACGACGTGCTCGACGTCACGCTCTGGCCGCTGCCCGAGCAGCACGCCGAGGCGGCCGCCAAGCGCCGCATCGGGGTGGGCTTCACCGGACTCGGCGACACGCTCGTGATGCTCGGCATCCGCTACAACACCGAAGCGGGCTGCGCGTTCGGCGCGCGCGTCGCGCGCACGATGCGCGACGCGGCCTATCGCGCCTCGGTGGAACTCGCGCGCGAGCGCGGCGCGTTCCCGCTGTTCGACGCCGCCACGTATCTGCAAGACGGCACGTTCGCCTCGCGCCTGCCCGAGGACATCCAGCACGCGATCCGCGCGCACGGCATCCGCAACAGCCATCTGCTCTCGATCGCGCCAACCGGCACGGTGAGCCTCGCCTTCGCCGACAACGCCTCGAACGGCATCGAGCCCGCGTTCTCGTGGACCTATCAGCGCACGCGCCGGATGAACGACGGCAGCAACGAAACCTTCACTGTCGAAGACTATGCGTGGCGCCTCTATCGCGCCCTCGGCGGCGACGTGAACGCGCTGCCCGGCTACTTCGTGAGCGCGCTGGAGATGACGGCGCAGGAACACATCGCGATGATGGAGGCGGTGCAGCCGTTCGTGGACACCTCGATCTCGAAGACCGTGAACGTGCCGGCCGACTACCCGTTCGAGGCCTTCGAGGGCCTTTACCTCGACGCGTGGCGGCGCGGCCTCAAGGGACTCGCCACCTACCGCCCGAACGAAACCCTAGGCGCGGTGCTGCAAACGCTGCCGGCCGCCGAGGACGCGCTGGGCGACACCCTGCTCGACCCCTTGCGCGTGGCGATCGACCACCGGCCCAAAGGCGAATTGCCGGCGGTGATCGAGAAGATCGAATACGTCACGCAGACCGGCAAGGTCTCGCTTTACGTGGCCGTGTCGTTCCTCGAGGTGACGGGCCAGGTGGGCGGCGAGTCCGTAACGATCGAGCGGCCCATCGAATTCTTCATTCCGGTGGGGCAGCGCGACGAGTCGCAGCAGTGGATCACGGCGACCATGCGCTCGCTTTCGCTCGCCGCGCGCGGCGGCTTCGTTGCGCGCAATCTGCAGGATCTGCGCAAGGTATCGTGGGACCGCGGCCAGGTGCGCTACGGCGAGACACAGCGGCTCGACGGGCGGCGCATACCGCTCTGGCACGACTCGGAGGTCGCGGCGATCGCGTATGCGATCCAGCAGATCCTGCACCGGCGCGGCTTTCTCGATGCCGAAGGACGCCAGGTGCCGTCGCGACTGCTCGCGCAGCAGCGCCATGGGCAGCACGGCGAGCTCGCGGCGCAGGCGCCGTCGAGCCATGCCGGCGCGAACGACATGACGCGTTCCGGCGATCAGGTGGTGGATGGCCCCAACGCGCTGCCGCCCGACGCAGCGTTCGCCGCGCCGCACGCGATGCTTGGCCGCAAATGCGGATCGTGCGGCGCCAACGCGGTAATCCGCAAGGACGGCTGCGATTTCTGCACGGCGTGCGGGGAAATCGGGGCGTGCGGGTAGCCGGGGCCGGCCGGGTTCAGGCAGCTGGGGCGAGGCGCGCCATAAGTGAAATCGGCGGGTCCGTGGTTTTTAAATTTAGAACGCGATTTTCATTAAAATTTCAGCTAATTCCGCGAGAATTTCTTTTAATTTAGCGGTCGCACCGCCTTTCTCCGGCTTTTGGCCGGATTCGTTTTATAGATTCTCTCGGCCTCCCTTCATGCCCAATTAAACCAATCGTAATGCTTCGACAATTCACTTTGCGCCTGCCATAGTGCACCATGATCGCCGACCTGCCGGCCGAACCGGACTGTTGCCGATGCACCTTCAGCAGACGCAGCAGCCATTTCGAAAAGTAACAATGCAAACCACCAATCACCACAATCCTGTCGAATCGGGAAAAGAACACGCACGCGGCATTTTTTTACACACGGGGTGGAGAAGCGCGGGAACGTGGGTATGGTCCCGATTCCGCAAACTGGAGTCGGTAAATGCCCTTTATGAGCCGCTGAGCGCAACCGTCAGCGAGTTGAGCGCCGCCACCATATCCAGCATGCGTCCGGTCCATAGTTCAGGCCACCCGCCACTGCACGCGCCTTACTTCGAAGAGTACCGGCCTCTCCTGCAAGCAAACGCCCTCGGCATATCGGGGTACAGGAAAGACTTCGGAATCGACCGCTTCGGCGACGTCCCGGATGACGGCTTTGCGGCACTGCAGTCGTATCTCCGGCATCTTTGCGACGACTCGACCAATCGCGGAAAAATCCCCGTCCTGAAGTTTTGCCGCTCGCAAGGCCGCACCGCGTGGCTCAAGCATGCGTTCCCCGATGTCCTGCACGCAGGCGTTCTGCGAAATCCCGCGTCGCAGTTCGCGTCGGGCTGGCTGCTCAAACAGGAATGGGGCAACCCGTACTTCGTTGCCGCACCGTTCCGCGTGCTGGGACTCAACCAGAACGAGCCGCTAGTCAGGGAAGTGATTGCCACATGCGGGGTCAGGCTGCCGCCTGCTGCGCCTTCCTCGCAAGACGCCTATGCCGCCGCTTGCAACGAGTATGTCCGGACGGTTGACGGTAGCGACGCCTATACGGCCTTCGTTGCCCTGTGGGTTCTCAACGCCTGGAGAATGCTCGACCACGTGGACCTGATTATCGACACGGATCGCCTCGGGCAATCCCCCGATTACGCCACGGAGGTGAGCGCGCAATTTCAGGCGCGTACCGGCATCTGTCCACACTTCAATGACGCGAGAAACCTCGTTGACGAATCCCGGAGAGGTGTACGCCGGGTAGTGGGAATCGACGGAAGGATACCGAGGCCCGTACATTCCCTCGCGCAACGATTCCTGCTCGCACACATGGCGAAGTCCGGAAACCAGCGGACGGATATCGTGGAGCTCGTCAGACAGAAGCTTTCCGTTGCCGCCGAAATATCCGGAGCCTGGCGCTACCTGGGATGAGGAGGCGCCGTTCGCAGCGATCGGCTCGACGCCTGGCCCGCCGGAGAAGCGGGTTCGCGCGTCTCGCAAAACACGGGCACGCCAGCCGCGCAGCGCCGTGGATTTCCCCGATCGCTTCATCTCATCACACGGTCGAAACCCGCACCGGTCGGGCGGCGCGTACCTGCGTCTCGCGCATATAGATGGGGTCAAGGTGACTACACCGCTATCCGTAGAAAATGACGAACTGGACATTCTGCAACCGGCCATTGCGCCGCCGACGGCCACGCCCGATGCCAATACGCTGATCGTGGTCCTAGGCATGCATCGGGGAGGAACGAGCGTCGTCGTCCGCGCCATGGACACCCTGGGCGCCGACCTTGGCGATCATCTCGGCACGCCTAAAGCCGGAGAAAATGACAAGGGCTTTTTCGAGGATCTCGACATCGTCGAAATCAACGAACAGATTCTTGCCGCTGCGCAGTCCACGTGGCATACGCTGCTACCCGTGGACTTCGGGAGCATCGACCCGATAAAACTCGCGGTGCTTCGAGCCAGAGCCGCCTCGATCCTGAGGGAGAAATGCCGCGCCAGGACATTCGCGCTCAAGGATCCGCGCCTGCCGCGCCTTCTGCCCTTCTGGCAGCCCGTGTTCGATCAGATCGGTTTGCGCGTCGCCTATGTCATTGCCGTCAGAAATCCTCTCAGCGTCGGGCTATCGCTGCAAAGGAGGAACGGCTTTGCGCTGAAGAGATCGTATTTGCTCTGGCTGCGCCACATGCTTTCCGCACTGGAGGCCACTCGCGGCAAGTCGCGCGTGATCGTGGAATACGACAGTCTGCTCGATGCCCCGCTCGACGAGTTGACAAGGATTGCCAAACATCTTGGATTCGCGCTCGACGATGAACGCACACGGACGTTCGAACGCGAGTTTCTCGACCGGACACTTCAACACTGGCGATTCGGAACGCAGGAACTCGAGCACAGGCACGCGATACCGCGCGAGGTGCGCGAGCTTTTCGCCGCGCTGGTTGCGGTCAGTCGTAGCGACGAAGAGCAGCACCGTGCTGGTCTCGAGATGGCGGTTCTCGACGCACAGTGCCATCTCGACGAGTTGACACTGGCGCAACCCGAGGAAAAATCGGAAAGCAAGGTGATGTCGCTGCTGAGACAAGTCACGGCGCCGCTGCGCAAGCACGGATAGAGATGCTGAACCTCCCCATCATTTTAATCATGCGCTCTTCCAGCAGATAAGCCAGCGTCGCCGATAGCGGCCACCGTAGTGACGACGAGATCGAACAAGGCCTGATTGCTGGGGGAAAGTGAACGGCACTTGTTCCAGACCATATGCAGCGGCCGTTCGATACGCAGATCCTCGACATCGACGATTTTCAGCTCTCCACGTCGAAGCTCGTCCTTCACACTGAGCACCGACACGTAGGCCAACGCACGCTGGGAAAGCAGCATGCGCTTGATGGCCTCAGTATCGCTAATGGACATCAGCGGCGTAATCGTCAAGCCGGCCCGTGAATAGGCTTCCTCAACAATTGCGCGAGTGCCGGAGCCCGGCTCGCGCATAATAACCACCTGATCGACCAAATCGCCGGCGCGCAGGCGGGTTTCCGCGCGAGGATGGCCTGCCGCGGCAACGACGGCGATTTCATCGGAACCGATACGGCGCGCATGTAGAACCGTGTCGTCAAACGGGCCTTCGACGAATCCCAACGTGAATGTCAAGTCGCGCAGGCCGGTCTCGACCCGCTCGGTATTGGTGACAGTCAAGTCTATCGCGACGCGCGGATGGCGAGCGTTGAATTGCGCGATCATTTCAGGCACGAAGTACACGCCGAGCGTGGCGCTCGCGCCAATTTTCATATGGCCGGCGCCGAGCCCCGTCAGCTCCTTCAACTGGTTTTCCGCGCCGTCCGCGAGCGTGAAGATACGGTCCGCATAGTCGAACAGTATCTTCCCCGCCTCGGTCGGGGCTACGCCGCGCGGCAGGCGGTCGAACAGGATGACGCCCAGCCGGTCTTCCAGTTCGCGGATCTCGCGCGTCACGGCGGGCTGGCTTACGTGCAGCCGCTCGGCACCCGCACTGACGCTGCCGGCACGTGCCACTTCATAAAAGGCGAGGAGATGGGTGAAGTTGATCACGATCGGTGACTCGAAAAAAAGTGGCGCTCAGGCGGCCGTTTTGCCGCGCATGTGCGGGATGCCCGTTACCCAGCCCCAGCGGGCGAAAATCGCCGCGCCTTCGCGCGACTTCAAGAAATCGACGAATTGCTGAGACGCGGGATTGCCGGTCCCGCGCTTCGTTACCGCAATACCTGCATCGCGATAAACGGCGTAGCGCGGCTCGATGGGTACCGTGTCGGCGAGAGTGGGATTCGCGACCTGCCAGATGTTCCAGATGAGCCAGACGTCGATGTCCGGTTGCGCGACCCACGCCTGACGCGCGATGGCGCTGTTGCCTGCATAGCTGACGATGTTGTGCCGCAGCGCCTCGACAGTGCGGATATCGCCGAGGCGGCCTGCCACGTCTTCCCAGACGCCGTTCTGTCCAGCGCCGTTAACGACAAGCACCTTTACGCCAGGCTTGAGCACGTCGGCAAGTCCGCGGATGTGACGCGGATTGCCGGGGCGAACCAGGATCGCCATCGGGCGCAGATAGAGCGGTGTGGGCGCCGCGGGTGTTAGCTGGTCGCCCATGGCGACGACGAAGTCGGACATCATCGTTTCAGAGCCGCTGTAGACGAGGTCGGCGTCGGCACGGGCCTGGTCGATCCAGGCGGGCGTGGGGCCGGCTGTGACTTCGACATGGGTGCCGGTCTCCTTTTCGAACGCGGCGGCAGCTTCCTTCATCGCGGGCGCCGGCCCGCCCGGGCCATAGACATGCAGTGCGGACTGGGCAGCGGCATAGCCGCAGGCGAGCGACAGGCAGAGCGCAGCGGCGGCGCGAATTGCGAGCTTCATGACGGGCTTCCCTAAGGACTGTTATGAATTGGCGTACAAGCCCGCAAACACGGCTACGCAGTAATTATTCCGGAGCGACGGGAATATTTTTTGTTGCGTCGACGTGCGTTCCGGGGCAGTGAACGATCCGCCTGATCTCGTGCCGCAAGAGCCGGATGCCTGGACTCGGGCGCGCAAAAATTCCAGGCAATCAACAGACAATAGACGACACATCCAACTGCGCCAAACGCCAGGCCGCCGCGATCTGCAGCGGAAAACCCATTGCCAGCATGACGAAGCCTGCCCAGTGCTGGTCTGCCAATGGCGAGATATTCCATTGGCAGACAACGTCTACATAGGGCATGTAGAGAATGTTGGCCGAGAGCATCCAGACAGTGGCAACCGCCATCATCGGCAACGAACCCACGAGCCCATACAGGCCCGATTGCCAGTCGTATCGCAACGTGCGCAAGCTGCGTGACAACTGAGCCCAGAACAGCAGACCTGAAAGAAGCTCAAGCAGGCCGAGTGGCGCGCTGAACAGCGCATTCGCCAGCGCGGGTTCAAATATGCCGGGAAGGCTCACCATCACGGAAAGCGTCGTGAACACCGTCATGGCAACCCAGGGATCCAGCAGCCAGCCGGCCGGACCGCGAGCCGGCTTCGGTGCGGCTACGCCGCGCCAGCGCGCCCATTCGGCGGCGGGAACCGACATCAGCAACAACGGAGGCACCCACTGATTGAGCACCATCAGCGCCGCGCTGTAGCTGGCCATCGACGCCAGCGGGTTGCGCAGGCCGAGTGCGGAGCCGGCCATGCAAACGGCTGCGGCGAGACCGGCAAGCCCGTGGCGCCAGTGCCACCCTCTGCGGGTGACGCCGTAGATGCCTATCACGGGAATCATTCCGCTTGCGCACAGCCACGCCCCCAGCGCGGCGGCATGCCAGTCCGTCCTCACGATTCCCGTCCATCAGACTCGTGCAGTATGCGCAGAACGTCATGCGCCATGGCACGAGGGTCGGCGAGCTGCGCATACCCATAACGAACCCGGACTCGTCCTTCGGGGTCGACCAGGGTGACAACGGAAGTATGGTCGATGAAGCGGCCGTTCCCGGTATATCGCCAATGGATCCCCCAGGCGCGGGCCGCGTCCGCGACTTGCTGTTGCGTTCCCGTCAGACCCAGCGGCGTCGGCGCAAACGCAGCAAGATACCCGCGCAGCAATGCGGGCGTATCTCGCCGGGGATCGAGAGAAACGAAGAGCACCTGCACGCGCGCCGCCTCCGCGCCAAGCTGATCGAAGACCGGGTGCAGCGCGGCCAGCGTCGTCGGACAGACGTCTGGGCAATGCGTGTACCCGAAGTAGACGAGCACCGCACGCCCCCGCAGCGACGCCAGCGTGAACGCGCGGCCGTCATCGTCCAGCAGGGCGAGCGGCGGAGCCTGCCGCGCGACGAGGGGCGTCCCCTCGAATTCCGCCTGTCTGCCCAGCACAGCGTAGCCCCAAAGCATCGCCAGCATGCCCGCGAGCACCACGGTCGCCTTCAAGGCCGACCGCCATGTCGCGCGCCGGTGCGTTAGCAAGCGGGTCATCGTGATCTCGCGGTCCAGTTACCAGAGTACCCAGCCGGGTGCATGAATCACGTGCCCCATGAACGACCAGAAGATCGGCAAATAGGCAGCCAGCATGACCACGAAGGCGAAGAAGGACCACCAGCCAATCGGCTCGAGCGCCCGGGCGGTCGGCGAATCATGCTCGTGTTCCGGGGGCGTTGCAGTCCCGGCCGCATCGAGTGCATAGCTTTCCCGCCTGCCGAAAGCCTGGGCAAAAGGAATCGGAGCCCGCGTTTCCCGCCGTGCTCCGGCAAGGAGAGAGCCGAAGAACACGACGTAAAAGCATGCGATGGCCACCCAGAGAATAATGCCGCCGAGCGCCACCAGTGCGAGTGGAACATGTGCAGCCCCATAGAGCGTGTCATATGCGGAATGCGGCAGCTCCGAAACCCATGCGCGGCGAGGCACGCCATAAAGACCGGCCCACAGCATGCCAAGCGAGAAAGTCAGGATTCCTGCAAACCAGGCCCAGACAGCAACCAGCGCGAGGCGTCGACTGACCAGTTCGCGTCCGGTCAGGTGCGGCACCATCCAGAACGCAATCGACATGAACGTCATCGCGCTGACGCTGCCGACGGTCAGATGGAAATGGCCCGGCAAAAAGGTGGTGTTATGCACCACGTTGTCGAGTTGCCAGCTGCCGTTCACGATGCCGCTCGCGCCGCCAAGGATATAAGTCAAGGCAGCCAATACCTGGCCCGCCACGCCCGGATCGCGCCATGGCAGTGCCTTGAACCACCCGAACACGCCCTGCCCTCCCCGCAGCCGCCCCGCGTATTCCAGTGACAGGCCGATGGTGAAAGCCGTAATCAGGCTTGGCAGTGCGACGGACATCGTCAACACGGTCAGAATTCCGCGCCAGACGTTTGAGAATCCCGGGTCCTGGAACTGATGATGGCTACCCACAGGAAGCGAGAATACCAGCAGCAGAATGAAGGTCAGCCGCGCCATCGGGTCGGATACCAGCTTGCCCCCCGCTTGCTTCGGCAGCAGGCCGTACCAGGACACATAGGCCGGCATAAGCCAGAAATACACGACCGGATGGCCTGTGAGCCAGAAGAGCGTGCGGCTGATCAGCGGATCGACGGTATCGATCATGCCAAGCGCCCATGGATCGAGCTGCAGTACCAGTTCCAGCACGATGCCGATCGCCGAAAGCGCCCACATCCACATCGTAATCAAACTCATGTAGGTGATGAGCGGCGTAATCTGCCCGGGATTGCGCCGTTTCCAGCGCTTTCGCATTCCATGCACCACGGGAAGCGGGAACACGCTGCCGAGACCCAGCAGGGTCATGCCGAGATAGAACCACGGACTCCCCTTCAGCGGCGGATAGAAGGTCCAGAGAACGCTGGAGGAATTGTCGAACATAGCCACGAGCAGCATGACCACACCCGCCGCCATGCAGCCGAAGCCGGCGCGCCACACGAGCAGGTTCGGCGTCAGCCCGAGCTCTTGCGAAGGCAGATAGACAAGCAGTCCGCAAGTCACGAAGAAAGTAAACACATAACCGTTGAGGACGCCATGTATGGTCAATCCCTGGTAGTAAGTCTGCAGCAAGGGCCGCAGGAACGGATACGCGTTGACGCCGCCGTAGTTGAGCGCCTGAAGCGGGCCGATCGTTGCGCCAATCATCAGGGCCGAGAAGCCGGTCACGAGAAACGCCAGCATCGTGCGTTGCGCCGGCGTCATTCGCAGTGCAGATGAAGCCGGCGTGCCCGATGTCGGCGAAGAGGGGAATACGGCGCTCATGATTTCTCTTTCGGATCGACGATGATGCGGCCAATCATCGAATGATGTTCGATTCCGCAATATTCGTTGCAAATGACGTAATACGTTCCGGCTCGATCGAACTTATATTCCACCCTGCCCACCGCGCCCGGCATCGCGGTGACATTGATGGTCGTGCCCTGCACCTCGAAGCCATGCAGTACGTCCGTACTGGTGACGTAGAAAGTCACCTGCGCGCCCTCCTTGACGTGTATGACGCCGGGCGACCAGGCCCATGCATGGCCGACCATGTAAACGGAGTATCGGTTTGCACCGGTCTGAACGACCTTGCCTTCACGAAAGGCGGGATCGTTCATGACCGCGTCGGGCTGACGGAAGAACGAGGTTCCTCGCGTAATGACACCGTAGTCGAACACCACATAGAACATGGTTCCGACCAGCAGCAAGGCAAGCATGACGAGCACGACGAAAACCCATGCACGCTCATGCCGCTCCGCGGCCCGGTGGAAAGCCTCCTCAAACGCCGCTTGCGATGAAATGGAATCCAAAAGTTCTTCTCCTCAGCTTCTCGATATGAACACCAGCGATACCAGCAGCCAGGCACCCAGCACCGTCGCAAGCAGAAAGCCGCCTACCACCCAGGTGCCCACCGGCTTGACCGGCTCACCGGCTCTCGGCCCGATCTTGTTGCGTTCACTCATGATCGACCTCCGCTTGCGGCCCCGCGACCACCGGGGCGGAGGCCGGCGGCACCGTACCCGATGGCGGCGTATGGGCGGGGTCGCCCAGCAGGACACCGTTCACCGTCGTCCCGTACATCGACGATTTCGAGTTGTGGTACTTCTTGCGCGTCTCTCCGACGTCACCCGTAAAGCGGGGATCTTGAGGCCGAACCTGGCTGTCGATGTAGGTGGCCACGTCCCACGCCTGCTGAACGGTCAGCGTGCCGCCGAGGTCCAGCGGCATGTTTGCCTTGATGAACCCGGCGGCATTGCCGATGCCCGCCATTCCGGCGCCCCAGTTATACGACTGCGCACCCCAGAGAGGCGGAAACATTAGGTGTCCGTCTGAATATTTTCCCTCGCCATTGGCTCCATGGCACATGGCACAGCTTTGCGCATAGATGCCCATGCCGCGTTGATAGTCCGCGGGCTTGTCCGGCTTAGGGAGCTTGGGAAAGCCACGCCCTTGAATCGGCACGCCGGTCGGCGCGCCCTTCGCGAGAAAATAGGCATACGTCTCGAGCGCAACAAGCGTCGGGTCGCCGATCGGCGGCGCCTTGCCATTCATGCTGTACCTAAAGCACCCTTGCAACCGCTCAGCGAAGGTATTCACATGACCGTTCTTGCTCCGGTAGGCCGGATATGAAATGTAGGCTGCCCACATCGGCGCCGAATTGGCCAGCCGCCCGCCCGCAAGATGGCAGTTGACGCAACTGAGTTTGTTGCCGACGAATGCCGGTGCGTACTTCCCGGTATCGTGAAAGATCCTCTCGCCCTGCCTGACCACGTCACCGAACTGGTCGTTCGGGATGGCAGAGTCCGGCGGGGGCTGGAAGCCTGCGGCCTGCGCGGCACCTCCGGCCATGGCCGAATGTCGAAGAGCGCAAACTCCTGCCCAGATCGCACCAGCGACGATTAGCAGGGCAACGGCGGCCATGCTCACTCGCTTTATCATTGTCCGTCTCCCTTCGAACCGGCATTGGAAGTGGCGGGAAGCGTGGCGACGTACGACGCGACTGCCTCTATATCCCGATCGCTCAAATGCGCGGCCTCGGCTCGCATGAATTTCCCGGTAGCGCCGCGCAGTACTCCTGATCGCCATTGCTTGAGCTGGCGCACGACATATCCCGGCGATTGCCCCGCAAGCGACGGCGAAAAGCCATCCACACCCTGCGCGCCAATACCATGGCACTGCACGCAGGCTGGTGTATGGAATGCACTGAGCCCGTGCTCGTAGAGGTCCTTGCCGTGCGCCAGCAACTCAGCCGACGGCGCAGGTGGTGCGGCGTCCAACGTCTGTGGAGCCTGAGACGCAAAGTAGCGTGCGACCGCCTCTCTTTGAGCTGCGTCGAGCCGCTTTGCGTAGGGTGCCATGATGACGCTGTCGCGCTCGCCGTCAGCGAAATAAGCTAGCTGCCGTGCCAGATAATCGGCCGGCAGACCAGCCAGTCTGGGAATGCCCAATGCCGGTTGACCCGCACCATTCGCTGCATGGCAGGCGGCGCAACTCGCGTGTCCGTGCCCGTCGCCCATCACGGCAATACGCTGCCCCGACTGCGCGACGTCCTCGCCGGCGTCCGCGCGTTGAATGCAAAAAGAGAAACCGAGCAGTACCGCGATCCACGCGGTCCGGATGTTGATCACCGTAGATCCTCGTCCACCAGGTAAGCATTTTCGAACGTTGTATTGCGTGCGCTCTCTCATTACGTTGGATGTCCCTGGCATACAAGGATGGTATTGATGCCATTGCTTCGGTTTATACGTGCTTCGCTCATTGAGCCTGCAATTGAGCCTGCATGGCAGGAACAATCCATCCTTTTCGTGCGGCCCAGATACCGGCAGCAGATGGCCGGGCTCAACGCTCGAGCAGGGCGAATTTATGTGCAACGTCCTTGAATTCTTCGGCCTCAGGCAACGGCGCCCGGGTCCTGGTGATACTGGGCCAATCCTTCGCCAGTTCGGCGTTAAGGGAAGTGAACTGCTGCTGGTCGGCAGGCACGTCCTCTTCTGCATAGATGGCGCTCACCGGGCACTCGGCCACGCACACTGCGCAGTCGATGCACTCGTCTGGATCGATTGCGAGGAAATTTGGCCCCTCGCGAAAGCAATCCACCGGACAGACATCGACGCAATCGGTATAACGGCATTTGATGCAGCTCTCGGTCACTACATGGGTCATTCGAGCAACTCCTGCTCGCGGATATCGCGGAAAAAATAGCAACAACTACCGTTAGATCGAAACGTCCGGAAGACTGTCCGCAGACCCGAATCCGACCTGCACATCCGGCCGGTCAACCATCTGGCGCGGATGCGTGACGGTCACTTCCGTTGCATTTGTCCACTCGAGCGGCCGTCCCTGGCTACCGGCGTGAAGTCTAAGGCAGTGATTTCGTCCCCGAAAAATACAATATTGGCATCTCCGCCATCACTTCAAAGCATACCGTCAGCTCCTCCATAAAACGCTCAACACAACAACAACGAGATCACGTCTGACGGTAAAGCGCATCGATAAATATTCGCCCTCGTTCACGATTGCCATAACCGCCTGACATAGCTCGCATCGAAAGTTTGTATTTTTCGCTTTGCCTCCTCCCGATTAACCTTTGCATACCGGCTGCAGTATTCGATTAAGTAGTCGTTCGCAGTCAATGGGCAAAGTTCTCGTATCAGGCAGCACATCGTTTCTTTATATCCACTTGAAGGAGCACATCATGAAAACGCTTGCAACGCTCATCCTCGCAATCAGCGCCCTCTCCGCTTCGGCAATGGCGTCTGCTCAAAGCACCGCGCCGGTCACGCGCGCGGAAGTCCGTGCGGAACTGGTTCAACTGGAAAAAGCCGGCTACAACCCGAACAGCGATGGCGATAACTATCCGGAAGACATTCAGGCCGCGGAAGCAAAAATTGCCGCCGAGCAGGCAAACAGCGCGGTCGGCGGATCGGCGATGTCGGGCACGTCGGAAGCCGGGGCGCCGGCCGCGGCAGCCAGCCATTGAGCCGTCTGCGTGCGTCGGGTAGGGGAAAGTCGCGCGCAGCCTGTTTCGGAACCGGATCGCGCACGGCTCATCCAGGCGGCGCCCCCTTACGTTCCACTATCAGTACCGGCACGCCCGTGGGCATCGTCGCGGGCGATGTCCACATCTGCCGAACGCTCCTGACGAAGACAGGGTGATGTGATGAAACCACTATCAGTACTCCTTGCCTTTCATATGGTATTGACGTCAGTGTCAATCTACCTCTCCGACGTCCTTCTGCGCACCGACAACAGCATTGCCGGCGCACTACTGCTCATTGTCGGGACATCGGCGCTCCAACTAGCTCGCCGACTTGTTCCGAAAGCGAGCTCCGAAATACTACGGTCAAGCTAATCTCCGGACGCCCTCTCGGGAGCCATAGTCCAACGCGTTCAGGCGCGCAAGCATACCGTCTCGCCCTGCCTGCACGGGCTGGTTATAGACGTCTCGGCGCGTAAGTTCATGCTCCGTCGAGAAGGTACGCACCGGCGCAGATTGCCGCGGCATATTGGCGCCCCCCATATCATGAAGGCATCGGAGTGATCATAAATATGTATTTTTAGTATATCTCGCGACTTCATAAACTGAACCCATATAGTCACCCAACGATGGGGGAACGACATGAAGCAGACCTCTGTATCGCTGCGCGCAACGAATCACCCGGGTTCGGAATGGCTGGAGAAGATCCGCCAATTCACGCCGAACTGGTTCGCTGTCACGATGGGCACCGGCGTGGTGTACCTTGTCCTCAATGCGCTACCCGGCGCGTCCCCCGTCAAGACGGCGGCGGCCGAATTTCTCTGGCATATAGACATCGGCCTGTATGCACTCTTCCTCGCGATGTTCGTCGGCCGCCTGGTGCTGTTCAGCGAAACGATCGAGCCGCTGCTGCACCATCCGCTGCAATCGATGTTTCTCGGCGCCATACCGATGGGCCTCGCGCCAATCGTGAACGGCATCGTGATTTTTGCCGGCGCACGCTACGGCAATGACGCATATTCCCTCGCACTGTATGTGTGGGGTGTCGATGCCGCGGTATCGCTCGCCGTCGCCATTGGTGTCCCGTACCTGATTTTCACGAGGCAGCAGCACAGCGTCGAACGACTGACCGCCGCCTTGCTGCTGCCGGTCGTCGCGCCTGAGGTGGCTGCGGCAAGTGCCGCTTTGCTTGCGCCCCATCTGCCTGCCCAGACGGCCCAGTTCGTGGTCGGTGTCGGGTATGTGCTGTGGGCCATCTCCGTGCCGCTCGCGTTCTCCATCCTGACTATCGTGCTGCTCCGTCTTGTGATTCACAAACTGCCGCATCGCGAACTGGGCGTTACCAGCTGGCTCACGCTCGGTCCGATAGGCACTGGCGCGCTCGGGCTCATCACGCTCGGCGACGCAGCGGTGAAGGCTTTCGCGAACACAGCGCTCCAGCCTGTGGCGACCGTTGCGCAGGCGTTCGGTGTGCTCGGCGCACTGCTGCTGTGGGGCGCCGGACTCTGGTGGCTCGCCTGCGCCGTACTCTTCATGTGGCGCTATCGCCGCGAGGGGTTGCCCTTCAATCTCGGCTGGTGGGGCTTCACCTTTCCGATCGGCGTCTACACGCTCGCCACGTTCAACCTCGCGCGAGTCACGCATTTCCACGGCTTCGCTCACTTCGGCCTGCTGCTGGCGGTGGTGCTCGATCTGCTCTGGGTCGCCGTGCTCGCCCGCACGATTCGCGGCCTGATGTTCGAGCGGCTCTTTCATGCGCCGTGCCTCGCCACGGCCCGCTCGTAAGCATTGCTTAGGGAAAATAAAAAAAAATTCCCCCGACGGATTGGAGGAGACTCATCCGGCGGGGGGAGAAAGGGCGCCTGTGACTATGACGCCCTGAGTCCTACCACTCACTCAACTTCAACTGAAATCGATCGACGCAGATTGGCGGTTTATACCGCGATTTATACCGAATTCCGTCTGAAAAACCGAGGCAAAGGCTCGCCGATAACGATCTGGTCACCCGCCAAGTGTAGAGAGCCACCCACACTCCGAAAAATACAATGATGGCATCGCCGCCATGACTTCCGCGCATGGCAGGCGAACCGCAAGGACAATGCTGAGGCTGGTGCTGATATCAAAAAGGCATCGCGCGAATATCATCAAGATATTTTTCCGCACCTCGACTGGCCGATATGCTGTGCCCACCTATCAGCCAAAGGAGATAGCGAATGGCGAAATGCAATTCAATCTGCCTTGCGCGGACCGACATCGACTCAGCCGGCGAGGCTCAGAAGCGATGACGCAGACCGGCCGCCACGACGACCTGCTCGTTACCGGACGCCGGCGTCAGACTGAAAACACCTGCGTCGAACGCGGGATTGTTGCCCCCACCGCTCACATGCTGATAGACACCTTCGAGGTAAAGATCGGTGCGTTTCGACAACTGGTAGTCGGCTTGCCCCATTACCTGGTTCCACTTCGGCTTGAGCGTTCCGGAGGCGGCATCGAATTGACCCATCGTGTACGTATAGGACGCACCAAGGCTGAACTCCGGCGTGAAGAAATATCGACTGTTGACTTCGAAGTTATCGAATTTGATATTGCTGCCCGTAAGCGACGCAATGCTGCCGCCCTGCCAGATGCCAGTCACGTCGTTGGTCGACGAGTGGGTCCATACAATCCCCACCTGCGAGTTGCCGAACATGTACTTCGCGCCGACACCGTAAATCTGCTGACGCCCGCCGGTCGTCAGCACGTTGGTGTCGGCGGTACTCGTCGCGCCTGCCGCGTTGGCATTTGCCGCCCCTGCGGCACGATCGATCTGAAGGAACGCGGCACCCACGCTAAACGTGCCATAAGCGTAGCTCGTACCGATGCTGTAGGCGCGGTTATTCGCGAACTCACCCGCGTCGTTCGAGAAGCCGTACATCGCCCCGACGCGCAAACCATCGAACGCCACGCTGCTGAATTTGATCGAGTTATTAAGCCTCAGATCATTCGCCAGGTTGTCGTTGTCATAGGGATGGTCGGCGAAGTTACCGCCGAATCCGGCGCCAACGGCCGAAAGCGGTGCAAGGTAATCCACGAGGAAGTCGTACTGGCGACCGAGCGTCAGCGCGCCATATTGCCTGTCGGTGAGCCCGACATAAGCCTGGCGCCCGAACAGATCACCGCCATTGTTGAACTTGCCGGTGGACGCGTTAAAGCCGTTCTCGAGCCAGAAAACGGCGCCGAGCCCGCCGCCAAGGTCCTCATTGCCGCGCAGGCCCCAACGCGTGGTCGACACGCTACCGCTATTGAGGAGCCAGCTACTTCCTCCACCGCTGTTTGCACCGCCCGTTCGCTGACTATTTACGTAGACCACGCCTTCGTCAACGATACCGAATAGCGTGACGCTACTTTGCGCATGAGCCGCACAAGTGAAAGACAGCGCCGATACCGCTGCCAAATACCGTAATTTCATGTTTGATTCTCCACTAACGACTGGATTGGGGCTTACCGAATTGAATGCCGGAACCACAAGGCTGCGCGAGTATAGGTCCGTATTCGGGTCTAACGAGTGGAGGACAACGGAAAAGCCAGGTTGCATCAGGTGCAAGCGTCTTTCATAAAAATTTAGTAGTCCATAAACCATGACTGAATCGTGCCAAACCCCGAAAAACAAGGCGATTTCTCGTGTGGAATTTTCTTTATCTGCGAAATTTCTTCTCGCGGAAGAACGTCAGGACACGCAATTCTGTTGTTCGATCAACAAGGTTGTGTCGCGGTTACAACGCTTTGTTGGCCGTAACGCAATTTCGCTCGTGCGAACCGCTGTCTTTGGCTACCCGGCGCTAACCATGTCAACGGCGTTCCGTATTCACCGAATGACGAGATAGGGGCCGCGCCTGCCGTGCTGACCTCGATAGACCCAAAGACACGCATTTCGCCGGAATGACATACGATGGACCACATACAATCAATCAGGGCGTTCGTTACCGTTGTCCGCCTCGGAAGTTTCACGAAGGCCGCCCGGCAATTGAGCGTCTCTCTCGCGTCCTTGTCTCGCGCCGTGAGCAACCTCGAGTCCCATACACAAACCCGACTCGTCAGTCGCTCATCGCGATTCGTCTCGCTGGCGCCGGGTGCCCGCGAGTATTTCAATACGTGTGTCGACGTGCTCGATCGCCTCTACGAGGGCGAACAACGCCTTCTAGACGATCGGGCTGCTTCGCGCGGCGTACTCCGCATCGCCGCTCATCCGATCGCAATCGAAGTGGGACTACCGGAGATCGTCCGTGAATATCAGCGCGATGCGCCCGAGGTCGAAATCGTGCTGAATATGCGTACACCCCCACTGCGTCTGGAGCAGGACAACTATGACGTAGCCATCTATCCTCCCGATCTCATTCTGGACGCCGACGCGGTTTGCCGCCGCATACTCAATTCGCCCATCTTGCTTGTGGCCAGCCATGACTATTTGAGCAGTTTCAAACTCGATCGCACGCAGCCTGACCTGAACGGTCACATTATTCTTTCCTGCCAAAACGACACAAAGCATGAAAGGGAGTTGCGCCTCGAACACGCCGGCAAAATTACAACGTTATCCCGTGGAAGCGTTCGAATGGACGTGGGCGAATCCACTGCGGTTCGGTTGGCGCTGTCGGGTTTCGGCATGGCCTTGCTGCCCGAGTTTCTGGCCGCGCCGTATCTGGCCAATGGAAAACTACGACTTGCATTTCCGGACCATAAGCTAATCGACGAGGTGGCAGCCCTTGGTGTCGCCTACCTGCGTCAAGGCACCATTGCGCACCGTGTCCGCAGCTTCGTGAATGCGTGCACGCGCTCCTTTGGTCTCGACAGTGCCGCGGACGTTCGGCGACCTGCTGGAATAGCCGCATAGCCGGCGGTAAAAACCAGGCCCCGGCAAGCAATGCCAGCCACCCTCGCCTCTAGCGTCATCGCGGCGGTGGAGCAATTCACGCGACGCGATATGCAAAGCGTGACGTGTCCGCCCGTAAGCTCCGACGCAGGTGAAAAATTCAGCTTATGGGCAAATGCACAGCCGACGCGGCCGTTGCCCGCGCACCCAGATACCCCGCGAACCCCTCCGCGAGCCGCCCGGCCCCGCTGGACCGCACGAGCCTTAGCACCTGCGATTCGTAAGGATTGCTCGATAGCGGCCGAAACACCGAACGTCCGCTGCCCGCACGACCGAGCGCCGCCGGCACGAGCGCGACGCCCATGCCGAACTCCACCATCGTCACCACGGTCTGCCACAACCGTGCCTCGTGCCGGATCTGCGGACTGAAGCCCGCCTCCACGCAGGTCGCGATGATCTGATCGTGATAGTGCGGAGAAACCGAACGCGGAAACAGGATGAACGGCTCGCGCGCGAGCGTGCGAAGCGCGATGTGCCGTTTGCGCGCGAACGCGTGGTCCACGGGCAGGCAGCACAGAAAGGGCTCGGAAAACAGCAGCTCGGATTGCACCTCGGTCGGAAAGCGCCCCCAGTGCGCGAAGCCGAGATCGATCTGCATGCGTTGCAGCGCGTGCACCTGCTCGGTCGTATTCATCTCCCGCAACACGACTTCCACCGCCGGGTGGTCGGCCTCGAAACGCCGCACCGCCTCGGGTAGCCCGCGATACAGCATCGAATTGACGAAGCCGACGCGCAGCCGCCCCGCGAGCCCATGCGCCGAGCGCGCCGCCACGCGCCTGACCTCGTCGGCCTGTTCGAGCAGCCGGCGCGCCTCCTCCAGCAGCACGTGGCCCGCGTTCGTGAGCGACACCGCCTTGTTGGTGCGCTCGAGCAGCTGCACGCCCAACTGCTCCTCGAACTTGCGGATGTCGAAGCTCAGCGCGGGCTGCGAAATGAAGAGCCGCCGCGCGGCCCGGCCGAAGTGCAGTTCCTCCGCCACGGCCACGAAGTAGCGCAGTTGCTTGAGTTCCATGACGGTGTCTCCGATGGTTTTTTTCGATAGATGCTGCTTATCGTACAGGACATCGTTTGTATTGGACCGTGATCGTTGCCGCGCCTAAGCTTGGCCGAATTGCACCGCGCCATGCGGGCGCAAAACAAGGAGACATTCGATGAGCGACCACTTTGTCGCCTCCGCTTCGGCCACGTCACCCGCCGCCGACGGCGCGGCCAACATTCCCGACAGCCGCGGCATCAATTTCTATACGAGCGACCCGAGCTATGCGCCGCTGCTGCGCAGCTACCTGGGCGACCTGGCGTTCGCCACCCTGGAGCCGAGGCTGCGCAGCCTCGGCCAGCGCGCCTCCGACGAACTCGACCAGTGGGCGCTCGCGGCGGACCACAATCCGCCCGTTCTGCGGCACCGCACGCGGCGCGGCGAAGCGCTCCAGCACCTCGACAAGCATCCCGACTACGTCGCGCTGGAGCGGGTTGCCTATGCCGAACTGGGCCTCGCGGCAATGAGCCACCAGTCCGCCCCGCCGGCTCCGCTCGTGAAGTACGCGCTCACCTACCTGTTCGTGCAGGCCGAATTCGGCCTCTGCTGCCCGGTGAGCATGACCGACTCCCTCACGCGCACGCTGCGCCGCTTCGGGTCGCCGGAGCTCGTGGCCCGCTATCTGCCGTTCCTCGCTTCGCAGGACTTCGACACGCTCTATCAAGGCGCGATGTTCATGACCGAGCAGGCGGCGGGCTCGGACGTCGCGCGCATCGCCACGCGCGCCACGCGCACGAGCGACGCACAGGGCCACGACGTATGGCGTCTCCACGGCGACAAATGGTTCTGCTCGAACGCCGACGCCGATCTGGCGATGGTGCTGGCGCGCCCCGACGATGCGCCACCGGGTATCAAGGGCCTCGCGCTCTTCCTGCTGCCGAAGACGCTGCCGGACGGCACGCGCAACGCCTACCGCATCGTGCGCCTGAAGGACAAGCTGGGCAGCCGCTCGATGGCGAGCGGCGAAATCGTGCTGGAGGGGGCACAAGCCTACCTGATCGGCGAAGTGGGCCGCGGCTTTCACCAGATGGCGGACATGATCAACATGTCGCGGCTTTCGAACGGCGTGCGCGCCGCGGGGCTCATGCGCCGCGCGGTGACCGAAGCGCTGCACGTCGCGCGTCATCGCGAAGCATTCGGGCGCAAGCTGATCGACATGCCGCTCATGCAGCGCCAGCTGCTCAAGATGATGCTGCCCGCCGAGCAGGCGCGCTCGATGTTCATGCGGATCGCCACGCTGCTCCCGCGCGCCGATCAGGGCGACGAGCTCGCCGCGAAATGCGTGCGCATTCTCACGCCGCTCATCAAGTTCCGCGCCTGCCGCGACGCCCGCCGCGTAACGGGCGACGCAATGGAAGTGCGCGGCGGCGTGGGCTATATCGAGGAATGGAGCGATGCGCGGCTCGTGCGCGATGCGCACCTGGGCTCGATCTGGGAAGGCACGAGCAACATCGTCGCGCTGGACGTCGCGCGCGCGGCGAAACGCGAAGGCGCACTGGACGCCCTTGCGCGCTATGTGCGCGCGGAGCTTGCCGAAGCGGGCCTGCCCGAAACGAGCGCGGCACTGCTGCGCGGCGTGTTCGAGCGCGCGGGCGCGGTGCTCGAGAGCGTGGCGGAATGCGGCCGCGACGAATCGGTGCGCCAGGCCGCTTCCGCGCTCTATCACGCCACCACGGCCGTTTTCATGGCCTGCGAAGCGGCGCGCGTCGCGCCCGACTACCGGCGCCTCGCCCTCGCGCATCTGATCGTGCGGCACAAGCTGCTGCCGCGCGACCCGCTGGAGCCCGATGCGCGGGACGCGCACGCGGCACCGTTGCGTGCCCTCGTGGAAGAGCACCCGCTCGCCCTCGCCGACGCAATGCAACTCCTGCCCGCACAATGAGACCGCGACGATGAGCGATAGCAAGCATAACCAATCATCTGCCGTAAACGGCGCGCTGCATGGCCTGCGTGTGATCGACCTGAGCCGCGTGCTGGGCGGCCCGTACTGCACACAGACCCTCGCCGACCACGGTGCCGAGGTCATCAAGCTCGAACCGCCCGGCGGCGACGAAACGCGTGGCTGGGGCCCGCCCTTCCTCGACGAGACCGCGTGGTACTACGTGGGCGTGAATCGCAACAAGCAGGGTATCGCGGTCGATCTCGCGCGCGAAGAAGGCCGCGAGATCCTTTGGCAACTGCTGGAAGGCGCCGACGTGCTCCTGGAGAACTTCAAGCCCGGCACGCTCGCGCGCTGGGGCATGGACTACGAGCGCGACCTGCGCCCGCGCTTTCCACGCCTCATCCATTGCGCCGTCTCCGGCTTCGGCGCGGACGGCCCGCTCGGCGGCCTGCCCGGCTACGACGCGGTGATCCAGGCGATGGCCGGGCTCATGAGCGTGAACGGCGAGCACGACGGCCCCGCGCTGCGCATCGGCCTGCCGATCGTGGACATGGTGACGGGCCTGAACGCGCTGGCGGGCATCCTGCTCGCGCTGGCCGAACGCGAAAAGAGCGGCCAGGGGCAGTCGGTCGATATTGCGCTCTACGACTGCGGCGTCTCGCTGCTGCATCCGCATCTGCCGAACTTCTTCGGCAACGGCCGCACGCCGCAGCGCAGCGGCAACGCCCATCCGAACATCGCGCCTTACGACAGCTATGCCACGCGCACCGCGCCGATCTTCCTCGCCGTAGGCAACGACCGGCAGTTCGCGAAGCTGTGCGCCCACCTGGGCGAGCCCGCGCTCGCCGACGACCCGCGTTTCGCGAACAACCGCAGCCGCTGCGCGCACCGGTCCGAGTTGAAGGCCGCACTCGAAGCGCGGCTCTCCGCCCACGAGTGCGAGCCGCTCGCGCGTGAACTCATGGCGCATGGCGTGCCGTGCGGCCCGGTGCAGACCGTCGATGCCGTGGTCGCGCATCCGCACACGCGGCACCGCGGCATGCTCGTGGAAATGGACGGCTATCGCGGCGCCGGCGCACCGGTCAAGCTCTCGCGCACACCCGCGACATACCGCACGAAGCCGCCCGCGCTCGGCGGGAACACGCGCGAGGTGCTCGACGCGCTCGGCATCGACCGCGAAACTCAGGCACGGCTGTTCGAGGCCGGGGTCGTGAAGGGCTGATCATCACCTGGCAGTGCCAATGGAATATAGACCGGCCCAAGCCGGCTCAACCGACCAAGGAGACAAACGATGTCCACGTCCGCAGCCCTTCCTCAGACAGCGCGGCAGCCCGCACGCGCCTCGCTCGCCGCCTTCGTCGGCACCACGATCGAGTGGTACGACTTCTACATCTACGCCACGGCCTCCGCGCTCATCTTCGGCAAGCTGTTCTTCCCGTCGAACGAGCCGTTCTACAGCACGCTGGCCTCGTTCGGCACATTCGCCGTCGGCTTTTTCGCACGGCCCTTCGGCGGCCTCGTGTTCGGCCATCTCGGCGACAGGATCGGCCGCAAGAAGGCGCTCGTCGCCACGCTCTCCATCATGGGCGCCGGCACCGTGGGCATCGGCTTCCTGCCGACCTACGCCAACGCCGGCGCGCTCGCGCCCGCCTTGCTCGTGCTGCTGCGCGTGGCGCAAGGCATCGCCATCGGCGGCGAATGGGGCGGCGCCGTCCTCATGGCCGGCGAACACGCGCCGCGCGAGCGGCGCACCTTCTTCGCCTCGTTCGCGCAGCTCGGCAGTCCCGCCGGCCTGATTCTCGCGCTGCTCGCGTTTCGCAGCGTCGCGCATCTCGACCACGACGCGCTCCTCGCCTGGGGTTGGCGCCTGCCGTTCCTCGCGAGCGCCGTGCTGCTCGTCGTGGGCCTCCTGATCCGTTCGGGCGTGCGGGAGTCGCCCGAGTTCGAAGCGCTCAAGGCGCAGCGGCGCACCGCGTCCATGCCGATCGTCGAGGTGCTGCGCGACGCCTGGCGCGGCGTGCTGCTGTGCCTCGGCGCAAACGTGATCGGCGTGGCGGGCGCGTGGTTCGTCAACACGTTCATGTTGAACTACACGACGCAGACGCTCGGCCTCGATCGCGCGCTGATCCTCGACTGCCTCTTCGTCGTCGCGTTCATTCAACTGTTCACGCAGCTCGCGTCGGGCTGGTTCGCCGAACGCGTGGGCTCGGGCCGCTTTCTCGTGGCGGCCGCAGGCCTCGCGATGCTCTCGCCCTATCCCATGTTCGTGCTCGTTTCAACGGGGCGCCCGGTCGCCATCGTAGTCGGCATTGCCGTTGCGGTGATGTGCATGTCGAGCTCGTATGCCGTCATGGCCGGCTTCATGACGAATGCGTTCCCGGTGCGCGTGCGCTACTCGGCCATCTCCATCTCGTACCAATGCTGCGCGGCGCTCGCGGGCGGCCTCACGCCGCTCGCCGGCACGCTGCTCGCGCACGACTTCCCTGGACAGTGGTGGCCGCTCGCGCTGTTCTATAGCGCGCTCGCGGGCACTTCGCTCGTCTGCATCGCCGTGCTGCAGCGCCGCCGGCCGTCGGCGGCACAGGCGGATATGGCCGGCGCGCTGCCGGAGTGAGTCTGCAGGCCCGGATTTCTTGGAGTCCTCAATAAGAGCAATCCACGCACGAGCAACGAGCCCATGCCTCGCCCCGCTGCTCAATCGAACAATGCAAGCGCTCGCCTGAGCGCCTGCACGAGATTTCTGGAAGTCGTGCTCCGGCGAGCGGAGAAAAAACCAAGCTCGACACCCTTTCCGTCACTCTGCGCGAGCACCTCGCGGCAGGATGCGTGAACCTCGGCCGCGCCGGTCGCCTCGACGATCCGCACGACGTTGTCGGCTGCGATTCCGCTACCCGGCATGACGACGATGCGCCCCGCCGCGCGCTCCATCAGTTCGGCCAGCGTATCGATTCCATCGATTGCCCGTGCCGCGCCGCCCGAAGTCAGCACACGTTCGAAGTCCAGCGCAACGGCTTCTTCAAGCGCGCGAACGGGATCGGGCACAAGGTCGAACACGCGATGCAACGTGGCGCCAAGACCGCGCGAACGTTCGCGCAGCGTGCGCAGCAACGCGACGTCGAGGCTGCCGTCCGGCTGCGCGGCGCCCAGCACCACGCCGGCAAGGGCAGCCGCGCGCACCACGTCGATTTCGGCCAGCATCGCTTCTCCATCGGCCCGCGACCAGCAAAAGCTGCGCGCATGAGGCCGGATCATTGCGTAGACCGGAATCGGTGCGCGCGCCGCCGCCGCGATCAACCCCGATGTGGGCGTAAGGCCGCCGAGGTCCAGCGCGGAGCAGAGTTCGATGCGGTCGGCGCCGCCCGCGATGGCGGCGTCGAGCCCCTCCACGCTATCGACGCACACTTCCAGCGTGATTCGCATAAGTGTTCCTGGTGTAGTTCATATTCGTAGAGCAAGATCGAAGCGCCTCGCCAGGCGAAACCCGGTGAGGAGCCTCTTCACGTCCGTCAAAAATGATAACGCGGCCCCGCTCGGCATCGACAAGCGGCAACCTCGGACGACACCGAAGGTAGCCCCAATAGCGTTGACGGCGCGCAAGGATGTTTCCCGATCAAGATATTATTATCTTGCCAAGCGATCTTGCCGCTTTTTTCATTCCGTCCCTTGTGAATCGTCTGCTTCGCCGCAGCGGTCGATCATGGCGCGCGGGAAAACACTGCGCGCATATCTCGAACAACGCTTCGCGCTTCAGTCATGTAGCTTGACGCTTCGAGATACACGTCCGTGCGCTATCCAGTTAAATAGGATTACATATCAAAGGATCGAGCATGGCGGAATCTGGCACGGCGGCACGACTTCTGACGGGCCGCCAGTCGGCGCACGTGGAACTGTACCGTCGCTACCCGCAGGACAAGGCACCGGCCGATGAGCAGAAGAAGCCGATGCCCGATGTGTCGGTGGTCGAATGGGAGGTGCACGAAGAGGTCTGCGAGCCGTACCGGATCAGGCTGCTGGTCTCGACACCGGGACCCGTGCCGCGCAGGGACATTCTCGGCCAGTGGGCGAAGTTCAGGTTCCAGACCCAGGAAGGCGCACCGGTTCGCGAGTTCCGTGGATTCGTCACGCGCTTTCACTCGGTGTCGAGCTCGCC
>NZ_BAXZ01000005.1 GCF_000684975.1 Paraburkholderia acidipaludis NBRC 101816 | reverse complement strand
TTTTTGGCTGATGCGCAGCGACTCAGGGCGCGCTGTCCTTTTAGCCTGACCGCCTTCCGGCCTACTGCCTCGCAAGAAACTTCGTCGCCAGTTGCACCCAGTACGACGAGCCAACCGGCAACAACTGATCGTTGAAGTCGTAGCTCGCGTTGTGCAGCATGCAGGGTCCCGCACCGTGGCCGGCCTCGCGATGACCACCGTCGCCATTCCCCAGAAACGCGTAGCAGCCCGGCTTCTCGAGCAGCATGAACGAAAAGTCCTCGGCGCCCATTGTCGGCTCGACGTTCGCGTTCACGCAGTCATCACCTGCCAGTTCGCGCATGACCTCCACCGCGAATTGAGTTTCGGCACTGCTGTTCACCGTCGGCGGATAGTTGCGCAGGAACGAAATCTCGACCGAACAATCATACGCATCCGCAGTGCTTTCCGCGATCTTGCGCAACCGCGATTCGATGAGATCCAGCGTCTCGGTAGTGAACGTGCGGACCGTCCCAGCAATCCACGCTTCATTTGGCACCACATTCACCGCATCGCCGGCATGAATCTGCGTAATCGACAGCACTGCCGTGTCCAAGGGCTTCTTGTTGCGCGTGATGATGCTTTGCAGCCCGTTCGCAATCTGCACGGCCGTAAAGACCGGGTCGCGTCCGTTGTGCGGCAGTGCAGCATGTGAACCCACGCCCGTGATCACGATCCGGAACTCGTTGCTCGACGCCATGATCGGCCCTTCCGTCACGCCGAAGTAGCCCGCCGGCATGCCTGGCCAGTTGTGAATGCCAAACACCGCGTCGACGGGAAAGCGGTCGAACAGGCCATCTTTGATCATGGCCTTCGCACCGGCGCCGCCTTCTTCCGCCGGCTGGAAAATGAACACGATCGTTCCGTCGAACTGGCCGTGCCTTGCCAGGTATTGCGCCGCGCCAAGCAGCATCGCGGTATGGCCGTCATGGCCGCATGCATGCATTTTTCCTTCGTTGCGCGAGCGGTGTTCGAAGGTATTGAGCTCCTGGACCGGCAGCGCGTCCATGTCGGCGCGCAGACCCACCGACCGGGCGCCGTTGCCGCGTTTGAGGACACCGACCACGCCCGTCTTGCCCAATCCCCGATGCACTTCGATACCCCACTCGGCGAGCTTCGACGCAACGAGCTCCGAGGTGTGGGTTTCTTCGTAGCGCAGTTCTGGATGGGCGTGGATCGTTCGTCGGAGGGTCTGGATTTCGCCTTGGGCGGACTGGATTTCGGGAATCAGTTTCATGGCGGACTGGTTGTAGCAGGTGAGCACCCGGAATCGAGCGGGCCTGGACAAACCATTCTACGCCCAACCTTTTTTTTCGCGCCAACCGGCCGGGGTCTCTCCCAGGACGTGGGGCCGGACAGACTAAAATCGCAAGAACGCTCTGCGCGTGAACGGATCGGCGTAGTCAGGGCTAACCCCTGGCTACACTCGACAAGTGCTGAAATACCAGCTTCGGTTCGGATAGAAATGACGCCTCGCCCGATGGACTACCAATGAACGCCCCAGCCGAATTTGCCCGTGCGGTCTGTCCCCACGATTGCCCCGATACCTGCGCGATGCGCGTGACCGTAGACAACGGCCGGGCGGTCAAGGTGACGGGCGATCCCGACCATCCGCCGACGCAGGGCGTGCTTTGTACAAAAGTGAGCCGTTACGCGGAACGCGTTCACCATCCGAAGCGCTTGACGCAGCCGATGAAACGCGTCGGCCGCAAGGGTGAAGGGCGGTTCGAGCCCATCAGCTGGGACGAGGCATGCGCGATCGCCGCCGATCGCCTGGGTGAAATCGCGCGGCGTTCGCCCGAAGCGATCGTTCCCTACAGCTATGCCGGCACGATGGGCCTCGTGCAGGGCGACAGCATTTCGCAACGCTTCTTTCACAAACTGGGTGCGTCGCGGCTGGACCGCACGATTTGCGCAGCAGCCGGTGCGGCCGGCCTGCGCTACACGTACGGCGCCGGTATCGGCATGCATACGGAGTTCTTCGCCGAAAGCGAGCTGATCCTGATCTGGGGCGCCAACCCGGTCGCGTCGAATCTGCACTTCTGGACGCGCGCCCAGGAGGCGAAGCGCAACGGCGCCAGGCTGATCGCCATCGACCCGTACCGATCGCTGACTGCAGAAAAGTGCCACCAGCACGTCGCATTGAAGCCCGGCACGGATGGGGCGCTCGCGCTCGGCATGATGCACGTTCTGATTGTCGAGGATCGGCTCGATCACGACTACATTGCCGCGCACACGCACGGGTACGAGGCGCTCAAGGTTCGAGCACTGACCTACACGCCGGCGCGCGTCGCGCAGATCTGCGGCATCGACGAGCAGACGATCGTCGACCTTGCGCGTCTTTACGGCTCGACGCGCAAGGCGGCGATCCGCATGAACTACGGTCTGCAGCGCGTGCGCGGCGGCGGCAACGCGGTGCGCGCGATCGCGTGCCTGCCGGCGCTGACGGGCGCCTGGCGCGAGCGGGCAGGAGGCGCGCTGCTGTCGTCGTCGGGGTGGGCCAATGTCGATGCCAACGCGCTGCAGCGCCCGGACCTGATTCCGGGCTGGCCGAAAGCGCTGCCGCGCGTGATCAACATGAACCAGATCGGCGACGCGCTCACGCATGCCGGCGATGCCGCGTTTGGTCCGAAGGTGGAGGCGCTCGTCGTCTACAACTCGAACCCGGTGGCGGTTGCTCCCGATTCGGGCAAGGTCGCGGCGGGTTTCGCGCGCGAAGACCTCTTCACGATCGTGCTGGAACAGTTCCAGACCGACACCGCCGATTACGCCGATCTGCTGCTGCCCGCGACCACGCAACTCGAACACCTCGACATCCATAAATCCTACGGCCACACGCACGTGATGGCGAATCTGCCCGCCATCGCGCCGGTGGGCGAGGCGCGTCCGAATACGGAAATCTTCCGCATGATCGCCCGCAGGATGGGCCTGACCGAACCGGCGCTTTTCGAGAGCGACGAGGAAGTGGCGGCCAGGGCGTTTCACTGGGAAGACCCGGCATTCGGGGGTATCGATTGGGCCACGTTGAAGTCGAACGGCTGGGCAAAGCTTCAGATCGCCGATGCGCCGTTCGCGCACGGCGGCTTTCGCACGCCTTCGGGCAAGTGCGAGTTCTACAGCGACGCGCTCGCGAAAGCGGGGCTCGACCCGCTGCCGGACTACCTGCCGCCCTACGAATCGGCGGATGGCGCGCCCGAACTGGCCGCCCGCTATCCGCTCGCGATGATCTCGCCGCCGGCGCGCAACTTCCTGAACAGTACCTTCGTCAATGTCGAGAGTCTGCGCGCGACGGAAGGCGAGCCGCACGTCGACCTGAATGCTGTCGATGCTGCCCGCCGCGGCATCGGGAACGGCGACGAAGTGCGCGTCTTCAACGATCGCGGCGCGCTGCGCGCGCGGGCACGCGTGAGCGAGCGTGCGCGAGAGGGCCTCGTGGTCGGTCTGTCGATCTGGTGGAAGAAGCTCGCGCCCGATGGCCGCAACGCCAACGAGGTGACGAGCCAGGCGCTGACCGACCTCGGCGGATCCGCCACGTTTTACGACTGCCTCGTGGAAATCGAGCGGGCCTGACCTTCTTCCGTGGACGAGCGGCGCATGCCGCGCCGGCTTGCGCGCCGCCGGCGTTCGAAGGGCTTCTCTAACTCGCTGATTCAGCGGCTTAAAGCCCGGAGCGCCATGCTACGATCCACGTTTTAGCACGATCATTCGAAAATTAACGGAGGAGACGCCGCATGGAAAAAATCTGGCTGAAATCGTATCCCCCCGGCGTTCCAGCAGAGATCGACGCGGGGCGCTACGCGTCCATCACGGCGCTGCTCGAAGAGAGCTTCAGCACGTACCGGACGAAGCCGGCCTTTGCGTGCATGGGCAAGTCGATCACCTACGGCGAGCTCGACGATCTTTCGCGTCGGCTCGCGGCCTGGTTCCAGTCGCGCGGCATCGCGCCCGGGTCGCGCATCGCGATCATGATGCCGAATGTGCTGCAATATCCCGTCGCGCTCGCGGCGATCCTGCGCGCGGGCTATGTGGTCGTGAACGTGAATCCGCTTTACACGCCGCGCGAACTCGAACATCAGCTCAAGGACAGCGGCGCCGAGGCGATCGTCATCCTCGAGAATTTCGCCGCCACGCTAGACGCCGTCATCGCGAACACGGCGGTCAAGCATGTCGTGGCTGCGTCGATGGGCGATCTGCTCGGCGTGAAGGGCTGCCTCGTCAATTTCGTCGTCCGGCGCGTGAAGAAGATGGTGCCGGCGTGGACGCTGCCGGGTCACGTCCGTTTCAACGACGCCCTTTCCGCCGGTGCGCGCGCGAGCTTCAAGCGCGTCGAGCAGACGCCCGACGACATCGCCTTCCTCCAGTACACGGGCGGCACGACGGGCGTTTCGAAGGGCGCAACGCTGCTGCATCGCAATCTGATCGCGAACGTGCTGCAGTCCGCCGCCTGGACCGAGCCGGTGCTTTCGAAGCTGCCGGCCGGCCAGCAGGCGGTGACGGTTGCGGCGCTGCCGCTCTACCACGTGTTCGCGCTGACCGTGTGCGGACTCCTCGCGATCCGCACGGGCGGTCTCGCGGTTCTGATTCCGAATCCGCGCGACATCGCGGGCATGATCAAGGAGCTGCAAGGCTACTCGATCACGACGTTTCCGGCCGTGAACACGCTCTACAACGCGATGCTCAATCACCCCGATTTCGGCAAGCTCGACTTCTCGAAGCTGCTCGTGGCCAACGGCGGCGGCATGGCGGTCCAGGAGGCGGTGGCGAAGCGCTGGTATGAGCAGACGCATACGCCCATCATCGAGGGCTACGGGCTCTCGGAAACGTCGCCTAGCGTGACCTGCAATCCGACCACGGCGACCGAGTACACGGGGACCATCGGCCTCCCGCTGCCCTCGACCGAAATTTCGATTCGCGACGACGAGGGTAAGGAACTGGCGATCGGCGAGCCGGGCGAGATCTGCATCCGCGGCCCGCAGGTGATGGCGGGCTACTGGAACCGGCCGGAGGAGACGGCGAAGGTCATGACGGCGGACGGTTTCTTCAAGTCGGGCGACGTGGGCGTGATGAACACGCGCGGTTACGTGAAGCTCGTCGACCGCAAGAAGGACATGATTCTCGTGTCGGGATTCAACGTCTACCCGAACGAGGTCGAAGACGTGGTGGCGAAGCTGCCGGGCGTATTCGAGGTGGCGGCGGTGGGCGTGCCCGACCAGCATTCCGGCGAGGCGGTGAAGCTCTTCATCGTGAAAAAGGATCCGGCGCTCACCGACAAGGATGTCTTCGAATACTGCAAGTCGCAGCTCACGGGCTACAAGCGCCCGAAGATCGTCGAGTTCCGCACCGAACTGCCGAAGAGCAACGTCGGCAAGATTCTGCGGCGCGAATTGCGCGACGGCCGCGCCTGAGCGGCGCGCGCCGCGGCGAACTTGCCGTGCGACATGGCCTGCCCGTGAAGGCGGGCCATTTTTGTTTGGTCCGCGGGACGCACAAAACGGGCCAAAGAAAAAGGCGCCCGTAGGCGCCTTCGAGGATGACACGGCTGTTCTTCTTCGAACTTGCGGCAGATGACCTGGCCCCGCCGTGCAGCATCGCGAGAAGTCCTCTGTAACGTCAGACGCAAGTCTATGTCAAAAAAGCGGGAGCAAAGGCATCGCTAAGTATCTGTTTCGTTTATACAACATGGAATAGAATATGAAGTTAGCTATCAGCGGTGCTGCTGATTGACAGTAATTCGTAATATCAAGTAATGGCGAAAGACGACCGGCGCTCGCCTTCCGCTCGCGTATCGAAAGGGAGGTTGGATGACGCTTGACGAATTGATTACCGAATTCGATCGAGGCCTGCGTTCGATGACTGGCGTGTCGCGCATGTCGCGGCCGATGCCCGTGCCGGCTGTGTCGGCGGGCACGGAGGCCGCCGCCGAAGAGTCCGAAGTATCCGCAACCGCGGAAGCCGCGCTCCCGGCCGCGAACGACCTCACCCAGGCTGAGCGCGCGCATGCAGCCGGTCTGATGCGCGTGAACCACGTTGGCGAGGTGTGCGCCCAGGCGCTCTATCAGGCACAAAAACTCGCCACGCGCTCGCCTGCGCTCAAGGCCGCGTTCACCCAGGCTGCGCTCGAGGAAGAAGATCACCTCGCGTGGACCGCGCGCCGTCTGCAGGCGCTCGACTCGCGCCCGAGCCTGCTCAATCCGCTGTGGTATGCCGGTGCGCTGGCGATCGGCTTCGCCGCGGGCCGCTTCGGCGACAAGGTGAGCCTCGGCTTCATGGCCGAGACGGAGCGGCAGGTCGAGCACCATCTCGACAGCCATCTGGATAGCCTGCCGCAGGCCGACCTGGAATCGCGCGCCGTGGTCGAACAGATGCGTGCCGACGAGATCTCGCACGCGAAGGCCGCCACTGACGCAGGGGGTATCGAGTTGCCGCTTCCGGTGCGAACGCTCATGCGTGCCGTGTCGAAAGTCATGACGCGCACGGCCTACTATATTTGACGCTTTGAAGTGGGACGGCGGCATTCGCCGTCCCGGCTATCCACCGCCATTCCTCCTGTCTGCCCCACCGTTTTAATCCCCTCCGAATCCCATCGCCCCCGCCGTTTTCGCCAGGTTTTTCACGTATCACCTTCAGAACCTGCGTTAGTTCATTCATTCATAACGATTTTTGGTTTTCGGGTCGACCTGAAGAAGCGCCGCTAAGTCCTTGTTCTAACGGATAAATTTCGTCAAGAAATGGCCCGCGTCCCTTGACCCTCGTGGGGTGTTCCTCTAAAGTGGGAGACAGTGTGAGAAAGTGTTTTTTTGTGTGATTTCAGGCGCGTATTCGGGTAAATTCATTTGAATTGGGACGGGCGGCGAGTGGCGCCGCGCGAGGGGGAGCAAATTGTTCCAGGGGGCGTCGGCGCTGGCACTCGATGCGAAAGGACGGATGTCGATTCCGTCTCGCTATCGGGACGCGCTGCAACAACAGGCAGAAGGACGGGTGACGATCACCAAGCACCCGGACGGCTGCCTGTTGCTATTTCCGCGCCCCGAATGGGAGGTTTTCCGCGCGAAGGTCGCCGCGCTGCCGATGGACGCGCACTGGTGGCGCCGCATCTTTCTCGGCAACGCGTCCGACGTCGATCTCGACAGCGCGGGCCGCGTGCTCGTCTCGCCTGAATTACGTCTGGCAGCAGGAATGGAAAAGGAAGTCATGCTGCTCGGCATGGGTAGTCATTTTGAGTTGTGGGATGCACAGACGTACATCGCCAAGGAGCAGGCGGCGATGGCGCAGGGCATGCCCGACGCCTTGAAGAATTTCACGTTCTGATCGCGGATAAAGAGCTATGGCATCTGCGATGGGACAAGGACTGCAGCATCGCACGGTGCTGCTCGATGAAGCGGTCGACGTGCTGGTCACGCGCGCGGACGGCGTCTATGTGGACGGCACGTTCGGGCGCGGCGGGCATAGTCGCGCGATTCTCGGCCGGCTTTCCGAAGCCGGGCGTCTGATCGCGTTCGACAAGGATCCGCAGGCGATCGCCACGGCCGCCACCGTCGAGGATCCGCGTTTTTCGATTGTGCATGAGAGTTTTGCTTCGCTGCGCGATGCCCTGGCGTCGCGCGGGGTAGGGCGTGTGTCGGGTGTGCTGCTGGACCTTGGCGTGTCGTCGCCGCAGGTTGACGATCCGCAGCGCGGATTCAGTTTCCGCGCAAACGGTCCGCTCGACATGCGGATGGACCCGACGCGCGGCGAGTCCGCTGCCGACTGGCTCGCTCGGGCCACGCTGCAGGAACTGACGGAGGTGATACGAGATTATGGGGAAGAACGGTTTGCTTTTCAGATTGCAAAGGCGCTTGTTGCTCGCCGGGCAGAGTCCGAACGTCTCGGGCCTCTCGACAGCACGGGCGAGCTTGCCCAAATCGTGGCTAACGTCGTCAAGACCCGTGAGAAGGGTAAGGACCCGGCAACCCGCACCTTTCAGGCTATACGGATTCACGTCAATCAAGAGCTTGCGGACCTGCAGGCCGTTCTAGAGGCGGCCTTGGCGACGCTTGAGCAGGGGGGGCGGCTGGTGGTCATCAGCTTTCATTCGCTCGAAGACCGGATCGTCAAGCGGTTCATGCAGGCGCACGCCAGCGCGCCCGCGATCGACCGCCGCCTGCCGATCCGCGCCGTCGACCTGCCCAGCCCGCCGCTCAAGCTGCTTGGCCGCGTGTTCGCGAGCGACGAAGAAGTCGCCGCGAACCCGCGCGCCCGCTCGGCCGTGATGCGCACCGCGGAGCGCGTCACGCCATGAACCGCCTGAACATCTTCCTGCTGATCGTCGTGATGGGCTGTGCGTTGTCGGTCGTCAACGCCACCAACCAGCAGCGGCAGATCTTCATCCAGCTGCAGCGCGCGCAAGCGGAAGAGCACCAGCTTCAGCAGGACTACGACCAGCTTCAATATCAGCAGAGCGCGCTGTCGAAGACATCGCGCGTAGAACAGATCGCCACCGATTCGCTCAAGATGCAGGCCGTCACGACCGGACGCACGCAATACCTGACGCTCGCGTCCGGCGCCGCCGCCGCGACCGAGGCGCCGGTGCCCACGTCGGCGCCGGCTGCTTCGCCTGCCGCGGCTTCCGGCCGTCGCGGAGGCACGCGATGAAAAAGGGCAACAGCCGCAAGAGCGTCGCGTTTTCGTCGAATCCGATTCTTTCCGTGCGCCTGCCGATGTGGCGCTCGAAGCTCGTCGTGTTCATGCTGTTCATGGCGTTCGTCGCGCTTGCCGCGCGCGCGTTCTGGATCCAGGGCCCGGGCAACGCGTTCTACCAGAAGCAGGGCGAGAGCCGCTATCAGCGCACGATCGAACTGGCCGCCACGCGCGGCAAGATTCTCGACCGCAACGGGCTCGTGCTCGCCACGAGCCTGCCGGTGCGCGCCATCTGGGCGATTCCCGAAGACGTGCCCGACGACCTGGGCGCCGACAAGCTCGCGCAGCTCGGCCAGTTGCTCGGCATGTCGACGACCGACTTGCGCAAGAAGCTTTCCGAGGACAAGACTTTCGTCTACGTGAAGCGCCAGGTGCCGATCGACGTCGCCGCCAAAGTGGCGTTGCTCGGCATTCCGGGCATTTATCAGCGCAACGAATACAAGCGTTACTACCCCGAAGGCGAGATCACCGCGCACCTGATCGGCTTCACGAACGTGGAAGACTATGGCCAGGAAGGCGTGGAGCTCGCAGACCAGAAGGTTCTCGCGGGTGTTCCGGGCATTCGCCACGTCATCAAGGACCGTATGGGCCACATCGTCGAGGACGTGGACGAGCAGGTGGTGCCGCACGATGGCCAGGACGTGCGGCTGTCGATCGACAGCCAGATCCAGTACATCACGTATGAAGACCTGAAGGCGGCCGTCGAGAAGTTCAAGGCGAAGGCCGGCGCCGCGATGGTGGTGGACGTGCGCACGGGTGAAGTGCTTTCGCTCGTCAACTATCCGACCTACAACCCGAACGACCGCTCGCACCTCACGGGCGAGCAGCTGCGCAATCGTGTTCTCACCGACGTGTTCGAGCCGGGCTCGATCATGAAGCCGTTCACGGTGTCGCTGGCGCTGGATCTGCACCGGGTCTCGCCGACTACACTGGTGGATACGGGCCCGGGCCACTTCACGCTGGACGGCGCGACCATCACCGACGACGCCGCATTCGGCGTGCTGACGGTGGGCGGCGTGATCCAGAAGTCGAGCAATATCGGCGCGACGAAGATCGCGATGACGCTCAAGCCCGAAGAAATGTGGGACATGTACACCAGCATCGGACTCGGTCAGGCGCCGAAGGTCGGGTTCCCCGGCGCGGCGGCGGGCCGCTTGCGTCCGTGGAAGAGCTGGCGCCGCATCGAGCAGGCGACGATGTCCTACGGCTACGGCCTTTCGGTGTCGCTGTTCCAGCTCGCGCGCGCGTACACGGCCATCGCGCACGACGGCCAGATCCTGCCCGTGACGTTGTTCCGCCATCCGGGCGACGATCAGCCCGTGACCGGCACCCAGGTGTTCTCGCCGACCACGGCACGCGAAGTCCGTACCATGCTCGAAAGCGTCGTGTCGAAGGACGGCACCTCGCCCGACGCGGCCGTTCCGGGCTACCGCGTGGGCGGCAAGTCGGGCACGGCGTACAAGCACGAGGGGCGCGGCTACGACAAGTCGAAGTATCGCGCCTCGTTCGTCGGCATGGCGCCGATGCCTAACCCGCGCATCGTGGTGGCCGTGTCGATCGACGAGCCGACCGCCGGCAGCCACTTCGGCGGCGCCGTGTCGGGTCCGGTGTTCGCGGGCATCGCCGGCGACACGCTGCGCACGCTCAACGTGCCGCCCGACATGCCGGTCAAGCAGCTTGTCGTCTCCGACGACAGCGCCCAGGCCACGCCGTCGAACTCGCCCGCCACGGCCACCGCCGCGCCGGCGAAGCATGCGTCGGCCGCGCCGAAGTCCACCGCCGGTGCCGCTCGCCACATGACCGTCGCCGACAGTGCGAACAACCGACCCGGAGTCGTCCGATGAGCGCCACGCGCACCCAGCATCCCGCGCACCGGCAGATCGCGGACGCGCTCGCGTGGCTGCGCGCGCGCGTCGCGTCGGGCGCCGATCTGCACGCCGACACGCGCTCGCTGAAGGCGGGCGATGTGTTCGTGGCCTACGCCGTCGACGGCGCGGATAACCGCCCGCACGTCGACAACGCGATCGAGCGCGGCGCCGCCGCCATCCTCTATCAGCCGGAAGGCTTCACAGGTCCGGTGGACGCATCGATGTCGTTCGCGGTGCCGCAGCTCGACGTGCTGGCCGGCGAGATCGCGAGCGGCTGGTATGGCGATTCGAGCGACGCGATGCTCGTGGTCGGCGTGACGGGCACGAACGGCAAGACGTCGTGCAGCCAGTGGGTCGCCACGGCGCTCACGGCGATCGGCCAGAAGTGCGCGATCGTCGGCACGCTCGGCAGCGGCTTTCCGGGCCAGCTCACGCATACGGGCTTCACGACGCCGGACGCGCCGCAACTGCAGCGCAGCCTCGCGCAGCTGCACAAGGCCGGCGCGCGGGCCGTGGCGATGGAAGTGTCGTCGCATGCGCTGCATCAGGGCCGCGTGAACGGCACCTCGTTCGACGTCGCGATCTTCACGAATCTGACCCAGGATCACCTTGACTATCACCGCACGTTCGAGGCCTATGAGGCGGCGAAAGCGCGTCTTTTCGCGTGGCCCGGACTGCGAGCGGCGGTGATCAACGCCGACGACGCAGCGGGTCGTCGCCTGCTGGCCTCGACACGCGGCCATGCGCGCACCATCGCGTACGGCATCGCAACGTCGGCTGCCGAAGCGCCCGTTGCCGATGCGTGGCTGCGCGCGGAAAACGTGCGCGCGACGGCCACGGGCACGGCGTTCCATCTGACCACGTCCGACTGGGGCGACGCCGAAGTCGAGGTGCAGACGCTCGGCCTCTTCAACGTGAGCAACCTGCTCGGCGTGCTCGGCGCACTGCTGGCCGCGAACGTGCCGCTCGTGGCCGCGCTGAACGAACTGGCGAAGCTGCAGCCTGTGAATGGCCGCATGGAGCGTCTTGGCGGCCGCGTCGATCACGACGAACCGCTCGTCGTGATCGACTACGCGCACACGCCCGATGCGCTCGAAAAGACCCTCGAAGCGCTGCGCCCGATCGCGGCGGCGCGCGGCGGCGAGCTCGTCTGCATGTTCGGCTGCGGCGGCGACCGCGACGCCACGAAGCGTCCGTTGATGGGTGCGATTGCCGAGCGGCTCGCAGACCAGGTCGTCGTGACGAGCGACAACCCGCGCAGCGAATCGCCAGCCGCGATCATCGACCAGATCGTCGGCGGCATGCGCGAGCCCGAAAAGGCGCGCCGCATCGAGGACCGCGCGAGCGCGATCCTGCAGGCGGTGCGCGGCGCAGCGCGCGAAGACGTCGTCGTGCTGGCCGGCAAGGGGCACGAGGCGACCCAGGAAATCATGGGCAAGAAGCGCGCGTTCTCGGATCAGGATCACGCGCGGCTTGCTCTCGCAGCCCGTCCGACTTCCGATCGGCATGGGCGCGGAGGCGGCGAATGACAATGCTTTCCCTGCGCGATGCGGCGGCGTTGATTCCGGGCGCGAGCGTGCTCGGCGACGAGAACGCCACGTTCGCGCGTATTTCGACCGACAGCCGCACGGCCGGCCCGGGCGACCTGTTCGTCGCGCTCAAGGGCGACCGCTTCGACGCGCACGATTTCCTGCAGGAAGTCGCGGACCGTCACGTGAATGCCGTGCTCGTTTCGCGCAGCCCCGGCGACTGGCGCACGCCTGCCCTGCGCGTGGACGACACGCGCGCGGCGCTCGGCGCGCTCGCGCTCGGCTGGCGGCGGCGCTTCACGCTGCCGCTCGTCGCGGTGACGGGCAGCAACGGCAAGACGACGGTCAAGGAAATGATTGCCGCGATCTTTGCGGCGGCGGTTGGAGAAGAATGTCGTCTCGCTACGTCCGGAAACCTCAATAACGACATCGGCGTGCCGCTCACGCTGCTGCGTTTATCCAGTGCACATCGCCTCGCGGTCGTCGAACTCGGGATGAATCATCCGGGCGAGACGGAGCTGCTGGCGCAGTTCGCCGAGCCGACCGTCGCGGTGGTCAACAACGCGCAGCGTGAACACCAGGAATTCATGGCGACGGTGGAAGCCGTCGCGCTCGAGCACGCCAGCGTGATCCACGCTCTGAAGCCCGAAGGCGTCGCGGTATTTCCCGCCGACGACGCCTACGCGGGCATCTGGCGCGTCGCGGCGACCGGCTCGCAGATTCTCGATTTCGCCCTGCATACGGAAGCAAGCGCCGTCGACGCCGCGGTGACGGGCAAGCTCACCGGCAACCGCCTCGCCATCGCGACGCCCGAGGGGCATCTCGAAGTCGAGCTGCAGGTGCTGGGCGCGCACAACGCGCACAACGCGCTTGCGGCCACGGCGGCCGCGCTGGCGGCAGGGGTCTCGCTCGATGCGATCCGTCGCGGTCTGGAAGCGTTCGAACCGGTGAAGGGCCGCTTGCAGGTAAAACATGCCGCGTTCCGGGAACTTACGGGTGCGGCGGTGATCGACGACACCTACAACGCGAACCCCGATTCCGTGCGCGCGGCGATCGACGTGCTCGCGGCGCAGGCCGCGCCGCGCGTGCTCGTGCTGGGCGACATGGGCGAAGTGGGCGACGAAGGTCCGGCGTTCCATCGCGAGGTGGGCGCGTATGCGAAAGAGCGCGGCATCGACGCGCTCTACACGCTCGGTCAGGCGGCGGGCGACGCATCGGCGGCGTTCGGTGCGAACGCGCTGCATAGCGTCGGCGTTAGCGAACTGGTGAACGCATTGGCCGCGGCCGGCTACGGCGGCGGCGCAACGATACTCGTGAAAGGCTCGCGCTTCATGCAGATGGAGCGTGTAGTGGCGGCCCTGACGAATCCGCAAAACCCTGCGCCGGACGCTGCGTCCGGTACGCACTGAAATACGAAGGAATACAAGGCATGTTACTGGCGCTGGCGCAATGGCTGCAGAATGACGCAAGCTTCTTGCGCGTGTTCAGTTATCTGACGTTCCGCGCGGTGATGGCGACCATCACCGCGATGGCGATCGGGCTCGTGCTGGGCCCGTGGGTCATTCGCAAGCTGACCGCGATGAAAGTCGGCCAGGCCGTGCGCACGGACGGCCCGCAGACGCATCTCGTGAAGTCGGGCACGCCGACCATGGGCGGCGTCCTGATCCTGCTGGGCATCGCCGTTTCGACGCTGCTCTGGGCCGATCTCGCGAACCGCTTCATCTGGATCGTGATGCTCGTGACGTTCGGGTTCGGACTGATCGGCTGGGTGGACGACTATCGCAAGGTCGTCTACAAGGATCCGCGCGGAATGTCCTCGCGCGAGAAGTATTTCTGGCAGTCGGTGATCGGCCTCTTCGCCGCCGTGTATCTCGCCTTCAGCGTGTCCGAGGCGAGCAACGTGCGCGTGTTCGACCTCTTCATGGCGTGGGTGAGGAGCGGCCTCTCGATGGGCCTGCCCGCGCGCGCCGACCTGCTGCTGCCGTTCCTCAAGTCGATCAGCTATCCGCTCGGCGTATGGGGCTTCATTGCGCTCACGTATTTCGTGATCGTCGGCGCGAGCAACGCCGTGAACCTCACCGACGGCCTCGACGGCCTCGTCATCATGCCGGTCGTGCTCGTGGGCGCGTCGCTCGGCGTGTTCGCCTACGTGATGGGCAGTTCGGTCTACTCGAAGTACCTGCTGTTCCCGCACATTCCCGGTGCGGGCGAGCTGTTGATTTTCTGCTCGGCGATGGGCGGGGCAGGGCTCGCGTTCCTCTGGTTCAACACGTATCCGGCCCAGGTGTTCATGGGCGACGTGGGCGCGCTCGCGCTGGGCGGCGCGCTCGGCACGATTGCCGTGATCGTGCGCCAGGAAATCGTGCTCTTCATCATGGGCGGCATCTTCGTTGCGGAGACGTTCTCCGTGATGCTGCAGGTCACCTGGTTCAAGTACACCAAGAAGCGGTATGGCGAGGGCCGGCGCATCTTCAAGATGGCGCCGCTGCATCACCACTTCGAGCTGTCGGGCTGGAAGGAAACGCAGGTCGTCGTGCGTTTCTGGGTCATCACGCTGATGCTGTGCCTGTTCGGTCTGTCCACGCTCAAGCTGCGCTGAGCCATCAAGTAAGTCATCAAGGAAAGCAAGCGATGTTTGGCGAGAAGTTTCGGGATCGGCAAAAGCCGATGGTGCTCGTGCTGGGGCTCGGTGAATCCGGGCTTGCCATGGCGCGCTGGTGTGCGCGGCACGGTTGCCGCCTGCGCATTGCCGATACGCGCGAAGTGCCGCCCGGCCTGCCCGAACTCGCCGTGCACGGCATCGACGCCGATTTCGTCGGCGGCGCGTTCTCGACGGCGCTGCTCGACGGCGTCGAACTCGTCGCCATCAGCCCCGGCCTCTCGCCGCTCGCAGCCGATCTCGTGCCGCTGCTCGCAGCCGCGCGCGAACGCGGCATCGACGTGTGGGGCGAACTCGAACTTTTTGCGCAGGCTTTGAAGCACCTGGGAGAGAGCGGCTACGCGCCGAAGGTGCTCGCGATCACCGGCACGAACGGCAAGACCACGACGACGAGCCTCGCGGGCCTGCTCTGCGCGCGCGCGGGCAAGCGCGTGGCGGTGGCCGGCAACATCAGCCCGGCGATGCTCGACAAGCTCGCCGAAGCGATCGACAACACCGCGCTGCCCGACGTCTGGGTGCTCGAACTGTCGAGCTTCCAGCTGGAGACGTCGCACACGTTCGCTCCCGCCGCCGCCGCCATCCTGAACATCACGCAGGACCACCTCGACTGGCACGGCGGGCTCGACGCCTACGCGGCCGCGAAGGGCCGCATTTTCGGGCCGCAAACGACGCGCGTGCTCAACCGCGACGACGCGCGCGTGATGTCGCTCGCGTCGTCCGCGGACAACACGGCTCGCGTGGTCACGTTCGGCGTCGACGAGCCGCGGCAGGACGGCGACTACGGCCTCTCGCGCGACAACGGCATGCTGTGGCTCGTGCAGGCGCACGATCGCGACGCGACGGACGAACCGGTCTCCGCGCGCCGGCGCAAGCAGCAGGAGACGGCGCCGGTGAATCTCGCCAACAAGCGCCTCATGCCGGCCGACGCCCTGCGGATTCGCGGTCTGCATAACGCAGCAAACGCGCTGGCCGCGTTCGCGCTCGCGCGCGCGATCGACCTGCCCGCCGCGCCGCTGTTGCACGGTTTGCGCGAGTATCGCGGCGAGCCGCATCGCGTGGAGCTGATCGCCTCGATCGACGGCATCGATTACGTGGACGACAGCAAGGGCACGAACGTCGGCGCGACGGTCGCGGCGCTCGACGGCCTCGCGCAGCGCGCGGTGCTGATCGCGGGCGGCGACGGCAAGGGTCAGGACTTCGAACCGCTTGCGGCCCCCGTCGAGCGCTGGTGCCGCGCGGTGATGCTGATCGGTCGCGACGCGCCGCAAATCCGTGCTGCGCTGGCGTCTACCGGCATCGTGATCGACGACCATCCGACGCTCGAAGCCGCCACACGCGCTGCGACGGCGCTCGCTCAGCCTGGCGACGTCGTGCTGCTTTCGCCGGCCTGTGCGAGCTTCGACATGTTCAGGGGTTACGCTCATCGCGCAGCCGTGTTCCACGACACGGTCGAGGAAATCGCCGCAGAACGGGGGACGATGATATGAGCTGGTCCGAACGGTTCGGTTCACGTCTGTCGGGCGAGGGCGGCGGCGCTGCCTCGGGGGGCGGTGCGGCGCGCTCGGGGGGGCTTGCGAGCGTCGTCAACGGTGTGCGCCCCGCGCGTTCGCGCATGCTCGACTACGACCACTCGCTGCTGTGGGCCGTGATTGCGCTGCTTGGCCTCGGCGTGGTGATGGTGTATTCGGCCTCGATCGCGATGCCCGATTCGCCGAAGTACGCCTCGTACCACGACTACGCGTTCCTCGTGCGCCACATCGCCTCGCTCGTGATCGCTTCGATCGCGGCGGTCGTGGCGTTCCGCATCCCCGTTTCGACGTGGGACCGCTACGCGCCGAAGCTCTTCCTGATCGCGCTCGTCATGCTCGTCGTCGTGCTGATTCCGCACATCGGCAAGGGCGTGAACGGCGCGCGCCGCTGGATTCCGCTCGGCATCACGAACATGCAGCCGTCCGAAATCATGAAGCTCGCCGTGACGATTTACGCGGCGAACTACACGGTGCGCAAGCAGGAGTACATGCACAGCTTCGCCAAGGGCTTCCTGCCGATGGCGTTCGCCGTGGGCGTGGTGGGCGCGCTGCTGCTGCTCGAACCCGACATGGGCGCGTTCATGGTGATCGCCGCGATCGCGATGGGCGTGCTGTTCCTCGGCGGCGTGAACGGCAAGCTGTTCGGCGGCCTCGTGGCGACGGCGGTGGGCACGTTCACGATGCTCGTGTGGCTCTCGCCCTGGCGCCGCGAGCGGATCTTCGCGTACCTCGATCCGTGGGACGACCGCTACGCGCAGGGCAAGGCGTATCAGCTCACGCACTCGCTGATCGCGTTCGGGCGCGGCGAGTGGTTCGGCGTGGGTCTCGGCGGCAGCGTCGAAAAGCTCAACTACCTGCCCGAAGCGCACACCGACTTCATTCTCGCCGTGATCGGCGAGGAACTCGGCTTCGTCGGCGTGCTGGTCGTGATCCTGCTGTTCTACTGGATCGTGCGCCGCTCGTTCGAGATCGGCCGCCAGGCGCTCGCGCTCGACCGCACGTTCGCGGGGCTCGTCGCGAAGGGCATCGGCGTGTGGTTCGGCGCGCAGGCGTTCATCAACATGGGCGTGAACCTCGGCCTGCTGCCCACCAAGGGTCTTACGCTGCCGCTCGTGAGTTACGGCGGCTCGGGCATTCTGCTCAACTGCATCGCGGTGGCGCTGCTCTTGCGCGTGGATTACGAGAACCGGGTCTTGATGCGCGGAGGCAAGGTATGACTGCTGCACCGCGCACGCTCATGGTGATGGCCGGCGGCACGGGGGGGCACGTGTTCCCCGGGCTCGCGGTCGCGCGCCGCATGCAGGCGTGGGGCTGGTGCGTGGTGTGGCTCGGCAATCCCGCGGGCATGGAAGCGACGCTCGTGCCGAAGCACGGCATTCCGATGGAATATGTGCGGTTTGGCGGCGTGCGCGGCAAGGGCATCAAGACCAAGCTGATGCTGCCGCTGAACCTGCTGCGCGCGTTCACGCAGAGCCGCGCGGCACTCGCGCGCGTGAAGCCGGACGTCGTGCTCGGCATGGGCGGCTACATCACGTTCCCGGCGGGCGTGATGAGCGCGATGACGGGGCGTCCGCTCGTGCTGCACGAGCAGAACTCGATCGCGGGCCTTGCGAACAAGGTGCTCGCCAAACTCGCGAAGCGCGTGCTTGTCGCCTTCCCGGGCGCGCTGCCGCACGGCGAATGGACCGGCAATCCGATTCGCGAAGAGCTGGCGCACGTGGAAGCGCCGCGCGTCCGCTATGCGGCGCGCAGCGGTCCGCTACACGTGCTCGTGGTGGGCGGTAGCCTTGGCGCGACGGCGCTTAACGAAGTCGTGCCGCGCGCGCTGGCGCTGCTCGCGCCGGGCGAACGTCCGTTGGTCGTGCATCAGGCGGGCGCGAAGCATATCGACGCGCTGAAGGCGAACTACGCCGACGCGGGCTTGCTGGACGCAAACGCAGGCGAGAGCGTGCGGCTCGTGCCGTTCATCGACGACATGGCGAGCGCCTACGCCAACGCCGACCTCGTCATCTGCCGCTCGGGCGCGATGACGGTTGCGGAAATCGCGGCGGTGGGGGTGGCGGCGTGCTTCGTGCCGTTCCCGTTCGCCGTGGACGACCATCAGACCACCAACGCCGCGTTCCTGGCCGACAAGGACGCGGCGCGCGTGGTGCAGCAACGCGACCTGACGGCGGAAGGACTCGCCGACTGGCTGCGGCAACAAACAAGAGAAACGCTGGCGGAAATGGCCGAGCGCGCCCGCGCGCTCGCGAAACCCGACGCCGCCGATCAGGTCGCGAGCATCTGCGCGGCGGTGGCGGGCGCTAGTGCGGGAGGAAAGCAATGAAACACATCGTCAAACATATCCATTTCGTCGGCATCGGCGGCGCAGGCATGAGCGGCATTGCCGAAGTGCTCGTCAATCTCGGCTATCAGGTGAGCGGCTCGGACCTCGCGAAGAACGGCGTTACCGACCGCCTCGCGGCGCTCGGCGCGCGCATCTCGATCGGTCACGCCGAAGAGAACATCGAAGGCGCGAACGCCGTGGTCGTCTCCACGGCCGTGCGCAGCGACAACCCCGAAGTGCTGGCGGCGCGACACCGCCGCATCCCCATCGTGCCGCGCGCCGTGATGCTCGCGGAGCTGATGCGCCTGAAGCAGGGCATCGCGATTGCGGGCACGCACGGCAAGACCACCACCACCTCGCTCGTGGCGAGCGTGCTGGCGGCGGGCGGGCTCGACCCGACCTTCGTGATCGGCGGGCGCCTCATCAGCGCGGGCGCGAATGCGCGCCTCGGCACCGGCGACTTCATCGTCGCCGAGGCCGACGAGTCGGACGCGTCGTTCCTCAATCTCTTTCCGGTGATCGAAGTCATCACGAATATCGACGCCGATCACATGGACACCTACGGGCACGACTTCGCGCGCCTGAAGCAGGCGTTCATCGAATTCACGCACCGGCTGCCGTTCTACGGCATCGCGGTGCTGTGCGTGGACGATCCGAACGTGAAGGAAATCCTGCCGTTCGTTTCGAAGCCGATCATCCGCTACGGTCTTGCATCCGATGCGCAGGTGCGCGCGGTGAATGTCGTCGCGCACGACGGCAAGATGCACTTCACGGCGATGCGCGAGGACGCGCCGTCGCTCGACATCGTGCTGAATCTGCCGGGCACGCACAACGTGCAGAATGCGCTGGCCGCGATCGCGATCGCGACCGAACTCGAAGTGAAGGACGCCGACATCCAGCGCGCGCTCGCCGAATTCAACGGCGTGGGACGCCGTTTCCAGCGTTATGGCGAAATTCCCGTCAACGGCGGCGGCACCTACACGTTGATCGACGATTATGGGCATCACCCGGTGGAGATGGCCGCGACCATCGCGGCCGCGCGCGGCGCGTTCCCCGAGCGGCGTCTCGTGCTGGCGTTCCAGCCGCACCGCTTTACGCGCACGCGCGACTGCTTTGAAGATTTCGTGAAGGTGCTGTCGACCGTCGACGCGCTCGTGCTGACCGACGTCTACGCGGCCGGCGAAGCGCCGATCGTTGCCGCCGACGGCCGCGCGCTCGCACGCGCGATCCGTGTGGCGGGCAAGGTCGAGCCGGTGTTCGTGGAAACGGTGGACGAAGTGCCGGAGGCGCTCGCCGCCGTGGTCCGCGACGGCGACGTGGTGATTACGATGGGTGCGGGTTCGATCGGCGGCGTGCCGGGCCGGATCGCCGCACAGGAACAGAAGGTGTGAGCGACATGAGCAGTCTCGACCCTAAGCAATTCGGCAAGGTGGCAGTGTTGCTCGGCGGCGTGTCCGCCGAGCGCGAGGTGTCGCTCAACTCGGGCCGTCTCGTGCATCAGGCGCTTACGGGCGCCGGCATCGACGCGCATCTCTTCGACCCGTCCGAGCGGCCGCTTTCGGCGCTCAAGGACGAAGGTTTCGTGCGCGCGTTCAATGCGCTGCATGGCGGTTATGGCGAGAACGGCCAGATCCAGGGCGCGCTCGACTTCTACGGCATTCGCTATACGGGCACCGGCGTGCTCGGCTCGGCGCTCGGGCTCGACAAGTTCCGCAGCAAGCTCGTGTGGCAGCAGCTCGGCATTCCTACGCCGCCGTTCGAAGCCGTGCTGCGCGGCGACGACTACGCCGCGCGCGCGCCGCAGATCGTGGCGAAGCTCGGTCTGCCGCTTTTCGTGAAGCCCGCGAGCGAGGGCTCGAGCGTGGCCGTGATCAAGGTGAAAGCCGCGGACCAACTCGTCGCAGCAATCGAGGAAGCCGCGAAGTACGACAAGATCGTGCTGGTCGAGAAGAGCATCGAAGGCGGCGGCGAGTACACGGCATGCGTCGCAGGCGACCTCGACCTGCCGCTCATCAAGATCGTGCCCGCGGGCGAGTTCTACGACTACGACGCGAAGTACATTCTCGACACGACGCAATACCTGATTCCGTGCGGCGTGGCGCCGGAGGAAGAGGCGCGCCTCAAGAAGCTCGCGCGCCGCGCGTTCGACGTGCTCGGCTGCACCGACTGGGGCCGCGCCGACTTCATGATCGACGGCGCGGGCAACCCGTATTTCCTCGAAGTGAACACGGCGCCGGGCATGACCGATCACTCGCTGCCGCCCAAGGCTGCGCGCGCGGTCGGCATCCCGTATCAGGAACTGGTCGTGAAGGTGCTGTCGCTCACGCTGAAGGACTAACCCCGCTAACTGACTCACTTGATCAACGGATTGCACCGGACCCTTTGACGCAACAATCTCGAAATGTGGAATAACGTACGCCAGCTCAACCTTGCCACCAACGCGTTGCACGCGCTCCTCGCGCTTGCACTGCTGGCGGCTGGCTGCTACTGGCTCGTGCAGCGGCCGAACTTCGCGCTGCGCGAGATCCGCGTCGAGGGCGATATCGACCACATCAATGCGCCTACGGTGCGTCAGAGCGTGGTCGGCCATCTGAAGGGCAACTTCTTCACCGTCGATCTCGATGCCGCGCGTCAGATGTTCGAGCAGATGCCATGGGTGCGCCATGCGAGCGTGCGACGTGTCTGGCCGAACGCGCTCGCCGTGTCGTTGGAAGAATACAAGCCGCTCGGCACGTGGGGCAGCGATCAGCTCGTGAGCACGGATGGCGAACTCTTCACGGCTAACCAGGGCGAGCTCGATCAGGATCTGCCCGCGTTCGACGGCCCGGATGGCAGCGCGCAGGAAGTGGTCGCGCGTTATCACGACTTCCAGAAATGGTTTGCGCCGCTCGGCCTCACGCCCGACGAGGTGACGCTTTCGCCGCGTTACGCATGGACGGTGAAGCTCTCGAACGGGACGGAGGTGGAACTGGGCCGCGAGCGCAACGCGGACACGCTCTCCGAGCGCACGCACCGGCTCGTCGTGGCATGGGCGGCGGTCACGCAACGTTGGGGGAAAGATATCGAATATGCGGACTTACGCTATCCGAACGGTTTTGCGATCCGGGCAGCCGGCATGCGCTTCATCAGCGACACGACCCCAGGCAAGAAGTAACCAGACATCACACGCAACGAGCACGCTATGAGTAAAGACTACAAGGATCTGCTGGTCGCCCTCGACATCGGGACGTCGAAGGTAGTGGCCGTTGTCGCCGAGCTGAAGGGCGAAGGCCACTACGAGGTGATCGGTCTCGGCCAGAGCGAATCGAAAGGACTCAAGAAGGGCGTGGTGGTGAATATCGAGGCCACCGTGCAATCGATCCAGCGCGCGCTCGAAGAAGCGGAACTCATGGCCGATTGCAAGATCACTAACGTGTTCACCGGCATCGCGGGCAGCCATATTCGCAGCTTCAATTCGAGCGGCATGGTCGCGATCAAGGAGAAGGAAGTCACGCAAACGGATGTTGCGCGCGTGATCGAAACGGCGAAGGCGATCAACATCCCGACCGACCAGCAGGTGCTGCATATCCTCACGCAGGAATTCATCATCGACGGTCAGGAGGATGTGCGCGAGCCGATCGGGATGAGCGGCATCCGGCTCGAAGTGAAGGTGCACATCGTGACGGGCGCGGTGAGCGCGGCGCAGAACATCGTGAAGTGCGTGCGCCGCTGCGGCCTGGAGGTGAACGACCTGATCCTGCAGCCGCTGGCTTCGTCGCTGGCGGTGCTCACCGACGACGAGAAGGAGCTCGGCGTGGTGCTGGTGGACGTGGGCGGCGGCACGACCGACATCGCGATCTTCAGCGAAGGCGCGATCCGCCATACCGCGGTGATTCCGATCGCGGGCGACCAGGTGACGAGCGACATCGCGATGGCGCTGCGCACGCCCACGCCCGACGCGGAAGACATCAAGGTGAGCTACGGCATCGCGAAGCAGGCGCTGGCCGATCCGGACGAGATGATCGAGGTGCCGGGTCTCGGCGAACGTGGCCCACGCACGCTGTCGCGCCAGGCGCTGGCGGCCGTGATCGAGCCGCGCGTGGAAGAGCTGTTCTCGCTCGTGCAGCAGGTGGTGCGCGAGTCGGGCTACGAAGAACTGCTGAGCTCGGGCGTCGTGCTGACGGGCGGCGCGGCGATGATGCCGGGCATGGTCGAGCTGGGCGAAGACATTTTCCTGAAGCCGGTGCGCATTGGCGTGCCGGAGTATGCGGGCGGTCTGGCCGACGTGGTGCGCAACCCGCGCTACTCGACGGCGATGGGCCTGCTCGTGGAAGGCCGCTCGCAGCGCATGCGCGGGCGCAAGGTTGCCGTGCAGTCGGGGTCGATGGGCCAGGTCTTCACGCGGATGAAAGACTGGTTCCTCGGCAACTTCTGAGCACGTAGTGGGAACGAATAAGCAGTAAGCGCCGGTGACGGCGGCCGGCGCGCGGTGGAGGGTTGCCCGATCCTCCACCGGATAACGGCCGAGGAGCGGTATCTTTTTCTTGACGGAGGCAACATGGAATTCCAGATGCTGGAAACGGAAACCAACGGCACCATCATCAAGGTGGTGGGCGTCGGTGGCGCTGGCGGCAATGCCGTGCAGCACATGATCAACCGCGGCGTGCAAGGCGTCGACTTCATCGTGATGAACACGGATGCGCAGGCGCTTTCGCGTTCGCGCGCATCGTCCGTGATCCAGCTCGGCAACACGGGGCTGGGCGCGGGCGCGAAGCCGGAGATGGGCCGTGCCGCCGCTGAAGAAGCGCGCGAGCGCATCGCCGACGCACTGCTCGGCGCGCACATGGTCTTCATCACCGCGGGCATGGGCGGCGGCACGGGCACGGGCGCAGCCCCGGTCGTGGCGCAGATCGCCAAGGAAATGGGCATTCTGACCGTTGGCGTCGTGAGCAAGCCGTTCGAGTTCGAAGGCGGCAAGCGCATGCGCGTGGCAGAAGCCGGCTCGCAGCAACTGGAGGATCACGTCGACTCGCTGATTGTCGTTCTGAACGACAAGCTGTTCGACGTGATGGGCGATGACGCCGAGATGGACAAGTGCTTCCAGTGCGCGGACGACGTTCTGAACAACGCAGTCGCAGGCATCGCCGAAATCATCAACGTCGACGGTCTCGTGAACGTCGACTTCGAAGACGTGAAGACGGTGATGGGCGAGCAGGGCAAGGCGATGATGGGCACGGCGACGGTGGCCGGCGTCGATCGCGCGCGCCTCGCGGCCGAACAGGCCGTGGCGAGCCCGCTGCTGGAAGGCGTCGATCTGTCGGGCGCGCGCGGCGTGCTGGTCAACATCACGTCGAGCCGTTCGCTGCGTCTCTCCGAAACGCGCGAAGTCATGAACACCATCAAGAGCTACGCGGCGGAAGACGCCACGGTGATCTTCGGTGCCGTGTACGACGACGCGATGGGCGACGCCCTGCGCGTGACGGTGGTGGCAACGGGCCTTGGCCGTGCCGCGAAGAAGCAGCAGTCGGCCGCGCCGATGACGCTTCTGCGCACCGGTACGGACAACCATCCGATCCCGGCGATGCAGACGTACGCACCGCAGGCATCGGTGGGCACGACGGCCGACTACGGCGCGCTCGACACGCCGGCGGTCTGGCGCACGTCGCGCGACACCGCGGCTTCGCACGTGCAGGCGCTGCAGGAAAAGGGCGTCGACACGTACGACATCCCGGCGTTCCTGCGCAAGCAGGCGGACTAAGCGCGAGCGGGTCTGGCTGCGGCGCGGTGCCGGTGTGGCGCCCGCCCGCAGACGGACATGGGACCAGGGTAAGGCGCTCCAGCGCCGACTCTGATCGACACGTGCGACGTCGCAATGAAGGCCAGCAGGGCCGCATCCGCGAGGATCAGCGGCAGGGACCGTTGCCCGCAACGCCTCGGCGTGCGGCAAGGGCGGCGTGCCGCCTGACAACTCTGTAAGCCTGGTGGCAGATAATTGTGAGATTGCGCGTGTAACATGCTTGCGCATTGATGCGAAGGACGAGCCATGATCAAACAGGGTGAAGCGCTGCCCGACGTGACCCTCTACGAGTTTGTCGAGGACGCGCGCGAAGGCTGCACGCTGGGGCCGAACAGCTTCAGCGTGCGCGAACAGACGGCGGGCAGGCGCGTGGTGATCTTCGGATTGCCGGGCGCATTCACGCCGACCTGTTCCGCGAAGCACGTGCCGGGTTATGTCGAGAAGGCCGAGGCGCTTGCCGCCGCCGGCATCGACGAAGTCTGGTGCGTATCCGTCAACGACGCGTTCGTGATGGGCGCGTGGGGACGCGATCTGCGTACCGCGGGCAAGGTGCGCATGATGGGCGACGGAAGTGCGGTCTTCACCCGGGCGCTGGGTCTGGAGCAGGACTTGTCGGCGCGCGGCATGGGAATCCGTTCCCAGCGCTACGCGATGGTGATCGACGACGGCGTGGTCAAGACGCTCTTCGTCGAAGCGCCCGGCAAGTTCGAAGTCAGCGATGCGGCGAGCATCCTCGCCACGTTGGGTCCTGCATGATGTTTCTGCCCGTGTCACGTTGCCGCAACGCAACGGGCAGATGACGTAAATGTGACGGGTTATTACGTGGCAACAGGCGGGCTGATGACCGGAAACGCCTCCGTTTCGGTCATCGGCCCGTCGTTCGTCCTGACAGCGTAACAGCGGGAAACAGATTGTCACGCTGCGGAAAACAACGGACTCCGCGCTTCTGGAGTATAATTCGTGCTATGAATTAAAAAGTCCCGATTGGGATTTTCAATGAGCAGAGAACCATGTTGAAGCAGCGAACCATCAAATCGATCGTGAAGACGGTCGGCATCGGCCTGCATTCGGGCCGCAAGGTCGATCTGACGCTCCGCCCGGCCGCCCCGGACACGGGCATCGTGTTTTCGCGCGTAGATTTGCCGACCCCGGTGGACATCCCCGCGTCGGCGCTGGCGATCGGCGATACGCGCCTTGCTTCGGTGCTGCAGAAAGACGGCGCACGCGTTTCGACCGTCGAGCACCTGATGTCCGCGTGCGCGGGCCTTGGCATCGACAACCTCTACGTCGACGTGACCGCCGAAGAAATTCCCATCATGGACGGCAGCGCGGCTTCGTTCGTGTTTCTGATCCAGTCGGCAGGCATCGAAGAGCAGAACGCGCCCAAGAAGTTCATCAAGGTCAGGAAGCCCGTCGAGATTCGCGATGGCGACAAGTTCGCGCGCCTCGATCCGTATTTCGGGTTCAAGCTGAAATTCACGATCGACTTCCGCCATCCGGCTGTCGACAAGACGGGCCAGATGCTCGAAGTAGATTTTGCAAACACGTCGTATGTGCGCGAAATCGCGCGCGCCCGCACGTTCGGCTTCGCGCACGAGTTCGAAATGATGCGCGACCTGGGGCTGGCGCGCGGCGGCAGTCTCGACAACGCCATCGTGCTGGACGAGTACCGCATCCTCAACAACGACGGCCTGCGCTACGACGACGAATTCGTGAAGCACAAGATGCTCGACGCGATTGGCGACCTGTACGTGGTGGGGCATCCGCTGCTCGCCTCGTACACGGCGTACAAGTCGGGCCACGGCCTGAACAATGCGCTGCTGCGCGAGTTGCTCGCGCACGAGGACGCGTACGAAATCGTGACTTTCGAAGATACGCAGAAGGCGCCGCGCGGGTTCGGCTACGAGGCGCAGACGGCATTTGCCTGAGCGCCGGATGTTGCCTCGCCTGTAAGGCAGGGGCGGCAAAACTGGCAAAAGAAAAAGGGTGGCTCGATGCCACCCTTTTTTGCTTCCGGCCGCGGTGGATCAGCGCTTGTTGAGATGGCGCGCCGCCATGCGCGCCAGTGCCTCCTGGAGCGGCGACGGCGGCAGGTCCTCGCTGAGCGCCATTAGCGCTGCCGCGCCCACGGGCGTCATGCGCGCTTGTTTGGGCGGCTTCGCCTCTTTCACCGCCTGCGGACGCACGCGGATGCGCACCGCATCGACCGCCCAGCCGCGCGCCTGAAGGTCGGCGACGAGGCGCGGCTCCAGATGCCGCAGCCGTGCTGCGAGCGCATTATGCGCGGCGAAGAGCGCGAGCTTGCCGTCCTTGATGAAGCCCGGCTCGACGCTGGCCGCCAGATAGTCGGGCAGGAGCGCCTGCAGATCGCGCCGCATCGCCGCCATCTGCTCGACGCCGGCGCGCAAGGGCGCGAAGGCGTCGGTGCGGCCCAGCACTTCGGCCACCGGCTGGGCGTAGCGCGGCGCGGACGGCCTTGAAAACGGCGAGAAACGGCTCATGTCGGATAGGCGTAGGATGCGCACACGTGAAGGCGCGGGCAGATAGTGCCATTGTAGCCGCCGCGGTGCGCTTCCACGCCTCTTCGGCCGTTCAGCCAGGACCCGCTTGCGAGGCGGGTGCCAGGCGGACGCATACGGCCGGGGAGCTTGCCGCGCGGGCATTGCGCGCGAGCGCCCCTTCTCGTCTCTGACACAGGCGGGTGTAAGGGCGCGTGCTAAAATGCCCGATTCGAATCCACCAATTTGGGCTTAAGCCGCCGAGGTCCTTCCGATCCGGGTGCGTAGCGCAGGACAAACGCCAAAAGTAGACGCTTGCGGCGCCAAAACCCGCGCGGGAATCCCGGCCGAAGCCGCGACGCAGACACCGATCCGATGACCACCGGTTTCTTACAGAAAATCTTTGGCAGCCGCAATCAGCGCCTGATCAAGCAATATCAGAAGACGGTCGCGGCGATCAATGCGCTCGAACCGCAGATCGAGCAATACACCGACGAGCAACTGCGCGCGAAGACCACCGAGTTTCGCGAGCGCGTCGCGAAGGGGACTTCGCTCGACGCGCTGCTGCCCGAGGCTTTCGCGGTCTGCCGCGAAGCCAGCAAGCGTGTGCTCAAGATGCGCCACTTCGACGTGCAGCTGATCGGCGGCATGGTGCTGCATTACGGCAAGATCGCCGAAATGCGCACGGGCGAAGGCAAGACGCTTGTGGCCACGCTCGCGGCCTACCTGAACGCGCTCTCCGGGCGCGGCGTGCACGTCGTCACGGTGAACGACTACCTCGCTCAGCGCGACGCCGAGTGGATGGGCCGCCTCTACAATTTCCTCGGTCTCACGGTCGGCATCAATTTGTCGCAGATGGACCACGCGATGAAGCAGCAGGCTTACGCGTCGGACATCACCTACGGCACGAACAACGAGTTCGGCTTCGACTATCTGCGCGACAACATGGTCTACGAGACCGAGGCGCGCGTGCAGCGCGCGCTGAACTTCGCCGTGGTCGACGAAGTGGACTCGATCCTGATCGACGAAGCGCGTACGCCGCTCATCATCTCGGGCCAGGCGGAAGACCATACGGAACTCTACGTGCGCATGAACGCGCTGCCGCCGCTGCTCGAGCGCCAGATCGGCGAGGAGAAGGCCGACGGCACGGGCGTCGAAAAGCCGGGCGACTACACGCTCGACGAAAAGGCGCGCCAGGTGTTCCTCACGGAGTCGGGCCACGAGAAGGCCGAGCGCATGCTCGCCGAGTGGGGCCTGATCGGCCAGGGCGAAAGCCTTTACGCGCCGCAGAACATCACGCTGATGCACCACGTGTACGCCGCGCTGCGCGCCCACACGCTGTTCTTCAAGGACCAGCACTACGTGGTGCAGAACGGCGAAGTGGTGATCGTCGACGAGTTCACCGGCCGTCTGATGGCCGGCCGCCGCTGGTCGGACGGCCTGCACCAGGCTGTCGAGGCGAAGGAGCACGTGAAGATCCAGAGCGAGAACCAGACGCTCGCCTCGATCACGTTCCAGAATTACTTCCGCATGTACGCGAAGCTTTCGGGCATGACCGGCACGGCCGACACGGAAGCATACGAATTCAACGAGATCTACGGCCTCGAAACCGTGGTGATCCCCACGAACCGCGTGCCCAAGCGGATCGACAAGCAGGACCAGATCTACAAGACCGCGCGCGAGCGTTACGACGCCGTGATCCGCGACATTCGCGAGTGCTACGAGCGTGGCCAGCCGGTGCTGGTGGGTACGACGTCGATCGAAAACTCCGAACTGCTCTCGCATCTGCTCACGAAGGCCGGTTTGCCGCATGACGTGCTCAACGCGAAGCAGCACGGGCGTGAGGCGGCCATCGTCGCGGAAGCGGGCCGTCCGAAGCGCATCACCATCGCCACGAACATGGCGGGCCGCGGTACCGACATCGTGCTGGGCGGCAACGCCGAAAAGCAGGCTTCGTTCATCGAAGCCGACGAAATGATTCCCGCCGACGAAAAGGCGCGCCGCATCCAGCAGCTGAACGACGAGTGGCAGACGCTGCACGATCAGGTGAAGGCCGCCGGCGGCCTGCACATCATCGGCACCGAGCGCCACGAGTCGCGCCGTATCGACAACCAGCTGCGCGGCCGCGCAGGCCGTCAGGGCGACCCGGGTTCGTCGCGCTTCTATCTGTCGCTCGAAGATCCGCTCCTGCGCATCTTTGCGGGCGACCGCGTGCGCGCGATCATGGACCGCCTGAAGATGCCGGAAGGCGAGGCGATCGAGGCGGGCATAGTCACGCGCTCGATCGAGTCGGCGCAGCGCAAGGTCGAAGCGCGCAACTTCGACATCCGCAAGCAGCTGCTCGAATACGACGACGTTTCGAACGACCAGCGCAAGGTGATCTACCAGCAGCGCAACGAACTGCTCGAAGCGCACGACATCACCGAGACGATCGGCGCGATGCGACACGGCGTCATCACCGAGATCGTGCGTCAGTTCGTGCCGCACGGCAGCATCGAAGAGCAGTGGGACGTGCCCGAGCTCGAGGAACTGCTGCGCAACGAGTGGCAGCTCGACCTCGCGATCCAGGAGATGATCAACGAGTCGACCTCGATCGACGCCGACGAGATCCTCGAAGCCGTGCTCGCCGCCGCTGACGAAAGCTACGAGCAGAAGGTCACGCTCGTTGGCCGCGAATCGTTCAGCGCGTTCGAGCGCTCGGTCATGCTGCAGACGCTCGACCGCAGCTGGCGCGAGCACCTCGCGGCGCTCGATCACCTGCGCCAGGGCATCCATCTGCGCGGCTATGCGCAGAAGAATCCGAAGCAGGAATACAAGCGCGAGGCATTCGAACTGTTCGCCGCGATGCTCGACGCCGTGAAGCAGGAAGTCACGCGTATCGTGATGAACGTGCAGATCCAGTCGCCGGAGCAGCTCGAACAGGCCGCCGAGCAACTGGAAGAGCAGGGCAATCATCTCGAGAACGTTGAGTTCCGCCATGCGGAGTTCGCCGAAGCCGACGCGGCCCCGGGGCCCACGGCGGCAGCGCCTGCGGCCGACGCCGCGGCGGCGATGGTCGGCGCGGCCATGAGCCACGCAGGTGTAACGCCTGACGGCCAGAATGTGCCGAAGGTGGGCCGCAACGATCCGTGTCCGTGCGGCAGCGGCAAGAAGTACAAGCTGTGCCACGGCAAGATCTCGTGATGCCGGGCGGCGCGCGGGCTTTTCCGCTCGCCGCGTGGCTCATGCGGCCCTGCCGTTGATTCCCGGTGGCCCGGAAAGCGTTCCGGGCCTTGCCTTTTGATTCCCAATGCCGGCCAGGCTCGACGTGCCTCGGCCGGCATTGCCTTTTCGACAGGTCGCCACCATGGCTGTCAATTTCCCTTCGATCGATCCCACACAACTCCATCCGGTCGCCGGCGTGACGCTGGGCTGGGCCGAGGCCAACATCCGCAAGCCCAACCGCAAGGACGTGCTCGTGATTTCCGTCGACGAAGGCGCGAGCGTTGCGGGCGTGTTCACGCTGAACCGCTTCTGCGCGGCCCCGGTGACGGTGTGCCGCGAGCATCTTGCAAAGGTCCGCTCGGGCGGCAAGGGCATTCGCGCGCTCGTGATCAACACGGGCAATGCGAACGCGGGCACGGGCGAGCCGGGTCTCGCCAGCGCGCGCGCAACCTGCGACGCGCTGGCCGACCTCGCGGGCATCGAACCGTCACAGGTACTGCCGTTCTCGACGGGCGTGATTCTCGAGCCGCTGCCGGTAGACCGGCTGATCGCGGGCCTGCCCGCCGCCCTGGCGAACCGCAAGGCCGCGAACTGGTACGACGCCGCGCAGGCGATCATGACCACCGACACGCTGCCCAAGGCCGCCTCGCGCCAGGTCACGATCGACGGCCATACGGTCACGCTCACGGGCATCAGCAAGGGCGCGGGCATGATCAAGCCGAACATGGCGACGATGCTCGGTTTCCTCGCGTTCGACGCCAGCGTGGCGCAACCGGTGCTCGACGAGCTCGTGAAGCATGTGGCCGACCGCTCGTTCAACTGCGTCACGATCGACGGCGACACCTCGACCAACGACTCGTTCATCCTGATCGCCTCGGGCAAGTCGAGCCTGCCGGCCATCACGTCCACCGGCTCGCCCGCCTACGCGGCGCTGCGCGATGCCGTGACGGAGGTCGCGCAGACGCTCTCGCAACTGATCGTGCGTGACGGCGAAGGGGCGACGAAGTTCATGACCGTGCAGGTGGAAGGCGGCAAGGAGGTGGCCGAGTGCCGTCAGATCGCCTACGCGATCGGTCACTCGCCGCTCGTCAAGACGGCCTTCTACGCTTCCGATCCCAACCTGGGCCGCATCCTGGCCGCGATCGGCTATGCGGGCGTGACCGACCTCGACGTGGGCAAGATCGACCTGTACCTCGACGACGTGCTCGTTGCGAAGGCGGGCGGCCGCAATCCCGACTACCGCGAGGAAGACGGTCAGCGCGTCATGAAGAACAGCGAGATCACGATCCGTGTGCTGCTGGGCCGCGGCAACGCCGAGGCCACGGTCTGGACCTGCGACCTTTCGCACGACTACGTGAGCATCAACGCGGATTACCGCTCCTGATTCGTTCCCGATTTCGCTTTCAAGCCCATGGACAAGCTCGAACAGTTTCTGACCCGCGCCGAGGCGCTGCTCGGCCGCCTCGAAGCGGTGCTGCCGCCGGCCGCGCCCGACGTCGACTGGAATGCCGCGATGGCGTTTCGCTGGCGCAAGCGCCAGGGCCGCGGCTATCTGCAGCCGGTGCCGCAGGTCTCGTCGATCTCGCTCGGCGACCTGCAGAACATCGACCGCCAGAAGGACCTCATCGAACGCAATACGCGCCAGTTCGTGCTGAAAAAGCCGGCGAACAACGTACTGCTCACGGGCGCGCGCGGCACCGGCAAGTCGTCGCTGATCAAGGCGTGCCTGAACGCTTTCGCGAATGACGGCCTGCGTCTCATCGAGGTGGACAAGGACGACCTGCACGACCTGGGCGATATCGTCGACCTGATCGCGACTCGCCCCGAGCGCTTCATCGTTTTCTGCGACGACCTCTCGTTCGAAGAGGGCGAGTCGGGCTACAAGGCGCTCAAGGTCGCGCTGGACGGTTCGGTGGCCGCGCAGGGCGACAACGTGCTGATCTACGCGACGTCGAACCGCCGCCATCTGCTGCCGGAGTACATGAGCGACAACGAGACGTACAAGCACATGCCGGACGGTGAGATCCATCCGGGCGAGGTGGTCGAAGAAAAGATCTCGCTGTCGGAGCGTTTCGGACTTTGGGTGAGCTTTTATCCGTTCAAGCAGGACGACTACCTGACGATCGTTGGCCACTGGCTGCGGCATTTCGGCTGTGCCGATGTCGAAGTGGAATCGGCGCGCGGCGACGCGCTCGTCTGGGCGCTGGAGCGCGGCTCGCGCTCGGGCCGCGTGGCGTGGCAGTTCGCGCGCGATTGGTCGGGCAAGAAGGCGCAGGAAGCATGAGCATGCACGCGGAGGACATGGCTACGCCGTCGCGCCCGGTGACCGAGGTAGCGGTGGGCGTGCTGGTACAGCCCGACGGCCGCTACCTGCTCGCGCAACGCCCCGAAGGCAAGCCCTATGCAGGTTATTGGGAGTTTCCGGGCGGCAAGCTGGAGTCAGGCGAGTCGGTCGAGGCGGCGCTCGCGCGCGAACTGCACGAGGAACTGGGCATCGACGTGAAGGCGTGCCATCTCTGGCATACGCTCGAACACGACTATCCGCACGCCTACGTGCGGCTTTACTTCTGCAAGGTGACCGAGTGGAGCGGCGAGCCCCATGGGCGCGAGGGTCAGGCGTTCGTCTGGCAGTCGCTGCCGGCGAGCGTCGAGCCGCTGTTGCCGGCGACGATTCCGGTGCTCGAATGGCTGGCCGCCGAGTGATACGGTGAAACGAAGCGGCTTCTCCGCTCGCCGCTCTTGGTGCGCCTGAGCGGAGGCCGGGACGAGAAAGGCCGCTGCGCGATTCGCGCAGCGGCCTTTTCATTGGTGAGGCCGGGCCTAGGCTACCGGCTATTGACGCGTGTCCGTAGGCGGCGCCTCGTCATCGGGGGGCGTGTCTTCGTCGTTGCCGCCGATGCGGTACTTTTCGGCGGCCCAGGCGCCCAGATCCATCTGCTTGCAGCGTTCCGAGCAGAACGGGCGGAAGCGGTTTTCCGGTACCCAGCGGACATCCTTGCCGCAGGTCGGACATTTGACGACAGTGGTCATGCGGTTGAACGGTCAGTCGGGCGCGCTCTGCGAGGCGCCGGTACGGTTGGCAAAACGCTGCTGGCAAAAATCTGCGCTTCGAGCCGTCAAAGGCTGCACAGCGTCAACTGGAACGGCACGTCGACGTCCACGGCGCGCGGCCGCAAATCGCCATCCTGTACCGTGAAGCGCACCCACAGCATATATTTGTTGGCGCTGGCTTCCGGAATCACGCGCAAATCCGGTGCCACGCGCACCTGCATCAGCTGATAGGCGCGGCCCGAGAGCATTTGCTGGTAACTGCCCTGCATCGCCATCACCTTCGACGCCTGACCCGATTCGCGCGCGAGGCGCAGCACGATCGCGGCGGCGTCGCGCAGGGACAGGAGCGGCATGACCCATTTGGCGATGTCCTGGCGGCGCTGGTCGGGATGCAATTGTTGCCACGCGTAGTACGAGGGCAGGTCGAACTTGCAGGTGCCGCCCGGAATGATCGCGCGGCTGCGGATGCTGGCGAGCCATTCGTTGTCGGCCAGATGCTGGCCGGTCTTGCCCTGCATCTGCGTGAGGCCCGCAAGCGTTTGCTCGATCTCGCCGAGCACGGTTTCGAGCGCGTTCTGCTCGATGCCAGGATTGCCGCGGAACGGTGCGAGCGTTTGGCGCTGCCTTTCGAGCTCCTTCATGAGGTCCGACTTGAGGTCGGCGCGGCCCGCGACTTCCGCGATTTCGAACAGCGTCGTGAGCGCGACGTGATGTTCCCTCGGATCCTCCTGGGTCAGGAAAAACGTGAAGCGCTCGAACAAGTCTTCGAGGCGCAGCAGCGTACGGATTCGCTCGTTGAAGGGATACTCGTAAAGAATCAAGCGCGCTCGCCTCGGGCGTGGTCGGTGAAGGATTGCAGGACATTCTAATGCGGTGGGACTACGGTCGCAATCGCGGGCAAGGCGGCCGGTTCACCGGTGACGCCGACGGCTCGCCGGGGAGCGGCCGGCGGCACTTCCATGCTCTGTCCTGAATCAACGCGCCGTGGCGTTCAGCTTTGCGTGCTGGCGGATTGTGCGAGTGCGAGGTAGCGCGCGTGCAGCGCGTCCACGTCCCGGCCCAGCGATTCGAGCGTGGCGCCGTTGTTGACGACGACGTCGTCGGCAGCCGCAAGGCGCGCATCGCGCGTGGCCTGGCGCGCAATGATGGCCAGCACCTGTTCGCGCGTGAAGCCGTTGCGGCGCATCACGCGTTCGATTTGCGTCTCGACGCTGCAGTCGACGTCGAGCACGCGGTCGACCCGCGCTTTCCACGTGCCGGACTCGACGAGCAGCGGCACGACGACGATGACGTACGGACCGCTCGCGGCAAGCGACTCGCGTTCGGTTTCCGAGCGGATGAGCGGATGCGTGATCGCCTCGAGACGCTTGCGGGCTGCCTCATCGCCGAAGACGAGCGCGCGCATGCGGGCACGGTCCATCGACCCGTCGGGCGCGACGAATTCAGGGCCGAATTGCTTGCGGATCGCTTCCATGGCGGCGCCTTGCGGCGCCGTGACCTGGTGAGCGATCACGTCGGTATCGACGATCGGCACGCCGCGCGCCGCGAACAGGTCGGCGACCGTGGACTTGCCGCTGCCTATGCCGCCTGTCAGTCCGACCGAAAACATCGATCAGCTCCCCCACATGAAGTAGAACGGTGTACCCACAAATAGCGTGACGAGCGCGCCCGCGGCGAGATACGGGCCGAACGGCAGGGGCTCCTCGAAGCGCATGCGTCCGCTCCAGGTGGCGGCGAGGCCGACGGCGGCTCCAGCGACGGCGGCGATCACGACGATCTGCGGCAAAGCGCTCCAGCCTAGCCAGGCGCCGAGCGCCGCGAGTAGCTTGAAGTCGCCGTAGCCCATTCCTTCGATGCCGCGCAGGAGCCGGAACAGCCAGTACACGCACCAGAGCGCGAGATAGCCCGCCACGGCGCCGATCACGGCCTCGTGCAGCGTAACGAACGTGCCCCATAGATTCACGATCAGCCCGGCCCAGAGCAGCGGCTGCGTGATTTCGTCGTAGAGCATCTGATGTTCGAGGTCGATGGCGCTCGCGGCGATGAGCGCGGCGCACAGCGCGAACGCGGCCAACGCTTTGCCGGAAGGGCCGAACACGGCCAGGGCGAGCGCCGCGCAGATGGCGCCGGCCAGTTCGATGAGCGGATAGCGGGCACTTACGCGCGCGTGGCAGCGCGAGCAGCGACCGCGCAGCGCCAGCCAGCTAAGCACGGGGATGTTCTCCCACGCGCGCAGCACGTGGCCGCAATGCGGGCAGGCGCTGCGCGGCAGCCACAGGTTGTAGCGTTCGGGCAGGCCGTCGTCAGCGAAGAGTCGGCCCGACGATTCGGCGGCGTCCGCGCGCCATGCGCGTTCCACCATGATGGGCAGCCGGTGCACGACCACGTTCAGGAAGCTGCCTACGACGAGCCCGAGCACGATCGCAAAACCCATCAGCACGGCAGGCGGCAGTGTGACGAGCGCGGCATCGACGGTGCTGGCGGGGCCGGTGGCCGCGAGGTCGGGAGCGGACAGAAAATGAAGAGGCATGGTCGGAACGGGAATCTGGCAGCGATGCTACACCACGTTGCCCAGTTGAATGATGGGAAGATACATCGCCACCACGAGTCCGCCGACCAGCGCGCCGAGCACGACGATTACGAGCGGCTCGCACAGACTCGAAAGCAGGCCGATCTTTTCGTCGACCTGACGGTCGGCGAGCGAGGCGACGTCGAGCAGCATGGCGTCGAGTGCGCCGGACTCCTCTGCAACGGCCACGGGCTGGACGACGTCGGCGGGAAAGCAGCCCGTGGCGCGCATCGCGGAGGCAAGCCGCTCGCCGCGCCTCAAACGCGCGCTGATGCCCGCGCTCGCGTGATCGAAGAAGGCGTTGCCGCTGGCGTGGGCGAGCGAATCGAACGCGTCGGCGAGCGGCGTGCCCGCGGCGAGCAGGGTGCCGAGCGCGCGGCTCCAGCGCGCTGCGCACAGCGCCGTGAGCAGCGGGCCGGCGAACGGCAGCTTGAGGGCGGCGCGGCCAAAAGCGATACGCGCTTGCGCCGAGCGGCGCAGCACGGCGTGCGTCGCGGCAACGCCCGCCGCGATGCACGCCGCGACGGGCACGCTCCAGCGCGCCGCCGCGCCGGAGAGCATCAGGACGAACAACGTGGGCGCGGGCAGCGCAGCGCCGAAACCGTCGAAGATCTGCTTGAAGGTGGGCACGACCCAGACCAGCAACGCTGCCGTAATGGCCACGGCCAGCAAAAGGACGGCAACCGGATAGGTGAGGGCCGCGCGTACCTTCGAACGCTGCGCGGCGGCGCGCTCACGGTCGTCGGCGATGCGCCCGAGGACGGCGGCGAGTGTGCCGGAGGCCTCGCCAACCGCGACGAGCTGGCAGTAGAGCACGCCGAAGCGGGCAGGGTGGCGTGCGAGCGAATCGGAGAAGCGCATGCCGGCGGTGATATCGCGTGCGAGCGCCCCGGCGATACGCGGCATGCCGCCAGGGCCGGGCGATTGCGCGAGCAGTTCGAGCGACGGCGCGAGCGGCAGGCCAGCGCGCTGCAGGCTCGATAACTGGCGCGTGAAGCGCGTGACGTCGGCATGGCTCGCTCGCGGGCGCGGCGCGGCCCGCCGCTGCGCAAGTGCCGTGACGGCGATGCGTTCGCGTTTGAGCGCGTACCGGGCGGCGGCCACATCGACTGCGATCAGCGCGCCGCGCCGCGGCCTGCCCGAAGCATCGAAGCCTTGCCACGTGTAGCACCACTCGGCCGGCGGCTGGGCGTGACCCTCGCGCGCGGGCGTCATGGCGTATCTGTCGCGGCGAGCGCTTCGGCGAGGCTCGTCGTGCCGTCGCGCACGCGTGCGAGCGCGGCATCGCGCAGCGTCGCGACACCTTCCGCGCGCGCCTGTCGAGCGATGGCTCGCGCACCCTGCTTCGCGGCGATCAGGTCTCGCAGTCCCTCCGACACGGGCATCACCTCATGAATCCCGATGCGCCCGCGATACCCGATGCCGTGACACGCTTCGCAGCCGCGTGCTGTCCAGGTTTCCTCGTTGGCGTCCAGCCCGGCGGCGCGCAGCGTGGCGGCCGATTCGCGGGCGCTCGTGCGGCACTGAGCACAGAGCTTGCGCACGAGCCGCTGCGCCGTGACGAGCCTCACGGCACCGGCGAGGTTATAAGGCTCGACGCCGATATCGATCAGCCGCGCCGCGGCGGCGGGCGCGTCGTTGGTATGCAGGGTGGAAAGCACGAGGTGGCCCGTCTGCGCCGCCTTCACGGCAACGCTGGCGGTTTCCTCGTCGCGGATCTCGCCGATCATGATGACGTCCGGATCCTGGCGCAGCAGCGCGCGCAACGCGACCGCGAAGGTGAGTCCCGCTTTTTCGCGCACGTTGACCTGGTTGATGCCCGCGAGCTGGATTTCGGCGGGGTCTTCGACCGAGCACAGATTGCACGAATCGTTGTTGAGCTTCTGCAGGAAGCAGTAGAGCGAGAGCGTCTTGCCGCTGCCGGTCGGACCGGTGACGAGCACGAGGCCGTGCGGCGCGCCGATCGCCTCGGCAACCGCTTGCCGCTGCAGCTCGTCTAGCCCGAGCGCGGCCAGCGAGAGATTCGCGGGCAAGGCTTCGAGCCGGCGCAGCACGAGCTTCTCGCCGAAGAGCGTGGGGAGCGAATTCACGCGATAGTCCTCGGCGGCCTGTGCCGAACCGGGCGGCGCGAGCCGCAGCCGTCCATCGAGCGGAATGCGTCTTTCGGCAATGTCCATGCGCGCGAGCACCTTGACGCGTGTGATGAACGCGTCGCGCAAATGGGCGGGTGGCCGGGCCGCTTCATGCAGCACGCCGTCGATGCGCAGCCGGATACGCCAGCCGTGCTCGAGCGGCTCGACGTGGAGATCGGACGCATTGCGTCGTGCGGCTTCGCGCAGCGTGTCGGCGAGGAGTCGTACCGCGGGCGCGTCGTCGGCAGCGGCAAGCGATGCGGGGGCGTTCGGGCGAGCGATACCGCCACCGCCGGCCGTAGTTTGCGCGGACGAGCACGCACGGCGCGCCGCCTCACGGTAGGGAATGCGAAACATGGGGATCCGGCCGAAGCCGCCTTCATGGAGGACGGCTTCCATCATCGAGCGACGCGCGACTCGTGCGCCACTCGGCCGAACGGCTAACGGCCCGGCAAGAGCTTCTTTGCCTTCTGCAGCGTGCTGGCGCGCGGCTTCGCACCGGGCTTGAAGAGCTTCACGGTGCGCACGGACTGGTCGTCGCTGCGCAGCACTTCGAGCTTCACGTCGCCGATCTGCAGGCACACGTCGCCTTCGGGAATCTCCTCCAGCATTTCGAGGATGAGGCCGTTGAGCGTCTTCGGACCGTCGGTGGGCAGCGTGAGATGCAGCCAGCGGTTCAACTCGCGCAAGGGCATGCTGCCCGGCACGATGCACTCGCCATCCTCGTTCCAGCCGCCGCGGCCCGCGCCGCTGCGCGGCAGGGTCGTGGTGAACTCGCCGATCAGCTCCTCGATGATGTCTTCCGGCGTGACGAGGCCTTCCATCTCGCCATACTCGTTGACCACGAGCGCAACGCGGTGGCGGCCTTCCTGGAAGTACTGAAGCTGCTGGAAGACGGGCGTGCCGGTGGGCACGAAATACGGCTCGTCCAGCAGCTCGCGCAGCGTGTCGCGCTCCAGTTCCTGGTTGTGCAGCGCGGACAGCGTCTTGCGCACGTGCAGAACGCCCAGCACGCGGTCGATGTCGCCCTGATAGACGATCAGCCGGTTGTGATAGCAGGTTTCTAGCTGATGGAGGATGTCGTCGAGCGGCGCGTCGAAGTCGAGCGCCTCGATGCGCCGGCGCGGAATCATCACGTCGTCGACGGTGATGTTCTCCAGGTCGAACAGGTTCAGGAGGACGCTGCGGTGCTTGGTCGGCATGAAGCTGCCGGACTCGAGCACGATGGTGCGCAGCTCTTCGGTCGAGAGCCGCTGGCTGTGCGCGTTGGCCGTGTTGATGTGCAACAGACGCAGGACGCTGTTGGCGAACAGGTTCACGAACCAGACGACCGGCTTGGTCACGCGCATGAGCGGCGCGATCAGGAGGCTCGCGGGCAGGGCGATCTTCTCGGGGAAGGTCGCGCCGACGATCTTCGGCGTGATTTCCGCGAACACGATGATCAGGAACGCGACGATACCGGTCGCGACCGAGAGCACGAGGTTGTTATGACCGAAGGTGCGCAGCGCGATCGAGGTGGTGAGAACCGGGATGATCGTGTTGAAGAGGTTGTTACCGATCAGGATGACGGTAAGTAGCAGATCCGTGCGGCCCAGCAGATTCTGTGTGGTCTTCGCGCCGAGCGCGCCGTGGTTGGCAAGGTGTTTCAGCCGATGGCGGTTGAGCGCCATCATCGCCGTTTCGGAAATGGAGAAGAAGCTGGAGCAGATGAGCAGCACGAAGACGGCGCCGATCTGCGCCCATAACGGGAGGTGGTCCACGCGTCGCGAAAGTGAGAGAAACGGATGGGGAGACTATAGCAGAGGGACGTTTGCCAGCCGGTTGTGGCCGGGCTGTCGTGCCCCATCGTGCCCGTAGGGCGTGCTTGCTTGTTTGGCGCTTATTGGCAAAAAGCTTCCTGGCAAAAAACAGCAGGCGAAAAAAAACCGCGCAATGCTTGCGCGGTTTTTTCGAAATTCTGGTCGGGGTGAGAGGATTCGAACCTCCGGCCTCTACGTCCCGAACGTAGCGCTCTACCAGGCTAAGCTACACCCCGAATTTTTGCGTTGACAGCGTACACAGCAAGTTACGCCGCGTTTGTCATCAAGCAAGACCAGTATTGTAGCTAAGGCTGAACTTCTTGGCAAGAAGCTTGCCGGCAAAATTTGGAGATCGTGTGAGAGTCTGCGCCGATACTGCGGTGGCCGGCTCCGAACATCATCCGACTGAACCTTGTTGTATTTTTGTAGGAATTAACTGTACTACACTGCGTACTACAGTCAATGTGGCCCCAAAACCAAAGAAAACGCAGTGCAGCAGGCGTAGCCTGTGTACATCGTACACAGGAGAAATCACGAAAAACGCGGTTCTTCAACGATGAAGCCCTGTTCGACTTGCGTGCGAACAGGGCTTGCGCTTCGCTCAAATGTCGGTTCGACCGACATTTGCCGAACGCTGTCAGATCGGCTTGGAGTTGAGGTCGGAAAGCTGCTTGTCTATCTTCTGCTTTCGATGCATCAGGTCAGCACGTTTCGCTGCTGCGGTCTGACGCTTGGCAGCCTGCTGCTGCGCTTTGATGCGCTGTTGCTCAAGGTCGGCTACTTCGTGCAGACCAGATCGGGTCAGAATTTCGTGGTATCTCATGGTTGTTGTCTCCATCGTTGTCGCGGATATTTATGCGGCCGGAGACCGCGATTGACCCGAAGTGGCCTCTCAACTTTCTCATTAGCGGACGTTAGGGTGGATTTTAGCCGGAAGGTGGGGTTCGGTCTGGGAAGCGCGACAGCCCTCGTGGCAATAATAGGATGGGTGGCAATAAAGGCTACTCCACCTTTCATGAAATTGTGAGCGGCGCCACGTACTCCGGGAACTTCTCCTTGATAAGCAGAAAAGTGTGCGTTAGCAGATGCATCAAATGACGTAGGTTTTCCTCGACGTAAAGATTTCTACGCATGCGCCGTAATCACGTACTGTGAGGTTTCAAACAGGGAGTTGGCGGTGATATGGCACAAGGGAATGACGACAACACTGTTCGTCATGGTGGTACTCGGAAGTACCAGCGTTTCGGCTCGGGACCTGCAATGCGAGACTACCCAGCAAGCGGCGCGGCGTATCATCTGCGACCATGCCATCCTAAACAACGAGTACGACAGCATCTTCGCGCAGCAGCAATCGTTGCTGGCTTCGGGACGACTATCGAGCGAAGACCTTGTCGACTGGCAGCAGCAGCGTGATGCGTGCACGGATGTTCACTGTATTGATGAGGTCTTTTCCCAGTGGAAGGAACTCATGAAGTCTATGCAATCGGGGCAGTCCGAGTTGGCAAGGCAATCGTCGCACGAGTTAGCCACGAGCGGCGAAGCCGGCGCTAGTCAGGCCCAAGTAACATCCCTGCAGGCGACTCAGCCACCCCTGACTGTGGAGAGGTCCGCAGAACCTTTAATTTCGAACGCGGTTACGACACAAGGTGGTAGTGTAGGCGGTGGTCTTGTCATACTTGGTTTGATCATGTTGGGCCTGTTCAAGCTCTTTGCCGGTGGCAGGCGTTCGTCGAAGGGAGACAGAAGGCTGTCGAGGACGTCCAACGACATCTCAGCACGCACAAAATCTATAAAGCCACCGAGTGATCAGGTCTTAAAGGACGCGCGAGGCAACATTATTGGCCGAATCAGTCAGAAGAGGGATGGCCGACTGGAACTGGTGGATGACCGCCTAAGGCCAAGGGGCTACTATGATCCCAAGACCGACGAAACAAAAGATTCGCGCCTGCGGATTGTTGGGAAGGGAAATCTGCTCTCTGCACTCCTGATGGAGGATTACGAGTCAAGCCGGTCTGGCAGACAAAGCCTATATAGAGGTGGTGGTCTTCGGAGGTAAATTAGCACCCGAAATGTGGAGAAACCAAACTCCACAAATAGATGTATGTTGCAATAAATGGCGAGCATGGGCAGTCTTGCTACGCAACAAGGGCAACATGATTAAGCGATTTTAACGGGACAAGGCTTCATGGGTTTAGGTGCAGATACTGGCCGATCCTATCGGAATTCGACGACTGGAAATGCCGGTCTTAACTATGTTGCTTGGCAGCTTTCTCGACGCGGATGGCATGTCATGCCGACGGTTCGTAACATGCGAGGCTCAGACCTAATGGTGACGGATGCTGAAGAGAGCAGGTTTTTCGGTGTCCAGTCAAAGGCACTCAGCAAATACCATGCCGTCCCTCTAGGCAAGTCGCTCGAAGCACTATGTTCAGCGTGGTGGGTCGTCACAGTTAATGCCAATGAAGACCAGCCGGTCTGCTATGTGTTGACAAGGCAGGAAGTGCAGCAGATGGCAACGCGGGATGCGAATGGCGGCGCTTATTGGCTTAGCGTTGTATCCTACAAGCAGGCCAAATTCCACGAAGCATGGCTCCGCATTAGCGAATCCCTTTGAGACTTCGTGCCGTGGGAAACGTGGCCCTTGGCGAACTACCACACGAAGTTTAGTTTGCGGAGTCGTCCGTTCGTCTGCTTCGCAGAGTGAAAACGATTGTCGATAATCCTGCACGTTTGATCGTATAGCCGAAACTAGCCATTCTGCGACGTACAGGTGATGGGGATGCATGCCCGATGAGTGCACCGTTTGGGATGCGCAGTATCATCGCGTGATCGGAAGTCCGATTATCGGACTTCCGATGTATTTCACGTCTTGCCAACAAAGCCCGACCGCATCTGATTGCTTGCGCCTTCGATCTGCGCATCGAGTTCACCGGCGACGACTGCTGCCTTGAGCGTGTCGAGCGTCGGAATCAGATCCTTTAGCGTACCGACTTCGATAGCCTGTTTGCCCTTCGCGAGTTCCAGCGTCTTCGAGCCGTATTTCACGTGCATGTGAATGCGACCGTTTTCCGCAGTCCACCACCAAGCACGAACGCGCTTCTGCACCTCCACGTTACGGCGTTCGCCGGTTTCGGCATCCTTCACCGAACGGAACTTCGTCGGTGTAAACGACGTTCCGGCCTGTTGAGCCTTCGCAAGTTCTGTCTGTTCCCAAATTTGCGCGATCAGTCGGTTACGACGCTGTACGACCTGCGGCAATGCACCGGGGCGTTTTGCAGCGACGATTTTCAGATTTGCGATTGCGCTCATGTAGTTCTCCTATGTCGTTTCGATACAGAGGAGGATGTATTCGCCCATTGTTGAAATCAACAGAATTTCTCGGTTATATAGGTTTTTTTGTCCTGGCTGAGCTAAATACAGCTATGACAAACAATCAAAAACAAATTCAGCGGGAGACGCGCGATTGGCTGCTTGAGTACCAATGGTGCATGACGCATGCCGTTACGCTAACGATGAAGCAGTATCGTGAAATCACGAACGACAAGGGCATGACTACGCAGACACTGACCGAAGACGAAGCACGAAAGAACTTCCGACACTTCATGAACAGACTGAATCGCAGCATGTTCGGAAATTCGACTCGACGCCTGTACGTCATTCCCGTTTTGGAGGGCAAGGCGACCGGTAAGAATCTGCACTATCACTGCGCCTTCGGAAATTTCCGAGAGGAGATGAGCCAAGAGGAAATCGCCGCTGCGATTCATAAAGCATGGTACAAGACCGCGTTCGGAAATAACGAAATTAAGATCAAACCTGTATGCACTGAAGGCTGGATCGACTACATCACCAAAGAAGTCGGTTTGGGCAGCGCCGACAACGTGGATGTCGGGAACATGCACATTCCCGACGAAGAATAGAAGTAAGCAAGCTTTCCGCTGAACTGCCCAGGCTGCGTCGCTAACGAAATCGTTCCGCAGCTTTCAGCACGAAAAGAGCCTTGTAAAGTAGCTCTTTAATGATTTACTACGGTTATAGATTTCGATGAAGAACTGCATGTGAACAATACGACGAACAAGGAACGGATAGAGCATGCGATAGGAAATAACCAGATACACATCACATCCGTTCCTCTCCTAGTTCCCCCCTTACTTCCGCTTCCACTGCAACGGCGCTCCGTGCAAGGAAATTTGTCTGGGCAACCGACAATTTCGACGGCAGCGCGCACATCACTTGTCGGTTAGCCGACATCTCATGTCGGCAGCAGGTCGAAATAAAAGGTTTTTGCTAAAACCTTTAATTTTCGCGTAAGTGCTTGTTTCCTCTGACACCTGCGTGGTGTCATTCCTTTGTTGATCCGTATAACTAAAGAATACATCCTCTGGCTATGGACTTTCTTTGTTCAGGGGGAAAATGAAGCAGGCCAAGACATTCACCGAAAAGGAACTAAAGCAGGTACTGACCTACGTCTCGTTGCGGCGGCATGTGCTGCGTAATCGAGCGATGGTGCTGCTGACGCATTGGGCTGGTATGCGTGTTGGCGAAGTCGCCGCGTTGCTTGTGAGGGATGTGCTCGACGCAGATGGTTCGATCAAGTCAGAAATTCGACTTGCTCCAGAGCAGACCAAAGGGCGACACGCCCGTACCGTGTTCGTGGGACAGAAGTTACGGCGCGAGCTCGCCGCGTATGTCGCGAGCTTGAAGAATTCGAGACCTGAGCAACCGCTGTTCTATACACAGAAGCGGGCGGGGTTCACGGCCAATACGCTCTGTCAGTACTTCCACTGGCTCTACAGGGAAGCAGGCATTCAAGGCGCGAGCAGCCATTCCGGCCGGCGCTCGTTCATCACCAATCTGGCAAGCAAAGGCGTCGGCGTGCGAGTGTTGATGTCGCTAGCAGGACATCGAGATATTTCGACGACGCAGCGATACATCGACGTCAACGACGACATGCAGCGCAAAGCTGTGGACCTCGTGTGATGAGCCGCGCTAATCCTGCTCAGATAGAAGCACGTCGCCGGTTTGCGCTCGCGTTCAGGCATGAGAGCAGGCCGGAACTAACGCACGTACTCGGCAACGGTTGGTCGCTCGGACAGGACATGCACAGGCTGACCGATCAGCAGTATTTCGAGAAAGCAGTCCAGCTATTCAATCGGCGCATTGGTCTAGCGAGGTTTGCGCCGTCGGATAAAGGAGACCTGTTCAGAATAGCAGGCGTTTAATCAACTGATGGAGAAATCACACATGGCAAGCTGCGCAGGTCGCATTCCCAATCAGGCAGGGCAACACTCGGCCAATATCTATCGGTGCACCAAATGCGGCGCTGTCGGATGCCGCGATCATCGCTGTACGAACCGCAATTGGAGCGGCAACGACGGTTGCTTGCGTTGCGGTAGTCACGGCACGATGAAACTCGTGCCGTAAAAGGGGGAGGCAAATTCCTGCAGGCAACTCTTCGGCACAGTGCGACCCTCTTCCGCCACGCGTTTCTGGTAACGCGCTATGTCCCCTTCAAAGGTACAGCGGTCGATCACGTGTGTTTCCATCGCTGGCAGATCGTCGGCTCTCTCCCACTCCCACGGATCCGCCGTAACCTCGACCACAAGATACTTGCAGCCGGTCGCAAATGTCGCGAGATCTCGTTGCGCAGATAGGCTGCGCCGCCTACATGCCGGTGCGAATGGGCCAGTTGTTTCACAGGGCGATGACCCGGTGTACTGACCTTATAATGGCGTTCTGGTGGCATGTAAATCGCGTCCGTGCAAACGGACCAGAAACGGGACTGCGGGGGATCAAATTGAACGGCGACGGTCAGTTACGCATTCAATGCGCGATGGTGATATACGAATTCGAACGTAGTCTCGGCCGCTATATTCTCGAATCAAACACGAACATCTCCACCGGCCCGGTAGGGAGGGAAATACTGAGCAGAATAGGTCGCTCGATCGTCGGCGATCTGCAGGAGACGTGTTCGATAATTATCGAGAACAGCTACTTTGCAGAAGTTCTGCAGCTTGCGCTCGAAGTAGCGGAGGGCTCGTCGGAGGCCGCACACGCTAAGCGACTGATGGCGCTTTGCAATGCTCTTGAGGTGTTCGACATCCGCAATGCGGTCAGCCATCCCAACAGGCCGTTCCCGCATTGCTACTGGTACCGCTGCTGCGCTTTAGCCAGTGACCCCGCGATTGACTCGCTGCACCTGTATGATGTCTCGGCGGCGCTGGCAAGCGCGATCGCCGGCGACCTCAAGGAGCCGCCCGATGAATGGTTGAACCAGCCGCGATGGTGTGTTCCCACGAATTTGCCCACCGAGTTCGAACACTCGTCCACGGGCTTGATCGGGCGCAATCGGGATGTCGCAAGATTTCAAAAGGAACTGCGGAATGCTCGGTCACCTCTTGTCTCGATTGTAGCGAGAGGCGGTATCGGGAAGACGAGTTTAGCACTGCAGGTCCTAGCCGATTTTTGCGTTTCGCCGGAGGCGCCGCAGCTAACCGATGGCGTACTCTTTATCTCGCTCAAACAGGAAAAGCTGACCGAGCGTGGCATCGAGACGCTCAACGCGCCGCAGACGATTGCAGGCGTCCGTGACCATCTCACCGCCTCTTTGAACGCCATGTTCGGTTGGGACTGGCCCGACTTTCCTGCCGCGCTGAGGGCTTGCGACGACAGACGGATATGGCTATTTGTTGACAACCTCGAAACTCTGCTGCGCGATGAGCCGCTCGTCTTTGACGGCCTCATGGATGAGTTGCCGCAAAACTGGAAGGTGATCGTCACAAGTCGGGTGCCGCTCGACGGGGCGAAAAACATCCCATTGCCATCCCTCGATGATGGCGGAGCGATGGCGCTTGCGCGTGCCTACCTAGCAGCGAAAGGCACGGCGCCCCTCGACGCTGTGACACTCCAGCGCATCATCGATACCTGCCACAGCAACCCACTGGCGATACGCCTAACGGTGGACTACTACGTCGCAGGCCGAGACATCAACGAGAGCTTGGAATCGTCACAGGTCGATGTTACAGAGTTTTCCTTTTCGAATTTGCTCGAAACTCTATCCCCGGCAGCAAACGAAGTACTTGAAGCGCTATTCGTACTGGAGCAGCCGTCCCGAGGTCGCCTCTGCGAAGCGTTGAACTTGGACGTCGACACTATTTCAGCGGCAATCGCCAGCCTTGGTAAGACTTCCCTGATTACGCGGGAAACAACAGATGCGGGCGAGGTTTATGCGTTGGGCACGTCAATCCGGGAGTTGTTGCGTGTGCAACCCAGAAATCTCAAAGTGCGGGCCTCGCTGCTTGATTGGCAGCGAAAGAGCGAGGCAGCCGTCGCCTCCGCGCTCAAATTGCAGGCCGAGCGCGGGCTTTCACCGCTCGATCCATTTTTCATCCCTGAAGGTACACCGGCCTCGGCGATTGCGCTTTCGAGACAGGTCGCAGGCGCATGCGCTGCCGAGAGCCCTTTGCCATGCGCACCGCTTCTGACGCGCGTGCGGCAGCAGATCGACAACCAAGGCGGTTCCGCATTTCTGTATCGCTTGCAGGCCAAGTTGCTCTTGAGGTTGAATGATCCGAGGGACGCAGAGTCTGCATTGCGGTTTGCAATCCAGCAGGATAGTGCCGATCCTGCTGCCAAGCTCATGCTTGCTGCACTGGCAATGCGTGCAAACAACCACGATGAGGCGGAGACCCTATGTCAGGAGCTAATCGACGCAGGATGGGGTAATGTGTCAGAAGATGCGGAGCATGCCGTCCTGCGGCTGTGGAGCATCTATCTGTCCGCACTAAACTTCCAGGAAAAGCTGGGAACCGTTTACTCGCTGACCCAGGATTGGAAGGTGTCTGGACCATTAATGGCGACACACGGTGCAGCACGTGTGTCGGCATATCGCCGACAGGCTGATCTTGAATTCCGGCGAGGTGTTGCTGGGCACGGTCGTGTATGGAAGCTAATTGGCCATGGCATTGACGCGGCAGCGTTCTTGCTAAAGCGATACGGCATGTCCCGCACACTTGCGCACGAGCTACGAAAACTGTGCGGCGATATCGCTTTCTATCTCCGCAAGCCCGACCTCGGAAGGCCTTCTGACCCACAGGCTGACTCAATCCACCGCCTTATTGATGACTATTTGCCCGAACTGCAACGCGCCGGTGCTGACGAATCGGACCTTCGACTGGTCGCGGGAACGTTGGGTATCGCGCTGCCGCCGAAAATCGGTATCGCCGAGATCGCGCCAGCCGTCGGAGAGTCGCTCCAAGGGGTGACCGAAACGCTCAAGGATGAGGGCTATACGCTTGTTTGCGTCAGCAACGTGCCCGCTGCCGATGGGTTTCCAAGTTATGTGTTCGCAAAGGACGACGATGGCCAGTCGTATTTCCTGCATTCATCCGCCTTCGAGAACCGGAACACACACCGGTGGACACATATTGGAGCTGGTACACGACTGGCCATCAAGCATGAGGCTGACACAAATGGCCGTCGCTCGCGACGCGCGACGGCCATTATGTATCTCGGTTAAGTGTGTCAGCGGACTCGCCCTTGGCACCTAGCGGCGAGGCGGCTGACGTGGTACGCCCACCGCGATTTCACTCGCGGCTGCGTTTTGGCAGAAACCTGCCGGCCGCGAAATAGCGCACGCCCCAGTGAGCGCCCGCGTTAAACGTAGAGATCGGTTTCAGGGCAGCCCACGGCAAACACTTCGCCAGATGTGCACCGGTCAGCCTCCGAACAAGGGGCCGGTGCAAGTGCAGAGCAGACGCTTGAAAGGTCGTGCGATAACGCATACGAACGACGCTTCATGGCCGGAACTCGGTTCCTTGCTACGGTGCGAGGTTGGGCGCCGGCCCCTGATTGTTTTCGCATCCGGTCCGACTCCTACTTACGTCGATTATTCTTGGTGCGGTGCTTCACCTTGAGCATGTCGGCGAACTGCTGGACGAAATTCACGACGAGCAAACGTTCGTCGGCGCCCAGTCCCTCTAGCGCGTCGGCGATCATGGCCATCTGGTCGTCCGGCCGCTTCGAACCACGCTGCAATAGCTGGTCTACCGAGCAGTCCAGCGCATCGCTTAGTTGTTGAAGGCGATGTAACGTCGGTACACGCGTTCCACGTTCCCAGCGACTGACCGCTTCCTGTTCCAGATCGATCATTTCTGCAAGCTTGGCTTGGGTCAGTCCGCGTGCACGTCGTTGTTCAGCAATGGCGGTCCCGACGCGGGCAGCTAGCAGCGCGTCGTGTGCGTCGTCGGTTGTGGGGGCGGAACGAGTGCTCATAGGACGATATGGTCGACTTCATTCCAGATACGATGAACACCCTAATAGGAATATTTAATTCCAAAACGGTTGAATTTTTGAGGGTGTTTTCGTATCGTACAGGGATTGCGTGAGTGGTCGGGGCACAGGTGAAAGCCGCTCGGCGGATTTTATTTCGAAAAATCAATAGCCTATGACTACGAGTGATTCACTTTTCCGATTCCATACGTTCATGTCGGTCTACGAGAGCTGCCGCGCATCGGCGCTCGGCCAAGCATTGCAGATGACGCCGATGGCCGCGCGAGCCTTGGGCCTGATCCGGACATTTCCCGGCATGACCCTTCACGAGTTGAGCTGCATCCTTGGCGGAAGTCAGGGCCAAATCATTGGCGCCGTATTTGACCTGCAACATCTCCGCTACATCGAGATAGCGGAGGAGGGTAACGACAATCGACAACGGGTGTTGAAGCCGAGCCGGGAGCGACTGTTCGGATTCGAGGGATATGACAAACTGGTATTCAATCTGGCCGCGGAAGCCGGAGTTACCGAGCGGTTGGCAACCCTGCTACCTGTGTATCAGGACGTGCTGACGAAAGCGCTTGAGGAACTGCAAGGCGATGCGCAGAACGTCCAGTATCAGGCCCAGCGGCGGATATTGGCGCGGGTCGTGTGAGCCGTGCCGAGCACCATTGAATAATTGACAACGCTACCGTTTGGGTGGCTTCGCTACCATCGCGGATAGGGCGTCCATGAAGATCGCCTGCAGGGCCGGAAGCGTCTTTTCCAGAGCATCGGACAGGCCGATATCACGGCCGAGTCGTTCCAGCTTGGCGCGGTACAGTCGGGCAGCTTCGCACCGTGCATCGACGGCCACTAGGAAGTATTCTCCGTTGCGGCTTTTTGTCGATTCGATGACTCGGGCTAGCCCCTGTTCCTGCAAGTCGAACGCAGCACCGATTGCCTGTCCCCGACTGCAACCGAGCAGCAGATGCAGTTTATCAAGGGAGATTTCGCCGGTGGACAGTGCGATATCGAGCGCTTTCGCCGCGAACACCGACGTACCGAGCGATTTTGCAAGGGCGGTAGCGTACCGCCCTTGATACAGCGACATGAAATTATGAAAACGCGTGATCGCGAACATTTAACCCCTTGCTACGCTTAATATCGGAACGGCATCAAGTGCAATGCCGATGTAAAAGAGGGTAGCGAAGGGCTACTGGGCCATCAAGAAACATTTTGACAAAAACGTCGCGTCAACAGACAATTTTAAGAAGGATTGTTGGTTCGCATCGCATTAAGATCAAGTTTGCGAATCTGGAATTTCCCGTCTTTCCGAGGGTACACAACGATAGGTACGGAATTTTCAGGCTCCCAAATAAGCCAACTTCCAAACAAGGTGTGCATCTCATCCTTTTCGAGAACTGTCATATCTCGAACATGTCCAGAGTGGTTTAGATCATTGAATAGCTTGATAAATCGATCGGTTCCAACATTCTTGCTGATTTTCTTTTTTAACTTACCATTGCTGGAATTTGCAACCTTGCGCTCTGCGGAGATGGCACGACGAATTTCATCAAGTCCTTTCTCTGCAAGCACCCATGCCGCAAATGTCTGTTCCGTCTGGCCTGCGTCGTTGGCGCGCTGGAGGATGAGTGCATCGGAGGACGCTTGTCGCCGCTCTTCTCCGCGGTAAATTCGCGAAATCAAATGGTATTCTGTCGTATTCTTTCGCTTTTTTTTGAACGGCTCGTTCATTGCTTTCTCATACAGGGTGGCGTAGATTTTGTCTTGAAGCAAGATGCTGTCGATTTTGAAAAATTTCTGACGAATCCCAAGACATTTCGCAAGCTCGTCAATTGCAGATTGCTGAATTTTTCCGTGAAATCCGTCGATCTTTTTTCTAATCGACTCGCCGCGCTTCTTGAGATCGTCCAGCTCTGCTTTGAGAAGAGGGATTACCACATTTTCATCGTGTGACTCCAGCTTGTTCGAGCTGAATTCGAAGCCAACCGATTGCTTATTTTTCTCGAGAGCCTTTTTGAGCTTGGACTTCTCAATCGGAAATTCTTTTGCGGCGCTCGTATCGAGTTCCTGCGTGTTGGTTTCGGTTGCGTTGATATTTTCCATGACATACTCCTTATAAGGTTTCGGAATCGTCGATTAGCTAATCGACGAAACGAACTTTATTTCGGAGCGGGATTTAAAAATAGATTGCTCGCCCGCTGACATACTGCGTCAGCCCGCAGAAGTTCCCTGTTTGCGAGCAAACGTCATCCCCTCAAGCCATGCCGTGATGGTTTTTTCTGCCTGCGCTTCGGACATGTTGACGCCCGTCTTGCGTGATTCGGCAATGACCCGATCCTTGATCGACAGCGCGGCGTTGCGTTTGCTCTTGTAGTTGCCAGCGGCGGCAAGTTCCCGAGCCAGTTTCCGGAGCGGCCCATATCGCTTTTCATCGCCTTCGGATGAATTTTTCCTTGCTCGGGCGGAGATAGTGCGGACTAGCGCCGGTTCCAGGGCAAATATGCCTTCCGCATAACCCAGCAGGTAGTGTGCATTGGCGATATGAGACCACCCTTCGCTTTCCCGGCCTTCATTGTGCGCGTTTCGTGCTTCCTGTACGTAGGCGCACGCGTGGCAGATTGCTCGCATGTAAATGACGAACGATTGCTCGGAGTGATTCTTGAACACCCGAACTTCGATTTGCGTCGGGCTTTCGGCCGATGACTGCGCTATGGGCATGAGGACTTCCCTTAAGAAGTCGTCTGCTGAGTGGTCTGGGTTTATCACAACATAGAGCCGAAATGCGGCCTTGGTGATCGCGTCAGACGCCGCACTGATCGAATCAAAGATCGGGAAAGGCTCGCCGAATTTGCGAGTGAGTACGATGTCAGTCATGGGTACGGAAAAACGTCGCAGAAAGACTAGTGTTGTGCCGCCACGTTAATTTAACGGCGTTTTGGCTTGCTGCTTGAGCGTGAGGCAGCACAAGTATCGAGCGGGCCAGCAAAACGCATGGCGGCTCGTTTGGCCAACCGCAGGGGGAACGTCTGTTGCCACGACAATTTTATGCGGTCAGCGCAGTTCGGATCGAGTCTTGCGCCGACGCTGCGACTGGATCGCGCCGATGTTCATTTCGCCGACTAGCTCGCTGGCGTAGAAACGCTCAATCATTTCGACAGACGTGCGGGCATTGCGGGCAAGCGTCAGCATGTCGATTCCGTCGCCATACAGCAGTCGGTACATGATGGACGTATGCCGCAAGCTGTAGATCGTGCGCTTTTCGCCACGCAGGCCGGTTTTCAGGTCGAGCGCATCGAGCAGGAAATTGAACTGCTGTTCGAGTCGACGCAGCGCGGTCGCCCGATTCTTGAACTGAGGCAGGAAAACGTAGTCGGCCGGTCCGGCCAGCCCTTCCGCACGATGAATGGCCGTCAGCCGTTCATAAGCATCGACGGCTCTCCGTAACGTGACGATCGGCTTGTTGTGTTTTTTGCTTTCCGGCAGCGTCAGTCGCAGATAAGTATGGCTGTTTCGGATGATTTCGACATGCCGGTGCTGCATGGTTTTCAGGTCGGTAGGGCGGATGAAGCCGTTGACCATAAACGCGATCATGTAGAGCAGATCATCCGTGAACTGGACGCGCCGAACGTCCACATCCTTGCCCGATTTCGGTTCAATGACCTGTCTGGTTCCAAGCAGGGAGCGAGCTTTCGACCACAGCCAGCGATATTCGCGGACGGTGAACCAGCCGCGCGGTTCTTCGCGCTTCTTGATTTTTGGGAAATTGGGAATGCCGGTCAGCAATCGATGATTTGCTGCGTAATCGAGCGTTTTGCGAACGATGCCGAGATGCCGCTGTATTGCGGACGCAGATAGATCGGATAGCGCGGTAACGAACCGCTCAAGCACTTCGTAGGTGACTTCGCTGACATCCAGCTCACGCATGAACGGAAGCACGCGGTTATTGAGCATGTAGATGTCGTTCTGATGCGACTGCGCGGAAATCTCTTTGCGAAGCACGCGGCCCGCTTGCGCTTCCAGCATGCCGGCTGCGCAGACGCCGAAGCGGCTGCGGCCGGTGTTATCGACATCGCCGAATTTGCTGTAGAGGATCTGTTCGTAGAGGTCTTTGGCGAACCGGTGCGCAATGCGCTTGTCTGTTGCGCCGGTGCTACGCTTGATGGTCTTGCGGCCGTCGAAGAATCGCACTTGCCAGAATGGGCTGGCTGCCATGCGGTAAATCTTGAGCTTGTCTGGATAGCCCGGTACGGATTCGAGCGTGCCTGGAATCGGCACGGTACGGGTTGCTTTGGATGGAAGAAGGGAAATCGTTGGCTGTTCTATTGGTATTGGCATAGAGAGCCGCAACCCATACAGCGCAAACAGAGAATCGAAAGCACAGAAAAGCCGCAGAGCAAAATCAAAAGATCGTATGCACCAGTCTAGTGCAATACTGACCTGAGATCAAAGCTCAGCAACTCATTGATTTTAAAGGGGTTTTTAATTCGGGGTGAGAGGATTTGTGGACCGTGTAAACAGTCCCGAACGTAGCGCTCTACCAGGCTAAGCTACACCCCGAATTTGCTGCTGGACTCTTCAACATGCCGCGTCTTAATCAAGACTGGCGCGTCGTCGAGTAAGAACATAATTCTAGCAGGCTCTCTTTGTAAATGGAAGAGGGGAAGGCCGAAATTGCGTCGGCGGCGGCCTGCGCCTCGGTCCTTGCGCATTCCAGCGTGTGATCGAGCGCGCCCGAGCGCGTGATCGCCGCGAAGATTTCGTCGAAGCGCGTCGTGCCGCCCTGTTCGATCGCCTCGCGCGCGAGCGCCGCTTCCGCCGCCGTGCCGTGCTCGATCAGCCAGATGAGCGGCAGCGTGGGCTTGCCTTCGCGCAGGTCGTCGCCGGCGTTCTTGCCCATCGCCTCGGCCGTGCCTGCGTAATCGAGCCAGTCGTCCATGAGCTGGAATGCCGTGCCGATGCGCCGGCCGAACTCGGCGGCCGCTTCTTCCGTTCGCGCATCCGACCCCGAAAGCACTGCGCCAAGCTGTGCCGCCGCCTCGAACAGCTTGGCCGTCTTGTAGCGGATCACCTGCATGTAGCGCGACACGTCCACGTCGGCGTCATGCATGTTCAGGAGCTGGAGCACCTCGCCTTCGGAGATGATCGTGGTCGCCTGGGAAAGAATCTCCATCACGCGCATCTTGCCCACGCCCACCATCATTTCGAACGAGCGCGAGTACAGGTAGTCGCCCACGAGCACGCTCGCGGCGTTGCCGAAGAGCGCATTGGCCGTCTGCCGGCCGCGCCGCAGGTCGGATTCGTCCACCACGTCGTCATGCAGCAGCGTCGCCGTATGGATGAATTCCACGACGGCGGCGAGTTCGTGACGATGCGTGCCGCGGTCGCCCAGCGCCCCCGCGACGAGCAGCAGCAGCGCCGGGCGCAGGCGCTTGCCCCCCGCACCGATGATGTACTCGGAGATCTGGTTGATCAGCATCACCTCGGACGCCAGGCTTTGCCGGATGACGCGGTTGACCTGCTCCATGTCAGCGGCAATCGGGGCGAGCAGGGCAGCGGCGCTGGGGGTGTGGGTGGCGGTGGACGACATGATGGCGAATAGGGGTAGTGCCGCGGATTATAAGGCGAATCGCGCAAACGCCGGACCCTGAGACGTCTCCAGATTGGCCTTCGGTCCAGGGGCGGGACTCGGGAAACGCCCGCCAGGCGGCGCTTTCGACGCTCCGCACGGGATGTGCCGCCGTGCGCGTGGCGGCAGGCCGAGATGGATGTCAAGGAGTTTTGACCGCGCCGCTAACTCTATGTATAATCTAAGGTTTCCAGCGCGCAGTGTGTCTGGAAAGTATTCTCAGAGTGAGGTTCTCAATGTACGCGGTCATAAAAACCGGCGGCAAGCAGTACAAGGTTGCCGTTGGCGAAAAACTCAAAGTAGAACAGATACCGGCTGACATTGACGCAGAAATCACGCTCGACCAGGTTCTCGCAGTGGGCGAAGGCGAATCGATTCAGTTCGGTACGCCGCTGGTCAGTGGGGCTTCCGTCAAGGCCACCGTTGTCTCGCACGGTCGTCACGCCAAAGTGACCATCTTCAAGATGCGTCGCCGGAAGCACTACCAGAAGCATGGCGGCCACCGCCAGAACTACACCGAACTGCGCATCGACGCGATCAACGCGTAAGCGCACGCAGGTAAAGGAGCAAACAAATGGCACACAAAAAGGCAGGCGGTTCCTCGCGTAACGGCCGCGATTCCGAGTCGAAACGACTGGGCGTCAAGGTGTTCGGTGGCCAGGCGATCCTCGCCGGCGGCATCATCGTTCGCCAGCGCGGCACGCGCATGCACCCGGGCCTGAACGTCGGCATCGGCAAGGACCACACGCTCTACGCGCTGGTCGATGGCCACGTCTCGTTCACCACCAAGGGCGCGGCGAACAAGCACACGGTCAACGTCGTCCCGGCAGCGGCCTAAGTACTGGCCCGTTCGCAATCGACGCAAGGAAGGCCCCGCGAAGTTTGCGGGGCCTTTTGCTTATGGGGCGTGTCCGTTCGGCCAGGTTGGCCCGGAGGCCGGCGCGCGGCAAAATAACGACATCCACGGGACGGAGTAACGCATGAAGTTCATTGACGAAGCGAAGATCGAAGTCATCGCCGGCGATGGGGGCGATGGCAGCGCGTCGATGCGGCGCGAGAAGTTCGTCCCGTTCGGCGGGCCGGACGGCGGCGACGGCGGGCGTGGCGGCAGCGTCTACGTGATCGCGGACCGCAATATCAATACGCTGATCGACTACCGCTATACGAAGAAGCACCAGGCGCGCAACGGCGAAAACGGCCGCGGCTCGGACTGCTACGGCAAGGGCGGCGACGACATCACGCTGCGCATGCCGGTGGGCACGGCCATCTCGGATCTCGAAACGGGCGAGCTGATCGCCGACCTCACCGAGCACGACCAGCGCGTGGTCGTCGCAACGGGTGGGGCGGGCGGCCTCGGCAACCTGCATTTCAAGTCGTCCACGAACCGCGCGCCGCGCCAGAAAACCGACGGCAAGCCCGGCGAGCGCCGCATGCTCAAGCTCGAGCTGAAGGTGCTGGCCGACGTCGGCCTGCTCGGCATGCCGAACGCGGGCAAGTCCACGTTCATCTCGGCGGTTTCGAACGCCAGGCCCAAGATCGCCGACTACCCGTTCACGACGCTCGCGCCGAACCTGGGCGTGGTGCGCGTGGGGCCGAGCAAGAGCTTCGTGATTGCCGACATTCCGGGCCTGATCGAAGGCGCGGCGGAAGGCGCGGGGCTCGGCCATCAGTTCCTGCGCCACCTGCAGCGCACGAATCTGCTGCTGCATCTGGTCGATCTCGCACCGTTCGACGAGTCGGTCGATCCGGTGACCGAGGCGAAGGCCATCGTCGAGGAACTGCGCAAGTACGACGAGACGCTCTATCAAAAGCCGCGCTGGCTCGTTCTGAACAAGCTCGACATGGTGCCCGAAGACCAGCGCGCCGCGCGAGTCGCCGACTTCGTGAAGCGCTTCGAGTGGGACGGTCCGGTCTTCGAGATTTCGGCGCTCACGGGCCAGGGCTGCGAAAACCTGTGCTACGCGGTGTACGACTACGTCGCGGCCCACTCGGACGCGCGCCGCGCGGCCGAGGCGGAAGATCTCGCGTCCGACGTGCGTTTCCGCGACGCGCCGGACGACGGGGGCGTGCAGCCGCAGGCATCGCAGGAATAACCCATCTTCGCCCTCTCCGGCGCGCATGGCGCGCCGGCAGCTTTACGCGTCATCAGCCATTTGGGAGACCGCGCAGCATGCGTTCCGTCATCGCCGATTCCCGGCGTCTGGTAGTGAAAGTCGGTTCGAGCCTTGTCACCAATGATGGCCGCGGGCTCGATCATGCGGCGATCGGCCGTTGGGCCTCGCAGATCGCGGCGCTGCGCGAGCGGGGCTTCGAGGTCGTGCTCGTCAGCTCGGGCGCTATCGCCGAGGGCATGCAACGGCTTGGCTGGAGCAAGCGCCCGCGCGAGATCGACGAATTGCAGGCGGCCGCGGCGGTCGGCCAGATGGGACTTGCGCAGGTGTACGAAAGCAGCTTCGCCGGGCACGGCATTCGTACCGCGCAGATCCTGCTCACCCATGCCGACCTCGCCGATCGCGAACGTTACCTGAACGCGCGCTCGACGCTGCTCACGCTGCTGCGTCTCGGAGTCGTGCCCATCATCAACGAGAACGACACGGTCGTTACCGACGAAATCAAGTTCGGCGACAACGACACGCTCGGCGCGCTCGTCGCGAACCTCATCGAAGGCGATGCGCTCGTGATTCTCACCGACCAGAGCGGGCTTTACACGGCGGATCCGCGCAAGGATCCGGCCGCCACGCTGGTCCGCGAGGCCGACGCCGGCAAGTCCGAACTCGAGGCGATGGCGGGCGGCGCGGGGTCGAGCCTCGGTCGCGGCGGCATGCTCACCAAGATCCTCGCGGCCAAGCGCGCGGCGCATAGCGGCGCGAACACGGTGATCGCGAGCGGCCGGGAGGCCGACGTGCTCGTGCGACTCGCCTCGGGCGAGGCGATCGGCACGCAGCTCATCGCCCGCACGGCCCGCATGGCGGCCCGCAAGCAATGGATGGCCGACCATCTGCAGGTGCGCGGCCATGTGGTGATCGACGACGGCGCCGTGCAAAAACTCACCGCGGACGGCAAGAGCCTGCTGCCGATCGGTGTAGTCGGCGTGCAGGGTGCGTTCGCGCGCGGCGAGGTCATTGCGTGCCTGAACAGCACGGGCGTGGAGGTGGCGCGCGGGCTCACGAACTACAGCAGCGCGGAAACGAAGCTGATCCAGCGTCATCCGAGCGGCGAGATTGAGGGCGTGCTCGGCTACATGCTGGAACCGGAGCTGATTCATCGCGACAATCTCGTGCTGGTCTGATCTGCACCCGCATCCCTGGCGGAAATACGGGCGACAAAAAAGCTGCCCCGGCATCGAGCCGGGGCAGCTTTTTTTATGGTGTTCCAGGCCGGGTGTCAGTGGATCAGCGACGCCTGCGTGCGGCCGTAGCGCAGGTTGTCGACGATGACCTGAGCCTTTGCCACCGGCATCTTGTTCGCGCAGAAATAGTCCTGATAGAGCGAGGCACGATACGCGTTCAGCGAGCCGTTCTCGATACGCGACCAGTCGTTCGCAACGGTCTGGTCCCACGCGTTGTGGTCGGCATCGAGGCTCGCGTACAGGCGCCACTCGTACGTGTCGCAACGTATGCCCTCGTAGTTCACGTTGCGCGCGCCGCTCGGGCTCGTGATGACGACCGTGTAGCGCACGACGCCGTCGGAGCCGACCGTCAGCGAAGCCGGATCGATCGCGAACTTGAGCGACGTATCGTTCGAGACGTCAAACGGCAGCAGCTTTGTGCCGGCTTGCGGCATCGGCGGCAGCCCTTCGAGCGCGTTTTCTTTCCAGCTGCCCTGGCGGTCGAACAGGTAGACAAACGCGCTGTCGTCCTTGTTGGTGGGGCCGGAACTGCTGCAGGCGGTCAGCAGGACACTACTTGCGGCCGCGGCGCACACCACGGCAAGAGCCAATCGTTTCAAATTGATTTTCCTTCGAAGCAACGGCCCGGCCTTGAAGCGCAGCGCCGCAAATACGAACGGCGGCGCAAACCGTGGGTTCGCGTCGCCGGTTCTCGCCGCGGGTTCCCCCCCGGCACGCCGTCGTGACGGGCTTACTCGTGCTCGCCCGGCGCAGGCACGATCATACTCCCGCCGTCGCCCCCACAGCCGCTTTCCAGCGCCGGGGCTGCCTGCACGGCATCGGCATGCGCCGACGTGACGATGCGCGGGTAGCGGACCTCGTGAGCATGCATGCCGCGCTCGTGGCGTTCCTGGCGCGGCGCGGCGGCGCGCCGCAGGAAGCGCGACAACTCGGTCAACGCGAGCTGATAGACGTCGCGCTTGAACTCGATGACCGCTTCAAGCGGCACCCAGTACTCGTTCCAGCGCCACGCATCGAACTCGGGATGCTCCGTTGCCCGCAGGCAGATATCGCAGTCGCGCCCGACCATGCGCAGCAGAAACCAGATCTGTTTCTGACCGCGATAATGGCCGCGCACTTCGCGCTTGATGAACTTGTCCGGCACCTCATAACGCAACCAGTCGCGCGTGCGACCGACAATCTTGACGTGCTCAGGAAGCAGCCCGGTTTCTTCTTGCAACTCCCGATACATTGCCTGCAAAGGGGTCTCACCATACTTGATGCCCCCTTGCGGAAACTGCCAGGAATGTTCGCGAACCCGCTTGCCCCAAAACACCTCGTTGTGCGCGTTCAAGAGGATGATGCCGACGTTCGGGCGAAAGCCTTCACGATCCAGCATACAACCACCTTCGAATCCTTTAAAATTGCTTTGATTATAAACAGATAACGGTCCTCACGCACCCGGCGGCCGGAAGATTGGCGCGATTTGCCGCGAGCGCGCAAGCAGCGTTCGTCGCAAGGCCGGCTGGCGTCATCGGTGCGGTGCATGGGGCGTTGTCATAATGTCGGGTCTGTGAACTCCATCGTTGGACTCTTTCGGGCGGCCTCTCACCGGGCCGCCGCCTTTGGATAATCTGAATGAAAGCCTCCCGTTTCTTTATCGGCACCCTGAAGGAAGCGCCGGCTGACGCCGAAATCGTCAGCCACAAGTTGATGGTCCGCGCGGGCATGATCCGCCGCGTCGCGGGCGGCATCTACAACTATCTGCCGATCGGCCTGCGCTCGATCCGCAAGGTCGAGCAGATCGTGCGCGAGGAAATGAACCGTGCGGGCGCGATCGAGCTCCTGATGCCGGCCGTGCAGCCGGCCGAGCTGTGGCAGGAATCGGGACGCTGGGAAAAATACGGGCCGGAACTGCTGCGCTTCAAGGACCGCAAGCAGAGCGATTTCGTGATGGGTCCGACGCACGAGGAAGTCGTGACCGACATCGCGCGCAACCAGATCAAGAGCTACCGTCAGCTGCCGGTGAACTTCTACCAGGTGCAGACGAAGTTCCGCGACGAAATCCGTCCCCGTTTCGGCGTGATGCGCGGCCGCGAGTTCATCATGAAGGACGCGTACTCGTTCGATAAGGACATCGAAGGCCTCAAGGGCTCGTACCAAAAGATGTACGACGCCTATGTGCGCATCTTCACGCGTCTCGGCCTGCAGTTCCGCGCGGTCGCGGCCGACAACGGCTCGATCGGCGGCAGCGGCTCGCACGAATTTCACGTGATCGCCGAGACGGGCGAGGACGATATCGCCTACTGCCCGACTTCGGACTTCGCGGCCAACGTCGAAGCAGCCGATGCGCTGCCGCTCATCGCCACGCGCGGCCCGGCTACCGAAGCCCTCACGAAGACCGCGACGCCGGGCGCGGCGAAGTGCGAGGCCGTGGCGGCTCTGCTCGGCATTCCGCTCGAGCGCACCATCAAGTCGATCATTCTGGCGACCGACAACGAAGGCGCCGAGCCCACGATCTGGCTGCTGATGCTGCGCGGCGACCACGACCTGAACGAGATCAAGGTGGCGAAGCTCGAAGGCCTCGCCAATTTCCGCTTCGCGACCGAAGCCGAGATTGTCGAATGGTTCGGCACGCCGCCGGGCTACCTCGGGCCGCTCAACACGAAGAAGCCCGTCAAGGTGATCGCGGACCGTACGGTCGCGAACATGAGCGACTTCGTAGTGGGTTCGAACGAGGTGGACTTCCACACGACGGGCGTGAACTGGGGCCGCGACCTGCCGGAGCCGGTCGTCGCCGACATCCGCAACGTGAAAAAGGGCAATCCCTCGCCGGACGGCAAGGGCGTGCTCGACATCTGCCGCGGCATCGAAGTGGGCCACGTGTTCCAGCTCGGCACCAAGTACTCCGATGCAATGGGCGCGACCTTCCTCGCCGAGAACGGCAAGCCCGCGCCGATGCAGATGGGCTGCTACGGCATTGGCATCACGCGTATCCTGGGCGCCGCGATCGAACAGAACTTCGATGAGAAGGGCATCATCTGGCCGGAATCGATCGCGCCGTTCGAGGTGGTGCTCTGCCCGATGGGCATGGACCGCAGCGAGCTCGTGCGCGAGCACGCCGAACGCATCTACGACGAGCTCGTGAAGGCCGGCGTGGACGTGATCCTCGACGACCGCGGCGAGCGTCCGGGCGTGATGTTCGCCGACTGGGAGCTGATCGGCGTGCCGCATCGTCTCGTGATCGGCGAGCGAGGCCTCAAGGAAGGCAAGATCGAGTACCAGGGCCGCCGCGACGCCGAGCCGACGTTGTTGCCGGCCGAAGAGGCCGCGCAGGCGGTGGTGCAGAAGGTCCGCGCGGCGCTCGCGCGCTAGGCGGCCAGGAAGCGATGGAATACAGCTTCCTTTCCGCGACCGTCCTGCTCCTCCTCATCACCGATCCGCTCGGCAACATTCCGCTCTTCATCGGGTGTCTGCGCCACGTGGAGCGGTCGCGCCGGGCGATCGTGATCCTGCGGGAAGTGGCGATCGCGTTCGGAATCCTGCTCATCTTCATGGTGGCCGGCAACGGTTTCCTGCGGATGATGGGGCTCACGGACACGTCGCTGCGCATCGGCGGCGGCATCGTGCTGTTCCTGATCGCGCTGCGCATGATCTTCCCGCATCCGGGCGGACCGTTCGGCGGCGGCGACAAGGACGGCGAGCCGCTCATCGTGCCGCTCGCCATTCCGGCGCTGGCGGGGCCTTCCGCGCTTGCCACGGTCATGCTGCTCACCTCGCAGGCGCCGGGCAAACTGGTCGAATGGATCGGCGCGCTCACCGTGACGATGGTGGTCTGTGCGGCCGTGCTGGTGCTGGCCGAGCGCATCCAGCAATGGCTTGGCGAGCGCGTGGTGACGGCGTTCGAGCGGCTGATGGGTCTCGTGCTCGTGGCGATCTCCGTGGAGATGATCCTCGCGGGCATCAGCAACTTCGTGCATCACCTCTGAGTTCGTTGCCTCCACGGCACGTACAAACAGAAAAGCGGCCCGCGGGCCGCTTTCTTCATGGTGCTTCAGTTCCCGCGCGAGCGCGGGGCGGCGCGATTCAGGCGCCTTCGGTCAGCGCGCGGATAGTGGGCAGATTGCGCCAGTAGCCCTTCGCATCCATGCCGCAGCCGAACACATAGCGATCCGGCACCGAGAACCCGCAGAAGTCGGGGTGCAGCGGCTTCGCCTTCGGAATGATCTTTTCGCACAGCACGGCCGAGAGGAAGCGCTTCGCGCCCATCGCGATGATGCGGTCGCGGATCGCGGCCATGGTCTCGCCCTCGTCGAGGATGTCGTCGAGCACGATCACGACCCGGTCCTTCACCGATTCGCGCGGCGCGACGCGCCATTGCATCTCGGCGCTGCCCTTGATGGCGTTGCGATAGCGGGTGAGGTGGATGTAGTCGAACTCGAGCGGGAAGTCGAGGTGCGGCAGCAGCATGCCGGTGAACACGGCGGCGCCGCCCATCACCGACAGCACGAGCGGGAAGTCCTCGCTGATTTCGCTACGGATGGCTTCGGCCATCCGGCCGATCGACGCATTGACCTCGCCCTCCGAAACGATTTCTTCGGAGTGGCGGAAAATGTGGAGGGCTTCTTCGCGATTCATGACTCTGGCGGGACCGTAGCTGTAGCTGTGAAGTGTGGAAAATAACGTCGGCGCGCGCTACAGCATAAACCCGCGCATTCCAGCTTGCGCGCCGCGTTACAGGAGGCACCCGGGGCCCGGTCGCAGCCCGGCATCTGTGCCGCGACCGGGCCCGGCAAATCAGCGCATGCCGGGCATCATGCCCTTCATGCCGCGCATCATCTTCTGCAGGTTGCCGCCCTTGAGCTTCTTCATCATCGTGCGCATCTGCTCGTACTGGTTGAGCATGCGGTTCACTTCCTGCACCTGCACGCCCGCGCCGGCCGCGATGCGGCGCTTGCGCGTGGCCTTGATGAGTTCGGGCTTGGCGCGCTCGGCGGGGGTCATCGAATTGATGATGCCCTCCATGCGGCGCATCTGCTTTTCGGCGACGCCCATGTCGGCGCCCGAGGCGGCCTGCTGGAACTGCGCGGGCAGCTTGTCCATGAGCGACGAGAGGCCGCCCATTTTCTTCATCTGCGAGAGCTGCGCGCGGAAGTCGTTGAGGTCGAAGTCGCCGCCTTTCTTGACCTTGTCGGCGAGCTTCTGGGCGGCCTGCACGTCCACGCCGCGCTGCGCTTCCTCGACGAGCGCGAGAATGTCGCCCATGCCGAGGATCCGGTTCGCCATGCGGTCCGGGTAAAAGACTTCGAGGCCGTCGAGCTTTTCGGCCACGCCGACGAACTTGATCGGCTTGCCCGTGATGTGGCGCACGGAGAGCGCCGCGCCGCCGCGCGAGTCGCCGTCGAGCTTGGTCAGCACGACGCCGGTGAGCGGCAGAGCGTCGTTGAACGCCTTGGCGGTGTTGACGGCGTCCTGGCCCAGCATCGCGTCGACGACGAAGAGCGTTTCGGCCGGCTTGAGCGTCGCGTGCAAGGCGGCGATTTCCTGCATCATCGCCTCGTCGATACCGAGACGGCCGGCCGTGTCGACGAGCAGCACGTCGTGATAGTGGCGCTTCGCCCAGTCCACCGCCGCATTGGCGATATCGACGGGCTTCTGGTCGGGCTGCGACGGGAAGAAGTCGGCGCCGACCTGCTCGGTCACCGTCTTCAGCTGCGCGATAGCGGCCGGACGGTAGACGTCGCAGGAAACGGTCAGCACCTTCTTCTTGTATTTCTCGCGCAGTAATTTGGCGAGCTTGCCGACCGTGGTGGTCTTGCCCGCGCCCTGCAGACCGGCCATCAGGATCACGGCGGGCGGGGTGACGGCGAGATCGAGCTCGGCGGCCTTGCCTTCGTAGTCGCCGCCGATCACGGCCGTCAGTTCGCGCTGCACCACGCCGACGAGCGCCTGGCCCGGCGAGAGGCTGGCGATCACTTCCTCGCCGAGCGCCTTTTCCTTGACCTTGGCGATGAACTCGCGCACGACGGGCAGCGCGACGTCCGCCTCGAGCAGGGCAAGGCGTACTTCGCGCAGCATTTCCTGCGTGTTGGCCTCGGTCAGCCGGGCTTCGCCGCGCAGCGTCTTGACGACGCGCGCCATCCGTTGAGTGAGATTGTCGAGCATGGGGAGCGGTGAGCAGTGCGGCCGGGCGATACGTGCGCGGGGGCAATCCGGCGCGCGCCAGGGGGCCTATAGTAAACTTCGAACATGGATATTGTACTGTATGCCCTCACCGTGCTCCTGTACGGCGGACTGTGCGCCGCCGACTGGCGCGCGCTGCGTCACGCAGGCATGGAGCCGCTGCTCGGCAGCCTGCCCGCGGTGCCGGTGGCCGCTACGGGTGCCTCGGCCGGCGGTCCGGCGCGCACGCGCAGCTTCGGGCTGCTCTCGCGCACGCTGCTCTTCATCGCGCTCGCCGCGCACGGCGTGCTGCTGCACATGACGATCTTTCCCGCCCACGAGATGATCTTCGGCTTCGCGTTTGCGCTGTCGGCAATGTTCTGGCTCGGCGCGGGCATCTACTGGATCGAGAGCTTTTTCTTCCAGCTCGACGGGCTGCGTCTGTTGCTGCTGCCGCTTGCGGCCGTGGCGTCGCTCCTGCCGCTCGCGTTCGGCGGCGTGCGCGTGCTGCCGTATGCCGCAGCGCCGATGTTCAAGCTGCACTTCGTCATCGCCAACGTCGCCTACGGGCTCTTCGCGATCGCCGCGCTGCACGCGGTGCTGATGCTGGCCGTCGAGCGCCGCCTGCACGCGCTGCGCGGCGGCGGCTTCCAGCGCAATGCGGGCACGCGCGGCGGCGGCTGGCTCTCGAACTGGATCGAGACGCTGCCGCCGCTCCTCACCATGGAGAAGCTGCTGTTCCGCCTGATCGGCGCGGGCTTCGTGCTGCTCACGCTCACGCTCGCCTCCGGCATCGTATTCAGCGAGCAGTTGATCGACCGGCCGCTCTCCCTCGATCACAAGACCGTCTTCGCGATCCTCTCGTGGCTCATGTTCGGCGCGCTGCTCACCGCGCGAAGGGTTTCGGGCTGGCGCGGCCGCGCCGCGCTTCGCTGGGTGATCGCTTCGTTCGTTGCGTTGCTGCTGGCCTATGTGGGCAGCCGGTTCGTCTTCGAGGTGCTGCTGCACCGCCCGGTTGTCTGAGCGCGTGTCGATTTCCGCGTTGAATCTTCGCGTTGAACCTCCGCCTTGAACCTCCGCCTTGAACCTATGAGACAGATTTTTTTCCTTATCCTGCTCTTCGTCGTCGGTCAGTGGCTCGTCAAGGCGCTGCGCCGTGCGCAGCCGCAGTCGCGTCCCGGTCAGCGGGACGGGCAGGGCACGTGGCGTGCGCCGAACGGCGCGGGCACCGCGAACGAGAGCGGCCGCGGCGGCACGTTGCCTGAGCTGATGGTCCGCTGCGCCGAGTGCGGCGTGCATGCGCCGCAGAGCGACTCGGTGACGATGGGCTCGCAGTCGTTCTGCAGCCACGAGCACGCGCGCGCCTACGCCGCGCGTTACGCGGGCCAGGACCGCGCGGCGCGATGAGCGCGGCGTCGCCGTCGTTCGAGGTGGATGCGCAGGGGTGGGTGAGCGGCGCGCGCCGTCTGCCGTCGCCGAACTTCGAGGCGCGGCCCGCGGGCGCCGCGCCGATCCTTGTCGTGGTGCACAACATCAGCCTGCCGCCGGACACCTTCGGCGGGCCCGAGATCGCCGATCTCTTCCTCAACCGTCTCGATTGCGACGCGCATCCGTACTTCGATCAACATCTGCGCGGCGTGCGCGTCTCGGCGCACTTCGTGATCCATCGCGACGGCACGCTGGAGCAGTTCGTCTCCTGCGACGCGCGCGCGTGGCATGCGGGCGTCTCCAACTTCTTCGGCCGCGAGCGGTGCAACGATTTTTCGATTGGCATCGAGCTCGAAGGCAGCGACACCACCGCGTTCGAATCCGCGCAATATACGACGCTCGCGGCGCTCGTGAAGGCGCTTGCTGCGCACTATCCAGTCGAGGCGCTCGCGGGCCACGCCGACATTGCGCCGGGCCGCAAGACCGATCCCGGTCCGCATTTCGACTGGGCGCGGCTGCAGCGCGAGACGCAGCTCGACGCTACGTATTTCCCCTACCGTCCTTCAGCGCGAGACGAGCAAAACGCGGCGTCGTGACACGCGGCGAACGCGTCGGGAACCTCGCATTTTGCCCACCATTTGAGCACGCGCCGCGCGTGTTCCCGGGCTCGATGCAGACCATTCGAACGTCCTTCCGGCGGTAACGCCCGCGCTGTCGGGGCTCACGCCTTGTCAAGATGGAACCAGTAAAAAAAGGCGTTTGAACACCCGGCAAGTTCCACTATACTTTGTACCTGAAACAGAGATTTACACCATATGTTGTGTCGTACCGCGGCGCCCCGCTTCACGAGCACGGCGCCGCGCGTATTGCAGGCATAGGAAAGAACTTTGTGCGGTGCATCCGGCCAAGAGAACCGGCGCACCGGCTGTAATCGAGAAAGAAGGTACAGCCAATGATCGCGGCATCCACGATGAAGACCGGCGTCACGTTTGTCCCATCAGCCTTGCCGCATCCGGCAGCCTCGCCAGGCTGGCTTTTTTTCTCCGCTATATCGTCCGCGCACACGGGGGCGCGGCGTCCGTTTTAATCCGCGAATACGCTTCGCACACTTCCAGGACCAGGAGCTTTGCACATGCAAACGACCGATAACGTCTCGACCCGGTATGAAGGCGCGCCTGCCGCGCACGCACTGGGCGGCCAGCCGCAAGCCGGCCAGACGAACGCGACGCAGTTCGCCGACTACAAGGTGATCCGTCGCAACGGCAGCGTGGTGTCGTTCGAGCCTTCGAAGATCGCGATCGCGCTGACGAAGGCGTTTCTGGCAGTCAACGGCGGGCAGGGCGCGGCGTCGGCACGCGTGCGCGAACTCGTCGAGCAGCTCACGCAGAGCGTCGTGCGTGCGCTCGTGCGCAGCCGTCCGAACGGCGGCACGTTCCATATCGAAGACATCCAGGATCATGTCGAGCTCGCGCTGATGCGCGGCGGCGAGCACAACGTGGCGCGCGCCTACGTGCTCTACCGCGAGAAGCGCAACCAGGAGCGCGGCGTCGCCCAGGAAGCCGCGGCGCCGGCCGCGCCGGGCCTGAACGTCACCGACAACGGCGTGACCCGTCCGCTCGACCTGAACGCGCTGCGCGCGCTGATCGTTTCGGCGTGCGACGGTCTTGGCGATGCCGTGATCCCCGATCCGATCGTCGCGGAAACGGTGAAGAACCTCTACGACGGCGTGCCGATGTCGCAGGTCTACGACTCGGCCATCCTTGCCGCGCGCACGATGATCGAAAAGGATCCGGCGTACAGCCAGGTCACGTCGCGCCTCCTGCTGCACACGATCCGTCGCGAAATTCTCGAAGAGGAAGTGACGCAGGCCGAAATGGCCCAGCGTTACGCCGAGTATTTCCCGCAGTTCATCAAGCGCGGCATCGAAGCCGGCCTGCTCGACGACAAGCTCCAGCAGTTCGACCTGAAGCGCCTCGGCAACGCGCTCGACGCGAACCGCGACCTGCAGTTCGGCTATCTCGGCCTGCAGACGCTCTACGACCGCTACTTCCTGCACGTGCACGGCACGCGTATCGAAATGCCGCAGGCATTCTTCATGCGCGTCGCGATGGGCCTCTCGCTCAACGAGATCGACCGTGAAGCGCGCGCGATCGAGTTCTACAACGTGCTCTCGACGTTCGACTTCATGTCGTCCACGCCCACGCTGTTCAACTCGGGCACGCACCGCTCGCAGCTCTCGTCGTGCTACCTGACGACGGTTGCCGACGACCTCGACGGCATCTACGAAGCGCTCAAGGACAACGCGCTGCTCTCGAAGTTTGCGGGCGGCCTCGGCAACGACTGGACGCGCGTGCGCGCGCTCGGCTCGCACATCAAGGGCACCAACGGCAAGTCGCAGGGTGTTGTGCCGTTCCTGAAGGTGGTGAACGACACGGCCGTGGCCGTGAACCAGGGCGGCAAGCGCAAGGGCGCGGTCTGCGCGTACCTCGAATCGTGGCACCTCGACATCGAAGAATTCCTCGAACTGCGCAAGAACACCGGCGACGACCGCCGCCGCACCCACGACATGAACACGGCGAACTGGATTCCCGACCTGTTCATGAAACGCGTGATGGAAGGCGGCGACTGGACGCTCTTCTCGCCCTCGACCTGCCCGGACCTGCACGACAAGTTCGGCGCCGAGTTCGAGCAGGCTTACACGGCTTACGAAGACAAGGTCGCGCGCGGCGAGATCAAGCTCTTCAAGAAGATGCCGGCCGCCCAGCTGTGGCGCAAGATGCTTGGCATGCTGTTCGAAACGGGCCACCCGTGGATCACGTTCAAGGATCCGTGCAACGTGCGCTCGCCGCAGCAGCACGTGGGCGTCGTCCACTCGTCGAACCTGTGCACGGAAATCACGCTGAACACGAGCGACACCGAAATCGCCGTCTGCAACCTGGGCTCGGTGAACCTCGTGGCGCACATGGTCAAGCAGGCCGACGGCAGCTACGCGCTCGACCACGACAAGCTCAAGCGCACCGTCAGCGTGGCGATGCGCATGCTCGACAACGTCATCGACATCAACTACTACGCGGTGTCGAAGGCGCGTAACTCGAACCTGAAGCACCGTCCTGTGGGCATGGGCATCATGGCGTTCCAGGACTGCCTGCACCTCCTGCGCACGCCGTTTGCTTCGCAGGAAGCGGTGGAGTTTGCCGACCGCTCGATGGAAGCCGTCTGCTACTACGCGTACTGGGCGTCGACGGAGCTCGCGCAAGAGCGCGGCCGCTATTCGACCTACCGCGGCTCGCTGTGGGATCGCGGCATCCTCCCGCAGGACACGCTCAAGCTGCTCGCCGAGCAGCGCGGCGGCTACGTCGAAGTCGATTCGAGCGAGTCGATGGACTGGACCTCGCTGCGCGAGCGCATCGCCACGCACGGCATGCGCAACTCGAACTGCATCGCGATCGCGCCCACCGCGACGATCTCGAACATCATCGGCGTCTCGCCTTGCATCGAGCCGACGTTCCAGAACCTCTACGTGAAGTCGAACCTCTCGGGCGAATTCACGGTGGTGAACGACTACCTCGTGCGCGACCTGAAGGATCGCGGCCTGTGGGACGAAGTGATGGTCGCCGATCTGAAGTACTTCGACGGCATGCTCTCGCGCATCGACCGCATCCCGGCCGACCTGCGCGCGGTGTACGCGACGGCGTTCGAAGTCGACCCGACGTGGCTCGTCGAAGCGGCTTCGCGCCGCCAGAAGTGGATCGACCAGGCGCAGTCGCTGAACATCTTCATGGCGGGCGCTTCGGGCAAGAAGCTCGACGAGATCTACAAGCTCGCCTGGATCCGCGGCCTGAAGACCACGTATTACCTGCGCACGATGGCGGCCACGCACGTCGAGAAGTCGACGGTCGCGCACGGCGCGCTGAACGCCGTGCCGACGAACGGCGATGGCGGCAGCGGTGCGGGTGGTGCCGGTGGTGCGTTCAGCGGCGGTGCGGGCTTCGGCGCGGCTGGCGGCAACGCGGGTTCGACGGTGCTGCAATCGGCACCGACCGCAGCGGTTGAACCGGCAGCGGCAGCCGCGCCGGAAGCCGAGGGCCCCGTGTGCATGATGCGTCCGGGCGATGCAGGCTTCGAAGAGTGCGAAGCCTGCCAGTAACGTGCAACCGCAGTAGTCAGTAGTAAACAGTAGTGCAGGGCGGCGCGTGCGATGCGCGCCGCCTGTTTCGAATCCCGCCTGTCGCATCACGCGCGACGGATTCTCTCCGACACGCACGGCAGCCATGCCGCGATTCATGAAAGAGGCTGGCGAACAAGGCATCAGGAATCCCTGGCGTCTTCGCCGACGCACTCGGGACACGCAGCACGCAACGCAAATGCGGCTCACTCGAATCAAGTAGCGACCTTCGAATGCGTCGTCATCGCATCGCTCATACGACGTGATCGACTCGCTGCAATCGCAAAGTGTTGTATGCACGTCGCAACGCGATTCGAAAAAAGGAATTTTCGTGTGCGAACCCTTTTATCGCTCACGAAAAGATGGTACAAACCGATCTAAATTGATGGTGACATTTATGCTCAACTGGGATGACGAGATCACGGCCGTAACTCCGTCGAGCGGTGCGCAGCAAAACACGATGCGCAACCCCGCGGGATTCGCCGTCTCGAACGCCGACGTGCAGTTCGGTCAGCGTTTTGCTCCTCAGGTTTCCACGGCGGAGAATATTTTCTCCAGCGACTTCGCAGTTCCCCCGCCGCCGGCTGCGCCGGTGTCGTCCGAAGCGCGCGTGAATGTCGCCGACAAGCGCATCATCAACGGCCAGACCGACGTCAATCAGCTGGTCCCGTTCAAGTACAAGTGGGCCTGGGAGAAATACCTGTCCGGTTGCGCGAACCACTGGATGCCGCAGGAAATCAATATGTCCCGCGACATCGCCCTGTGGAAGGATCCGAACGGTCTGACCGAGGACGAGCGCCGCATCGTCAAGCGCAACCTCGGCTTCTTCGTGACCGCCGACTCCCTCGCCGCGAACAACATCGTGCTGGGCACCTACCGCCACATCACGGCGCCCGAATGCCGCCAGTTCCTGCTGCGTCAGGCGTTCGAGGAGGCGATCCACACGCACGCCTACCAGTACATCGTCGAATCGCTGGGTCTGGACGAAAGCGAGATCTTCAACGCGTACCACGAGGTCAAGTCGATCCGCGACAAGGACGAGTTCCTGATCCCGTTCATCCAGACGCTGACCGATCCCGCCTTCAAGACCGGCACGACCGAAGCCGACCAGACGCTGCTCAGGTCGCTGATCGTGTTCGCCTGCATCATGGAAGGCCTGTTCTTCTATGTGGGCTTCACGCAAATCCTCGCGCTGGGCCGCCAGAACAAGATGACCGGCGCAGCGGAGCAATACCAGTACATCTTGCGCGACGAGTCGATGCACTGCAACTTCGGCATCGACCTCATCAACCAGATCAAGCTCGAGAACCCGCACCTGTGGACCCCCACATTCCGTGCGGAGATCGCTGATCTGTTCCGCAAGGCTGTGGACCTCGAATACCGTTATGCCGAAGACACCATGCCGCGCGGCGTGCTGGGTCTGAACGCGGCGATGTTCAAGAGCTATTTGCGCTTCATCTGCAACCGCCGTTGCCAGCAGATCGGACTCGATCCGCTGTTCCCGAACGAAGAGAACCCGTTCCCGTGGATGAGCGAGATGATCGACTTGAAGAAGGAGCGTAACTTCTTCGAGACGCGCGTGATCGAATATCAGACGGGCGGTGCGTTGTCCTGGGAGTGAGCCGGGCGCACTGCGGATCAGGTCTTTTGGGGTTGCCGGCCGCGCCATGCGACGCGCGAGTGCCGGCTGGATGATTAGGAGCAGGAACGCCTGATGCAAAGCCTGGCCGGAGCCTTGGCGGCTCATCGATATGACCGGCACTTTGCGAACCCTTCAGAGGGATGGGCAAACTTCCCCCCGGAAAAAGGCGCGGGCCCCACGCATCGTGGCCCCCGCGCCCTCAACGAACGTTGGCCGGCGTCGGTATCCGACGCCGGGTTGACCTGGCGCGCTGTGCCCGAAGGCACGGCGCGCCTTACCGCATTCATTAGCGTAAGCGCGCGGGATCAGCGTACGCCGATGAATAGCCCGCTTCGTAGCGTGCGCCCTGAGAAGCGTTTGCGGGAAGCGGGTTTTGACGAAGGGTGTAGTTTGAACTGACTCTCATCTGAACCTGAAGGAGAAGAAAATGGCAACTGCCAAGAAGAAACCGGCGGTCAAGAAGGCCGCAGTGAAGAAGGTTGCAGCGAAGAAGGCCGCACCGGCCAAGAAGGCTGCTGCGAAGAAGGTCGCAGTCAAGAAGGTCGCAGCGAAGAAAGTCGCCGTGAAGAAGGTTGCTGCGAAGAAGGCAGCACCGGCGAAGAAGGCCGCAGCGAAGAAGGTTGCAGCCAAGAAAGTCGCCGTGAAGAAGGTTGCTGCGAAGAAGGTTGCAGCGAAGAAGGCAGCACCGGCGAAGAAGGCCGCAGCGAAGAAAGTCGCGGTGAAGAAGGTTGCCGCGAAGAAGGCCGCACCGGCGAAGAAGGCTGCTGCGAAGAAGGCCGCGCCGGCGAAGAAGGCTGCCGCCAAGAAGGCGCCTGCGAAGAAGGCTGCCGCCAAGAAGGCAGCCAAGAAAGCGCCTGCGAAGAAGGCTGCCGCTGCCGCGCCTGCTGCCCCCGCTGCTGCACAACCGGCCGCGCCGGCAGCAACGGTGAAGACGGCGCTGAACCCGGCCGCAGCATGGCCGTTCCCGACCGGCAGCCGTCCGTAATACGCAGTACCAGGCGAGGCGCGCGGCGTGCGTGCCTCGCAGTTCGACTAACCTCGAGGAGAATTTCGAGGTCCGAACGTGATCCCGTCGGCGGGCTTGCCCGCGACGGGATTTTTTTCGTCCCCTCTTTTCATCCGTCCTGCTTGCTCGCGGGTCAGGCGCGACACATGAAAAAAGGCGCATGCACAGGGGAGCACATGCGCCTGAGGTTCCGCTTATGGCGCAAGGCGCCGCCGCGGTACAGGGGAAAACCGGTTATTTAGTGGGTGACCCGGGTCACGCCGCCGCTCGAGAGCAGGCGCACACGGTCGCCTGCGTTGAAGACTTCGCCCGTGGCAGTCTGCGTAATGGCACGCAGATCGCCGTTGTCGAGCTGCACCGTGATCTCGAGGCCGTCGCGCATTGCGACGCCGTTCTCGATCGCGTTGCCGGCCACGGCGCCTGCAATGCCGCCGATGATGCCCGTCACGATCGAACCAGTGCCGCCGCCGATCCGGCTGCCCGCCACGGCGCCCAGCGCGCCGCCGCCGATGGCGCCAAGTCCGCTCGGCTGTCCGTTGTTGGAACTGATCTTCACCGCGCGTACGCTCTCGACGGTGCCCATGCGGACCGTTTGCTCGCGCTGTGCCTGCGACGCCGTATAGACGTCCGCGGAACTGCTGTTATATGCGCAGCCCGACATCGCGAGCGAACCCGCGATCATGGCTGCCGCCATCAGATGACTTGTTATTCTCATTCCCGTAACTCCAAAAGGCCCCCCCGTGGGGCCTCGGCTCATTTCGACAGGTCGTAACCGAACGCTGCCTTGAACCGTTCATTGATTTGCGCCCGCGTAGGCGTGTAGTTCTGCGGACCCTGATGCTCGATCTTGAGCGCGCCCATCAGGCTCGCGAGCCGCCCGGTGGTTGCCCAGCCGAGGCCGTTCTCGATGCCGTAGAGCAGGCCGCCGCGGAACGCGTCGCCGCAACCGGTCGGATCCAGCACGCGTTCGGCCTGCACCGCAGGAATGTCTTCGATGCTGCCGCTGTGATAGATCTGCGATCCGTGCTCGCCGCGCGTGACGATCAGCGCGTCGACCTTGCTGGCGATCTCGTCGAACGACCAGCCGGTGCGATGGCTGACAAGGTTGGCTTCGTAATCGTTGACCGCAACATAGGTCGCAAGTTCAATGGCGCGGCGCAGCGACGCGCCGTCGAAGAGCGGCAGGCCCTGGCCCGGATCGAAAACGAAGGGAATGCCGGCGCTCGCGAACTGCTCGACGTGCTGGACCATGCCGTCGAAGCCGTCCGGTGCGACGATGCCGAGCTTGATGCCGGGCGCTTCGTCGGCGCGGTTCAGGTGCGATTGCATCATCGCGCCCGGGTGGAAGGCCGTGATCTGGTTGTTTTCGAAGTCCGTCGTGATCATCGCCTGCGCCGACCAGGTGTCGGGCAGCACGCGCACGTGCGCCTTCGAGAGACCCAGCGTATCGAGGCGCTCGATATAGGGCTGCGCGTCGGCGCCGCCGAGCGTCGCCATGATGCGCGCGTCGCCGCCGAGCAGATGCAGTGCGTAGGCGATGTTGCCGGCGCAGCCGCCGAACTCGCGGCGCATCGTCGGCACGAGGAAGCTTACGTTCAGGATGTGCACCTGCTCCGGCAGGATGTGCTCCCGAAAGCGACCCTCGAAGGTCATGATGTTGTCGTAGGCGAGCGAGCCGCAGATCAGCGTAGCCAAGGCTGGGTTCCTGTAATGCGTAAGGTAAAGAAGCGGGAAAAAGCGCGAGAGAAGCAGGAACGGCAGGCGCGCGCCGCAGCGCGCGCGAACGCCGGATTACTTCAGGGCTGCGAGGGCAGCGTCGTAGTTCGGTTCGTTCTTGATTTCGCCCACGCGCTCGGCGTAGACGACGTTGTCGTTCGCGTCGAGCACGACCACCGCGCGCGCGGTGAGGCCGGCGAGCGGGCCGCTCGTCACGTCCACGCCGTAGGCCTGGGCGAAGTCATGGCCGCGGAAGGTCGAGGCCGTGACGACGTTCTCGATGCCTTCGGTCGAGCAGAAGCGCGAAGCGGCGAACGGCAGGTCGCCCGAGACGACCACGACGACCGTGTTGTCGAGCTTGCCGGCGCTTTCGTTGAACTTGCGGGTCGAGGTGGCGCAGACCGGCGTGTCGAGGCTCGGGACGATGTTCAGCACCTTGCGCTTGCCGGCGAAGTCGGCGAGCGAGACGGGCTTCAGATCCTTGCCGACGAGCGAGAACGCCGGCGCCTTCTGGCCGACCGACGGAAACGTGCCTGCAACGTCGATCGGGTTACCACCCAGCGTAACTTGACTCATGATGTGCTCTCCGGGAATTCATAGTGTGGTGAGAAGCGCGTCCGGCCGTGCCGGACACAGGGAACGCGCGGGCCGCCCGCAGACGGCGCCGCAAACGAAACGGGCGTCAGGGATAGAAGATCTCGATGCGGAAGTTCGACGCGACGACGCTGCCGGTATCGAGCCGCACGATCATCGTCTGCGTGGTGCGCGCGGGCAGTCCGGCGTCGATGCGCGTGCCGGGCGGAACATAGTCCTGCGGCCACAGCACGCGGCGCACGACCACGTTGTTCTGGCGGTCGAGCAGCGTGAGCTCGATGGCCGGGTACGCCAGCGGCACGCTGAAATGATTGCGTAGCGGCACCTTCAGCTCGAGGTGGTGCGGGTCGTCGACCTGGCGCAGATCGGACGGCTCCACCTGCAGGCCGTCGATGTCGCGCGGCGGCTGCACACGGCAGCCGAGCTGTTCGCAGGCCTCGACATAGAGCGACTGCGAGCCGGGCCAGTAGACCATCACGGTTTCGCGCAGCCACCAGGCGAGCTGGGCGGCCAGCAGAGCCAGCAGCATGAGCGCGAGCAGGCTGCCCAGGATGCGCCAGCCTATGTGGCGCGGCGCTCGTGCGGGCGCTTCCCGCGTCACGGCGAAGGGCTCGGCGCCGTCGTTCGGCGAGAGCGCGCTAAACGCGGGCGCGGCGGCCGCGGCAGCAGGATTGCGCGAGAACACCGGCTCGGGATCGTTCATCGCCGCCGCCGCTGCTTCGTTCGCCGAAAGGGTGGGCTCGCTGAGGTCGGGTTCTACGCGCCGCCATTGAGCAGCCGGCTCGGCACGCGGCGGGGGCGCCGCGAGTGTCGGCTCGTCATGGCGGCCGGTATTCGATTCGCCGCCGGGCGTAGCCGCGGGCATCGCTCCGGCGCGCGGCAGGTGCTCGGCGTTGTATTGCAGGTCCGGGTCGATACGGCTGTCGGGGCGCGGCGCCCACGGGTCCCACGCGCTGGCCGAGAAATCGGGCGCGGCAGCGGGTGCCGCCGGGGCGTGCGCGGGAAAATCGGGCGAGGCGGAAGCGGGCGAGGCGGAAGCGGGCGCGGATGCCACGATGCCCGCTGCGACGTCGGCGCCGACAGGCACGGCGCTTGCGAAGTCCCCGCCCTCGGTGAGCTCGAACAGGCTGCCCGATGCGTCGAATGTCTCCCTGCAATGACCGCAGCGCACGAGGCCGCGGCGCGCGGCAAGCTGCGCGGGCTGAACACGGAAGACGGATTCGCAGAAAGGGCAGCGCGTTGCCAGGAGCATGTGGGCCGGGACCGGGAGGTTGGCGATACCCGCCATTCTACTGGCAATCGGCGGCTAGCCGCGCCGCGTACCCGCGAGGCAGACCCAGCCTTCGTGTTCGCGCCATACCGCGATGTCGATCCAGCGTTCGTACACCCGGGCGACTTCCTCGGCCTGGCGCGCGAGGATGCCCGAGAGCGCGAGGCGCCCGCCCGGCTTCACGCGCGAGGAGAGCATCGAGGCCATCAGCTTGAGCGGATTCGAGAGGATGTTCGCGACGACGATGTCGAACTCGCCCGGCGGGCAGTCGTCGGGCAGGCCGTAGGCGACCTCGGCGCGATTGCGTTCGCTGTTGTGCCGTGCCGATTCGACGGCCTGCGGGTCGATGTCGATGCCGATCACGGGGGCGGCGCCGCACTTCTTCGCGAGGATCGCGAGGATGCCCGAGCCGCAGCCATAGTCGAGCAGCGAGCTACCCGGCTTCACGTGCTCTTCGAGCCATTCCATGCACAGGCGCGTGGTGGGATGGCTGCCGGTGCCGAAGGCAAGACCCGGGTCGAGTTCGAGCACGAGCGCGTCGGGATCGGGCGCGTCATGCCATGACGGCACGACCCAGATGCGCTTGCCGATCGGGATCGGCTCGAACTGGGATTGCGTGAGGCGCACCCAGTCCTGCTCCTCGACTTCGCGCAGCGAGAACTTCGGCGTCTCGGTGAGGCCGAGTTCGTTTGCAGCCGCCGCGAGCAGCACGGCCGGATCCTGGTCGTCGCCGATCAGTGCGACCACGCGCGAATGCTGCCACGCAGTGCGCTCGGGCGTGAGCCCGGGCTCGCCGAAGAGCGGCTGCTCGTCGGGGGTGTCGGCGTCGGCGTCTTCCACCGACACCGACAGCGCGCCGAGTTCGATCAGCGCGTCGGAGAGTTCTTCCGCGCGGTCTCGTTCAAGCTCGACGATCAGTTCCCGATAGCTCATGAATTACGCTTCGTCCTTCTTCACAGCCTGACGCTCGGCCAGACGGCTTTCGAGGTAGTGAATGCTCGTGCCGCCTTCGACGAACTTCGCGTCCAGCATCAGCTCGCGGTGCAGCGGAATGTTGGTCGAAATGCCTTCCACCACCATTTCCGAGAGCGCGATGCGCATGCGCTGAATCGCCTGCTCGCGCGTCGCGCCGTAGGTGATCAGCTTGCCGATCATCGAATCGTAGTTCGGCGGCACGAAGTAGCCGTTGTAGGCGTGCGAGTCGACGCGCACGCCAGGGCCGCCCGGCATGTGCCACGACGTGAGGCGCCCCGGCGACGGCGTGAACTTGAACGGATCTTCCGCGTTGATGCGGCACTCGATCGCGTGGCCCTTCAACTGGATGTCGCGCTGGCGGAACGAGAGCTTTTCGCCGGCGGCGATGCGGATCTGCTCCTGCACGATGTCGATGCCGGTGATCAATTCCGTGACCGGGTGCTCGACCTGTACGCGCGTGTTCATCTCGATGAAGTAGAACTCGCCGTTCTCATACAGGAATTCGAACGTGCCCGCGCCGAGGTAGCCCATCTTCTTGCAGGCGTCGGCGCAGCGGTCGCCGATGCGGTCGAGCAGGCGGCGCGCGATGCCCGGCGCCGGTGCTTCCTCGATCACCTTCTGGTGGCGGCGCTGCATCGAGCAGTCGCGCTCGCCGAGCCAGACGGCGTTCTTGAACGAGTCGGAGAGCACCTGAATCTCGATGTGACGCGGATTCTCGAGGTACTTCTCCATGTACACCTGCGGGTTGCCGAAGGCGCGGCCCGCTTCTTCCTTCGTCATGTTGACCGCGTTCACGAGCGCCGCTTCCGTGTGCACCACGCGCATGCCGCGACCGCCGCCGCCACCTGAAGCCTTGATGATGACGGGGTAGCCGATCGTGCGCGCGATCTTCACGATTTCTTTCGGATCATCGGGCAGTGCGCCTTCGGAGCCCGGCACGCAGGGCACGCCGGTCTTGATCATCGTCTGCTTCGCCGTGACCTTGTCGCCCATCATGCGGATCGTTTCCGGGCGCGGGCCGATGAACGTGAAGCCCGATTGCTCGACGCGCTCGGCGAAGTCCGCGTTTTCGGAGAGGAAGCCGTAGCCGGGGTGGATCGCCTCGGCGTCGGTGACTTCGGCCGCGCTGATCAGCGCCGGCATGTTGAGGTAGCTCAGGTTCGACGGAGCCGGGCCGATGCAGACCGCCTCGTCGGCGAGCTTTACGTACTTGGCTTCCTTGTCGGCTTCCGAGTAGACGACGACCGTCTTGACGCCGAGCTCGCGGCAGGCGCGCTGGATACGGAGCGCGATTTCGCCACGGTTGGCAATGAGGATTTTTTCAAACATGGTGGGTATGCGCCCCCGGCCTTAGGCGATCACGTACAGCGGCTGACCGTATTCGACGGCCTGGCCGTTGTCGACGAGGATCTCCTTGACCACGCCGGCCACGTCCGACTCGATTTCGTTGAGCAGCTTCATCGCTTCGATGATGCACAGCGTCTGGCCTTCCTTGACCGTATCGCCGACCTGGACGAACGGGTCGGCGCCCGGCGACGGTGCGCGGTAGAACGTGCCGACCATCGGCGAGGTCACGACGTGGCCCTGCGGGACCGCGGGTGCGGCGGCGGCAGGGGCGGCTGCTTCGGCGCCGTGGCCGGGCGCTGCGAGCGGGGCCGCGACCGGGGCGGCGTATTGCGCGGCCGCCGGCTGGACGTAAACCGGCGGCGCGTTCTTGACGATACGCACCTTGCCTTCGCCCTCGGTGACTTCGAGTTCCGAGATGCCCGATTCGGAGACGAGGTCGATCAGAGTCTTCAGCTTACGTAGATCCATGGTGCAGCCCCTTTGAATACGTGAGGTGCCGGGGGCGTGGGCCCCGGCACGGGATTGGTGTTGTCTGTCTTGCTGTCCGAATGTTTCGGCCGGCCCACCCGCGCGACCCGCGAATCAGGCGCGCTTGCCGGCGGCGAGCCGGTCGAGCGCGTATTCGAGGGCGTACAGATAGCCTTTCCAGCCGAGGCCGCAGATGACGCCTTCGGCCTGGTCGGAGAAATACGAGTGATGCCGGAAGGTCTCGCGGCGATGCACGTTGGACAGGTGAATCTCGACGAACGGAATGCCGACGCCAGCCAGTGCGTCCCGGATCGCCACGCTGGTGTGCGTGTACGCCGCCGGGTTGATCAGGATGAAATCGGTGGCTTCCGCGCGCGCGGCCTGGATGCGGTCGACGAGAGCGCCTTCGTGATTGCTCTGGAACGTCGCCAAGTCGACGCCTGCGTCCGCGGCGCGGTCGGCCAGCGCCTGATCGATCTGCGGGAGTGTCACGCGCCCATACACCTCGGGTTCCCGGGTGCCGAGAAGATTGAGGTTGGGGCCGTGCAGAACCAGCAGTCGCGTCATGGTCGCTTCATTTCCGTGGAGTTGCGCGAACTTTATCGCCGATTAGAGAAATTTGTCTAGTTTTCCGAGCAGGTGATATGGCCCCTAGTTAGCCCGAAACCCGGCGGAATCGTCGATCTTCCGTCAAAAGCCGTAAATTCTGCGACAAAAAGAACAATACGGGTGTTAAGTTCCGGTCAAATATTCCACGGCGTCAAAGTGCGTCAAGGGTTCGGCGAAGTTCGTCCGGCTTGATTTGGCCTAATTTTGTCGCGCGTACATTGCCGTTCGCGTCGATTACGACCGTGTAAGGCAGGCCGCCCGCCGTGTTGCCGAACGCGCGGGCAACGTCGGCGCCGCCGAAGCCGGCGACATAGACGGGGTAGTCCACGTGCACTTTCTGGAGGAAGGTCTTGATGTTCGCGCTCGAATCGACGCCAAGACCCACGAACTGGATGCCCTTCTTCGCGTACTCGCGCTGTAGCGCCGAGAGTTCCGGCATCTCCTCGACGCACGGACCGCACCACGAAGCCCAGAAGTTCACGACGATCGGCCGGCCCTTATAGAGCGCGAGCGACTTGGGCTTGCCGTCGGGCGTCGTGACGGCCGCCGTCCAGAGCTGGCCGACGGCGTCCTGCTTGCCCGGGACCGACGCCGCATCGGCCGTTCCCGTATCGCCGCCGCTGGCCCAATGCCCCGCCAGAATGCCGCCGCCGGCGGCCACCGCCGCAACTGCGAGGCCGGCCAGAATCCGCTTCGTGTTCATCGCTGCGCTTTTCCGTTGATCGTGCTGGTTGAATGAAGGGTGAAACATGGCTCAGGAAGCCGCACCGCCGCTTTCGTTGTCTTCGTCGCTTTGGTCGCTTTGGTCGATCAAGGCCTGCAGCGCCTGCGCGTTCGCGCGGGCGAGGCGCCCGCGCGCGTCGGCGCGGACAGCGCCGCGCAGGTCGTCGGTATCGTAGAGCGCGACATGGATGCCCACCGGCTCCCCGTCACGCGAAACCTTGTAGATGAAGCTCAACGTTTCCACGTAACCGCGTGCGGCGAAATGGCGGGTCTCCGATACGTCGTACTGCACATTCGCATTCAGGAGCCAGATGGCGACGTCTTTGGGGTTGTCGCAGAAGATCTGCAAGTGGATGTCGGAGTGCTCGCCCGCCGTGCCGTTGAGCACCGCGCCCGTCACGAACGGGTTGAAGGCTTCGAGCCGCTTCATCCAGTCGAGCGCGATCTCGCGCAGGTGCCGCAGCACGGCCGGCTGGCTTTCTCCCTGAAACAGGGCCTGATATTCGCGGATCTCTTCTTCGATCTGATCGTTATCGGGCAGCCAGGTGCCTTCGATGCGCGTTTCCCCCACGACCTGCCGCGCTGCCTTGCGCTTGGCCGTTGCGTAGTCGAGGCCGTCCTCGGCGATCATCCGTGCTGCCGCGATGGCGATTTCCTCGCGCACGCGTTGCGGATCGAAATGTGATCTGCGAACCATCTTCGAATCATACTAGAGAATGTCTCCCGGCCTTCGCGGTGCAAGGCGCCGGGCTTGGGCGGCTGCGCGGAAAACGCGCGGGGCGCCTCGGGTACAATACCGTTCTTTGCTTCGGCGGCGCACGCCGCCGTCTTCGCGCCTCCTGATTCCGGCAACCCCCCGGCAACCCGATAACCCGTTTTTCGGCGCCCGTGCGGCGCGCAAGGCTTATGCACATCCATATCCTCGGCATCTGCGGTACGTTCATGGGCGGTCTTGCCGTGCTCGCGCGCAGCGCGGGCCATACCGTGACCGGCTGCGACGCGGGGGTCTATCCGCCGATGAGCACCCAGCTCGAAGCGCAGGGCATCCGCCTGATCGAGGGCTACGACGCGAGCCAGGTCGAACTGAATCCCGATCTCTATGTGATCGGCAACGTCGTTTCGCGCGGCAATCCGCTGATGGAGGAGATCCTCAATCGCGGCCTGCCGTATACATCGGGGCCGCAGTGGCTGGGCGAGCACGTGCTGCGCGACAAGTGGGTGCTCGCGGTGGCGGGCACGCACGGCAAGACCACCACGAGCTCGATGCTCACGTGGCTGCTGGAAGACGCCGGAATGAATCCGGGCTTCCTGATCGGCGGGGTGCCGCTCAATTTCGGCGTGTCGGCGCGTCTCACCGATTCGAGCTTCTTCGTGATCGAAGCCGACGAGTACGACACGGCTTTCTTCGACAAGCGCTCGAAGTTCGTCCACTACCGGCCGCGTACAGCCGTGCTGAACAACCTCGAATACGATCACGCCGACATCTTTCCCGATCTCGCCGCCATCGAAACGCAGTTCCATCACCTCGTGCGCACGATTCCCGGTGTCGGCCGCATCGTGACGAACGGGCGCTCGGACGCGCTCGAGCGCGTGCTCACGCGCGGCGTGTGGAGCGAAGTCGAGCGCTTTGGCGTGGCAGGCGGCTGGCAGGCGCTGCCCGCCGAGGACGGCACGCCCGTCGACGAGCGTTTCGCGGTGTATCACAACAGCGCGCGCGCGGGCGTGGTGGACTGGCAGATTCAGGGCGAGCACAACCGTCAGAACGCGCTCGCGGCGATTGCGGCCGCGCGCAGTGTCGGCGTGCCGCCCGCGCAGGCGGCCCAGTCGCTTGCGGGTTTTCGCAACGTGAAGCGCCGCATGGAAGTGCGCGGCAGCGTGGACGGCGTGACCGTCTACGACGATTTCGCGCATCATCCCACCGCGGTCGAGACGACGATCGCCGGCTTGCGCACGCGCGTAGGACGCGACCATACCCGCATCCTCGCCGTGCTGGAGCCGCGCTCGAACACGATGAAGCTCGGCGTGATGAAGGCTCAGTTGCCCGCGAGCCTCGCCGACGCCGATCTCGTGTTCGGCTATGGCGCATCGGCCGGCAAGGATGCACTCGGCTGGGATCTGGCGAGCGCGCTTGCGCCGCTTGGCGAGAAGGCGCACGCGTTCCACGACCTCGACGCCTTGGTGAAAGCGGTGGTGGCCGCCGCGCGCCCCGGCGACCAGGTGCTCGTCATGAGCAACGGCGGCTTCGGCGGCGTGCATCAGAAGTTGCTGGACGCGCTCTCGGCACGGAGCGCTGCGTGATCGTCTATCTGCACGGCTTTCGCTCGTCGCCGCAGTCGTTCAAGGCGCGGCTGCTCGCGGCGCGCCTCGACGTTCTGGGGCGCGCCGGCGAATGGCTCTGCCCGACGCTGCCGGTCTCGCCGCTCGAGGCGATCGCACTGGCCGAGCGCGAAATCGGCGCGCGAGCCGGGCGTATGCAGGCGGGCGAGCGTGTCACGCTGATCGGCAGCTCGCTTGGCGGCTATTTCGCGACGCATCTCGCCGAAAAGCACGGCTGGCGCGCCGTGCTGCTCAATCCGGCCGTGGTGCCGGACCGCGATCTCTCGAAGTATCTCGGCGAGCAGCCGCTCTGGCATGGCGGCGGCAACATCGTCGTCGAACCGCGGCATCTGGACGAACTGCGCGCGCTGGCGGTCGCGCGCGTGACGCGTCCCGAGCGCTACTGGCTGATGGCCGCCACCGGCGACGAGGTGCTCGACTATCGCGAAATGCTCGCGCACTACGCGGGCGTGCCCGCGCGGCTGATCGAGGGCAGTGACCACGGTATCAGCGAATTCGCCGACTACGTCGACGACGTGATCGCATGGTGCGACACGCCCTGACGCAGAGGCTCATCTTCGGGCTGGCCCGGTAGCGGGCATCGCGCCGCGCGCGCGAACGCCTATATGTATACAGCAGTACCGTCACGCCACATGGCTTTGGCGGTCGAAGCAAGTCTGAACGAGAGTATTGAGTGAACGTTTTCTTTGAGGAATCGGGCAGTTTCAAGGCCGGCAGCGTGCTGGCGCGGCAGGGTGACGCGTTTCAGGTCGAGTTGCCGGGCGGGCGCCGCGCGAAGGTGCGCGCGAAGGACGTGCTGATCGAGTTCGAGAAGCCCACCGCCGCCGAACTGATGGAGCAGGCGGACGCGGCCGCGCAGGAGATCGACCTCGGCTTCCTGTGGGAATGCGCACCTGCCGACGAATTCGCGTTTACGGCGCTTGCCGCCGAGTACTTCGGCGAGGCCTCGGGTCCCGTCGAACGCGCGGCGCTCGTGCTGTGTCTGCATGGCTCGCCCGTCTATTTCCGCCGCAAAGGGCGCGGCCAGTACCAGCGCGCTCCCGAAGAGCAACTGAAGATGGCGCTCGCCTCGCTCGAGCGCAAGCGCCAACAGGCGCTCGTGCAGGCCGGCTACGAGGAAGAGCTGAAGGCGGGCAAGCTGCCCGAGGCGTTCCAGGGCAAGGCGTTGGGTCTCCTCACGAAGCCCGACAAGAACACGATCGAGTACAAGGCGCTCGAAGCCGCGGCGGCGGCGCGCGGCATTTCGATGCCGCGTCTGATGCTCGAATGCGGCGGCATCGCGTCGCCGCGCGCGCTGCATGAGGCACGCTTTCTCGCCGAGTTCTTTCCGCATGGCACCGGTTTTCCGCCCGTGCAGGTGGGGGCGCTGCCCGAGGATTTGCCCGAGGCGCACGTCGAGGCGTTCTCGATCGACGACGTTACGACCACCGAAATCGACGACGCGTTCTCGATCGAGCCTCTTGCCGACGGTCGCGTGCGCATCGGCATCCACATCGCCGCGCCGGCGCTCGGCATCCAGCGCGGCGACATGGCGGACACGATCGCGCGCACGCGTCTTTCGACGGTCTACATGCCCGGCGACAAGATCACGATGATGCCCGACGATTTCGTCGATGCGTTCACGCTCAAGGAAGGCGGACTGCGTCCGGCGCTCTCGCTCTACAGCATCGTGAACCGCGAGACGCAGGAGATCGTCGCGAGCGAAACGCGCGCGGAGCGCGTGTTCGTGAAGAACAACCTGCGCCATAACACGCTCGACGAGCTCGTCACGGAAGAAACGCTCGCCGCCGGCACGGGCGAGTATCCGCACAAGGACGACATCGCCGTGCTGTGGCCGTTTGCGCAGGCGCTGTTCGAAAAGCGCCAGCAGGCGCGCGCGGGCTACGGCCTGCGCCGCGAAGTCCAGCGCAACACCGACTTCAACTTCTACGTGGACGGCGAGCACGTCACGATCACGCCGCGCCGCCGCGGCTCACCGCTCGACACGATCGTCGCGGAGCTGGCGATTCTGGCGAATTCGACGTGGGGCGCGTTCCTGCACGACCACGGCGTGCCGGGCATCTACCGCTCGCAGCGCGCGTTCGGCGCGCCGGGCGGCCCGAAGCGCACGCGCATGCAGACCACGGCCGCGCCGCACGAAGGTTTGGGCGTCTCGCAGTATGCGTGGAGCACCTCGCCGCTGCGCCGCTATGTGGACCTCGTGAACCAGTGGCAACTGCTCGCGTGCGTGGAGCATGGCGTGACGGCGAAGCTCGCCGCGCCGTTCAAGCCCAAGGACGCCGACCTGTTCGCCGTCGTGCAGGGCTTCGACGAGACCTACACCGCCTACGCCGATCATCAGCGCCGCATGGAGTACTTCTGGTGCCTGCGCTGGCTCCAGCAGGAAAACCGCCGCGAGTTCGCCGCAACCGTTATCAAGGACGATCTCGTGCGCTTCGAGGAAGTGCCGCTCATCATGCACGTGCCCGCGCTCGGCGTGCATGCGCGCGGCACGCGCGTACTGCTCGAAGTGATGTCGATCGACGAGCTGACCATCGAGGCTTCGGTGCGCATGCTGCGCGTGCTCGATGCGCCGGTCGTGACGAGCGGCGCGGAAGCGGAAGAGAGCGAGGACGAAGAGGTGATCGAGTCCGCCGACCCGTCGGCGGAAAGCGAAGCCGAGGCGCTGGCCGAAGCGGATGCGCCTGCCGCGGAGGGCGCGTCCGAAGCGAGCGGCGATCCGGACGGTGAAGCGCCCCAGCAATCGCCGGGCGTGCAACACGCGGCGGAGACCGGCGAATGAGCACGGTTTCCGCGCCGGTCGATCGTTATGCGGTGGTCGGCAACCCGATCGCGCACAGCAAGTCACCGTTCATCCACGCTCAGTTCGCGCAGCAGACCGGCGAGCGTGTCGAATATGGGCGGCTGCTCGCGCCGCTCGACGGCTTCGTTGCCGAGGTGAGCGCGTTCAGCGCGGCAGGCGGTCGGGGCCTCAACGTGACGGTGCCGTTCAAGCTCGAAGCGTACGCGCTTGCAGAGCGGCTCTCGCCGCGTGCGGCGGCGGCGGGTGCGGTGAACACGCTGCGCTTCGACGCCGACGGTATCTTCGGCGACAACACCGACGGCTTCGGCCTCGTGCGCGATATCGAGTCGAATCTCGGCGTCGCGCTGAAGGGCGCGCGCGTGCTGCTGCTCGGCGCGGGCGGGGCGGCGCGCGGCGTCGTGCTGCCGACGCTCGAGCGCGGTCCGCGCGAGATCGCCATCGTGAACCGCACGGCCGCGAAGGCGCACGAACTGGTCGAACAATTCGCGTCGGCGTCGGCGGCGGCGGGTTGCCTCATTCATGGCGGCGGCCCGCAGGCGGTCGGCCCGAAGCCCTACGACGTGATCGTCAACGCGACGGCGGGCAGCCTCGACGCCTCGCTGCCCGAGTGCGACGAGCGCGCATTCGGCACGGGCACGCTCGCCTACGACATGATGTACGGCGCACAGCCCACGGTGTTCATGCGTCACGCCCAGGCGCTCGGCGCACGCGCGGCGGATGGCCTTGGCATGCTGGTGGAGCAGGCCGCGGAATCGTTCTATGTGTGGCGTGGCGTGCGTCCCGACAGCGCGCCGGTGCTGGCTGCGCTGCGCGCGCAGCTCGCGGCGCAGGCCTGACACCCATGGTGGCGCGCCGCGCGCGAGGGAGCACGATGCCTGGTCGCCAGGTCGCAACGCGGCCGGGTGCTTTGCGCTGGCTGGCCTATGTGGGCGCGGTTTTCGCGATTGCGTGGATCGCGCTGCAGGCTTACTACTTCGTGCAGATCGCGCTCTGGAATGTCGTCGATCCGCAATCGACGGCGTTCATGCGCACCGACGAAGGTCGGCTCGGCGCCGAGTACCCGATCCAGCATCAGTGGGTGCCGTACGACCAGATCTCGCGCAATCTCAAACGCGCGATCATCGCGTCCGAGGACGCGAACTTCGTCAATAACAACGGCTACGAAACCGACGCCATCCTGCAGGCGTGGGAGAAGAACAAGCAGCGCGGCCACATCGTGCGCGGCGGTTCCACGATCTCGCAGCAACTCGCCCGCAACCTGTTCCTTTCCCGCGAGAAGAGCTATATCCGCAAGGGCCAGGAGCTCATCATCACGTGGATGCTGGAGACGCTGCTCGACAAGGAGCGCATCTTCGAGATCTATCTGAATTCGGTGGAGTGGGGCAACGGCGTCTACGGTGCCGAGGCCGCGGCGCATTACTACTACCGTACCTCGGCGTCGAAGCTCACGGCCTGGCAGGCGGCGCGCCTTGCAGTGATGCTGCCGCGCCCGAAGTACTTCGACGAGCATCGCAACTCGCCGTATCTCGCGCAGCGTGCCGCCGTGATCGCGCGGCGCATGGGCGCCGCCGAACTGCCGCATTGAACGGCTGAACGGCGCCTCCCTCCTGCCTTTCCTTCGCCTTTACTGCCGCGCCAGCCGCGCGTTGTCGGGCATCGCCACGTTGTAGTTGGTGCGGAACGGGTTGATGTCGAGCCCGCCGCGGCGCGTGTAGCGCGCGTAGATCGCAAGACGGTCCGGCTTGCACGCGTTCAGGATGTCGACGAACATGCGCTCCGCGCATTGCTCGTGAAAGCCCGTGTGGTTGCGGTACGAGATGATGTAGCGCAACAGGCCCGCCTGGTCGATCTGCGGCCCCACGTAGTGAATCTGCACGCTGCCCCAGTCGGGCTGGCCCGTCACCGGGCAGTTCGACTTCAGCAGGTTCGAGACCAGCGTTTCCTCGACCGGCGCTTCGTCGAACGCGGCGGTGAGAAGCGACGCGTCGGGATGATAGATCTCCGCATCCAGATCGAGGCGGTCGAGCGAGAGGCCGTCGAACTCCTCGAACGGGATCTTGCCGAACGCGCCCGGCTGCTCGAGCCGCACCGACACCGACGCGCCGCAGGCGGCCGTGACATCGCGCTTGATCATCTCGCGCACCGCGTCGGCCGAATCGACCCGGGTCTGCGCGAACGAGCCCAGATAGAGCTTGAACGACTTCGATTCGACGATGTTCGGCGAATCGGCGGGGATCAAGAACGTTGCGATGGCAATCTGCGGCTTGCCGCGCGCGTTGAGCCACGAAAGCTCGTAGGCGTTCCAGATATCGGTGCCGAAGAAGGGCAGTTGCGCGCCAATGCCGATCGCTTCGCGCGCGCCGGCGCGCGGAATCGGGAACAGCAGCGAGGCGTCGTACTGTTCGGTGTAGGTGGCGGGCTTGCCGAGCGGAGAGTGTTCGGGAGTCATGATGCGCTGCTGGTTACGGTTGCTTCCGGCACGGTGGCCGGCGGTACGACATTCGCCACGCCGCTCGCGACATGCCCGGTCGCCGTGACCGAGCGGGCCGATTCGCAGTGGCGGATCTGGTCGTCGAAGAAAAAGTCCGGTTCGAATTCGCGCAGGAACGGGCCTTTGTCGAGTCCGCCGAGGAACATCGCTTCGTCGATTTCGATATTCCAGGCCATGAGCGTGCGGATCGCGCGTTCGTGCGCCGGCGCCGAACGGGCGGTGACGAGCGCCGTGCGGATGCGCATCTGCGCGTTGGCGTCCGCGAGCTTCTGCAGGCGGTTCAGCGCTTCGAGCAGCGGCTTGAGCGGGCCTTGTGCGAGCGGCAGGTCGCGGTTGTCGCGCTCGTGGCTCACGAAGGCGGTGAGACCCTCATGCTGGAAGATCTGCTCGGCTTCGTCTGAAAACAGCACGGCATCGCCGTCGAACGCGATGCGAATCTCGTTCGCATTGCGTCCCGCTATTGTCGCCGATTCAGGAAAAACACGTGCGGCCGGGAAGCCGGCGGCGAGCGCGCCGCGCACGTCGTCCTGATTGGCGGAAAGAAAGAGCGACGCGTTGAGCGGTTTCAGGTAGGCCCATGGCGCGCGGCCGCGCGTGAACACGCCGCGCTGGATCTCGTCGAGCCCATGCTCGCGGCACGAGCTGAACGTGCGCAGGCCGCTGATCGGATCGCTGCGCGAGAGGATCACCACCTCGACGTGATGCGAGCCGTTGTTCAGCGCGAGCAGCTTGCGGATCAGCGCATACGCGACGCCCGGCTGCGCGGGCACGGTGAGGCGCTCACGCTGGAGGGCTTCGTAGCTGGCGAGATTGCCGGTTTCGAAGACGCGGTTTTCCTCTTCGAAATCGAAGAGCGCGCGCGACGAGATCGCGACTACGAGTTTGTCGGAGAGCGAAACGCTCACTTGTATCGGTCCTTGATGTTGACTCTTAAGCGAGAAACAGCCGGTACGCCGGATTCTGCGTCTCTTCCCAGTGCGGGTAGCCGAGCGTGGCGAGAAAGCGCCGGAACTCCGCGTCGTCCGCCGCCGGCACCTGGATGCCCACCAGGATCGAGCTGTAGTCCGCCCCCTGGTTGCGGTAGTGGAACAGGCTGATGTTCCAGTCCGGCGCCATCGACGAGAGAAAGCGCATCAGCGCGCCCGGGCGCTCCGGAAACTCGAAGCGGAACAGACGCTCGTCGTGCGCCAGCGGCGAGCGCCCGCCCACCATGTAGCGGATGTGCTGCTTCGAGAGCTCGTCGCCCGTCAGGTCCACCGTCGGGAACCCGTGCGAGACGAACGCCTGCGCAATCTGCTCCGACTCGCCCCGGTTGCGGATCTGCACCCCCACGAAGATGTGCGCGCGCTCCGCGTCGTCGATCCGGTAGTTGAACTCCGTCACGCTGCGCGTGCCCACCAGCTCGCAGAAGCGCCTGAAACTGCCGCGCTCCTCGGGGATCGTCACCGCGAACACCGCCTCGCGCGCTTCCCCCACCTCCGCGCGCTCGGCCACGAAACGCATGCGGTCGAAGTTCATGTTCGCACCGGACGTCACCGCCACCAGCGTCTGCCCGCGGATGCCCTCGCGCTCCACGTACTGCTTGGTCGCCGCCACAGCCAGCGCCCCCGCCGGCTCCAGCACGCTGCGGGTGTCCTGGAACACGTCCTTGATCGCCGCGCACAGCGCGTCGGTGTCCACCGTGATCACTTCGTCCAGATACTCACGGCAGAGACGGAACGTCTCCTCGCCCACGAGCTTGACCGCCGTGCCGTCCGAGAACAGCCCCACCTCGGTCAGCTCCACGCGCTGGCCTGCCGCGATCGACTGCGCCATCGCGCACGAGTCGTCGGTCTGCACGCCGATCACGCGGATCTCCGGGCGCACCGCCTTCACGTACGCCGCCACGCCCGCCGCGAGCCCGCCGCCGCCGATCGGCACGAAGATCGCGTGAATCGGGGCCTGATGCTGGCTCAGGATCTCCATCGCCACCGTGCCCTGGCCGGCGATCACGTCCGGGTCGTCGAACGGGTGCACGAAGGTCAGGCCGCGCTCTGCCTGCAGGCGCAGGGCCTGGGCGTAGGCGTCGCTGTACGATTCGCCCGCCTGCACCACCTCGACGGTCGGCCCGCCGTGGGCGCGCACCGCGTCCACCTTCACCTGGGGCGTGGTGACCGGCACGCAGATCACGGCCTTCACGCCGAGTCTCGCGGCCGAGAGCGCCACACCCTGGGCGTGGTTGCCGGCCGAGGCGGTGATCACGCCGCGCTCCAGTTGCGCGGGCGTGAGCTGCGCCATCTTGTTGTAGGCGCCGCGCAGCTTGAAGGAGAACACGGGCTGGTTGTCCTCGCGCTTGAGCCAGACCGTGTTGGACAGGCGCGCCGAGAGGTTCGGCGCGCGTTCGAGCTCGGTCTCGCGGGCCACGTCGTAGACGCGCGCGGTGAGGATCTTTTTCAGGTAGTCGTCGTGGGAGGCCATGCGGGCGGGCGCCTGAGCGCGAGAGTCAACGGAATATGACGGGAAAACGTCAATGATAGCGCCAACGATGGAGCCGCTGGCAGGCGCTCCTGGCTCATTTCCCGACCTTCCGGACGGCGAATTATTCCGTGCGGCGGTCGCGGTTCATCATTGGCCTTACCCGTCTCCGGGCTTACCGGGCAGCGTCAGCGCACGGGCGGATCATGCGTTAAAATCCGGTTTTGATAACCAGGATCGGAAGATGCACTGGCAACCTCGGACAGCCCATTTGATGCCCGCACGGCGCGAGACCCGCCCCGCGGCGCAGCGGCACATCCGTCACGCACGATCGTGTCGCGGAGTCTGAGCGCAGGGGTTCCGTCGGTGTGAGTGCCGCCGCCGCCAGGCTTCCCCACCCCAAAGTCCGCAACCAGCCACAGGCGGACACGATTTCAGAATAGCGCCCCATGCGCCCCGTCGGCATCGACCCGGGCGGCTCGCCAGCCGCCGTGCGGTGCTGACCCAAAGAGTCGTCCAACCATGAACGCACCTCAAGTTTTCGATCCTCACGGCGCCGCCACCGCCGTGGCCGCCGACATCGAACCGCGCCTGCGCGAGATTCCGTACAACTACACGTCCTTTTCGGATCGCGAAATCGTCATTCGCCTGCTTGGCGAGGAAGCCTGGGCCGCACTCGCCGAACTGCGTGCCGAACGCCGCACGGGCCGCTCGGCACGCATGCTCTACGAAGTGCTCGGCGATATCTGGGTCGTGCGCCGCAATCCTTATCTGCAGGACGACCTGCTCGACAATCCGAAGCGTCGCGCGCTCCTGATCGAGGCGCTGAACCACCGTCTCGCCGAAATCGAGAAGCGCCGCCGCGCCGACCTGAGCCAGCACGGCGACGAAGCCGGCATGGACCGTTCCGCGCGTGTCGAGACGCTGGTGGCCGCCGCGCGCCGCGCGATCGATTCGTTCGCGAGCGAGTTCGAGAAGATGGCTGAGCTGCGCCGCCGCGCGACGAAGACGCTTGGCCGCTGCACGCAGAAAGACAACATCCGCTTCGACGGCCTCGCGCGCGTCTCGCACGTGACCGACGCCACGGACTGGCGCGTCGAATATCCGTTCGTCGTCCTGACGCCCGACTCAGAAGAGGAAATCGCCGGTCTCGTGAAGGCGTGTTTCGAACTGGGCCTCACGGTGATTCCGCGCGGGGGCGGTACGGGCTACACGGGCGGCGCCGTGCCGCTCACGCCGTTCTCGGCCGTTATCAACACCGAAAAGCTCGAACAGCTCGGTCCGGTCGAGATGACCGAACTGCCGGGCGTCGACCGCAAGGTGCCGACGATCTACTCGGGCGCCGGCGTCGTCACGCGCCGCGTGACCGAGGCGGCCGAAGCGGCAGGTTTCGTGTTCGCGGTCGACCCCACCTCGCTCGACGCTTCGTGCATCGGCGGCAACGTCGCGATGAACGCGGGCGGCAAGAAGGCGGTGCTGTGGGGCACGGCGCTCGACAACCTCGCCTGGTGGCGCATGGTCGATCCCGAGGGCAACTGGCTCGAAGTCACGCGCCTCGACCACAACATGGGCAAGATTCATGACATCCCGGTCGCGCGCTTCGAACTGAAGTGGTTCGACGGCGAGCACGCGCCGGGCGAGAAGCTGCTGCGCACGGAATGGCTCGACATCGAGGGCAAGCGTTTCCGCAAGGAAGGCCTCGGCAAGGACGTCACGGACAAGTTCCTGGCCGGCCTGCCCGGCGTGCAGAAGGAAGGCTGCGACGGCCTCATCACGTCGGCGCGCTGGGTGCTGCACAAGATGCCCGCGCATACGCGCACCGTCTGCCTGGAGTTCTTCGGCCAGGCGCGCGAGGCGATTCCGAGCATCGTCGAAATCAAGGACTATCTCTTCGAAACCTCGAAGCAGGGCGGCGCGATTCTCGCCGGCCTTGAACACCTCGACGAACGTTATCTGCGCGCCGTGGGCTATGCGACCAAGAGCAAGCGCAATGCGTTCCCGAAGATGGTGCTGATCGGCGACATTGTCGGCGACGACGCCGATGCCGTGGCCACCGCTACGTCCGAAGTCATCCGCATGGCCAACGGCAAGAGCGGCGAAGGCTTCGTGGCCGTGAGCGCCGAGGCCCGCAAGCGCTTCTGGCTCGACCGCAGCCGCACGGCCGCCATCGCGAAGCACACCAACGCGTTCAAGATCAACGAAGACGTCGTGATTCCGCTCAACCGCATGGGCGAGTACACGGACGGCATCGAGCGCATTAACATCGAGCTGTCGATCAAGAACAAGCTGCAGTTGCTCGATGCGCTCGAAGCATTCTTCAAGGCCGGCAATCTGCCGCTTGGCCGGAGCGACGACGCGAGCGAGATTCCGTCTGCGGAACTGCTCGAAGACCGCGTGCAGCAGGCGCTCGATCTGCTCAAGCGCGTGCGCGAGCGCTGGACCTTCGTCGGAGAAAAGCTCGACCTGTCGTTGCGCGAGGCACAGCACTATCTCGTGCGGCTCGGCTACGAGGCGCTGGCGGAGAAGTTCGCCGACCGCGTCGACGCGCAGCCCGAGGCCAACGTGTTCCACGTCACGCAGGACCGCACGGTGCGCATCTCGTGGAAGCAGGAGATTCGCGCGGAACTGCGCCAGATCTTCAACGGCGGCGCTTTCAAGCCGATCCTCGACGAGGCCCAGGCGATCCACAAGAAGGTGCTGCGTGGCCGCGTGTTCGTGGCGCTCCACATGCACGCGGGCGACGGCAACGTGCACACGAACATCCCGGTCAACTCGGATAACTACGAGATGCTGCAGGACGCTCACGCGGCGGTCGCGCGCATCATGAAGCTCGCGCGTTCGCTGGACGGCGTGATCTCGGGCGAACACGGCATCGGCATCACGAAGCTCGAATTCCTCACGGACGACGAGATCGCCGAGTTCCGCGCCTACAAGCAGCGTATCGATCCGAACGGCCGCTTCAACGCGGGCAAGCTGCTCGACGGCGCCGACCTGCGCAACGCCTACACGCCGTCGTTCGGCCTGATGGGCTACGAGTCGCTGATCATGCAGCAGTCCGATATCGGCGCGATTGCCGAATCGGTGAAGGACTGCCTGCGCTGCGGCAAGTGCAAGCCCGTGTGCGCGACGCACGTGCCGCGCGCGAACCTGCTGTACAGCCCGCGCAACAAGATCCTCGCGACCTCGCTGCTGGTCGAGGCTTTTCTGTACGAAGAGCAGACGCGCCGCGGCGTGTCGATCAAGCACTGGGACGAGTTCAACGACGTGGCCGACCACTGCACGGTCTGCCACAAGTGCGTGACGCCATGCCCGGTCAAGATCGACTTCGGCGACGTGACGATGAACATGCGCAACCTGCTGCGCAAGATGGGCAAGAAGAAGTTCAACGCGGGCAACGCGGCGGGCATGTTCTTCCTCAACGCCACCAACCCGCAGACCATCAACCTCGCGCGCGAGGCGATGATGGGCGTGGGCTACAAGGCGCAGCGCCTCGGCAACGATATCCTCAAGAAGGTCATCAAGAAGCAGACGGCGCATCCGCCAGCCACCACGGGCCGGCCGCCCGTCGTGGAGCAGGTGATCCACTTCGTCAACAAGAAGATGCCGGGCAACCTGCCGAAGAAGACGGCGCGCGCGCTGCTCGACATCGAGGACAACAAGATCGTGCCGATCATCCGCAATCCGAAGGCGACGAGCGTCGATTCGGAAGCGGTGTTCTACTTCCCGGGCTGCGGCTCCGAGCGTCTGTTCTCGCAGGTGGGTCTCGCCACCCAGGCGATGCTCTGGGAAGCGGGCGTGCAGACCGTGCTGCCGCCGGGCTACCTCTGCTGCGGTTATCCGCAGCGCGGCTCGGGCCAGTTCGACAAGGCCGAGAAGATCGTCACGGACAACCGGGTGCTGTTCCACCGCGTCGCCAACACGCTCAACTACCTCGACATCAAGACCGTGGTGGTGTCGTGCGGGACGTGCTACGACCAGCTTTCCGGTTATGAATTCGACAAGATTTTCCCGGGCTGCCGCATCATCGACATTCACGAGTTCCTGCTCGAGAAGGGCATCAAGCTCGACGGCGTGACGGGCACGCGCTACATGTACCACGACCCGTGCCACACGCCGATCAAGACGATCGATCCGGTCAAGCTCGTCAACGAACTGATGGGCTCCGAGAAAGATGGATACAAGATCGAGAAAAACGATCGCTGCTGCGGCGAGTCGGGCACGCTGGCCGTCACGCGTCCCGATATCTCCACCCAGGTGCGCTTCCGCAAGGAAGAGGAGATCCGCAAGGGTGCGGCGAAATTGCGCGGCATTCCGCTCGTGGGCAACGCCAACGGCGTGCAGCCGGTGACGCCGCAGGAAGCGGGCGGGCAGGGCACGGCCCAGGACGTCAAGATCCTGACGAGCTGCCCGTCGTGCCTCCAGGGGCTTTCGCGCTACAACGAGGACGCCGGCATCGAAGCCGACTACATCGTGGTCGAAATCGCCCGGCACGTTCTGGGCGAAAACTGGATGGCAGACTATGTCCAGAAGGCGAACAATGGCGGAATCGAGCGCGTGCTGGTTTAATGGCGGCGCGTAATAATTCCGTATGATTTCGTGACGGCGGCTTCGGGGGCGATGATGGGATGCGTATTCTGCAGTGAGGATGGCGGCGACGTGCTGTGGCAGGACGAGCGGATGCGCGTCGTGCTGGCGACGTCGGAGACCGATTACCCGGGCTTCTGCCGGGTGATCTGGAACGGCCACGTTGCCGAGTTCTCCGATCTCGCCGCGCCCGACCGGGAACATCTGATGCGCGCCGTCTACGCGGTCGAACGCGCGCTGCGTCGCGTCATGCAGCCGTCGAAGGTGAACCTGGCGAGCCTCGGCAACCAGGTTCCGCATGTGCACTGGCACGTCATCCCGCGCTATACGAACGACGCGCACTTCCCGCTGCCGGTCTGGGCGCCGCGCCAGCGCACGGTTTCCGAGGCGATGCTGGGTCAGCGCCGCGCGCAGGCCACGCTGCTGCGCGACGCGGTGCGCCATGAGATGGACGAGGCGCTGGCCTGACGCGCACTTTGCGCATGTCGCGCGCCGCGCAGAAACGGGTACGAGCCCGAGGACGATCATGAGTGGACTGAAATCGGATACGCCGGTGCCGACCGGCGTCGTGGTGCATGCCGTCTCGCGCGTGCTGGAGCTGCAGTACGCGAGCGGCGAGAGCTATCGCATTCCGTTCGAGCTGATGCGCGTGTATTCGCCTTCCGCGGAGGTGCGCGGCCACGGGCCGGGGCAGGAGACGCTGCAAACCGGCAAGCGCGAGGTGACGATCACGGCGCTCGAAGGCGTCGGCCACTATGCGCTGCAGCCGACCTTCTCGGACGGCCACAACTCGGGCATCTATTCCTGGGACCAGCTCTACGAGCTGGCAACGCGCCAGGACGAACTCTGGGCGGACTACTTCGCCAGGCTGAAGGCGGCGGGCGTCGAGCGCGACGCGCCCATGGCGCCGCCCGCGGCGGCGCACGGCCACTGCCACTGACGCTTCCTGTTACGATCCTGCCCCGCTGCCGGCGCGTTCCGGCGGCGACGACTATTCTCAAGACAAGACCCCCGCGAAAGGACGAGCGCGATGAGCAAAACCCACTTCGGCTATCAGACAGTCGACGAACAGGAAAAGGCGAAGAAGGTGGCCGGCGTGTTCCACTCGGTCGCCTCGAACTACGACCTGATGAACGATCTGATGTCGGGCGGGCTGCACCGTGCCTGGAAGGCCTTCACGATTGCACAGGCCAACGTGCGGCCGGGCGCGAAGGTGCTCGACATCGCGGGCGGCACCGGTGACCTTTCGATGGCGTTCGCGAAGAAGGCCGGTCCGAAGGGCGAGGTCTGGCATACCGACATCAACGAGTCGATGCTGCGCGTGGGCCGCGACCGCCTGATCGACCATGGGGTGCTCACGCCCGCGCTGCTCTGCGACGCCGAGAAAATTCCGTTTCCGGACAACTATTTCGACGTGGTGACCGTGGCCTTCGGCCTGCGCAACATGACCCACAAGGACGCCGCGCTTGCCGAGATGCGCCGCGTGCTCAAGCCGGGTGGACGCCTGCTCGTGCTGGAGTTCTCCAAGGTCTGGGAGCCGCTCAAGAAGGCCTACGACGTCTATTCGTTCAAGGTGCTGCCGTGGCTCGGCGCGCGCTTCGCGCAGGACGCCGAGAGCTATCGCTATCTTGCCGAATCGATCCGCATGCACCCCGACCAGGAAACTTTGAAGACGATGATGGAACAAGTCGGCCTTGATGCCGTCAAATATTACAATTTGTCAGCTGGCGTGGTAGCCTTGCACGTCGGGACAAAGTATTAGCGTTCCCAAATCTCTGTCTTTAAAGGAAATTCCTTCATGTCTGAGCCCCGTGTCAATTCTTCCAAAAAGCTTTCAATGCAGTGGGCCAGAAAGATCGGAGTTCTGGCCGTAGCCGGCGCGATGATGGTCGGCAGCTTCGCCTCTTTCGACGCCGAAGCCCGCCGCATGGGCGGTAGCCGCAGCATCGGCAAGCAGTCGTCGGTGGCCTCGCAGCGCAGCACCACGCCGCCGCCTGCGCAGCCCAACTCGCCGACGCCCACGCAGTCCACGCAGCCCGGTCAGGCGCAGCGTGCCCAACCCGCCACGCCCACCCCGGCACCTGCCGCCGCAGCGCCGGCGCGCAACCGCTGGCTCGGCCCGATCGCAGGCCTCGCGGCCGGCCTTGGCATCGCGGCGCTGCTTTCGCACTTCGGCCTTGGCGAAGCATTCGCGGGCGCGATGGCCAATGCGATCGTGATCGCGCTGATCGCGTTCGTTGCCATCTGGCTGATCCGCAAGCTCATGAGCCGCCGCCGTGTCGCGCAGGCGGCGTATCAGGCGGGCGGTGCCGGCTTGCCGCCGTCGGGCGGTCTGACCCAGGCGCACGGCTATCCGCAGGAGCCGCGCTATACCGCGCCGCCCACGGGCCAGTACCTCGCGCCGGAAGCCAATCCGCTCACCACGCCGCAGATTGCCGCGGCACCGTCGGTCCCGGCGGGTTTCGATACCGAAGCATTCCTGCGCAACGCGAAGGTGCACTTCGTTCGCCTGCAGGCCGCCTGGGACGCGGGCAACATGGACGACATCCGCGAGTTCACGACGCCAGAGATGTTCGCCGAGGTCCGTGTCGATCTCGCGGACCGCGGGTCGCAGCCCAACCAGACCGACGTCGTGCAGCTCAACGCCGATCTGCTCGACGTGGCGGAGCAGGGCAACGAGTATCTCGCGAGCGTGCGCTTTTACGGCCTGATCCGCGAGACGCAAGGTGCAGCGGCCGAGCCGTTCGGGGAGATCTGGAATCTTTCGAAGTCGCGTTCGACCGGCGAAGGCTGGTTGCTCGCAGGGATCCAGCAGGTGGGAACTCAACTGGGGGCCCACTAAGGTCGCTACGGCGTCCGGTTCTCGCATTGGGCTCGTCGCGCGCAGGATCGTAGGCGCCTGCCCGGCCATGCTGGCCATGCGGCCAGGCCGCACTGGGGCGCGATTGCAGTTCGCGAACGCTACAATAGGAACCCGCGCGGGCTTTTGCCCGCGCGGGTTTTCTTGTCCCCCACGCCGATGACTCTCGCCGCCAAGCCCTTCGCTTCTGCCGTCAATCACCTGCTCGCCCGCGAAACGTGGGCCCGCGAACGCCTCGCTCCCTACGCGGGAAAGACGGCGCGACTCTCGTGTCCGCCTGTCGTCCTCACGCTGCTCGTACAGCCCGACGGCTATCTCGCCGCCGTGGATGAACTCGAGGCGCAGCATGCGGACGTCTCGCTCTCGTTGCCCGCGGGCGCGCTGTCGTCGTTCGTGCAGGGCGGTCAGGCCGCGGTGATGAAGCACGTCAAGATCGAGGGCGACGCGGAATTCGCGCAGGTCATCGGCAAGCTCGCGGAGCATCTGCGCTGGGAGCCCGAGGAAGATCTCGCGAAGCTGATTGGCGACGCGAGCGCCGCGCGCGTCGCCTCGTTCGCGCGCGCCGCAGGCGAGCAGGCGTTGCGCACCGGCCGCAACGTGCTCGGCTCGGTCACGGAATACCTGCTGGATGAAAACCCGCAGCTCGTGCGGCGTGCCGAGCTGGATGGCCTTTCCGCCGAACTCTCCCACGCGCGCGACGCTCTTGCGCGCGTGGAAAAGCGCATCGAGCGCCTCGAACAAAAAACGGCTGCCGGCGGTGTCGCGTCGCCGCGTGGCCCGCGCCCGTCAACAGGCCTCTAGAACATGCGTTTCCTGCGTTTTCTGAAGATTTTCTTCACGGTTATCCGCTTCGGCCTCGACGAAATGATGTTGAGCCGGATCAATGACCGCCGTGTGCGGTTGCTGCTTCGCGTTACCACGATCGGCCGCAAGTTCGAGCAGCCGCCCGGCGTGCGCCTGCGTCTCGCGCTGGAGAGCCTCGGTCCCATTTTCGTGAAGTTCGGCCAGGTGCTGTCCACCCGCCGCGACCTGCTGCCGCCCGACATCGCCAGCGAGCTCGCGCGCCTGCAGGATCAGGTGCCGCCGTTCGATTCCAACGTGGCGATCGGCATTATCGAGAAGTCGCTCGGCGCGCCGGTGGACACGATCTTCGACGACTTCGAGCGCGTGCCGGTGGCGAGCGCCTCGATTGCGCAGGTGCACTTCGCGAAGCTGAAGTCCGGGCAGCATGCGGGCAAGGCGGTCGCCGTGAAGGTGCTGCGGCCGAACATGCGGCCCGTGATCGATTCCGACCTCGCACTGCTGCGCGACATCGCCGTGTGGGCCGAGCGGCTGTGGGCCGACGGCAAGCGCCTGAAGCCGCGCGAGGTCGTGGCCGAATTCGACAAGTACCTGCACGACGAACTCGACCTCATGCGCGAGGCCGCCAACGGCAGCCAGCTGCGCCGCAACTTCGCAGGCCTCGAACTGCTGCTCGTGCCGGAGATGTTCTGGGAGTTCAGCACGAGCAACGTGCTCGTGATGGAGCGCATGATCGGCGTGCCGATCAGCCAGGTGGACAAGCTGCGCGCGGCTGGCGTGGACATTCCGAAGCTGGCGCGCGAGGGCGTCGAGATCTTCTTCACGCAGGTGTTTCGCGACGGCTTCTTTCACGCCGACATGCACCCCGGCAACATCCAGGTGAGCCTCGATCCGGCGCACTTCGGGCGCTATATCGCGCTCGATTTCGGCATCGTCGGCGCGCTTTCTGATTTCGACAAGAACTACCTCGCGCAGAACTTTCTGGCCTTCTTCAAGCGCGACTATCACCGCGTCGCCACGCTGCATATCGAGTCGGGCTGGGTGCCGCCCAACACGCGCGTCGAGGAGCTGGAGAGCGCGATTCGCGCTGTCTGCGAGCCGTATTTCGACCGCTCGCTCAAGGACATTTCGCTCGGCCAGGTGCTGCTGCGCCTCTTCCAGACTTCGCGGCGCTTCAACGTCGAAATCCAGCCGCAGCTCGTGCTGCTGCAAAAGACCATGCTCAATGTCGAGGGCCTCGGGCGCTCGCTCGATCCGGAACTCGATCTCTGGAAAACGGCCAAGCCGTATCTCGAACGCTGGATGGCCGAGCAGATCGGCCTGCGTGGCTGGTACGAACGCTTCAAAATAGAGGCGCCGCAGTGGAGCAAAACGCTGCCGCAGCTGCCGCGTCTCGTGCATCAGGTGCTGATGCATCGGCAGGACCCGGGGCACGCGGCCGGCGACGAGACGATCCGTGCGCTACTACTTGAACAGCGGCGCACGAACCGGCTCCTGCAGGGATTGCTGGTGTTCGGCATCGCGGTGGGGGTCGGCATGGTAGCGGCGCGCGCGTGGATTGTATTTGCCATGGGCGGCTGAAGCAGCGCACCTGGCGTCGTACAGTCAAGGAGAGACAGCATGAACGAATCGACCCCTCCTCCGGCGCCCGCCGCCCCGGAGTTCGCCACGCGCGATCCGGCGCAACCGTCGTTCTGGGACGAGCGCTTCGAGCGCGGATTCACGCCCTGGGACCAGGCGGGCGTCCAGCCGCAGTTCGAGGCGTTCGCGAATGCCCATCCTGACGCCGCCGTGCTGATACCTGGCTGCGGCAACGCCTGGGAGGCCGGCTGGCTCGCCGAGCGCGGGCGCGAGGTGCGAGCCATCGACTTCGCGAGCGCGGCGGTTGCGAGCGCGCGTGCGGCGCTCGGCAAGCACGCAGCCGTGGTGGAGGAGGCCGACTTCTACTCGTACGAACCGCCGTTTGCGCCGCGGTGGGTGTTCGAGCGCGCGTTCCTGTGCGCGCTGCCGCCCGCGCAGCGCGAGCACTACGCACAGCGCATGGCGGCGCTTCTCCAGCCGGGCGCGCTGCTGGCGGGCTACTTTTTTATCGGTGAGCCGCAGAAGGGCCCGCCGTTCCCGATGGTGCGCGCGGAACTCGACGCGCTCCTCGCGCCGTACTTCACGCTGCTCGACGATCAGCCGGCCACGGCTTCGCTGCCGGTGTTCCAGGGCCGCGAGCGCTGGATGGCATGGCGGCGCAACGATCTGCCTGCTCGGGCTCTCTGACCTTCCCTTGATGTCGCCGGCCTCCGCCCCAAACTAACATGACATTGGCCGCAACCGCCGCTCGCCCGGCCATTGCCGGGGCGGGGGAGCATTTGCGGCTATAATTCAAGGCTTTGCAGGCAATTACCAGAATTTCATCAGGATAGAGATCATGCCGATCTACGCTTATCGCTGCGAGTCGTGCGGCTTTCAGAAAGACGTGCTGCAGAAGATCAGCGATGCGCCCCTGTCTCAGTGCCCGAACTGCGGCGCGGACGCGTTCCGCAAGCAGGTCACCGCGGCCGGCTTCCAGTTGAAGGGCTCGGGCTGGTACGTCACCGATTTCCGCGGCGGCAATAACGGCAGTGGCAATGGCGCGAGCGGCGCGGCGTCCGGCGAGAAGGCGGCGACCGAGGGCGCGTCCTCGTCGTCGGAAAGCAGCAAGCCGGCGGCAGAGAGCGCGGCGGCGCCGGCAGCTTCGAGCGCCCCGGCGGGCGCAAGCTCCACGGCAAGCACGGCGGGAACCACCTGAGAACCCGCGGCCCGGTTTTCGCGAACCGGGCCGCACGAGATGCCGCGCTACGCTGCGGCCCCAACGGCGGTGCACATGACGACGAAGAAAGCGACGCTCAAGACGATATTCCTGACCGGTTTGCTGGTGCTGGTGCCGCTCGGCATCACGTTGTGGGTGTTGAGCCTCATCATCGGCACGATGGATCAGACCCTGCTGCTCCTGCCCGAAGCGTGGCAGCCGCGGCAGCACCTGCCCGGCCTTGGCGCCGTGCTCACGCTGGCGTTCATCTTCGTGGTCGGGCTCTTCACCCAGAATTTCATCGGCCAGAAGCTCGTTTCGTGGTGGAACGCGCTGGTGCGGCGCATTCCGCTCGTGGGACCGCTGTACAGCAGCGTCCAGCAGGTTTCCGATACACTGCTTTCGAGCAACGGCAACGCATTCCGCAAGGCGCTCCTGATCGAATACCCGCGCAAGGGGTCGTGGACGATTGCCTTCCTCACCGGCATCCCGGGCGGCGACGTGGCGAACCATCTGCAGGAAGACCACGTGAGCGTCTATGTGCCGACCACGCCGAATCCTACGTCGGGCTTCTTCCTGATGGTGCCGAAACGCGAGGCGATCGAGCTCGACATGACCGTCGACGCCGCGCTCAAGTATATTGTCTCGATGGGCGTCGTCGCCCCGGCTGCGCCCGCGCGCCGTCCCATCGATCCTCCGATGTAATACCGGGCGCCGCGCCGGCAGCCCGTATGCCGTGTGCGTCCCGCCCGTTCAATTCATGCATAACGAAAGACGAACATCATGTCGATGAGATCTGAATACTGCGGTCTGGTGACCGAACAGCTGCTGGGCCAAACTGTTTCGCTGTGCGGATGGGTGCATCGCCGCCGCGATCACGGCGGTGTCATCTTCATCGACCTGCGCGATCGCGAGGGTCTCGTTCAGGTGGTCTGCGACCCGGATCGCGCCGAGATGTTCAAGGTTGCCGAAGGCGTGCGCAACGAGTTCTGCGTGCAGATCAAAGGGGTGGTGCGCAACCGTCCGGAAGGCACGGTCAACGCGAACCTCACGAGCGGCAAGATCGAGGTGCTGTGCCATGAGCTCGCGGTGCTCAACGCGTCGGTCACGCCGCCGTTCCAGCTCGACGACGACAACCTCTCGGAAACCACGCGCCTCACGCACCGCGTGCTCGACCTGCGCCGTCCGCAGATGCAGCACAACCTGCGCCTGCGCTACCGTGTGACGATGGCCGTGCGCAAGTATCTCGACGCGCTCGGCTTCATCGACATCGAAACGCCGATGCTCACGAAGAGCACGCCGGAAGGCGCGCGCGACTACCTCGTGCCGTCGCGCGTGAACGCGGGCCAGTTCTTCGCGCTGCCGCAGTCGCCGCAGCTCTTCAAGCAGCTCCTGATGGTCGCGAACTTCGACCGCTACTACCAGATAGTCAAGTGCTTCCGCGACGAAGACCTGCGCGCCGACCGTCAGCCCGAATTCACACAGATCGACTGCGAAACGTCGTTCCTCGGTGAGCAGGAAATCCGCGACCTGTTCGAAGATATGGCGCGCCACGTCTTCAAGGAAACGATCGGCGTCGAGCTCGACGCGAAGTTCCCGGTGATGCAGTACTCCGAGGCCATGAGCCGTTTCGGTTCGGACAAGCCGGACCTGCGCGTGAAGCTCGAATTCACCGAGCTGACCGACGCCATGAAGGACGTCGATTTCAAGGTGTTCAGCGCACCGGCCAACACGAAGGACGGCCGTGTCGCGGCGCTGCGCGTGCCGAAGGGCGGCGAGCTTTCGCGCGGCGACATCGACGGCTACACGGAATTCGTGCGCATCTACGGCGCGAAGGGCTTGGCCTGGATCAAGGTCAACGAAGCCGCGAAGGGCCGTGACGGTCTGCAAAGCCCGATCGTCAAGAACCTGCACGATGCGGCGATTGCCGCCATCATGGAGCGCACCGGCGCGCAAGACGGCGACATCATTTTCTTCGCCGCCGACCGCGCGAAGGTTGTGAACGACAGCCTGGGCGCGCTGCGCCTGAAGATCGGCCATTCGGAATTCGGCAAGGCCAACGGTCTGGTCGAGAAGGGCTGGAAGCCGCTGTGGGTGATCGACTTTCCGATGTTCGAGTACGACGAGGAAGAGAACCGCTACGTGGCCGCGCACCACCCGTTCACGAGCCCGAAGGACGAGCACCTGGAATACCTCGAAACGGATCCGGGCCGCTGCCTCGCGAAGGCTTACGACATGGTGCTGAACGGCTGGGAAATCGGCGGCGGCTCGGTGCGTATCTATCAGGAAGACGTGCAGAGCAAGGTGTTCCGCGCGCTCAAGATCAATGCGGAAGAAGCGCGCGCGAAGTTCGGCTTCCTGCTGGATGCTCTCCAGTACGGCGCGCCGCCGCACGGTGGCATCGCGTTCGGTCTGGACCGCATCGTCACGATGATGGCCGGTGCCGACTCGATCCGCGACGTGATCGCGTTCCCGAAGACGCAACGCGCCCAGTGCCTGCTCACGCAGGCGCCGAGTCCCGTCGACGAGCGCCAGCTGCGCGAACTGCATATCCGTCTGCGTCAGCCCGAGCAGAAGGCCGCGCAGTAAGCGCGACTCGACGCAATGCAGAAAAGGCGCATCGTGCGCCTTTTTTGCTTTTTGCGTTACATTTCCTACAGCGGTCCACCCACGCTCCGTCACCATGCAGAAGCCGCCGAAGATCCCGGAATCCGTACTCGTCGTCATCCATACGCCGCAGCTTGACGTGCTCATCATCGAGCGTGCCGACCGCCCCGGGTTCTGGCAGTCGGTGACGGGTTCGAAGGATCGTCACGACGAGCCCTTGGCCGAGACGGCCGCGCGCGAAGTGGCCGAGGAAACCGGCATCGTCGTGGGATCGGGCGGGGTGAGCGCAGAGGCGTTGCTCGACTGGCGCCACGAGATCGAATACGAGATCTATCCCGTCTGGCGCCACCGCTATGCGCCTGGCGTCACGCGCAACACCGAACACTGGTTCAGCCTCGAAGTGCCGCTCGGCACGCCCATTAGGCTCTCGCCGCGCGAGCATCTCGCGTATCTGTGGCTGCCGTACCAGGAAGCGGCCGCGCGGTGCTTCTCGTCGTCCAACCGCGAAGCGATCCTGCAATTGCCCGACCGTCTTCGCGGAGCGCGCGCGTGAGCGATATCGACCCACGCCGCGCCGTCCGTTTGCGCGACCTGCTGCTGGGGCAGCGCTACCGCTCGCGCTATCGCTTCACGAGCGGCAACGAGGTGCGGCTCTTTGCTTCGGGCGCGGCGCTGTTCGGCGCCATGATCGAGGGCATCGACGCCGCCACGCGCGACGTCGCGCTCGAGACCTACATCTTCTGCGACGACAGCATCGGCCGCGCCTTGTCCGACGCGCTCGTGCGTGCCGCCGCGCGCGGCGTGCGCGTGCGCGTGATCACCGACGGCATCGGCAGCCCGCATATCGCGCTCTTCGACGCGTGGCCCGCGGCCCGCGTCGAGCATCGCGTCTACAACCCGCGCATCTTCGGCCAGTTCGGCTTCTCGCGCACCCACCGCAAGCTGGCCGTGATCGACGACCGGTACGCTTATTGCGGCGGCATCAATGTCGTCGACGATCTCTGGCAGGACGGTCACGAACTGCCGTTTCCGCGCTGGGACTTCGGCGTCGGGTTGAGCGGTCCGGTGGTGGTGGACGTGCGCGAGGCCATCGAGCTGCAGTGGCGCCGCATCCGGCTCGGCCACCGGCCGCCGCTGCCGCAGCCATCGGCCGTGCCGCGCTTTCCTGGCGTACCCGCGAGCGCGGGCTTCATGGCGCCGCATCCCACCGGTCATGGTGCGGGCCGTCCCGCCGAGGCGCTCGACGAGATGCTGCGCGAGCTCGCCCCCGTCGTGCCACCGGGCCGTGCGGCGGGCGTCATCGAGCGCTTGCGTGCGCGTTTGCGCGCCAGTGTGCGCGACCCGCGCAGCGCGCGCGTGCCGTGCGTGGCGTTCGTCGCGCGCGACAACGTCGTCAACCGGCGGGCGATCGAGAAGGCCTATCTCGACGCCATCGGCGAAGCCCGCGAGGAGGTGCTGCTCGCCAACCCGTACTTCATGCCGGGACGGCGGCTGCGCCGCGCACTGGTCGAGGCGGCGGGGCGTGGCGTTTCGGTGCGGCTATTGATCGGACGAAAGGAGTTCAAGGTCCTCGACTACGGCGTGCCGTTCCTGTATCACGCGCTGCTCACGGCGGGCGTGCAGATCGCCGAATACGAAAAGACCATGCTGCACGGCAAGGTGGCCGTCGTCGATTCGCGCTGGGGCACCGTGGGCTCTTCGAATCTCGACGCGCTGAGCCTCGTGCTCAACAACGAGGCGAACGTGCTGATGGTGCTGCATCCGCAGATCCAGCAACTGCGCGACGCGATCCTCGAGGCATTCGGCGACGCCACGCAGATCGACCGCGCGCGCTACGAGGCGCGCCCGGTGATCGAGCGGGCCATGAACTGGCTGGCTTACGCGGGCTATCGCGCGGTGATGAAGCTGCTCACCGTGGGCGGCTACGACTAGGATCACGGCCCGTGCGCCTGCCTGCATCTGCCATACGAATTAACCGGGGAGCAATCGGGGAAAAATCCGGAGGGAAAGACCGCTTGTGCGCACCTTCCGATGCTCCAGAATTAGAGAACCGGTTAGAAATCGGTTTCTAATAAATTCCTTGTCTCACGGACGGCTGTCGCCAACAATAGTACGGCCGTTCGATTTTTACTTCAGGCCCGAACGGGCCATATCGTTACGGTAAAAAAGCTATGCGAAAAGGCGAACAGACACGAGCCGCGATTCTGGATGCAGCACTCGACCTGGCGGGCCGGGACGGACTGGAAGGTCTGACCATCGGCCTGCTGGCGGAGCGCATGCAGATGAGCAAGAGCGGGGTCTTTGCGCATTTCGGGTCGCGCGAGGATCTGCAGGCTGAGGTGGTGCGCGAGTATCACCGCCGATTCGAGGAAGAAGTCTTCTTTCCGAGCTTGCGCGAACCGCGTGGGTTGCCCCGTCTGCGTGCGATGCTGTCGCGGTGGTTCGAAAAGCGCATTCACGAAGTCACGACCGGCTGCATCTACATCAGCGGCGCGGTCGAGTACGACGATCGTGCCGACAGCCAGGTGCGCGAGCGTCTGGTGGAGAGCGTCACGATGTGGCGCGCCGCGCTGTTGCGGGCGATTTCGCAGGCGATCGAGGAAGGCCATCTGCGCCGCGATACCGATCCGCAGCTGATGTTGTTCGAACTCTATAGCGTCACGCTCGGTCTGCATCATGATGGCCGCTTCCTGCATCTGCCGGACGCCGTCGATCATGCGTGGGCCGCGCTCGAAAAACTGATTGTTTCGTATCAGAGCCAAAGCCAGTAGCGGCTGACGGCGGCGGTTGCGTCGCGGCGGCAACAAACTGGCAACGCTCAATCTTGGGAGAGTAGAGATGGGACAGTACACCGCGCCGCTGCGCGACATGCAGTTCGTGCTGCACGAGTTGCTGAACGTGGAAGGCGAAGTGAAGCAGATGCCGAAGCACGCCGACCTCGACGCCGACACGATCAACCAGGTGCTCGAGGAGGCCGGCAAGTTCTGCTCCGAGGTGCTGTTTCCGCTGAACCAGGTCGGCGACCGCGAAGGCTGCACGTATGCCGGCGACGGCGTCGTCACCACGCCGGCGGGGTTCAAGGAAGCGTACAAGCAGTATGTCGAGGCCGGCTGGCCGGCGCTCGGCTGCGATCCCGAATACGGCGGCCAGGGCCTGCCCGCGTTCGTGAACAACGCGCTCTACGAAATGCTCAACTCGGCGAACCAGGCGTGGACCATGTATCCCGGTCTCTCGCACGGCGCCTACGAGTGTCTGCACGCGCACGGCACGCCCGAGCTGCAGCAGACCTATCTGCCGAAGCTCGTGGAAGGCACCTGGACGGGTACGATGTGTCTGACCGAGCCGCATTGCGGCACCGACCTCGGCATCCTGCGCACCAAGGCGGAGCCGAACGCCGACGGCTCGTATTCGATCACCGGCACGAAGATCTTCATTTCGAGCGGTGAGCACGACATGTCGGAGAACATCGTCCACCTCGTGCTCGCGCGCCTGCCGGATGCGCCCCCGGGCACCAAGGGCATCTCGCTCTTCGTCGTGCCGAAGCTCATTCCGACCGCCGCGGGCGAACCCGGGGAGCGCAACGGCATCAAGTGCGGCTCGATCGAGCACAAGATGGGCATTCACGGCAACGCCACCTGCGTGATGAACCTGGACGGCGCGAAGGGCTGGCTCGTCGGCGAACCGAACAAGGGCTTGAACGCCATGTTCGTGATGATGAACGCGGCACGCCTCGGCGTCGGCATGCAGGGTCTCGGCCTCACCGAAGTCGCGTACCAGAACTCGCTCGCCTACGCGAAGGACCGCCTGCAGATGCGCGCGCTCACCGGCCCGAAGGCGCCGGACAAGGCCGCCGATCCGATCATCGTGCATCCGGACGTGCGCCGCATGCTGCTTACGCAGAAGGCCTGGGCCGAAGGCGCCCGCGCGTTCACGTACTGGTCGGCGCTGCAGATCGACAAGGAGCTTTCGCACGGCGACGAAGCCGAGCGCAAGGAAGCGGCGGATCTCGTCGCGCTGCTCACGCCGATCATCAAGGCTTTCCTGACCGACAACGCGTTCGAGAGCACCAACCTCGGCATGCAGGTGTTCGGCGGCCACGGCTTCATTTCCGAGTGGGGCATGGAGCAGTACGTGCGCGACGCGCGCATCAACCAGATCTACGAAGGCACGAACACGATCCAGTCGCTCGACCTGCTGGGCCGCAAGGTGCTGGGCGACATGGGCGCGAAGCTCAAGAAGTTCGGCAAGCTCGTGACCGACTTCGTGGAGGCCGAAGGCATCAAGCCGGAGATGCAGGAGTTCGTGAACCCGCTCGCCGATATCGGCGACAAGGTGCAGAAGCTCACGATGGAAATCGGCATGAAGGCCATGCAGAACCCGGACGAAGTGGGCGCGGCCGCGGTGCCGTACCTGCGCACGGCGGGTCACCTCGTCTTCGCGTACTTCTGGGCCCGCATGGCGCGCATCGCGCTCGACAAGGAAGCTTCGGGCGATCCGTTCTACAAGTCGAAGCTGGCCACCGCGCGCTTCTATTTCGCGAAGCTGCTGCCGGAAACGGCGACCTCGATCCGCCAGGCGCGCGCGGGCTCGAAGACGCTGATGGAAGTGGACGAAGCGTTGTTCTAACAGCCTACGGGGCGCCCGCGTGCTGCGCGCGGCGCTCCGCTTCCCCGATGTCCGAAAGCGGCGCGAGCGCTTCATGCGTTGCGCGTCGCCCTCATCTCAAATCCGCTCGACATTGCATATCCGCTGGAGGAACAACGTGAGCAATCTCAATATTCGCAAGGTGGCCGTGCTCGGCGCCGGCGTGATGGGCGCGCAGATCGCCGCGCACCTGATCAACGCCCGCGTGCCCGTGCTGCTGTTCGATCTGCCCGCGAAGGAAGGCCCGAAGAACGCCATCGCGCTGAAGGCGATCGAGAACCTGAAGAAACTGTCGCCCGCGCCGTTCGGCGTGAAGGACGACGCGCAGTACATCACGCCCGCGAACTACGAAGACGACATCGCAAAGCTCGCGGAATGCGACGTGGTGATCGAGGCGATCGCCGAACGCATGGACTGGAAGCACGACCTCTACAAGAAGGTCGCGCCGCACATCGCCCCGAACGCGATCTTCGCGAGCAATACCTCGGGCCTGTCGATCACGGCGCTCTCGGAAGGCTTCGACGATGCGCTCAAGGCGCGCTTCTGCGGCGTGCACTTCTTCAATCCGCCGCGCTACATGCATCTGGTCGAGCTGATTCCGACCGCGCACACGAAGCCGGAAATCCTCGACCAGCTCGAAACGTTCCTGACGAGCGTGGTGGGCAAGGGCGTCGTGCGCGCGAAGGATACGCCGAACTTCATCGCGAACCGCGTCGGCATCTTCTCGATCCTCGCGGTGATTGCGGAGGCGAAGAAGTTCGGTCTGCGCTTCGACGAAGTGGATGATCTGACCGGCAGCCGCCTCGGCCGCGCGAAGTCGGCGACGTTCCGGACTGCTGACGTTGTCGGCCTCGACACGATGGCGCACGTCATCAAGACGATGCAGGACAACCTGAAGGACGATCCGTTCTTCCCGGTCTACGAGACGCCGGCCGTGCTGGCCGCGCTCGTCGCCAAGGGCGCGCTCGGTCAAAAGACCGGCGGCGGCTTCTATCGCAAGGAAGGCAAGGCGATCAAGGTGCTCGACGCCGAGAAGGGCGAGTACGTCGATGCGGGCGGCAAGGCCGACGAAATCGTCGGCCGCATTCTCAAGCGTCCGCCCGCCGAACGCCTGAAGCTGCTGCGCGAGACGCAGCATCCGCAAGCCCAGTTCCTGTGGTCGATTTTCCGCGACGTGTTCCATTACATCGGCGTGCATCTGCAGTCGATCGCCGACAACGCGCGCGACGTCGACCTCGCGATCCGCTGGGGCTTCGGCTGGAACGAAGGCCCGTTCGAGGGCTGGCAGGCCGCCGGCTGGAAGCAGGTGGCCGAGTGGGTCAAGGAAGACATCGACGCCGGCAAGACGCTCTCGAATGCACCGCTGCCGGCATGGGTGTTCGAAGGTGCGGTCGCTGAAAACGGCGGCGTGCATGGCGCCGAGGGCTCGTGGTCGCCGGCTGCACAACGCTTCGTGCCGCGCTCGAACCTGCCCGTGTACGAGCGCCAGGTGTTCCGCGCCGCGCTGTTCGGCGAATCGAATGCGCGCGATCCGAAGACCTGGGGCAAAACGCTGCTCGAGAACGAGCACCTGCGCGCCTGGGTGGACGACCGCGCGGGCGAGGACGACGTCGTCATCGTCTCGTACAAGAGCAAGATGAACACGATGGGCCCGGGTGTGCTCGACAGCCTCGTGAAGGCCATCGAGATCGCCGAGCAAGGCTACAAGGGCGTCGTGATCTGGCAACCGACGTCGCTGAAGCTCGGCGCGCCCGGTGGCCCGTTCTCGGCCGGCGCCAACCTCGAAGAAGCCATGCCCGCCTTCATGATGGGCGGCGCCAAGGGCATCGAGCCGTTCGTGAAGAAGTTCCAGGACAGCATGATGCGCGTGAAGTACGCGAACGTGCCGGTCGTGACGGCCGTGTCGGGCATCGCGCTGGGCGGCGGCTGCGAGCTGATGCTGCATAGCGCGAAGCGCGTCGTGCATATCGAGAGCTATGTCGGTCTCGTGGAAGTGGGCGTGGGCCTCGTGCCGGCTGGCGGCGGCCTGAAGGAAGCCGCGCTGCGCGCCGCCGACGCGGCCGCTGCCGTGGGCGCCGCGCCGAGCGACCTGCTGCGCTTCCTGCAGAAGTCGTTCGAGAACGCCGCGATGGCGAAGGTGTCCGGCTCGGGTCTCGAAGCGCGTGCGATGGGCTACGTGAAGCCGACCGACACGATCGTCTTCAACGTGTTCGAACTGCTCGACACGGCGAAGAAGGAAGCGCGTGCGCTCTCCGCCACGGGCTACCGTCCGCCGCTGCGCGCGACGCAGATTCCGGTGGCGGGCCGGTCGGCCATCGCGACGATCAAGGCGTCGCTCGTGGGCATGCGCGACGGCCGCTTCATCAGCGACCACGATTTCCTGATCGCGAGCCGCATCGCCGAGGCGGTCTGCGGCGGCGACGTGGAGGCGGGCAGCCTCGTCGACGAAGAATGGCTGCTCACGCTCGAGCGCCGCGCTTTCGTCGACCTGCTCGGCACGCAGAAGACGCAGGAACGCATCATGGGCATGTTGCAGACCGGCAAGCCGGTGCGCAACTAAGCGGCACGACGCATGCACATTACGGATCGGAGTTACAGATGAGCAAACAGCTGCAAGACGCATACATCGTCGCCGCGAGCCGCACACCCATCGGCAAGGCGCCGCGCGGCGCGTTCAAGAACACCCGCCCGGACGAGCTGCTCGTCCACGCCATCAAGTCGGCGGTGGCGCAGGTGCCGGGCCTCGACACCCAGGTGATCGAAGACGCCATCATCGGCTGCGCGATTCCCGAAGCGGAGCAGGGCCTGAACGTGGCGCGCATCGGCGCGCTGCTCGCGGGGCTGCCGAACACGGTGGGCGGCGTGACCGTCAACCGCTTCTGCGCCTCGGGACTGACTGCGCTTGCGATGGCGGCGGACCGCATTCGCGTCGGCGAATCCGATGCGATGATCGCGGGCGGCTGCGAGTCGATGAGCATGGTGCCGATGATGGGCAACAAGCCCTCGATGTCGCCGCATATCTTCGACTCGAACGAGAACATCGGCATTGCCTACGGCATGGGTCTTACGGCCGAGAAGGTGGCGGAGCGCTGGAAGGTGAGCCGCGACGCGCAGGACGCGTTCGCGGTGGAGTCGCACCGCCGCGCGCTGGCCGCGCAGCAGGCCGGCGAATTCAACGACGAGATCGCGCCGTACACCATCGTCGAACGCTTCCCGGACCTCGCCACGGGCGAAGTCAAGGTGAAGGAGCGTCGGATTGCGCTCGACGAAGGTCCGCGCGCGGACACCTCGCTCGAAGGCCTCGGCAAGCTGCGCCCCGTGTTCGCGAACAAGGGTTCGGTGACGGCGGGCAACAGCTCGCAGACCTCGGACGGCGCCGGCGCGCTGATCGTCGTCTCCGAAAAGATGCTCAAGCAGTTCAACCTCACGCCGCTCGCGCGCTTCGTGAGCTTCGCGGTGCGCGGCGTGCCGCCGGAGATCATGGGCATCGGCCCGAAGGAAGCGATCCCGGCCGCGCTGAAGGCCGCGGGCCTCAAGCAGGACGATCTCGACTGGATCGAGCTGAACGAAGCGTTTGCCGCGCAGTCGCTGGCGGTGATCCAGGACCTCGGCCTCGATCCTTCGAAGATCAATCCGCTGGGCGGAGCGATCGCGCTGGGTCACCCGCTCGGCGCGACGGGCGCGATCCGCGCTTCGACGGTCGTGCACGGCCTGCGCCGCCGCAACCTGAAGTACGGCATGGTGACGATGTGCGTGGGCACCGGCATGGGTGCCGCGGGCATCATCGAGCGGCTGTAAGCGCTTCGGGCGCCCGGATGGCAGGCGCATCAACGACACGGTTCGCAGGCCTCGCGGTCTGCGGGCCGTTTTTCGTATCGACGAAGGAGACCAGAGGATGAGCAACGAAATCCTGATCGCCCGCGACAACGGCGTGCTGACGATCACCATCAACCGGCCCGAGCGCAAGAACGCGCTCACGCCGCCGATGTACCAGGCGATGTTCGACGCGCTGAAGGACGCGCACGCCGACACCGCCGTGCGCGCGGTGCTGCTTCGCGGGCATGCGGAGGTCTTCACGGCCGGCAACGACATCGAAGACTTCCTGAAGACGCCGCCCACCGGCGGCGAGTCGCCCGTCATGCGCTTCCTCGACGCCATCTCCAGCGCGACGAAGCCGCTCGTCGCGGCCGTGGCCGGTCCCGCGATCGGCGTGGGCACGACGCTCCTGCTGCATTGCGACATGGTCTATGCCGCCGATAACGCGCGCTTCGCCGTGCCGTTCGCGCAGCTCGGGCTGTGCCCTGAAGCGGCGTCCTCGCTGCTCCTGCCGCGCATTGCCGGCTACCAGGCGGCGGCGGAGAAGCTGCTGCTCGGCGAGACTTTCGACGCCGCCGAAGCGCATCGCATGGGCTTCGTGAACCGTGTGCTGCCGGCCGCCGAGCTCGACGCCTTCGTGGCGGGGCAGATGGCGAAGCTCGCGGCGCTGCCGGCCGCGTCGCTGCGCGTGACGAAAGCGCTCATGAAGCAGGCGAGCGAGCACGAGATCAAGACGCGCATGAGCGAGGAGGGCGTGCACTTCGGCAAGATGCTGCTCGCGCCCGAGGCGCGCGAGGCGTTCACGGCCTTCCTGCAGAAGCGCAAGCCCGATTTCCGCCAGTTCGACTGAAGCGCGAGCGCGAGGCCTCGCCGGACCGCTTCCGGCGGGGCCGTTGCGCCCTCAGGCCGTTTCGTAGTCCACGTAACCCGACTCGCGGCAGAAGCTCACGAGCCGCAGCCCGGCGCGCTTCGCGATGGCAATCGCGAGCGAGGATGGCGCGGAGATGGTCGCTAGCATCGGAATGCCGACGCGCGCCGCCTTGCGCACGAGCTCGTAGCTCGCGCGGCTCGACAGGAACACGAAGCCCTGCTGCGTGTCGGCGCGCTCGAGCACGAGCTGGCCGATCAATTTGTCGAGCGCGTTGTGGCGGCCGACGTCCTCGAACGCATGGAGGATGGCGCCTTCTGCGTCGCACCACGCGGCCGCATGCAAGCCGCCGGTGAGCTTCGTGAGCGCCTGATGCCGCGGCAGTTCGCGCGCCGCGCGCGCAATCGCTTCAGGGGCGAGGCGGCTCATGAACCCCGTATCCGGAACTTGTTCGGGCTCGAGGTCGAGCAGATCGATGCTCTCGATCCCGCACACGCCGCAGCCGGTGCGCCCCGCGAGCGCGCGGCGCTTCTCCTTGAGGCCGGCGAACGCCTGCTGGACGACCGTGAGATGGACTTCGGCGTGGGGCAGGTCCGCGTCCTCGCGCAGGTGGACCTCGATGTCCTGAATGTCGGCGTTGCGGCCGACGATCCCTTCCGAAATCGCAAAGCCCACCGCAAACGCTTCCAGATCGCACGGCGTGCACATCATCACCGCGTGCGAGATGCCGTTGAATACGAGCGCGACGGGCCATTCCTGGCCGACGCGGTCCACGGTCGTTTCGACCGCGCCGCCGCGGTGCCGGTGCACGCGCAGCTCGACGGCGCCGGGCTGGCCTTCGGTTTCCAGTGGGTTCAAGCGTGATGCTCCATGCAGCCTTGTGCAGCGCGGCTCGCGCGCCGCGCGGAAGGTTCTAAAATACCTCAGGCGGGCGTTCCCCGCTCGCGCCCGCCCAGCGAGGATACTGCCATGTCTTTGAACGAAGCTCCGCTTCTCTTCGGGTTCGAGGTCGAATCGTCGGAAAACCTCACTTTCATCCCCATGTGCGTGCGCTTCAATCTGGACCGTTTCGGGCTGCGCATCACGCTCGCCCAGTGGCAACTGCTGCCGTGGGAAGACCGGCGCCTTCTCGCGCGCTTCCCCGTGGACGAGGACGTCGAAATCGAGCCGAATTTCGACCACGCGCTCTTCGAAATGCTGCGCACGCACGCCAATGTCGAGCCCGAATGGTTCGAGCCCGACGCGGCGCCGGCCTGGCGCGACGTGAGCGCGGTGCCGGACGGCATCGGGCGCCAGGCGGCGCTGGCCGGCCTCGCGGAGCCCGGCGTCGCAGCGTGGGCGCGGCTCGCGCCGTTCCAGCGCTACGTGCTGGCCAAGCTCGCACGCAAGCCCGAGAGCAACCACGACTTCGCGCCCGCCATGCACGAGTTCGGCCTGGCGGCGCCGCTTTAGGCTCCTTTCGTCTTAAGTCCCCCTCTAATCGTCGGATTTTTGCCCTTTTTTCCTCAAGCCTTGCCGAGGCGTGCCGTTATCCGGTTTGGCGCAGCAGACGCCAGCCATTCGCACGCAGGTCGTTTTCCTTCGTTCCGCGCGTATCGAGCGGGGGACGAACGACGTTCGGCACACAATGAACCTTCTCTTTCCAAGACGCCAGCTCATTAATCTGGCGGTCGTTGCGGCAGCCGTCGGGGCCAATGCGTTCGTCGCCTGGACGCAGATCGGCGCGCAACGCGAGATCGACGCCCGGGCCGCCCAGGCGGCGCGCGTGAGGCACGATCTCGATCGTTTCCGCGGCGCGCTGGGCGGCGGTCTTGCCGCGTTCGGCCGCTATGAATCGACGGGCGAGACCGAGCCGGCGGACGCGCGCGCGCGGCGCGCCGCGACGCTCGAGCAGGCCGCGCGCTCGGTGAGCGCCGAACTGGCCGGCAACCCCGCGCTGGGCGGACGGTTCGACACGGTGGCGCTCGATGCGCTGGCGCTGGCGCGCGATGTCGACGACACCTTTGCGCGCGTCGAGCAGCGGGTTGCCGACGCGCGGGCGCAAGCCGGTGCCGCGGGGGCGATGACGCAACCTGCCGGCGCCGTAGCGCCTGCGGGTGCCGAGGCGGCCGCGCCCGAGGCCATCCCCACGGCCATCCCTGCGGCCATCCCTGCGGCCACGCCCACTTCGCCGCTTGCCGCGCTTGCCCCCGACGCCGCCACCTGGGCCACCACCGAGTACATCCGCCTCGACGCGGGCGTGGACCGGCTCGACGCCCGGCTCTCGGCGCTGCAGGGCGCGCAGGACCTGGCGCTGTCGGCCGCGCTCAGCGAGTCCTCGCGCTCGTCGAGCCATGCTTCGATCCTCCTGATCGTGACCATGCTCGCCGGCGCGACGCTGCTGCTCTATACCTTCGGCGCGCGCGAAAGCGCGGCCCGCGAAAAGCTGCACGGCACGCGTGTCATCAGCGAGGGGTTCCAGGGGCTGTTCGACGCCCATCCGGTGCCCATGTACGTATTCGACCGCGAGACGCTGGGCTTTCTCGCCGTCAACGCGGCGGCGATCCAGCAGTACGGCTACCGCGAGGAAGAATTCCTCACGATGACGATCCGCGACATCCGCGCGCACGAGGACGTCGCGCGTCTCGATCAATACCTCGCGCGCACGGACACGCTCACGCCGAACGTGCGCACGATGGCCGGCGTGTGGCATCACCGCCGCCGCAACGGCGCGACGATCAGCGCCAATATCTCGCACCATGCGCTGACGTTTCTCGGCCGCGCCGCCGTCTTCGTGCACGCCGAGGACGTGACCGAGCAGATCCTCGCCGAGGCCGAAGCGCAGCGCTCGAACCAGATGCTCGAGACGGTGATCGACAACATTCCGCAGCGCATCTTCTGGAAGGACGCCGAATCGCGCTATCTGGGCTGCAACATGACGTTCGCGCGCGACGCGGGGCTCGCGTATCCCGAGCAGATCATCGGCAAGACCGACGACGATCTGCCGTGGCGCGCCTACGCCGCGGTCATGCGGGCGCAGGACCGCGAGGTGCTCGAATCGGGGCTGCCGAACATCAACTTCGAAGAGGACATGACGGTGGGCGGCGTGCACAAGACCACGCTCACGAGCAAGCTGCCGATGCTGGACGGCGACGGCCGCGTGATCGGCGTGCTGGGCTCGCTCACGGACACGACCGAGCGCAAGCGCGCCGATCTCGCGCTGCGCCTGCAAAGCCGCGCGCTCGACGCCTGCGTGAACGCGATTCTCATCACGGCGCCGGGGCCGGGCGGCAGTAACCTGATCGAATATGTGAATCCGGCGTTCGGGCGGATCACGGGCTACGACCCGGCCGAGGTGATCGGGCTCGACAGCCGTCTGCTGCAGCGCGACGACCGCGACCAGGACGGGCTCGTCGCGATCCGCGAGGCGCTGGCCGCGAACCGCGAGGTGAGCGCCGTGCTGCGCAACTACCGCAGGGACGGCGGGCTCTTCTGGAACCAGCTACTGATCGCGCCGGTGCCCGATCTCGGAGGCCGCACGACGCATCACATCGGCATCATCAACGACGTCACCGCGCTGATCCGCTACCAGGAGCAGCTCGAATACCAGGCCAACTACGACAGCCTCACGCTGCTGCCGAACCGCAACCTGCTGCGCGACCGCCTGCAGCAGGCGCTGGTTTCCGCGCACCGGCACGAGCGCGGCGTGGCCGTGGTGTTCATCGACCTCGACGGTTTCAAGAACGTGAACGACAGCCTGGGCCACAGCGTCGGCGACCGGCTGCTGCGCGTCGTGGCCGAGCGCCTTGCGCGCTGCACGCGCACGAGCGACACGGTCGCGCGCCACGGCGGCGACGAGTTCGTGATCGTGCTGACCGACACCCTCGACGAAAAGTCGCTGATCAACTGGATGGAGCGGGCGCGGGCCATGATCTCGGAGCCCGTGTGGCTCGACGGCACCGAGCTCTACGTGGGCTGCAGCATGGGCGCGAGCCTCTTCCCGCAGGACGGCGGCGACGCCGAGGCGCTGCTAAAGAAGGCCGATGTCGCGATGTACCGCGCCAAGGACATGGGGCGCAACACCTTCCAGTTCTTCGAGCCGGAGATGAATGCGAGCGTGGGCGCGCGCATGAACCTCGAACGGCGCCTGCGCCGCGCGCTGCGCGACGGCGAGTTCCGGCTGCACTACCAGCCGCAGGTGGAGGTGGGAACGGGGCGCATCGTGGGCATGGAGGCGCTCGTGCGCTGGCACGACCCGGAAACCGGGGTCGTGCCGCCTTCGCAGTTCATTCCTGTCGCCGAGGAGAGCGGGCTGATCGGCCCGCTCTCCGACTGGGTGCTGCGCGAGGCCTGCCGCCAGAACCGCGCGTGGCAGCGCGCGGGGCTGCCGGCGGTGCGCGTGTCGGTCAACCTGTCGGCGCGCGTGTTCAATCAGCGCAATATCGCGCAGCTCGTGACCGAGGTGCTCGCGCAAACCGGTCTCGAAGCCTGCTGGCTCGATCTCGAACTCACCGAGAGCACGCTGATGCGCAACGCCGAAGAGGCGGTGTCGATGCTCAACGAGCTGCACGCGCTCGGCATCGGGCTTTCGGTGGACGACTTCGGCACTGGCTATTCGAGCCTGAGCTACCTGAAGCGGCTGCCGGTGGACCGGCTCAAGATCGACCGCTCGTTCGTGGCCGATATCGGCTCGGGCGGCGACGACGAAACCATCACCGCGGCGATCATCGCGCTGGCGCACGAACTGCAGTTGCTGGTGGTGGCGGAGGGCGTGGAGACGTCGTCGCAGTACGCGTTCCTGCGCGAGCGCGCCTGCGACGAGATGCAGGGTTTCTTCTTCGCGCCGCCGCTGCCGGGCGAAGAGGTCGCGACACTGCTTGGCGCGAGCATCGCGTACGAAGAAGGGGCCGGGATGCACGCGCCCGGCCCGGGCCCGGATCAGGTGCCGGCGAGCGGCGGCAGCGGGCGCGGCCGGCGGTCGTTGCCGGTGGCGACGTAGGTGAGGGTCGCTTCGGTCACCTTGACGACTTCGTCGGCAAGCCGCATGCGCTGGGCGTACACCTCGACCTCGACGGTCACCGAGGTCGTCCCGGTCTTGACGATCTCGGCATAGAAGCTCAGCAGATCGCCCACGAACACCGGCTGCTTGAAGAGAAACGAGTTCACGGCGACCGTGGCGACGCGGCCGTTCGCGCGGCGGCTCGCCGGAATCGAGCCGGCAATGTCCACCTGGGCCATGATCCAGCCGCCGAATACGTCGCCATGCACGTTGGCGTCCGAGGGCTGCGGCACGACGCGCAGCGCGGGCGGCTTGGGGGGGAGCGGGAGGGCGTCGGTCATCGGTCGTCCAGGAAAAGGGGAGAGTGTCGCGGGGAGAGTGCCGCGGCGGGCCTGGCAAGGCTGGCCTGAGCGGCGCCGGGCGCCTTCTGCGACAATACGGTAATTATGAATTGTACGGGAAAGCGGGGCCCAGGCCGGCCGCCGCGGGGCGTTCGCGCCGATCCCGTCGCCCGAAGTCCCCCATCCATCACGCGGTTTCCCGCTGTCGTCATGCGCCGTTTTCCCACCTCCAACGAACCGCCGCTGCCCGCCACCGGGCCACGCAACGACTGGCAGACCATCGTTTCGCTGCTGCCCTATCTCACCGCCTACCGGTGGCGCGTGGGTTTCGCGCTCACCTGCCTGATCGGCGCGAAGGTCGCGAACCTCGGCGTGCCGATCGTGATGAAGCACATCGTCGACGGCCTCGCTTCCGTGCGCCACCTCGCGGCGCTCGGCCGCGCCGAGCACGCGCCCGGCATCGTGCTGGTGGGCGGCATCGGGCTGCTCGTGGTGGCGTACGCCGTCGTGCGGCTCTCCACCTCGCTCTTCACCGAACTGCGCGAAATCCTCTTTTCGAAGGTGACCGAAAGCGCCGTGCGCCAGCTTGCGCTCAAGGTGTTCCGGCATCTGCACGGGCTCTCGCTGCGCTTTCACCTGGACCGGCAGACGGGCGGCATGTCGCGCGACATCGAACGCGGGACGCGCGGCATCACGCAGCTCATCTCGTACTCGCTCTACAGCATCCTGCCGACGCTGGTGGAAGTCGGGCTCGTGCTCGGCTTCTTCGTCGTGAAATATGAGGCGTACTACGCAATCGTCACGCTCGTCGCGCTGGCGGCGTACATCGTGTTCACCGTGAAGGTCACGGAATGGCGCACGCATTTCCGCCGCACGATGAACGAGCTCGACTCGCGCGCCAACTCGCGCGCGATCGATTCGCTGATCAACTACGAAACCGTGAAGTACTTCGGCAACGAGGAATGGGAGACGAAGCGCTACGACGAGAACCTGCATCGCTACCGCGCCGCCGCGATCCAGTCGCAGCATTCGCTTTCCGCGCTGAATTTCGGGCAACAGGCGATCATCGGCACCGGGCTCGTGTTCATCCTCTGGCGTGCGACCGAAGGCGTGATGGCGGGGCGGCTCACGCTCGGCGATCTTGTGCTCATCAACACGTTCATGCTGCAGCTCTACATTCCGCTGAATTTCCTCGGCGTGGTGTATCGCGAACTCAAGCAGAGCCTCACCGACATGGACCGCATGTTCACGCTGCTCACGGTCTCGCGCGAGGTGGCCGACGAGCCCGGCGCGCCGGCGCTGGCGGTGCGCGGCGGCGAGGTGTGCTTCTCGCACGTGAACTTCGCCTACGAGCCGGCGCGGCAGATCCTGCACGACGTGAGCTTTACGATCGCCGCGGGCACGACTACCGCGGTGGTGGGGCACAGCGGCTCGGGCAAATCGACGCTCTCGCGCCTCCTGTTCCGCTTCTACGACCTCGACCGGACGACGGGCGGCGCCATCACGATCGACGGACAGGATATCCGCGACGTGACGCAGGACTCGCTGCGCGCCTCGATCGGCATCGTGCCGCAGGACACGGTGCTGTTCAACGATTCGATCTACTACAACATTGCCTACGGGCGGCCCACGGCGAGCCGCGACGAAGTGATCGCGGCGGCGCGCGCGGCGCATATCCACGCGTTCATCGAGAGCTTGCCGAAGGGGTATGACACGCCGGTGGGCGAGCGCGGACTGAAGCTCTCGGGCGGCGAGAAGCAGCGCGTGGCGATCGCGCGCACGTTGCTGAAGAACCCGCCGATCCTGTTGTTCGACGAGGCGACTTCGGCGCTCGACTCGCGTTCCGAACGCGCGATCCAGCAGGAGCTCGACCACATCGCACGCGAGCGCACGACGCTCGTGATCGCGCACCGGCTTTCGACGGTGGTGCACGCCCAGCAGATCATCGTGATGGACCACGGCCGCATCGTCGAGCGCGGCACACATGCCGAGCTGCTGGCCGCGGCCGGCCATTATGCGCAGATGTGGGCGCTCCAGCAGCAGCGCGCGGCGCAGCCGGACGCGCAAATCGAGGCGGCGGCGGGCGGCGAGTGAATCTCGCCGCCCGGGCCGGCGCAGGGTTAAGCGCGCAAGGCTTCGTCGAGCGCGGCGAGTTGCGCCGGCGTCCCGACGTTTTCCCAGCGGCCGTCGTAGAGCTCGCCGGTGGCGCGGCCCTGTCCGATCGTCTCGCGATAGTACGGCGTGAGCGCGCGCTTCGTGCCGGTTGCGAGGTCGCGGAACATGCGCGTGTCGTAGAGGCCAATGCTGCCGAAGGTGCGGCGGGGTGCGCCGTCGAGCGCGAGCACGCCGTCCTCGCCCAGCACGAAGTCGCCGTTCGGGTGGAATGGCGGGTTCGGCACCATGACGAGATGCATGCCCGGCTCGGCTCTCGCAGCGAGCGCTTCGGCATGCGTAGCGAGGCGCGCGAAATCGTAATCGCTGAAGATGTCGCCGGCTACGCCGAGAAACACGGCAGGCTCGCCATGCGCCTCCAGCAGCGGCAGCGCCTGCGCGATGCCGCCCGCCGTTTCCAGCGCCTCGGCTTCAGGCGAATAGCGCAGCGTCACGCCAAAGCGCGTACCGTCGCCGAGCGCCGCTTCGATGCGCTCGCCCAGCCAGGCATGATTGATCACGATAGTCGTATAGCCCGCCGCGGCGAGCCGCTCGATCTGCCAGACGATCAGCGGCTTGCCGCCCGCGCTCAGGAGCGGTTTCGGACAGGAGTCGGTCAGCGGGCGCATGCGCTCGCCGCGCCCGGCGGCGAAGATCATCGCCGTGCGCTCGAAGCGGGCGCGGCTCATGGATTCGGCCTCGTCATGGGTCGGGATGGGGGAGTCAGAAGGTGTAGCCGGCCCCGGCGACCGTGCCCCGCAGCTCGTCGACGAGCCGCGCGAACGGCGCGAGCGGCCGGTAGCGGTGCGCGACCTTGCTCGCGTAGCCGAGGAAACGCGGCAGGTCGTTCATGTAGTGCGGCTTGCCGTCGCGATAGTTGATGCGGCAAAAGAGGCCCAGCACCTTGATATGCCGCTGCAGGCCCGTCCATTCGAGCTGGCGGTAGAACTCGCCGAAGTCGGCATCCACCGGCAGGCCGGCCTTCTTCGCGCGTTCCCAGTAGTGGGCGAAGCAGTCCAGCTCGAACTCCTCGTCCCAGCCGATGAACGCGTCGCGCAGCAGCGAAGCCACGTCGTAGGTGATGGGGCCGTACACGGCGTCCTGGAAGTCGAGCACGCCCGGGTTCGGGCTCGCGATCATCAGGTTGCGCGGCATGAAATCGCGCAGCATGAAGACCTGCGGCTGCTTGAGCGCGTTCTCGACGAGCAGCGCGAAGGTGCGGTCGAGCACGCCTCGCGTGGCCGCGTCCACCTCGCGCCCCAGGTGGCGCTGCAGGTACCACTCCGGCATCAGCTCCATCTCGCGGCGCAGGAAGGCTTCGTCGAAGGCCGGCAGCACGCCCTCGCGCGAGGCGAGCTGCCAGCGCACGAGCGCGTAGAGCGCTTCGTGCATCAGCTCGCGGGAGCGCGGGCCGGGGCCGGCGTCCTGTAGCGCCTTCAGGTAGGGGGCGGTGCCGAGGTCGGTCACGAGCATGAAGCCGGCGTCGAAATCGGCCTCCAGCACGCGCGGCACGTGCACGCCCGCGGCCGTGAGCAGTTCGGCGATCTGCACGAACTCGCGGCATTTCTCGGGCGGCGGCGCGTCCACGGCGATCAGCGTGGCGCCGTGCTCCCCCGCGCTGCCGATGCGGAAGTAGCGCCTGAAGCTCGCGTCGGCGGAAGCGGGGGCGAGCGTGGCGAGATCGAGGGCGTAGCGTTGCGCGTGGGAGGCGAGCCAGGCGGCGAGCAGGTCGAGGCGGGCGTCGGCCACGCGGGGCACGGCGATTGGAGTCATGAAAACCGGGAGCAGAATCAGTGGATCAACGTCTTGCCATATAATACCCCACGACTTTTTTGACGCGACTCGCGCCAAAGCCCGCATGACGGTACGCTTGCCGCCTTCATCGTCCGATGCAAGGCGCTTCCGCTGTGCGCCCGGTCTGAGCCGGGGCCCGCGCGAGAAGCGGGTGTCCCTGACCGGGGGCTGATGGCCGGGCCGATTCGCCAAAACCATACATGCCGCCCAGAAAGCTTTTCCAGACGATCTCCAGAAGTGACGACGGCGTGCCGGGCAAGCGGCGGCTCATCGCGGCGCTCGTGGCCGTGCCGGGCTTGATGCCCGCGATTTCGCACGCCCAGTTGTCGGGTGCGGCCGCCCAGCCCGAGCAGCTGGACGGTCCGTGGAGCCTGCGTCTTGCACCGCAGCTCGAAGACCTTCCCCCGGTGCCGGGCCAGCATCCGGCCACGTTCGTGCTCGGCGACTCGACCACGGGCACCACGGATACCGACCTCGCGGCCAAGGGCGCGGCGGAACTGCGCCAGGGCACCAACTCGGTCAAGGGCGACGCGCTGCACTACGACGAAGACACCGATATCGCCGACGCGTACGGCCACGTCGTGGTGTCGCAGGACGGCACGACCTTTGCGGGACCCGAAGGGCACCTGAAGGTCGAAGCGAACGAAGGCTTCATGCCGGCGCCGAAGTATCACTTCACGCTCACAGGGGGTTCGGGCAGCGCGGAGCGGGCGGACCTGCTCGACAGCGAACGCTCGGTGCTGACGAACGGCACCTACACGACTTGCCAGTGCACCACCAATCCGTCGTGGTACATCAAGGGCAGCGAGTTCGACTTCGATACGGGCGCCGACGAAGGCGTGGCGCACAACAGCGTCCTGTATTTTCAGAACATACCGATTTTCGCGAGCCCGTGGCTCTCGTTCCCGCTCTCGGGAGATCGCCGCAGCGGCTTTCTGCCGCCGACGTTCTCGATCGACTCGATGAACGGCTATGACATCGCGGTACCGTACTACTTCAACATCGCGCCGAACTACGACGCGACGGTCACGCCGGAGCTGATGTCCAAGCGCGGCCTGTTCACGACGGCGAACTTCCGGTATCTCACGCCGAACTACTCGGGGACGATGACCGGCACGTTCCTGCCGGACGATTCGCAGACGCACACGAACCGCTACGCGCTGTTCATCCAGCACAACCAGAACTTCGGTGACGGGTTCGGCGGTTACATCTACTACAACAAGGTTTCGGACAGCCAGTATCCGGAAGACCTGGCGTCGCCGGCTAGCCAGTTCCTGAACGGCACGCAGCTGCTGTATCAGCAGGAAGCCGGCCTCACGTACAACAACGGGCCATGGTCGGTGCTCGCGCGCATCCAGAACTGGCAGACGCTCGCGCCGTCCACGGCGCCGTACGGCCGCGAGCCCGAGTTGAACGTCAAGTACAACAAGTACAACGTCGATGGCTTCGACTTCGGAGCGACGGCCGACTACTCGCGCTTCACCATCACGACCCCGGACTCGACCGAAGGCGACCGTATCACCTTCAGTCCGTACCTGTCGTACTCGGTGATCGGGCCGGGCTACTTCGTCACGCCGAAGGTGCAGTGGCACTTCGCGTCGTACAACCTGAGCGAAATCGGCTCGGGTTCGCCCGTCGGGCAGCCGAAGGACTTCACGGAGCAGGTGCCCACCTTCAGCTTCGACTCGGGGCTCGTGTTCGAGCGCAACGTCCACCTGTTCGGCAGCGACTACATCCAGACGCTGGAGCCGCGCCTGTACTACGTGTACACGCCGTACCGGAACCAGGAGTTCGCGCCCCTTTTCGACACGGCCGAGTCGGACTTCGGGCTCGCGGAGATCTTCACGCCGAACACGTTCGTCGGCGACGACCGCATTGCCGACGCGAACCGCATTACCGCCGCGCTCACCACGCGCTTCATCGACCCGGCGACCGGCGACGAGCGCGCGCGCTTCGTGATCGCGCAGCAGTACTACTTCCAGGATCAGCGCGTGACGCTTCTGCCGGGCGAGACGCCGGCGGAAGCGACGCACTCCGATCTGATCGCAGGTGCGGCGCTGAAGATCGGGGGCGGTTTCGCTTCGGAAACGGCGTTCCAATATAATGCGGACAATAATCAGCTCACGAAGGCGAGCGTCGGTTTCGGATACAGCGCCGGCCCCGGCCGCGTGCTGAACATCGCGTACCGCTACACGCGCGCGAACACCACGCTCGACTACACGCCGATCAACCAGTTGCTGATCTCGGCGCAATGGCCGTTCTCGCACCGGGTGTACGCCGTGGGCCGCATCAACTACGATCTGGTTGGCCACGCCTTGGTGGACGGTCTCGTCGGTCTCCAGTACGACGCCGACTGCTGGACGCTCGGCATCGGTTTGCAGCGTTATTCGGACGGGGTCGACTCAGCAGGCGCCCAGACTTCGGGCACGCGGTTCATGGCGCAGCTGACGCTGAAGGGATTGGCGAAGGTCGACAACGGGCTGACGGCGGCGTTCCAGGCCGGCGTGGCAGGCTACACGCCGCTGCCCGCGATGCCGCCGCCGCAGTCGCGCTTCTCGGATTATCAATAACGCGTGATCCGTCGCGCTTTTCCGGAAACGGAAGGCGCGCGGGGCATCGCGGGGTCGGTGCATAGAGACGGGCGAAGCTGCCCGCCAACATTGGAGTATCTGTGGGAATCATGAAAAAGCTTCGCCTGGCAGCGTTTGCTGCGAGTTTCCTCGCCTTAGCGGGTCTCATGCCGGCCGCACCGGCGCAAGCGCAGGGTCTGCCCGCCAATCCGGGGCAAACCGTGGACACGATCGCCGCCGTCGTCAACGACGGCGTGATCACGCAGCGCGAACTCGACGATCGCGTGGGCCTCATCGTGCATCGCCTGCAGCAGCAGAACGCTCCGGTGCCGCCGATGCAGCAGATGCGCGCCCAGGTGCTCAACCAGATGGTGCTCGAGCGCATCCAGCTCCAGAAGGCGAAGGATGACGGCATCACCGTCGACGACGCGGCCGTGCAGCGCACGCTCGAGCGTCTCGCGCAGGCCAACGGCCTCGACCTCGCGACCTACCGTTCCCGCATCGAGGCGGCAGGCGTGCCCTGGACCACGTTCACGCGCGACGCGCGCACCGAACTCACGCTTTCGAAGCTGCGCGAGAAGGAAGTGGACAGCAAGATCTCGGTCACGGACGCGGAAGTCGCGAACTACATCGCGAGCCAGCGCGGGCCGAACGTGGGCCAGCAGAACGATCTGCACTTCGAGCACATCTTCATCAAGGCGCCGCTGAACGAATCGCAGACCGACATCGATACCGCGAAGGCGAAGGCCGACGCGCTGCTCAAGGAGGCGCAGTCGGGCGAGAAGTTCTCGAAGCTCGCCAAGTCGAACTCGCAGGCGCCCGACGCGAGCAAGGGCGGCGACATGGGCTTTCTGAACCCGTCGAAGCTGCCGCCGGAATTCGTGACCGCCGCCGCGACACTGCGTCCGGGCGAGGTCAGCCCGGATGTGATCCGCACCAACGACGGTTTCGAGATCATCCGCCTCGTCGACCGCCGCACGAGCCAGGGTACGGCCGGCGCCGCGCCGACGCTCGTGCAGACTCATGTGCGCCACATCCTGCTGCGTGTTGGCGAGGGCATGTCGGAGCCGGAAGCGCGCCAGAAGCTGCTGGAGATCAAGCGCGAGGTGCTGGCGGGCGGCGACTTCGCCAAGTTCGCGCGGACCTACTCGCAGGACGGCTCGGCTTCGCAGGGCGGCGATCTCGGCTGGATCAGCCCGGGCGAGACGGTGCCTGAATTCGAGCGCGCCATGAACTCGCTGCAGGACGGCCAGATCAGCGATCCGGTGCGCACCGAGTACGGCTATCACCTGATCCAGGTGCTGGGCCGCCGCGACGCCGAAGGCTCGGTTGCGCAGCAGATGGATCTCGCTCGCCAGGCCATCGGCCAGCGCAAGGCGGAACAGGCCTATGCCGACTGGCTGCGCGAGCTGCGTGACGGCGCCTACGTCGACTACAAGATCCCCGGCATGACGCCGCCGCAGAACTAAAGGAAAACGCGCCGTGAACGCCCCTGCATCCTCGTTGCCGGCTCCGCGAGGGGTGGGGCCGCTGCGTATCGCCATCACCACCGGCGAACCCGCCGGCGTCGGCCCGGAGCTGACTGCGGCGGCGCTTGCCGGCGCGGCGGCCCACTGGCCCGATGCCGAGTTCGTGGTCCTCGGCGACGCGGATCTCCTCGCGGCGCGCGCGGGTGCGGTGAACGTCGACTGGACCGCGCTTCAGGCCGGCTCCCGCGTGCGGGCCGAACATGTGCCGCTTGGCGCGCCCGCCCAGCCGGGCAAGCTCGATGCCGCGAACGGCCGTTATGTACTGAGCTTGCTCGACCGAGCAATCGACGGCGCGCTTGCGCACGAATTCGACGCCATCGTCACCGCGCCGCTGCAGAAGAGCACGATCAACGATGCCGGCGTGCCGTTCACCGGCCATACGGAATACCTCGCCGAGCGCACCGGCACGCCGCGCGTGGTCATGATGCTGGCGGGCACCGGCGCGCGGCCGCTGCGTGTCGCGCTTGCCACGACCCATCTGCCGCTCAAGGACGTCTCCGCTGCCCTTACGATAGACGGGCTGGTCGAGACCCTGCGCATCATCGATCACGACCTGCGCCGCCATTTCGGCGTGCCGCAGCCGCGCATCCTCGTCACGGGGCTCAATCCGCACGCCGGCGAGAACGGCTACCTGGGCCGCGAGGAGATCGAAACGATTACGCCGGCGCTGAAGCTTGCCTCGGACTCGGGCATCGACGTCCGGGGCCCCTATCCCGCCGATACGCTGTTCCAGCCGCGTTACCTGAAGGATGCGGACTGCGTGCTGGCCATGTTCCACGACCAGGGCCTGCCGGTCCTGAAATACGCGACGTTCGGCGAGGGCATCAACGTGACGCTGGGCCTGCCGATCATCCGCACCTCGGTCGATCATGGCACCGCGCTCGACCTCGCCGGCACGGGCCGTGCCGACGCGGGCAGCCTGATCGCCGCGATCGATACCGCCGTTTCGATGGCGCGGCACCGCCGCGCCCTCTGATTGATACTCCAGACGATGTCCAACAGCAGCAGACAGCACCAGGGCCACTTTGCGCGCAAGCGCTTCGGCCAAAACTTCCTTGTCGATACCGGCGTGATCGGCTCGATCGTCGACACGATTCGCCCGCAGCGCGGCGAGCGCATGGTCGAGATCGGGCCGGGTCTCGGCGCGCTCACCGAGCCGCTGATCGAGCGTCTCGCGACCCCGGAGTCGCCGCTGCATGCCGTCGAACTCGACCGCGACCTGATCGCGCGACTCACGAAGAAGTTCGGCGCGCTGCTCGAGCTGCACGCGGGCGACGCGCTCGCTTTCGATTTCAGCTCGCTCGCCGCGCCGGGCGAGAAACCGTCGTTGCGCATCGTGGGCAACCTGCCGTACAACATTTCGAGCCCGCTGCTGTTTCACCTCGCCGCATTCGCCCCTTGCGTGATCGATCAGCACTTCATGCTGCAGAACGAAGTGGTGGAGCGCATGGTCGCGGAGCCCGGCAGCAAGGCGTTCGGGCGCCTCACCGTGATGCTGCAGTACCGCTACGTCATCGACAAGCTGATCGACGTTCCGCCCGAATCGTTCCAGCCGCCGCCGAAGGTCGATTCGGCGATCGTCCGCATGATTCCGTATGCGCCGCACGAACTGCCCGAGGTCGACGAGGCGATGCTCGGCGAGCTCGTGACCGCCGCGTTTTCGCAGCGGCGCAAGATGCTGCGCAACACGCTTGGCGACTACCGCGAGCGCCTCGACTTCGAAGCGCTCGGCTTCGATCTGGCCCGCCGGGCGGAAGAGGTGCCGGTGGAGGAGTACGTGCGCATTGCCCAGGCGCTGGGACCGGCCGGGCAGACGGGCAGCTGAGCCGCGTCGTTAGCGCTCCTGCGCCCTGGCGGGCGCGTTCACCAGCGCGATGCCGGCCAGCACGAGCAAGGCGGCCAGCAGGAAGCGGCCGCTGAACGACTCGCCGAGCAGCAGCACGCCAAACGTCACGCCGAAGAGCGGCGTGAGAAACGAGAATACGGAAAGCCGGGACGCCATATAGCGCGTGAGCAGCCAGAACCAGGTGAGATAGCTCGCGAACGCGACGACGATGGCCTGATAGCCGAGCGCCACGATCGCAAGCGGCGTGACCGTATGCACTTCGAGCTGGCCGAGCCCCGCCGCGAGCGCGAGCAACACCACCGCCGACACCGCTAGTTGATAGAAAAGCGTCTTGCTCGCGCTGATATGGGCGAGCGTGCTGCTGCGCACGACCACCGTAGTCGCGGCCCACAGCGCGCCGCCGAGCACGCCGAGCGCGTCGCCGGCAAGACCGGTCAGCGTCGCGCGCCAGTCCCCCCGCGCCGTTGCGTGCGAAACCATCCGCAAACGCGAGCGCCATGCCGGCGAACGCCACCGTGATGCCGATCCACTGCGTGCGCCGCATGCGCTCGCCCGGCGTGAACCAGTGCAGGCCGAGGGCCGTGAAACAAGGTGCGGTGTAGAGGAACACGGCCATGCGCGACGCGCTCGTCATCGTGAGCCCGAGGAAGATGCAGACGAACTCGCCGGCGAACAGCACGCCCGCGAGCAGGCCGGCGCCGAGCGTACCGTCTTCGCGAAAGAGCGGCGTGCCGCGCCGGCTCGCCCACCCCCACACGAGCACTGTTGCGATCGCCGAACGCAGCCCGGCCTGAAACACGGGCGGCAGCGCGACATTGGCGCTCTTGATGGCGACCTGCTGCAAGCCCCAGATCGCGCAGAGCACGACCATCAGGATCACTGCCTGGCTGTCTGGCGCGCGGCGGGCTGGAAGGGCAACGGTGCTCATCGGTCGGTCGGGGAACGGCTGTAAGGCGGATCGTTACGATAACAAATCCGTCTGTAAGGAACGCCGATACCCCTGACGCGGGCAGGGAGCGCTGCCCCGGCTGGCCCTTCAGTTCGCTACGTCGCGCTGGGCCTCGTAGGCCTTCAGGTGGCTGTAGGCGACGCGCAGCACCGAAAGCGCGTCGCCGGCCTGCGCCGCGGCGCCGCGCCGGATCAGGTCGCCGAGCACGTGGTCGGCTTCCGTGCGGGAGCCGTTCTGCACGTCGCGCAGCATCGAGGCCGTGAGCGGCGAGCCGGCGGCGAACAGCATCGAGCGCGAACGTTCGAGGAACGCATCGCGCACCGCATGGCCGTTCTCCGCGGCGACGGCGCGGCATTCGGCGAAAAGGCGCTCGATGATCGCTTCGCCGTCGGGCGTCGCGAGAATGACACCTACCGGCGCGCGCATCAGACACGTCGAACCCGCGAGCGAGGCCAGGAATACCCACTTCTCCCACATCTCCTGGAGGATCCGCTCGCTGGCCTTCACGTTGAAGCCGGCATTCGAGAAAGTATCGGCGACAGCCTGCACGCCTGCGGAGATACCGCCGCCCAGCTCGCCGAAGGTGATGGCATGCGCGTCGTTCAGATGCACGATCTCGCGCTGGGCGTTGAGGGTCGAAGCGATCAGGCAGACGCCGCCCAGCACCGCTTGCGTGCCGAAGCGCGCCTGCAGCACGTCGAGATGACGCATGCCGTTCAGGAGCGGCAGGATCAGCGTGGACGGGCCCACCGCCGCAGCGAAGGAGTCGACGGCGCCGCCGAGATCGTAGGCTTTGCAGCTCAGCAGCACGACGTCGAAAGGCTGCGCGTTTCCCGCCTCGAGTCCGTCCTGCGTGATCGTTTTCACGTCGCGCAGATGGAGATCGCCATGCGGGCTATGGATCACGAGCCCTGCCTCGCGCAACTGTGCGGCGCGGGCTGGCCGGACCAGAAACGTCACGTCACGCCCGGCGGCGGCCAGCCTGCCGCCGAAGTAACCACCGGTCGCCCCTGCGCCCACTACCAGAATCCGCATGTCCGCTCCTCGAATCGATTGACTGCCTGATTTGCCGCCGCGTTGCCGATCCGGCCGGCAAATTCGGGATGGCGTTCATGCTAGAGCAAATCGGCTGCACTTGCCGGCGTCGGCACAGCGCAGGGGATTTTGGTACAGTCCCGTTTTTGACGACGGCAAAACGGAGTACACGATGCGCCTCCTTCACACGATGATCCGGGTCGGCGACCTCGATCGCTCAATCCAGTTCTACACCGAACTGCTCGGCATGAAACTGCTGCGTCGCGAAGACTTTCCCGACGGCAAGTTCACGCTGGCCTTCGTCGGTTATACCGACGAGCGCGACGGCACGGTGATCGAACTCACGCACAACTGGGATACGCCTTCCTATGACCTCGGCACGGGGTTCGGGCATCTGGCGGTCGAGGTCGAGGACGCTTATGCCGCCTGCGCGAAGATCAAGGAGCAGGGCGGCACCGTGGTGCGCGAGGCCGGCCCGATGAAGCACGGAACGACGGTGATCGCGTTCGTGACCGATCCGGACGGATACAAGATCGAGTTTATTCAGAAGAAGTAGGGATGGACCGTGGACGGTGTCGGAAAATTCCGATGCCGTCTTGGAATGCTGTCAAGATTTATTTGTAATTGATATTGCGCTCGACAAATAGAAAAACAATATCGGGCGATTTGCAGAAATTTAAAATTCTGCCTTTTTTACGAAGGAATAAGTGCGGCTATCTGCGCGTTGCGCGGTTTGCACAATAGTTCTCGTTTTGTCCGCATCATCGGGTAATTCCGCTCGTATCGCCTAGACCGAAATATTTCGAAACAAACCCTCGCATCGACAATTTCCAGATAGTGATCTGCGGGTCAGGGCCGCGTCACATCGAGTGCTGAAGTGATATCGAGATGACGTGAGGGCTGTGTGCGCTGCCGCGCGCGGGTTCTTATCAGACTAATCCTATATACGCAAAAGTAATGGCCTACGAGAATTACTTCGTCGGTCATTAACCATAAAGCGATTCGTCGATAAAGGCTCGCGCGTGAATCGTGCGTGAAAGGTGGTGTCCGAGGTGCCCACCTTCAGGTACGTATGGCGACAGTTTTCCTATGCGCACGCAAGCGTCTCCGAATTCACGGAGAGAGGAATGGGCGACGTGTCGGCAGCTTATCGGCCTTCTTGTAATTCTTATTTCTCTTCCCTGACAGATGTACCGCGTGGCTGGAACCCCTTCGAATGAACCTTCGGCAAGCCGTCGCAGCAGGTCTGCGCCCGCTATGACGAACCGTATCGGCAGCGATGCGGCTATCCATTCATCCCTGGAAAGCTCCATGCATTTGCCCGCTCACCGCGATGCCGGCGCACCGCGAGGCCGTAGCGGCACGCTGGCGCGTCTGCTGGACATCGTCGTGATTGCCCTTGGGGCGTCTGTTGCATTGCGTCTCGAGGCGAACGTCGGCCAGCCCGGCTACGACAGCGCCCTCATTGCGTTTGCACTGCTGACTTCCGCTTTCCTGTTTCCGGTATTCGGCCTGTACCGGATCGCCCGCCGGCAGGTCTTCTGGCGATGCGTCTGTATGCCTGCGTTGGCGTGGATCATGGTGCTCGCCGTCGCCATGCTGCTCGTTATCATCCTGCTCGATCCCTATCGTCCCGCCGGCAGCTGGTTTGCACGCTGGGCGCTCATTTCCGGGCTTGGTCTCGTTATCTGCCGGTTCTTCGAACGCTGGCTCAGCTTGCGGCGCACGGACCAGGGAGCCCGCACGCGCGCAGTCGCGATCGTGGGCAGCGGCGCTCATTGCGGGCATTTGCTACGCAAGGTCGGGTCGGCGCCCGATTCGGCCTACCTCGTTTCGACGATCTTCGACACCGGCCTGGAAGCGGGCGCAGCACCGGGCACCATCCCTGCCTTTCGCGACCGCTTCGGCTTCGTGGAATACGTGCGTCGCTACCAGGTCGAGGAGTTGTGGCTCGCGTTGCCGCTCACGGAACAGCAAACGATTCTCGAATTTATCGCACTGTTTCGCAACGATCTGATCAACATTCGTTTCATTCCCGACGTGAGAGGGCTTGCGCTTTTCGAGGGCGAAATGGTCGACCTCGACGGCACGTCGGCCATCAACCTCGTGGGTTCGCCGCTATCGTCGGACGCGCTCCTTGCGAAGAATATCTTCGATCGCGCATTCGCATTGATGGTGTTGTTTGCGATCTCGCCGCTGCTTTTGATCATCGCGATCGCCGTGAAGATTTCGTCGCATGGGCCGGTGCTCTTCACGCAGAAGCGCAAAGGTGCGAACGGCAAGGTGTTCGAAATCTACAAGTTTCGCAGCATGCGCGTGCATGAAACGGCCCATGGCGTCGTCAAGCAGGCTACGCGCAACGACCCGCGCATCACACGTGTCGGTGCGTTTTTGCGCCGCACGAGCCTCGACGAACTGCCCCAGTTTTTCAATGTCCTGCGCGGCGAGATGTCGGTCGTCGGACCGAGGCCGCACGCCATCGAGCACGACACGCTCTACCAGGACATCGTCGAGGGCTACATCCATCGATACCGCATCAAGCCCGGCATCACGGGCTGGGCGCAGGTGAACGGCTTTCGCGGCGAAACAGATCGCGTCGAGAAGATGCAGGGGCGCGTCGAACATGATCTCTATTACCTCAGTAACTGGTCCTTCGGGCTCGACATGCGCATCGTAATCGCGACGGTGTTCAAGGGACTGATACATCGCAACGCTTATTGAATGGCTGGAAAGTGGAAGTGCTGAAACGATCAAAGAAAACGGGTGCTGGCCGCCCGGCGGGGTTCGACGTCCCCGCGCGACTCGCAGGCGCAAGCATGGTCATCGCGCTCTGCGCGGCGCTGGGCGCCTGCGCGGTTGCCCCGGGCATGCGTATGCCGGTTTCGCCGGGTCAATCGACTTCGCCCGGCGCCGCGGGCGCTGAGCCAGGCATCTCGTCAACCGTGGGCGGAGGCTCGGCAACGAACGTGGCGGACGCAACTTCCGCTACGCCGGAAGTGCCCATCACGGAACTCGACGTTGCTTACGTGAAGCAACTTCAGCAAGCGCGCGTGAACCAGCGGAAACAGCAGGCGGATCTGCTTTCGGCTGTTCCGCAGCCTTATGCGATTGGCGCTGGGGACGTCCTGCAGATCGTAGTGTGGGATCACCCTGAGCTCGCTCAGGCTGTTGGCGGTACGCAGTCGCAGGCGTCCACGCGCCCCGGCGACCCCTTCTCGGGCTTCGTCGTCGACCAATCGGGCGACCTGACGTTCCCCTACGCGGGCACGATGCACGTTGCGGGTCTTCGCGCGGAAGAAGTGCAACGTCGTCTGGCGGCGGCGCTCGCTCACTATTTCGTGAAGCCGCAGGTGACCGTTCGTATGGCGTCCTACCGCGCTCATGAGGTGTATGTCGACGGAGAGGTGCGCAGCCCTGGCGTGATCGCCGTCAACGATGTACCGATGTCGCTGTATGAGGCGATTTCGCGGGCCGGCGGTTTTGCCGACACGGCGGACCAGAGCGATATCGAACTCGTGCGCGGTGGACAGTCTTTCCGCCTCAACCTGACAGACATGGTGGCGAGCGGCCTCAGTCCGTCGCGGCTGTATCTCAAGCCGGGCGACATGCTGCGTGTTGTTGCACGCGACGAAAACGACGTGTACGTGATGGGCGAAGTCAACAAGCCCATGTCGGCCATTCCGAAACGCACGGGGCGCATCACACTGGCCGACGCGATCGCTCAGGCGGGCAGCGTGAACTCGTCGACCGCGGACGCGGCGCAAATGTTCGTGATTCGCGGCGCGTTGAACGACAAGCCGCAGGTATTCCACCTGGACGGGCGATCGCCGGTGGCCATGCTCGTGGCGAAGGAATTCGATCTGCAGCCCAAAGACGTTGTCTATGTCGACGGCAATGGCCTTGTCCGCTTCAACCGTGTGCTGACGCTGCTGATTCCGGCAATCAACGCGGGATTGACCGCTGGCCTGGTGGCGAAATGATCGAAACCGTTCTGGTTGTTTGCGAAGGCAACATCTGCCGCAGTCCGTTGGCGGCCGCGATGCTGGCGCGGTCGCTGCCCGGCATCGGCTTCAGTTCGGCCGGCACGCACGCGCTGGTGGGGGAGGGCGCGGACCCGCTCATGGTCGAGCTGGCACGCGATCGTGGAGTGAGGCTCGAGAGCCACGTGGCGACGCCGCTTACGGATGAACGCGTGCGCGCCGCCGATCTGATTATCACCATGACGAAGGCGCAGCGTGAACGGATCGAATCCGCATGGCCCTACGCGCGCGGCAAAGTGTTTCGCCTGATCGAAGGCGAGGGCATTGACATTGTCGATCCGTATCGACGGCATCGGGCAACGTTCGACCTGGCGGTTGCGCAGATCGAACATGGCGTCGCGCACTGGCGCGACGTTCTGGCAGGACAGCAGGTTCATTGAATCATGACTCTTCTTAAGCAAAACACCGTGGCAGATGCGGCGGATGATGACGAAATCGATCTCTCGGAGTTGCTTGGCGTGCTTCGGGAGAACGCCACGCTGATCGGAATCGTTACGGCGGTTGTGTTCGCGATCGGCGCGCTTTATGCGTTTCTCGGTACGCCGGTTTATCGCGCGGATGCGTTGATCCAGGTGGACGATGATTCGGGCATGGACTCGATCAACGACAAGCTGGGTGATCTCGCCTCGTTGTTTCAGTCGAAGGCAACCGCCGATGCCGAAATCGAGTTGATCCGGTCGCGGATGGTGGTGGGCGATACGGTTGGCAAGCTGCATGTCGATATCGACGCCCGCCCGCATTATTTCCCGGTGATCGGTGCGCCCGTCGCGCGTTACAGGTCGCAATTCACCGACGAACTCCTACCCCCGATGCTCGGGATGACCCGCTACGCCTGGGGGGGAGAGCGGATCAACGTCGGTCAATTCGACGTGCCTGCGGCGCTGTACGAGAAGAGGTTCAAACTGACCGCGCTTGACGGCGAACAGTTCGAACTGACCGACCCGGATGGCCATGTTGCGATCCGCGGACGGGTTGGAGCGACCACGGTGGGAAATACCCAGTATGGCCCCGTCACGCTCAAACTATCGTCGCTGCTCGCGCGGCCCGGTACGCGATTCGATCTGCGACGCTACTCCACCCGAGAGACTGTCGCCAGGCTCCAGAAGAAGCTGGATATCGCGGAAGTCACGAAGCAGTCCGGCATTATCAGCTTGAAACTGGACGGCGACGACGCGCAGCGCATCACCGCTATCGTCAACACGATTGCGAGCATCTACGTACAACGCAACGTCGACCGCAAGTCGGCACAGGCGCAGCAGATGTTGACGTTTCTGGGTGACCAGTTGCCCCAGCTTCGTGCCGACCTCGACCAATCCGAAGCGCGATATAACGACTTCCGCGAGAAGTCGGGCGCCATCGATCTCGACGCGCAGGGCAAGCTCCTGCTGCAGACGGTCGTCGATACGAAGACCCAGTTAATCCAGTTGCAACAGCAGCGAGCCGATCTGGTTCAGCGCTACACCGCATCCCATCCGTCGGTTGCTGCCGTGGATGCGCGTATTGCCGAACTGGAGCATCAGCTGGACCAGTACGAACAGCAGGTGACGGCCTTACCCGCGACGCAGCAGACAGCTCTGCGCCTGATGCGGGATGTGAAGGTCAACACCGATCTGTATATGAAACTGCTCGACAGCACGCAGCAATTGCGCGTGCTGAGGGCGGGGCAGCTCGGGAACGTGCGGACCGTGGACTACGCCGTTCTGCCCGAAGAACCTGTTCGCCCCCTGAAGATTCTCGTGCTGCCCATCGCCGCCGTTCTCGGCTTGCTGCTGGGTTGCGCGATTGCGCTGGGCCGCCGCATGCTGAATCGCGGTCTGGAAAGTCCGGCGGAGATCGAGCGCATGGTCGATATTCCGGTCTACGCCATCATTTCGCATAGCGACAAGGAGCTGGCGCTTCGTCAGTCCGTGCGCCGCAATCCGACCAGGCCGGCCGTGCTGGCAGCCGCTCATCCGGACGACGTCGCCGTGGAGGGCCTGCGCAGCCTGCGTACAGCCATGCAGTTCGGCGTGCTCAAACCCGGGAACAACATCGTGATGTTGACCGGGCCACGGCCGGGCGTGGGCAAATCGTTTGTTTCGGTCAACCTCGCAACCGTCCTGGCGGCAACGGGCAAGCGGATTCTGCTGATCGACGCCGACATGAGGCGCGGTGACGTCCACACGTACTTTTCGATCAATAACAAGCCTGGCCTTTCCGAGGTTCTTACGGGACGAAGTCCGAAGGACGTGATTCATCGCGAAGTCTTGCCGAATCTCGACGTGATGATGTCCGGCTCGATCCCGGATCGCCCGGCCGAGCTTCTCCTTCGCGATCGGCTAGGCGAAGTGCTCAAGGAGCTTGCCACCGTGTACGACATGGTTATCGTCGATTCGCCGCCTGTGCTGGCGGTCACGGATCCGGTCGTAATCGGCAAGCACGCCGGTGCCACCTTGATGGTGGTGCGGCATGGCCGTCATTCCGCCGCCGAGCTGCGCGAATGCACGCGGCAGTTGGCGAGCGCGGGTGTGAGCGTAGACGGCTTGTTGCTGACGGACGTACCCGAGCGCGGAACAGCCTACGGCGCATATTCGAACTACGGCAAGAAGCCGGACTGAGGCCGTACGCCTCGAAATCGAGGCGTCGTTCGCGAGGAACAGCATCAATGGAAAGAAAAGTACTACTAACGTTTGGCACGAGGCCGGAAGCAATAAAAATGGCGCCGCTTGTCAGGCGCCTTCAGCGCGAGCCGGGTATTCGCTGCCAGGTCTGCGTGACAGGGCAGCATCGAGAGATGCTTGATCAGGTGCTCAGCCTGTTTGCGATAGAGCCCGAGTTCGACTTGAACGTCATGAAGCGAGGCCAGGATCTCTACGACGTTACGACCTCCATCCTGAGCGGCATGCGCGCCGTGCTCGCGGAGGCGCGGCCGGATCTGGTGCTTGTCCACGGCGACACGACTACGACGATGGCGGCGACGCTCGCGTCGTTCTATACCCGCGTGCCCGTAGCGCATGTCGAAGCCGGTTTGCGGACCGGAGATCTTCTCTCACCGTGGCCGGAGGAGGCGAATCGCAAGCTCACCGGCGCGCTTGCCGCGCTGCATTTCGCGCCTACGGCAAGAGCGCAGCGCAATCTGCTGGACGAAGGCGTACCGGCGACTTCAATTGTCGTCACGGGCAATACCGTCATCGACGCGTTGCTTCAAGTGCGAGAGCGTCTTGCAGCCGACGCCGGACTGCGCGAACAAGCGCAGCGTGCGCTCCCCCGTCTCGACCCGGCTCGGCGCCTGATCCTCGTGACGGGGCATCGCCGCGAGAGCTTCGGCGACGGGTTCGAACGCATTTGCACCGCGCTCGCGCAACTGGCTCGAACCCGGCCGGAAGTGGACATCGTCTATCCGGTTCATCTGAATCCGAGCGTTCGCGAACCGGTCAATCGTCTGCTGACCGGCATTCCGAATGTGCATCTTGTCGAACCGCTCGACTATCTGCCGTTTGTCAGTCTGATGGATCGGGCCTGGGTGATCCTGACCGACTCCGGAGGGATTCAGGAGGAAGCGCCCTCGTTGCGCAAGCCTGTACTCGTGATGCGCGCGACAACCGAGCGGCAGGAGGCCGTGGATGCGGGCGTGGTGCGTCTCGTTGGCACGGATGTAGACGCAATCGTGAGCGGTGTGGGGCAGCTGCTCGACGACCGCGGCGCCTACGCAGCGATGAGCCGGGGTGACAACCCGTACGGCGACGGGTACGCGTGCGACCGGATTGCGAAGGTGGTGAGTGACTGGTTGGGAGCCGCAGATCGTGCGGCATGACCACGTCGGGATAAAAGGCTAGATCATGATGAACTTTGAAACGATTTCTGTTATCGGCTTGGGCTATATAGGACTGCCTACTGCGGCTGCGTTTGCAGCGCGCCGGAAGAAGGTGATTGGTGTTGACGTCAACCAGCATGCTGTCGATACGATCAACCGGGGCGCCATTCATATCGTCGAACCGGAACTCGACATGCTTGTGCACGCGGCCGTGTCGCAGGGGTATCTGCGGGCGACGACGGCCCCGGAACCGGCCGACGCATTCCTTATCGCAGTTCCGACGCCGTTTACCGACGGCCATAAGCCCGATCTCTCATATATCGAAGCGGCGAGCCGTGCCGTCGCGCCCGTGCTGAAGAAGGGCGATCTGGTTGTGCTTGAATCGACTTCTCCCGTCGGCGCGACCGCAAAAATGGCGGAGTGGATGGCGGAGATGCGTCCGGATCTGACGTTCCCGCAGCAAATGGGTGACGCGTCGGATGTGCGTGTCGCTCATTGCCCGGAACGCGTGCTCCCTGGGCACGTGATACGCGAACTGGTCGAGAACGATCGTGTCATCGGCGGCATGACGCGCCGCTGCAGTGAGGCCGCGCGCGACCTGTATCAGGTGTTCGTGCGCGGCGAGTGCATCGTGACCGACGCGCGGACCGCCGAGATGTGCAAGTTGACCGAGAACTCGTTTCGCGACGTCAATATCGCCTTCGCCAACGAGCTTTCGCTGATCTGCGATCGGCTGGACATCAACGTGTGGGAACTCATCAAGCTGGCGAACCGCCATCCGCGCGTCAATATTCTGCAGCCTGGCCCCGGCGTGGGCGGCCATTGCATTGCGGTCGATCCGTGGTTCATCGTCGATTCGGCGCCCGAGCAGGCACGGCTCATTCGTGCGGCACGGACGGTGAATGACGATAAGCCGCATTGGGTAGTCGAGCGCGCGGAACGTGCGGCCAGGCGATTCCGCGAACCGTTGATTGCCTGCCTTGGATTGGCGTTCAAGGCGAATATCGATGACTTGCGCGAGAGTCCGTCGGTTGAAATCGCAAAGGAACTGGCGGGGAAATTCCCGGGGCAGGTGGTTGCGGTGGAGCCCAATATACGCAAGCTGCCGCCCGAACTCGATGGGCGTGTTGGCCTCTGTGACCTACGCACGGCAATGGCCGAAGCGGATGTGATCGTGATCCTTGTCGACCACTCCCAGTTTAAACAGGTCGACCCGATTCGCTTGCAGGCAAAGGTGGTGATTGATACGCGTGGTGTTCTGAGCAGTACGCCGGCCTGAGTCCGACGATCAACCAGAACTGATCCGTAATTATGTGAACGCGGTAGCTCTCCATTTTGTGGGGCATACCGCGTGATGTGTTGAGAAAAAAATTGGCCAAGCGAGATAACGGTACCGAGGAACGAGGCGCTGCCGCCGGCATTGGACGAAACTTCATCGCAATGATGGTTCTCCAGCTTGGCGCATACGTCATGTCCTTTGCGACATTTCCGTATCTCGCGCGGGTGCTAGGACCGCACGAGTTCGGTGTCTTCGGATTTGCGACGGCTGCCGCAACCTATGGCACTACGTTGACGGAATGGGGGTTCAATTTAAGTGGGCCCAAAGCTGTCGTTGAAAATCGGACCAATCAGGACGCGTTGAATGAGTTGATCTGGTCCATCATCGGCGGCAAGGCAATTTTGTGCGTCACTTCTCTCGTTATCCTTATCATTGCGCTCCAATTCAATACCCAGCTGGCAGCTGATTTTAAGGTTGTGCTTTGCTCATGGCTTGCCGTTGTAGCCAATGTCTTTACGATGTACTGGCTTATGCAGGGGTTGGAGCGCTTTAAGACACTGGCCATTGTGGTGCTGATCGCTCGTGCCACTATGCTGCCGCTGACTTTCATTTTCGTGAAAGGGCCGGGCGACGTTGTTGCGGCTGCCATGATCCAGGCCGGCGGCCCTTTGGCCGCTGCACTGTTATCTCTTCTTGTCGCATTTGAAACCGGAGTATTGCGGCGTCCCGCGGTATCCCCGAGGGCGATCTGGAGGAGGTTGAGGCAGGGAGCGGATATGTTTGTCGCGACCGCAGCAGTAAATTTATTTAGCTCAGCGAACATTGTTATTCTTGGTACGACCGCAGGCGCATATGCCGTTGGTGTGTACTCGGCTGCGGACAAAATAAGAAATGTCGGGAATATTATACCGGCGCAGATCAATCAGGTCTTTTTCCCGCGAATATCTGCCCTTTTCAAGGCGCGTCGTAACGAGGCTGCACGATTGACGGTCCTCGGGGTGGGAGCCGTTCAGCTATCGACCATTGTTGTGGTCGCCGGCTTTTTCTGTGGTTCATCAAATATATCGAACTTTGTCCTCGGCGCGAAGTACGACGGCTCGGCCGAAATCCTGAAGTTGCTTGCCTTGTGCGCTCTGGTAGGCAACCTTTCATATTTTATCGGTTTGCAGATACTGGTTCCCTTCGGAGGCGCACGGAAGCGCTCACTGATCATGCTGATAGGGGGGATAGTGAATGTCGTAGCCGTGATCCTTGCGAGCCCCCGGTTCGGAGCCAAAGGCGCCGCTGTTTCGCTGTTGATTTCAGAAGCCATTGTCCTTCTTCTGTATGGAATTTTGATTATTTCAAACAGGGAATTGAGGCGCTATTGCATATCCGGCTGTGTGCCATTGAAGAGATGGATTTGTTCGTAGTGGATGTGTCATTCGATATGTTCGAATCGGCATAGATCAGGTTTTGAATGAAATGATTTCCCGTCAATATCAGGATGTTCCGCATGTGGTAGATAGGCAAGTAAGTGCATCAGCATTTGGTGCATGGCTTATCGCATTATCCTATCTGACTTTCTGCATTTCAGACATGATGCTGTCCGTTCAAGATGACAGATCGGTTGTGGTGAAGTTGGCAGCATTTGGTTTGTTGGGGATGAGCGTCGCCCTGAGGCCGCGGTTCCATAAATATATCCTGCTGATCGGTCCGCTAATCGTGGTTCTTATGATTGGGCTGATCCGTTCATTCAATTTGGTCGCGGGTATCGACGAGCTGCAAAGGTTCATATTTCCAATTGCAATAACCATTGCGCTTTATGCGTACAGAGATAGATTGCGTGTCGTCGTACTCATGTTTTTCTTTGTTGTTGTAACGAACGATATCTTTCAGTGCTATTTTTACGCAGCCTATATTCTGAAGCTGCCGCTACTGCTCCCTGTCCGAATCGACTCTGGTCTCTACCTCCGTGCTCAGGGGTGGATAGGTTTTTTCTCGGAATTTGGGTTCATGAATTTCTGCGCATTACTATTGTTGACACTGGGAAAAAACAGAAAGCGAACTGGTTTGTGGAAATATTGCATCGTGATATTTTCAATTCTTAGCTTCTCTTTTAAATTATTTGTGGTTCTTCTTGCATATCCGGTCGTGTTGAAAACGATCAGGGGAAAGGCATATATTTTGGCGCTCGCCGGAATAGCACTCGTTGTTTTTGCATTCACGCTTGGATTTTTTGATCAGATCCTGGCCCTTGCTGAATCGAAGATATCGTTTTATATCGTGGCGGGAAATTCTGCCCGGGCGGAATCGTACAGAGTCATGTGGGAGTCGCTTATTCGGGGAAATTTCCTGGGTGAAGGGCTTGGATCTTTTGGTGGTCCCGCATCGGTGAAATATAATTCTCCGTTATACAGCTATTATCATTTCAATTGGTACGGTATGCAGGATATTCTTAAGACAACTGATACGTTTTATCCTCATTTGTTCGTCGAGTTGGGGCTGCTGGGTGGAGTGTTGTGGTTATTTATTGTCGTAATGTATGGACAGCGCTATGTGACAAATAGAATATGGATCTATGTGGTTGCAGCTTTCTTGTTCGACAACGCATTTTCGCTCGCAATCTTATCGCCATCCTACGTTTTCCCGGCGCTGCTGGTTATGTATTGGATATCTGAACAGAAGGAACGCAGCAATTCCCGGATGCCTGTATCACTTGCGGGGCGAGCATCCCGATGAAGATATTGGTCGTGACAAACATGTATCCCGGTGCAAATCAGAATCACGTTACGCAAGGGATCTTTGTTGAAGAGCAGGTTCAGGCGCTTCGAGTCGCCGGGGGGGATGTCGACGTCCTGACGATAGACGGATTCCGTCGTAAGTTCAGCTACCTGGAAAGCCTGGTTCGGGTGATGTGGGCGGTAAAAAGGCGAAGATACGACATAGTGCACTATCACTTCGGCCTCTCGGCTATATCCGCGCCGTTGGTCAAGCTTGGTACGGGAGCTCGGGTATTCGTCACCTTTCACGGATCAGACGTGATGGGAGGTGGTTTGACGCGAATCGCCTCACTGCTGGCGGCAAAATTTTCAGATGTTTGTATTGTGGTGAGCGAAGAAATTCGAGGTCGACTTGGAGCGATCCCCAAGGCATGTTTTGTCATTCCATGCGCAGTCAATGAGATTTTCTTTTCACCGAATCTCAATCGAGAGGACCGCGATCAACAAGGCCAGGTCGTAGTTTTCCCGTCTTCACCGAAGCGAGCCGAAAAAGACTACCCGCTATTTACCAAAACACTTGAAATAGTCCGCTCCAGATGGGGAATTAACGTTACCGAACGCCATATCGACGGTTTATCCAGAGTGGCTGTGCGCGAGCTGCTAGACACCGCGGATTGTATGTTGATGACGTCCCATAGGGAAGGGTCCCCGCAGTCTGTCAAAGAGGCCATGTCGATGAGATTGCCCGTTGTGTCGGTGAACGTCGGGGATGTCGGCGTTATGTTGAAGGATTGTCCGGGCAATGCCGTCGTTGCAAGTCGGGATCCCGAGATATTGGCCCAGCAGGTGGCTGGAATACTGACGCTGGGTACGCGCTCCAAAGGGCGTGATCGGTTGTCCGAGCTGGGATATTTTTCCGGGAATATTGCCTGTCGATTAATGAGGCTCTACGAGGACGTTGTTGAAGGACAGCTGTCTGACCGAAATAGCGGTGCCGGGACCAGGACGAATGAAATTAATTAAATAGCAGGAACGAACATGCGAAGAATGAATATATTTAATTGCCCTATGGATGTGGCGACGATGGATGAGATGGTGTGCTGGATCTCGGATCGGGTGAGGCAGCGGATCTTTACCCAACATGTTGTTGTTAATGTCGCCAAGATAGTCAATATGCGTTCTGACCGCCGTCTTGCCGATTCGGTTCGCAACTGTGACGTCATCAATATCGATGGTATGGGCGTTGTCTGGGCGGCTCGAATTTTAGGTTACGACGTTCCTGAGAGGGTGGCCGGAATCGATCTATTTAGTAATCTGATCGCAAAATCTGAGGAAGAGGGGTTGCCGGTATTTTTTTTGGGTGGGACTCAGGCGGTCGTGGAAAAGACAGGCGAAATATTAGCGAAAGGGTATCCAAAATTGCAGATCGCCGGGCTTCATCACGGATATTTTGAGGAAAATGAAGAAGCGGTTGTAAATCAGATAGCCCGATCTGGGGCGAGGTTGTTATTCGTGGCCATCAGCTCGCCGAAGAAGGAGATTTTTATCGATCGCTGGAAAGATAAGCTTGGCGTGAATTTTGTTATGGGCGTGGGCGGTACGTTCGACGTAATCGCCGGGCAAGTCCGACGGGCGCCGTTGTGGATGCAGAAGTCAGGATTGGAATGGCTGTTCAGGGTGATTCAGGAACCTCGTCGGATGTGGAAAAGATACCTGATTACCAATTGCAAATTTAGCGTAATGCTTTTGCGCGAAAGAATGATGACCCTGTTTAAGCCCACGCTGGGGTAAGTGTGTGAACAGCATCTACAGAATTTTGGCGCTGGCGATAATCACGCCGCTCATATTCGTCGATTGCTCTGGTCCGTCGAAAGATGCCGGAATAGGCGAATATATTTTCAGAAGCAGCTGGAAATCCGGCATAGATGAGCGCGTCGTCGTACAGGCACCGCCGGGAGCGATATCGGTTGTGCAAGGGCATAATTCAGACAAGTCGCTTGTGAGGGTATCTGTTCGCCGCAGCGACAACTTCAACGGTGTCGCGAACGGTACGCCGAGAGCAGAGTTGGCATTTGCAAAAATCTTTCATTTCATACCGGGAATTACCTACGAGGTGGCGTGGTCGACAGGGATTCCGGAGAATTATCAATTTGACTCGCGGCAGCCGGAATTATTTACGCAGATACTGCAAGGGCCCAAAGGAGGATTGGGGTCTCCGCCTTTTTCGATCAGATTTGTCAATGGCCGCTATCAGGTGGAAATCAGGGACGCACGCGATGATCCTGCGCATATATTCGTGTTCGGCAATCCGGCTTCAGATCGAGGCAAGATGATCAACTGGCGGCTGATTTACAAAGCAGATCATTCCGGCGTGAATTCCATCACCGAACTGTATATGAATGGCACGCGCGTCGTTAACTGCCCGGGGTGCGGAAATGCATATAAAGGAGATGCCGATTCATATCTGAAAATCGGCATATACAAATGGTGGTGGAAATCACGCCCGACGGATGTTGAAGATCGGACTCTTTATTTCGGCAACGTGGAGGTCAGGCGTGTTGACGGCATGCCCTGACTTTTTGGGCGGGATATAAATAAAGCATAGCAGACTAGTGGCGGCTGCCATATCTTCGGGGCGTGATGCCAACCGATCCAGCGTCGGACTTATTGAGCGCTTTTTTCGACAGGTCGAGCCGGGATTCCAACCACTGTCGTGTGAGGCGAAACATCTGTTAGAACAACGGCATTCGCACCGATCACTGCATTGCGGCCGATGGTTACGGAGCCAAGAATGCACGCACCGGCCCCGATAACGACGTCGTCTTCGATGATTGGTGCGCCAGGACGGCCGCCCCCTCGACCTCCAATAACGACGTTCGGGGAAATAATAATGTTTGACCCCAGCTTGGCATGCCGATGCACAACGATACCTAAGCCCTGATAGCCGAACGTGACGTTCCTTCCGACTTGAACCGACGGCGGTAGCGAAACGGAAAAGAGGATGCGATTGACGATTTTAAGAAGCCGCGGCAGGAAAGGCACGTGGTAGCGATAGAGTAAGTTCGACAATCGGAAGATATATATCATCTCACTGGCAAGTGATAAGGATGCGACTCGCCAGCATCTCACACGCGTTTGAATGATTCTATAGTACAAGTTCCCAAATCGTCTTCTTCAGCCGGCGGGATGACCGGGAAGCGACGTTGTGCCGTTTCGTCATTACATCTCCAATGGACACTGCTTCAACACCTTCCTCGCCTCCCGAAACTCCGGAAAAATCGACTCTACGGTCCGCCAGAATCGCGGACTATGATTCATCTCCCGGAGGTGCGCGAGTTCATGCGCCACGACGTAGTCCACAACAGAAAGCGGAAAGTGAATCAGCCGCCAGTTGAGCCGGATCCGCCCTTCGCTTGAGCAGCTACCCCAGCGCGTGGCCGCAGACGATAGCGCATAAGACCGGAACGCGACCCCAAGCTTCGCCGCATAGACGCCAAGCCGGTCGCCAAAAACCCGCGTCGCTTCGCCTTGCAGCCACCCAGTCACGCGGTCCTTGATCTGCTGCGAATCCGCGTGGGGAGGCAGGGGCAACGCGAGCACTCGCGTTTCTTCGTCGAAGGCGAGAACGGAAGCCCCAAGCCGCAACCGTATCGGCTTGCCAAGGTAAGGCAGTTCCGCCCCGTCCCCCCACTCCACGCGCGGCAGCGCACGCTGCTCCACGCGCGTCTGCCACTCGGCCAGTTTCGCGAAGATCCACCGCTGCTTTTCGGCGATCGCCGTTTCGATGTCGGCAAGTGTCACCCACCGCGGCGCCGTGATGGCAAGCCCGGTGCTGTCGATCACGAAGCCGATCGATTTACGCGACGAGCGTTTGAGCCGGTAATGCAGTGTGCGAGCGCCCAGGGCGACGCTGCGCAGCCGCGTGCCGTCCGGAGCGAGCGGCACTTTATTCGGATGTTGGGAGGGTGTCGGCGTAGGCGAGGGGGAACGCGGCAGGACGTCCGGCGCCGCCTCGCCAAAAAGCGGCAAATCGAGCTGCCGGTTATCGAGCGCCGCAGCAGGCCGCGGCGTGTTGGACTTCTGCATCGTCAGGTCGGGTGCGATTGAGCGTGTGCTGCTTGCGCGATGCTCGCGTCGCCCAGTTGCGGCCCGCGCACATCAGATGCGTGCCGTATTGGCCGACGCGCCATCGGTCTCGCGATACGCCGCCGGGTCGATGCGCCGCATCTCGGCTTCGATCCACTTTTCCACACGCGTATTCACGGCATCGGGCGAGAGTCCGGTCGTCTCGATCGGCTTGCCGATCGACACCGTGACTATACCCGGATATTTGATGAACGAGTTGCGGGGCCAGACGCGACCCGCATTGTGCGCGACCGGCACAACCGGCGCGCCGGTTTCTATGGCGAAGCGTGCTCCACCGGTCTTGTACTTGCCCTGTTTGCCCGTGGGCGTGCGCGTGCCTTCCGGGAACATGATGACCCACGCGCCTTCGGCCATGCGCTGTTTGCCCTGGCGCGTCACCGAATCGAAAGCGTGTTTGCCTTCCTTGCGATTGATGTGGACCATCTTCAGCATGCCGAGCGCCCAGCCGAAGAACGGCACGTAGAGCAGTTCGCGCTTGAACACGTAGCACAGTGGCCGCGGCATCAGTGCGGGAAAGGCCAGCGTCTCCCAGGCCGACTGGTGCTTCGAGAGAATCACCGCCGGTCCGTCAGGCAGATTCTCCAGGCCTTCTATGCGGTAGCGAATACCGTTGAGCCAGCGCGTGACGAAGAGCGTCGTGCGGCACCAGCCTACTGCCATCCAGTAGCGTCGGTCGGCGTTCATGAACGGGAAGGCGATGAAGCACGCCGTCGCGTAAGGCATCGTGAACACGATGAAGTAGATGAACAGCAGCAGGGAACGGAGAAAGCGCATCGATCGGGCCGGGAGGATTGAGCGGGTGGCGCCGTTGTGCGCCTTGCCCGGTCGGGTTAGCGTCGCATGAGTTCAGGCGGACTCGTTGGCAAGAAAGTCGAGTGCGAACGCGCGCAAGTCGTCATGGATCTGCGTGCCTTCGGGCAGGCCGCCCGCAGCGAGGGTTTTTTCGCCTTTGCCGGTGCGCACGAGGTGCGTGGGAAAGCCGAGCGCGGCGCCCGCCTGCAGGTCGCGCAGCGAGTCGCCCACCACCGCCGTGTCCTCCGGCGCCACTTCGAAGCGTTCCGAGATCATCTTCAGCATGCCGGGCTTCGGCTTGCGGCAGTCGCAGTGGTCCTGCGCCGTGTGCGGGCAGAAGAACACGGCGTCGATGCGTCCGCCCACGGCAGCCGCGAGGCGGTGCATCTTGATGTGCATGGCGTTGAGCGCGGCGGTGTCGAACAGGCCGCGGCCGATGCCCGACTGGTTCGTCGCCACCGCGATGCGGTAGCCCGCCTGGTTCAGGCGGGCGATCGCTTCGAGGCTGCCGGGGATCGCGATCCATTCGTCGGGCGACTTGATGTACGCGTCGGAGTCGACGTTGATTACGCCGTCGCGGTCGAGGATCACGAGTTTTCTGCTGGAGCTGGTCGGCATGGCGTCGCGTTCAGTAGTGGGCCGGCAACATCAGGCGGCCAGCCGCGAGATGTCGGCGACGCTGTTCATCTGCCGATGCAGCGCCTTGAGCAGCGCGAGACGATTGGCCCGCAGCGCCGGGTCTTCGGCGTTCACCATGACGTCGTTGAAGAACGTGTCGACTGTTTCGCGCAGCGCCGCGAGCGCCGTGAGCGCGCCCGTGTACTCGCGCGAAGCGAGCTGCGATTCCACGCGCGGCGCGACCTGTTCGAGCTGCGCATGCAGCGCCTTTTCCGCGGCTTCGACGAAGAGCGCGATCTGCACGCCGGCGTCGTCGGCCATCTCGGACTTCTTGAGAATGTTCGAGATGCGCTTGTTCGCGGCCGCGAGCGAGGCCGCTTCGGCGAGCGCTGCGAATTCGCGCACGGCGTCGAGGCGCGCGACGATGTCGTCGAGTCGCGTGGGGTTCAGCGCGAGCACCGCGTCGATTTCGGCGGCGGCGTAGCCGCGTTCGCGCAGCAAGCCGCGCAGGCGGTCCATGCAGAATTCGTAGATCGCGGCCGTCGAGTCGGTTACGGCGGGCACGTCGGCGAACTGGCCTTGAGCCGCGCGCAGCAGTTCAACGAGGTCGAGCGGCAGTTGCTTTTCGACGAGAATGCGCAGCACGCCCAGCGCATGACGGCGCAGCGCGAACGGATCCTTTTCGCCGGTGGGCGCGAGGCCGATGCCCCAGATGCCCACGAGCGTTTCCAGCTTGTCCGCGAGCGCGACGATCGTGCCCGTGGGGGTGCCCGGCAGCGCGTCGCCGGAGAAGCGCGGCTGGTAGTGCTCGGAGCAGGCGATCGCCACTTCTTCGGGCTCGCCGTCATGGCGCGCGTAGTACGTCCCCATCGTACCTTGCAGCTCGGGGAATTCGCCCACCATGTCGGTCAGCAGGTCGGCCTTCGCGAGACGCGCGCCGCGCTTCGCGAGCGCGACGTCGGCGCCGCACTGTTGCGCAATCTCGCCCGCGAGCGCTTCGAGGCGCTCCACGCGCTGCAGCTGCGAACCGAGCTTGTTGTGATACACGACGTTCGCGAGCAGCGGCACACGGTCGGCCAGCGGCTTCTTCTTGTCCTGCTCGAAGAAGAACTTGGCGTCGGCCAGACGCGGGCGCACGACGCGCTCGTTGCCTTCGACGATCTCGGCGGGCGTGTCGGTCGCGATATTCGAGACGATCAGAAAGCGCGAGCGCAGGCGGCCTTGCTCGTCCGTGAGCGCGAAGTACTTCTGGTTCGTCTGCATCGTGAGGATCAGGCATTCCTGCGGCACTTGCAGGAATTCGTCCTCGAACTTGCATGCGTACACGACCGGCCATTCGACGAGCGAGTTCACTTCGTCGAGCAGCGCCTCCGGCATCACGGCCTTGTCGCCGCCGGCCGCGGCGATCAGCTGCGAGCGGATCGATTCGCGGCGGTCCGCGTAGTTCGCGATCACGAAGCCTTTGTGCTGGAGCGTGTGCGCGTAGTCGTCGGCGCGCGTGATGGCGATCGTGCCTTCCGAGAGGAAGCGATGGCCGCGCGTGGTGTCGCCGGCGTCCACGCCGAATGCGCTCACCGGCACGATCTGGTCGCCATGCAGCGCGGTCAGGCGATGCACGGGGCGCACGAACTGCACGTTGCTGCCGTCCGGGCGCTGGTAGGTCATGACCTTCGGGATCGGCAGCTTCGTGAGCGCTTCGTCGAGCACGGCCTGCAGGCCGTCGGCGAGCGTCGCGCCGGGTGCCGCGTAGCGCAGGAAGAACGCTTCGTTCTTGCCGTCCGAGGCGCGTTCGAGGTCGCTCACGGGGAAGTCGGGGAAGCCGAGCGCCGCGAGCTTCTTCGCGAGCGGTGCGGTAGGCTGGCCGTTGGCGTCGAGCGCGACCGAGACGGGCAGCACTTTTTCGCGCACCTGCTTTTCGGGCGCGACGCTGCGCACGTTCTTGATCGTCACCGCGAGGCGGCGCGGCGTGGCGTAGCGTTCGAACGCGAGATTGCCTTCGATCAGGTCGCGCGCGGCGAGGCGCTGCGCGATGCCTTCGGCGAAGGCGTCGCCGAGGCGCGCGAGGGCCTTCGGCGGCAGTTCCTCGGTCAGCAGTTCGACGAGGAGGGTGGCGTGATGGGCTTGGGTCATTGTTCTGGTGATCCGGTCATTCCTCGTCGAACTTGCGTTCGACCTTCAGCGGCGGCGCCCACGCGGGCATCGCGGCTTCCTGTTCGTCGGTGGTGAGGCCGGGCACGCCGTGCACCGGATTGCCGAGCATCGGGAAGCCGAGCTTTTCGCGCGATTCGTAGTACGACTGCGCGACGCTGCGCGAGAGCGCGCGAATGCGGCCGATGTAGGCCGCGCGCTCGGTCACGGAGATCGCGCCGCGCGCGTCGAGAAGGTTGAACGTGTGTGCGGCCTTGAGCACGAGTTCGTAGGCGGGCAGCGCGAGCTGCTGCTCCATCATGCGCTTCGCTTCGCCTTCGTACGCGTTGAAGAACGTGAACAGCAGGTCGACGTTCGCGTGCTCGAAGTTGTACGTGGACTGCTCGACTTCGTTCTGGTGGTACACGTCGCCATAGGTGAGGCGACGGATCTCGGGGCCGTTCGGGCCTTGTTCCTCCCACTCGGTCCAGACGAGGTCGTACACGTTCTCGACCTTCTGCAGATACATCGCGAGGCGCTCGAGCCCGTAGGTGATTTCGCCGAGCACCGGCTTGCAGTCGAGCCCGCCCACCTGCTGGAAGTACGTGAATTGCGTGACTTCCATGCCGTTGAGCCACACCTCCCAGCCAAGGCCCCAGGCGCCGAGCGTGGGGTTCTCCCAGTCGTCCTCGACGAAGCGCACGTCGTTTTGCTTCAGGTCGAAGCCGAGCGCTTCCAGCGAGCCGAGGTACAGGTCGAGAATGTTTTCCGGCGCGGGCTTGAGCACCACCTGGTATTGGTAGTAGTGCTGCAGGCGGTTCGGGTTTTCGCCGTAGCGGCCGTCTTTCGGGCGGCGCGACGGCTGCACATAGGCTGCCCGCCACGGCTCGGGGCCGATCGCGCGCAGGAAGGTGTGGACGTGCGAGGTGCCGGCGCCGACTTCCATGTCGATCGGCTGGAGCAGCGCGCAGCCCTGCTTGTCCCAGTAGGACTGGAGCGTCAGGATGATTTGCTGAAACGTGAGCATGAAATGCCTGCAGTTTGCTTTTTTGGGGCAGGAAACCACGGCTCCGGCGGCGCGCGCGGGCGAGGGCCCGGCAGCCCGGGCCGGAAGACGGCCTGGTGCTAAAACGTTGAATTTTACCGGATTGGCGCGGTATTGAGACCTGGGCGGCGATTGCGGGGTTAGCGCGGAGTCTTGCCGCGCCCCGGCCGTCCCGGCCCGAAGGCGAAGCCGAACGCCAGCATCAGGAGCGAAATCGCGACCACGGTATTGTTGCCGCTCGTCACGTAAGGCGTGAATCCCGCCGTGCCCTCGACGCGCACGTCGAGCGAACCCGCCGTGAAGGTGGGCAGGCGCGCGATCACGCGGCCGTGGGCGTCGATGGCGGCTGTCGCCCCCGTATTGGTGGCGCGCAGCATGGGGCGGCCGGTTTCGAGCGAGCGCATGCGCGCGATCTGCAGATGCTGGTCGAGCGCGATCGTGTCGCCGAACCAGGCGAGGTTCGTAGAGTTGATGAGGATGCCGGGCGAGGCGGCGTTCTCGTGCACGGTGCGGGCGATCTCTTCGCCGAAGATGTCTTCGTAGCAGATATCGACGGCCACGGGCTGGTTGTGCACGAGGAACGGCGGCTGTACGGGCGCACCGCGCGCGAAGTCGCCGAGCGGAATGTTCATGAGATTCACGAACCAGCGGAAGCCCCAAGGCACGAACTCGCCGAAGGGCACGAGATGGTGCTTGTCGTAGCGATAGAGCCCAGGCTTGCCCGGTGTGATGCCGAAGAGGCTGTTCGTGAAGTCGACGACGCGGCCTTCCGGCGTGATCGTGCCGCCGACGGCGCCGAACAGGACGGCCGTGCCGGTGGAGTCGGCGAAACGCCGGATCGCCAGGGCGAAGGGCTGCGGCATGTCCTGCAGCAGCACGGGGATCGCGGTTTCGGGCGTGACGATGAGGTCGGCCGGCTTTTCGGTGATGAGCTGCTGGAATTCGTCGAGGGCGGCCATCGTGCCGGTTTCGGAGAACTTCATCTCCTGCTTGACGTTGCCTTGCAGGAGGCGCACGTTCAGCGGCGCGCCGCTGGGTTCGGTCCACGGCACGAGCGGCAGCAGCATTCCGGCGGCGATCGCGGCCACGGCGACACCGGCCGGCATCGCGACGGCGGCGCGCGGCGCCCCGCGGCGTCGCGCCGGTGCCGCGGGCGCGTCGGCGAAGGGGCGTCCTTTCAGCGCACATGCGCGCACGAGCGCCTGCGTGACCAGCGCCGCGACGAGGGCGAGCACCCAGCCCACGCCGTACACGCCAGCGATGGGGGCATAGCCGGCGAGCGGTCCGTCCACCTGTGCGTAGCCGCTCGAGAGCCACGGGAAGCCGGTGAAGACGTAGCCGCGCGCCCATTCGCCGAGCGCCCATGCACTCGCGAAGGCAAACGCGCCGTGCCACGTGGGCGAGAACGGAATGTCGTCCGCGCGGCCGTTGCGGGCATGTCCCGCGCAGAACGACCAGACCGCGGCGGCCAGGGCTGGATAGAGCCCCAGATAGAGCGAGAACAGGGCGAGCGCGGCGCCCGCGAGCGGCGCGGGCATGCCGCCGTAGTCGTGCATGCTCACGTACAGCCACCACACCCCGATCACGAAGTTGCCGAAGCCGAATGCCCAACCGGTGAAGAGCGCGCTCTTCCAGCCCGCGGTGCGCGTGAGCCAGAAGTAGAAGCCCGCGAAGATGGCGATTTCGAGCCAGCCGCCGTGCGGCGTGGGCGCGAAGGAAAGGGTGTTGAGCGCGCCCAGCGCAGCGGTGGCGAGATAGTGCCAGACGGGCAGCGCGCGGCGCGCGACACCGTTAGCGGTTTCGGTCGCGCGCGCCTGGGAGCGCGCGCGGTTATCAATGGGTTCGGCCATACGGTGCGAAGAAGTGCTGCAGTAAAAAAGCGCGAGCGCGGCGGTGGCGCGTCGAGCGCGAATTGCGGGACGAGCGCAACGATAGCATTTTCGTGCGTCGTTACCGGGACGGTCGTCTGGAACCGCCAGGGGCCAGCTCGCGGTCCCCTGGCGTCCGAAGCAAAAACGCCAGCCCGGAGGCTGGCGTCGTCGGTCGCCTGGTTGGCGGGCCGCTCAGGTTCCCGGCGGCTGCAGCTCGCTTTCGCGCTGACCGGCCATCGGGTCGCGGCGCACGAGCAGCATGTGAACCTGGCGGGCGTCGGCGCGCAGCACCTCGAAGATCAGGTCGCCGATCCGCACCTTCTCGCCGCGGTGCGGCACGTGCCCGAAGTGGTGCGTGACGAAACCGCCGATCGTGTCGACTTCCTCGTCGGGGTAATGGGTGCCGAACACCTCGTTGAACTGCTCGATCTCGGTGAGCGCGCGCACGCGGTGGCGCCCATCCGGCGCGGCGATGATGTTGCCGCTTTCCTCGTCGAAGTCGTACTCGTCCTCGATGTCGCCAACGATCTGCTCCAGCACGTCCTCGATCGTGATGAGGCCGGCGACGCCGCCATATTCGTCGACGACGATCGCAATGTGGTTCCGGTTCACGCGGAAGTCGTGCAGCAGCACGTTCAGCCGCTTCGATTCGGGAATGAACACGGCCGGGCGCAACATGCCGCGCACGTCGAACTCTTCTTGCGCGTAGTAGCGCAGCAGATCTTTCGCGAGCAGCACGCCGATCACGTTGTCGCGATTGCCCTCGTACACCGGGTAGCGCGAGTGCGCCTTCTCCAGCACGAAGGGGATGAAGTCGTCGGGACGGTCGGCGATGTTGATCGCGTCCATCTGGGCGCGCGGGATCATGATGTCGCGCGCGCACAGTTCGGAGACCTGGAACACGCCTTCGATCATCGACAGCGAGTCGGCGTCGATGAGATTGCGGGCGTGCGCGTCCTGGAGGATTTCGAGAAGCTCGCTGCGCGAGTCGGGCTCGGGCGAGATGAAGTCGGTCAGTCGCTCGAGCAGCGAGCGCTTTTCCTGCGGTTTGTCGGTATGTCGTCGACTGGGATAGGAGTCGTTCATGGTGGTGCGCCTTGAAAGCCAGTTGATGGCCGGGCGCGCTGTTGCGGAAGGTTAAGGATACATCATGCCCGTGGCGCGTCTGTGTAAGCCAGGGGCGCCGGCCACCCAATCGTAACGCAGATGTCGTGCAGATGCCTCAGGCGCAGCGCGCGAGCAGCCGCTCCAGAGCCCGGTCGGGCATGCCGCTGTCGCGCAGCGCGTCGACCGTGCGCCGCACGTAGTCGAGCGTCGTGCCGTAGCGCCCGCTCGCGCAGCCTAGCACCGTGCGTACGGTGTCGTCGGTGAGCTTGCCGGTGTAGGTGGGCACGTCGCGCCGCATGACGAAGGCGAGCGCTGCAACGCGCCGCCCGTCGTCGAGCGCGCAGGGCAGCCACGCCGGCCGGTACGAGCCCATCGGCATTTCGCGGCGCCAGAGCGCTTCGAGGTGGGGCATCACACCCTCGGCGGCGAGGCGGAACGCCACGCCCGCGCAAGAGCCGCCGCGATCGAGCGCGAGCACGAGCCCCGGCTGTTCGGGCGTGCCGCGGTTCACGCGCGACCACAGGTAGAGCCCGCGGTGAAAGCCGTGCACGCGCGAGCGCACGTTCTCGACGGTGGGAAGCCCCGGGTTCCAGATCAGCGAGCCATAGCCGAAGAGCCACAGGTCGCCCGCGCGGTCCCAGTCCGCAAGCGTGTCTTCGAGCGAGGCGCGCAGTTCGGCTTCGGTGAGCAGGCGCGGCTCGCCCAGCGCCGGCGGGTAGCCGGCGCCGGGGGCGGGCGCGGTGCCGCCCGAGGGCGGTTCGTGAAGCGGATCGGGGGTCTTCGCGCTCATCTCGTGCAGGCCGGGCAGCGACGCCGGGGCTTATTTGTACGGATCGGGAAAGCCCAGCGAGGTCAGGATTTCGGTCTCGATGCCTTCCATTTCCTCGGCTTCGGCCTCGTCCTCGTGATCGTATCCCTGCGCGTGGAGCGCGCCGTGCACGAGCAGGTGCGCGTAGTGCGCGGCGAGCGGCTTGCCCTGCTCGGCGGCTTCCTTTTCGACCACCGGGCAGCAGAGGATCAGGTCGCCGGTGACGGGGTCGTCCTCGCTCTCCGCATAGGCGAAGGTGAGCACGTTGGTCGAGTAGTCCTTGCCGCGATAGGTGCGGTTGAGCGTGCGGCCTTCCTCGGCGTCGACGAAGCGCACGGTCAGCTCGGCATCGGCGAAAAGCGCGGACTTCACCCACGCCGCCACGGTCGCGCGCGGCAGCGCCGCCTTGTGCTGTGGGAACGCCTTGGCGGCGGGGAACTGCACGGTCAGTTTGAGTTTCGGTGTGCGGGCCATAAAAGCTCGAGCAGCGCTTGCGGTCGGACGGGCACTCAGCGGGCGTCGCCGTTGCCTTCGTCCTTCTTCGAATGAGCGTCGTATGCCTCGACGATACGCGCTACGAGCGGATGGCGCACGACGTCGGCACTCGTGAAGCGCGTGAGCGCGATGCCGCGCACGTTGGCCAGCACCTGCTGCGCCTCGATCAGGCCGCTCTTGTGGCCGCGCGGCAGGTCCACCTGGGTGGTGTCGCCGGTCACGACGGCCTTCGAGCCGAAGCCGATCCGCGTGAGGAACATCTTCATCTGCTCGGGCGTGGTGTTCTGCGCCTCGTCGAGGATGATGAACGCGTGGTTGAGCGTGCGGCCGCGCATGTAGGCGAGCGGCGCGATCTCGATCATCTGGCGCTCGAACATCTTCGCCGTCTTGTCGAAGCCGAGCAGATCGTAGAGCGCGTCGTACAAAGGACGCAGATACGGATCCACCTTCTGCGCGAGGTCGCCCGGCAGGAAGCCGAGACGCTCGCCCGCTTCCACGGCCGGGCGGGTGAGCACGATGCGCTTGACCTGGTCGCGCTCGAGCGCGTCCACGGCGCAGGCCACCGCGAGATAGGTCTTGCCGGTGCCGGCCGGGCCTACGCCGAACGTCACGTCGTGCGAGATGATCTGCTTCAGGTACTCGCGCTGCGCGGGCGTGCGCCCGCGCAGGTCGGCGCGGCGCGTGTAGAGCTTCGGGCCGAGTTCCTCGGCGTCGATGTCCTGACCCGCGGGTTCGTCGAACGGATGATCGGGGTCGCCGCGAAAGCGCGGGTCGATCTCGACAGCGCCGCCGCTTCCGCCGCTTCCGCCATTCCCGCCGTTAGCGCCATTGCGCGCGTCGTTCGCCTGGCTGCCTCGATGGCGCGTTTCCACGAGCGCCAGCTGGATATCGTCGACGGAAAGCGGATCGCGCGCCTGGTTGTAGAAGTTCTCGAGCGCGGTGAGCGCGAGTTTCGCGCCGCGGCCGCGAATCGCGATCCTGTGGCCGCGGCGCGAGAGCGTGACGTCGAGCGCCTGTTCGATCTGCCGCAGGTTTTCGTCGAGCGGGCCGCAGAGGTTGGCGAGCCGCGCGTTGTCGTCGCGCGGCGCGTTGAATTCGAGTTGCTGTTGCTGATTCTTCAAGGTAGCAGTGAACTCCGGTTCAGGGTTCGCGCGTTCAGTGCGGGAGCGCCGACGTGTCCTCGTGCGCGAGCGTAAGCTCGCCGCGCAGCGAATGCGGATACGCGTGATTGATCTTCACGTCGATCATCTGGCCGATCAGGCGTGCATGCGAAGCGAGGGGTGCCGGGAAGTTCACGACGCGGTTGTTCTCCGTGCGGCCCGAGAGCTCGCCCGGATCCTTGCGCGACGGACCTTCCACGAGAATGCGCTCGACCTTGCCCACCATCGACCGGCTGATGCGCTGCACGTTCTCTTCGATCACGGCCTGCAGGTGCTGCAGGCGCTTGAGCTTCACCTCGCGCGGCGTGTCGTCGTGCAGGTTCGCGGCGGGCGTGCCGGGGCGCGGGCTGTAGATGAACGAGAAACTCGTGTCGTACTTCATCTCTTCGACGAGCGCCATCGTTTTCTGGAAGTCCTCTTCGGTCTCGCCCGGGAAGCCGACGATGATGTCGGTGGAAAGCGAGAGGTCCGGGCGGATCGCGCGCAGCTTGCGGATCACCGACTTGTATTCGAGCACGGTATAGCCGCGCTTCATCGCCATCAGTACGCGGTCCGAGCCGTGCTGCACGGGCAGGTGCAGATGGCTCACGAGCTTCGGCACCTTCGCGTAGGTATCGATGAGGCGCTGCGTGAATTCCTTCGGGTGCGAGGTCGTGTAGCGGATGCGCTCGATGCCGGGAATATCGGCCACGTATTCGATCAGCGTGGCGAAGTCGGCGATGTCGGTCGCGCCGGCCGTGAGCGCGCCAAGGTAGGCGTTGACGTTCTGGCCGAGCAGCGTGACTTCGCGCACGCCCTGGTCGGCGAGTCCGGCGATTTCGGTGAGCACGTCGTCGAGCGGGCGCGACACTTCCTCGCCGCGCGTATAGGGCACGACGCAGTAGCTGCAGTACTTGCTGCAGCCTTCCATGATCGAGACGAACGCGCTCGGGCCTTCCACGCGCGCGGGCGGCAGATGGTCGAACTTCTCGATTTCCGGGAACGTGATGTCCACCTGCGCGCGGCCGCTCGCGCGGCGCGCGTCGATCATCTGCGGCAGGCGGTGCAGCGTCTGCGGGCCGAACACGAGGTCGACGTAGGGCGCGCGCGCGACGATCGCCGCGCCTTCCTGGCTCGCCACGCAGCCGCCCACGCCGATCAGCAGGTTCGGGTTCGCTTCCTTGAGTTCGCGCACGCGGCCCAGGTCGGAGAACACCTTCTCCTGGGCCTTCTCGCGCACCGAGCAGGTGTTGAAGAGGATCACGTCCGCGTCTTCGGGCGTGTCGGTTTTCACGAGGCCTTCGGCGGCGCCGAGCACGTCGACCATCTTGTCGGAGTCGTACTCGTTCATCTGGCAGCCAAAGGTCTTTACATAAACTTTCTTGGTCATCGGGGATTCGCCGTTCGCAGTGGTTGACCTGGGGGCGTCGTCCGGGTGCTGCGGGTCTGGACTACGGTGAAAAGGGGACTGAATTGCGCGGTGTGCTTCTGGTTTGCCTTTGCTCCGTGGTGCGTTGTTTTCCCGTGCGTTTCGCTCGCACATGCTTGTTTTGTACGCGTTTTGTGAAGCCGGACCGCGGTTCAGCAATCCAGCATTATAGCCTTTTGCGCCGTCCGCCCCGGGGGGCCGAAACGGGTGCGCACGGCACGAGCGCGTCCAGTTCGTCGGCGACCTGCGCGAAGCGCGCGGTAAGGAAATCGAGCACGACGCGCACGCGCGGCGCAACGAAGCGGTTGCGGTGGTAGAGCGCGTGCAGCGGTGCATCCGGATAGCGCCAGTCGGGCATGAGGATTTTGAGGCGCCCGGCGCGCAGGTCGTCGGCGACGTCCCAGATCGATTTCACCGCGAGGCCATAGCCGCATAGCGCCCACTGGCGCGCGACGGCGCCGTCGTTGGTCTCGAGCGCCGTCTCCAGCGGCACCGTGTGCTGCTGGATGACGTCGCCGCGCGCGAAGCGCCACTCGTTGACGGGACCCGCCGCCGAGCCGATCACGATGCAGTCATGCCCGGCCAGATCGTGCGGCTCGCGCGGTTCGCCGCGCCGCGCGAGGTAGGCGGGCGATGCGCACAGCACGCGCCGGTTCGGCGCGAGGGGCCGCGCGATCAGCGAGCTGTCTTGCGGCGTGCCGAAACGGATCGCCAGGTCGATGTCCTCCTGCACGAGATTCGCCAGCGAGTCGGTGAGCATCAGCGCGAAACGCACTTCGGGATACTGCTGGCGGAACTCGTCGAGCCACTGCATCAGCAGGTTGCGGCCGAAGTCGGACGTTGCCGAAATCCGCACCTTCCCGCGCACGACGTTCTGGCCCTCCTGAAGCGCGGCCTTGGCGTCGTCGAGCGAGCGCAGCGCCTGCTCGCTGCAGTTCAGGTAAAGACGGCCTTCGTCGGTGAGGCGCAGCTGGCGCGTGGTGCGGTCGAAGAGACGCGCATGCAGGCCGGCTTCGAGGCGCGCGAGCCGCGCGCTTGCCGCCGCGGGCGTGAGCCCCAGCTTGCGCCCCGCGGCCGAAAGGCTGCCGAGCCGTGCCGCCTCGACGAAAAGCCGGATGTCGCCCAGATTGTCCATCGCCGCGATTATCAGATTCTGTTTGAAAATGATTCAAATGCTACGCCAATTATCAAATTGACGCGGCGCAGCGACAATGCCCGAACGATTCTGGAGTCCGCGATGCCCGTTCCTCTGCTTGCGCTGGCGATCAGCGCTTTTGCCATCGGCACCACCGAGTTTCTGATCATGGGCCTGCTGCCCGAGGTCGCGCACGACCTTTCGGTGTCGATTCCCGCCGCCGGTCTCCTCGTGACCGGCTATGCGCTCGGTGTTGCCGCCGGCGCGCCGCTGCTCGCCGTGCTCACGAGCCGCATGCCGCGCAAGCTCGCCCTGCAACTGCTGATGGGCATTTTCATCGTCGGCAACGTGCTGTGCGCCGTTGCCACGAACTATCCGCTGCTGATGGTCGCGCGCGTCGTCACCTCGTTCGCGCACGGGTCGTTCTTCGGCATCGGCGCCGTGGTGGCCGCCTCGCTCGTGAGCGCCGAGAAGCGCGCCAGCGCGATCGCGCTGATGTTCACGGGCCTGACGTTGGCGACCGTGCTGGGCGTGCCGTTCGGCACGGCCATCGGGCAGCAGTTCGGCTGGCGGGTGGCCTTCTGGATCGTCAGCGCGTTCGGCGTGATTTCGCTCGCGGGCGTGAGCGCGCTCGTGCCGAACCATCACGACAGCGCGCCCGCCGGGCTCGGCCATGAGGTGCGCGTGCTGCGCGATCCGCAGGTCTGGATGGCGCTCGGCATGACGGTGCTCGGTTTCGGCGGCGTGTTCGTGGTGTTCACCTATATCGCGCCGATCCTCGAGCAGGTGAGCGGCTTCTCGCCGCGCGGCGTCACGCTGATGCTCGTGCTGTTCGGCCTCGGGCTCACGCTCGGCAATACCTTGGGCGGCAAGCTCGCCGACCGCGCGCTGATGCCCTCGCTGATGGGCATCCTCGTGCTGCTGGTCGTCGTCATGGCCGTATTCACGAAGACGAGCCACGCGAGCGTGCCCGCCGCCATCACCGTGTTCGTCTGGGGTGTTGCCGCGTTCGCGACCGTGCCGCCGCTGCAGATGCGCGTGGTGGCGAAGGCCGCGGCGGCGCCGAATCTCGCCTCGACGCTCAACATCGGCGCCTTCAACGTCGGCAATGCGATGGGTGCGTGGCTCGGCGGCCTGGCGATCGCGCACGGCGTGGCGCTCGATGCGCTGCCGTGGGTGGCCGCGGCGGTGTCGGTGGCGGCATTGCTGCTGACGGCGTTTGCGGCGCGCCTCGACGGACGCACGGCGGCGGCGCGCAGTGCGCGCGTCGCGGTCAGGCAGGATGCCTGCTGAGCAGTGCGCCGGTCTGGCCGGACTGCGCTACGGCCGGCGAGGCTAGGACTGCACGTCGCCGAATTCCCCGCGCACGCCCGCCTCGACGAGCGCGGGCAACGCCTCCATCCGCTCGATGATCCGGTTGATGCCCATTTCCCGCAACACGTCCGCATAGCCCGCGGGAATGTGGCTCGCGCCGACGAACGCGATCGTCTTCATGCCGGCTGCCCGCGCGGCATTCAGGCCGGAAATGCTGTCCTCGACGACGACGCAGCGTGCCGGCTCGACGTCGAGCGTCTGAGCGGCATGCAGATAGACGTCCGGATAAGGCTTGGGGCGCGCGACCTGCTCGGCGCTGAACACACGTTCGCCGAAGATCGCATCGAGCCCCGCGCGGTGCACCGACGACCTGACGCGCGCGAGGCGGCTGTTCGACACCACGGCGGCCGGCAGTGCGATCTGGCGCAAGGCATCGCGCACGCCGTTGATCGGGCATAGCGACTCCGCGAGCGCAATCTCGATATTGTGGTCGATGGTATCGAGGAAATCGTCGGGCATCGTAAGCTGAAAGCGTGCGGCGACGTCGTCGAGAAAGCGCGACGTTTGCTGGCCGAAAGCCGATTTCACGACGGGGTGGAAATCGACGCCGGGGAAGGTGCGGCTCAGCGTTTCGAACAGCACGCGATCGGCAATGACTTCGCTGTCGACGAGCACGCCGTCGCAGTCGCAAATAAGGTGGTCGATCATGCGTAAGAGAGCGGGCAAAACGGCGGACCGTCGGCAATGCGGCAGATCCGGGTGGGCGGGAGGGCTGAAAGCATCATGATACGTGCTTTTGTGCGCCTCGCCCGAACGGCCAGGAGGTCGGGCGGGCCGTGCAATGCGACAATGGCCCATCGAGCCCGACTGACGGATCGTTCAACCGGAAAAAGGAGAAGACATGCGTGGACTGGCGATGATCGGCGCGGCGGCATTGCTGGCGGGATGCGCGAGCACGCCGGCGCCGGAGGGCGGTGGGTTCGGCGGCCCGTCCTTTGCCGCTTTGCAGCAGATGTGCGGCGGCCAACCAGCCGACTTCGGCGCCGACACTCAGGCGGTTTATGCCGCGACCTTCGATGCGTACGTCGCCAACCGGCGCGGCAAGCTCTCGCAGGAGCAGTACTGCGGCTTCCAGGCGGCGCTCGCGCAGCATTACAGCGCGCTTGGCACGAGCCACGATCCTGAGGCGCGCAATCAGTGGGTGACGTATCTCAATCAGCAGCGGGCCGCGGCCATCAGCTGGCGCGCAGCGGTGGACCCCACCTTGCGCGCCGGCTGAGAGCCGGGCGGGGTGTCGGACGAAGCGATTGCGAATACAGCACGGTGGCACTGCCGCGGAACGCCCAAGGCAATGCAGCTGGAAAAAGTGGTCACGCGGGCATGAAGCGCGCGGGTCCGCGTGACCATGCACTGCAGGCGCGTTCGTCTGAAGCCGTGCGCCTGCATCGGGGATGGATTCGACGAAGCGGTTCGGCGGGTGCTTCCCGCGTGCCGCTGCGGCCGAAAACGTTTAAAGGGCAGTGGGAGAGCGCCTTGCATGCGGCGCCCGCTCGCCTAGGAGCACCGTTTGATGGCTCGCAGCGCGGTGTCGCCGCTTTCGGTGAGTCGCCATTGCTGTCGGCCCGAGGCCAGCCGTTCCAGCTGAACCAACTGGCGCTCGAGCAATGCGTCCAGTTCTTCTCGTTCCATGTCGATCTGATTGGGGGCGTCCTTCACTAGCAGCAAAGTGGCAAATTCATGCGGACTCAGCATCGTTCTCTCCGTGTTACCGCATCAGAGGTCGCCGCGGTGAGCCTCATGGGCAGTCCGGCGACAGAATGCGGTGGGTGTGAGCGAAAGCCTGCAACCGCGCGGATCGTTTGCTGAACACATCGGCCAGTTCCGGCGGCCAGAACAGTGGCCAAACAGCATCCAGCCCGGGATCGGCGGCGGGGAACTGGAGTGTAGTCAAAGGGCCTGCGTTGTACAAACCACGCCCCGAAAATTTTCCGTTTGACATTCGCCCTATCGAGCAGCGGGTTATGCGAGCGGGCAAATCCTTGATTTCACTTCAAGTTTGCACCGCGGTGCCGCAATGCGCGGTGGGTCGAGCGTTTGCGCGGGCCGTGGGCCGATGCCCGGAATGTCGCGACGGCGGGTCGACTCCGTGCGCCGGGTTCGCTTAATGCGCGCAGCGTGCCAAAGTGCCGGCCCATCGCCGCCGACCGATGACCTCGGTGGGGACCGTTCAAGGCGTCTTTTCCGGAACTGGACCCGCCGGGAGCGGTCTGTGCTCTTTGACTGCAACCTGGCGAAACAACAGCTAAGATGGATCACAGATGGCTGGTACCTTCCACCGCGCAGGAAGGCCGGTGCAGGTCGCACGCTGCGCCGCGCGCTGCGCGGATACGGATACCGCTTTGGGAGCACAAGACAATGCATAACGACATTGAGCCTCGCCACGTGATGCCTTGGCGCATCGAAGACATTGACCTTACACGCATCGATCGTCGGCGCGCCGCGGCCAACGAAGATCTGATGCTGCTGCTGTGTGCCTCGTCGTTCATCGAGAGCGGCTCGGACCTGTACACCAGCAATCTGAGCGTGTTCTTCAATGGCGACCCCGAGGTCTCGGAATGGCTCAACACCGAGTGGGAGCCGGAGGAGCTTCAGCACGGCCGCGCGCTGAAGACCTACATCCAGTACGTGTGGCCCGAGTTCGACTGGGACACCGCGTTCCACAACTTCTTCGCGGAGTATTCGAAGACCTGCTCGTTCGAGGAGTTCGAGAAGACGCGCGGGCTCGAAATGGTGGCGCGCTGCGTGGTCGAAACGGGCACGGCCACGCTGTATCGTGCGATTGGCGAATGCTCGAACGAGCCGGTGCTCAAGGAGATCACCGACCACATCCGCTCCGACGAAGTGCGCCACTACAAGCACTTTTTCCGCTACTTCAAGAAGTACAACCAGATTGAGGGGCAGGGCCGGCTGGCGGTGCTCGGCGCGTTGCTGCGCCGGGTAATGGAGATCAAGAACGAGGATTCGGAGATCGCGCTGCGTCACGTGTTCGCCATACGTTATCCGGACCGCGTGAACGACCCCGCTTACAACCGCGAACTGACTGCGCGCGTGAACCGGCTCGTGCGGCACAATCTTTCGGCTGACATGTGCGTGAAGATGTTGCTCAAGCCGCTCGATATTCCCGCGCGGATTCAGCCTGGCGTGCATTACCCGCTCGCCAAGATCACGCAGCACGTGTTCTTCCGCTAGGCAAGCGCGCTGCGCGTTGCAGGCAAAAGGCCCGCCGGATGTTCGGCGGGCCTTTCTGTTGCGCGAAGACTCTCTCGCGCAGTCCTTTAGACGATGTCGACGACGGTCGGCCAGGGTGTGGCCGACCGCCGTGTCGCGATCAACGGTCGTGGGTGCCGCGGCCGTTGCGGCGCGCGTCGCCGCCGGGCCGTCCGCTCAGCAGCGCGCCGGGATTCGACTGCGCTTTGCGTGGCGGGCGTGCGGCGGCGCCTTCATGGGATGCGCCGCGCGGGCGGTCGTGATCGTGCGCGCTTTCGCGGCGCGTGTGCTCCGCGCGCGATGCGCCGGCGCCCGGGCCTTGCGCCTTCACAGGCCGCGCACCACCGCTGGGCTTCGATGCACGTTGTGCGCCGTTGCCGTCGGCGCTCCGGTTGCCGCCAGGCTGACCGTTCCGATTGCTGCCCCGATCGCCACCGCGATTGCCGCCCCGATCGCCCGAGCCATTACCGTTGCCGCCATTGCGCGATTCGCCACGCCCCTCGCCGCGCGCCTGGGCAGGCTTGCCCTGGCCGCTACCCGCGTTGCTGCGCGCCTGACCGTTACCTTGCGCCTGGCGCGGCGCGCGCGCGCCGCCTCCCTGGCTGCGCCGCTGGATCGGCTCGGGCTTGGCGTTCGGGTCCGGCTCGAAGCCGGGAATCACTTCTTGCGGAACGGCGCGCTTGATGAGCTTCTCGATATCCTTGAGCAACTGGTGCTCGTCGACGCACACGAGCGACACCGCCTCGCCCGTCGCCCCTGCGCGTCCCGTGCGGCCGATGCGGTGCACGTAGTCCTCGGGCACGTTCGGCAGGTCGAAATTGACGACGTGCGGCAACTGGTCGATGTCGATGCCGCGCGCCGCGATGTCGGTTGCGACCAGCACCTGCAGCGTGCCGTCCTTGAACTCGGCAAGCGCGCGCGTGCGCGCCGACTGGCTCTTGTTGCCGTGAATCGCGAGCGCGCTGATGCCGTCTTTCGCGAGCTGCTCGGCAAGGCGGTTCGCACCGTGTTTCGTGCGCGTGAACACGAGCACCTGGAACCAGTTGTGCTGGCGGATCAGGTGCGTGAGCAGTTCGCGCTTGCGGTCGCGGTCGACGGGGTAGACCTTCTGCGCCACGGTCTCGGCCGTGGTGTTGCGCCGCGCGACTTCGATGAGCGCGGGCGAATCGAGCAGGCTGTCGGCGAGCGCCTTGATCTCGTCGGCGAAGGTGGCCGAGAAGAGCAGGTTCTGGCGTTTCGGCGGCAGCTTGGCGAGCACGCGCTTGATGTCGTGGATGAAGCCCATGTCGAGCATGCGGTCGGCTTCGTCGAGCACGAGGATCTCGAGCTGCGAGAGGTCGATGGTCTTCTGCTGCATGTGATCGAGCAGGCGCCCAGGCGTCGCGACGACGATATCCACGCCGCGCTTCAAGGCGTCGATCTGCGGATTGATGCCGACACCGCCGAACATCACCGTGGAGCGCAGCTTCAGGTACTTGCCGTAGGCCCGCACGCTTTCTTCCACCTGGGCGGCGAGTTCGCGCGTGGGCGTGAGGATCAGCGCGCGCACCACGCGCTTGCCACCGGCGGCAGGCGGCATTTCCGAGAGGCGCTGGAGGATCGGGAGCGTAAAGCCGGCGGTCTTGCCGGTGCCCGTCTGGGCGCCGGCCAGCAGGTCGCCGCCGTTCAGCACGGCGGGGATCGCTTGCAGCTGGATGGGCGTGGGCGTCGTGTAGCCGAGTTCGTTGACGGCGCGGACCAGGGGTTCGGACAAGCCGAGGGAATCGAAGGACATAAATACTCTTTCTTGTTGCGATGGCGCGAGCGGCGCAGCGCGGCGCGCTTGCGCGCGGCTGCGAGGAGCCCTTGTGGCCCCGGCCTTCTCGCGTTACGAAAACGGTGCGCCAGTGCGCGCGCCGTCTGGACGGCGGGCTATCAGGGCCCGCCGGCTGGCGTTGAGTTGCATCGCGTGGCCGCGGACACTGCGGCGGTCATGCGATGGCTTCGCTAATGATGCGTCACGCGACGTAGCGCGCGACGCTGACGAATTGACAGACGCTCCCGGCCAGTACGAACAGATGCCAGATACCGTGTCCGTGCCGGATGCGTTCGTCGTTGACGAAAAAATAAATGCCGACGCTATAGATGATGCCGCCGGTCAGGAGCCAGGCCGTGCCCGCGGCCGGCAAGGCTTCGAGCAACGGGCGCACCGCCACTATCGCGAGCCAGCCCATGACCACATACAGGATCATCGAAACGAGGCGCGTGCGCCGGCCGAGCGTGAGTTCCTGCACGATGCCGAGCGCGGCCAGCCCCCAGCTCACGCCGAACAGCGACCAGCCCCACGGCCCGCGCAACGTCACGAGCGTGAACGGAGTATAGCTGCCCGCGATCAGCAGATAGATTGCCGAATGATCGCATTTCTGCAGAAACGCCTTCAGACGCGGCCCGCGCACGCCGTGATACAGCGTTGAAATCGTGTACAAGGCGCAAAGCATGGCGCCATAAACGCTGAAGCTCACGACCTTGTACGCGTCGTGATCGAGCGCGCCTATCGTCACGAGCGACACGAGGCCCGCCACCGACAACATTGCGCCCACGAGGTGAGTAATGCTGTTCAGACGCTCACCGGCGTGCATACCAACTCCTTCTTCTTCTACCTGCCTCAAGCTTTACCGCCCCAGGCTCTACCCGTCTCGAGCGCCGCGCGACACGCCGCAGGCCGGGTCCGCGAGCCTGCCGCAACCTTCCGGATCCCAATAGCGAAGGGCGCAGCCCGCGTTGTTCAGCAGGCTGCGCCCCTTCAGGCAGACGCAACTATAGCAGTAACGGCTTGCGCGGGACCGCAGCGTGCCTAGTCGAGCGGCGCGGAGCGCAGATCGGCCACCTGTTGCGGCGACACCGGCTTGCCCTTGTTGCCCCAGGACATGCGGATGAAGGTCACCACGGCCGCGACTTCCTGGTTCGACAGCGCCTGGGCAAACGGCGGCATGCCGTAAGGCCGCGGATTGCGCTCGGTGCTCGGCGGATAGCCGCCATTGAGCACCATGCGGATCGGGTTCACGGCGGAAATCATCTGGATCGACTGGTTGTTCGCGAGCGGCGGGAAGTTCGGCGGCATGCCGAGGCCGTTTTCCGCGTGACACTTCGCGCAATTGTCGTGGTAGATCTTCTGGCCTTGCTGCAGCAGTTCGCCGCCGAAAGCCTCCGAAGTCTCCATCTGCATCGTCTCGGGCGCCTCCTTCTTCTGCGGGATGGTCTTGAGGTACGTGGCCATCGCCTTGATGTCGTCGTCCGAGAGGTACTGCAGGCTGTTGTGGATCACGTCGGCCATCGGGCCGAACACGGCGCCGCGCTCCGAGATGCCGGTCTTCAGGAGGCTCGAGATCTCCGTGATGTCCCAGTGGCCGAGGCCGCCTTCGCTCGACGTGAGCGAAGGCGCGTACCAGTTCTGCAGCGGGATCAGGCCGCCCGCGAAGGCCGCCGAGTTGACCGGGCCGCCTACCGCGTTGATCGAGGTGTGGCACATGCTGCAGTGGCCGAGGCCTTCCACCAGATAGGCGCCGCGGTTCCATTCGACCGACTGGCTCGGGTCGGGCTTGTACTCGCCCTCATGGAAGAACAGCGTGCGCCAGCCGATCAGCAGGTTGCGGTTGTTGAACGGGAACTTCAGCTCGTGCGGACGGCTCGCCACGTGCACGGGCGCCACCGAGCGCAGATAGGCGTAGATCGCGTCCGCATCGGCGCGCGTGACCTTCGTGTAGCTCGCGAACGGGAACGCCGGATAGAGCAGGCTGCCGTCCTTCGAGCGGCCCGTATGCATGGCGCGGTAGAAGTCGTCGGCGCTCCACTTGCCGATGCCGTACTGGTCGTCGGGCGTGATGTTGGGCGTGTAGAGCGTGCCGAACGGCGTGGCCATCGGCAGGCCGCCCGCGAAGAGCTTGCCGCCGCGCACCGTGTGGCAGGCGACGCAATCGCCGGCGCGCGCAAGATACTCGCCGCGCTTGATGAGATCGGCATCTCCGGTCTGGTCGGCGGACGTTGCCGCGAAGGCCACGCCGTCGTGCAGATAGCGGCTGCCGGACCACAGCGCCGGCACGAGCACCGCGGCGGCCGCGGCGATCACGGCGGAAAGTGCGAACAGGGACTTGCGGTTCATATGGCTGTCTCCCCCGGCGCCTTATTGCGGTTCGCTGCCGCAGGCAAGCGGCGTTTTCAACGAGTTCGCCGGTGCCGGCACGGGATTCTGCGGAGCGGGCTGGGTCGAGAGCCAGGCCGCGACCGCGTTCACGTCGTCGTCGGTGAGTCGCGTGGCGATTTCATGCATGCAGTCCGGCGTCTTGGCGTGGCGCGAACCCGAGCGCCAGGCGCCGATCTGCGCGCTGATGTAGTCCGCATGAAGGCCGACGAGCCCGGGGATCGCCGGCTCCATCCCGGTCAGCTTCGCGCCGTGGCAGGCCGCGCAGGCCGGGACTTCCTTGCCCGGGTCGCCGTGCAGGACGATGTCACGTCCGTGCGCGAGCGTGCTGCCTGCCACCGTCGGCTGCGCGGGCGGCGGATAGGGCGGCCGCTGCTGCGAGAAGTACGTGGCGATCTCGTGCAGGTAGTCGTCGGAGAGATAGGTGACGAGGTAGTTCATCGGAGGGTACTTGCGGCGCCCCTCGCGAAAGTTCATCAACTGGTTGTACAGGTACTCGGCCGGTTTGCCGGCGAGACGCGGGAAGTAGTCGTTGTCGGTGCCCTGGCCGTGCGTGCCGTGGCACGCGGTGCAGCCCTGCACGCGCGCTTCGATCGTGTCGGGGGCTTTGGGCTGCGGGGGCGTCTGCGCGTGAGCGGCGGTGAGGAGGCCGGTCGTCCCGATGAGCAGTACGGCTCCCAGCGGCGCAACGAGCGGAATGAGCGGTCGGAGGATACGTCTTGGGGACACGCGTAACTCCATCTTTTATCGTGAACCTGAACCAGGCCTCGAGGAGCCCGGGTTTTAGGCTGCGCGCGATGAAAAACAGAAGACCGTGCGCGCTGCGGTGACGCAGCGATTCTATCATTGCGACCTGATAGCGACTATTTGACGCACCCGCCAGTCGGCCCTGTGACGAGGCTTCCCGATGTGTTCGCGGCAAATCGACACGCTTTCGTCGGTATCATTCTGCACCCAATGACCGATCCGTGGTGCGGGATTGCTCACACTCGGCCGGGTCGCGCCAGGCGCCGGCGGGTGAGTTTGTCTTCTCGCGACCGTCGCCGCGTGCCGAGGTCTCGTCGCCGATTGAACCGATTGGCGCGGTATCTATCGAACGAGGCCCGTCTGTCAGGTGCCGCCTGTGAGACGGTTACGGCACGGCCTGACGGTTTCGCGCAGCTTTGTTTTCATGTTGTTTCCCTGCCACTGCTCTCGATGACTCTAATTGCTCTTTCCTTTTCGATGCGGCATGCCCGCAAGGCCATCGTTTCCTTGCCCGCTTCCTGTGCGGTGAGCGAGGAGGGGCTGGCCCGATGAAGGCTGACTGGCTCTGGATCGGGCAGGTCGCGATGGCCGCCCTCGTCAACGTCTCGTATGCGTTCGCGCTAGGCTCGGCGCTCTATGGCGCGTGGCTCGGCAAGGACGGCAACAGTCCCGTCTCGCCCGCCCGCGCGGCATGGCTGCGCGCGCAACGCTCGCAGCGCGCGTCGGCCCTCGTGCTCGTGGTCGCGCTTCTCATGTGGCTGCTCTACGAGAGTGCGTCGATCAGCGGCGAACCGTTGCCTTCGGCCTTCGGCGTGGTTTCGACGGTACTCGCGCAGACGCATGTGGGGCAGGCGTGGAGCGTCGCGTTCGGCGGCGCGCTTCTGTTCCTCGTGACCGTATTTGCCGCGGGCGGTGCGCTGCGCGACGGCGTGCTGTGGATCGCGCTCATCGTGACCGCGGGCGGCCGCGCCGCGCTCGGCCATGCCGCCGACGCCGGCTTTGCCTCGGCCGCGCTCGGCTTGCACACGCTGCACGTGCTGAGCGCGAGCGCATGGAGCGGCATCGTCATGGCAGGCGGACTCGCCGTGCTGCCGGCGCTCGGCGCCTCGACCGCGCGCGGCATGTTGATCCGCACCTCGGCGCAGGTGTCGAACGTGGCGCTTTTCGCTGTCGGGATCGTGTTTGCGACCGGCGTGTTCAACGCCTTGCGCGGCACGGGCGGCTCGTTTGCCGCGCTCACCGGCAGCTCGTGGGGCCACGTGTTGCTGCTCAAGCTGAGCCTCGTGACGCTCGCACTCGTGCTGGGCGGCTACAACCGGATCATCGCGATGCCGGAACTGCGCCGCTCGGCCTCGACAGCCGCCGCGCGCCGCTTCGTGAACCTGATCCATCTGGAAGCGATCGTGATGATCGGCGTGCTCGTGGTCGCGGCCGTGCTGGCGCGCAGCGTGCCGGGCTATGTGTTGCAGGGCTGATACGCGCGCCGGCGGGTCCGGCGCGCCGCGGCCTCACTCGTAGCCTAGCCGGTGGCTGAGGATGGGCGCGAAGAAGAGGGCGATGGCGCAGCCGATGGCCTTGCCCTCGAGCCCGGCGAGCGCGAGCGCCGAGGACGGATGCGAGAGCAGGTCGAGAAGCTCGGGCGCACACCACAGCACCGCGAAGCCGATGAAGGCGTGCTCGACCGTGAGGATGCGCCAGCCGCGCGTGCAGGCCATGGCCGCCGCGATCACGCGCATGATCCCGAAAGCGACCAGCGCACCGACGGCGGCTTGTTCGCGAATCAGATAGTCGGGGAGCATCGCTTCCATGTGTGTCCCTGCGATTTGTCGTGGTCTCGCAGGAGATTCAGCAAGGAGCAGGCCAGTCGTGCGGCGGCCCTGTCGTGCAATGCGGTGCGATGCGGCGCGGCGTGGTGCGCAAGGGTGCCGGGCCTTGTGTGGCGGGCGTTTGCGCGACTCGGGCCGCGTTCTGCTTATGTGCGTAAACGACATTCGCCGCGTGCGCCCGGGGGCGTCACGCGGCGAATCGGGTTCGATGCGGCCTCAAACGTTACGGCGGTGAAACGTGCTGCGCGCGAGGCGTCACGTAACGTACACAGCGCGGCACGCGAGCCTTGGGTCGGGGCGTGCTCGCCGTGATCCGGCGCTTACCACTCGGCGACGCTGCCGTCTGCGTGGCGCCACACAGGATTGCGCCAGCGGTGGCCGGTCTTTGCCATCTCGCGCACCTTCTCCTCGTTCACCTCGATGCCGAGGCCCGGCCCTTGCGGAATCGACACGAAGCCGTCTTCGTACTGGAAGACCTCGGGATTGCGGATGTAGTCGAGCAGATCGTTGCCCTTGTTGTAGTGGATGCCGAGGCTCTGCTCCTGGATGAACGCGTTGTAGCTCACGGCGTCGATCTGCAGGCAGGTGGCGAGCGCGATCGGGCCGAGCGGGCAGTGCAGCGCTAGCGCGACGTCATAGGCCTCGGCCATCGCGGCGATCTTGCGGCATTCGGTGATGCCGCCGGCATGCGACGCATCGGGCTGGATGATGTCCACATAACCGCCCGCGAGAATGTGTTTGAAGTCCCAGCGCGAGTAGAGCCGCTCGCCGAGCGCAATGGGTGTGCTCGTCTGGTTGACGATGTCGCGCAGGGCTTCCACGTTCTCCGAAAGCACGGGCTCCTCGATGAACATCAGCTTGTACGGATCGAGTTCTTTCGCGAGCACCTTGGCCATCGGCTTGTGGACGCGGCCATGGAAGTCCACGCCGATGCCCACGTTCGGGCCCACGGCCTCGCGCACGGCCGCGACGTTGTTGATGACGCCTTGAACCTTGTCGAAGGTGTCGATGATCTGCAGCTCCTCCGAGCCGTTCATCTTGACCGCCTTGAAGCCGCGCTCGACCACGGCGCGCGCGTTGTTCGCGACATCGCTCGGACGGTCGCCGCCGATCCACGAATACACCTTGATCTTGTCGCGCACCTGGCCGCCCAGCAGCGCATGCACCGGCACGCCATGGTGCTTGCCCTTGATGTCCCACAGCGCCTGATCGACGCCTGCGATGGCGCTCATCGAAATCGGGCCGCCGCGATAGAAGCCTGCGCGGTACATGACCTGCCAGTGGTCCTCGATGAGCAACGGATCCTTGCCGATCAGATAGTCGGCGAGTTCGTGCACGGCGGCTTCGACCGTATGCGCGCGGCCTTCGACGATGGGCTCGCCCCACCCGACGATGCCTTCGTCCGTCTCGATCTTGAGAAAGAGCCAGCGGGGCGGGACGACGAAGGTTTCGAGCCTGGTGATTTTCATGGCGGGGTCTCCGGATTGGGGGTGACGGCGCGTGGAGCGGCATGTCTTGAGGAATACATGCTAATGGATAAATCGCCTTTTCGTGCTATTAATAGTATTATTTGCCGGGACTTCCCACTATCTGGAGAATGGCGATTCAGCGCGACCTGCATGGCACGGTAGCTTTCGAACTCGGCAGTGCGATCTTGCGCGGCGATTACCTGCCGGGCGAGGTGCTGCCACGCGAGGCCGAACTCATGGACGCCTTCGACGTCAGCCGCACGGTGCTGCGCGAGGCGCTGCGCACGCTCACCTCGAAGGGGTTCGTGGAATCGCGCCCGCGCGTCGGTACGCGGGTGCGCACGCGCGATGCATGGAACCTCCTCGATGCGGACGTGCTCGAGTGGTATGCGCTCGTGGCGCCGCCGCTCGCGTTCGCGCTCAAGCTGCAGGAGATGCGCGAGATGATCGAGCCTCATGCGGCGGGGCTTGCCGCGAGCGCGCACGACGCGGATACGCTGGGCGCCATCGGCGACGCGCACGCTGCGATGGCGAGTGCGCGCAACGTGGACGAGTGGGTGCGTGCCGACCTGCGGTTTCACCTCGCGGTGCTGGCGGCGTGCCGCAACGAACTGCTGGTGCCGCTCGGCGCGCTGATTGCGCGCACGCTGGAGGGCCAACTGCGCGTGAACGCAAAACGCGCCGACGTGTTCAACGCGGCGCTGCCCGAGCACACGATCGTGTTCGAAGCGATTGCGCGGCGTGATGGGGGCGCCGCGGCAGCGGCGATGGCTGGGCTGTTACGCATGACGCGGGAGCGCATCGAACGCTGACGAACTCGATTTTCCGGGAAGCCGAATTGAAGAAATTCGCACTTGCAGCGATCGCGGCATTCGCCATGTCGGCGGGACGCGTAGATTGATTCCCGGTAATGTTGGAGCGAAGAGAGCGTGGTGGGACGTGCGCCGATTAGATCGCGAACCGGACACGGCAATGCAAGGGGGCAAGAGAAAAGCGCTTGCGGAGAATGCGCGGCGTTCTGAAACGAAAAAGCCCGCAACTCGTGAGAGTGCGGGCCTTCGCGTTGGGAATCAGGGACTCACACTCAGCCGAAAAACCAAATTATAACATGAGCTTACAGTTTTCGCTGAGTCGCAGTGCCCCCAGATAGACCCCCATGGCCTTCGGTTGTTGTTGGGCAATATCGGGGAATGGATGATGCGGTTAATTTTTTGCCTGTGTCTTGCAACACCCGATGCCGGGCGGAGCAATCATCGACGTCGCCGTACCGACACAAGCCGTCAGCGCCCACGAATTCGTAGAGTGTCTATCTGAATTGGAAGCCAGTCGGCGGCGCTATGATGTGCGTGTTCAACATCGATAGAAGCCGGGGTGCCGAACGATGAATTGGAATCAATTTCAGAAGAATATTGGTATGCGCGTGCGAATTGAGCCGCCTGCCTGTCGGCTTAATGACGCGGGACACATACTTCCTGAGTCACACGAAGAATGGCTCATCGAGAGTATTTCTGCGGACACGATCAATCTTCGTAATCTGACAAGTAATCACGTGGCGGAGCTAGGAAAGGATCATGTCTACGACTATCGCTCAGATCCATCGCGAACCAAGGGCGATGTTAAGTACGGTTTCCTGATCCTGAAGGTCCAAGTTTTTATGCAAGGGGATGATATCTGGTTGAGACCAAACTCTCGCCCTGGCGAAAGCGTTGCACCGTCAAATCTCGCGCATCACCAAGTGCAATGGACGGAGTTGGTTAAGGTCGATGCTCGCTCGGGGATTCCGCTCAATGCACATGTTGCTTCTCTTCAGTATCGCCTCTGGAGCGATGTCCGGGGGATTCCGTTGCTGCTACGAATTTCGTCCAATGCAGAAGGGACCTTGAGTCAGGAGCTTTCCGGCCCTTCGGGTGTAGCAAAGCTGATGGTTGTCGAGCCACAAACCTTCTACGTCAGCTTCAGTCACCCAATGGTCCAGCACGAGATGAGCGTTATCGGCTACGAGTTTTGAACAGCGCTGTTGAGATCACTTGCGAGCTGCGCGCGTACAGCAATTTGATGTGACCCTAAATTTACTCATTGCCCGCTAGCTGCTCGGCTAATTCGAGAATTTTCCCTCTCGCTTTCTCGGGTAGGCCGTGAAATAGCCGGACCAACTCGGCTTCGTCGTCCCCGACTGCATAGAAGTACGACACCGGCACGTCAAGCACGTCCGCGATTCGCGTGAGCGTCCCGAGGTCGGGGATATGCTTGCCCCGCTCGTACTGATTCATCCGCGCACTTGCGGACATCTCGTCTATTCCTGCCGCTACTCCCAATCGCTCCTGCGACAGCCCGGAGCGCAGCCGGGCTTCCTTCAGGCGCTTCGCGACCAAGTCCAAATTAGCCTCCGACCAAAGGCTAAGATATTCTTAGTAGTCGAGTTTCTATACACTAAGACTTCCTTAGTCTGTAGAGGCGGCAACGGTGGCGGCCGAATCCCATGACCCCGGCGGCAAAGTCCGCATCAAGCTCCCGGCGAACGTGACCGGGGAAGCCAGCTTTTCGCCTTGTGGGCGCTATCGCCATCTACTTACACGGCGCTGGGCGGACGGCGACGACTTCGCCCTCTGGATCGGTATGAATCCCTCCACGGCTACGGAGGAGGTGGACGACCCGACCGTCCAGCGGGAGTGGACATACACCCGTGTCCGGCTCGGTCTGTCCGCCTATGCCAAGGCAAACGTAATGGACTACCGGGCGACCGATCCGAAGACGCTGCTGGAGCCGGGCATCGAGCCCAGAAGCGGTCGGAATCTGGCGGTGATTCTTGAGCAGGCCCGGCGTGCCAAATACGTGGTGCTCGGGTTCGGTGCGCTAGGCAACCGCCAGCAGCGCACGTATGCCGCCGCACTCGTCTCCGCTCTGGAAGCTGAAGGCGTCCCCCTGTTCTGCCTTGGATTCACGGCTGATGGCTCGCCGCGCCATCCTCTGTACGTGAAGCAGGATAGCCCCCTTGTGCCGTTTCCACCGGGCAGCTATCGAGCGTGAATGCAACGGTCAGCCTCGCGCGCGCGCAATCCATGCGGTGTGTTAATTTTTTCGCCGAATTAATTGACTAGGCAACTAATTGGGATTGCGTACAGGCAATGGCGAAGATATTGAATACCCCTAACGGCAGACAGGAATTGCCAATCATCAAGCAGCCGGGGCGACGCGTCCTGCTGATCGTCGGGGACCGAATTGATACGGTCATTGGGTCGAGCGGCTACCTCTATCTATGCCGGGAGGACGGCGCAGAGCTTCGCAAGCTGGTCTGGCGGGACATGATCTTGCCGGAGCAGTTATTCGCCTTGCGCGTGTCGGTCGGCGAATTCCTGCCGGACGAATTGCTGCTGCCGATTCCGGTCACGCCGGACGAGGCGGCTGTCTATCGCGAGGCGTGCCGATTAGCGGCCATCGTGAGGGAGGCGCAGGGGATCTGGATGACGATCTCGCTGCATGAGCGCGTCGGTCCTGCCCAGCCTCCCGCCGACTCAGTTACGAGCTACGTCGATATTGGCTCCGTCTGGGCGGAGAAGGCTGCCGATCTGGAAGGAACGCCTGAGGCCGATCTCGCAGCGGTCTTGGCAACACGCAACGGGATCGAATCCGGGTGCGAGCGGGCGGAGGCTTTCTACTCGCCGCTGCTCAAGGCGCGAGTCATGGGTGAGCGTCGCGCGGTTACGCATGCTTCGCATCCTACCGAGCAATGACGACGCGCGATGACGAATCCACGCCCACCGATCCGGCTGTCGCCGCCAGAGTCGCCGAGTACGACGAGGACGCCCGCGAGTGGTTCGTGGAGCGTGCGGCGATTCGGGAGTTCGACGGCGGCTTGCCTCGACCGGAAGCCGAGCGACTCGCGCTGGAGGATACCGAGCGATGGCTCGCCCGCCGGTCGGCCAGGAGCAGCTAACCCCCTTACCCCACAGACCAATCATCGACCGGAGCCGATTCTCCCCATGATCCCGTTACAGATTCGCCCGCTTGCGCTGTCTGTATTAATCGCCGTAGCAACGCCGGGCATTGCTAATGCCGCTAGCTTCGACTGCTCGGCAGCATCCACCCCAGTGGAAGGCATCATCTGCTCGAATGCCTATATCTCGCACCTCGACGACCTACTCGCCAACGACTACGCAAAAGTAAAGTCGATTAACTCGAACGCGGTCGAGGAGCAGCGTGCGTGGATCGCTACGCGCAACGAATGCGACTCGACGCAATGCGTGATGAACGCCTACATACAGCGCAGCGGCCAGTTGCGCTATCAGCTCGAATTGGGTCAGCGCCCCGCACAGGCCGCCTCCGGCGAAACCCTCAATCAGGGCGAGAGCGACGTGACCACGCAGCCCGCCTCGGCCGCGCAACAGACGGGGCAGCAAGTCGAATCGCAATCCGCATCGCAAGAGCAACCCGGTCCGCGTGCTATGACCGAGTTGGCTGCTCAACAGATGAGCCAGCAAGGCATACCGCACATCGATCAAGCACCACAAATTCCGTCCGTGCAGCAGGTTGAGCCGAACCCGGGTAACCGAGTGCCGCAAGCCAGCCATGACTTCATCGGTATCGGGATTGGCATCGTGATCTCCCTCTCAATCATCGGGGCGATCTTCAAGTACATCAATGACCGGCGGTGCCCGAGTTGCGGGAAGTGGTCCGCGAGAGTTACCGAGAGTTCGCAGGAGACCGGCTCAAGCGTCAGGTACGAGCAGCAGCATCTCACTGACACCTATCGTAACCGGAGCGGCCAGATCACCGGGACGAAAGAGCGGACCGAAATTATCCCGGTCAAGTACACGGCGTATCGCCATCACAACCACTGCAAATTTTGCGGCTACACGTGGCAATCGGAATCCGAATCAAGATCGAAATTCCAATAGCAACATATAGATGGGGAGCACCTGAAGGTGATCCCCGTGAGCAATTGCATCACAACCTTACCGGAGATTATTGTGGCATCACTTCGTCGCATCATTTGGCCGTCGCTCGGTGTGCTGGCTATTATCAGCGCCGTATCAGGTTATAAATTTCACGCGGATGGCAGCTTCGGCCCAAACGCAAAGGACAGTACACAAGCGGTGACGTCAAACAATGATCGGGCCGAGACCGATCGAGCCCTGTACAACAAAAACTACGGCAATGTGCCGCTTACGGCAGACGAACAGCAACAAGTACGCGCTATGTTTAAGCGCGAATATGACGCAATGAGCGCGGACGGTGACCGGGCGCAACTGGCACGACAGATCGCCGCTGCGCTGGCCGATGTTGCTGCTCGCAAGGACAACGGAGATATTAGCGATCAGTTGAAGGAGAAGGCGTCCAAGGCTGATAGCATGCAGAGTGACTATGTCTCCAAGTACGGAGAGTATCCAGAGATCGACGCTGCTTCCGTAACGGTCTGGCCTCAAATCGACAAAATCTTGAAGATCCAAGCCGCGCAAGAGGCACAAAATGCGCAGTATGCCGCTGCAAGGCAGGCGCAATCAGCATCGACTCCCGCCGCTGCGTCGGCAGATACGGTAACGGACGACGATGGCGCAAACGCCCGTCCGGATGACTATGCCCCGAGTGACGAGGAAAAATCTGCCGAGAAGAGTGCGCAGAAATAATCGAATTACTGATATTTTTGCGCGCTACCGTGAGCGGTAATTTTAATCGGATTCAATGATTAAATCGGATTCCTTATAATATGTATATTAAGGAAAGTAACTCGGATCAGGTTGGGGCAAGTACTCCCCTCCATGTGTTCATCCGTTCACGGCCTTATCCGGTGAGGCCCAGAAGGTGAACGGATGTGTGCTGCCATCCGTTCACCATGCGTTCCCGAGCTTTGTCTCACTCGCTGATTGGCCCAGACTCTTCGCCTAACTCATCGTCGGGCAGGGGGTAACGATCGAAGATGGGCTGCAAGTCTGCCCGTCTATATCCCCGTCGCCGAGTTACGGGCTCAACATTGGTCGCGCGTACCTGGAATTTTGCCAAGCTGTCCCGAAGGTTATAGACGCTGAACGGCTCGCCACGCTTGCCGAATGATGACCAAGGAGCCTCCGGATCAGCATTCATCCACGCAACGATCTTCTCTGACAAGGCGTAGCTTCCGTCGTGCTCGCGGAAATAGCGCTGTACCGCTTGGAGCACTCGCTCATGTATGTCCATCGAGTCGTCGTCCGAACGCTCGATCAGCGACATGGCTTTCCGGGCCTTCTGCTCCCAATCTCCGCCTGCTACCCGGGCGACTGCAAGCATTGCCGCCCATTTGTCGCCGACGCGATTATCGCGGCCATCTGAGAGCATCCTCAATTCAGCCCGGATGTGCGTCTTGTTGCAATCCCACCACGCGTCGATTTTTTCACGCAAATAGGCGAGCCTTGTCCGCTCATAGGTGATTCGTTTGACCGGCTCGCCATGTGGCTTGCGTGCAAGCCTGATAACGATCGAATGATCCATAAGATTGGCCGGAAGCGCGCCATTGCCTGCCAACACCTTGGGGCACCACAACGAGAATTCCTCGATACCATCCGGCACGCCGTCACGGTACCCAGATACGATTGACTTGGAGAAATTCCTATCGAAGCCGCCGGAGAGGACTGCCATCATGCGCGAATTTTCTCTGAGGTTCAGGTAAGCCTGATCTAGCAGGATAGTCGGCAACGAATCGTCTATCGCGTTCGCGTCGATAGCGCGGTACACGCCTGACGCAGTAATGTCGGCGACCCTCACCGGATTCCGGACAAGCTCTCCCGCAGTATCCAGTGCCTGTGTCTTACCGCAATCCTTGCCGGGCGCGGAGAAATACAACATCGGACTGACCAGTGCAAATTTCGTGCACCGTGAAGCCACGAGCCACAACGTCACGGCTTCGTGCTGATGTCGCTCCAGCTTGACGAATTCGCCAATCGTGTCCGCTGTCTCAGCGAGCAGTCTCGCTCCTGCGCTGATTGTCTCGTCTGTGTCTGCCTTATCTGCCGATGGTGCCTCTGCATTGGGAAGCGACCTACCTAGCGCGGCCGGTGCCGTTGCCCCATTCCGAATTTGGCCTGGGACATGCTTGCGGCGTTTGGGGACGATTTCTACACGACGCTCCTCGTCCGGATTGGCGTCAAGTACTGTGGTCGAAGTATTCATGATTCACCCCACCACCGTGAAGGCTGCCGGATCGGCAAGCCAGACGTTGACGTCATCGTTGCGCCAGACCGTGCATCGGGAGCCAATGCGGATAGGCTGGGGCGCGCGACCGGCGAGCACAAGCAGACGCCAAGTCTCCCGGCCGACAGGAAGGTATGGCGCGAGCCCACCGAATCGGCTTAAGCCACCGGATGGGAGGCGGGACAGTGGCCCTTGTGCTGGCAGAGAGTGGGCAAACGAGGCATTCGCCAAAGTAAGCGAACGACTATGTGTGGATTGAGATTCCATTTGGATTCCATGCGAAGTGGTTTATCGGTTGCTGCGCATGGAGACGCACAAGGAGCCTGATTCACTGCTGGAGGAAACACTCTAATTTTGCTCGGCCATATGTTTCGCTTCCCGATGCGTGAACTGCAATACATTCGGCCTTCGCTTCTCGTCCAGATAGTCCGCCCACCACTGCATCATGTCTCGGCGCTGGGAGAGATATTGAGCGTGGTTGTAGGCGGCGCGCACGCCGTTGCCGTCGATATGCGCGAGTTGACGCTCGATCCAGTCCGAGTTGAATCCACGCTCATTGAGGATGGTGGAGGCGAGCCCTCGGAAGCCGTGCCCCGTCATGACACGATGGAATCCCATGCGGCTAAGGGCAGAGAGGACGAAATTTTCGCTAAGCGGTTGTCCCCGGCGCACCGGGCTGGAGAACACACAACGGCCAGCACCGGTAAGCGGGCGGATTTCCTCCAGCACTGCCAACGCCTGCTTCGACAGCGGCACGATATGGGGACGCCGTTTCTTCATCTTCTCGGCAGGAATCCGCCACTCAGCCCGATCCATGTCTATCTCGACCCACTCGGCGCGCCGTAGCTCGATGGTCCGGACGAACGTCAGGTTGAGAAACCGGAGAGCGAGTCGCGTCTCTGGCTCGCCCTGATAGGCGTCGATTTCGCGGAGTAATCGTGGCAGGTCGCGCTCGTCAATCCGTGCCATCGGCGTGACCGGACGACTTGTCAGCGCGTCGCGCAGATCGACCGACAGATCGCGCTCGGCTCGACCGGTGGCAACCGCATAGCGGAAAATCTGCCCGCACGTCTGGAGGCTCTTCCTGGCGACCTCTACGGCCCCGCGTTTCTCGATCTTGCGGAGGACTGCCAGTAACTCGGCTGGGCGAATCTCGGCGATGGGCCGATTGCCTAGATCAGGGTATATGTCTCGTTCCAACTGCTTCTGTATACGCTTCGCGTGATCGTCGCTCCAGCGAGCCCGACGAGCCTCAATCCAATCGCGAGCGACGACGGCCAACTGCGCGCCGGACGACTCGGCCTCTTGTCGTCGGGCTTCGTCCCGATGCCGCGCAGGATCAATCCCGCTTGCCAGCAGCTTCTTCGCGGCCTCTCGGCGTTCACGGGCGACAGACAGGGAAACTACCGGATAGCTCCCGAAGCTCATCCGGTTTTCTTTGCCGTTGAAGCGGTATTTGAGCCGCCACTTCTTCGAGCCGGAGGGCATCAATTCGAGGAATAGGCCACCCCCGTCGAACAGCTTGTTTCCGCTACCTTCCGGATTATGCTTGGCGTTCCGACACGCCAGATCGGATAACGGTTTCGATGACATCAGGCCCTCCAAAGGCGAAGCGCGACTCGGCGCGATGTTGATAGGAGGAAATCATTTGCGACTTCCTCCACAACATCGGGCGAGCGGCTCAAGGCACTTCACGGGACGGCCAAAGAGGGCAGAAATTCTCGGTAGACCCACAACGCCAAGTCGAGTCCGATCGGGAATGGGTATTAATGGCGAGGGGGAGATGCTCGAGCGAGTTCGGGGGATCTGACTTGATGGCCGCCGAGCCTATGTGCATAACAAACCACTATTTCGCACGCCTTCCGCGAATGCGCCAACCTCACTCGCCACGTGCGGTTGCGAGGTCATGACATAGTTACCCGCCGTGTCTTTATCGAGCGAATAGGTGGTTAGGCTTTCAGGCACTAATGCCGCGTCCGCCGTCGAGGCAAGCTTTACGCAGAACAATCCCATATTCAGGAGTTGCACCAGACCGAAGACATCCCTCCCACGGGTTACCGTCGCCGTCAGGTACGTGAATTTCAGCTGTGGTTCGGTCAACGGGAACTGGCCGCTCCACTGCAGCACCGGACCGTGGCTCCATGCCGTGGAGCGGTACTCACCGGTTAGGAGGTAATCCCTGATGGGCTTGAAAGATATGTCGTAACGAGCGGGCTCATCAAGGAGACTCAGCATGTACATGAAACTGATTTTCGCGAGCCCGCGATCACGGTAAGGGGCGTTCCAGTCCAGCGAGAACGGCACCTTCGCTGCTCCGGTGGCAATCGACGACGCCATTGGTATCAATGAGCGTCGATTTGCCCAAGCCACGAAAGCTTCCAGTAGCTCCCGCCAGGCATTCGCGACAAGAAGATCGCCATCGGCCCAGAATGCCGCTACGCTCGCTTCGGCGTGTGGGGTTCCTACCAGATCGTCAAAGAACGCGGATGTAATCGGGCGCTGAACGGCGTCGGGAAGGAACGTATAGCTCAATGGCTGGCTCTGACCGTCGGCCAGGATGACCTGCATTGGACGATAAAATCCTGCCGCGGCCATTCCGACGCGAATTGGCGGAAAGCCCGGCTGAACTTCGATCGACAACGGATGCCCGTGCTGATCGAAACCGAAGACCGGTTCGTTCCGACGCCCCCGGATACCGAGTTGCGCGCGTACCATCGCCACGAAATTCGAGCCCTTCAGGAATCGTTGTTCGAATGACTGGTTGCAGATTTGCTGACACTGCTCGCACGACGCTTTTGGCAAATAGACGTTACTCGCCAGTGCCTTCGGGATAATGTGCTCGTCAGTGAGCTTATCTTTCTCGTCACCACAAAAGATGCAGCGCCCCATAGCTGTAACCTCAACTTTGTTGCCGCAGATTTGAATCCGCCTCGCGTAGATTATTAGCGATCTTTACGTTGTCGTGGCAGGCGACTGTTCGAAATACGCAGGCGGGGGAGCGCGCATTTGCGTCCCCCCCCCCCCCCGGTATACCTTACCCGTGTGCTGCAAACGGCAGTACGTTCGGTCGGCTCTCTCGCTCAAGATAATCGGCCCACCACTGCATCATCGTGCGTCGCCCCTCCAGATACTGTGCGTGATTGTAGGCGGCGCGCACGCCGTTGCCGTCGATATGTGCGAGTTGCCGCTCGATCCAGTCGGACGAGAATCCGTGTTCGTTGAGGATGGTTGATGCGAGCCCCCGGAAGCCGTGGCCCGTCATGCGTGAGTGATACCCCATGCGGTAGAGCGCGTAGAGCACCGTGTTCTCGCTCATGGGCTGGAGGCCGCGCCACGCGTGCGGAAATAGCCACCGGCCCCCGCCCGTAAGCTCCCGAAGCTCCTCGATGACCCCCAGAGTTTGCTGGGCAAGGGGGACAATGTGGGGGCGCGCCATCTTCATCTTGTCGGCAGGGATGCGCCACTCCGCCTTCTCAACGTCGATTTCCGTCCATTCAGCATGGCGTAATTCAATGGTGCGGACAAACGTGAGCGCCAGCAATTTGATAGCGAGGCGTGTCTCCTGCCGCCCCTGATACGCGTCGATCTTCCGCATCAGCCCGGGTAGCTCAGAGGCGTCAACGCGCGTCATGTTCTTTACTGGGCGAGTGCGCAAGGCTCCGCGAAGGTCGCCCGAAGGGTCGCGTTCGGCCCTACCTGTCATCACGGCATAGCGGAATATTTGGCCGCACGTCTGGAGCGTCTTCCGGGCGGTTTCCAGTGCTCCGCGTCCCTCGATGCGACGGATTATCGCCAGAAGGTCAGGGGAGGTGATTTCGCCAATCGGTCGGGAGCCCAGATGCGGGCAGACCTCCCGGTCAAGCTGCTTGCGGATGCGTTCAGCGTGATGCTCGCTCCAGCCGTCGCGCTTGTTCTCGATCCATTCGTCTGCGATCACGGAGAACAGATTGGCGGCCTGCAAGGTTTGCTGCCTCTTGGCTTCGGCCCGGTGCTTTGATGGGTCGATTCCATCAAGCAGTAACTTGCGTGCCGCGTCGCGTTTCTCGCGTGCTTCGCCCAGCGAGACGAGAGGATAGCCGCCGAAGCTGATTCGATTTTCTTTGCCGTTGAAGCGGTATTTGAGCCACCAAGTCTTCGAGCCGGTAGGCATCAACTGTAGGTAGAGCCCGCCGCCGTCGAACAGCTTGCGCTTGGTGTTGCCTTCCGGGTCGTATCGTGCGGATTTGCAGATCACGTCGGTCAGTCGGTTTGAAGCCATCATTCCCCCTCAGGTGAAATTCAGACCCCCAGACTTGCCACCACGTGACCCCGTTGCCCCCGGCTGAATCTGGGCAACGCTGGAAACAGAAAACCCCGCCGAGCTACGCTCTAGCGGGGTTTCTGGGCATTCCCAGCAATTGCTGGGAAGATATTTGGTGGCGAATCAGGGATTCGAACCCCGGACCTGCGGATTATGATTCCGTCGCTCTAACCGACTGAGCTAATTCGCCGAAGAAGATAATTATGCAGAGCCCTCCGGGCACTGTCAACCCCTGCCCAATAACTTTTCGCGAAGGCGATCCGGCCAGCCTGCCCGAGCCGCCCCGCGCGCCTCAATCCTGCGCGTAAATATTCGAGTCCTTGGTTTCCTTGAGGAACAGCATCCCGATCACGAAGGTCCCGAGTGCAATGATGATCGGATACCAGAGCCCAGAGTAGATATCGCCCTTGGCCGCCACGATCGCGAACGCGGTAGCCGGCAGGAACCCGCCAAACCACCCATTGCCGATGTGATAGGGCAGCGACATCGAGGTATAGCGTATCCGCGTGGGGAACATCTCCACGAGCATGGCCGCGATTGGCCCATACACCATCGTCACGAAGATCACGAGGATCGTCAGGATCACCACGGTCATCGGCCAGTTCAGCTGTGCCGGGTCCGCCTTGGCCGGGTATCCCGCCGCCTTCAGCGTGCCCGACAGCGTCTTTTCGAACGCCGCGCCTTTTTCCTTGGCGCCTTCGGCCTTGCCGTCAAACGTGTCGATCACGGTGTCGCCAACCTTGATCTGCGCGATCGTGCCTGCCGGCGCCGCCACGTTCGAGTAGTTCAGCCCCGCTTTCGACAGCGCGCTCTTGGCGATGTCACACGACGACGTGAACTTCGACGTGCCCACCGGGTTGAACTGGAACGAGCACTCGTCCGGGTTCGCGATCACGACGATCGGCGCGTGCTGCGTGGCGGCTTCGAGCGCGGGGTTCGCGAAGTGCGTGAGCGCCTTGAAGAGCGGGAAGTAGGTGAGCGCCGCGATCAGGCAGCCGGCCATGATGATAGGTTTGCGGCCGATCTTGTCCGAGAGCGAGCCGAAGAACAGGAAGAACGGCGTGCCGATCAACAGTGCCAGCGCGATCAGGATGTTGGCGCTTGAGCCGTCCACCTTGAGGGTCTGCGTGAGGAAGAACAGCGCGTAGAACTGGCCCGTGTACCAGACCACGGCCTGGCCGGCGGTCAGGCCGATCAGGGCGAGAATCACGATCTTCAGGTTTTTCCATTGGCCGAACGCTTCGGAGAGCGGTGCCTTCGACACCTTGCCCTCGGCCTTGATGCGCTTGAACGCCGGCGATTCGTCGAGCTGCAGGCGGATCCAGACGGAGACGGCGAGCAGCAGGATCGAAGCGACGAACGGAATGCGCCACGCCCATGCGGCGAACTGTTCTTCGCCCACGGACTGGCGCACGCCCAGAATCACGAGCAGCGAAAGGAACAGGCCGAGCGTCGCGGTGGTCTGGATCCACGCGGTGTAGAAGCCGCGGCGTCCGGCCGGCGCGTGCTCGGCCACGTAGGTCGCGGCGCCGCCGTACTCGCCGCCCAGCGCGAGGCCCTGCAGGAGGCGCATGGCGATGAAGATCACGGGCGAAGCGATGCCGATCGCGGCATAGCCGGGCAGGAAGCCGACCACGAAGGTCGAGAGACCCATGATCACGATGGTCACGAGGAACGTGTGCTTGCGGCCGACGAGGTCGCCCAGCCGCCCGAACACGATCGCGCCGAACGGGCGCACCGCGAAGCCGGCGGCGAAGCCGAGCAGGGTGAAGATGAAGCCCGCGGTGGGATTGACGCCGGAAAAGAAGCTCTTGCTGATGAAGGCCGCGAGCGAGCCGGCCAGATAGAAGTCGTACCACTCGAACACGGTGCCGAGCGACGACGCGAAGATCACGCGTTTTTCGTCGCTTGTCATCGGCGCGTGCGATAGCTGTCCGCCTACGGTTGCCATGTATGTCTCCAGTTTTGATATGTGTGGGGTCCGCCGGGCGAGGAGCATGCGGTCGACGGTCCTGCGGAGCATTATTGGAACGGAAACTTACGCGGTTCTGACGTGCGCTCAGGGTACGGGTAAGCGCGAAGTGAATGGGGTTCAATCACGCAAGTTTGCGCAATATGCTTTTATTTGTGCGCTATATTTCTTGATCGCCGGCTAATAAGCCGATTCGGCGAGAATCGATTCAAGATGGATAAGGGTAAGTCCCATCCTGAGCTTACTGACGCCGTTGGCTGAATTTGCCGACGCCGCCGGCTTACGCGGCGTCGCGAAGCCGCAGCGTTACGCGCACGAGCGTTCCCGCGAGCCGCGGTGACTGCTGGTAGACGTTGTCGTCGATGGTGAGCGTGCCGCCGTGCATCGTCGCGATTTCGCGGACGATGGCGAGGCCTAGCCCGCTGCCGTCGCCCTCGCGGCCGAGGATCCGGTAGAAGCGTTCGATCACGCGCTCGCGTTCGGCGGCCGGAATGCCGAGGCCCGTATCCTCGACTTCCAGGTGCACGAGACGCGCATCCGGCTCCGGGCGCACGCGCACGGTGATCCGTCCGCCCGGCGGCGCGTAGCGGATGGCGTTGTCGATGAGGTTCGAAAGCATTTCGCGCAGCATCACCGGGTTGCCGTCGACTTCCAGCGCCGCGCTGTCCTCTTCGTCGTCGGCGCCGTGCGGCCCTTCGTAGCCAAGATCCATCCGCTTCGCGAGGGCCGGCTGGACCCAGTCGCGCACGGCATGGCGCGCGACTTCGGCCGTGTCGACGGGCGTGAAGATCTGCCCCGACATGCGGTTCTCCGCGCGCGCAAGCACCAGCAGCTGCGTGACGAGCCGCGCGGCATGTTCGGAGCTGGTCGCGATCTGCTCGAGCGAGCGGTGGACCTCGGGCGAGACGTCCTGGCGCAGCGCCAGTTCGGCCTGGGTCCGCAGGCCCGCGAGCGGGGTCTTCATCTGATGGGCCGCGTCGGCGATAAAGCGCTTCTGCAGTTCCATGTTCTGTTCGAGGCGCGTCAGCAGATCGTTGAAGGACGTGACGAGCGGTTCGATCTCGGGCGGCGCGCGGCGCGCCTCCAGCGGCGAGAGGTCGTCGGGCCGGCGCATGCGGATATTCGACTGCAGCGCGTGCAGCGGCGCGAGCCCCCGCGAGAGCCCGAACCACACGAGCACGATCGCGAGCGGCAGAATCACGAACTGCGGCAGGATCACGCCTTTGATGATGTCGTTGGCGAGCTGGCGGCGCTTGTCGAGTGTCTCCGCCACCTGCACGAGCACTGGTTGCGCCTTGCCCGACTGCGGCAGCGCCACCGTCGTATAGGCGACGCGGATGTCGATGCCGTGCAGCGTGTCGTCACGGAATTCGACGAGGCCCGGCGGCGGGCGGTCGTCCTCGTGCGGCAGCGGCATGTCGCGGTCGCCGGCCACGAGTTCGCCGCGGCCGCCCAGCACCTGATAGAACGTGCGGTCGATGTTGTCGGCGCCGATCAGCTCGCTCGCCGCGGCGGGCAGCGACAGTTCGGCCACGCCGTTGACCGGCTGGATATGGCGTGCGAGCACGTAGGCATCGGTTTCCAGCGCGCGGTCGAAGGGGCCGTTCGCGATCGATTTCGCCACCAGATAGGTCACGGCGATGCTCATCGGCCAGAGCAGCAGGAGCGGCGCGAGCATCCAGTCGAGGATCTCGCCGAAGAGCGAGCGGGGCCGCGTCTGCGCCGCGGCTTCGGTTTCGTCGGGCGGGGCGAACGGGTTCGCGTAGCGGGCGTCGCGCGCGTTGTCGTCGAGGGTGTCGGCTGGCGGCGCGGAGCGCGCGGCGTGAGCGGGCTCGGCCATCTTCCCGCCCGGTTATTTGAAGTAATGGCTGGCCGGCATGGCCGGCGGCGCGGTGGTCGCGGTGACTGCCGTGACGTTTGGTGCGCCCTGCTCCTTCTCGAGGCAATAGCCCAGCCCGCGCACGGTCACGATGCGCACGCCGCCCGCTTCGAGCTTCTTGCGCAGCCGGTGCACATAAACTTCGATGGCGTTGTTGCTGACCTCCTCGCCCCATTCGCAGAGGTGGTCGACAAGCTGTTCCTTGGAGACGAGCCGCCCAAGCCGCTGCAGCAGCACTTCGAGCAGGCCCAGCTCGCGCGCCGAGAGGTCGATCACCTGGTCGTTGATGCGCGCCACCCGGCCGATCTGGTCGAAGGAGAGGGCGCCGTGGCGCACGACCGTCGGGCCGCCGCCCGCGCCGCGCCGCGTGAGCGCACGCACGCGCGCCTCCAGCTCATTGAGCGCGAAGGGCTTGGCCATGTAATCGTCGGCGCCGAGGTCGAGGCCCTTGACGCGCTCGTCCACGCTGTCGGCGGCGGTGAGAATCAGCACCGGAAGGTTCGAGTTGCGCGCGCGCAGGCGGCGCAGCACTTCGAGCCCCGACATTTTCGGCAGGCCGAGATCGAGGATCAGCAGGTCGAAGGTTTGCATGGAGAGGGCGGTGTCGGCGTCCGCGCCGCTCCTCACGTGATCAACGGCATAGCCCGATTGGCGGAGTGATCGAACGAGACCATCCGCGAGTATGCTGTCATCTTCGGCAATGAGAATTCGCATGGTGCGCCGGCGCCTTCGCCAGGTCTCCAGGCCCGCGCCGGGCTTGCGCGGCGCGTGGCGGTCTCCCGAAATTTCGCGGTTTTTGGCGAGCCTGGGGCTTGCTAAAACCACTGTTTTTTTATACAGTGTCTGCGTTCGTGCGCATAAGCCGACATGGGGCTCGCGCATCGTCACGAGACGCCGTTCATCATAGCAAAGGACGATTCATGGAAGATAGCAAGAAAGGCTCGGCTGGGCTGACTGCTGAAAAGAGCAAGGCGCTGGCCGCCGCGCTCGCGCAGATCGAAAAGCAGTTCGGCAAGGGGTCGATCATGCGACTCGGCGATGGTGAGGCGGTCGAGAACATCCAGGTGGTTTCCACCGGCTCGCTCGGCCTCGACATCGCGCTCGGCGTGGGTGGCCTGCCGCGCGGCCGCGTGGTCGAGATCTACGGTCCGGAATCGTCGGGTAAAACCACGCTCACGCTCCAGGTGATCGCCGAACTGCAGAAGATCGGCGGCACGGCGGCGTTCATCGACGCGGAACACGCGCTCGACGTGCAGTACGCCTCGAAGCTCGGCGTGAACGTGCCGGAACTGCTTATTTCGCAGCCGGACACGGGCGAGCAGGCGCTCGAAATTGCCGACGCGCTCGTGCGCTCGGGCTCGATCGACATGATCGTGATCGACTCGGTCGCGGCGCTCGTGCCGAAGGCCGAAATCGAAGGCGAAATGGGCGACTCGCTGCCGGGTCTGCAGGCGCGCCTGATGTCGCAGGCGCTGCGCAAGCTCACCGGCACGATCAAGAAGACGAACTGCATGGTGATCTTCATCAACCAGATTCGCATGAAGATTGGCGTGATGTTCGGCAACCCGGAAACCACCACGGGCGGCAACGCGCTCAAGTTCTACGCGTCGGTGCGTCTGGACATTCGCCGTATCGGCTCGATCAAGAAGAACGACGAAGTGATCGGCAGCGAAACGCGCGTGAAGGTGGTGAAGAACAAGGTCTCGCCGCCGTTCCGCGAAGCCGTGTTCGACATCCTGTACGGCGAAGGCATTTCGCGCCAGGGCGAAATCATCGATCTCGGCGTGCAGGCCAAGATCGTCGACAAGGCCGGTGCGTGGTACAGCTATAACGGCGAGCGCATCGGCCAGGGCAAGGACAACGCGCGCGAATTCCTGCGCGAAAATGCCGACATTGCGCGCGAGATCGAAAACCGCATTCGCGAATCGCTTGGCGTGAGCGCGATGCCGGCCGGCGTCAACGATTCCGACGAAGTCGAAATCGCGGACGAAGAAGAGTAATCCGTCGTGATCCGCAAGGGCAGGTCCGCATCGGCGCCACCGGCGCCAACCGAAGCGGGCCGCCCGCGGGATCCGCATGCGCCAGGCGGTCCGCTCGAGTCTTTCGAGCAAGCTGGCGCACTCCGTAGTTCATCTGGTAGTTCATCCGGTAGTCCGTCCGGTAATCTCTCCGATAATCCGCTCGATGCGCAGTTTGGCGGACCTTTCGGTGCCCCTTTCGATGAGTTCGAGTCGTCGTTCGGGGCCTTCGAGTCGACCGACGATGCAGCGCAGGCGGACCGCTTCGAACGCACGTCGAGTACACGCACCGCTCGTTCGGCCGCGAGGGGCAGCGAGCCCGCTACCTCCGCCACCCGGTTCGAGCGCACCTCCGAATCGCGCAAGCAACGCACGCCTGCCGAGCGCTCAGGCGGCGCCCCCGCCGCGTCCCAGCGCTCCGGCCCTTCGCTCAAGGGCCGCGCGCTTGCTTACCTCTCGCGCCGCGAGTACAGCCGCGCCGAACTCTCGCGCAAGCTGATGCCGTACACGGACAACGCCGACGAACTCGAGGCCCTGCTCGATTCGCTCGTCCGCGAGGGCTGGCTCTCCGACGCGCGCTTTGCCGAAAGCATCATTCACCGTCGCGCCTCACGTCTTGGCGCCACGCGCATCGTCGGCGAACTCAAGCGCCACGCCGTGGGCGATACGCTTATCGAGGAGGTGAGTGCGCAGTTGCGCGAGACCGAACTTGCCCGCGCCCGCGCCGTCTGGCAGAAGAAGTACGGCACGCTGCCCGAAACACCCGCCGAACGCGCACGGCAGGCTCGCTTTCTCGCCGCGCGCGGCTTTTCGATGGCGATCATCGGCAAGATCCTGAAAGGCATCGAGGACGATTGGTCCGAAAGCTGAGGCTGCAAGGATCCCGTAAGTCCCTGAGCGGCCTGCGTGTTCGGGGCAGTCTCAAATACCCGGTATGCTAAAATCCAGAGGTTTTCCCATCCGGTCTTAGCCTTAGCATGCCGCTTTCCCCGCCCGTGCCCCGCCAGCTGCGCCACCAGCGTGCAATCCGGGCGGTCGCCTATGAGCGCGAAGACGGCTTGTGGGACATCGACGCGTGTCTGACCGATCACAAGCCACGCGACGTGCCGCTCGCCGCCGGTGTCCGGCCCGAAGGTCTGCCGATCCATGAACTCTGGCTCCGCATCACGATCGATCGCAAGCTCAACGTCGTCGACGCCGAAGCGTCGTCCGACTGGGTGCCCTACGACGGTCAGTGCCAGAACGCCAATCCCGCCTATCGTGCCCTCATCGGGCTCAATCTCCTCCAGAATTTCCGCCGCGAAGCGGGCCGGCGACTCGCCGGCACGGCTGGCTGCACGCATCTCACCGAGATGCTGGGCGTGCTGCCGACCGCTGCGGTGCAGGCGTTCGTCGGAGAGGTCTGGCGTGCCGGGGACGAATCGAAGGACGAAGGGAAGCGCGAAAACGCGGGACCGGAAATCGGCAAGACGGCCGACGGCGACGCCGTCGGCGAGAAGCCGCCTTTCCAGCTAGGCCGCTGCCATGCGCTGCGGTTCGACGGCGAGGCGGTGAAGCAGTTTTATCCGCGCTGGTATGGCCATGTGCCGCGCTCCATAGAGCGCGGGGCGGACGCCGCCGGCGTGCGCGACGAAGGCCCGGGCCGCGAGGGCAGGGCCGATGCCGTCACGCATGAATAACAACAGCGGAAACGAAGTTCACTCCAACTCTCAGACTGAAGGGAATCACGCATGAAGATTCACGAGTACCAGGGTAAGGAAATCCTGCGGAAATTCGGCGTCGCGGTGCCGCGCGGCAAGCCGGTGTTTTCGGTGGATGACGCGGTCAAGGCCGCTGAAGAGCTGGGCGGCCCGGTGTGGGTCGTCAAGGCGCAGATCCACGCTGGCGGCCGAGGCAAGGGCGGCGGCGTGAAGGTCGCGAAGTCGCTGGAGCAGGTCCGCGAATACGCGAACCAGATCCTCGGCATGCAGCTCGTCACGCACCAGACCGGTCCGGAAGGCCAGAAGGTCAACCGCCTGCTGATCGAAGAAGGCGCCGACATCAAGAAGGAACTGTATGTCGGCCTCGTGCTCGATCGCGTCTCGCAGAAGATCGTCGTGATGGCGTCGAGCGAAGGCGGCATGGACATCGAAGAAGTGGCCGAAAAGACGCCGGAAGCGATCCACAAGGTCGCCGTCGACCCGGTCACCGGTCTGAAGGACGCTGAAGCGGACGACCTGGCCCGCAAGATCGGCGTGCCGGAAGGCTCGATCCCGCAAGCGCGCGCCATCCTGCAAGGCCTGTACAAGGCGACGTGGGAAACCGATGCATCGCTGGCCGAAATCAACCCGCTGATCATCACCGGCGACGGCAAGGTCATCGCACTCGACGCGAAGTTCAACTTCGACGCGAACGCGCTGTTCCGCCACCCGGAAATCGTCGCTTACCGCGATCTGGACGAAGAAGATCCTGCTGAAGTCGAAGCCTCGAAGTTCGACCTCGCCTACATCTCGCTCGACGGCAACATCGGCTGTCTCGTGAACGGCGCAGGCCTCGCCATGGCGACGATGGACACCATCAAGCTGTTCGGCGGCGAGCCGGCCAACTTCCTCGACGTCGGCGGCGGCGCCACGACCGAGAAGGTCACGGAAGCGTTCAAGCTGATGCTGAAGAACCCGGGCCTGAAGGCGATTCTCGTGAACATCTTCGGCGGCATCATGCGCTGCGACGTGATCGCCGAAGGCGTGATCGCCGGTTCGAAGGCCGTGAACCTGGGCGTGCCGCTCGTCGTGCGCATGAAGGGCACGAACGAGGACCTCGGCAAGAAGATGCTGGCCGAATCGGGCCTGCCGATCATCTCGGCGGATAGCATGGAAGAAGCCGCGCAGAAGGTCGTTGCGGCTGCCGAAGGCAAGTAATTCTCACCGGTACGTATGGCGCGGCAGCGGCGCGACCGGCAGTGTGAAAACACGGCAGACGCGACGCGCGGCGCCAGGCAAACAGAGGTCAATACATGTCGATTCTGATCAACAAAGACACCAAGGTCATCACGCAGGGCATCACCGGCAAGACCGGTCAGTTCCACACGCGCGCCTGCCGTGAGTACGCCAACGGCCGCGAAGCATTCGTCGCGGGCGTGAACCCGAAGAAGGCCGGCGAGGACTTCGAAGGCATTCCCATCTACGCGAACGTGCGCGAAGCGAAGGAAGCGACCGGCGCGACCGTGTCGGTGATCTACGTGCCGCCCGCGGGCGCAGCCGCCGCGATCTGGGAAGCCGTCGAGGCCGACCTCGATCTCGCGATCTGCATCACGGAAGGCATTCCGGTTCGCGACATGCTGGAAGTGCGCGACCGCATGCGCCGCGAAAACCGCAAGACGCTGCTGCTCGGACCGAACTGCCCGGGCACGATCACGCCGGACGAGCTGAAGATCGGCATCATGCCGGGCCACATCCACAAGAAGGGCCGCATCGGCGTCGTGTCGCGTTCGGGCACGCTGACGTATGAAGCCGTGGGTCAACTGAGCGCGCTCGGCCTCGGCCAGTCGTCGGCTGTCGGTATCGGCGGCGACCCGATCAACGGTCTGAAGCACATCGACGTCATGAAGATGTTCAACGACGATCCGGATACGGACGCCGTGATCATGATCGGCGAGATCGGCGGTCCGGACGAAGCGAACGCCGCTTACTGGATCAAGGACAACATGAAGAAGCCGGTGGTTGGCTTTATCGCGGGCGTCACGGCGCCTCCGGGCAAGCGCATGGGCCACGCCGGCGCGCTGATCTCGGGCGGTGCGGACACGGCCGACGCGAAGCTGGAAATCATGGACGGCTGTGGCATCAAGGTGACGCGCAACCCGTCGGAAATGGGCCGTCTGCTGAAGTCGATCCTGTAATTTCGAGAATCGGTGGCACTCGCGCAGCACGTCGCGCGGGTGGCCAGCGTTTTTTTGATATGCTTGCGGAATCCTTTCACGAGGTTTCCGGACAAAAGCGAGGGAGCCAGTCATGGCCCCTCGCTTTTTTATTGGCTGCGTCCCCTGGCAGCTCCATTCTCACGGCCGCGCCGTCGCCTTCATGCCCGAGTTCTTCGCGTCGCTCCATTGGGGCGCTGTGCTCCAGATCATCGTCATCGACATCCTGCTCGGCGGCGACAACGCCGTCGTGATCGCGCTCGCGTGCCGCGACCTGCCGGCGCAGCAGCGCCTGCGCGGCATCATCTGGGGCACGGCGGGCGCCATCGCGCTGCGGGTCGTGCTGATCGCGTTCGCGGTCGTGCTGCTCAATGTGCCCTTGCTGAAGTTCACGGGCGGCTTGCTGCTGCTGTGGATCGGCGTGCGCCTGCTCGCGCCCGCGCATCTCGAACACGCCAACGTGAAGCCCGCCGAGAAGCTGATCGGCGCGATCAAGACGATCATCGTCGCCGATGCGGTGATGAGCCTCGACAACGTCGTTGCGATTGCGGGCGCCGCCGAGGCAGCCGATCCCGCGCACCGGATCGGCCTCGTGATCTTCGGGCTGATGGTGAGCATTCCGCTCATCGTGTGGGGCAGCCAACTGGTGTTGCGGCTGCTGGACCGCTTTCCCGTCATCGTCACGCTGGGCGCCGCGCTGCTCGGCTGGATCGCCGGCGGGCTGATCGTCAACGATCCGGCCGGCGACCGCTGGCCGCTGCTCGATACGCCGCTCGCCGAATACGGTATGTGCGTGGCGGGCGCCGTGTTCGTTGTGGCAGTGGGGCTTGCGTTGAGGCGCCGCAACGCACGTCGCTCGGAGGTTGCCGATTCGCACTGATGCACGGCGATTCTCATGGTCTGGGCGCAGTCTGCGCGGCATCCAGGCCATTCGGCCGACTGCCCGGCGGCTTGACCCGCCGATACGATCAAAACGCCTGTTCACGGCCGTGAGCAGGCGTTTCTTGTTTCAGGAGCCCTGATGATGATCGTATCCGTACTCGCTGCGAGCCCGCCCGCAGCCCTTGCCGCGCTCGCGCGCTGGTTCTTGCGCCATGCGTCGTCGCGCGCCGCCACGCTGGCTTCGGCCAGGTTCGCCCGATTTGCGCGCCGTGTCGTGGTCCAAGGCTTCACGCTGATCGAGCTGATGATCGTGCTGGCCATCGTCGGCGTGATCGCCGCCTATGCCATACCTGCTTATCAGGACTATCTTGCGCGCAGTCGCGTCGGCGAGGGGCTTTCGCTTGCCTCGTCGGCACGGCTCGCGGTCGCGGAAAACGCGGCGAGCGGCAACGCGTTCTCGGCCGGATTCTCCTCGCCGCCGGCCACGCGCAATGTCGAATCGGTGCAGGTCGACGACACCACGGGGCAGATCACGGTCGCCTTCACGACGCGCGTCGCGCCTGCCGGAAGCAATACGCTCGTACTCGTGCCCTCGATACCCGACAATGCGGAAGCTCCCACTGCCCGCGTCGCGCTCTCGCAAGGCAGCGTCCAGTCGGGCACGGTTACGTGGGAGTGCTTCGCCGCCGGCAAGACGGCTTCGTCGCTGGGCGCACCGGGCTCCGGTCCGGCACCGGCCGAAGCTGCCACGCTGCCTTCGAATCTCGCGCCGCCGGAGTGCCGGGCGTGACGAGATTTGATGCGCGAAGGTGTTTGCGCAGGTAACGAGAGCGTGGCCGTGCTATGACGCGCGGTCCGCCTCCCCGGATTCGCGCCGTCGTCGCGCAAAGGCGGCGGCGCGTCTTGACGGCCTGCTGGCCAGAGGAGGGTGCACGCGCAAGTGAACTCAAATCGGCATGCGCAAGACGCAGTAACCGCCACGGTCCGCAAATCGTGCCGAAAGTCTTGTATAGTGCGCCGGTCTCTGATGCCCCCGCTTACCCATGCCTTCCACTTTTGCGCGCTATCTTACGTTCTTCTTGCTGGCCGTTGCGTTGACGCTTCCCTACGCGGTCGTCGCTCACACGTATCCCATCCCGACGTTCTATGCCGAATACGTAGCGCTGGCGCTCTGGCTGCTGGTCGGCGCGTCCGTGGTGCTGCTCGCGTTCTCCGCGCGGTCGGCGGTCGAATTCGCCACGCCCACGGTCGGGCTCGTGCCGCTCGCCTTCGGTCTGCTGCTGGTTGCGCAGACCCTCATCCTGCCGGTGGCGCAGCCGTCGATGAACTGGCTCGGCGCCGGCTATCTGCTCGCGGCCCTGATGGCCACGCATGCGGGTTACGGCATCGCGCGCGCGCGCCAGACCGAGACCGCGATGGTCTGGGCCGCTGCTGCGCTGATGGTCGGCGGCGCGTTCGCGGTGTTCTGCCAGATCATCCAGCTCTTTCATCTCGAAACGAAGGTCACGCCGCTTGTCGTGGCGTATAACGTGACGTTCGACCGGCGGCCGTTCGGCAATATGGCGCAAGCCAACCACCTCGCGACGTATATCGCGTTCGCGATGGCAGCCGGACTCTTTCTCGTGCAGACGCGCCGCTTGCCGCTCGCGATCTGGGCCGTGCTCTCCGCCGTCTACGCGGGCGGCCTCGCGCTCACGGTTTCGCGCGGTCCCTGGCTGCAGATCGCCGTCATCGTCGTCGCGGGTCTCTGGATTGCGCTTGCGCTCGCGCGCCATGACGGCGCGCAGGCAGGCGGCCGGCGCGGCGCGCGAAACTGGCTCCTGCCTATCGTGCTGCTGCTGATCTTTATCGGCGTCAATGCGTTCGTGCGCTGGGCCAACGTTCACTACGACCTGCAACTCGACCAGTCCGCCGCCGACCGCTTCAAGGACGCCGGCCAGATCGCGCCGCGCATCGCCCTCTGGCGCTATGGCCTGACGATGTTCAAGACGCATCCGATCCTCGGCGTCGGCTGGGGCGACTTCCCGGTCCATCAGTTCGAGCTCGTGCGCTCGCTGGGCGGCGTGGAGATCGCCAACAACTCGCATGACGTCTTTATCGACCTGCTCGCCAAGACCGGCGTGATCGGCTGCGGCATCGTCCTGTTGGGTCTCGTGGCGTGGTTCGTGCGCGCGCTGCGCGTGCCCCATACGCCCGAGCGCGTGTTCGGCTTCATGCTGATCGGCGTGCTGGCCATGCATGCGCTCGTCGAATATCCGCAGCAGTACATGTTCTTCCTGCTGCCCGCGATGTTCGTGTTCGGCGTGCTCGAAACGCGTCCGCTGCGCTTCGTGCCGCCTCGCCTGTCGTTCGGCGCGTTCGCTGTGGTGGTGTTCGGCGGCCTCGCCGCGCTTTATCCGGTCGTGCAGGACTATCACCGTGCTGAGGTGCTGTATTACGGCGAACGTCCGGCCCAGCAGTACAGCGAGGCTCCGTCGTTCCTGTTCAGCGCATGGGGCGACTACGGCATGGCCACGTTGCTGCCGATAGATGCAGCGAATCTCCCGGCGAAGCTCGCGGCGCATCGGCGTGCGATCGCGCTGCTGCCGGGCGAGACCGTGCTGCGACGCTATGCAGTCCTGCAGGCGCTGAACGGCGATACGGCCGGCGCGTTCGACACGGTTGCGCGTCTGAAGATTTTCGCGGCCGAGCTGCACGACTGGCCGACGCAGCAAGCCGCGCTTTACGGTTTGTGCGACGAGCAGCCTGCGCTGAAGGCCTTCAAGGCGCAACTCGTGAAGCAGTACGGCAATCCGCCGAAGCAGATCGACGAGGATGACGACGACGATTCCGACGATTGACAGGCGGGTGAGGCGGGGCGAGTGAGGCTGTGGGCGGGCCGGCTGCGGGACAGCCGGCCGAATCAAAGCTCGGAATACTTTGCGGCGCTTCCTCTTGCCTTGTCCGCCGGATAGCGTTGGGCATTGAGCTTCAGCTTTTCGGAAGCCGCATCGAGAAGATTGAATCCTGCCCGATGCGCGACCAGCAGGAGGTAGATGAACACATCGGCGCATTCGTGCCTGATGTTGCCGAGCCGCTTCGGGTCGCGAAGCAGGGCTTCGATCTCCGAATCGGTTTTCCACTGTATCGTCTCCAGCAGTTCTCCAGCCTCGATGCTGGTGGAGACGATCAGATTGCGCAGCGTATGGAATTGCTCCCAGTCGCGCTCGTCGCGAAATGCCAGTACCTGCCCGAGCAGCTCTTCGATCGTCATAGTTCCCTCCTGGTCGTATAACCCGGCGGTTCAGTTTTGCGCCACCCAATCCCCCGACTTCCCGCCGTGCTTCTCCATCACCTTCACGTCGGTGATGGTCATGCCGCGGTCCACGGCCTTGCACATGTCGTAGACCGTCAGCAGGCCCACCTGCACGGCGGTCAGCGCTTCCATCTCCACGCCGGTCCGGCCGAACGTTTCCACCTGCGCCGTGCAGTGCACGCCGGGCAGCGTCTCGTCGAGCGCGAAGTCCACCTTCACGCGCGTGATCGCGAGCGGATGGCAAAGCGGAATCAGGTCCGAAGTGCGCTTCGCGCCCTGGATGGCGGCGATGCGCGCGACGCCGATCACGTCGCCTTTTTTCGCCGCGCCGTTGCGGATCAGCGCGAACGTTTCGGGCAGCATGCGGATGGTTCCGCGCGCGACGGCAATGCGCCTGGTCTCGGCTTTGCCGCCGACGTCGACCATGTGCGCGTCGCCGGCCGCATCGAAATGAGTGAGTTCAGGCATGGTTGGCTCTCTGTTTAGTGAAGGCGCATATTCTGGCAGCGCTGCACGGCTTGACCGGCGCCTCGCGTCTTGCAGTCCGGTCCGAATCAAGTGGCCGCGGCTTCGCCCGCGGGACTCGCGATAAAGCCGAAGCGCGCGGGCACGTCCGCACGCCGGAGGGGCGCGATCGGCAGGGCGTTGGCGTCGGTACGCCACGTGAAGTTTCCGCTTTGGCCGTCGTCGGCGAGCGCGGCGTGGTCGGTGAACAGATCGAGATCGTGGTCGTGGAGCAGCGCCACGCGACCCGATCCGCTCGCCGCGCCCGCCGTGCCGGAAGCCGCCTCGGCAAACAGCACGCTGCCGGATTCGTCCACCCACACGCCACCCGGCGCGAACGGCCGGCCGGTCTGGTCCGCGAGCGCGAGCGCACCGCTCGCATCCGTTGCGAGCCGCACCACGAACGGCGTGTATTCCAATTCGACGTACACGCGCTGCGGCCCATTCTGGAAATACCACTGGCCGCGCGCGTCGCACTCGTAATTGCGGTTGATGAAGCCGATCAGCGCTTCGTGGCGGATCGCCGTGCCGGGCGCGCCGGCAGCCTGATCGGCTTCGTCGCGCAGGCGCCATTGGCCGCGCGCATCGAGGCGCAGCCAGCCGGTGCAGTGCGGCACGTCGGGCCAGCGCGCGAGCGCCTGTTTGACGATCTCATCCATGGGCGACAAAGCCCGACAGCCAGCCGGTCACGCGTTGCGAGAGCCAGCCGGAGCGGCCCGGAAACGGCCCGGTCATAAAGCCGACGTGCCCGCCCTGCGCGGGCTGTTCCAGCTCGACGGCGGCGCTCACCGCGTGGCGGCCGGGCAGCGCGTGGCCGGGCAGGAACGGATCGTTGCGCGCGTTGAGCACGAGCGTCGGCACGACGATTTCGGCGAGGCGCGGCTTGACCGTCGCCTGGGTCCAGTAGTCGTGCACGTCGCGAAAGCCGTGCAGCGGCGCCGTGACGACATTGTCGAACTCGCCCATCGTGCGGCTCGCGAGCACGGCGTCTTTGTCGAAGAGCCCCGGATATTGCTGGAGCTTCTGGAGCGCCTTCACTTTGAGCGTCTTGAGGAAGCTCTGCGTGTAGACCATGCCGAAGCCGTGCGAGAGCATCCTGCCGCCCGCGTGGACGTCGAGCGGCGCCGAGATCGCGGCGGCCGCGGCCACGATGGCCGCGTCCTCGCGCTGCTGCGCGAGCCAGTGCAGCAGGACGTTGCCGCCTAACGAGACGCCCGCCGCAACGAGCGGTCCGCCGTGGCGCGCGGCGAGGCGGCGCAGCATCCAGTCCAGTTCGCCGGCGTCGGCGAGATGGTAGAAGCGCGGCAGCAGGTTCAGCGGGCCGCTGCAGCTGCGAAAGTGCGGAATCACGGCGTGCCAGCCGAGTGCGGCGGCGGCCGCTGCCAGCGAGCGCGCATAGTGCGAACCCGAGCCGCCCTCCAGACCATGAAAGAGCACGAAAAGCGGGGCGTCGGGTGCGGGGCGCTCGCCTTGCGCGGGCTCGACCCAGTCGAGTTCGACGAAGTCGCCGTCGGGCGTGTCCCAGCGTTCGCGGCGGTACACGGGCAGCGGCGGCCGCGAGAAGAGGGCGGGGACGATGGTTTGCGCGTGAGCGCCGGGCAGCCAGAAGGGGGCGCGATAGGCGCCGGCCTGCGGCGCCTTGACGGTGCGCGCCACCGCGGCCGCCGGCGCGCGGAGGTCGGCGGGCCTGTCCTCGGTCGTACTCATGGCGGCGCTTCCGGGGGAATCAGTGCAGCGCGCCCTGGCCGTGGCGCAGCTTGGCGGAGAACTGGGTTGCCGCGTCGTCGGGCATGCGGCTCGCGTGGATGTGGGCGATGCGCCACTCGCCGCGCTCATGAACCATCACGTAGGTCGTGAAGACCATCGCGGGTATAGCCTTCGGATCGACCGGACGATGCGCTTCCACGATCGCATAGACCACCGTGCCGAGGCTGTCGTAGACGCGAATGTCGAGCGGCTCGATCGAGACCGGCGCTGCTTCGAGCTGCGCGGCGAGCCCCGCGCGAATGTTCGGCAGACCATGCAGATGCGAGCCGTCCGCGCAGATGCAGCTCACGAATTCCTCGTCGATCCACAAGCCCATCAAGCTGTCGATGTTGACTTCCGCGACGGCCTGGTAGTACGCGTTGAGGGTGTCCGCGGCGGCTTCGAAGATGTGGGCGAAACGTGGCATGGCTCGTTGGTCTGTTGCGCCGGAGCGCGGGTTGGCGAATCGACACTCGCGAATCGACACGGGATTTCGCTGCCGCGAGCATGCCGATATCGCGAGACACTCCTGTGACGCGAGCCTCGGGGGCGCGCCTAGCGCTGGCCGAGCAGCATGCCGCGCAGATCGCCGAATACCTGTTCCGGGCTCAGTTCGCGCAGACAGTTCAGATGCCCGAGCGGGCATTCGCGCTGGAAACACGGGCTGCAATCGAGATGCAGCCATTGTACCTTTGCGAGTTCCGACAAGGGCGGTGTGTGGCGCGGATCCGTCGAACCGTAGAGCGCGACGAGCGGGCGGCGCAGCGCGGCGGCGACGTGCATGAGGCCCGAGTCGTTGGTGACCACGGCGCTCGCCCGCGAGATCAGCGCGCAGGCTTCGCCGAGCGCCGTCTGGCCGCACAGGTTGCGCACGTTCGCAGCGCGGTCGGCGATGGCCTGCGCGAGCGGCGCATCCTTCGGCGAACCGAGCGCGATGATCTGCGCGTACGGGAACGACTGTCCCACCATCTGCGCGAGGGCCGCGAAGTGCTCGGGCGGCCAGCGCTTCGCGGGGCCGTACTCCGCGCCGGGGCAAAACACCAGCAGCGGCACGCGCGTGTCGAGGTGAAAGCGCGCCGAGACGCGCGAGGCCTCGTTCGGATCCGCTTCGAGACGCGGCATCGGCAGGTCGTCGGGCACGGTCGCGCCGGGCGCCCATGCGAGCGCGGCGTAGTGCTTGACCATCGGCGGCCGCTCGTCCTTCGGCGGATTCGCGTGGCGCACGTTCAGGAAGCCGTAGCGGTTCTCGCCCGTGTAGCCGACGCGCAGCGGAATGTTCGCGAGCCACGGAATCAGTGCGGACTTGAGGGAGTTCGGCAGCACGTAGGCGGCGTCGTAGCGCACCTCGCGCAAGTCGGCCGCCAGCTGCCAGCGGCGCAGGAGTTGCAGCTTGCCGTGGGCGAGGTCCGTGGCGTAGACGTCGCGGATCTCGGGCATGCGTTCGAGCACGGGCGCAACCCACGTGGGCGCGACTGCATCGATCGCCATGCGCGGATGCAGTTTTACGAGCCGCGAAAGGAGCGGCTGCGCCATCAGTGCGTCACCGATCCAGTTCGGTGCGATTACCAGCGCGCGGCGCATCGTGTGTCGGAGTCCGGGAATGACAGAGGTTCCGCGCGCGCTTTGGCGGGCAGGAACACGGTTAGCGGGGAAACGCGCCGTGAGGCGCGCAGGCGTTGGCGGCAAGCCGCCCGCGATTGTGCGGGCGGGGGCCGGCGAAACCAGGGCGTTGCCGTTCGCGTGCGGCGCGTCGGCCGGCGCGAGGCCTGCCGGCGCCGGCCGCGCTCAATGGCCGTGCACGACCTCGCCCTCGCGCAGCTTGTAGCGCGTGCTGCAGTACGGGCAGCGCGCTTCGCCGTGCGTCACGTCGATAAAGACGCGCGGATGGTTGCTCCAGCGCGGCATCGACGGATTCGGGCAATACGCCGGCAGATCCTTGGCCGAAAGTTCGACCAGCGGCATTTCCTTGATTTCGCTCATGAGGACAATTCTCGTAATGCGCTTTGTTGAGCCATGACACCGCGAAGGTCATGAAACCCGCGGCCGGCGAAGGGCGTATTTTAGCGTCATTTGGCGTCGGCACGGGCGCTTGCGGGTGTTTTTGTTGCGATGCACAATTCCGTGACAGAAATGCCGGAGCCCAGCGGCCGCCGCCCAAATACGGGACATTCGCGCGAGCACGCCTCTGATCGCCCTGCCTATCGGCTAAAATACCGATCTCGCAATTCGATGCCGGCGTCTGTCAGGTAACGAGCAGCGACCCGAGACAGCGTCAGACCGGATCCCGCGCCGTGCAGACTGAGTGCCACCCCGCCACCTGGGCAGGCGCCTCGCATCGTGTTGCCACCGCCTTCCCACCATCACGCACAGTCAAGTCCATGAACAAGGTTCTGCGTCTCTCCGATCTGATCTCCGAAGGCAAACTCAACGGCAAGCGGGTGTTCATCCGCGCCGACCTGAACGTGCCGCAGGACGATCAGGGCAACATCACCGAAGACACCCGCGTCCGCGCCTCCGTGCCGGCCATCAAGGCCGCGCTCGACGCCGGCGCCGCCGTCATGGTTACGTCGCACCTCGGCCGCCCGACCGAAGGCGAGTTCAAGCCCGAAGACTCGCTCGCGCCCGTCGCGAAGCGCCTTTCGGAACTGCTTGGCCGCGAAGTGCCGCTCGTCGCGAACTGGGTCGAGAACGGCGTGAACGTCGCGCCGGGCAACGTCGTGCTGCTCGAGAACTGCCGCATCAACAAGGGCGAGAAGAAGAACTCGGACGAACTCGCGCAGAAGATGGCGAAGCTCTGCGACATCTACGTGAACGACGCGTTCGGCACGGCGCACCGCGCCGAAGCCACGACTTACGGCATCGCGAAGTACGCGCCCATCGCCTGCGCGGGCCCGCTGCTCGCGGCTGAACTCGATGCGCTCGGCAAGGCGCTCGGCGCGCCGAAACGCCCGCTCGTGGCGATCGTCGCCGGCTCGAAGGTCTCGACCAAGCTTACGATCCTCGAGTCGCTCGCCGAGAAGGTCGACCAGCTGATCGTCGGCGGCGGCATTGCCAACACGTTCATGCTCGCGGCCGGTCTCAAGATCGGCAAGTCGCTCGCGGAAGCCGACCTCGTCGACCAGGCGAAGGCGATCATCGAAGCGGCGCGCGCGCGCGGCGCCTCGGTGCCGATCCCGAGCGACGTGGTGACCGCGAAGGAGTTCTCGCCGACCGCCAAGGCCGAGATCAAGGCCGTGGCCGACGTCGCCGACGACGACATGATCCTCGACATCGGCCCGCAGACCGCAAAAGCGCTGGCCTCGCAACTGCAGCAGGCCGGTACGATCGTGTGGAACGGCCCGGTGGGCGTGTTCGAGTTCGACCAGTTCGGCAACGGCACGAAGACGCTCGCGGACGCGATCGCCAGCTCCGGCGCGTTCTCGATCGCGGGCGGCGGCGACACGCTCGCGGCCATCGCGAAGTACGGCATTCACGACAAGGTCAGCTATATCTCCACAGGCGGCGGCGCTTTCCTCGAATTCCTCGAGGGCAAGAAGCTGCCGGCCGTGGAAGTGCTCGAAACGCGGGCGGCTGGCTAAGTGGCGCCGCGCGCCCCGGCGGCAAAGGCAGCCGCAAAACCGGCCCGTGCGCGCGCGAAGTCGCGCACGGCGGCGCTGACTGGCTCGGCGGGGCGCGAAGCGCGCCCGGCAGCGGGGATTGGCGCACGAGACTTGCTCGATGCGCCCGAAACGACTGCCGTAACGGAAGTCGAAGCGCAAGCAGAAACACTCGCTGTGTCGGCCAAGGCCGATGCGGCACCGTCCGAAGCGCCGGTGGCGGCGCGGGCGGACGCAGAATCCCCGGCGGCGGCCGCGGACGCGGCGCGCGAAGGCGCGCAGGCTGTCCGTGCGCACGCCGCCCCGACGGAGCCAGCAGGTGCGGCGGGAACCCCCGCCGCGCCTGCCGCGCCGTCGCATAAAGCGACGCCGGGTCTCACCGGCGCGCGTTCCGGCCATGCCGCACGTGCGGCGGAGCCGGCCAGCAGCCCGTCTCGCAGCAACGCTTCTACCAGCGATTCTTTCCAGACGAGGAGATTCATGCATCGCGCCACCAAGATAGTCGCCACCATCGGTCCGGCCTCCAGCTCGCCGGACGTCCTGCAGAAGATGATTCATGCGGGACTGGACGTGGTGCGTCTCAACTTCTCGCACGGCACGGCCGACGACCATCGTCAGCGTGCCGAAACCGTGCGGGAGTGTGCCCGCAGGGCCGGTCGCGAAGTTGCGATCATGGCCGATCTGCAGGGCCCGAAGATTCGCGTCGGCAAATTCGAGAACGGCAAGACGCTGCTCGAGCCGGGCCAGCCGTTCGTCCTCGACGCCGAGTGCGAGCTCGGCAACGACGAGCGCGTGGGCCTCGATTACAAGGACCTGCCGCGCGACCTGAAGCCGAACGACGTGCTGCTGCTCAACGACGGCCTGCTCGTGCTCGACGTCGTGCGCGTGATCGGCAGCGAGATCCACACGACGGTGCGTGTGGGCGGCGAGCTCTCGAACAACAAGGGCATCAACCGTCAGGGCGGCGGCCTCACGGCGCCGGCGCTGACGGCGAAGGACATGGAGGACATCCGCACGGCCATGTCGCTCGGCGCGGACTTCGTTGCCGTGTCGTTCCCGAAGAACGCCACCGACATGGAAATGGCGCGCCAGCTCGCAAATATCGCGGGTGCGCCGTATGGCATCAAGCCGAAGATGATCGCGAAGATCGAGCGCGCCGAGGCCATTCCGGTGCTGCAGGAGATTCTCGATTCGTCGGACGGCATCATGGTCGCGCGCGGCGACCTCGCGGTCGAAGTCGGCAACGCCGCGGTGCCCGCGCTGCAAAAGCGCATGATCCGCATGGCGCGCGAGTCGAACAAGCTCGTCATCACGGCCACGCAGATGATGGAGTCGATGATCCACGCGCCGGTGCCCACGCGCGCGGAAGTGTCGGACGTCGCCAACGCCGTGCTCGACGGCACCGACGCCGTGATGCTCTCGGCCGAATCGGCGGCGGGCAAGTACCCGGTGCAGACCATCGAGGCAATGTCGGCCATCTGCCTCGAAGCCGAAAAGTCGGAGCAGTCCGAGCTCGACAAGGACTTCCTCGACCGCACCTTCACGCGCATCGACCAGTCGATCGCCATGGGCGCGCTCTTCACGGCCTACCACCTCGGTGCCAAGGCGATCGTGGCGCTCACGGAGTCGGGCTCGACGGCACTGTGGATGTCGCGCCACTGGACGCACGTGCCGATCTTCGCGCTCACGCCGCGCGCGGGCAGCGAACGGGCGATGTCGCTCTACCGCAACGTCACGCCGCTGCATCTGGACACGAGCAACGACCAGGACACGGCGCTCCAGCAGGCGGTCGAGGCCGTGGTGAGCAAGGGCTACGCGGCGCGCGGCGACATGATCGTGCTGACCTGTGGCGAGCCGATGGGCCAGGCGGGCGGCACCAACACGCTGAAGATCGTGCGCGTGGGCGACGCGCTGTAAGCTGCCGGCGTCTGCCTTCGCCTGGATTTCGAGACAGGCGAGGGCAGCGCCGCCTTGGCACTTGTCTGGTGCCATACTGGTATCACACTGGCGCCAGATGGGTGCTACTTCGCCGCCACTTAGGCGCTATTTGAACGCCTTTTCGCCGCAAATGCAGCCCGCGGGCATAAAGACCGCGTGCGGGCTGTCAACCTCTTTTGCACACTCTTTCCGTTTCTGACGCCGAGACACGCCATTTTCGTGCCAATTACGTGTCTGGCGCCGGGCGCGGTGTCGCTTCGCGATAAAATCCCGAAATTAAGCCCGCGACGAGCACGCGGGCAGCGGCCTTTTGGCCGCCCTTGACCGGCCGCGTCAGATGGCCGGCGAAACGCAAGATTTCGTTTCATATCAAAGGAGTAGCACAATGCCTCTCGTATCAATGCGTCAACTGCTCGACCACGCGGCTGAACACGGCTACGGTTTGCCGGCGTTCAACGTGAACAATCTGGAACAGGTCCAGGCCATCATGGCCGCGGCCGACCAGGTGGGCGCGCCGGTGATCATGCAGGCGTCGGCGGGCGCGCGGAAGTATGCGGGCGAACCGTTTCTGCGCCACCTGATCGAAGCCGCCGTCGAGTCGTATCCGCATATCCCCGTCGTGATGCACCAGGACCACGGCCAGTCGCCGGCGGTCTGCATGGCGGCGATCTGCAGCGGTTTCACCAGCGTCATGATGGACGGCTCGCTCGAAGCCGACGGCAAGTCGGTGGCATCTTACGAATACAACGTCGAAGTGTCGCGCAAAGTCGTTGAAATGGCGCACTCGATCGGCGTGACGGTGGAAGCGGAACTGGGCGTGCTCGGTTCGCTGGAAACGATGAAGGGCGACAAGGAAGATGGTCACGGCGCCGAAGGCACGATGACGCGCGAGCAACTGCTGACCGATCCGGAGCAGGCCGCCGACTTCGTGAAGCTGACGCAATGCGACGCGCTCGCGATTGCGATCGGCACCTCGCACGGCGCCTACAAGTTTTCGAAGAAGCCCACGGGCGACATCCTGTCGATTGCGCGTATCAAGGAAATCCATGCGCGCATTCCGAACACGCACCTCGTGATGCACGGGTCGTCGTCGGTGCCGCAGGAACTGCTGGCCGAGATCCGCGAGTTCGGCGGAGACATGAAGGAAACCTACGGCGTGCCGGTGGAAGAGATCCAGGAAGGCATTCGTTACGGCGTGCGCAAGATCAACATCGACACGGACCTGCGTCTCGCGATTACCGGTGCGATCCGTCGCTATATGTATCAGAATCCGTCGAAGTTCGATCCGCGCGACTACCTGAAGCCGGCCCGCGAAGCCGCGAAGAAGGTCTGCCTGGACCGCTTCCTCGCGTTCGGCTGCGAAGGCCAGGCGGGCAAGATCAAGCCGGTGTCGCTGGACAAGATCGCCGGGAAGTACAAGTCGGGCGAGCTTGCGCAGATCGTTCGCTAACGAGCGCGGGTTTGCCCGCGATTTTGCCTGGAACGAGGCCTGGCCGGCACGGCGGGCCTCTTTCCGACGCATTGCAGGATCGTCGCCGTTTCCGCAGGTCGGGGAAACGGCGACAAGCTTTTTGATTTACCCTATTGGTCCGGTTTTGGTGCCGGTCCCGCCACGTTCTTATAGCGAAACACGACGATGTCTACCCTTTACGAATCCACGCTCCGCTCGCTGCCGCTTCTCGGCCGCGGCAAGGTCCGCGACAACTATGCCGTGGGCAACGACAAGCTGCTGATCGTCACCACCGATCGCCTCTCGGCTTTCGACGTGATCATGGGCGAGCCGATTCCGAAGAAGGGCCAGGTGCTCAACCAGATGGCCGATTTCTGGTTCGAGAAGCTGAAGCATGTCGTGCCGAACCACCTCACGGGCATCGCGCCGGAGACGGTCGTGGCAGCGGACGAAGCGGAGCAGGTGAAGGGCCGCGCGGTCGTCGTGAAGCGTCTCGAGCCGATCCTCGTCGAGGCCGTGGTGCGCGGCTATCTGGCCGGCAGCGGCTGGAAGGACTACCAGGCAACGGGCGCCGTGTGCGGCGTGGAGCTGCCGCCGGGCCTGCAGAATGCGCAAAAGCTGCCCGAGCCGATCTTCACGCCCGCGGCGAAGGCCGAAATGGGCCACCACGACGAGAACATCACCTACGAAGAGATGGAGCGCCGCATCGGCACCGAGCTTTCGCGCACCATCAAAGCAATTTCGATCAAGCTCTATCAGGAAGCGGCCGACTATGCGGCCACGCGCGGCATCATCATCGCCGACACGAAGTTCGAATTCGGTCTCGACAACCACGGCCAGCTCTATCTGATGGACGAGGCGCTCACCGCCGACTCGTCGCGCTTCTGGCCGGCCGATCAGTACCAGGTGGGCTCGAACCCGCCGTCGTTCGACAAGCAGTTCGTGCGCGACTGGCTCGAAACCCAGGACTGGAAGAAGGAGCCGCCGGCGCCGAAGCTGCCCGACGAGGTGATCGAGAAGACCTCGGCGAAATATCAGGAGGCGCTCGAGCGCCTGACCGGCCAGAAGCTGGCGTAAAACTGCGAAGAAGCGGGGAAGGGAAGGAAATGAGTGAAGTCCAGACGGCTCACCAGCATGCGGCGCCGCTCGTCGGCGTGCTGATGGGCTCCAGCTCCGACTGGGAAACCATGAAGCACGCGGTCGCGATGCTGCAGGAATTCGGCGTGGCGTATGAGGCGAAGGTGGTCTCGGCGCACCGCATGCCCGACGAGATGTTCGAGTATGCCGAAAAGGCCCGCGAGCGCGGCCTGCGCGCGATCATCGCGGGTGCGGGCGGCGCGGCGCACCTGCCGGGCATGCTGGCGGCCAAGACCACGGTGCCCGTGCTCGGCGTGCCGGTGGCGAGCAAGTATCTGAAGGGCGTGGATTCGCTGCATTCGATCGTGCAGATGCCCAAGGGCGTGCCGGTCGCGACTTTCGCCATCGGCGAGGCCGGCGCGGCCAATGCGGCGCTTTTCGCGGTCTCGATCCTGAGCGTCACCGACGTCGAATACGCGAACAAGCTCGCGGCTTTCCGCGTGCGCCAGAACGAAGCCGCGCACGCCATGGTGTTGCCGGCGCTGTGAGTGACCACTGAGATGACCCCTGACAACACTCCGGTTTCACCGATCCTGCCCGGCGCCTGGCTTGGCATGGTGGGTGGCGGCCAGCTTGGCCGCATGTTCTGTTTTGCGGCCCAGGCGATGGGCTATCGCGTCGCCGTGCTCGATCCCGACGCGGCGAGCCCGGCGGGCGCCGTCGCGGACCGCCACCTGTGCGCGGCCTACGACGACGAAGCCGCGCTCACCGAGCTTTCGCGCCTGTGCGCGGCCATCTCGACCGAATTCGAGAACGTGCCGTCCGCGAGCCTCGATGCGCTCGCGAAGTCCACGTTCGTGGCTCCCGCCGGGCGCTGCGTGGCCGTGGCGCAGGACCGCATCGCGGAAAAGCGCTTTATCGCATCGGCGGGCGTGCCGGTGGCGCCGCATGTGGTGATCGAGTCGTCCGAGGCGCTGGCCGCCATCGACAATGCGACGCTCGCCGCCGTGCTGCCCGGCATCCTCAAGACCGCGCGCATGGGCTACGACGGCAAGGGGCAGGTGCGCGTGGGCAATGCCGATGAAGTGCGCGAGGCGCATGCCGCGCTCGGCGGCGTGCCGTGCGTGCTGGAAAAGCGCTTGCCGCTGAAGTTCGAGGTGAGCGCGCTGATCGCCCGCGGCAGCGCCGGTGCGAGCGTGGTTTACCCGCTCGCGCAGAACACGCACCGTAACGGCGTGCTGTCGCACACGATCGTTCCGGCGCCCGACGCGAGCCCGGCGCTCGTGCAGCAGGCGCAGCAGGCGGCGCTGCAGATCGCGGCGAAGCTCGGCTACGTGGGCGTGCTCTGCGTGGAGTTTTTCATCCTGGAGGACGGCTCGCTCGTGGCCAACGAAATGGCGCCGCGTCCGCACAACTCCGGGCACTACACGACCGACGCATGCGCCACGAGCCAGTTCGAGCAACAGGTGCGCGCGATGACGGGCATGCCGCTCGGCGATACGCGTCAGCACTCGCCGGCCGTGATGCTCAATATTCTCGGCGACGTATGGTTCCCGGCCGGCGCCGGCGAGGCCAGGGCTCCGCAGGGGCCGCGTTCGGGCGCTGCGCCCATCACGCCGCCGTGGGACCAGGTGGCTGCGATGCCGGCCGCACGCCTGCATCTCTATGGCAAGGAAGACGCGCGCCCGGGCCGCAAGATGGGCCACGTGAATTTCACGGCGGCCACGCTCGAAGAAGCGCGCACGGCCGCGCGCGACTGCGCGCGCCTTCTGCACATCGTCACGAGCTAAACAGCCCGACATCATGACCGATCTGCAATCCGGCGCCGCGCCGGCTCCGACCGACGCCGATATCGACAAGGCCGCCGCGCTGCTCGACGCGGGCGAACTCGTGGCGTTTCCGACCGAGACCGTCTACGGCCTCGGCGGCGATGCCGCGAATCCCGACGCGGTCGCGCGTATCTATGCGGCCAAGGGACGGCCGGCGAATCATCCGGTGATCGTGCACCTGCCGCCAGGCGGCGATCCCGGCTACTGGGCGGGCGAGTGGCCCGAGACGGCGCAGAAGCTCGTCGCCGCATTCTGGCCCGGCCCGCTCACCTTGATCGTCAAGCGCCATGCGCGCATTCCCGACGCGGTGAGCGGCGGCCAGGACTCGGTTGGGCTGCGTTGCCCGTCGCATCCCGTCGCGCAAAAGCTGCTGGCGGCGTTCTCGAAGCGTCGCGGCGGCCACGGCGGCGTGGCCGCGCCTTCGGCGAACCGCTTCGGCCATGTGAGCCCGACCACGGCGCAGCACGTGCGCGACGAGTTCGGCGACGGCGTGCACGTGCTCGATGGCGGGGCGTGCGACGTCGGCATCGAATCGACAATACTTGATCTGTCGCGCGGTTTTCCCGCGCTGCTGCGCCCGGGGCACATCACGCCGGACGATATTGCGCGCGTGCTCGGCGAGGCACCGCGTTTGCCGGACGGATCGGACGCCACGGCGCCGCGCGCCTCCGGCACGCTGAAGGCGCACTACGCGCCGCGCACGCCGCTCGCGCTGCTGCCGTTCGAGGCGCTGGAGCCGCTGCTTGCTGCGGCAGCCGCACAGGGCGAAACGGTGGCGCTGGTGGCGCGCGCCTCGCGCGCGCTGGCGTGGGCGAGCGCGCCTCACGTGCATTTCGTCGCCGCGCCAGAGGATCCCCAAGCCTACGCGCGCGAACTCTACAGCCTGCTGCGCGCCCTCGATCGGGCCAATGTCGCGCGCATTCTGATCGAAAAGTTGCCGGAGACGATCGAGTGGATCGCCGTGAACGACCGCCTCGGGCGTGCGGCGGCGGCGTTCGAGGCGCAGGGGGAGTAGGGCGCGTTGCGCGCCGCGCAATCCATCGGTCGAAAACAAAAACCCGGCTTGCTGGAAGGCGAGCCGGGTTTTTTTACATCGAAGGCACCCCAAAAAAAGGGCGCCAGAACCCTTACTTCCCAAGCCCCGTCTTCGCGATCGTCTGCTCGACGAACTGCGCGAAGAGCGCGTGCGTGTGGGTAGTCGGGTGGACCGAGTCCGCGAACACGTAGGTCTGGTCCGCGCCCGCGACCGTGTAGGTCGACGGCGAGCAGAACAGCGACGAGCCGAACGCCGAGCCGTACTCCGCCGCGGTCAGGCCGCTACCCGCGAGCACCGCCGGGTTCTTTTGCGCATAGGCCGTTGCGTTGGCTTCCATTGCCGCGAGGTTGCAGGCGGTGCCGGTGTTCGACACGGTGAAGCCCAGCGACTGGTAATCCGGCAGCAGGACGGTGTCGAACCACGTGAACGCATCGGCGATGATCACGGCGCCGGACTGGATCTGCGGCGCGATGAGCTGCTCGACCATGCCGTTGTACGCGGCGCTGACGCCGGTCAGCAGCGCGGCCGCGCCGGCCTGCTGGGCGTTCGCGGCCACGCCGAGCGGCGTCTGGCCGATATCGGGAACGGTCATGAACACCACATGCTTCGCCCCCGAACTGACGATGGTCTGGATCTGCTGCGCCATCGCCGCGGCGGCCGTTGCGATCTGGGCGTTGGTCTGCTGCAGGTAGCCGGCGATGAATTCCACCTGGCCGGCCTGCGTGGCAGGCAGTGCGCCGTTCTGCACTTCCACCGGGTATTCGGTCTGCAGCGCCGTGCCGAGCGCGGTCAGGTTCGCGGTCGTCGCCCACTGGAAGATGTCGTTCGCGCCGCCGTCGACCAGGATGAGCTGGTTCGAATTGAACGCCTTGTAGGTGCTGAGGTAGTTCTGCACCTGCGTCACGATCGGCATCGTCGTTGCCGCGGCGTTGTCCGGCTCCCAGCCTTCGCCTTCGGCCAGGACCACGTCCGCGCCGCCCTGCGCGTAGCCCAGGCCGCCCGTGGCATAGGGCGTCACGCCGAAGCCGCCTTCGAAGGCCGGTGTAAGTGTGTTGCCATAGTATTGGGCGACGTTCTGTGTCCACACCTGGCCCGGGTTCGTCGTGAAGCGGCCGCCGCCGAAGCCCGGCAGGATGTTCGGCGAATACGTGCCGGCGTCGGAGAGACTGTCGCCGAACGTCACGACCTGCAGATTGACGCCGCCCGGCGGCGTCGAACTGGAGCTGCTGCTTCCCCCGCCACCGCCGCCGCAGGCGGCCAGCAGCGCGAAGGCCGCGCTCGCGATGGCGATCTGCGTCGTGCGCAGCAGCGTACGGTGTCCCGATGCTCGATGCTTCATATTCACTTCATCTCCTCTGTTGTGGCCTTTGATGCCATGTAACGCCGGCCTTGCCCTGTCTCGCGGTTTCCCCTTGGGGCGAGGCCGACAGACTACCGAATCTTTCGGGTTTCGCGCGATCCCTGCGCGCCCCTGGTGTTGTTTTGTTGCGGCATCCAGGCTGCTCCGCCGGCGGGCGCAATGCGTTGCGCATGATGGCGCACGGCCCATTCAGGCGGCGCGAACAGCGCGGCGCAGCGCGCGCGCCAGCCGCGCGTCTGCGTGAAGTCGCGCACCATCGAAATCCACTCGTGGAAGGTCGCCTTCAGCGGGTTATACGTATCGAGCGGCTCGACGATGCCGTACACGGGCGGATCCCCCGCGTTTTCCTCCACGTAGCTGCCGAACAGACGGTCCCAGATCGCGAGCACGCCGGCGTAGTTGCGGTCGATATAGCGGTTGTTGCGGGCGTGATGGACGCGATGCATCGAAGGCGTGTTGAGCACGTACTCGAGCCAGCCGAGCTTGCCGATGGCCTGGGTATGCACGAAGAACTGGAACGCGAGATTGACGAGCACGATGCCGACGATCTGCATGGGCGTGAAGCCGATCACGGCAAGCGGAATCCAGAACACCCACATGCCCGCGACCGGGTACATGAGGCTCTGGCGGAACGCCGTCGAGAGATTGAGCCGGCCCGACGAATGATGGACCACATGCGCGGCCCAGAGCCAGCGCACGCGGTGGCTCGCGCGATGAAACCCGTAGTAGAGGAGGTCCTGGGCGACGAACAGCACGATCCACGCGAGCCAGCCCGGCTGCCACGAGACAATGCGGAAATGCCGGTAGACGTAAGCGTAGACGGGGATCGCGACGAGCCAGGCAAGCTTGTCGGCGCCCTGGTGCATCAGCGCGAGCGCGGCGTTGCAAAGCGTGTCGGGCCAGCTGTAGAGCGCGGCGCCGGGCCGCGTGCGGGCGAAGTGCCAGGCCTCCCAGCCGATGCAGGCGAGAAAGACGGGGGCGAGCGCGAGCAGCAGCCATTGCGCATCGAACTGCATGAGCGTCGTCCTCCTCGTCCCGGTGGCGGCGCTGCGGTGCAGCGCGGCGTTGTTGTCCCTTAGTTGTCCTGTCTCGGCGGCGCGCGTGACTGTGGCGCGCTGTCGGACGATGCCCGTCAGGGTACACGTCTAACGCGCGCGCCTCACGCGGCTTTGCTAGAGGAATGCTTCGGTCCACCGCCCCCGGGACGGGCGGCGCGGCTGGTGCTTGCTCAGTACGCGTGGCGGCGTTGCGGGTTTTTACGGACCTGCTTCGGCGCGCGCTTCGGATGCGCCTGCACGTACATCGGCGCCTCTTCGGGCATGCCGTTGTAGACCCATTCGAGCAGGGCGTCGTGCGCTTCGCGCGCGCCTTCCGCGTGCGGGTCGTTGATGATGCTCACGACGATCCACGTCTCGCCCGTCTGCGCCGCGACGTAGCCTGCGATCGCGCGCACGTCGCGCAGCGTGCCGGTCTTGATATGGGCGTTGCCTTCCACGGCGGCATGCGTGAGGCGGTTGCGCATCGTGCCGTCCACGCCGGGCACCGGCAGCGAGTCGATGAACGGCTGGGCCACGGGGCTCGCGTTCGCCGCTTGCAGCAGGTTCGCGAGCGAGAGGGCGCTGATATGCTCCTCGCGCGAGAGGCCGCAGCCGTTGTCGAGGACGAGCTCGGGCATGTTGATGCCGCTCTTGCGCAGGAACGCGCCGACGGCCGCCGCGGCCTTCGCGGTGGTGGCGGGCGGCTTGCCCTCCACGGCGCCGAGCGTGAGGAACAGATTGCGCGCCATCACGTTATTGCTGAACTTGTTGATGTCGTGCACGACGTCGGCCAGCGGCGGACTCTCGTGAACCGCGACGACGCGCGCTTGAGGCGGCACGACGCCGTTCTGCACGGTGCCGCCGAAGGTGCCGCCGGCCTGTTGCCACAGCGCAAGGAAGCCGTCGGCGAAGAAGGTGCTGTGATCGACGGGCGCGGCCATGTTGATGGTGCGCTCGCCGCAGCGAAGCGCATAGCTGCCGTCGAAGCTCGCGGTGACGAGGCCGTTCTGGCCGGGAACGATCTGCGGCGAGGGGATGAGGCCCCGGCAGGCGCCCGCGCGCTCGCGGATACGGTTGTCGATCTGCCACTGCGCGACGGGCGGCACGACGTCGATCGTCACGCCGTCGCGAGACGGCGCGAAGGTGAACGAAAGCGACTTGAACGCATACATCAGCGGATCGGGCCCCACGTTGTAGGGCGCATTTTCGTCGCCGTCGAACGAGGGCAGGTCGCGCGTCGAAACGTCGAATTCGCTCTTGTCGAGCACAAGCGCGCCGTCGATGCGCGCAATGCCCGCCGCGCGGATCTTCTGCACGAGGTCGACCAGTTCCTCGGGCACGAGCTTGGGGTCGCCCGTGCCCTTGATGTAGAGATTGCCGTGCAGGGTGCCCGCGGCGTCGACCTCGCCATCGGTGTAGGCGGTCGTTTTCCAGCGATAGTCGGGGCCGAGCAGCGCGAGGCCGCTGTAGGTCGTGACGAGCTTCATCGTGGAAGCGGGCATCATCGGTTGGCCGGCGTTGACGGCGACGCTGGGCTGGCGGTCGCCGACCTTTTCGATCACGACGCTGATGGCCGAAAGCGGCACATGCGCATGCTCGAGCCCGGCCATCACCGAGGGCGGCAGCGTGGTGCTCACGTTGACCGTGGGCAGGCGCGCGCCCTCGGGCTGGGCGTAGGCCGCGGGCGCGGCCGCGCAGCCCGCCGCGAGAACGGCGCAGGCGAGGCGGATCGCCGGCGGCATGCGCGTATAGGCGGCGTGCGGCGCGGAGCGGCGTGCCAGGGGGCGAAATATGGAACAAACGCGGAACAGCGCGGAAGGCATCGAAGCGGGCAGCAGCGTGGCAAGCATGGGGGCGTCGGACGAAAGCGGGCAGTGCGAGGGCGGCGCGCGGCGCTCTCGTGGCCGCGCCGCAAAAGCGCACATTGTAAAGACCTCGCGTGACCCGCGCGCAAACTCCACCACAAAAAGCCCGCGCTTTGCGGCATACGGTCCCCTGGCGCCACGGCGCATCCGGGGCGCTAGAATGCAGCTGTCCGAACCCTGTGCGAGGCGGCGCGCCGCCTTGCCGTTTGATTACGATGCGAATACTGCTAGTCGAAGATGACCGCATGATCGCCGAGGGCGTGCGCAAGGCGCTGCGCGGCGAAGGCTTCGCGGTGGACTGGGTCGAAGACGGCGACTCGGCGCTTTCGGCCGTCACCGGCGAACCTTACGATCTGATGCTGCTCGATCTGGGCCTGCCCAAACGCGACGGGCTCGACGTGCTGCGCACGCTGCGCGCGCGCGGCCTTTCGCTGCCGGTGCTGATTCTCACGGCGCGCGACGCGATTGCCGACCGCGTGAAGGGGCTCGACGCCGGCGCCGACGACTACCTCATCAAGCCTTTCGATCTCGACGAGCTCGGCGCGCGCATGCGCGCGCTGATCCGGCGCCAGTCGGGCCGCAGCGAGTCGATGATCCGGCACGGCTCGATCACGCTCGATCCGGCGTCGCACCAGGTGACCCAGGACGGCGTGCCGATCGCGCTGTCGGCGCGCGAGTTCGCGCTGCTCGAAGCGCTGATCGCGCGGCCGGGCGCGGTGCTTTCGAAGAGCCAGCTCGAAGAGAAGATGTACGGCTGGGGCGAGGAGATCGGCAGCAATACCGTCGAGGTGTATATCCACGCCCTGCGCAAGAAGCTGGGCGCCGACCTGATCCGCAACGTGCGCGGGCTTGGCTACATGATCGCGAAAGACGCGTGACACGACCCGGGAGATCCACGCGCCGATGAGTTCCATCCGACGACAACTGCTGTTCTGGCTGCTCGCGATCGTCGTAGCGGGCGTCGGGCTCGCGGGCTGGCTGATCTATCGCCAGGCGCTGGCCGAAGCCAACGAGCTGTTCGACTATCAGCTGCAGGAAATTGCCGAGGCGCTGCCCTCGGAGCCGTTCAACGAAATTCTGAGCTCGCGCGACACCGGCGACGAAGGCATCGTCTTGCAGATCTGGAATCGCAACGGAGTCCTGATGTATTACTCGCACCCGCGCGCACCGCTTGCGCCGCGCGCCGAGCTGGGCTTCTCGACCGAACGCACCGATCGCGGCGACTGGCGCGTGTATGGCGCGATCGTCGGCGACAACGTCGTGCAGCTCGCGCAGCCCGTGTCGGTGCGCAACCGGCTCGCCGCGAACGTCGCGCTGCGCACGCTGTGGCCGCTGATCGTGCTGCTGCCCTTTCTCGGGCTGGCGGTCTGGCTCGTCGTGGGCCGCGGGCTTGCGCCGCTCTCGCGCGTGGCGCGCGCGCTCGACACGCGCCATCCCGAGGCGCTCGACCCGTTGCCCGAGCAACGATTGCCGCGCGAAGTCATGCCGCTCGTGCACGCCCTCAATGCGCTGCTCGATCGGCTCGCGCAGGCGATCGACACGCAAAAGGCCTTTGTCGCCGACGCGGCGCACGAACTGCGCACGCCGCTCGCGGCCGTGCAGATCCAGGCGCAACTGGTTGCGCGCGCAAAGGACGACGAGACGCGCCGCGAGGCGCTCGGCGACCTGCAGGCGGGCGTCACGCGCGCGACGCGCCTTGCCGAGCAATTGCTCGCGCTCGCGCGCTCCGAGCCCGACGGGCATGCGCGCGCGCGCAGCGTCGATCTGCACGCGCTGCTCGACGATTGCGTTGCAGCCTATGCGCCCGTCGCGCAGCAGCGCGGCGTCGATCTCGGCATCGAGGAGAGCGCGGCGGCGTCGGTGCACGGCGACGCCGATGCGCTGCGCGTGATGTTCAACAACCTGCTGGACAATGCCACGAAGTACACGCCGCCGGGCGGACGCGCGGATGTCTGCCTCGGCGTGGAGGACGGGCATCCCGTCGTGCGTATCGCGGACAGCGGGCCGGGCATTCCCGTCGAGGAGCGCAGCCGCGTGTTCGACCGCTTCTATCGCGTCGGTCCAGGGGCGACGCGCGCGCGCACCGACGTGTCGGGCACGGGGCTCGGGCTCGCGATCGTGCGCCGTATTGCCGACCAGCACGATGCCCGCATCGCGCTGGGCGATTCGGCCGCGGGCGGCCTGCTGGTCGAGGTGCGCTTCTGATGCCGCCGGCATGCTGCGCGCCGCCGCCTGGCGCGGCTATCGGCCGCCGGGAACTTTTCCGCGTGGGGCGCAACGTGCTTAAGGCTCTTTTAAGCGACACCCCTTAGTCTTCGTATCGTCGTGACAGTACGCCGCTTCAAGGAGTCCGCAATGAACACCAAAGTCTTCACCCGTAGTGCCGTGGCGATCGCCGTTGCCGTCGCGTTGTCGGCGGGCTACGTGGCGGGGCGCCGGGACGTTCCCGCCCCGCAGGTCATCACGCCGGCGCAGGCCGCGATGATGCCGGCGGAGGCGGCCGCCAAGACCGGCATTCCCGACTTTTCCGGACTCGTCGAAACCTACGGGCCGGCCGTGGTCAACATCAGCGCGAAGCACGTGGTCAAGCAGACGGCGATGAAGAGCGGCCCGCAGCAGTTGCCCATCGATCCGAGCGATCCGTTCTACCAGTTCTTCAAGCACTTTTACGGCGGCGTTCCCGGCGGCGGTGGCGGCGACGACGGCGGCCAGTCCGATTCGCCCAGCACGAGCCTCGGCTCCGGGTTCATCATCAGCCCGGACGGCTATATTCTGACGAATGCGCACGTCGTGGACGGCGCGAACGTCGTGACCGTGAAGCTCACCGACAAGCGCGAATTCAAGGCGAAGGTGGTCGGCGCGGACAAGCAGTCTGACGTCGCCGTGCTGAAGATCGACGCGAAGAACCTGCCGATCGTGAAGATCGGCGACCCGCACCAGAGCAAGGTGGGCCAGTGGGTGGTGGCAATCGGCTCGCCATATGGCTTCGACAACACCGTGACCTCGGGCATCATCAGCGCGAAGTCGCGCTCGCTGCCGGACGAGAATTACACGCCGTTCATCCAGACCGACGTGCCGGTGAATCCCGGCAACTCGGGCGGCCCGCTCTTCAACCTGAACGGTGAAGTGATCGGCATCAATTCGATGATCTACTCGCAAACGGGCGGCTTCCAGGGCCTTTCGTTCGCGATTCCGATCGACGAGGCGATGAAGGTCAAGGACGAACTCGTCAAGACCGGCCACGTGAGCCGCGGCCGCCTCGGCGTGGCGGTGCAGTCGATGAATCAGACGCTCGCCAATTCGTTCGGCATGGACAAGCCGCACGGCGCGCTCGTGAGCTCCGTCGATGCCGGCGGTCCGGCGGCGAAGGCGGGCCTCAAGCCCGGCGACGTCATTGTCGCCGTCAACGGCCAGGCGGTGGACGACTCGTCCGATCTGCCCTCGATGATCGCGGGCATGAAGCCGGGCACCAAGGCCGATATCCAGGTGTGGCGCGACAAGTCGACGAAGGACTTCACCGCGACCATCGGCGCGCTCTCCGACGCGAAGGTGGCGTCGAGCGACGGGCAAGGCGCGCAGATGCAGAGCCGGCTCGGCGTGGCGGTGCGCCCGCTCACGCCGGACGAGAAGAGCAACGACTCGGTCGATCACGGCCTGATGGTGGAGCAGGCGGGCGGCGCGGCGGAAAACGCCGGCATCCAGCCCGGCGACGTGATCCTCGCGGTGAACGGCCGCCCGGTGTCGACCGCCGATCAGCTCAAGCAGATGATCGCGCAGGCCGGCAACAGCATTGCGCTGCTGATCCAGCGCGACAACGCGCAGATCTTCGTGCCGGTCGATCTCGGCTGATTTCCGGCTGATCCGGGGCTGATCGTGCCCTTTGTGTCAATCGCTGCCGCCGTTGGCCCCGTGCCACGGCGGCAGTGTCGTTTCGGGGCCGGTCCATTCCATTCGTTCGCCGTGCCCGCCGTGCCGCGATCCGCAACATTTGACACGGAAATCACCTATATCTACCGGTTCTCCGGCTGGACGATGCGGGCATGCTCTTTGCGCGTCCTCATCTTCCAGGCAACCTGTAAGGAGCGATCACAATGAAAATGTCTCTCTCCATGCGTCCCATCGCTTCGGTCTTGCTCTCTGCAGCGCTCGCGCTCGGTTTCGCGGGGACTGTCGCGGCGCAGCAACCCAATGCCGGCGGCACGGTCGGCGGCTCGAGCACCGACAATACGAGCGCCGGCAACGCCAACGGCACGGGCATGCCGCAGATCCAGCAGCAGGGCGACGTGTCGTTCGTGTCGGGCGGCGTCGGCCAGGACGAATCGAAGGCGCTGCAACGCGCCGAGCACCGGTGGCCGCTCGCGCTGCGCTTCACGGGGCCCGGCGGCGAGTTTCTTGCCGACGTGCGCGTGCGGATCGCCGACACGCACGGCGCGAACCTCCTCGACACGACGTCGCGCGGTCCGTACATGCTCGTGAAGCTGCCGCCGGGCCACTATACGGTCCATGCGAGTCACGCCGGCGTCGACAAGACGAGCGCCGTGACGGTGGGCGCGAGCGGCGGCGCTCGCGCTGCGTTCAACTGGTAAGGCGCGGTCCCGGGGCGAGCGGCGCACTGCCGGCGCCCCCGGAGTTTGCGCGATCGGTTTGAGCAATCGGCCGGACTTTCGCCGATAATAAAGAGACGGTCGGCCGCGCGCTGCATGGCGGCTGGCGGGAAACGGCACGCGCGACGCCAATGCGCCGTGCGCCGACATTGGCCGGGCGGGCGCAGACCCGCCGGCAGACGGGACGGCCCGGGCGGCGCCGCCGCGATCAGACAGGGAGCCGGACATGGCGAGCAGCGCCAATGAAAAGGACGCCGGTCATCGTATCGATATCGGCGCGAACCGCCATCGCGTACGCGTGATTCATGGCGGGATCACGATTGCCGACACGCTTGCGGCCCTCACGCTGTCGGAAACCGGCTATCCCGACGTGCCCTACATTCCCCGCGCCGACGTGAACATGGCGCGGCTCGAGCGTTCCTCTCGCACTTCGCACTGCCCGTACAAGGGCGAGGCGTCGTACTTCCATCTGCGCACCGAAGACGGCCGCGTGGAGGATGTGGCGTGGAGCTACGAAGCGCCGCTGGAAGGCGCGGACAGCATCAAGGGCTATCTGGCGTTTTACGCTTCGCGCGTGGACCGGATCGATCAGACATCCTGACCGGTACGAGCGCGCATTCGGGGGAGCCGCCATGGAACTGAACGACGCATTACGCATTCCGCTTGCGCCGTCCGTCGTCTGGGAGGCGCTGCAAGACAACGCGCTCGTGCGCGCGAGCATGGAGCACTGCGAGTCGTTCCGGCGCCTTGCGCCGGGCGAGTTTGCGCTGACGCTGACCGTGCCGCTCGGGCCGTTGCGCGCGCGCTACGAAGTGCGCGCTCACATCGCCGGCGACGCCGCGCAAGTCCCGACTACGCCGCGCCGCGTGCTGAGCTTTCGCGCGCGCGCCGACGGCATCGGGTCGCTGCGCGGGCAGATCGACATCGCGCTGCGCGCCGACGATCATCCGGGCGGCCCGGCCGGTCTCCTGAAGGGCGCGAGCACGCGCATCGACTACTCGCTCTGGGCGACGCTCACGGGGCCGCTCGCCGGTTTGCCGTCGCGCCAGCTCGAAAACGCGCTGCGCGAAGTCGCCGACGACTTTTTCACCGAATTCTGCGCCGTTATCGAGGCGAAGCACGGCAAGGCGCCGAACCGCGCCGCGGGCAAGGAGCCGCGCCGCAGCCACGTGTTCTTGCGGCCGATCAATCTGGCGGGTGTCGCGCGCCGCGCGCATCTGTTGCCGCAGCACACCGGCGGCACGCTGAGCGGGCGCGCCGCCAGCACGCTGCACCCCGAACCCACGCCCCACGCCATGCCCAACTGGGCGTGGGCCGCGCTGATCTTCTTCGTCGCGCTGTTGCTCTACGTGGCGCGGCGTTTCGCCGAAAGCTGACGCAACCCTCCCTGTCGTTCAGTCCGCTGCGCCGGGCGCTTTGGCGCCCAGACGCAGCGCCGGGCTATAGCGCAGCATGTCGAGCATCCCTTCCACATGGCGCTGCGCGTAGGTGGCGACGTCGAATACGTCGGGCAGGATCGCCATGTCGTGCAGCATGCCCGTGATGAACGAGTGCAGGAGGCGCGCGCCGCGCGCCGCATCGAGATCCGCGGGCAACTGGCCTTTGGACATCGCGTTGCGCAGGCCTTCCTCGATCCGCGCGAGCCCTTCGCGCATATTGGACTGGTGACGCGCCGCCACCGGTCCCATCTCCTCCACGAACTCGCACTTCATGAACAGGATTTCGAACACGCGGCGGCGCCGGACGTCCGTCGCCGTGTCGCGCAGGCACATCACGCACAAGTCGCGGATGCGCCCGAGCGGATCCGGCTCCGAGGGATCGACCGTCGCGGCCTTGAGTTCGTCGAGCGGCAACACCACGCGGTCGAACATCGCCGTGAACACGTCCCCCTTGTTCTCGAAATGCCAGTAGATCGCGCCGCGCGTGACGCCGGCGGCCTGGGCGATATCGGCGAGGGATGTGCGCGAGACGCCTTTCTCGAAGAAGACGTGCTCGGCGGCGTCGAGGATCCGGTTGCGCGTCTCCTGCGCTTCCTCTTTGGTACGTCGGGCCATGGTTCTGCGTGTTGTATGAATAACGAGGATGTGGGGTTTTTGTAAGCGACTACCGAAATATCTGCTTCGCCTGGAATCTGGGACGCGCAGATTGCCCTGGAGATGGCCGTCAGGAATGCTGTTTCGTTCTTAAACATTCGTTCGCGAATGTATCTATAATAGCACCCCACCACCTGGTGCCTGGCTGATGAATGTCCGGTTAATATCCGTCACTGGCCCGCGTGGCCGTAGAAACCCCAGTGCGCGATGCCGCCGTCAGGGCGTCGCCGCAAACAACCAGGACGGATGCGCTGGCCGGAACTGCGCCTCGAAGAACTCAAGGTTATCCGTCAGGTATTGCCAGATGCTGGCGTGCGTTGCCGTTCCGCCCTCAGCGGGACGCCGCATGCTCTTTTTTTGTCAGCTATAGACAGAGGTCGCTCCATGCGCGTCGAACGGGTTCCATTCCACCTGATCAGTATCGCGACGGCTGCCGTCGTGCTCGCAGCGTGCGGGCAGAAGCAGTCGGCGCCGCCGCAGCAAACGCCCGAAGTGGGCGTCGTTACGGTCCAGCCGACCGCCGTGCCGGTCGTCACCGAGTTGCCGGGCCGTACCAACGCCTTCCTCGTCGCCCAGGTGCGCGCGCGGGTCGACGGGATCGTGCTGCGCCGCGAATTCACGGAAGGCGCGCTCGTCAAGGCCGGTCAGCGGCTCTACAAGATCGACCCGGCGCCCTACATCGCCGCGCTGAACAGCGCGAAGGCCACGCTCGCCAAGGCGCAGGCCAATCTCGTCACGCAGAACGCGCTCGTTGCGCGCTACAAGGTGCTCGTGAGCGCGAACGCCGTGTCGAAGCAGGACTATGACAACGCCGTCGCGGCCCAGGGCCAGGCACAGGCGGACGTCGACGCCGGCCGTGCCTCGGTCGATACCGCGCAGATCAACCTCGGCTATACGGATGTCATCTCGCCCGTCACGGGCCAGGTCGGCATCTCGCAGGTCACGCCGGGCGCGTATGTGCAGGCGAGCCAGGCCACGCTGATGTCCACCGTGCAGCAGCTCGACCCGATGTACGTCGACCTCACGCAGTCGAGCCTCGACGGCCTGAAGCTGCGCCGCGACGTCCAGGAAGGGCGCCTGAAGACGAGCGGCCCGAACGCCGCCAAGGTCACGCTCGTGCTGGAAGACGGCCGCAGCTACAAGGAGCAGGGCAAGCTGCAGTTCACCGACGTGACGGTCGACCAGACCACCGGTTCGGTGACGGTGCGCGCGTTGTTCCCGAACCCCGACCGCGTGCTGCTGCCGGGCATGTTCGTGCGCGCGCGCATCGAGGAAGGCGTGAACGACAGCGCGTACCTCGTGCCGCAGATCGGCGTGCAGCACGACCAGAAGGGCCAGGCGTCGGTGTTGGTCGTCGACAGCGCCAACAAGGTCGAATCGCACGTCATCCAGACCTCGGGCACGCAAGGCCAGGACTGGATCGTCGACGGCGGCCTGAATCCGGGCGACCGCGTGATCGTTCAGGGTACCGAGAAGGTGCGTCCGGGCGCGACCGTGAAGACCGTCGACGCGCAGTTGCCGCCGCCGCCCGCGCCGGGCGCGCCCTCGGCGGACATGACGACGTCGCCCGCGAGCACCGCCGGTGGCGCCGCCTCGGGTGCGCAGGCCGGGCAGGCGCAAGCGGCGGCTTCCGCCGCGCCTGCCGCCTCCGCCGCGCAATAACAGGGAGCCTGCTTCATGGCAAAGTTTTTTATCGATCGCCCGATTTTTGCGTGGGTGATCGCCATCATCCTGATGCTGGCGGGCGTGGCTTCGGTGTTCACGCTGCCGGTGGCGCAGTATCCGACCATCGCGCCGCCGTCCATCCAGATCAGCGCGACCTACCCGGGCGCGTCCGCGAAGACGGTGGAAGACACGGTCACGCAGGTCATCGAGCAGCAGATGAGCGGTCTCGACCACCTGCTGTATCTCTCGTCGACCAGTGACGACTCGGGCACGGCCACGATCACGCTGACCTTCGCCGCGGGCACCAACCCGGACATCGCGCAGGTGCAGGTGCAGAACAAGCTGCAGCTCGCCACGCCGATCCTGCCGCAGGTGGTGCAGGAGCTCGGCATCAAGGTCACGAAGTCGAGCAGCAGCTTCCTGCTCGTGCTCGCGTTCGTGTCCGAAGACCACAGCATGTCGAAGTACGACCTCGCGAACTACGTGGCGTCGAACATCGAAGATCCGATCAGCCGGATCGACGGCGTGGGTGTCGTCACGCTGTTCGGCTCGCAGTACGCGATGCGGATCTGGATCGACCCGAACCGGCTGAACAACTACGGGCTGACCCCCGTAGATGTGAGCAATGCGATCGCCGCGCAGAACGTGCAGATCGCGGGCGGCCAGCTGGGCGGCACGCCTTCGGTGGCGGGGCAGTCGTTCCAGGCAACGATCACGGAATCGACGCTGCTGCACACGCCCGAGGAGTTCGGCAACATCCTGCTGAAGGTGAACCAGGACGGTTCGCGCGTGCTGCTGAAGGACGTGGCCCGCATCTCGCTCGGCGGCGAAAACTACAACTTCGACACGAAGTACAACGGCTCGCCAACCGCAGGTCTCGGCATTCAGCTCGCCACGGGCGCCAACGCGCTGCAGACGGCGAAGCTCGTGCGCGAGAAGGTCGACCAGCTCTCGAAGTACTTCCCGCACGGTCTCGTCGTGAAGTACCCGTACGACACCACGCCGTTCGTGCGCCTGTCGATCGAGGAAGTGATCAAGACGCTGCTGGAAGGCATCGTGCTCGTGTTCCTCGTGATGTACCTGTTCCTGCAGAACCTGCGCGCCACGCTGATTCCGACCATCGCGGTGCCGGTGGTGCTGCTCGGCACCTTCGCGATCATGGCGGCGGTGGGCTTCTCGATCAACACGCTCTCGATGTTCGGGCTCGTGCTGGCGATCGGCCTGCTCGTGGACGATGCGATCGTGGTCGTGGAGAACGTCGAGCGGGTGATGGCGGAGGAAGGGCTGCCGCCGAAGGAAGCGACGAAGAAGGCGATGGGCCAGATCACCGGCGCGCTCGTGGGCGTGGCGCTCGTGCTCTCCGCGGTGTTCGTGCCGGTGGCGTTCTCGGGCGGTTCGGTGGGCGCCATCTACCGGCAGTTCTCGCTGACGATCGTGGCCGCGATGGTGCTGTCCGTGATGGTCGCGCTGATTCTCACGCCGGCCCTGTGCGCGACGATCCTCAAGCCGATTCCGAAGGGCCACCACGAAGAGAAGAAGGGCTTCTTCGGCTGGTTCAACCGCACCTTCGAAACGAGCCGCGACAAGTACCACAGCGGCGTGTACCACGTGATCAAGCGCTCGGGGCGCTGGCTCATCATCTATCTGGCGGTGATCGTCGCGGTGGGCATGCTGTTCGTGCGTCTGCCGAAGTCGTTCCTGCCCGATGAGGACCAGGGCACGATGTTCGTGCTCGTGCAGACGCCTTCCGGCTCGACCCAGGAAACCACGGAGCGCACGCTCGACAACATCGAGCACTATCTGCTCACCGACGAAAAGAGCATTGTCGAATCGGTGTTCACGGTGAACGGCTTCAGCTTCGCCGGCCGTGGCCAGAACGCGGGTCTCGTATTCGTGCGGATGAAGGACTACAAGGAGCGCCAGCACGCGGACCAGAAGGTCCAGGCACTCGTCGGGCGCATGTTCGGCCGCTACGCGGGCTACAAGGACGCGCTGGTGATTCCGGTAAATCCGCCTTCGATTCCTGAACTCGGCACGGCATCGGGCTTCGACTTCGAACTGGAAGACCGCGGCGGCGTCGGCCACGAGAAGCTGATGGAAGCGCGCAACATGCTGCTCGGCATGGCGGCGCAGAACCCGACGCTCGCGCTCGTGCGCCCGAACGGCCTGAACGACACGCCGCAGTACAAGGTGGATATCGACCGCGAGAAGGCGAATGCGCTCGGTGTGACGGCGGCGGCGATCGACCAGACGTTCTCGATCGCCTGGGCGTCGTCGTACGTGAACAACTTCCTCGACACCGACGGCCGGATCAAGAAGGTGTACGTGATGGCCGACGCGCCGTTCCGCATGAACCCGTCGGACCTGAACATCTGGTACGTGCGCAACGGCGCGGGCGGGATGGTGCCGTTCAGCTCGTTCGCTACCGGCCAATGGACTTACGGCTCGCCGAAGCTCGAACGCTACAACGGTATTTCGTCGATCGAAATCCAGGGGCAGGCGGGCGCGGGCAAGTCGACGGGCCAGGCCATGACGGCCATGGAGCAGATCGCGGCGAAGCTGCCCGCGGGTGTCGGCTACGAGTGGACCGGCCTGTCGTTCCAGGAAATCCAGTCGGGCTCGCAGGCGCCGATCCTCTACGGCATCTCGATCCTCGTCGTGTTCCTGTGTCTCGCGGCGCTGTATGAGAGCTGGTCGATCCCGTTCGCGGTCATCATGGTGGTGCCGCTCGGCGTGCTCGGCGCGCTGCTCGCGGTGACGCTGCGCGGTCTGGAAAACGACGTGTTCTTCCAGGTGGGTCTGCTGACCACCGTGGGTCTTTCGGCGAAGAACGCGATCCTGATCGTGGAGTTCGCACGTGACCTGCAGGCCGACGGCAAGATGGGGCCGATCGAGGCGGCGCTCGAAGCTTCGCGTCTGCGGCTGCGCCCGATCCTGATGACGTCGATGGCGTTCATTCTGGGCGTGCTGCCGCTCGCGATCAGTAACGGCGCGGGCTCGGCGAGCCAGCACGCGATCGGTACGGGCGTGATCGGCGGCATGATCACGGCCACGTTCCTCGCGATTTTCATGATCCCGATGTTCTTTGTCGTGATCCGTGCGAAGTTCGCGGGCGAGAAGGAGGACCCGGATGCGGCGCTCGAACACTATGAAGAGCACCATGCGCACGACCACGACGATGAGAACGGCGGCGGCAATGCCGGCTCGAACGATGGCGGCCGGGGGGGTAACGACGGCCCCGGCAAGGAAGGACACTGAGATGCAAAAACTATCCGTAATTGCAGTGGCCGCCGCGGTGGCCGCCGTCCTCGCGGGCTGCACGATGGAGCCGTGGTATCACCGGCCCGAAGCGCCGGTCACGCAAACCTTCCCGGCCGGCGGCGTCTATGCGACGCAGCCGGGGCAGCCGGGCGGCGCGCCGAACGGCCGCAGCGCCAACGGCGCGGCCGCCACCGATATCGGCTGGCGCGACTTCTTCGTCGATCCGCGGCTGCAGCAACTGGTCGATCTCGCGCTGAAGAACAACCGCGACCTGCGTGTCTCGGTGCTGAACGTCGAGGCGGCGCGCGCGCAGTACCGGATCACGCGTGCGCAGCTGCTGCCGACTATCGATGCCGTCGGGTCGGACAATCGCCAACGCGTTCCCAAGGACTTCCAGTTCATCCCGCAAAACCCGTACAGCACGTACAACGTGGGCCTGCAGGCGTCCTGGGAAATCGACTTCTGGGGGCGTATCCGCAGCCTGAAGGACCAGGCGCTGGCGCAGTACCTTTCGACGGCGCAGGCGCGCAAGGCGGCGGAAATCTCGCTCGTCTCGCAGGTCGCGGACCAGTATCTGACGATGCTGGCGGATGACGAGCTGCTGAAGGTCACGCAGAACACGCTGAAGACGGCGCAGGATCAGTACACCATCACGAAGGCCCAGTTCGACAACGGCACGGGCACCGAACTCGATCTGCGCCAGGCGCAGACCGTGGTCGAGACCGCGCAGGCCAACCTGCAGGCGCAACTGCGCGCCCGCGCGCAGGCCGAGAACGCGCTCGTGCTGCTGATCGGCGAACCGCTGCCGGCCGACCTGCCGCCGGGGCTGCCGCTCAACTCGCAGAACCTGCTGACCGACATTCCCGCCGGGCTTCCGTCCGACCTGCTTACGCGGCGCCCGGACATCATGGAGGCCGAAGAGACCCTGCTCGCCGCGAACGCGAACATCGGCGCGGCGCGCGCGGCGTTCTTCCCGCAGATCTCGCTGACAGGCTCCTTCGGCACGGAAAGCCTGTCTCTCGGCGATCTCTTCAAGGCGGGCACGGCGGCGTGGACCTTCGCACCGCAGATCACGATGCCGATCTTCACGGGCGGCCAGAATCTGGCGAACCTGGACTACGCGAACATCCAGAAGCGCATCGAGATCGCGAACTACGAGAAGGCGATTCAGTCGGCGTTCCGCGAGGTCGCGGACGGGCTGGCCGCACGCGGCACCTACGATCAGCAGATCGCGGCGCTCGAGCGCGACACCTTCGCCAACCAGCGGAGCTTGGATCTTTCGGATCTGCGTTACAAGAACGGTGTGGACAGCTATCTTTCGGTGCTGACGGCGCAGACCAACCTGTACGCTTCGCAGCAGACGCTGATCCAGACGCAGCTGGCGCGCCAGACCAATCTGGTCGATCTGTACCGCGCGCTGGGCGGCGGCTGGATCGAGCATGCTGGCGAGACGCCGCGCCCGGCCGACGCATCTGCCGATTACGGTGCGGCGAGCGCGCCGGCGGCGGCATCGGCTGCGACGGCGGGGTGATCGTGCCTGGCATCGCCTGGCGATGCTTCAGTTTCAGGAGAGAGCGCCACGGGAGACCGTGGCGTTTTTTTTGCGCTGTCCGCGGCGAGCCTGATGAAATAAAAACGCAGAAATAAAAAAAGCGCCACGGTTTCCCGTGGCGCCGAACCAGCAAAAGGTCACGGCCGGTGGGCCGCGACACCTCTCGCGTCAACTCAATGTGCTGCCGAACGCGGCATGTCGTGGCCCGGCGTCTGGCTTTGCGCGTCGTCTTGCGCGCTCGGGCTTTCGAGATCGTGGCCCGCGCGGCGGATATCGCGCTCGGCACCCTTTTCGCTCCTCACGCCGTTGAAGATCAGGTTGAGGACCACGGCCGAAACCGAGGCCAGCAGAATGCCGCTATGCAGGATCGGGGCGAGGGCGGGCGGCAGCTTCGCGAAGAAGTGCGGCGACACCACCGGCACGAGGCCGAAGCCCACGCTCACGGCGACGATGAAGAGGTTGTGCTGGTTCTTCACGAAGTCCACGCGGCCGAGCGCCTTGATGCCGTTCGCCGCCACCATGCCGAACATCACGATGCCCGCGCCGCCCAGCACGAAGGCCGGCACCGAGGCAACCATCTGCGCCATCTTCGGGAAGAGACCGAGCAGCACGAGGATCAGGCCGCCGGTCGCGCATACGAAGCGGCTCTTCACACCCGTAATGCCGATCAGGCCGACGTTCTGCGAGAACGAGGTGTGCGGGAACGAGTTGAAGATGCCGCCGATCATCGTACCGAGGCCGTCCACGCGCAGGCCGCGCACGAGCGTCTGCTGATCGACGGGACGATCGACCATGTCGCCCACGGCGAGAAACATGCCGGTGGATTCGATGAAGGTGACGAACATCACGATCACCATCGTCGCGATGGGCAGCACGTGGAAGACCGGCAGGCCGAAGTGGAATGGCATCGGAAAGCCGACCCAGTGCGCGTTCGCCACGCCGTCGAGGTTGACGCGGCCGAGCACGAGTGCGATGACGAAACCCGCGACGATGCCGAGCAGCACCGAAATGTTCGAGATGAAGCCGCGCCCGAACTTGTTGATGAGCAGGATCAGCATCAGCACGAGCAGCGAGAGGCCGAGGTAGACGGGGTTACCGTAGTCGGGGTTGCCGACACCACCAGCGGCCCAGTTGATGCCCACCTCCATGAGTGACAGGCCGATCACCGTGATCACGGTGCCCACCACGACGGTCGGGAAGAACCGCAGCAGCTTGCCGATCAGCGGCGCGATGAGGATGCCGATCGCGCCCGCCGCGATCGTGGACCCGAAGATGTCGAGGATGCCGAGCGAGGGATCGGTGCCGATCGCGATCATCGGGCCGACCGAGGCGAACGTGCAGCCCATGATGACGGGCAGGCGAATGCCGAAGATCCAGAGGCCGAGCGTCTGGATCAGTGTGGCGATGCCGCAGGCGAACAGGTCGGCGCTGATGAGGAAGGCGATCTGGTCCTTGGGCAGCCACAGTGCGCTGCCGATGATGAGCGGCACGGCGACCGCACCCGCGTACATCACGAGGACGTGCTGGATGCCGAGGGTGAGGAGCTGGCCGGTGGGCAACCGCTCGTCGACCGGGTGGACCTGGGCCCTTTCGTTACCCTTGGGGTGCATGTGTCTCTCTCCATTACTCTGGTTTGGAATATGGCCTCCAAGGTATGCGGAACGACAAGCCCCAACAAGACCACTGGAGACTATTCCCTGCTTTCCGGGGGTGATATGCCTGTGGCGTGTTCAGTATGCGGGATGACCCTCATGTCGGCGCGCGCGGGGCGTATGGACTGTTCCGCGGGTGGGCGCGGCGCCGGACGCCGGGCTGCGCGCAAACGCGAAAAACCCGCTGTTTCAGGCGTCAGGCCGGCCCGGCCGGGGTTTCGGCGCCAGGCCGGCATATGGGCCGTTACCGAAAAAGTGCCGCTGCGAAGTTTCGGCGGGGCGCGGTCCGGTCGCTGCCGGATATGGTTGCAGCGTTATGAAGCCTATTCCGCTTTCTGCATATGAGCGATTTTGCAGTGCATCGCGGCTCGTCGGGTTAACCCGCGAATGGCCGATTTTCGCGTCGTTTCGGGGTGTCGCGCGATGCCGCTCATGACACCGCTATCATGGTCGCTTTCCGGTCTCTCCGATACATCTTTTCCCCATGAGTCATCCGCACGCGTGCTTCCTCGGTATCGACCGTGAAGCTGAAGCTCGCGGGCGGCGGCTCGGTCGATGCGCGCTGGCGGCAACTGCTTGCCGATGTGCTCGACGTCGAACTCGACGCCATCGATTGCCCGAACGCCGCCGCGCGCGGCGCGGCGATGCTGGTCGGCCTCGCATGCGGACACTGGAGCGAGGCCGACCTTGCGGCGCTCGCCCCTGCGGCGACACGCGTGGCCTCGCCAACCGGGGATACCGGGCTGGCACGGCGTTATGCGCGTTTTATCGATTTCTATGGCCGCACACGGTCATGGTTTCCGCTGGCGCAGTGAACTGCGCTCGGCTCATCGGCCCTGTCGGTGCAACTCGCGAGCTTGAGTGCGCTCGCAAGGAGACAGGCCGCCAGTAGCAAAAAGAAGACGACATAAGGCGTTCTCATTTTTGTCAGGCCCGGCTCATCGCCAATGGCCGGGAACCCAGCCGCCATAAGGACCATAGTGCCCCGGGACCCATACCGCACCCGGTCCCGGCGCGGGCGCGACCACGCATCCCGGAAGGATCGTGCTCAGCGCGAGGCACAGAGCAAAGACTTTCAAACTGCGTTTCATTTATCTCTCCCATTCCAGTTCGACGAACGCGTGCGCGACAGGAGGCAGGCTCGACTTCACCATCTCCGGTATCCGTAGTGACCGTGCCAGCCTGCATGCCAGCCGGGATGCCAGCCGGGATGCCAACCCCAGCCGGCATGCCACCAGCCGACGCCCGGATGCCACCATCCCCAGCCCACGCCCACGTTGTAGCGCCACAGGTAGCCGGGCGCGGGCGCGACGCCTACCGGCGCGACGTAGGCCACGCCGGGAGGTACGACCACGGCCGGGGGAGGGGCGACGACGACCGGGGGGCCAACCGGCACGGCGGGCTCCACGATCACCTGGGCGTACGCGCTCGAACAGCACACCGCGCCGGCCAGAGACAGCGCTTTGAGAAAGGTATTCATGGCATTCGATCCTGGATTGAGGGATTCGGAACGGGGCTCAAGACGTGGGTTCGGCCCTGGTCCCAGGTTGCGTCAGCCGGATTTCCGGGCGCCCTCGAATAAATAAGGAATCCGTAATAATTGCTTCGGTGATCGAGTGACGCAGGGTGAAGGCACTCGGACGCAATGGGCCCCGCAACTGTTATTTGAACGTCGGCAGCGTAGCGGTCTGGTCGCGCCCCTTTTCGGATGAAAAGTAACAGTTTGTTTCGCGGCGCTGGTCTCGGGCCGAAAGAGGCCGAAAGCAAAGCGGCGCTGCACCTTGCGGTGCAACGCCGCGTTTTTATCGCAACAGGTTTGGGGGCTCAGCGCCGCCCGATCAGGCTCAAGCCATAAACGAGCGCTGCGAGCGCCGTGATCCAGAAGCTGGTGGGCCAGTCGGTGTAGAACGCGAGCGTCACGCCCAGCCACGCCTGCACGAGCGCGAGGGCGGCGGCGAGCACGAGGCCGGTGGAGAGGCGCGTCGTGAGGTTCTGCGCGGCGGCCGCCGGCCCGACCATCAGCGTGAAGACGAGCAGCACGCCGACGATCTGCGTGCACGCGGCCACGGCCAGCGCCGCGATCGCGAGAAAGAGGACCGAGACGAGCCGCAGCGACACGCCCTTGGCCTCGGCCAGTTCGGGCTGCAGCGAGGCGAACAGCAGCGGCCGCATGATCGCGCCGAGCGCGACGAGGCTCGCGGCGGCAAGCAAAGCCAGCGCGCCGAGCGTGTCGCGGTTCACGCCGAGCACGTTGCCGAACAGCAGCGAGGTGACCTGGGTGGCGTAAGCCGTGAAGAAGTGCAGGAAGAGCAGCCCGAAGCCCAGCGCGAGCGACAGGATCACGCCGATGGCGACATCGCGGCCCGCGAGCTTTTCGCCGAGCGCGCCCATCGAAATGCCGGCTGCGAGCGTAAAGCCCACCATGCCCCACATCGGCGAGACGCCAAGCAGCACGGCGCCCGTCGCGCCCGTGAAGCCGACGTGCGAGAGCGCATGGCCCGCGAAGGTTTGTCCGCGCAGCACGAGGAAATAGCCCACCACGCCCGCAAGCACCGCGACGATGCCCGACGCCGCGAAGGCGTTCACCATGAAATCGTATTCAAGCATCGTGCGTGTGGCCGTGTGCGCTGCCGCCGTGGTTAGGGTCTTCTTCGTGCGCGTGACCGTGGCTGCCGCCGTGCGCGTGATCGTGCTCGTGTTCGTGGTCGTGCTTTTCGACCTCGACATCGCCCGACATCACGAAGATGCGCCCCTTCATGCGCATGACTTCGATAGGCGAGCCATAGAGCCGCGATAACACCGGCCCGGTGATGACTTCGTCCACGCTGCCGAGCGCCGCGACGCCATTGCCGAGATACAGCACGCGATCGAGCGCGTTGAGGAGCGGATTGAGCTCGTGCGCGGAGAACAGCACCGCGATGCCGAGTTCGCGCTGCACGCTGCGCACGAGCTCGACCACGCCGCGCTGATGATTGGGATCGAGGCTGATGAGCGGCTCGTCGAGCAGCAGCAGCTTCGGGTCGCCCAGCAGGCACTGCGCGAGCAGCAGGCGCTGCCGCTCGCCGCCCGAAAGCTCGGAGAGCGGGCGATTGGCGAGCTGGGTCGCGCCGACCAGTTCGAGCACGCGCGCGACGTCGGCGCGCGTGGCCGCGTCGGTGTGCGGCAGGCCCCAGCGGTGGCCGTCGGCGGCCATCGCGACGAAATCGCGCCCGCGCACGCGGCGGCTCGCGAGCGCGCTGCGCGTCTGCGGCATATAGCCGATCGAGGCGTTGCCGCGCGCCACCGTCTCGCCGAGCACGCGGATCGCGCCGCCCGCGGCCGGCACGAGGCCGAGGATCGCGCGCATCAGCGTGGTCTTGCCCGCGCCGTTCGGCCCGAGCACGCCGATGAATTCGCCCGGGTTGATGGCGAAGTTGGCGTCGCGCAGGATGGTGCGCCCGCCGAGTTCGAGCGTCACGCCCGCGAGCGTGAGCACCGGCGTCTCGTGCGGGCGCCGCAGTCCTGGGGCGCCGCGCGGCGCCCCAGCGTTATGGGGCGAAGGGCCTGCCATCGTCATCGGGTCATTCCTTGCTACCTGCTTCCTTGCCTGATCTGATTCAGGAGTGCGCCGAAGCCGCGAGCGCATGGTCGAGCGCATCGAGCTGCGTGAGCATCCACTTCTGGAACGTCGTTCCCGGCGGTTCGGTTTCGGTGACGCTCATCGACGGCACCTTCGACTGCTTCGCCAGCGCCAGCATGCGGCGCGTCAGCGCTTCGGTCGCCTGGCTGTTATAGATCAGCACGCGCACGCGCCGCTCGCGCAGGTCGCGCTCGAAGGCCGCGATATCGGAGGCGCTGGCTTCCGTATCGTTCATCGTCGCCATCTGGAAGCTCATGTTGCGCATCGCGAGCCCGATCGCATCCGACATATAACCGAACACGGGTTCCGTCGCCGTCACCGGCTGGCCCTGGTAGCGCGCGCGCAGCGCGGCGACCTTGGCGTCCAGCGGCTTGAGCGAGTCGAGGAACGTAGCCAGGTTCGCATCGTACACGCTCTTGTTCGCGGGGTCTGCCGCGTCGAGCGCCGCGCTCACCGCGCGCGCCACGGCCGGCATGGTCTGCGGGTCGTACCAGAGGTGCGGGTTGTCGCCGGCCTTCTTGCCGACGAGATCCGCCGCGACGATCGTCACGCGTTGGCCGCCTTGCGTGGCGCCGAGCAGCTTCGTCATCCACGGGTCGTAGTCGGCGCCGTTGTAGACCACGATGCGCGCGTGCTGCAGCGCGCGGGCCGTTTTCGGGCTCGCCTCGAAGAGGTGCGGGTCCTGGTCCGGGTTGCTCATGATGCTCGTGACGTCCACGTGCGCGCCGCCGATCTGCTTGATCACGTCGCCGTAGAAGTTCTCGGCGGCGACCACGGGGATGGCGCTTTCGGCCGCGCAGGCGGCGTGGGCGAAGCCCAGCGCCGCAGTCAGCGTTGCCGCCAGCGTGGCGGCGGTTGTGGCAGCGCGGCGGGCGGCGGTGCGCACGGGCGTTGGTGCGAGACGGCGGGCGGCAAGCGCGCGCGCCGGGTTCAGCGGGATCATGGTTCTGTCCTCGGTGGAGTAAGGAACGACGGATGCACTGCGATGGCGCCCGGGCACGGCGGCCCCGGCGTGGTCGAGCTACGAAGGCGCAATGATATAACGTATCGCAATTGCTGGCGAGCCGGGGCCGCCGCCGCTCATACCCTGGCTGAACCCGCGCCGTAGCGCAGCTTGCGCGCTGCACCATCGAAATCTCGTTAAATCGCGTTTGTCCGCCTTGACATGCCTTCCCGCGTGTCCGATCATTCGATCACCAACCGAGCAAATGCTCACACGTTGGGCGTTCGCTCACATGGCGGCGCCCGAGCGGCGGCAGGCAAGCGCCGCCAGAACGATAGGGAGACAACCCTGTGGCACACACCGCGAATTCGGCGGCAGGACGTTTGCAGGACAAGGTGGCCGTGCTGACCGGCGCGGCGAGCGGGATAGGCGAAGCCGTCGCGCGCCGCTATCTGGAGGAGGGCGCGCGCTGTGTGCTCGTCGACGTGAAGGCCGCCAACGCCATCGCGCCGCAGCTCGCCGCCGAACACCCGGAGCGCGTGCACGCGCTCAGCGCCGACATCACGCGCCGCGAGGACATCGAGCGCGTCGTGTCCGGGGCGGTGACGCGTTTTGGCCGCATCGACATTCTCTTCAACAACGCGGCGCTCTTCGACATGCGCCCGCTGCTCGACGAATCCTGGGATGTCTACGACCGCCTCTTCGCCGTCAACGTGAAGGGCATGTTCTTCCTGATGCAGGCCGTCGCCCGCCGTATGGTGGAGCAGGGGCACGGCGGCAAGATCGTCAATATGTCGTCGCAGGCGGGTCGCCGCGGCGAGGCGCTCGTTTCGCACTACTGCGCGACCAAGGCGGCCGTGCTGAGCTACACGCAGTCGGCGGCGCTCGCGCTCGCGCCGCATCGCATCAACGTGAACGGCATCGCGCCGGGCGTCGTGGACACGCCGATGTGGGAACAGGTCGATGCACTCTTCGCGCGCTATGAAAACCGTCCGCTCGGCGAGAAGAAGCGCCTCGTGGGCGAAGCGGTGCCGCTCGGCCGCATGGGGTTGCCGGACGATCTCACCGGCGCGGCGCTCTTTCTCGCGTCGGCGGATGCCGACTACATCACCGCGCAGACGCTCAACGTCGACGGCGGCAACTGGATGAGTTGAACACCCAGGCCGCTTTTTCCGCTGCAGCACTCTATAACTTGATCAAGAACGTAACGAACAGGAGACAAGCCATGAAACCAGCCTTCAGGACCGCGTTGCGCATGCTCGGCGCGGGCGCTATTGCCGCCGCGGGCGCAAGCGCCGTTCACGCGCAGACCGTGACGATCGCGATGTTGAACAACCCGGACATGATCGAGCTGAAGAAGCTCTCGCCGGCCTTCGAAAAGGCCAATCCGGGCATCAAGCTGAACTGGGTGATCCTGGAAGAGAACGTGCTGCGCCAGCGCGCCACTACGGACATTACGACCAATAGCGGCCAGTTCGACGTGATGATGATCGGCACCTACGAGGCGCCGCAGTGGGGCAAGCGCGGCTGGATCGTGCCGATGACGAACCTGCCGGCGAGCTACGACCTGGACGACGTCGTGAAGACCGCGCGCGACGGCCTCTCGTACAACGGCACGCTTTATGCGCTGCCGTTCTACGTCGAAAGCTCGATGACGTATTACCGCAAGGACCTGTTCGCGGCGAAGGGCCTCACGATGCCCGAGCAGCCGACCTACGACCAGATCAAGCAGTTCGCCGACAAGCTGACCGACAAGGCGAACGGCACCTACGGCATCTGCCTGCGCGGCAAGGCCGGCTGGGGCGAGAACATGGCGTATGTGACCACGGTGGTCAATACGTTCGGCGGCCGCTGGTTCGACGAGAAGTGGCATGCGCAGCTGACCACGCCTGAATGGAAGAAGGCGGTGGGCTTCTATGTGGATCTGCTGAAGAACGACGGCCCCCCGGGAGCGAGCTCGAACGGCTTCAACGAGAACCTGACGCTGATGTCCTCGGGCAAGTGCGCGATGTGGATCGACGCCACGGTGGCCGCGGGCATCCTCTATAACAAGCAGCAGTCGCAGGTGGCCGACAAGATCGGCTTCGCGGCCGCGCCGACCGAAGTCACGCCGAACGGCTCGCACTGGCTGTGGTCGTGGGCGCTGGCGGTGCCGAAGTCGTCGAAGTCGCAGGACGCCGCGAAGAAGTTCATCGAATGGGCGACTTCGAAGGAGTACATCGAAATGGTCGCGAAGGACGAGGGCTGGGCCTCGGTGCCGTCGGGCACGCGTACCTCGACCTATCAGCGTCCCGAGTACAAGGCCGCGGCGCCGTTCTCCGACTTCGTGCTGAAGGCGATCACGACCGCCGACCCGAACCATCCGACGGCGAAGCCCGTTCCGTATACGGGTGTGCAGTTCGTCGGGATTCCTGAGTTCCAGTCGTTCGGCACCGTGGTGGGTCAGAGCATTTCCGGCGCGCTGGCAGGACAGATGAGCGTCGATCAGGCGCTCGCTGCCGGCAACGCGGCGGCCGACCGTGCCGTCATGCAGGCCGGGTATCAGAAGTAAGCAAAAAGCAAGCCGAAGTTGAGTTGAAGTAACTCCGACGCGCCTGCCGCGCCGCCCGCCCCGCTCACCCGGGCGGCGCGGCCCGCGTCACGAAGCGGCGCCGCGCTCCCCGCGCGGCGCGCAAAGCAGAAAGGGTGGTCACGATCATGCGTCATCTCCATCTCCCCATGCCAGTCCTCCATCGAGCCCGTAGTCCCCAGCCCCAGCAGACCGAGTCCCGCAAGTCTGCCTCGCGCTGGCTCGTATCGCCCTCCATTGCCGTGCTGCTGCTCTGGATGACGATTCCGCTCGCGATGACCATCTGGTACTCGTTCACGCGTTACAACCTGCTCAACCCCGATCTCAAGGGCTTTGCAGGCCTCGACAACTACAAGTTTCTCGCGACCGATCCGTCGTTCCTGCCATCCATCGTCCATACGCTCGAATTGATCATCGCGGTGCTGGTGATCACGGTGGTGGGCGGCGTGCTGATGGCCGTGCTGTTCGACCGCAAGTTCTACGGCCAGGGCGTGGCGCGCCTCTTCGCCATCGCGCCGTTCTTCGTGATGCCCACGGTTTCCGCGCTGATCTGGAAGAACATGATCCTGCACCCGGTGTACGGGCTCGTGGCCCTCGCGATGCGAGCCGTAGGCCTCACGCCGATCGACTGGTTCGCCGTCTATCCGCTCACGGCGGTCATCATGATCGTCGCGTGGCAGTGGCTGCCGTTCGCATTCCTGATCCTGTTCACGGCGATCCAGTCGCTCGACCAGGAGCAGAAGGAAGCCGCGAAGATCGACGGCGCCGGCGCGATCTCCCTGTTTTTCTACATCACGCTGCCGCACCTGCGCCGCGCGATCGCCGTGGTCGTGATGATGGAGACGATCTTCCTGCTGTCGATCTTCGCCGAGATCTACACGACAACGGGCGGCGGTCCCGGCAACGCGACCACCAACCTCACTTACCTGATCTACTCGATGGGCCTGCAGCAGTTCGACGTGGGCATCGCGTCCGCCGGCGGCATCCTTGCCGTGGTGCTCGCGAACATCGTGTCGTTCTTCCTCGTGCGCATGCTCGCGCGCAACCTCAAAGGGGAGTACGAAAAATGAGCCAGCTTGCCGCATCTCATGCACCCGAATCGCCGCATGCCGTCAACCGCTCGTCGCCGCTGCAGTTCATCGGCCGCGTGCTGCCCGGCGTGCTGGCGTGGATCATCGCGCTCGCGCTGTTCTTCCCGATCTTCTGGATGACCATCACGGCATTCAAGACCGAGCAGCAGGCCTACGTGCCGTCGCTCTTTTTCATGCCGACGCTCGACAGCTTCCGCGAGGTATTCGCGCGCAGCAACTACTTCGCGTTCGCGTGGAATTCGGTGCTGATCTCGGCGGGCGTGACGATCGTCTGCCTGATCCTCGCCGTGCCCGCCGCCTACTCAATGGCGTTCTTCCCCACGCGGCGCACCCAGCAGGTCCTGCTGTGGATGCTCTCGACGAAGATGATGCCTTCCGTGGGCGTGCTCGTGCCGATCTATCTGCTGTGGAAGAACAGCGGACTGCTCGACACGGTGAGCGGTCTCGTCATCGTCTATTCGCTGATCAATCTGCCGATTGCCGTGTGGATGGCGTACACCTACTTCAACGAAATTCCGCGTGACATTCTCGAAGCGGGGCGCATGGACGGCGCGGCCACGTGGCAGGAGATCGTCTATCTGCTGATGCCGATGGCGGTGCCGGGCCTCGCGTCCACGGCGCTCCTGCTCGTGATCCTTTCGTGGAACGAAGCGTTCTGGAGCATCAACCTGTCGAGCTCGAACGCGGCGCCGCTCACGGTGTTCATCGCGTCGTACTCGAGCCCCGAGGGACTGTTCTGGGCGAAGCTTTCGGCGGCGTCGCTGCTGGCGGTGGCGCCGGTGCTGATCGTCGGCTGGCTCTCGCAGAAGCAGCTCGTGCGCGGGCTGACGTTCGGGGCCGTCAAATGACGTTTGCCGCCCTGATCTGCGATTGCGACGGTGTGCTGATCGACAGCGAAGCCGTGGCCGCGCACGTGCTCGTGCGCGAGCTCGAAGCGCGCTGGCCCGGCACCAACGTCGCGCCGGTCCTGATGCCCCTGCTCGGCCAGCGCATCGAGCGCGTGCTATCCGGCGTCTGTGAAGCGTTCGGGCGCACGCTCACGGCGGCCGACGTCGCGGCAATTGGCGCGGTGGCCGAGCGCGAGGCCCAGGAGGCGCCGCTCTTTCCCGGCGTGGCCGCGGCGCTGGCCGCGGTGCCGCTCGTCAAGGCCTGTGCGAGCAACAGCTACACGGCCGTGGTGCGCGCGGTGCTGCTGCGCAACGGGCTCGACCCCTTCTTCGGCGAGCGCGTGTACTGCGCCGACCAGGTCGCGAAGCCCAAGCCCGCCCCCGACGTCTATCTCGCGGCCGCGCACGGCCTCGGCATGGCGCCCTCGGCGTGCCTCGTCGTCGAGGACAGCGTGGCGGGCGTGAGCGCGGCGCGCGCGGCCGGCATGACGGTGCTGGGTTTCGTCGGCGGCACGCACGTGGGCGAGACCCACGCGCTCGAACTGCGCGAGGCCGGCGCGGGCGAAATTTTCGACGACATGAGCACGCTGCCCGCGCGGGTGGCGTCCTGGATGAAAAAGGCGCAGGCCGCGGCGCATTGAGCGGCGCGCGGCCCGAGTGAGCGGTAAAGAACTGCAGTGGGTGTGCGCCGCGAGGCGCCGCCTCAATGAAGCGATGAACGGAGACACATCATGGCAAGCGTGATCCTGCGAAACGTGCTGAAGCGCTACGACGAGACCGAAGTGCTGCGCGACGTGAACCTCGACATTGGCGACGGCGAATTCGTCGTGTTCGTCGGCCCGAGCGGCTGCGGCAAGACTACGCTCATGCGGATGATCGCGGGTCTGGAAGACATCAGCGCCGGCGACCTCACGATCGACGGCACGCGCATGAACGACGTGCCGCCCGCCAAGCGCGGCATTGCGATGGTGTTCCAGTCGTATGCGCTCTATCCGCACATGACGCTCTACGACAACATGGCGTTTGGCCTCAAGCTCGCGGGTGCGAAGAAGCCCGAGATCGACGCGGCCGTGAAGAACGCCGCGAAGATCCTGCATATCGACCACCTGCTCGACCGCAAGCCCAAGCAGCTCTCGGGCGGCCAGCGGCAGCGCGTGGCGATTGGGCGCGCGATCACGCGCAAGCCGAAGGTGTTCCTGTTCGACGAGCCGCTCTCGAACCTCGACGCCGCGCTGCGCGTGAAAATGCGCCTGGAATTCGCGCGCCTGCACGACGAGCTGAAGACGACGATGATCTACGTGACGCACGACCAGGTCGAGGCGATGACGCTGGCGGACAAGATCGTCGTGCTCTCGGCAGGCAACGTGGAGCAGGTCGGCAGTCCGAACCGTTTGTATCATGCGCCGGCCAACCGCTTCGTGGCGGGCTTCATCGGCTCGCCGAAGATGAACTTCCTCGACGGCGTCGTGCAGCAGGTGGCGAGCGACGGCATCGTGGTGCGCTACGAGACCGGCGAGACGCAAAAGGTGGCCGTGGAAGCGCGCGGTGCGCGCGAGGGCGACAAGGTGACGGTGGGCATTCGCCCCGAGCATCTGCATGTGGGCACGGGCGACTATGGCGTGAGCGCGAAGGCGATGACGGTCGAATCGCTGGGCGACGCGGCCTACCTCTATGCGGAGTCGCCGGTGGCGCCGGACGGGCTGATCGCGCGCATTCCGCCGCTGGAGCGGCACGAACGCGGCGAAGTGATGAAGCTGGGCGCGACGCCCGACCACTGCCATCTGTTCGACGCGAACGGCCAGGCGTTCGAGCGCCGCTTCGCGCAGGAACTGGCGGCCTGAGCCTCAGGTTCGGGGTAGGGGATTCGGGCGCCGCTTCGCAGGCGGCGCCGTACCGTGTTTGACTGTGGTTGCTCTTCTTCGCCCGCTGCGCGCGGGCGTTTTTTCGCTGTGAGCGTCAGGCCTCCAGCGCCGCGCGCGCACACGCCTCGTCGGTCACGAGCCCCGAGAGCCAGCCGCCCTTGAGCGCGGCGATGACGGCCTCGCGCTTGCGCTCGCCGCCTGCGAAGCCGATGGTCGGGCGCTTCGGCGGCGAGTCGAGATGCAGGCTCGTCACGCGCCGCCCCGTTGCCGAATCGACGCGTTTGCCCGAGGCATTGATCGGTAGTCCTAGCATTTCCGCCACGGAGCCCAGCCGCATCAGCTCCCGCACTTCGCTGGCCGTGATGAAGCCGTCCTCGTGCAGCGGGCAGTGCTCGCCGATATTGCCGATCCCCACGAACGCGACATCGGCTTCACGCGAAAGCGATTCGACGATGCGGTAGAGACGGTGATTGCACCATTGCGCGCGCTCGGCTTCGTTGTCGGCGATGAGCGGCGCGGGCAGCAGGAAGTGCTTGCCGCCGGTCTTCTCGGAGATATGGAGCGCGACGTCGTAGCGGTTCGATGAGCCATCCTGAGCAATTGCGCCCACCATCGAGACGAGCCGGTGCTGCGGCCGCTCGAGCTGCGCGATCTGGTCGACGGCGGCCTTGAGCGTGCGGCCGCTGCTCACCGCCACCACCATCGGCCGTTCTTCGTTCAGGTAGCGTTCCATCACCTGCGCGCCGGCCACGGCGAGCTTGCGGTCGATTTCCTCGGGCGTGTCGTTGTCGATGGGCACGATCTCGCAGACCGAGAGGCCATAGCGTTTAGACAGCCGGTCCGCGAGCGCGAGACAGTCGGCAAGCTGGTGATCGACGCGCACGCGAATCAGGTTCTTCTCGACGGCAAACGCCACGAGGCGCTGCGCCACGGGGCGCGAGACCTGCAGCTTTTCCGCGATTTCATTCTGCGTGTTGCCGGCCACGTAGTAGAGCCACGCGGCGCGGGTAGCGAGATCGAGTTTTTCTGTGGACTTGGGCACGGTGTTCTCAGGCGTCGGTGCAGGCGGGCGAATTCCGCCAGGGTCGGGACCGCAAGGGCCGGGCTCAGGCGAGCCGCTCGCGCGAGCGCTCGAACAGCGGCCGCACGTGGCGATAGAGCGCGCGGTAGGACTCCAGCCGCTCGCGCAGCGCCGCGTGCCGCGCCGCATTCGGCGTGTATTCGGCGACCACGGGCGGCTTGGTCAGCACTTCGTCCGGGCTGCCGCCGGCCGCGAGCCACCCAAGCCGCGCCGCGCCGAGCGCCGCGCCCGTTTCGCCGCCGCCGTGCTGGCGCGTGGGCGTGTCGAACGCGTCGGCTACGAGCTGGGCCCAGTATGCGCTGCGCGCGCCGCCGCCGAGCATCGAAAGGGCACCCACCTCGGTGCCCGCCGCCGCGAGCGCGTCGAGGCCGTCGGTGAGCGCGAGGGTCACGCCTTCGAGCACCGCGTAGCCCAGCAGCGCGCGATCGGTCGCGTGCGTCATGCCGAAGAACACGCCCTGCGCATAGGGGTCGTTGTGCGGCGTGCGCTCGCCCGAGAGATAGGGCAGAAAGAGCGGCGCCTCGCCGAGCGTGGCAGGCGAGAGCTTTTCGACTTCGGGAAGCAGCGTGGGCTCGTCCGTGCCGGTCAGCTTGCAGACCCAGCGCAGACAGCTCGCGGCCGAAAGCACGACGCTCATCTGGTGCCAGCGGTCGGGAATCGCGTGGCAGAACGCGTGCACGGCCGATGCGGGATTCGGCCGGAAGCGGTCGCCCACCACGCACAGCACCCCCGAGGTGCCGAGCGAAACGAAGCCGTCGCCGGGCTGCGTCGCGCCGATGCCGATCGCGCTGGTGGCGTTGTCGCCGCCGCCCGCCGCGACGATCACGTCGTCGCGCAGGCCGAATTCGCGCGCCACCGAGGGCAGCAGCGTGCCCGAGGGCGCGCTGCCCTCGGCGAGCGCGGGCATCTGCGCGCGCGTCATGTTGCAGGCGTCGAGAAGCGCGTCGGACCAGTCGCGTTTCGCGACGTCGAGCCAGAGCGTGCCGGCCGCATCGGACGGATCGGACACCTTGCCGCCCGTGAGGCGCAGGCGCAGATAATCCTTCGGCAGCAACACGCAGGCCGTTTCACGGAAGATCTGCGGTTCGTGGCGCGCGACCCAGAGCAGCTTCGGCGCGGTGAAGCCCGGCATGGCCAGATTGCCCGCAATGCGATGCAACTGCGGCGCACGCGCCGTCAGCTCGGCGCATTCGTCCACGGCGCGCATGTCGTTCCAGAGAATCGCGGAGCGCAGCACGTTGTCGTGCTCATCGAGCAGCACGGCGCCATGCATCTGCCCCGAGAGGCCGATGCCGCGCACCTGCGCGAAGTCGGCGGGGTGCTTCTCGCGCAGCGCGGCGAGCGCGCGGCGCGTGCCGTCCCACCAGTCGGCGGGGTTCTGCTCGGCCCAGCGCGCGTGGGGGCGCGAGACGGTGAAGGGCGAGCCGGCGGCGCCGATTACGCGGCCATCGGGCGAAAGCAGCAGAACTTTTACTTCGGAGGTGCCGAGGTCGATGCCGAGATACATGGGCGCGCGTGATGTCGTGGAGAGGGATGCGCTACTTTAGCCGCGCGGGCGCCGCGGCGCCATGCGTGGCGCCCCGATTGCCAGCCGGTATCGAGCCGATATCGAGGCGATGGCCGTGCCATCGCCTCTTCGACGCTTACGGCTCTACGCCACTGCAAAGCCGCGTGCCGCAAGCCAGCCGTCGACGCGCCCGAGGGCGTCGCGCACCGCGCCGCCGAGCGCAGGCGTGCCGGCGAGTTTGCCCCACAGCAGCTTGTCGGCGCAGAACACCGCGAGCGGGTCGTCGGCTTCGAACAGGCGGTGCGTCGCGGCTTCGTCCATCACGCCGTCCTGGTAGCGGTACGGCAGTGTGCCCTCGTGCCAGCGCTGGAGAAAGCGCAGGAAGAGCGCGGGCAGCATGGCCGTGGCGGCGGGTGTCGCGCCCGCCGCGATGCGCTGGGCGAGCGTCGGCGCGATAAAGCCGGGGATCTTCGAAAAGCCGTCGGCGGCCACGCGCTGGTTCGTGTCCTGGATATACGGATTGCTGAAGCGATCGAGCACCACGTCGCGATACTTCGCGAGATCGAGCGGGCTCGGCGTGAGGCACGGGATCACGTCCTCGCTCACGTATTCGTGGGCGAAGGCGCGGATGTCCGCGTCGTTCGTGCCTTCGTGGATGTAGTCGAGGCCGATCAGCGTGCCCGCCCACGCAATGCAGCTGTGCGTGGCGTTGAGGATGCGGATCTTGGCTTCCTCATAGGGCATCACCGATTCCACGAGCTCCGCGCCCGCGCGCTCCCATGCCGGACGTCCCGCGCAGAAGTGATCCTCGATCACCCACTGGATGAACGATTCGCCCATCACGGGGCAGGCGTCGTCGAAGCCGGTTGCCGCCTTCACGCGCTCGCGCACGTCGGGCGTGGGGCGCGGCGTGATGCGATCCACCATCGAGTCGGGGCAGGCCGTGTTCGCATCGAACCAGGCGAGCAGTTCGGTCGCGCCGCGCAGCGCGAGGAATTCGCGCATGCCGGCGTGAAAGCGCTTGCCGTTGCTGCGCAGGTTGTCGCAGGTCTGCAGCGTGACGGGGCCGCCGTTGCGCGCGCGGCGCGCTTCGAGAATGGCCGCGAGGGCGCCGTAGATCGTCGTGCGTGTGCCGTTCAGGTCGGCGGCGAGGTCGGGGTTCGCGGTGTCGAGGCGGTCGTGCTCGTCGAGGTAGTAGCCGCCTTCGGTCACGGTGAACGAGATGATCTTGCAGGCCGGATCGGCGCCCGCTTCGACAAGGCCGGCCAGATCCGCCGACCATGGCAGCACGCGCGTGATCGAGCGGATCGTCTCGTAGCTGCGCTCGCCTTGCGGCGTGACCGTCTCCAGCGTGTAGACGCCCTGCTGCGCGGCGAGGGCGTCGAGCACCGCATTCATATCGGCGCGGATATTGCCGACGGTGAGCGACCACGGCGTTTCGCCGGGCGCGCGCGCGAGGTTCACGCGGTGCAGGTACCACGCCTGATGCGCGCGGTGAAACGAGCCGGCACCGATGTGCAGGATGACGTTGTCGCCGCTGCGTTCGCTGTTCATGTATGTCTCCTTACTGCGGTCCCGTGCGAAGCTGGCCCAGACAAAGCCGGGATGCAGGATTGCGCGCCTCGTGTGCGCGCCTGGGAATGTGCCGGGATCGGCGATTCGTTTGACAGAGCAATTGCTCTTCTAATGAACGAATGATCGTATTGGGTCCGTGGAAAGTCAAGACGGCCGCGCCGGGTTTATGTGGCGCGCTGCGGCGTGTCCGCGCCCGCGCAAGCCCGGCGAGCGTGTGCTCGGCGGGCGGTTGCGCGGTTGCTGTGGCGCACAAGAGCTGAGGAAAGGACGGCCCGGATGTGGGCTGCGATGCGATGTGGCGTGCGGCGGAGCGGCGTTATCAGCCGGCGATGCGTGCCATTGCCGCCAGCGCCTGCGCGGTGGCATCCGCCGCGCAGCAGTCGACGACGACGCGCTCCGGCATCGCGCGCAGCCAGGTGAGCTGGCGCTTGCAAAGCTGGCGCGTGGCGAAAACGCCCTTGTCGCGCAGGGTGGCGTAATCCGTGAGGCCGTCGAGGTATTCCCAGGCCTGGCGGTAACCCACGCAGCGCATGGAAGGCAGATTCGCGTTCAGGTCGCCCCGCGCGCGCAGCGCCTTCACTTCGTCGACAAGGCCCGCTGCCAGCATCGCGTCGAAGCGCTGCGCGATGCGCGCGTGCAGCACGCCGCGATCGGACGGCTCCAGCGCGACGGGCACGAAGCGGTAGCGCGCCGCGTCGTCGGTGGGGGCTGCCGGCGCCGCCAGCAGTGCCGACATCGGCTGGCCCGTCAGCATGAAGATTTCGAGCGCGCGCTGGATGCGCTGCGAGTCGTTCGGCGCGAGGCGTGCCGCCGTCGCCGGATCGACGGCGGCGAGGCGCGCGTGCAGGGCCGGCCAGCCTTCGCGGGCGGCGTCGGCGTCGAGCGCCGCGCGAACCTCGGGGTCGGCGGTGGGCAGGTCGTTCAGGCCTTGTGTGAGCGCACGATAGTAGAGCATCGTGCCGCCCACCAGCAGCGGCACGTTCCCGCGCGCGACGATCTCGCCCGTCACGCGCAGCGCGTCGGCGCGGAAGCTCGCGGCAGAGTAGGCGTCGGCGGGATCGACGATATCGATCAGGTGATGAACTGCCGCCGCGCGCTCTTCGGCCGACGGTTTCGCCGTGCCGATATCCATGTCGCGATAGACGAGCGCCGAATCGATGCTGACGATCTCGACCTCGCGCCCGCGCGCGGCGGAGCGGGCTGCATAGGCGAGCGCGGCGGCCGTCTTGCCCGAGGCCGTGGGGCCGAGCAGGCAGGCAACCGGCAGCGCGCTTTCGCGGGCGTGGCTGTCGGCGCCGGTGTCCGATTGAGGGGTGCCGCTCATTGACCGCGCATGAACAGGCGATCGAGATCGCCGAGCGTCAGCTGGTACCAGGTGGGGCGGCCGTGGTTGCACTGGTCGGCGCGTTCGGTGGCTTCCATCTGGCGCAGGAGCGCGTTCATTTCGTCGAGCGTGAGGCGCCGGTTCGCGCGCACCGCGTGGTGGCAGGCGAGGGTGCCCAGCATCTCGTGCTGGCGCTCGGTCAGCACGCGCGAGCCGCCATAGGCATGCAGATCCGCGAGCACCGCGCGTGCGAGCGCGGGCAGGTCGGCGTCCTTGAGCAGCGCCGGCACGGCGCGGATCGCAATCGAGGTGGGCGAGAGCACGGCGAGGTCGAAGCCCAGCGCCTCCAGCGTCGCCTTTTCTTCCTCGACGGTGCCCGTTTCCACGGGATCGGCGACCATCGAAAGCGGGATCAGAAGCGGCTGCACGGCCAGCGAGCGTTCGGCGAGCGCCTGCTTGAACTGCTCGTAGAGGATGCGTTCGTGCGCGGCATGCATGTCGACGATCACGAGACCGCGCGTGTTTTGCGCGAGCACATAGATGCCGTGGACCTGGCCGAGCGCGAAACCGAGCGGATGGTCGTCGTTCGCGTCGAAGGCGGGCAGTGCCGCGCGCGGCGCGGAATCGGCTGCGCTGTCTTCCGCCTGCAGCAGCGTCGAGCCTTGCGGCGTGCCGGCGCCCACGTCCTTGCGGCCGAAGAGGGCGTCGTAGAGCGCGAGCGGCTGTGCGACGGGCAGCGAGCCCTGGGTCATGCGCGATTGGCGCAGCCAGGTGTTGCCGGAGCCGCCGCCGGTCTTGAAACCGGAGCCGCTGCTTGAGCCCCCCCCTGCGCCGCCGAAGCTGCTGGCCACGCGCGCGGTGCCGAATCCGCCCGAGCCGCCCAGGCCGGTCGAGCCGGGCGCCGTGCCCGAAGCGAGTCCCGCCGACGCACCCAGCACCCCCGCGCCCGGCGCGGGCCGCGGCTCGATCAGCGCGGCATGGCCACCCGAGGTGGTTTCGGGCGACGCGCCGGCCTGCCGCGCGAGCGCGCGCTGCACGGCATGAAACACGAACTGGTGGATCGAGCGCGAGTCGCGAAACCGCACTTCGATTTTCGACGGATGCACGTTCACGTCGACGGCCTCGGGCGGCAGGTCGAGGAACAGCACATACGACGGATAGCGGTCGCCATGCAGCACGTCTTCGTACGCGGCGCGCACGGCATGCGTGAGCAGCTTGTCGCGCACGTAGCGGCCGTTGACGAAGAAGTACTGCTGGTCGGCGCGGTTGCGGCTCGCGGTGGGCAGGCCGGCGCAGCCGTACACGGCGAGCGGCCCGGCGCGCTCGTCGAGCGGCAGGTGCGCGGTGGCGAACGTTTCGCCGAGAATCTTCGAGACGCGCGTGGCCGGATCGCTCGCGTTCCAGTGCTCGACGGCGCGGCCGTTGTGCAGGACCGAGATCGCGACGTCGGGCCGCGCGAGCGCGCTGCGGCGGATCATCTCGAGGCAATGCCCGAGTTCCGTCTGCTCGCTCTTCAGAAACTTGCGGCGCGCGGGCGTGTTGAAGTACAGCTCGCGCACTTCGATGGTCGTGCCCTGGCCGCCCGCGGCCGGCGAGAGCGTGCCGGTGTTCGCGTCGATCTTGATGGCGTGCGCGGCGTCGGCGGGGCGGCTCGTGATCGACATCTCGGCCACCGAAGCGATCGAAGCGAGCGCTTCGCCGCGGAACCCGAGCGTCGCGACGCTTTCGAGCTCGGCGAGCGAGCGGATCTTGCTCGTGGCATGGCGCATCAGCGCGAGCGGCAGTTCGCGCTCGGGAATGCCGCAGCCGTCGTCGGCGATGGAGATGCGCTTGACGCCGCCTTCGTCGAGCAGGATGCGCAGCGTCGTCGCGCCCGCGTCGAGCGCGTTTTCGAGCAGTTCCTTGACGACCGAGGCGGGCCGCTCGACCACTTCGCCCGCGGCGATCTGGCTGATGAGCTGGTCCGGCAGCGGCTGGATCGCGCGCACGGGCTGCATGGCGCGGTGCGCCGCGTCGCCGGCGTGCGCGGACCCGGCAGCGGGAGCAGCCGCGGATTCGTCGGCGGCGGGGCCAGCGGGGCCGGTTGAGTCACCGGTCGGGTCAACCGGACCGGCGGCGTCGGTGGGATCGGAAAACGAGGACATGCGCGCAATTATAGCGATTCGCGCTATGCGGCCCGCGCCGCCATTCACCGATAAGTCTTGAAGTTCGATCCCCGGATTTTCTCGTGACGCTGGGGCACTTTCGGTATGATGGCGCGGTCAATTTGCCTTCTCGCCAATCCGCTCAATAAGGGACACCTTTGGACACGCTGCTGCAGTTCGCCAATCTTGTCTTGCACATCGACAAGTTTCTCGGAGTCTTCATTCAACAGTACGGGGCCTGGGTCTATGCCGTCCTGTTCCTGATCGTATTCTGCGAGACAGGTCTCGTGGTCTTGCCGTTCCTGCCGGGCGATTCGCTGCTCTTCATCGGCGGCGCATTCGCGGCGACGCACGCGATGGACCTGGGCGCGCTGATCGCGCTGATCGTGGTGGCCGCGGTGGCGGGCAACACGGTCAACTACCTGATTGGCCGCGCGATCGGGCCGGCCGTGTTCAATACGCGTATCCCCATGCTCGAACGCTTCCTCGACCGCGCCGCGCTGCAAAAGACCCACGACTTCTACGCGCGCCATGGCGGCAAGACCATCGTGCTCGCCCGCTTCATTCCGGTCGTGCGCACGTTTGCGCCGTTCGTCGCGGGCGTTTCGCAGATGAGCGCGCAGCGCTTCCAGCTCTTCAACATTGTCGGCGCCCTGCTGTGGGTGCTGCTGCTCGTGCTGCTCGGCTACTTCTTCGGCAACATCCCGTTCATTCGCCAGTACCTGAACGTCATCGTGCTCGTGGGCATTGGCGCCGCGATCGTGCCGGTGGTTATCGGCGGGGTGTGGAAGATGGTGCGCAAGGGCGCGCGCGACGAAAGCGTGAGCCGCCCCAACGGCAACCGCTGATCCCGCCGGCGGCCCATGCGGCTGCGTGCGGCTGCAAAAACGGCATCGCCAGCTGGTCTGTCGATGCCGTTTTACTTTGGCGGTCCCGATTGTGTGATCCAGTGCGATCCGGCGTGGTTGCCGCTGCCGCCGTTAGCCGCCCACGCGGCGGATGAGGGCGGGCGTCTCCGGTGTCGGATACCCGGCTGCCCTGAAGGTCTCGACGATCGTGCGGTTCGTGTCGAAGTACACCTGCCAGTAGTTCGCGTTGCTGGTATAGGGCCGCACGCACAGGAGCGGCCCTTCGGGCGTGAACGAGAGCACTTCGACGTCGGGCGCGGGATCCGTGGCCACGTTGGGAATCTTCGCGACGGCTTCGCGCAGGCGCTTCGCCGCATCGAGCGGATCGACGCCGTTGGCGATCTTCGCGGTCAGCTCGACGCGGCGCACGGGCGTGGCGCTGTAGTTCGAGATGGTGTCCGAAAAGATCTTGTTGTTGCCGACGATGTTGACCACGTTGTCGGGCGAGATGATGGTCGTGCCGAAGATGCCGAGTTCCTTCACGGTGCCCGTCACGCCGCCTGCCGTGACGAAGTCGCCCACCTTGAACGGCCGCAGCACCTGCATGAACACGCCCGCCGCGAAGTGCGCGAGCAGGCCGCCCCAGGCCGTGCCGATGGCGAGGCCGAGGCCCGCGAGCAGCGCCGCGAACGAAGTGGTCTGCACGCCGAACACCTGGAGGATCGCGAGAACCAGCAGCAGGTTCAGCACGGCGGAGAGAATCGAGCTGAGGTAGTGCGCGAGCGTGTGGTCGATGCGCTCGTTGCGCGCGAGCACCTTGCGCAGGAGGCCCGCGATCAGGTTGATGGCCCAGCGTCCGACGATCCACAGCACGATCGCCGCAACGACCTTGGTCCCGAAGTCGATACCCCGGGTCATGATGAATGTGCGGATGGTTTCGAGATCCACGATGCCCTCGCTTGAGTCGATGATTGAGTCGGTTTGATTCGAGGAATTCTGCCGATACGACCGGGGGGGGCGAAGCTGGCGGGGCGCAGGATGGCGGTCCGTGCGGCCCGTCCCTCGTTGATCGCGCCTGCCGTTGCGTTTGACGTTGCGTTTATCGCAGCGCTTGACGCCACGCACCGCCACACCTCAAAACCATGGCCAAAGATGCGGCACGCATGGCCATTCGACGGTATCGTTTCGCCTGCGACATTCACGAGACTACGAGGCGCGACCATGATACTGCCGAACATCGATCTGCATTTGGTTACTGTGCAACTGGAAGAATTGCGGCCTACCCAGGTCACCGTCGGCTATCGCGAGGTGGACGCGAAGCGCAAGCACTGGGTAGCGCTCGACAAGAAGAAGCGCACGGCCTCCATCGACTCCCACTGGTTTCCCGCGGTGCTGGGCCCGAAGGGGCGCTATTACGTCGTCGACCACCACCATCTGGGGCTCGCGTGGCTCAAGGAAGGCGTGGAAAGCGCCAGGGTCACGGTGATCAAGGATCTCTCGTGGCTCGAGCCAACGCTTTTCTGGCGCATGATGGAGCATAGCCAGTGGGTGCATCCGTTCGATGCCGCGGGCAACCGATGCGACTACGAGGACCTGCCGAAGCAGCTGACCGGCCTCACCGACGACCCTTACCGGAGCCTCGCGGGCGAATTGCGCGTGGCGGGCGGCTTTGCGAAGGACACGGCGCCGTTCAGCGAATTTCTGTGGGCCGACTATCTGCGCCTGAAGATACCGGCCTCGCTCGTGCGCAAGGACTTCGATGCGGCGCTGGCGGACGCGCTGGCGCATGCGCACGATCAGGATGCGCGTTTCCTGCCGGGCTGGTCGGGCGTCGTGCCCGCGGCCAACGGCGCCGTCGCGCAGAAGACGCCGGGCAAGAGCAGGAAGGCGTAAAACGAGGCGCAAAGCCGCGCTGCGCGCAAAGAGGCCGCCGCGCTCGGTTCGCGGCTCGCCGCGCGTCACATCGGCAGCGTGGATTGGCTGTAGGGCGAGGTTTCGATCGTGAGCGGGCCGCGCTGCGCCGTCCGGCGCGCCGCGTGCCGGCGGGCGATGCGCGCGGCGCTCAGCGCCAGCACGGCGGCGAGCGCATAGGCGGCCGCGCGCCAGGGAAAGGCCGCGCGCGGGTCGTACTGGCGCCAGATGCCGCCTGCGTCGGCGAACACGAGGAAGGTGAGGGCGGCGTCGAACGCGAGGGCGGTTGCCAGCAGCGCGAGGAAGAGTCCCGTGCCGTGCGCGGCGAGGCCGGGCCGCAGCCGCCGCGCGATCCAGCAGGCGGCATGGACGAGGGCGAGCACGACGAGATTCGAGAGCAGGCAGTCGATGAAGTCGATGAAGTGGCTCATGACAGGTTCGGGCGATGCGGTAGGCGGCCCGGATCATGGCATGCCCGCGTGTCTCGATAAATCGCGCGCGCGGCGCTCAGCGTGCCGCATTCCCCCGGCGCGGGCCGCTGCGCGAGATGCGGCGCGGCTTGCGAGGATTTGTGAAGGATTGTCAGGCCGACGCGAACTGTTGCGTGGACGTCGAATGCACGCGAAGCGCCGCGTTCGTCCGCTCAGCGCGCGTCGGGCGCCGGCATTGCCGGCGGCGTGCCGTTCGTCAGGTAGTGGCTCAGCCACTGCCCCGCCGGGCCCAGGGCCGTATCGGTGCGGTGGATCAGCGAGCTGTTGTAGTTCACCGAGCGGCGATCCGCGAGGACGACGCGCGCGAGCCGCCCGGCGTCGAGATCGGCCTGCACGAGGTGCAGCGGCATCGACCCCCAGCCCAGGCCCGCGAGCAGCAGGCGATGCTTCGCGCCCAGATCGCCCAGCTTCCATGCGCGGTTGCTGTAGACGCCGAAGTTCTGCCCTTCGGTCAGGCGGCTGCGGTCGGTGAGCACGAGCTGCGTGTGCTCGCGCGCGTCGGAAATGCGCACGGGCTGGCTCGCCGCAGCGAGCGGATGGCAGGGCGCCGCGACGAGCACGAGCTCGACCGTGCCGATCAGCTGCGCCTCGATGACATGCGGCCAGTTCTGGTTCGGCCCGCTGATGCCGAGCGCGCAGTCGCCGTCCAGCACGAGCTTGAGCACGCCGCCGAGCGCCTCCATGGTGAGATTGAGCGCGACCGTGGGAAAGGCCATGGCGAACGCCTGCAAGGCTTCGACGAGGCGCTCCGAGGGGAACATCACGTCCACGGCGAGCGAAACCTCGCCTTCGAGGCCGCGCTGCAGCCCGGCCGCCTTGGCGTTGAGCTGGCCCATCAGCAGATCGAGGCGGCGCGCGTCGGCGAGGATGGCCCGGCCCGCCGCGGTCAGCTCCGGCTTGCGCTTGCCGCGCTCGAACAGCGCGACGCCCAGAAGCGCCTCCAGATTGGCTATCGTATAACTAACCACCGACTGCGCGCGGTCGAGCTGCCGCGCCGCCGCGGAGAAGCTGCCGGCTTCGGCGACGGCAATCAATGCGCGCAATTGTTCGAGGCTCGGCGAGCGGTCCATGGTCGACCTATCGAAAAAATGGATGATAACGATCCATTTTAGGCGATTGTTTGCATAGGTTTCGCCCGGTAGAGTGCGCATCTCCTACAGACCGGATTCCGCCGTACGATGAACCGACCCGCTTCCCCTGCACGCCGCTATAGCGGTATCGCGATGCTGCTGCACTGGCTGATTGCCGCGCTGATCGTGTGGGGCTTCGCGCTCGGCTGGGTCATGACCGACATTCCGGGGATCACGCCCACCAAGCTGCGCTACTTCTCGTGGCACAAGTGGATCGGCGTGACCGTGCTCGCGCTCGTTCTCGTGCGCGTGCTCTGGCGCGCCACCCATGCCGCGCCGGCGCTGCCCGCCTCCACGCCTGCCTGGGAGCGCGGGGCCGCGCATGCGGGCCATGCCGTGCTCTACGTGCTGATGCTCGCGATTCCGGTGACGGGCTATCTCTACAGCTCGGCGGCGGGTATTCAGGTGGTCTATCTCGGCATCTGGCCGCTGCCCACGCTGATCGGTCCCGACGACGCGCTCAAGCACGTCCTGCGCGCCGTTCACGTGACGCTCAACTACACGCTGCTCGCCGTCGTGGTGCTGCACGTGCTCGCGGTCGTCAAGCATCAGCTGTTCGACCGGCAGAATATCCTTGCGCGCATGCTGCCGTTCGGCACGCCGCGCGACTGAACCCAACGCTACTCAACATCTAACCGACCGCCATGATCCAGCGACTCGTTCGTACCGTCTCCGTTGCCGCCTCGATTGCCGCCTCGATTGCCGCGCTCGCCGCGGGCGCGAGCTTTAGCGCGAACGCAGATGCCGCAGCCGAAAGCGCATCGAGCACCGTGACCGCCGTCTTCAAGCAGATGAACGTTCCGGTGGAAGGGCGCTTCAACAAGTTCAGCGCCGACGTGCGTTTCGACCCGGCCAACGTCAGCGCGGCGAGCGCGAAGATCGACGTGGATGTCGCGAGCTTCGACATCGGCGCGCCCGAGTACAACAAGGAAGTGGCCGGCGACGAATGGTTCGACGCCGCGCACTTCCCGCACGCGACCTTCGTTTCCACGCAGATCAAGGCGGGCGCGAACGGTGCTTACTCGGTCGCGGGCAAGCTGACGATCAAGGGCAAGACCACGGACGTCGTCGTGCCCGTGCAGTTCCACAAGGACGGCGCGAACGAGGTGTTCGACGGCGCGCTGCCCATCAAGCGTCTTGCGTACGGCATCGGCACGGGCGAATGGAAGGACACGTCCGTGGTCGCCGACGACGTGCAGATCAAGTTTCATATCGTGGCCGCCGCGCATTGAGGCGTCCGCCGTTCGTCGCCAGTTTTTAGCCGCCTGCTTTTAGCCCAATCTCCGGCGCGTTTTGCGCCGATTCTTTCCCTGCCAGGATCCAGAAAACCATGAAGACCACGCTCATCGCGGCAGCCGCGCTTGCCGCTGCTCTCGCTACGCCCGCATTCGCCGCCGCGACCACCTATAACCTCGATCCGACGCATACCTATCCGAGCTTCGAAGCCGATCATTTCGGCGGCGTTTCGGTGTGGCGCGGCAAGTTCACGAAGACGACCGGCACCGTCGTGCTCGACCGCGAGGCGAAGACCGGCACGGTGGACGTGACCATCGACGCCTCGTCGATCGACACCGGCGACGCGGCGCTCGACAAGCACGTGCGCTCGGCCGAGTTCCTCAACACAGACCAGTTCCCGACGGCGACGTACAAGGGCACCTCGATCCGCTTCGACGGCGACAAGCCGGTGGAAGTGATCGGCACGTTCACGCTGCATGGCGTGACGAAGCCGCTGAACCTGACGATCGATTCGTTCAAGTGCTTCCAGAACCCGATGCTCAAGCGCGAAGTGTGCGGCGCCGACGCGAAGGCCGAGTTCAACCGCGCCGACTACGGCGTGAACTGGGGCGAGACCTACGGCTTCAAGATGGCGACGACGCTGCAGATCCAGGTGGAAGGCGTCAAGGCGGACTGATCGCCGGCGCCGCCGGGCGAGTTGGCTCCGGCGGCGTTCCGATGGCGGTTCGATGCGGGCCCGTGCACGTGAGGTGCACGGGCTTTTTTTCGTCCAGGCTTTGTCCGGTTACCGCACGGTTCGTGCGCGCGGCGCCTGACAAAAGTGCCAGCGAGCGCTCAACAAAAGTGCCAGTGAATCTGAATTTTGTATAGGGACGCCCCAACGCTCCTCGAATATCGTACTCCCCAGACAAGCTACGTCCGGCGCTGGAGCCCTCGGGCCCGGCGCCGGCGTCGATACATCCACTGGAGAAGAGGTTGATGAGGAAAGTCCCGCTCAAGATCGCAATCGCTGAGCATCCGCATACGTCGGCCATTCGCAATGGCAGCATCCCCATCGAGGGGGTGGACGCCGAGTTCATTACCGTCCAGCCGCAGATCGGCGCGTTTCGCCGCATGGTGCGCGATGTCGAGTTCGACGTCTGCGAACTGGCGCCGACGACCTACATCATCGCGCGCGCCTACGGGGCGCCATTCGTCGCACTGCCGATCTTCGTGGTGCGGCGTTTTCACCATGGCGGGCTGCTGATCCGCCCGGACGCGGGCATCAAGACGCCCAAGGACCTCGAAGGCAAGAAGGTGGGCGTGCGCGCCTATTCGGTCACGACGGGCGTGTGGACGCGCCAGGTGCTGATCGACGAATTCGGGCTCGATTCGTCGAAGGTGACCTGGGTGGTCGACGACGAGGAGCACGTTACCCAGCTCAAGCTGCCGGCCAACGTGGTTCACGCGCCGCAGGGCAGCTCGCTCGCGGAAATGATGGCGAGCGGCGAATTGTCGGCGGGTTTCGCCGCCGCCGCGGGCATTGGCCGCACCGGCGCGCCCACGGGCGGCTGGAAGGAAGTGGAAGCCGATTATCCCGACCTGCTGCCCAACGCGGCCGAACTGGAGGCCGACTACTACGCGCGCACCGGCGTGTACCCGATGCACGGGACCATTGTCGTGAAGGATTCGGTGCTTGCCGAACATCCGTGGATCGCGAAGTCGATCTACGACGCGTTCGCGCAAGCCAAGAAGGAATGGCTGGCCCGTCTCGACGCGGGAGAAGCCACGAGCGCCGGCGACAAGAAATACCTGGAACTCCGCAAGATCGTCGGCCACGATCCGCTGCCGTATGGCCTGCAGGAGAACCTCAAGACGATCGAGGCGCTGGAAGCCACGGCGTTCAAGCAGGGCCTCACGCCGCGCCGCATGTCGACTGGCGAGCTGTTCGTCGATCCGCTGGCGCGCTGATCGGAAGGAGACACCATGATTATCGATTGCCACGGCCATTTCACGACCGTTCCCGCTTCGTTTCGCGACTGGCGTGCGAAGCAGGTTGCCTGCGCCAACGACCCGGTCAACGCGCCGTCGCGCGAGGGCGCCTGGGTGAGCGACGACCAGATCCGCGAAGCCATCGGCAACGGGCAGCTCAAGCTGCAGCGCGAGCGCGGCAGCGACCTCACGCTCTTTTCGCCGATTGCCGGCCTGATGAGCCACCATCTGGGTAACGAGCGCACGAGCCTGGAGTGGGCCGAAATTTCGAACGACCTCGTGTATCGCGTCACGGAACTCTTTCCGGAGAACTTCGCGCCGGTCTGCCAGTTGCCGCAATCGCCGGGCGCGGCGCCTGCGAACAGCATTGCCGAGTTGCGCCGCTGCGTGGAGCAACTGGGCTTCGTGGGCTGCAACCTCAATCCCGACCCGACCGGCGGTTACTGGACCGGCAAGCCGATGACCGATCGCGAGTGGTATCCGCTCTACGAAGCCCTCGTCGATCTGGACGTGCCGGCAATGATCCACGTGGCGGCCTCGTGCAACCCGTGCTTTCACGGCACCGGCGCTCACTATCTGAATGCCGATACCTCCGTGTTCATGCAGATCCTGCAATCGGACCTGTTCAAGGATTTCCCGACATTGCGCCTCGTGATTCCGCATGGCGGCGGCGCCGTGCCCTATCACTGGGGCCGCTATCGCGGCATGTCGCTCGAAATGCGCGAGCGCCCGCTGGAAGGACTGCTGAACAATATCTTCTTCGACTCGTGCGTGTATCACCAGCCGGGCGTCGAGCTGCTGACCAAGGTCATTCCCGCCGACAACGTGCTGTTCGGCTCGGAAATGATCGGCGCGGTGCGCGGCAAGGATCCGAAGACGGGCTATTACTTCGACGACACGAAGCGCTATATCGACGCCTGCCCCGCGCTGACCGACGAGGACCGCTACAAGATCTACGAAGGCAACGCGCGGCGGGTCTATCCGCGACTCGATGCGCGCCTGAAGGCGCGCGGCAACTAAAGACCGGCGCGAGCCGCATGCAATCAGAGAAGGACAGAGGCACGCATGGCTTCTTCAATCGTCGATATTCACCCGCACATCATTTCGGATGACGAACTCCGTTATCCGCCGGCGCCGCTGTTCGGCAAGCGTTCCGAGTGGTCGAAGGAGCGTCCGACCACGGTCGAGACGCTGATCGCGGCCATGGACGAAGCGGGCGTCGCCAAGGCGGCCGTGGTCCATTCGTCGACCACCTATGGCTTCGACAACAGCTACGTCGTGGATGGCTGCAATCAGTACAAGGACCGGCTCGTGGCCGTCGGCTCCGTGGACATGCTGGCCGACAACGTTCCGGCGGTGATCAAGGGCTGGGCCGACAAGGGCCTCGCGGGCCTGCGCATTTTCACCGGCGGGTCGACGAAGGACTTCGATCCGAGCGAGCTCGACAACCCGAAGTCGTTCAAGGCGTGGGAGATGTTGGCGGAACTCGGGCTGCCCATGTGCATCCAGACCGGCCCGATCGGCTTGCCCCAGGTGCGCATGCTGGCCGAGAAGTTTCCCACCGTGAACATTGTCCTCGACCACCTCGGCCGCCCAGACGTGCTCGACGGCCCGCCCTACGCCCATGCAGCCGGTCTGTTCGCGCTGGCCGACCTGCCGAATATTTATCTGAAGCTCACGCCGCGCATTTTCGGCGACGCGACGAAGGAAAAGGCCAGCGCCGAGACGTTCTTTCCGCGCGTGGTCGAAACTTTCGGTGCGAAGCGCATGGCGTGGGGCTCGAATTTCCCGACGTCTCCAGGGACGCTCGGCGACATTCTCGCCACGGCTCAGGCAGGTCTGCAGAGCCTCGGCGACGAAGACCGCGAGTGGATTTTCGGCAGGACAGCGAAGCAGCTTTACCCGGCACTCGCCTGAGGTTGCATCGCGGCGGAGCAGTCCACCCAGGGCGCGAGCGCGTCTTGGGTGACCAGGCAACAGAGTGGTTCGAACCAGAAAGAAGAAGCAAATGGAGACAGGCAAATCACAACGACGCGGGAACGTGGGCCATTGGAGCATTCTCGCGCTCCTTGCCATCGGGGTGCTGATTTCCTTCATCGATCGCACCAGCATTTCCTCGACGCTGGCGGACGCGGATTTCATCCGGCATTTTGCGTTGACGGATATCGACCGCGGCTGGATCAACGCGGCTTTCTTCTGGTCGTATGGCGTGTTCCAGGTGCCCATGGGCTGGGTGGCGGACCGCTATGGCGTGAAATGGCCCTACGCAATCTGCTTCGTGCTCTGGTGTATTGCGACCACGCTCATGGGAGCCGTCACCGCACTCGAAAGTATCGTCGTCCTGCGCCTCGTGATCGGCATGGCCGAAGCGATCGTGATTCCCGCGAGCTATCGCTGGATCCGCAACAACTTCGACGAAAGCCGCAATGGTCTCGCTGTCGGCCTGCTGGCCATGGGCAACAAGTTCGGTCCGGCGATTGGCGCGCCGGTTGCGGCCTGGTTCATCGTCCACTATTCGTGGAAGGTCATGTTCGTCGCCACGGGCCTCGTCGGGCTGACCTGGCTGTTGCCGTGGCTGCTGCTGGTTCGCAACGACCTGCCTTCGAAAGCCGGGCTGAAGCAAGCCGATCGCAGCGCGCGCTCGGTGACGCTCGCGAGCATCCTGGCGAGCCCGGTGGTCTGGGGCGGCATGATCACGAACTTCTGCTACGGCTATTTCACGTTCTACTGCATGACCTGGATGCCCGCCTATCTGGTCGAACGGCGCGGCCTCTCGATCGGCGAATCGGGCATCTACACCTTTTTCAGCTTCGCCGGCATTGCCATCGTCGCGGCGGTGGCGGGGTGGGCGGCGGACCGGGTCATCGCCGCGGGACGCAACCCGATCCGCGTGCGCAAGGCGTTCACCATCGCCGGTTTCGTGGGCGGGTGCACGGTGCTGTTCGGCGCCTACGCGAACTCGCTCGACGCGGCGCTGTTCTGGAACGTGCTCTCGCTCTCGCTGCTCGGCCTGACCACGGCGAACAACCTCGTGCTGTCGCGCCTCACCTTGATCCCGAAGCAGGCCATCGGTCTCGTCACCGGCGTGCAGCAGGTCGCCACGAGTCTTGCGGGCGGTGTGGCGGCGAGCCTCTCGGGCTGGCTGCTCCATCTGGGCGGTAGCTACGACCTGCCGATGAGGGTGATCCTCGTCTTTCTGCTGATTGGCGCCACGGCGACGGCGGTGCTGTTCCGCCCCGAATGGGCGCCGAGGGTCAGCGACGCGCACGGCCCGCTCAAGCAGGCCTAGACGCGCGCGAACCACGGTTTTGCAGGCGAATTCAACGCACACACACTCCCTGGCAACCGGCGCGGCCGGTGGTATCTGACTGGAACTCACATATGGCGAAGATTGTATTCGGGATGGCGGTGCCGCATAGCGGCATGCTTGGACAAGCCCCGGAGGACTGGCTGAAAAACGGCGAGCGAGACCGCGGCAATCCGGAACTCTGGTATCGCAACCGCACGTGGACCTATCCCGAACTGGAAGCGCATCGCGAAGCGGCGTTCGAGAAATTCCTGACGCTCGAAGAGCGCACCGCGCGCGCCGCGCGCTGCCGCGCCGCGCTCGATGCGATGGCCGCGGCCTATCGCGAAGCGCGCATCGACGTGGCGATCATTCTGGGCAAGGACCAGAAGGAAATCTTCACCGACTTTTCGCCCTCCATCGCCATCTACAGCGGCGAGGACGTGCACAACGGGCCGCCGCAGCGCGCGGTCTATGCGCCGGACCGTCACGTCACGCACCGGTGCCACCCCGAACTGGCGGCCTATCTGATCGACCGCTTCCAGAGCGAAGGCTTCGATCTGACCGATCTCTTTACGTGGCCCGACAACGTGTGGATGAAGCCGCTGCCCGACTATCCGGTGGTGCCGCACGCTTATAGCTTCGTCTATCACCAGATCATGGACGACAACCCGCCGCCGCACGTCCCGATCATCATGAACTGCTTCTACCCGCCGACGCAGCCTTCTATGTCGCGCTGCATCGAGTTCGGACGCGTGCTGCGCGACGCCATCAACGCGTGGCCCGAAAACGTGCGCGTGGGGATCTTCGCGTCCGGCGGCCTCTCGCATTTCGTCAACGACGAGGAATTCGATCACCGCATCATGAAGATGCTGGCCGACTACGACTACGACGGGCTCGCCGCCGTGGACGAGCGCTCGTACCAGTCGGGCACGTCCGAAATCAAGCTCTATGTGAGCGTCATGAAGGCCGTGCAGGAAACGGGCGCGCAGATGACGCTCGTGGACTACGTGCCCTGCTGGCGCACACCCGCCGGCACCGGCGAGGGCATGGGCTTCATGTACTGGAAGGCCGCCGACTGAGCGGGCCCTGAACACCTGGCTATCAGAGAATCAGAGAATCAGAGAGAAAGACTATGAGCGACACGCGCCTTAACAGCATCATTCGCGCCTTCGAATCCGGCAAACCTGCGTTTGCGGCGTTTTCGAAGCTGGACAAGCAGGCCGCCATCGAAATGAGCGATGCGCCCTATGAGGGCGTCGTCTTCGAGATGGAGCACAATCCCTACGACGTCGCCGCATTCGGCGACGCGCTGCAGTACATGCTGAACCGCAAGACGATTGCCGAATCGGGCTCGGTCGCGCCGCGCGTCACGCCGATCGCGCGCATTCCGGCGAATGGCGCGGAAATGAACCAGTCCTTCGCGAAGCAGGTGCTCGATCGCGGCGCGTATGGCGTGGTGTGGCCGCACGTTTCGACGGCGGAGCAGGCCTACAACGCGGTGGCCTCCTGCCGTTATGCGCGGCCGAAGGACGCGCCGCTCTACGAGCCGAAGGGCGTGCGCGGCGACGGTCCCGCCACGGCCTCGCGCTACTGGGGCTTGAGCATGGCCGACTACTACAAGAAAGCCGACGTCTGGCCGCTGGCCCCGCAGGGCGAGATCCTGGTCGGGCTGATGTGCGAGAGCACCGAGGCGATCGACAACCTCGACGATATGCTTTCGAATGTGCCCGGCATCGGTTTCATCCTGATCGGCGAGGGCGACCTGAGCCAGCAACTGGGCTATCCGCGCGACTACGAGCACCCCGTCGTGCAAGACGCGATGCGCCGGATCGTGGCGATCTGCCACAAGCACAACGTCGTGGTGGGCAATCCGCACGTCACGGCCAAGAATCACAAGCGCCTGATCGAAGAGGGGTATCGCTTCCTGATGTCGGCGCCGATGCGCAGTTACGGTGTCGTCGGCATGGCGCGCGAGATGGCGGGCTACTAAATGAACGGCGCCGAAAGCCTCGTCGCTACCCTTGTCGATCGGGGCGTCGACATCTGCTTTGCCAATCCCGGCACGTCCGAAATGCACTTTCTGGCGGCGCTCGAGAACCCGAGGATGCGCAGCGTGCTGTGCCTGTTCGAAGGCGTGGCGACCGGCGCCGCCGACGGCTGGTATCGCATGAAGGACTCGCCGGCTTCGACGCTGCTCCATCTCGGGCCGGGGCTCGCGAACGGGCTCGCCAATATCCACAATGCGAAGCGTGCCTCGTCGGGCATGGTCAACATCATCGGCGAGCATTCCACTTCGCACCTCAAATACGATCCGCCGCTTACTTCGGATATCGAAGGACTGGCGCGGCCATTGAGCCACTGGGTGCGGCGCGCCGACTCGGCGAGCGCGATTGCGTGGGATGCCGCGCAGGCGGTGGCCAGGGCATCCGAACATCCGGGCCAGATTGCGACGCTGATTCTGCCGGGCAACACGTCGTGGGAAGAGGCGGGCGCGACGATCGCACCGCCGGTCGAGCACGCCACGCGCAAGACGCCGGACGCCGCGCGTATCGAGCACGTTGCGCGCGTGCTGCGCTCGGGCGAGCCGACGCTGATCATCCTCGGCAACAAGGCGACGCGCGGCCGGGCACTGGAGCGTGCGGGCAGGGTGGCGGCCGCCACCGGCGCGCGGCTGGGTTCGCAGTTCTTCACGGCACGCATCGAGCGTGGCGCAGGGCGGGTGCCGATCGAACGGATTCCGTACGCCGTGGCGCCCGCGCGAGCCTTCCTGAAAGACTTTCGCCACATCGTCACGGTCGAGACAAAAGAGCCGGTCGCATTCTTTAGCTATCCGGATAAACCGAGCCTGCTCAAGCCGGAAGGCACGCTCGTGCATCCGCTCGTCGAGTCCGACGAAGACAGCGCGCTCGCGTTCGAGATGTTGCTTGAAGCGCTAGGCGCGGCAGCCACGGCACCCATGCTGCAACCGCGCGTGCAGACGCCCGCGCCGAGCGGCGCGCTCAATCCCGTCAGCATTGCGCATGCGCTGGCCGCGGCGCTGCCCGAGGACTGCATCGTCGTCGACGAGTCGCTCACCACGGGGCGCGAGACGATGGGCTACACGATGGGCGCGGCGCCGCACGACCTCATCAACAACATGGGCGGCTCGATCGGCTATGCGACACCGGTGGCGACCGGCGCGGCGCTGGCTTGCCCTGATCGGCGCGTGTTCTGCATGGTCGGCGACGGCAGCGCGATGTACACGATCCAGTCGCTCTGGACCCAGGCGCGCGAGGGGCTGAACATCACGACGATCGTCTTCGCCAACAATAGTTACGCAATCCTGAAGGCCGAGTACGCCAACATGGGCGCCGGCACGCCGGGGGAGCGCGCGCTTGCAATGATCGACCTGGAGCGCCCCCGTATCGACTGGCAGGCCATGGCAAAGAGCATGGGTGTGCCTGCCGTTGCGGTCGATACGGCCGAGGCGTTCTATCGCGCCATGGCCGATTCGGTGCGCGAGCCCGGTCCGCGGCTGATCGAAGTGCGGCTTTGATTCGCGCCGCTGGTTCAACCGATTCACACGATTCAAACGCTTTTGGCACAAGGAGTCTCACCCATGACAACGACGCTAACGGGCACGCCGGTATTGCGGACCAACCTGGCCGACTACGCGGTCACGAAGGCGATGAAGGACGGGCGAGTGACGTCCGATCTCGTCGCGCTCGACTACTGCGGGCCCACGCCGGCGCATAACGGCTTCAAGGCGATGGTGCGCGAAAACGCCTTCGAGGCGGGCGAACTGGCCATCGTCACCTTTCTGCAGGCCAAGGCCTACGGCAAGCCCTATGTGCTGCTGCCCACGCCCATTTCGGGGCGCTTCCAGCATCACTGCGCGGGCTACAACCTCGACTTCGGACATCTCGATCCCAAGGATATCGAGGGCAAGAAGGTCGGCGTGCGCACGTACACGCAGACCACGGCGCTGTGGATTCGCGGCATCCTGCGGCACGAGTACGGCGTGGATCTCGACAAGGTCACGTGGATGACGCTGGGCGACGGACATCTGGCCGAGTATAGCGATCCGCAGAATTGCGAGCGCCTGCCCAAAGGCTCGTCAATTCCGCAGAGGATGCTGGACGGCGAGCTGGCCGCCGCCCTGCTCGGCGAGGACATGCCGAAAGATCCGCGCGTGCGCACGCTCGTGCCCGACGCGCAGAACGCCGCGAAGGACTGGTTCGCGCGCGAGGGCGTCGTGCCGATCAACCACATGTTCGTGGTTCATGAGCAGGTTTCGAAGGAACGTCCCGATATCGTGCGCGAGCTGTACCGGATGATCGTCGAGAGCCGCTCGCTGGCCGAGGGCGTGCCCGCCGTGTTCCCGCCGATCGGGCTGGAGGCGAATCGCAAAGGCATTCAGCTGGCGATCGACTGGGCACTCGACCAGAAGATCATTCCGCGCCGCCTGTCGGTCGACGAATTGTTCGACGACGTGACGGGCAGTCTCGGCTGAGGGATTGTTCTGCCGGCGGCGCAACGCACCCGGCAGTTTTCCGTTCGCTCAAGCTACCCATAAAGATGGAGACAAGCACTGTGTATTGCCCGAATTCCCTGAAAACGTTATTGCCGTACCTGGCTGTCGTCGCTGCCGTGACCTGCGCGCCGGCCGGGGCCGGTGCGGCTGCCGCCAATGCCACAAAGGGCGACTTGCTCCTGTACCGCATCGGTCCGATGACCTCGGAACTGTATGTCGCCAATGCGGACGGCAGCGACGAACACCGCCTGTTCAAAGCCGACGGCTTCGACTATCACGCCTCCTTTTCGAAGGATGGCCAGTGGATCGTCTTCACGTCCGAGCGCAACGGACTCGGCCAGTCGAGCCTCTATCGCGTTCGCGTGGACGGCACGGGCCTGCAGCGGCTCACCCATCACATCGCCGTGAGCGATGCGGCCGTCTTTTCGCCGACCGACCCGAACATCGTCGCCTTCGTTTCGTCGCGCCGCGGCAAGGATCATTTCGGCACTACGAACGTCTGGACGCTGAACATCAAGACGGGCGCGCTGCACAACGTCACCGGCGACATCCCGTTCGATCCGGACAAGCCGCATAGTTTCTTCCGGCCTTCGTGGTCGCCGGACGGCAAGTGGATCGCGCTTTCCTCGGATCTCGGCACCGACTGGCGCGGCCATAATCTGCCGGTGGGCTGGGAGCGCACGCAGGAGACCAGCATCTACGTGATCCATCCGGACGGCTCCGGCTTCAAGGAGATCTCCACGCGCGCGGGTTTTACCGAGGGTTCGCCTTCGTGGTCGCCGGACGGCCAGCATGTGGTGTTCTACGAGGCGCCGGTGGAGGCGACGTGGGGCGCGCATCGTCCTGAACTGATCAACAAGGTGAGCTCGCAGATCGTGCAGGTGGATGTGGCGAGCGGCGAGCGCAAGGAGCTGACCGATAGCCCCGGCTTCAAGGTGTACCCGCAATACGTGAGCGCGACCAACGTGGCGTATCAGATCAAGGGCGGCGAGCACGAAGGCATCTACACGACCGACGGCTATTCGCGCTCGACGGCGGACAGCGGCATTCGCTCGCCCCGCTACACGGCGGACGGCAAGACGATGATCTACGAGAAGATCACGATGCGCCCGGTCCACCCGAACGGCACGCCGCTCTTCAGCTTCGATCCCGAGTGGAACTACCGCTTCATCGACGTGTTCCCGCAGCTCTCGCGCGACGGCAAGCAGCTCGTCTACACGGAAAAGATGGTCAACTCGTCGATCGCGGTCATGAACACCGACTTCACGGGCTATCGCCGCATTTACGATCCTGCCGCGAGCGGACTCGATCCGAAGATGATCGCGGCAGGTCTCGCGGGCGCATTCCAGCCGACGTGGTCGGCGGACCGCCAGTGGGTGGCCTTCGGTGTGGGTGGCTGGTTCTTCACGCGCGCGTACCAGCCGGGCCGTATCGCACGGATCAAGGCGGACGGCAGCATGGACGGCAAGGCGGAGTTTCTGACCGACGGGAAAGAAAATGCAGGATTCCCGAGTTATTCTCCGGACGGCAAGAAGCTGGTCTACCGCGTGTGGAGCGAGAGCGACAAGGGCTTGCGCATTCTCGACCTCGATACGCGCAGGACCACGGTCCTGACCGTCGAGCCCGACAACCTGCCGGGCTGGTCGCCGGACGGCAGCAAGATCGTGTTCACGCGCAAGGAGGTCAATCCGGACGACCCGAACAAGTTCCACTACGACGTGTACACGATCCGGCCGGATGGCTCGGACCTCAAGTGTCTGACGACGCCGGGTGCGAACCAGGGCCATGCGACCTGGACGTGGGACGGGCGTATCGCCTATAGCTCGGGTGTCTATGGCTTCCGCGACGAACTCTCGCTGTACGACAACACGTTCCAGCCCGATGGCCAGAACTGGGTGATGAATGCGGACGGCAGCGATCAGCGTGCGATCACGGATACGTTGTGGGAAGAGTCGATGCCGGTTTATGTGCCCAGGCAGTAGTCTGTTTTCTGCCGGGATGTAAAGAGGGCGCCGTGCGAAAGCACGGCGCCCTCTTTCACTTCGGGCCGTTGGTCAGCGCGCCATTGAATGTCGCCACACCTTCGTTGCTTGCCGGCGCCGCATGTGCCACGGCAGCGGCCAGGCTCATTGCTGAAATAATCGTACCAACCCGTGCCTTCTTCAACTTTCAATGGTGGCGTCGTTGACCTTCGGCGCCCACTCTCGCCGCAGCAGGATCACCGTACTCGTTGCGCCGAGCAGCAGGAATGCGAAGATCGCCGTCATCGGCAGCGTATAGCTTCCGCCTACGTGGAGCAGCCAGCCCGAAAGGCTGGCCGACACGCCGCCCGCGAGACTGGTGGCCACTTGCTGCAAGCCCGTGTTCAAACCGACGGCCTGGCTGGGGATCAGCGTCAGCTTGCACAGCGCGAGGTTATTGGCCGTGACGAGGCCGAGCAACGAGAGCGAGAGCACGTTCCAGAACAACGCCATGGCGGCCGAATGCGTCGAGGCGCCGAGCAGCACGGTGGTGGCGCCGATGAACCCGGTAACGATGAACGATTTGCGCACGGTGACAGCGTCGCCGCCGACGGAGATGATCCGGTCCGCGGCCCATCCCGCAAGCGCCGCCACGACCGCGATGCCGGCAAAGCTGATGAAGGTGTACACGCCCGACCTTTCGAGGGACAAGCCGCGTTGCTCGACCAGGTAGGCCGGCATCCAGGTCATGCAATAGAACGCGAAGTAGCTGTAGCAGAAGTTGTTGATCAGCCCGCCCCACACGACCGGGCTGGCCAGCAAGTTGCGTAGCGGTACGGAGGAAGCGCGGTGTACGGCCTTCGCCAGTTGCTCCCGCGTCGGATGATCGTTGCGCACCATCAGCAGCCAGGGCAGCAGCCAGATCAGCCCGACGAGCCCCGTCGCCACGAACATCGCCTTCCAGGAGTACGCGACGATCATCCATGCCGCGATCGGTGCGCCGAGCGCCGGCCCCATCTTGCCGCCGATCGAGAAAATGCCGAGCGCCGTGCCCTTTTGTGTTTCCTCGAAGTGGTTCGCAAGGTAGCGATAGGTGGCCGGGATCACGACGGACTCGGCAAGGCCGATGGCGAGCCGCACGACGACGAGCGCCGCGAGCGTCGTCACGAGCCCCGTTACGGCGGCCGCGATACACCAGAGTGCGAAGCAGGCGGCGTAGAGCCACTTCACGCCATAGCGGTCGACGAGCCAGCCCATGGGCATTTGCGCGAGACCGTAGGACCAGAAGACGGCCGAGTTGAGCCAGCCGCGCTCCACGCTCGTCAACGCGAACTCGTGAATGAAGTGCCTGTCGGCGAGTGCCGCGGACAGACTCGTTCGGTCGACGAAGGAAATCATGAGGCCTAGCGCGAGCAGCACGAGAACCCCCCAGGGGTTCTCCGCTACGGACTGCTTCGATTGAACTGTCTCCACCTATCTCTCTCTTTTAGTCCGACGCTTGCCGTGTGCCGATATCGTCAGCAGGGCCGCCCGGCGCGTTCGCTCAACCAGGCGGGCGCGCTTTGCAGCGCCACCGGACGCAGGAAGCGCTCCATCGCCGCGTAGCCCACGGAGGTCGTGAAGGGCTGCGTGGATGCCGGCCAGGGGCCGCCGTGCTGCTGGCTGCCCGTCACGGCCACGCCCGTGGGGACGCCGCCGAACAGCACGCGCCCGGCGATCTGCGCGGCGCGGCGCGCGACACGGCGCACATCGGGCGTTTCGTTTTCCGCACCCCACAGCGTGACCGTCAGGCTTCCGCCGACCGCGGTCAGCACGTCGACGATCTCGTCGAAGGAAGTCACGCGCACGAGCAGACAGGCAGGGCCGAACACCTCTTCGTGCAATGCGGCTTGCGCCACGAAGTCCTTTGCGGCGGTTCGGGCGAGCACCGGTCGCGGCGCCGCATGCTCGTCGCCGCTCGATTCGCCCGCCAGTATCGTTTGCACGCCGGGGGTACCGAGCAGACGCGCCGCACCGGCGTCGAAGTTGCGCTTCATGCCCGGCGTCAGCATTGCGTGCGGTTGCTTCGTCTGCAGCGCGCCGTGTAGCGCGGCTTCGAAGCGGTCGGCGTGCGCGCCCTCGAACAGGACGACGAGGCCCGGACTCGTGCAGACCTGCCCGCAGCCGAACTCGATGGAGGCCGCCAGAGCATGCGCCAGTTCCTCCGCCTGCGTGGCGAGTGCCGAGGGCAGGGCGACGACGGGATTGATCGAGCCCAGTTCGCCGTAGAACGGAATCGGCCGCACGCGCGCGTTCGCTTGCGCCCACAGTGCCGCGCCGCCCTTGAAGGAGCCCGTGAAGGCGACTGCCGCGATGTCCGGGTGACGTACGAGTTCGACGCCGACCTCGACGCCCGCGCCCTCCACCATGCCGAACAGGCCGGCGGGCAAATCCTGCTGCGCCAGCACCGCTTGGGCAAGCTTGAACACTTCGCGCGAGAGCCGCGGATGACCGGGGTGCGCTTTGGCCACCACCGGGCAGCCCGCGGCCAGTGCCGAGGCGGTATCGCCGCCGACGACGGAGAACGCGAACGGAAAATTGCTCGCCGAGAACATGGCCACCGGGCCGACCGGTATGCGCACGAGGGTCAGATGCGGGCGCCCCGCCGGTGGCGCGCCGGCAATCGCGGGATCGTCGGACCGCGCGAAGGCATGCCCGGCCTCCACGTGATCGGCGAAACCGCGCAGCTGAAATTGCGTGCGGTCGAGTTCGCCATTGAGCCTCGCGGGTCCTAGCGACGTCTCTTCGTCGGCGAGACGAACGAGCGCTTCGCGATTGGCGGCGAGAGCGCTGGCCAGTCCGCGCAAGAGCGTCGCCCGCGTTTGCGCCGACGACTGGGCCCAGTCGTCGGCAGTCTGGGCGGCCGCCGTCGCGGCAGCGTGGACCTGAGCGGCCGTGTGTTCCTGAATCTGCATTGGGACTCCAAAGAAATGAAAGGAAAGCTCGCGAGACGCGAGCGCCGGATCACGGAGCGGTTAGCTTTTCTCGCGCGGCGAGAGAGGGAAACAGCTTGATCCAGAGCGCGACGATCAGCAGGGTGGTCACGCCCCCGAGCACGACGGAGGGAACCGCGCCCAACCAGCCGGCCGTGACGCCGGACTCGAATTCGCCGAGCTGATTCGAAGCGCCGATAAAGATCGAATTGACGGCGCTGACGCGCCCGCGCATTTCGTTCGGCGTTTCGAGTTGAACCAGCGATTGGCGCACCACGACGCTGACCATGTCGAATGCGCCAGTCAGCGCGAGCGCGGCGAGCGACAACGGGAACGAGCGCGACAGCGCGAAAACGAGGGTTGCCAGCCCGTATAGCGCGACCGCGCCGAACATCAGCTTGCCGACGCGGCGCTGGATGGGGTGATGCGCAAGACGCAGCGAGACCAGCAGGGCGCCGACCGCCGGCGCCGATCTCAGCAGGCCGAGACCCCATGAACCGGTGTGCAGGACGTCGCGGGCGAAAACGGGCAGCAGCGCCGTCGCGCCGCCGAACAGGACTGCGAAGAGATCCAGCGAGATGGCGCCCAGCACCGCTTCGCGCTTCCAGATGAAGCCGATTCCCGCGAACAGGCTGGCGAGCGTCACGGGCTCGCGCAGAACGCGCACCGGTTCATGGCGGGTCAGGTAGATCATGGCCGCGGCGAACAGGCTGATCGCCGCGCACGTGCCGTAGACGCCGGCGGCGCCGGCCACGTACAGGAAGCCTCCGATTGCCGGGCCCACGATGGTGGCGAACTGCGTTCCGGTCGAATTGATGGCCAGCGCTCTCGGCAATGCGGACAGCGGAACGAGCATCGGCAGAAGCGCCTGCTGGGTGGGCATCTGGAACGCCTTTGCCGTGCCGAGGCACAGTGCGGCGAGCAGGATGACGTCCCGTCCCGCCCAGCCGCCCAGCGTGCTCGCGAGGAGCAGCCCTGCGATACCCGCCTGTGCCGCGAGGCAAGCCATCAGAATGCGGCGGCGGTCGTAGCGGTCGGCCACGTGACCCACCACGAGGCTGAGCGCGAGCGCCGGCACGAACTGCACGAGGCCAACCAGTCCGAGATAAAAGGCGCTGCGCGTGATGTCGTACATCTGCCAGCCGACGATCACCATGAGCATCTGGTTGGACAGCGTGGTCGCCACGCGGCTCAGAAAGAAGTAGCGGAACGATAAATTCTCGGGAACCGGGTTTGTCATCGGGGCCATGCACGGCAAACGGCAGACATCGTTCAGGAAGGCCTTAAACGATCAGTGGCGACCCATACGGCGGGTCGCCACTGATCGCGTTCAGAACGAGCGCTGCCTAGAAGTGAATTTCGGCCATCAACATCGGCGCAGAGGTGATAGTACCCGTGGTTTCGTTAGTGGGTGAACCGTACATGTGATACCAGTACTCATAGCCGACGCCCGCATAGACGGTGCGCGGATGGCCGGCGAATGAGCCGACATCGGCCAGCAGAGAGAGGCGCGTCAGGAACTCGGTGGTGGTCTGGACGCCGAAGCCGTCACGCCCCTTGGGGCCGGTCACGCTTGCGAAGCCGCGGAAAACGAGCGGCACGGGACCCACACGGAACGGATAGAGCCACGAGCTCTCGATGTGCCACGCCGGGTTGAAGTGTACGTCGACACCGGTAATCCCGTTGTGATTGCTCTCGGTGCGCACGCCGGCCGTGAGGTTCCAGTAACCGTGCGGAATGCTGAATTCGATTGTCGGTCCCGCCACGAGCATGCGTGCGCGCTCGCCGTAGGCGTCGTTCTTGGTGCCGAATTCGTAGCCGAGCGTGAGGCCGTAGTCGCGAATGAAGCCATAGCCGAGGTAGCGGCCGAGGATCTTGCCGGCGCTGAATTCGACACGGCCGATGCTGTATACCTCCTGGGCGCCGCCATTTTGCGGGCCGCCGGCTTCCGGATTGGCCGCGTTCGAAACGAGGTAGTCGACATTGAAGGCATAGCTGCCGTACTTGAAACCGCCGATAGTCGCGAGGTAGCCAATGTTCTGCATGACAGAAGAAGGCACGCCCGGATAGTGGAAGTCCGATCCCCAGCGATAGCCGATGAAGGTATCGTTCCACACGGCCGGCGGTTCGTTGGGTTCGCCTACGGTCTGCGGCGGCGCGGCGCCATTGGGATACGCCTGCTGGGTCTGCGGCGGTGCCGAGGCATTCGGTGCGGTGAGCACTTCTTCCGCGTGGCCGAACTGGTTCAAGCAGCAAAACAGGGTCGCGCCAAGAAGCGGCGCGCGCAACGCTACCGATATACTTTTCATGTCTCCGTCCAGTCTGGTTTTATGCTGATAGATAAGACGCGGTCGTTTCCCGACTCTCGATTGATGGTGACGAATGGTATGGGAAGGCAGGACGCCTGCCTCTACACAAAAATTAGATTCGCTGGCACTTTTCATCGCACGGCCAGGATGGCTCGCGAAAGCCATGAAACGATGTGGTCTCTTTTCTCTGGCCTCGCGAGAAGGTTATGATGGGACTCGATGAGGAGACGGCATGACACACCGCGCCATTGCGAAAGAGCCGCGCACGCGAGACGGCAAAGCGAAACGGATTACCGTGCCCAAGGTTCGTTTATATGTGGAGCGGCCCGAGCAGCAACACTGGTTCGTACACGTCGGACACGTCACCGACCGTGGCCGCTGGCGCACCGAACCGCACGCGCATCCTGCCTACGGGCAGGTGATTTTCGTGCGCAGCGGGCGCGGCGTCATGAATCTCGATGGGAGCAGCGTGCCGTTCGAGGGACCTTGTGCGTTGCTGCTGCCCACCGAATGCGTTCACGGCCTCGACTACGAAGTGGATGTCGACCGATGGGTCGTGACGATCGAGGAGTCCTATCTGACTCAGGTAAATGCCAAGCTCCACGAGTTCATCGGGCTTTGGGAATTGCCTCGCGTGATTCCGCTTTCCGGTTCGGCCGAGGCAGGCCTCGACTTCTACAGTCTCGTCGGAAAGCTCAAGCAGGAGGTCGAGTCGGAAGCCGTCGGCCGGGTGGTGGGAACGGAAGCGCTGCTCACGATGCTGTTGTTGATGCTGCTGCGCGAAGCGAGCCTGGATCCGGGCGGCAGCGAAGGCGAGACACGCAACGATATCCGGCTCGTAGACCGCTTCCGCAAGCTGATCGATCAGCACTATCGCGACAATCTCTCGTTGCAGGATTACGCGGCGATGATGGCGGTTTCCCCAGTGCAGCTGCGTGCGGCCTGCGCTTCCGCCGCGGAGCAAAATCCCACCAAAATGATCCACGCGCGCATCATTACCGAGGCGAAGCGCAATCTCATCTTCGGCAATATGTCCGTGGAGCAGATCGCCTTCGGGCTCGGCTTTGCCGATGCGGCGTATTTCACGCGTTTCTTTCGCAGGGAAGTCGGGCAAACACCGAGCCAGTTCCGCGCGGCCGCGCGACAGCAACCTCATCGCGGCGGCCCTTCGGATTAAAAAAGTCCCGGCGAATCGGACTTTTGTACAGGGACGCCCGGGTATGAAGCGAATACGCTTGATCCGGCTGTTCACGATAGCGGCGCATTGGCAAGCCGGGCATCGGAACGTGGAGTAGCGGTGCAGTCCTTTCCTGGAAGAATGCTGATGCGGTGCGGATTCGTTGTGGCAGTGATCGGGCTGGCAATGTCGGCGGTTTTTTACGGCGCGGGTAGCCGTGCCGCGACGTCGAGCGGAGATGCGCAAACGGAGTTCGTCTACGTCGGCACGCAGCAAGCCCAGATCCGTGCGCTGCGCCTCGATGCCGCTACCGGAAAACTGACGGAGATCGGCGCGGTCGCGGAAGGACCGAAGACCACATGGGTCGTGGCGCATCCGCAGTTGCCGGTGCTGTACGGTGTCGACGACGACAACGCGAGAGACGGCAGTATCACCGCCTATGCCGTGAATCGCGAGACGGGCGCACTCGACAAGATCAACGTGGTGGCTTCCGGGGGCAGGGGAACGACGAATCTGGTATTCGACCGGCCTTCGATGACCTTGCTCGCCGCCAACTACGCCAGCGGGTCCGTGTCGAGCGTCGCGATCAACGCGGATGGGAGCCTTGGCGCACGCGTGTCCACCGTCACGGAGACCGGCTCCGGACCGAACCGGCGGCAGGCGAGCGCGCATGCGCACAGTGCCGTCGTCGATCCGTCGGGCCGATACGCGCTGGTTCCCGATCTGGGTGCGGATCGCGTGTTTGTCTACCGCTTCGATCGGGCTACTCACGCACTGCTGGCGGGGGACGGGAACGACCCGGGCGCCTTTGTCGCGCCGCCGGGTAGCGGTCCCCGTCATATCCTCTTCGGCTCGAGCGGCGAGTTCGTTTATCTGCTCACCGAACTGAGTGCGGAAGTCATGGTTCTGCATTGGGACGCGGAGCAAGGGAGGTTGACGCTCGTGCAGTCGTTGCCGATCACGAGCCCCGGATTCGACGGCGCGAAGAGCGGCGCGGAAATCGCGCTCAGCCAGGATGGTCGCTTTGTCTATGTCGAAGACCGCGGCGAAAATGCACTCGTTGTCTATCGCGTGAACCCGCAGACGGGCGAGCTTGCGGCGATTCAGCGCACGTCCGCCGGCGGCGACCGGCCGTGGGGATTCGCGATCGATTCGTCAGGGAAGTGGCTGCTGGTCGCCAACCAGCGTAGCGGAAACGTGAGCGTGTTCAGCGTCGATCCCGTCTCCGGGAAGGTCGCCAATACAGGGGAATCCGTTGTGCTGCCGAGCCCGGTTAGTGTTGCCTTTGTGAAGTGACGCGCGTGCGTTGCGCTCGCTTGCGGACGGCGTCGAGCGGGCGGCCTGGTTCCGTATTTCAAGAATCCGAAGTAAATGGGCCGGCTTTCCCGACTCAATTGCCTGGTTATGCCAAGGAAGTAGGGATAGGCAAAGAAGGGGCCGTCTTCGAACGACCAGACTCCTCTCCTCGCGACAGTGGACCCGTGCAACCGCGCACGGGTCGTTCGCGGTGTTGCGGATTACCGTATTGCCAGGTATTGACGTAGAACTCGCCATCCGCTTGCCAGAATTGCTTGATGCGCGGTGCATAGAATGCGGCGGTGTTGAGCTTGTGTGCGAAGCGGTGACGGCGGGCGAGGGGGCCGGTGGCAGGAGAGCCGCGAATGTTGCGGTGGGACTTTTCGGCGAGAGAGATCGGGCCGGACATCCGGTGAACGGATGCTATAGACGAAAAAAAAGCACCGCGAACTCGCAAGTGCTTGATTTTCCTCACCCGAGGGTAAGTGGTAGGCCGTACGGGATTCGAACCTGTGACCAACGGATTAAAAGTCCGCTGCTCTACCAGCTGAGCTAACGACCCAAAAGAAGCGGGATTATAGCGCACGCTGAAAACAGCGTCAACCAAGTGAGGCGCAGAAAAACAAAGGCCCGGGATACACCGTATCCCGGGCCTTTCCTTTCACATGCGAGAGGCGCACTTTTCTGGTGTGCAACCACGGCGCGCGACAACTACCGTGTCCTGCGGCGCTTATCTGAGCTGTGACAGCTTGCTCTGCGCCTGCTGGGCGACATCCGAACTGCCGTACTGCGAAACGATCTGCTCGAGGGTGCGTTTGGCCGCTGCCTTTTGCCCCTGCTCGATCTGATTGTTCGCAATCGCAAGCAACGCCTCGGGCGCGCGCGGATGCTGCGGGTAGTTCTTGACCACGTTCTGCCACGCTGCTGTCGAACCCTTGTAGTCCTTCAGCGCATAGAGCGCGTTGCCGAGCCAGTATTGAGCGGTCGGCTGATAAGGACTCTGCGGGTACTTGGCAATGAAGCTGCGGAACGAATTGGCCGCGTTCTTGAAGTCGCCGTTGCGGAACTGCTCCGAAGCGGCGTTGAACGCATCCGTCTCACCCGGCTGCACGGTGCCTTGCATGCCATCCACGGTTTCCTGTTGCGGCTCGAACTTCTTCAAGCGCGTGTCCAGGTCCGTGTAGTAGTCCTTCTCTTGCTTCTGCACGGTGGCCAGCTGGTTCGCCATGTCCTCGTTCTGTCCGCGCAACGTCGCGACCTGCTGGTTCAGCTGGTCGATCTTGTTGGACTGATCGAGGATCGTGCGCTGCGCGGCGGACAGCTGGGTTGACAGACTGTCCGTCTTCGCCCGCAGGTCGAGAATCGCCTGGCGCGCCTGATCATCATCGAAGAGACCTGCGTGAGCGGGTATCGACGCGAACGCGATACCGGCCACGCAGGCTGCTGCGGCAGCCCGCAGCGGGGAGAAACGATGCGACATACGCCCCTTCAAATACGTCGATTACTGTTGATACACGAGGTCAGCACGGCGGTTCTGTGCCCACGATTCTTCGTCGTGGCCCGTCGCGACCGGCTTTTCCTTACCGAGGCTGACAGCTTCCATCTGCGAATCCGGCACGCCCATCAGCGAGAGGGCACGGCGGACAGCTTCAGCACGCTTCTGGCCCAGCGCCAGGTTGTACTCGCTCGTACCGCGCTCGTCGGTGTTGCCCTGGATCAGGACGTGACGTTCCGGGTGCGTCTTCAGGTATTGAGCGTGAGCTTGCAGCAGCGACTGATACTCGTCCTTGACGGCGTAGCTGTCGAAGTCGAAGTACACGCTGCGCTTGGCGAGCGGGCTGTTCGGGTTGTTCAGCTCGTCGACGTTCACCTGAGCGACCGCGTTCGGGTTCGGCTGCGTGTTCATTGCGCCGGCGTTCGGATTTTGTTCTTCCTTGACGCCCGACTTGCACGCAGCCAGCGCGCCAATCATCAAGACGGCCAGGGCCAGGCGGAATTTCTTCGACATCATTGTTACTCTCCTGAAGTGTTATTGCATGAAAGGGCCCCAAGACGGCTCGCGTACGCTGCCGCCCTGAACGGACAGGATTTGCCGCGTCCGACCGTCGGTCGATACAGCAGCCAGCACGCCACGGCCGTTCACCTGAGTGGCGTAAAGAATGTACTGACCATTCGCTGCGAAGCTTGGCGATTCGTCATGTGTCGTGTCGGTGAGCGGCGTGGCTACGCCAGATTGCAGATCTTGAATGTACAGCTTAAATCCGCCGCCCGTCCGCGAGATGTACGCGAGTTCTTTGCCGTCGGGGCTGATCCGCGGGCTCGTGTTGTAGCTGCCCGTGAACGTCACGCGCTGCGCGGCGCCGGCGCTTTCGCCCTGGGCCGGCATCTTGTAGATCTGGGGCTGGCCGCCGCGATCGCTCGTGAAGTAAATCGACTGGCCGTCAGGAGAGTAGGTGGGTTCGGTGTCGATCGTCGAGCCTTGCGAAAGGCGGCGCAGGCCGGAGCCGTCGGCATTGACGGCGAAGATCTGCGTGTTGCCCGTACGCGACAGCGCGACGGCGAGCGTGCGGCCGTCCGGCGACCAGGCGGGCGCCGAGTTGTTGCCCTTCTGGTCGGAAACGATCACGCGGCGACCGGTCGGCAGGTCATGCACGTAGACGATCGGCTTCTTCTTTTCGAAAGAAACGTAGGCAACCTTGGTCCCGTCCGGCGACCATGCCGGCGAGATGATCGGTTCGGGGCTCGACAGCGCGATGTGCGCATCCTGACCGTCGGAGTCCGAAATCTGCAACTGATAGCGGTTGCCCACCTTGATGACGTACGACAGGCGCGTCGCGAACACGCCGCGATCGCCAAGCAGCGTCTTGTAGATGTAGTCGGCCACTTTGTGCGCGCTCATGCGCAGGCCGCTCTCGGGGCTCACGAGCACGAGACCGCCGAGACTTTGGCCCTTGACGGTGTCGTACAGCTTGAAGCGCACTTCGTACTGGCCGTTCGCGAGCTTGTTGACGCTGCCGCCGACGAACGCGTTGGCGCCCTTGGCCTTCCAGGCGCCGAAATCGACAGGATCGTTTTCCGAAACGGGCGTGCTGCCCGCGTCGATGTTGCTGAACTTGCCGCTGCGCGCCAGATCCGCACGCACGATGGCGCTGACTTGCTGCGGCGAGTTCGCCTCGTTAGCGAAATTCGCCGTCGCGATCGGAAACTGGGTGGAGCCGATTCCCGTCACGAGGACGTTGAGTTGTGCATGTGCCGCACTGCCTGCCACGATGAGGCAGGACGCGACGAGGGTTCGCAGACCAAGCTTCGTCATCAAACTCATGCTGTGATGTTTCCCGAAAAAGCAATTTTGTAACATCGTGCAACAGCATAGAGACCCGAAATCGGTCGAATCGTTCCGCGATCCGCTGCTGCACGCCTGAGTTCCCGTACCCCTGAGGCCGCCCTTAACCTGCCGGGCGCAAAGTAATTGTAAAGTTCGAAGGCGTTTTGCCATTCGTGTCGAGCGGCATGGGATCCGACTGCTGGACCGCCCGCAACGCGGCGGCGTCCCACTGCGAATTCCCGCTGCTGCGTGTGATGACCGCCGAGAGCAACGTGCCCGTTGGCGCGCAATGCACGGCCACGACGGTTTCGAGGCCCTCTGTCCCGCCGGCCCAGATGATCTTGGGCCGCACGAGGCGTTGAACCTTCTCCGCATAACCCGCCGACGCCGCCGTGCCGCCTGCACCGCTGCCGTTGCCGCTCTTGGCGAGTCCGTTGCCGCTATCGCTCGATCCGCCGCCCATCGCCCCTTGCATCTGCGCGATACGCGCGCGACGCTCGGCGTCGAGCTTCTTCGCTTGCGCTTCGGCCTGCGCCTTGGCCTTGGCGGCGTCGGCTTTCTTCTGGGCGTCGAGTTGCGCCTGCTTTTGCTGGTCTTCGAGCTGTTGCTGCTTCTTCTGCGCTTCGAGTTGCTGCTGCTTGAGCTTGTCGGCCGCGGCCTGCTGATCCTGTTGCTGCTTGAGCTTCGCGGCCTTCTGCTGGGCGGCGAGCTGCGCCGCCTGTTGCGCCGCGAGCTGCTGCTGACGTTTCGCTTCGGCGTCCTCTCGTTGCTGTTCGAGCAGGCGCTGCTGTTCGGCGAGCTGCGCCTGACGCGCGGCTTCTTCCTGTTTGCGCTTTTGTTGCTGTAGCGCAATGTCGGCTTCTTCCGTCGGCTGCGGCGGGGCCGGCGCGACGGGAGCGGGCGGCGGCGCCGGCTGCGGCGTCGAAAGGTTGGGCACTTCGGTCCACAGTTCGGCTTCTTCGCCGGCTGGCGTGCTGTTCTGCCAATGGATGCCGTGATACAGGAACAATCCGAGCAGCACGTGCATCAGCACGGCGAGCATTAAAGCACGCAGCGTGCCGCGTTCGCGCGGGGGCTGAAGCGGATAGCTGAGATTCTTGCGGGTCATTGCGATTTGACGAGCAGTCCGACGCGTTTGACGCCTTGCGCCTTCAGATCGGACATTACATCCATCACCGTTTCGTACTTGACGGCCTTGTCGGCGGCGATCACGACCGGCTGGTCGGGATGGTCCTGCTCTCGCCCGCCGACGAAGGTAGTCAGGTCGGCTCGGGTCATGGTTTGCTGCTGCGTGGCGCCGGAGTCATCCTTGTAGCGTACGCTCAGATTACCGTCCGCGCGAATGTTGACCACGACGGGCGGGGTCTGCTGCTGTTGCGACGCGCCACCCACAGTGGGCAGATTGACGATCGACGGCGCCACGAGCGGGGCCGTCACCATGAAGATCACGAGCAGCACCAGCATCACGTCGATGTACGGCACGACGTTGATGTCGGCCATCGCGCGGCGCGAGCGGCTGCCGCGCATGCTCGAACGAACTGAGCCAGCCATCTTCGACTCCTTGAAGATTAGTGGGCCTGACGCTGCAGGATGTTCGAGAACTCTTCGATGAAGGTTTCGAAGCGGATTGCGAGGCGGTCGATATCGTGCGCGTAGCTGTTATAGGCGACGACAGCCGGAATCGCGGCGAAAAGACCGATTGCGGTGGCCGTCAGCGCTTCGGCGATGCCGGGCGCGACGTTCGCGAGCGTGGCCTGCTGCACGTTCGCGAGACCGCGGAATGCATTCATGATCCCCCAGACCGTGCCGAAGAGACCGATGTACGGGCTCACCGAACCGACGGATGCGAGGAACGAAAGGTTGGCTTCGAGCGCGTCCATTTCGCGCTGGAACGCCGCCCGCATCGCGCGGCGCGCGCCGTCGAGGACGGCGCCCGGATCCGTCATGCGCTTTTCCTTGGCCTTGAGAAATTCGCGCATGCCCGATTCGAAAATACGCTCGAGCGCGCCGATCGTGTGGCGGTTGTTCGCGGCGCTCTGGTAGAGCGCCTGCAAGTCGCCGCCCGACCAGAAGTCGCGTTCGAAACGTTCGGTCTGCGCGCGGGCGCGGCGGATCGCAAACCACTTGCGGAAGATGAAGGTCCAGGAAATCAGTGAGAGCAACAGGAGCAGTCCCATGACTGCCTGTGCCAGCACGCTCGCATTAAGAACGAGGGAAAGAATTGAAAAATCTTGCGTCGTGTTCATAGAGGTTCGTTGTAGCGTCCCGAAAGGGGCGAACGGCTGCAAGGCGTTGCGAGGATTTCCGTAGGCAAACAGAAATCTCCGGCGCCAGTGCGGCCGAACCCTGGTTGGTCCTGTTTTGACCGGCGCGAGTTCACTGGCGTCGTATCAACGGAAATTACTGCGCGGCCGTTGACACGGCCGTTGCAACTTTGACCGGTGCGCCGCGCAATAATGCCTCGCGCACGGGGTCCGGAATGGCGGCGGGGCGCAAGGTGGCGCCCTCGACACAGGCGACGCGAACGCTGCCTGCGGCGAGCAGCGTTTCGCCGCGCCACGCTTCCTGCACGAAATCGACCGACGCGCGGCCGAGTTTCTCGATCCTTGTCGCGATCGTGACAATGTCGTCGAGGCGCGCAGGCGCACGGTAGTCGAGCGCCGTGCGGCGCACCACGAAGAGCACGCCGGCTTCCTCGGCGAGGCGGCGCTGATCGACGCCGCACGCGCGCAGCCATTCGGTCCGCGCGCGCTCGAAGAACTTGAGGTAGTTCGCGTAGAACACGATGCCGCCGGCGTCGGTGTCCTCGTAGTACACGCGAACCTGCCACTCGAAGCCCCGCTCGTCCGGGCGCGGGGCGGTGCCCGTCTGGCTCGTGCGTTTTTCCATGCCGCGCATTCTACCGGAACGCGCATCCCCACTGACTTTCGTTCGCCTGACGGTGCCGCAGGCGGTTGGGCCGGGCGGGGCCTCAGCCGCGATGCTCAGCCGCGATGGATAGTCAGGCCCGCGAAGGACTGCGCAACCGGCATCAGCTCGATCGTGTTGATGTTCACGTGCGCGGGGCGCGTGGCGATCCAGTAGATCGAGTCGGCAATGTCTTCGGCCGTGAGCGGCTCCACGTCCTTGTATACGTTGGCGGCCTTGGCGTCGTCGCCGCGGTAGCGCACGTTCGAGAATTCGGTGCCCCCGCACAGGCCCGGCTCGATATCCGTCACACGCAGCGCGGTGCCCGCCAGGTCCGCGCGCAGGTTCAGGCTGAACTGGCGTACGAAGGCCTTGGTGGCGCCGTACACGTTGCCGCCCGGATACGGCCAGCGGCCGGCCACGGAACCCAGATTGAAGATGTGGCCGCGGTTGCGCTCGACCATACCCGGCAGGAAGGCGCGCGTGACCTGCACGAGGCCCGTGCAATTGGTCTCGATCATGGTTTCCCACTCGTCGAGATCGGCCCTCTGGGCGGGCTCTACGCCGAGCGCGAGGCCGGCGTTGTTGACGAGCACGTCCACGGCGGCGAATTCGGCCGGCAGGGCGGCCGGCGCGGCTTCCACGGCGGCGCGATTGCGCACGTCGAGTTCGAGCGGCAGCAGGGCGTCGCCGAGTTCGGCGGCGAGGGCGTCGAGACGGTCCTTGCGGCGGGCGGTTGCGACGACGCGGTGGCCGCCCTTCACGAAGGCGCGAGCGATGGCGGTGCCGAAGCCTGCGGAGGCGCCGGTGACGAAGACGATCATGGTTGCTCCCTGGTCGGTGGGTGGCAGAGAAAGGGTCAAGCCTACTTCCATTGCGGCGCTGCGGCAAGAAAGCACCCAGAAACTCGGGGACAGAACCGCTGCGGCCCGGCTGGGCGGGCTTTGCGGCCGGCGGTAGCCCGGCCGGCTGCCCCGTCGGTTGCCTATTCCCGGCGCATCCAATACACTAACGCGCTCAATCCCTGCGTGACTGGCGATAGGGTTCCCGAATCGTAAAAGCTGTGGCGACGACAGCGGTAGCGTCGAGTGCGGCCGGAAGCGCGGCCGGATCGGGAGCTCAAGGTGGAACGACCCACCGTGAAGCGCAGGGTGCCGTTTTGCCGTTCGCCTGGGCAGCCAAGATCCGCGCGCTTCTTTCAGCGCTGCACGGGCTGTCCTGCCTCGCGTGTGCGGCACCTCCTTCCGCCACGTCAAGGCTCGTCTTCCTGCCAGCAGCGCCGCGTACCAGCTACGCGTTCCGCGCGAGACCCGGTCAACCTGAACACACTTAACGGAATCCGTATGTTTGACAGAGCCGAAAGCACCATCGCCAAAGTCGATCCCGAACTCTTCAAGGCTATTGAACTCGAGAACCGCCGTCAGGAAGAGCACATCGAGCTGATCGCTTCCGAAAACTACACCAGCCCGGCCGTGATGGCCGCGCAGGGCTCGCAGCTCACCAACAAATACGCCGAAGGCTATCCCGGTAAGCGCTATTACGGCGGCTGCGAAAACGTGGATATCGTCGAACAGCTCGCGATCGACCGCGTGAAGGAGCTGTTCGGCGCCGAAGCCGCGAACGTGCAGCCGAACTCGGGCTCGCAGGCGAATCAGGGCGTGTTCTTCGCCGTGCTCAAGCCGGGTGACACCATCATGGGCATGAGCCTCGCCGAAGGCGGCCACCTCACGCACGGCATGGCGCTCAACATGAGCGGCAAGTGGTTCAACGTCGTGAGCTATGGCCTCGACGCCCAGGAAGACATCGATTACGACGCGCTCGAAAAGCGCGCGCATGAAGCCAAACCGAAGCTGATCATCGCGGGTGCTTCGGCATTTGCGCTGCGTATCGACTTCGAGCGCATCGCCAAGGTTGCCAAGGCCGTTGGCGCGTACTTCATGGTCGACATGGCGCACTACGCGGGCCTGATCGCCGCGGGTGTCTACCCGAACCCGGTGCCGCACGCCGACTTCGTCACCACGACCACGCACAAGAGCCTGCGCGGTCCGCGCGGCGGCGTGATCCTGATGAAGGCGGAGTTCGAGAAGCAGATCAATTCCGCCATCTTCCCGGGCATCCAGGGCGGTCCGCTCATGCATGTGATCGCGGGCAAGGCCGTGGCGTTCAAGGAAGCGCTCTCGCCGGAATTCAAGACCTACCAGCAGCATGTGGTGGAGAACGCACGTGTGCTGGCGGAAACGCTCGTCAAGCGTGGCCTGCGCATCGTCTCGGGCCGCACGGAAAGCCATGTGATGCTGGTGGATCTGCGCGCCAAGCACATCACCGGCAAGGAAGCCGAGCGCGTGCTGGGCGAAGCGCATATCACCGTGAACAAGAACGCGATTCCGAACGACCCGGAAAAGCCGTTCGTGACGAGCGGCATCCGCCTCGGTTCGCCGGCCATGACGACCCGCGGCTTTGGCGTGAAGGAAGCCGAGCAGGTGGGCAACCTGATCGCCGACGTGCTCGACAACCCGGCAGACGCCGCGACGATCGAGCGCGTGCGCGCGCAGGTCGCCGAGCTGACGAAGCGCTTCCCGGTTTACCGCTAAGCCGCGCGCCGACCCAGCATGCGTTGCCCCTTCTGCCGGCACGAAGACACGCAAGTGGTTGACTCGCGTGTGTCCGAAGACGGCGCCGCAATCCGGCGCCGACGTCGCTGCCCGGCCTGCGACAAGCGTTTTACGACGTACGAGCGGGTCGAGCTGGCGATGCCGTCGGTCGTGAAGAAGGACGGCAGCCGCACGGAATTCGACCGCCGCAAGATCGCGGCCAGCATGCAACTGGCGCTGCGCAAGCGCCCGGTTGCGGCCGACGCGATCGATGCGGCGGTGGCCCGCATCGAATATCAACTGCTTGGCAGCGGTGAGCGTGAGGTGCGCAGCGAGCGCCTTGGCGAGCTGGTCATGGCCGAGTTGCGCGAACTCGACAAGGTTGCGTTCGTGCGTTTCGCTTCCGTATACCGGCGCTTCGAGGATGTCTCCGAATTCGAGGACGTGATCGAGGAGTTCCGCCGCAGCAGCAGTGCCGGCACGCCGCCGCGCAAACGCTGAGTTCTTCCGCATTTCCCTTCCCCTCTTTCGTAGCCGTTCGTGACGCAGGGATTGTCGCGAACGGGTGCGCCTCGTACCACCTGGCCGTTCGGCCGATTGTTCCGCTCCCGCTTCCTCGCTAGATTGACGGCAATACCTTCAAAATAAGGATTGCTGATGAAGTACAACGGCTTCTCGTTGATCGAGACGATGGTCGTCGTGGTCCTGCTCGCGATTGGCGCGGCTGCCGCGACGCCTTCGTTCGTCGCCTGGCGCGTACGCGACGAAGTGAATGCACGTTCGAATGCGCTGCTCGGCACATTCGCTTATGCACGCAATGAGGCGATCCGGCGCAAGGTGCGCATCACCGTCTGCCGTATCGACGTGGCTCGGCATTGCCTTGCGGCCAACAAGGCTTGTCCGTCGGGGGCGGCCGACTGGTCGTGCGGATGGGCCGTGATGGCCGAAGGCCCGGGGGCAATGCGTCCCTTGCGTGTGCAGCCCGCGCGCGATGACGTTGCGATCGCGTCGCAGTTGACTGCGATCACGTTTACACCGCCGGCGGGGCAGGCCATCGGGGTGCTTCGCAGCTTCGATATCGCCCCGCGCGCCGTTGGCGCAGCCACACGCGGCGCACCATGGCGCCGCTGCATTCGCATCGCGGCGGCTGGGCGCGCGCGCATCAGCGAGGGCGCGTGTGGAGGCGCGTCGTGAAGCGGCGGCGCGGCGGAACCGCGTGTGGCGCGACGCTGCTCGAGGTTGCATTGGCGATGGCCGTCATGGCGGTTTGCGTGCTTGGTCAACTGGGCACGCAGATCGCCATGGCGCGGCATGCGCGGGTCGCGGGTGAGCGCGAGCGCGCGGCGTTCGCGGCCGATGCGATCGCGGAGGCGTCGCTCGGGGCATCCACGAGGGCCGCAGACGAGTGGAAGGCGAGGGTTCCGGCTATCGTGCCGCTGGGTACCGTCGCACTGGCAAGCGCGGGCGCCGAGGGCGTTGCCGTGACCGTGACGTGGGTTGCCTCGCGCTACGCACTGGCGCCCGTTTCCTTGCCGCCGGACCTGTGCAATGGCGTGGCGGCCGCCGAGGGCCACGCATGCGTCTCGCTGGCGTTCGCCAAATGACGAGCGGCCGGTTCAGGGTGAGGAGGCGCAGCCACGGACATACGCTGCTGGAGCTGACGATTGCCGTCGCGCTCGGCCTCGTCGTGGCGGCGGGCGCGATTACGGCCTATCGTTCGCAGCACCAGGCATTCGTCGAGGCGACCGATGCCGCGCGCATTCACGAGGCGGGCATGAACGCAGTGCTGCTGATCGGAGAGCAGATCCAGATGGCGGGCTTTACGCCGGCCGATTCGCCGCAAGGGCTGGCCGTGAGCGGCATCTTCGGCTGCACTGCCGGGCGACCGGCGGGTGCCGATGCCAGTCCGACCTGTGAGACGTTGTCCAGCCGCTCGGACGGTATTGCGATTCGCTATGTGGGCGACACCGTCTCGACTTCGCGTTCGTCGTCGGGGGACGTGACCGACTGCCTCGGCCAGGCGGCAGGCGCGGAGGGCGCGCTGGTGGTCAACCGCTATCACGCGAAGCCGAGCAGTTCCACGGGCGAGCCGGAGCTGTACTGCGAAGGCTCGGGCAAGGTCGGGACCGCGCAGCCGCTCGTGGAGGGTGTCGAAAAGCTGCGCCTGCGCTACTGGCTGGCGGGTGCGAGCCAGCCAGTGGATGCTTCGTCGCTCGCGCGCGACCAGTGGCTCCAGGTCATTGCAGTCGATCTATGCGTTCAGGTGCGCGGCTCGCCGTCTACGCGCCGGGTGAGCTACGTCGATTGCAACGGCGCAACGATCGTCGCTGCCGATGGGCGTGCGCGCCAGATCTTCTGGCGCCACATCGCGCTACGCAATGCGCCAGGCGGTGCGGCATGAGCGGGGTACGCCGCCATTCGCCACGCAGGCAGCGGCGACGTCGAGGCATCGCGTTGCCGGTGGTACTGGTGATGGCGTCGATGATGCTCGTCACGTCGTCCGCCTGGTTCGAGGCTGCCTTGCTCGGAGCGCGCAATGCCAGTTTCATCGCCGACACGCTGCAGGCGTTTCATGCCGCCGACGCTGCGCTCTTGCTCTGCACGCGCGCGCTGGCCAATGGTTCCATGATCGCGCCGGCAGAGCCCGTGTTGACAGGCGAGCCGGCGGGCTGGCGCCAGCAAGCCGGCTTCGAAGCACGGGCCGTTGCCGCGACCGGCGCGTGGCCGGGCTCGGTCAGGCCGCCGCAATGTTTCGTCGAGGCGTGGCGTATCGAAAGCCGGCCCGCGGCGCGCGCCTTCATCGTGACGGCACGCGGCTTTGGCGCGTCCGAAGAGACGCAGAGCTGGCTGCAGGCACAGCTCGTGTTCGACGGCACGCATATCGAACGGCATTGGCGCCGCATTGCAGCGCGGCCTTTTTGACGAGACGCCAGGAAGGGAAAGGCGATGAGAGCCGGAAAACACGCATTCACACTGCTGGAGCTCGCCATGGCGCTTGCGGCGATGGCGATTGTCGCGGTCTTTGCGTTGCCGTCGTGGAGCGGTCAGATCGCGCGTAGCCATCGGATCGAGGCTGTTACGGCGCTCTATCGTGCAGCGCAATTCATCGATACACAGGTGTCGGTGCCGGCAATGCTGCCTGCGGGCTTAGATCAGTCGCCGCCGACAGGGCCGCCAGTCTACCGCCTGCGTCTGTTGCCCGCGGACGAATCGAACGGCGGTTATGAACTGGAGGCTTCCCCGGTCGCCACCGGGCCGATGCATGGCGACCCTTGCGGAACCTTCACGCTCGACGCGACAGGAACACGCGGCAACCGGGCCGTCATGGCCGACACGGTCGCGCAGGCGACGGAGGAATGCTGGCGCGGGCGCTGAGGGACCCGGGCAGCGAGGGGGCGTCAGTAGCCCGCGTCAGGGGACTCGTCAGACGAACTGGCCCGCGCGGGGCGGCCGTTCTGGCGTCGCATCTGCTGCCACACGCGATACGCCTCCCACGCGGTGAATGCGAGGCCGCCCCACTTGATGATCGGGCGGGCCGCCGAAACGAGGCTGCTGCGTAGCGGCTTGGCGACGACCAGCGAGACGAGCGAGCTCAGCAGCGGATATTGCTTGAGCAGATTGCCGATTCCGGCACCCGCCGAGGCAACGCTGCTTGCGCGACTGAAGCCGGGCATGAGAAAGCGCAGCCAGCTGAAATGGATGGCCCGCTCGCGCAGCTCGACGATCGTTCCGGCCATTTCGGCACGCTCCACGCTCGCGCGGACGATCAGCAGTTCCTTGCGCAACGCGCGCAGCTGCGGCGTGGAAAGCTCGTGGGAGCGCGGACGGGCAGGGCGAAAGGCAGTATCCGGTCTCGGTTGGTTCATGGCGTCGGCTGGGTTGAGTAGCGTTTCCTGGCGATCAATGCTTACGAAGGATTTCGCGGTCCTTCTCGAACTCTTCCAGCGTCGCCTGGAAAACCAGTGGGGCATTGCGCAGCCCGCTGCGTGCCTTGAGCGCACAGACGAGCGCGGCCAGCGCGTAGACAGCGGTGATCACGGCCAGCGCCTGCCAGCGCCAGGTGTCCCAGAAGGCGATCGCAATCAGCGCGGTCAGCGCGATCAACGCCATGGTGGCGAGCATCATCGCCGCGAGGCCGAGAAACAGGACGGCGAGCAGACGCTCCTTCTCCTCCGCCAGTTCGATGCCGATGAGCTCGAGCCGGGTTTGCAGCATCGCGAACGCAGAGCCGAGCAGCCGTCGCAGCGGTCCGTGGTCGTGTTGTGGCGATTGGGTATCTGTTGTCATGGCGGGAGCAGGTTGCGCATGCGCTTGCGCGAGGAAAGACGGGCCGGTGCGGCGCACCGGCCCGCGGTAGGGCATGGCGCCCGGGCAAGCGCGGCGGTACGGACCGCCAGGCCAGTCGCCGGGCGCGGCGCTCGCTTACTTGCGGTTGATCAGCAGACCAACCAGCACGCCAACGCCTGCCGCGATACCGATCGACGTCCACGGATGCTCATGAACGTAGTCGTCGGTGGCGCGCGCCGCCTTCTTGCCCTTCTCGATCACCACGACCTGAACGTCGGCCGCTTTCTCCTTCGCCTGTTTCAGGCGGGAGAGCGCCGTTTCGCGCAGTTCGGACGCTCGTTCGCCGGTGGCGCTCGCTGCTTGCTTGAGCAGATCCTCTGCATCCGCGAGGACGGTCTTGATATCCGACATCAGCCTCTCCTTGTTGACTTCTGACATTGACTGGCTCCCTTCGTGTTACGCCACGCGTGAATCGTAACAAAGAAACGGACGCTGGCGAGTGCGGCGCGCACCCGGAGCGTTTGTGGCGCACTTATTGTTCCTGTGCTGCAACGGCTCGCGTCGCACGGCACACCAGGCTTTATGGAGTTGATCTGGCCCGAGAAGTTTCCGCGATCCGGTCCGAAATTACCAAAACTCATAATAGTGTGAGGCGATGTTTGTTCGCGGTGCAGGCGGACTCCCGTATGCTTGGAGGCTCGAGGTCTTTCGTGTTCGAAGCCCGGCCGGTGCCGGGAGATTCCATCCACACTCCATTCAAGGAAACGCACCATGAGTCTACGTCTTGGCGATATCGCACCCGACTTCGAGCAGGATTCGAGCCTCGGCCGCATCAGCTTCCACGAGTGGCTCGGCGACAGTTGGGGCGTGCTGTTTTCCCATCCCGCCGACTTCACGCCTGTTTGCACGACCGAACTCGGCCTCACGGCCAAGCTCAAGGACGAATTCGAGAAGCGCGGCGTGAAGACGATCGCGCTGTCGGTGGACAGCGCCGAGTCGCACAACGAGTGGATCAAGGATATCAACGAGACGCAGGCGGCGAGCGTCGGCTTTCCGATTCTCGCGGACGGCGATCGCAAGGTCTCCACGCTGTACGACATGATCCACCCGAACGCGAACGAGACGCTCACCGTGCGTTCGCTCTTCGTGATCGATCCGAAGAAGAAGGTGCGGCTCATCATCACCTATCCGGCCAGCACGGGCCGCAACTTCGACGAAGTGCTGCGCGTGATCGACTCGCTGCAGCTCACGGACAACCATCAGGTCGCGACGCCCGGCAACTGGAAGCAGGGTGACGACGTCGTGATCGTGCCTTCGTTGAAGGACGAAGAGGTGATCAAGCAGAAGTTCCCGAAGGGGTACAAGGCGCTGCGTCCGTATCTGCGTCTTACGCCGCAGCCGAACAAGTAAGCAATCCTCCGGGCATCGACCCGGATACCACCCAGGCAAAAAGCAAAAGCGCCGCATATCGTGCGGCGCTTTTTTCATGCGTTGATGCCTGCGGTTGATGCCTGCGCAGGGGCCGTTCAGAAGAACGCCTGAATACCCGTTTGCGCGCGGCCGAGAATCAGCGCGTGGATGTCGTGCGTACCCTCGTAGGTGTTGACCACTTCGAGGTTCACGAGGTGGCGCGCCACGCCGAATTCGTCGGAGATGCCGTTGCCGCCCATCATGTCGCGGGCGAGGCGGGCGATGTCGAGCGACTTGCCGCACGAGTTGCGCTTCATGATCGAGGTGATCTCCACCGCGGCCGTGCCTTCGTCCTTCATGCGGCCAAGGCGCAGACAGCCTTGCAGGCCGAGTGTGATTTCGGTCTGCATGTCGGCGAGCTTCTTCTGGATCAGCTGATTGGCGGCGAGCGGACGGCCGAACTGCTTGCGGTCCAGCACGTACTGGCGCGCGGTGTGCCAGCACGACTCGGCGGCGCCGAGCGCGCCCCAGGCAATGCCGTAGCGCGCCGAGTTCAGGCAGGTGAACGGTCCGCGCAGGCCCTTCACGCCCGGCATGATGTTTTCCTCCGGCACGAACACTTCGTCGAGCACGATCTCGCCCGTGATCGACGCGCGCAGGCCCACCTTGCCGTGAATCGCCGGCGCCGAGAGGCCTTTCCAGTCCTTCTCGAGGATGAAGCCGCGAATATCGTCCTTGCCGTTCTCCTCGAGCTTCGCCCAGACGACGAACACGTCCGCGATCGGCGAATTCGTGATCCACATCTTCGCGCCCGTGAGCGAATAGCCGCCGTTCACCTTCTTCGCGCGCGTGATCATGCTGCCCGGGTCGGAGCCATGATTCGGCTCGGTGAGGCCGAAGCAGCCGATCCATTCGCCGCTCGCGAGCTTCGGCAGGTACTTCTGCTTTTGCTCTTCCGAGCCGAATTCGTAGATCGGCACCATGACGAGCGACGACTGCACCGACATCATCGAACGGTAGCCGGAGTCGATGCGCTCCACTTCGCGCGCGATCAGCCCGTAGCTCACGTAGTTCAGGCCCGGGCCGCCGTACTGCTCGGGGATGGTCGGGCCGAGCAGGCCCACTTCGCCCATTTCACGGAAGATCGCGGCATCGGTCTTTTCGTGGCGGAACGCCTCCAGCACGCGCGGCGCGAGCTTGTCCTGCGCGTACGCGGCAGCGGCGTCGCGCACCATGCGTTCGTCTTCGGTGAGCTGCTGGCTCAGCAGCAGCGGATCTTCCCAATGAAACTGGGCGGGTTCGGCCATGATGTCTCTCCTCCAAAGGGGAATCTGTACTTGACAAGAGTTCCGCAATGCGGAACAATGTTTTGCAAATTGACTCCAGTGTATCACCTACGCGCCTATGTCTGCATCTGGATTCCCCTTATCCGGCTCGCTGCCCGATGGCGAGATCGACGAGCGCAAGTTCGTCGTCGCGCTCGCGCGCGGCCTCGAATTGCTGCGCGCGTTCCGCCCCGGCGAAACGCTGCTTGGCAACCGCGATTTCGTCGCGCGCACCGGGCTGCCGAAGGCCACCGTGAACCGGCTCGCGTACACGCTCACCGTGCTCGGCTATCTGCGCTTCGATGAGGCGCTCGGCAAGTACGCGCTCGATGCGGGCGTGCTCTCGCTCGGCTTCACGATGCTCTCGAACACCGACGTTCTCGAGCTTGCGCGACCGCACCTGCGGGCCTTCGCGCGCGAGGTGGGGGCGGCGGTGTCGCTCGGTTGCCGTGACGGGCTCGAGATGATCTATCTGGAAACGATCCGCAGCGAGACCGCGCTCACGCTCGGTCTGGCTTCGGGTTCGCGTCTGTCGATGCTGACGAGTTCGATGGGCCGCGCGTATCTGGCGGTTCAGCCGCCCGATGTGCGTGCGGCGCTGCTGGCCGAGCTGGGGAAAGCGGCGGGCGCGGAAGGTCCGGCGCAGGTGGAGGCCGCGCAGCATGAGATCGGGATATTCGCGAAAGAGGGCTGCTGCTACTCGTTTCGCGACTGGCACGACGACGTGAACGCCGTTGCGGTGCCGTTTCGCGAGCCGCGCGAGCGCCGCTGGCTCGTGTTGAGCTGCAGCGGACCGGCGTCGTCGATGGGACCGGACGTGTTTCGCGAGCGCGTAGCGCCGCTGCTCAAGTCGCTGGCGCGGCGGCTGGGGGAGACAGCTTCAGGCGCCGCGGCCTGAGCCTCGCATAGAAATGAGCAATGCCGGGAAGATTGTCCCGGCATTGTAATGAGAAGGAGGCTTGAAGCCCCTTTGGACGTTCCGACGAATGGCCCGCAGACGCGGCCGGACTCAGTGGTTCAGGCGACCGAGCAGCAGGAACTCCATCAACGCCTTCTGGACGTGCAGACGGTTTTCCGCCTCGTCCCACACCACGCTTTGCGGTCCGTCGATCACTTCCGCGCTGACTTCTTCGCCGCGGTGGGCGGGCAGGCAGTGCATGAAGAGGGCGTCGGGTTTGGCGAGCGCCATCATCTCGGCGTCGACGCACCAGTCGGCGAACGCCTTCTTGCGCGCCTCGTTCTCGGCTTCGAAGCCCATGCTCGTCCAGACGTCGGTGGTGACGAGGTCGGCGCCTGCGCAGGCCGCGTGCGGATCCTCGAACACTTCGAAGAACGGCTTGCTTTCTTCCGCGACGAGCGCCGCGTCGAGCGGGTAGCCCGGCGGCGTCGAGATGGTCAGCTTGAATTCCAGAATCTGTGCCGCCTCGATCCACGTGTAGAGCATGTTGTTCGCGTCGCCGACCCAGGCGACCGTCTTGCCGCGGATCGGGCCGCGATGCTCGTAGTACGTGAAGATGTCGGCCAGCACCTGGCAGGGGTGGTATTCGTTCGTCAGGCCATTGATGACCGGCACGCGCGAGTTCTCGGCGAAGCGCGTGAGAATGTCCTGGCCGAACGTGCGGATCATGATGATGTCGACCATGCGCGAGATCACCTGGGCCGCGTCTTCGATAGGCTCGCCGCGGCCGAGCTGCGTGTCGCGCGTGTTCATGAACACGGCATGGCCGCCGAGCTGGAAGATGCCGGCTTCGAACGAGAGCCGCGTACGCGTGGAGTTCTTCTCGAAGATCATCGCGAGCGTGCGATCGTGCAGCGGATGATACGTCTCGTAGTTCTTGAATTTGCGCTTGAGGATGCGGGCACGCTCGAGCACATATTCATAATCTTCAAGAGAGAAATCCTTGAACTGCAGGTAATGGCGTAGGGTCCGGGAGGTCATGAAACGAAAGCGGCGCCGGATCCGGCCTCGGAACTGCAGGATGGGCCGGCGACGCCGCTGCGGTTGGTGGTAAGTCGATGCAGCATAAAGGATTTTGCCGGATTTGACGAGTCGTCCGAAAGTCGTGCGGGGGGTAGGGCAGGGCCAGGCGCTTTGCCGTCGGGGCGGTATTTCGGAGGCGGAGGACACTCGCCGGAGCGGCTTGTGTGCGGTGCGGAAAGACCCCTGCCAGGCTATAATCGCGGGGTTTTCTCTCAGGCACGATAGCGAGCCTGTACGCAGGCCGGAAGCCCGTGACCCGCATCCCGCCGGCAACTCGTGGGTGACGCGAGCGTGCCGCCACACAGGTACCGTACATGGCCGACGAAGCCCCAACCGAATACTTCATTCAAGGCGTCACCTCGAACGGAAAGACCTTTCGCCCCAGCGACTGGTCGGAACGCCTCGCGGGCGTGATGTCGAGCTTCGGTCCGAAGGCGTCGGCGAACGCGCGGGGGCCGAATGCCTATCTGCGGTACTCGCTGTATGTCCGGCCGACGATGATCGGCGACCTGAAGTGCGTGATCCTCGATTCGCGGCTGAAAGACATCGAGCCGATGGCATTCAACTTCGTGATGAATTTCGCCAAGGACAACGACCTGCTCGTGACCGAGGCGTGCGAGCTGCCGCACGATCATCCGACCCAGCAGGGCGGCGGAAGCTGATTCTCGCAGCAGAATGACGCAACCCGCCACGGCGGGTTTTTTTACGTCCGCCTTGGCGTCTGCCTCGACGTTCGCCTTGCGAGCGTATGACTTGCAGGCACAAGCCGCGCAAAAACAAAAAAACCCGCCGGAGCGGGTTTTTCGTGCTGCAGTGGAAACAGGAAGCGGCCGTGGCGGCGCGCTTTCCGTATCGCTTACTGCATGGCCTTGACGGCGGCGGCGAGGCGGCTCTTGTTGCGAGCGGCCTTGTTCTTGTGAACGATCTTCTTGTCGGCGATGATGTCGAGCGTCTTTGCCGAAGCCTTCAGAATTTCTGCGGCCGCTGCCTTGTCGCCGGCGTCGATTGCCTTGCGGACAGCCTTGATAGCGGTGCGGAACTTCGAGCGCAGCGCCGAGTTGTGCGAGTTTGCCTTCGAGGCCTGACGGGCACGCTTGCGTGCTTGTGCGGAGTTTGCCATTACGATTCCTTGAGTTTTCAGAGCGTAAGCCCGCCGACATCGAGTCGGGCCAGACTACGCTCCTTGCCTGGATTTGAGCTTCCGGGACCGATGCCCAAAAGCGCAAAACGGTATTTGCCGGTGGCGCCTTCACTGCGCCCAGACTGCACCATGAATGCGCGCAGTCCGCCGGCTGCGCCTTTTGTGCCAAAGTCGAAAAGGGCGGCCAGATCACATGACGTTTGCCGACAGCCCGTTTCCGCTTTCTTTCCAAGACGCGGTTTCTAGATCTAAGAAAGACCAAGAATCGACGATTATAGCAACAAGATCATGGGCGTGGCAATCGCCCTGCTTTATATGTGCGGGCTCGCGTGGAGTATCGAGGCAGGAAAAAGGGCTTGATCGCGGCGTTCCGCCGGTTCGCAATCCGATCGGATTTATGCATTCGTAACCGAACGCCGACTTCTGCGCATGGTCAGATTCGCGGATCGTCGCAGATCACAAAGAGGCGAAGTATGGCCGCAGCACAACCCGGCCGATTTCGCGACACCCGTATAATAAGCGCCCCATGAATCTATTCCGAGCCCTGCTGACGGTCAGCGGCTTCACGCTGCTGTCGCGCGTGACCGGTCTGGCCCGTGAAACGCTGATTGCCCGCGCGTTCGGCGCGAGTCAGTTCACCGACGCCTTCTACGTTGCGTTCCGCATTCCCAACCTCCTGCGCCGGATCTCGGCGGAGGGGGCATTCTCCCAGGCATTCGTGCCGATCCTCGCGGAGTTCAAGAACCAGAAAGGGCATGATGCCACGCGCGACCTCGTCGACGCCACCTCGACCGTGCTCGCCTGGGTGCTCGCCATACTCTCGGTGCTCGGCATCGTCGGCGCCTCGGTCGTCGTGACGGTCGTGGCCTCGGGCCTCAAGAGCGACGGGCAGGCGTATCCGCTCGCCGTCACGATGACGCGCATCATGTTCCCCTATATCGTGTTCATCTCGCTCACGTCGCTCGCGTCGGGCGTGCTGAACACCTACAAGCAGTTCTCGCTGCCGGCGTTCGCGCCGGTCCTGCTCAACGTCTCGTTCATCGTCGCGGCCGTGTTCTTCGCGCCGCACATGAAGCAGCCGGTCTATGCGCTCGCGTGGGCCGTGATCGTCGGCGGCGTGCTGCAGTTTCTCGTCCAGCTGCCGGCCTTGAAGCGCATCGACATGATGCCGCGCATCGGCTGGCATCCGCTCAAAGCGCTCGCGCATCGCGGCGTGAAGCGCGTGCTCGCGAAGATGGTGCCGGCGATGTTCGCGGTCTCGGTCGCGCAGATCAGCCTCATCATCAATACGAACATCGCATCGCGCCTCGGCGCGGGTGCGGTTTCGTGGATCAACTATGCCGACCGGCTCATGGAGTTCCCGACCGCGCTGCTCGGCGTGGCGCTCGGCACGATCCTGCTGCCCAGCCTTTCCAAGGCGCACGTCGATGCGGATCCTCACGAGTATTCGGCGCTGCTCGACTGGGGGCTGCGCGTGACGTTCCTGCTTGCCGCGCCTTCGGCGATCGCGCTGTTCTTCTTCGCCGAGCCGCTCACGGCAACGCTGTTCCACTACGGCAAGTTCGATGCGAATTCGGTCGTCATGACGGGCCGTGCGCTTGCTGCCTACGGCGTGGGCCTCATCGGCCTCATTCTCATCAAGATCCTCGCGCCGGGCTTTTACGCGCGCCAGGATATCAAGACGCCTGTGAAGATCGGCGTGGGCGTGCTCATCGCCACCCAGGTCAGCAACTACATCTTCGTGCCGGTCTTCGCGCACGCGGGCCTCACGCTCTCGGTCGGGCTCGGCGCCTGCATGAACGCGCTGCTGCTCTTCATCGGCCTGCGCCGGCGCGGGATCTATATGCCCTCGTCGGGTTGGGCGAAGTTTTTCGTGCAATTGCTCGGGGCATGCCTCGTGCTGGCAGGAACGATGCACTGGTGCGCGATCAGCTACGACTGGATCGGCCTGCGCCACGAACCCTTCATGCGCATCGCGCTGCTCGGCGCCTGCCTCGTGCTGTTTGCAGCGCTATATTTCGGTATGCTGTGGTTGATGGGCTTCAAGTACGCTTACTTCAAGAGGCGGGCGAAGTGATCACGATGAACACGCGGGTACTGGATTATTTCAGCGCGCTCGTCGCCGAAGACGACAGCCTGCCGCTCACCGAAGCGGCACTCGCGATCGCTCAGGATGCGTACCCCGATCTCGATCTGCAAGGCACGCTCGCGGAAATCGACGAGCTGGCACTGCGTGCGCGCCGCCGCGTGCCCGAAGACGCCGACGTGCGCGAGCGCGTCGCCGCCCTGAATCAATGCTTTTTCCGCGAATTCGGCTTCGCCGCCAATCTCAACGACTACTACGATCCCGACAACAGCCACCTGAACGCCGTACTGCGCCGCCGCCGTGGCATTCCCATTTCGCTGGCGGTGCTCTATCTGGAGATTGCGGGTCAACTGGGGCTGCCGGTGCGGGGCGTGTCGTTTCCGGGCCATTTCCTGCTGCGCGCGTCGCTGCCGGGCGGGGATGCGATGTTCGACCCCACCACGGGCCGCGGGCTGACCGAATCCGATATGGTGGAGTTGCTGGAGCCTTACGTGGCGAAGGCCGGCGATTCGGTCGTGCGCACGTTGCGCGTGCTGCTCGAGCCGGCCACGCGCCGCGAGATCGTCGCGCGCATGCTGCGCAATCTCAAGGCGATTTATTTGCAGACGGAGCGCTGGGAGCGCCTGCTCGGCATCCAGCAGCGGCTCGTGATCCTGCTGCCGTATAGCATCGAGGAAGTGCGCGATCGCGGCTTTGCCTATGCGCGGCTCGATTACCTGCGCCCCGCGCTAGAAGACCTTGAGCATTATCTCGACGAGCGGCCCGATGCCGAAGACGCCATAGTGGTCGAATCGCAACTGCAGGAGCTGCGCCAGCGCACGCTCGATAACGAGCAGGGCTGAGCGCGTCCAACCGTTCGTGAAGCAAAAAGCCCACGCATTGTGCGTGGGCTTTTTGCTTCTGGCGTGCCGTGCTTATTTCGGCTGCATGCGGATTGCGCCGTCGAGGCGGATCACCTCGCCGTTGAGCATCGGATTCTCGAAGATCTGCTTGACGAGCATCGCGTACTCCGCGGGCTTGCCGAGGCGCGACGGGAACGGGACCATCGCGCCGAGCGCGTCCTGGACTTCCTTGGGCATGCCGAGCAACATCGGCGTTTCGAAGATGCCCGGGGCGATCGTCATCACGCGGATGCCGCTGCGCGAGAGGTCGCGCGCGATCGGCAAGGTCATGCCGACCACGCCGCCCTTCGAAGCCGCGTAGGCCGCCTGGCCGATCTGGCCGTCGTAGGCCGCGACCGACGCCGTATTGACGATCACGCCGCGCTCGCCGCCTTCGTTGGGCGCGGTCTGCGCCATGGCGGCGGCCGCGAGGCGGATCATGTTGAACGTGCCGATCAGATTGACCGAGATGGTCTTCGCGAACACATCGAGCGGATGCGGGCCGTCCTTGCCGACCGTCTTCACGGCGGGCGCGATGCCCGCGCAATTGACGAGGCCGTGCAGCGCGCCGAGCGCGGTGGCGGCGGCGACCGCGCGCGCGCCGTCCTCTTCGCTCGCGACGTTGCACTTCACGAACGCGCCGCCCAGCTCTTTCGCGAGCGCGTTGCCGGCTTCCTCGTTCAGGTCGGCGATGACGGCCTTGCCGCCTTCGGCGGCGATCAGGCGCGCCGTGGCCGCACCGAGGCCCGAGGCCCCGCCGGTGATGATGAATACGTTGTCGCGGATCTGCATGCTGTGTCTCTGCTCCATTTGTTATGGTCGTCGTGCGGGCGGCGTGCACGAAAAAACGGGCCGCCCGGCGTCGCGCTCATGGCGCGGCGCCGGCCGGCCCGCAGACATACCAGCATGATCCGAGGCCGGCAGTGGGGTAGCCGGCCTTGCCGGTTTCTTTCCGGCTGGCCAGCCTAAGTGCTACTTGAGGCGCTACGCGAGAACGGTCTTACTTGAGCGCGTCGAACACGCGCGCGCGAATTTCGTCGACGGTGCCGAGGCCCGAGATCGCGCGATATTCCGGCGCCTTCAGACCGTTTTCCGCGCCACGCTTCGCCCAGTCGCTGTAGTAGGCGATGAGCGGCTTCGTTTGCGCGACGTACACGTCGAGACGCTTGCGCACGGTCTCTTCCTTGTCGTCGTCGCGCTGGACGAGCGGCTCGCCCGTCACGTCGTCGGTCATGTCCACCTTGGGCGGATTGAACTTGAGGTGGTAGGTGCGGCCCGATGCCGGATGCATGCGGCGACCGCTCATGCGCGTGATGATCTCGTCGAACGGCACGTCGATCTCGAGCACGTAGTCGATCGGCACGCCGGCCTGCTTCATGGCTTCGGCCTGCGGCAGCGTGCGCGGGAAACCGTCGAACAGATAGCCGTTCTTGCAGTCCGCTTCCTGAAGGCGCTCCTTCACGAGATTGATGATCAGTTCGTCGGTCACGAGCTCGCCCGCGTCCATGAAGCGCTTCGCCTCGAGGCCGAGCGGCGTGCCGGCCTTCACGGCCGCGCGCAGCATGTCGCCGGTCGAGATCTGCGGAATGCCGAACTTTTCCTTGATGAAGCTTGCCTGGGTTCCCTTGCCCGCGCCCGGGGCGCCCAACAGGATCAAACGCATGTCAACAATCTCCGATCTATGTGAATTCTTGCGGCGCGGCTTGCCTTTCTTCGGCAGGCGTTAGCGGCGTCGTGCGTCTCTCCCCCGTTCGCAAAAGCGACCGCTTCGGCATGTGCCGGCGGGGGCAGCGATACACCCCGCGCAGCAGCGTCGCGTGTCGGACACGGCGACGGCGCAGCAGGGCGAGATCGGCGAAATATGGGGAAACCCCGACGCACAAAGGCTTTAGACGGCTCGCGCAAACAATTGATTATGCCACGGGTTTTTTACGGTATTACCGGAATTAAGTCCGGTATAACGCCTGCACGCGAGCGAGGTCGGCCGGCGTATCCACGCCCGGCGCGGGCGCTTCTTTCGTCACGAGCACCGCGATGCGCTCGCCGTGCCACATCGCCCGCAACTGTTCGAGCGCCTCGACTTGCTCGATCGGCGAGTGGGCGAGCGACGGATAGCTGCGCAGGAATTTCGCGCGATAGGCGTACAGGCCGATGTGCCGGTAAACGCTCGCCGGAGCAGGCGGGGCGGGCATTACGGCCAGATCGAGGCGCTCGGGCGACCAGTGCGGCTGCCATGCGTCGCGGGCCCAGGGAATGGGCGCGCGGGAGAAGTAGAGCGCTACGCCGCGCGCATCGAGCACGACCTTCACGACGTTCGGATTGAGGATTTCGTCGGGAGCCGTGATCGGATGGGCGGCCGTTGCGATCGCGCATTCCGGATGCGTGGCGAGGTGCGACGCAACGTCGCATATGAGGGCAGGGTCGATCAGCGGCTCGTCGCCCTGCACGTTGACGACGATCGTGTCGTCGCTCCAGCCATAGTGTGTCGCGACTTCGGCGAGCCGGTCGGTGCCCGAGGGATGGTCGGCGCGCGTGAGCATCGCCTCGAAGCCGTGCTCGCGCGCGGCGTCCAGCACACCCGGCGCGTCCGTCGCGATCAGTACCTGCTGTGCGCCCGACGCCTGCGCGCGTTCGGCCACGCGCACCACCATGGGTTTGCCGCCAACGTCGGCGAGCGGCTTGTTCGGCAGCCGCGTGGAAGCAAGGCGTGCGGGTACGACGGCGATGAAGGGTTGCACGGGTGCGCTCATACCCGGTTCAGGCCGCGCCGGGGCCGGCCGGATCGACCGGCGTGCCTTCCACGGTCTGTCGCGCTTCGTCCACGAGCATCACGGGAATGCCGTCGCGGATCGGATAAGCGAGCTTGTCGGCGTTGCAGATGAGCTCCTGCGCGGCGCGGTCGTAGCTGAGCGGGCCCTTGCAGATCGGGCAGACCAGGATTTCAAGCAGACGGGCGTCCACGGAGTTTCTCCACAACCAGAGTGATAAGGCGATGATCGAGCGCGGCAACCACGGGGACGACCCAGATGCGCGCATCGTTCCAGGCCCCCAATTTTACTGCATCCTTTTCGGTGACCAGGATCGCGTCGGCTTTCACCTCGGCAAACGGGTTGGTCGCGTAGGCGTAGTGGTCGGGCAGGGGCAGCGTGTGCGGCGCAAGCCCCGCGCCGCGCACGGTCGCGAAGAAGCGCTCCGGCGAGCCGATGCCGGCCGCCGCCACGAGGCGCTGTCCCACGAACTGCGAGAGCGGGCGGCGCAGCGCCGGGTTGGCCAGATGCCAGGCGTCGCCGGGTTCGAGCGTCAGCAGAAAGGTATCGGGCCAGGGCGGCAGCGCCCGCTCGAACGGATTGTTGACGAGCGTGGCGTCGCGGTGGCGCGAGAGCGGCTCGCGCAGCGGCCCGGCAGGCAGCAGGAAGCCGTTGCCGCCAAGGCGGTGGTCGAATACCACAAGCTCGAAGTCGCGCGCGAGGCGATAGTGCTGCAGGCCGTCGTCGCTGACGATCACGTCGACGTCCTCGTGCGCGGCGCGCAGCGCCTGCGCGGCGGCGACGCGGTCCGGCGAAACCCACACGGGCGCGCCGGTGCGGCGCGCGATGAGGAGCGGCTCGTCGCCGGCAAGCCGTGCCGCGGTGGCGCTCGTGACGGGCGTGGGGCGTTCGACCTTGGCGCCGTAGCCGCGCGAGACCACGCCCGGCGTGAAGCCCGCCGTGCGCAGCGCTTCGACGAGCGCGATCACGGTAGGCGTTTTTCCGGTGCCGCCCACCGTCACGTTGCCGACCACGACGACCGGCACGCCCACGTGGACGCTTTTGAGCCAGCCCGCTGCAAAGGCGGCGCGGCGCGCACCGCTCACGGCCGCGAAAAGCGCGGCGAGCGGCGTGAGCGCCCAGGCAAGCGGGCCGCGCCGCTGCCATTCCTGCGCGAGCCGGCTTTCGATGCGCGAGGCGAGGCCGCTCATCGGCACGCGCTCCACGTGCGCCCGGCGCCGCATGCGAGCGTCGCGCGCGATGGCTGCAGGGCAGGCAGGACGGGCTGGGCGGGCATCGGGCGGTTCTCCGGATCGTTGGGTGACGTGGTGTGGCTCAATATCTGCACTCGCGGTCCAGCCTTGCCGGACAGGGCAAGGAGCGCTTGCGTCCCGAAGCGGCGCGCGGACGCCGGCGGAACCTGGCACTCTAGCGCGGGAGGCGGGCGTGCCGCAAGCAGCCTGTCCGCGCGGTTTCGCTAACCTCCGGCCGGCGCGATTGCCGGCCCGCCTGTGGATAACTTTGTGGAGAAGTAGCCCCCGTGATGGCTGGAAAGCCCGCAAGCGGGGACTTCCGTCGGCGGAAGGTCATGGTATCTCGATAAAAAACATAATAAAATCAATCGTGTAGTAAAAATTTTGTGCGTCCGCGACCCGTTGTCGCCCCGCGTGGCGTCTGACCTGTGCGGTGTGGAAACCTCGCAGCGCTTGCCATAAGCCAGAAGCTTGTGCTGGACGCCGGGCGCCTCAACGGTCTATCGTCTGTCCGGCCTGGTTTTTCGCACGCTCCGCATGAATTCCGATCGATTCCCTGCTTCCCCCAACGCCTCCGGCGGCGATGTCGTCGTGCCGGTTTCGGCGCTCAACCGCGCGATCGCGTCGATGCTCGAACGCACGTTTCCGCTCGCGTGGATTTCGGGCGAGGTGTCCAATTTCACGCGCGCCGCGAGCGGGCACTGGTACTTCTCGATCAAGGACGCGCAGGCGCAGATCCGCTGCGTGATGTTCCGCGGCCGCGCGCAGTACGCCGAGTTCACGCCGCGCGAGGGCGACCGCATCGAGGTGCGCGCGCTCGTCACGATGTACGAGCCGCGCGGCGAGCTGCAGCTGAACGTGGAGGCGGTCCGGCGCACGGGGCAGGGGCGGCTCTACGAAGCTTTCCTGCGCCTGAAGGCGCAACTGGAGGCCGAGGGTCTCTTCGATCCCGAGCGCAAGCGCACGTTGCCGACTCATCCGCGCGCCATCGGCGTGATCACCTCGATGCAGGCCGCCGCGCTGCGCGACGTGCTCACGACCTTGTGCCGCCGCGCGCCGCACGTGCCGGTGATCGTTTACCCGGCGCCCGTGCAGGGCGCGGGGTCGGCCGAAAAGCTCACGGCCATGCTCGAAACGGCGAACGCCCGTGCTGAAGTGGACGTGCTCGTGCTGTGCCGCGGCGGCGGCTCGATCGAGGATCTGTGGTCGTTCAACGACGAGACGCTCGCGCGCGCGATTGCAGCGAGCGAGATTCCCGTGGTGAGCGGCGTGGGTCACGAGACCGACTTCACCATTGCCGACTTTGCCGCCGACGTGCGCGCGCCCACGCCCACCGGCGCAGCCGAACTCGTGAGCCCGCAGCGCGTGCTGCTGCTGCGCGAGCTGGACCAGCGCCATGCGGCGCTCGTGCGCGGCTTCGGCCGGCTCATGGAGCGGCGCGCGCAGCAGCTCGACTGGCTCGCGCGGCGCCTCGTTTCGCCCGCCGAGCGGCTCGCGCAGCAGCGTGCCCATTTGCGGCAACTGACGCTGCGGCTTGCCACGGCCGGCTCGCGCGCGGCGGCCGACGCCCGCGCGCGCTTTACCTTCGTGCAGATGCGCTGGCAGCGCGCGCGTCCCGACGCAGCGGCGCAGCTCGCGCAGGTCGAGGCGCTGGCGCGCCGCCTGAATGGCGCTTTTGAACGGCAGCGCGAGCGCAAAACCGCGCGAGTTTCCGAGCTTGCCGCGCGGCTCGAGGTGCTGAGCCCGCAGCGCACGTTCGAACGCGGCTATGCGGCGCTGCTCGACGCGCAAAGCGGCGCGGCGGTACGCGCGCCGGCCGCGCTCAAGCCGGGCAAGCGGCTGACCGTGCATCTCGCGGAAGGCAGCGCCGACGTGGCGCTCGCCGACGTGCAGCCGCGCCTCGCCGACGGGTTCTGATACCGGTTCCGATTCCGCATCTGACCGGACCCGCACGGCACGCCGCATGCGCAGCACAAAGGCGTGTGCCGCCACGCTCGCGTTCACGCTGCTGACACAGCGTTGCGCGAGGGTGGAACGGCGCATTCCTGCATGTAGCGCTCATGCCTCGAACCCGCCGCGAACCGGCTTCCGCGAGGTCGGCAGGCGTCCGGAAACCCTTGTGCAGCCGATATCCGGCATAAAGTCCACGCGTTTGCGGGGTTATTCCAAGTCGCCTACAATCGAGTGCTCCATGCCGGCGAATTTGTAGAACTTCACGCAGAACTCCCCATAACACGACGAAGGAACCGCATCATGTCATTTACGCTCCCGCCGCTGCCGTTCGCGAAGAACGCCCTCGTTCCGAACATGTCGGAAGAGACGCTCGAATACCACTACGGCAAGCATCACCAGGCCTACGTCACGAACCTCAACAACCTGATCCCGGGCACCGAGTTCGAAAAGCTCTCGCTCGAAGAGATCATCAAGAAGTCGTCGGGTGGCGTGTTCAACAACGCAGCCCAGATCTGGAATCACACGTTTTTCTGGAACAGCCTCTCGCCGCAGGGCGGCGGTGCGCCGGCGGGTGCGCTCGGCGACGCGATCAATGCGAAGTGGGGTTCGTTCGACGCGTTCAAGGAAGCGTTCTCGAAGGCCGCAGTCGGCAACTTCGGCTCGGGCTGGACGTGGCTCGTGAAGAAGGCGGACGGTTCGCTCGACATCGTCTCGACCAGCAACGCCGCCACGCCGCTCACGACCGACGCGAAGCCGCTCGTCACGATCGACGTGTGGGAACACGCTTACTACATCGACTACCGCAACGCGCGTCCGAAGTTCGTCGAAGCGTTCTGGAACATCGTGAACTGGGACTTCGCAGCGAAGAACTTCGCGTAAAGCGTCGCTTCCGCCGTGGTCCGTGCCGCCTTGCGCGGCACTCGCAAAAAGCCCTCGATTTTCAGGTCGAGGGCTTTTTACTGGCGCGTTCAAACTTCAGACTTCAGCCGAGCGCGTCGATCACCTGCTGCGTCGAGCGCACGTGTCCCATGTACGGGAACAGCTTCTCGAACGTGAAGCGATGCATGTCCTCGGCGAGGCTCGACGTGGCGTCCTCGACGAACACGAGCCGGAAGCTGCGATCGTAGGCCGCGCGCGCCGTCGACTCGACGCCGAAGTTCGTGGCAATGCCGCCCAGCACGATCGTGTCGATGCCGCGCCGGCGCAGTTGCAGCTCGAGATCCGTGCCGTAGAACGCACCCCACTGGCGCTTCGAAACGACGAGGTCGCCGGCTTGCACGCCGGTCTCCGGCACGAGCTCCGAAGCTTCGGCGGGCGCGGGCGGCGCGTCGGGCGCGCGCATGGAAACGTCGGCCTGGGGGAAATGCAGTTCGTTGAGCAGCACGCGCACCCATACGATGGCGGCGCCCTTGGCGCGCATCGCGTCGGCAAGCTGCTTCGCGTGCGTCACCACCTGCTGGCCGCCGTGCGGCGCAAGCGGGCGGCCCACAATGCCGTGCTGGAGATCGATCATTACGAGCGCCGTGCGGCTCGGGTCCAAAGAGAAGGCTTGCGTCATGGGGCACCTGTATGTGAGGATGGGCTCAGATAATGATACACCAGATGTGAGGGAGGCTTCAGATATGGCGGCAGATGCAGCGGACGATCCCACCGCCTCGCGGCGCGTGCCGCGCCAGGAGCGCGCGGCGCGCACGGTCCTGGCGCTGCTCGACGCGGCGGGGGACGCGTTTGCCGAGCGCGGCTTCGAAAGCGCGACGATGACGCAGATCGCGCAGCAGGCCGGCGTGTCGATCGGCGCGGCGTATCAGTACTTTCCGAACAAGGAGGCGCTGGCGTTCGCGCTGCGCAAGCGCTACGGCGACGAAATCGACGCGCGCTGGAGCGCGCTGATCGATGCCGAAGGCACGCATGCGCAACTGCCGCTCGCCGAGCTCGTCGAGCGGCTCTTCGACATGATGGTCGAGCTGATGGCCGACTATCCCGCGTATTTGCCGCTCCTTTCAGTATCGCTGGATTTCCGGCGCGACGCGGCGGCGCGCAACCGCCTGCGCGAGCGTTTCGCGGCGCTCTTCGCGCGCTACGACGAAACGCTCGCCGCCGACGAGGCCTTTCGCGTTGCCGAGGTGATGCTGCAGATCATCAAAAGCCTCAATCCGCTCTACGCGGCGGCGAAACCGAAGGAGCGCAAGCTGCTCGTTGCCGAGTACAAGGGCGTGCTCTCGGCGTGGCTTGCCGCCAGGCTCGGTTGAGCCGCACGAACCTTCGGCGCTAACGCGCAAGCTGCTCGTCGCGCGAGCCGATCACACGGTCGATCAGCCCGTACTGGGCGGCTGCCTCGGCGGACATGTAATTGTCGCGGTCCGTGTCCTTCACGATCTGCTCGACGCTCTTGCCCGTGCGCTCGGCCAGCATGGCGTTCAGGCGCTCGCGTTGATACAGCACCTCGCGCGCCTGGATTTCGATGTCGGCGGCCGTGCCCTGGCCGCCGCCCGAAGGCTGGTGAATCATGATGCGGGCGTTTGGCAGTGCGTAGCGTTTTCCGGGGGCGCCCGCCGCGAGCAGGGAGGTGCCCATGCTCGCGGCGAACCCGGTGCACAGCGTCGAGACGTCGGGCCTGATGAACGCCATCGTGTCGTAGATCGCGAGGCCGTCGTACACCGAGCCGCCCGGCGAGTTGATATACAGGCTGATGTCCTTTTCCGGGTTCTCGGCTTCGAGAAAGAGCAGTTGCGCGACGACGAGGCTCGCGGTCTGCTCGTTCACGGGCCCCACGAGAAACACGATGCGCTCGCGCAGCAGGCGCGAATAGATGTCGTAGGCGCGCTCGCCGCGCCCGGAGGTTTCGATGACGGTGGGCACGAGATTGAGCGCGCTCGGGCGCATTGAAGCATGATGTACGTTGTTGGGGGGCATGGATATCCTCGCGGTGGAAGGGAACGGCTTGACGCTTTGCATCGGTATTGCGTTGCCGTTGCCATGACGCGCGGCCGGTGCGTTTCGTGACGAAAATATTTTTTCGGCCACCTGTCACATCCGGGCGTCGCCGAACGTCTCACGCGTGGAATATCGGCAATCCTCTTGAGGCGAAGGAGCAATGCGAATGACGCAGAGTGCAGACGAAACCCGCGAATCGGGCACCGGCCGCGCCGCGGCCACTTTTGATGCCATGCGCGGCCGGCTGCTGGCGCTGGCTGCGCGGGTGCTGGGCAGCCGCGCGGAAGCCGAGGACGTCGTGCAGGATGCCTGGCTGCGCTGGCGGGACGCCGAGGCCGAAAGCCTGCGCGCGCCGCAGGCCTGGCTTACCACGGTGACCGTGCGCCTCGCCATCGACCGGTTGCGGCGCTTGCGCCGCGAGCGCGAAGGCGAGGCGCTCGCGCGGCTCACGCAGCCGTGGCTCGACGACGTTGCGCCTTCGGCCGAGGAGGCGGGGCTGCGGGCCGCGCGCCTGGCGCAGGCGTGGCTCATGCTGCTGGGACGGCTTGGCCCCATCGAGCAGGCCGCGTTCGTGCTGCGCGAGGCGTTCGAGTGCGATTACGCCGAGATCGCGGCGCTGGTGGGGTGCACGAGCGCGCATTGCCGCCAGATCGTGCACCGGGCGAAGGCGCGGCTCGCGCGCGCGCCGGACGTGCGCCGGGCGTCCGAGGCGCCGGCCGACCCCGCGCAGCAGGCGCGCGTGGTGGAGCGGCTGCGCGAGGTGCTCGAAGCACAGGACCGCGCGGGGCTGATGGAGCTGCTCGGCTTGGCGGCGGCGGGGCCGCGGCGCGCGGAAAAGGCCGTGGCGGCGGTGCTCGATGTGTCGATGGCGGCCATGGAGCAAGGCGCGCTGCATGCCGAGGCGCTCACGCTCGAGGGCGAGCCGGGCATTGCGCTCGTCGCCGAAGATGGCGAGCTGGCGGCGTGGCTGCGCGTGCGTATGTGCGTCGCGGCCGCTGGCCGAGCCGAACCGGTGCTGTGCATCGAGGCGAGCGTGAATACACCCGCGCTGCGGGAAGCCAATCGCGCCTTCGGCGGCGCGGCGGTGCGCCGGTTGCTCGTGCGGGTGGCGTGCGGGGTGAGCGGCGGCGTGCTGGTCGGCTAGCCGCCCGTTTCCTGACCGCGCTGGCCGGTCACTTCCCAGTTGATATCCACGCACAGCACCTGCAGACCGTGCGGCGTTTGCGCCGCGATCGACGCGGTCACGCACAGATGCGCTTCGTTGATCGACAGATAGGGCGGCGTGAGATGCACGCGGCCCGGCGCGCGCATCGCGCCGATGAAGTAGGGGCGCCGCTCCCAGCTCGCGCCTTCCGAATGCAGCAGCGGGCGAAAGCGCTTGGTCCGCTGCGTCGTGCGGCCTTCGGGCACCACGTTGTCGCCGATCTGGCGGCCCGACGCGTCCAGAAGAAAGCAGCGCGCCGTTTCCTCGAGGTCGAGCAGCGTCGTCGTCGCGTCGTTCATGGACGCCCCCGCGTCGAGCTTCGCGGCAGCCGTTTCCATGGCGCTCACATAAGGCGCGAGGCGCAGCGACTGCGCGCGTTCGCGCTGGGTCACGCGCTCGCGCAGCCCTGCCGAGAGGTCGTCCATCAGCCGCGCGGCCGTGGTCGGCGGCACTGGCTCGACTTCGGGCCGCGCGAAATAGGCGCCCTGCACGAAGTCGGCATTGCTTTCCAGCGCGATTAGCGCGTCGCGCTCCGTCGAGAGCCCGCCCACCAGCACGAGCTGGCCGGACTCGTGCAGCATCGAGACGAGACCGGGCAGCACGCGCTCGATGTGCGCGTGGCGGCTTGCCTGCGTGAGCAGGCTGCGGTCGAGCGTGACGATGTCGGGGCGCAGCTGCCAGACGCGGTCGATGTTCGAGTGCTTCGCGCCGAAGCCGTCCAGCGCGATCACGAAGCCGCTTTTGCGCAGCCCGTCGATGATTTCCGCGAAGCGCGAGTTTTCGCCGCCCGCCTGCTCCGACACTTCGAGCACCACGCGCTGCGGCTGCAGCCCGAGCGTCTTGAGGCCGGCGAGCAGGGCGTCGCCGTAGCTCGTGTCCATGAGCGCGGCGGGGTGCAGGTTCAGGAAGAGCCATTCGTCATGCGAATCGAACGCATTGAAATTGCCGAGGTGCAGCGATTCGGCGAGACGGCCGAGTTCCAGCAGATCGCCGCGGCGCGCGGCCTGCGTGAACACTTCCTGCGACGGCACCTGCACGCCGTGCTCGTCGTGCGCGCGCAGCGTGGCGTGATAGCCGATTGCGCGGCGGTGGGCGACCGAGAACACCGGCTGGAACACGCTGAACACGGTGTAGCTGCCGTACAGCACGGTGCGGCGGGCGCCTTCCACGCCGGCGACAGGGCGCGACTGGAAGCCGGGGGGATCGAGGTCGATCATGCTCGTCGTCATATCGAGGGGAGGCGCGCGATCGGAACGCTACGCCGAAGCGTCAAGTTTACAGGATAGGTCAGCAAAAAGTATGCGCGTTCGGGAACAGGCGCGCCGGGCGGCATGCGGCGACACCGGATGGCATGGCGGCTGGCCCGCGCGGCGGGCATGCGCGCACCGCGCGGTCGCGGCATGCACTGCGGCGGTGCGCGGCGGCTGCGCGCGCAACGATGTCCTGTTGTTCGCGAGGTTTGCCGGGCCCGCTAGGTCCGCTCGGACGGATCGGTCTTCTTCGCCGTGTGCCGCAGATCGGGCGCGAGCTGCCCGAAGATCCACGACGAAGCGGCCGTGATGATGCCGACACAGATGAACGTGGCGTGGAAGGCGGGGACCACGTTCGAGCCCGTGGCGTGGCGGACGAGCCCGCTGAACGTCGTGAGGAGCGCGCCCGCGACGGTCACGCCGAGGCTCATCGAAAGCATCTGCACGAGCGAGAACAGGCTGTTGCCGCTGCTCGCGCCGCCCGTGCCGAGGTCCTTGAGCGTGAGCGTGTTCATCGCGGTGAACTGCATCGAGTTCACGCTGCCGAAGATCGCGAGCTGCACGATGCGCAGCCATAGCGGCTCGCCGGGGGTAGAGAGCGCGAAGCTCGCCATCGCGAAGCCCACGAGCACGGTATTGGTCACGAGCACGCGGCGGTAGCCGTAGCGCATGATGAGGCGCGTCACGAGGCGTTTGGAGAACATGCCCGCGGCGGCCGTGGGCAGCATCATGAGGCCCGCTTCGAACGGCGTGTAGCCGAGTGCGACCTGCAGCAGGAGCGGGATCAGATACGGCATCGCGCCGCTGCCGATGCGCGCGAACATGTTGCCGAGCAGCCCCACGCTGAACGTGTGGATCTTGAAGAGATCGAGCGAGAAGATGGGCCGCGGCGTGCGCACGGCATGCAGCCCGTAGGCGACGAAGGCGGCGAGCGAGAGGATCAGCAGCACGAGCACGGCGGCTTCCTGGATGCCGAGTTCGGCGCGGCCGTCGAGCGCGAACGAGATCGTCACCATGCCTGTCACGAGCAGCAGGTAGCCGGGCAGGTCGAAGCGCGGCGTGTCGGGATTGCGGCTATCGGGCATGAAGATGAACGTGGCGATGCAGCCCGCCACGCCCACGGGCACGTTGATGAGAAAGATCCAGTGCCATGAAGCGATCTGCACGAGCCAGCCGCCCAGCGTCGGGCCGATCAGCGGGCCGATCAGGCCGGGAATCGCGACGAACGAGAGCGCGGGCAGATAGCGTTCGGCGGGAAAGGTGCGCAGCACGGCGAGCCGCCCCACCGGCAGCAGCATCGCGCCGCCCACGCCTTGCGCGATGCGCGAGAGCACGAGCTGCATGAGCGTGTGGGAGCTGGCGCACAGCAGCGAGCCCACCGTGAAGACGAGAATTGCGCCGAGAAACACGCGGCGCGTGCCGAGCTTGTCGGCGAGCCAGCCGGAGACCGGGATCATCACGGCCATCGTCAGCGAATACGCGATCACGACCGACTGCATGCTGAGCGGGCGCTCGCCGAGGCTCGTCGCCATCGCGGGCAGCGCCGTGTTGACGATGGTCGAGTCGAGGGTCTGCATGAAGAAGCCGGTGGCGACGAGCCACAGCATGACGGACAGCGAACGGGGCGAGGGCGTGGCGGCGGACGTCGGGCTGGCGGGGGCGGACATGGGGCGGCAGGGGCGCTCAGGCGGTTGGCTGGCAGCCGCCATTGTAGGGAAAACGGCGGGCGAACGCAGTCGGAGCGGGAAGCCGGCTGCGTCGGGTCAGGCGTTCAGCTTCGCCGCCGCCGCGAAGAACGCCTGGGCGCGCGGATCGAGCACGAGCGCCGCGTTGATGCGGATCCACGGGCTCGTCTCGCCGTGCGGCCGGAAGTGGCTGCCCGGCGACACGGTGACGCCGAAGGCCTCCGCGCAAGTCGCGAGCCGCGTCGAATCCTCCACGTGCGGCACGCGCGCGCAGACGAACTTGCCGCCGAACTTGCCGGTGAAGACGCCGCCGGCCGGCCGGGCGAAGAGCTCCCAGCCGTGATCGTCCAGCGTGCGCGTGGCATTGCCGAGCGCTTCCGCCATGCGCCGCCGCAATCGTTCGAGGTACTTGCGATAGGCGCCGCGCTCAAGCAGCGTGGCGGCCACGGCCTGGGTGAAGCGCGAGCCGCTGATGGTGGTGAGCGCCTTGATGGACGCGAGATCGCGCGTCACCTCGGGGCGGGCGACCACATAACCCACGCGCAGCGAAGACGACAGCGTCTTCGAAAGCCCCGCCACATACACCACATGCTCGAACTGGTCGAGCGCAGCGAGGCGGTCGGTGGGGTCGGCCTGGAAGTCGGCGTAGATGTCGTCCTCGACGATCGTGAAGCGGTGCTCGCGCGCGAGCTGCAGCAGGCGGAAGGCGATGGGCGGCGTGATCGTCGTGCCGGTCGGGTTGTGGAACACGGTGTTGACGAAGTACGCGCGCGGCCGGTGCTCGGCCAGCATCGCATGCAGATGGTCGAGATCCGGGCCGACGGCCGTGCGCCGGATGCCGACGAGCTTCACGCCGTGCAGCTTCAGCAGGCCGTAGAGGTTGTAATAGCCGGGGTCCTCGACGAACACCGTGTCGCCGGGCTTGAGCATGTAGCGGATCAGCAGGTCGAGGCCCTCGCTCGCGCCTTCGGTAATGAGGATCTGCTGCGTGTCGGCGACGATGCCGAGCGGCACGAGCCGGTTGCGCAGATGCTCGCGCAGCGTCGCTTCGCCGAGCGGCGAGCCGTAGTCGACGAGACTCGTCGGGTCCGTGCGCGACACATGGCGGATCGCCTGGCCGATCGCATCGAGGTCGCGCCACGCCTGCGGAATCGATCCGCTGTCGAGCTGCAGCACTTCGCCGGGCCGGTTGAGGGCGGAGAGCAGGTGGCCCGATTCGTCGGCGGCGTTCGCGGGGTCGCAGGTGCCCATGCCGGCCATGCCCGCCTGGGCATGCTCGCTCACGTAGAAGCCCGAGCCGTGCCGCGAGTCGAGATAGCCGAGCGAGACGAGGCGGTCGTAGGCCTCGATCACGGGAAAGCGGCTGATGCGGTAGTCGGCGGCGAACTGGCGGATCGACGGCAGCCGTGCGCCGGGGTGCGCCGAGCGCGAGCGGATCCAGTCCTGCACGCCGAAGACGATCTGGTCGGTGAGCGGGACCTGGCTTGCGCGGTCGAGTTCGAGTTTCATGCGGGCCTCGCGGCTTCTGCCGGCAGCGGGACGACTGTCCGGTTTTTTGACTGCACAGTTCCGAACGAACTGTTCGGAACTGTGCATGGGTTACGGTGGCGCTGACCGCAATAATGCTTCAACCGGGAAGGGCATTCAAGGAGCAAAGCGATGCGCGAAATCCGTGTTTTTGAACTGGAATATCAGGAGCCCGTGCAAACCTGGCGGCTGGCGCAGCCGCTGCAACTGCACGTGACCGAAGGCGAACTGTGGCTGACGATGGACGGCGATTCGAGCGACTACTGGCTGCGCAAGGGCGAATCGCTGGAGCTTGCGGGCGGGGCCGCCGTGCGCCTGAGCGCGGGGCGCGCAGGGGCGCGCTTCATGATGGCGCTGGGCGGGGCGTCGGGGGCGACGCGCCCGGTCGAGGTGCCCGGCTTCGCGGCCACGCTGGCCGGGGCGTTGCGCGGCTGGGCCTCGCGTAGCGGCTGGCGCACGCGGGCAGCCGGGTAGGCCGCGGGCCAGGTCGCCTCCTGCGGCCCGTTTCAGCCTCCTTCGGCAAATTCCCCTACATAGCGCGCGCGAGGACGGATCAGCCGGCCGTCGGCAATCTGCTCCAGCGCGTGCGCAATCCAGCCCGTGACGCGGCCCGCGGCGAATAGCGTGAAGGCGGCGCCGCGCGGCAGTTCGAGCACGCGTTCGATGGCGGCCAGTGCGAAATCGAGGGTCGGGCGCGCGCCCGTGGTCTCGGCCACGGCTTGCGTGAGCGCATCGATCTCGCCCATCGACGAACGTGCCGGCGCGCGCTGCGCAAGCTGATCGAGCAACAGTCGCGCGCGCGGATCGCCCTCCGGATAAAGCGGATGGCCGAAGCCGGGGAGCCGCGCGGCCATGCCATGCTCGTCCGGCGCGAGGCGCTCCGCGAGGAAGCGATGCAGGTCGCCGGCGCGCGCCGCGTCGTCGAAGAGCGCGGCCACGCGCACCGTCTCGCCGCCGTGGCGCGGACCCGCCAGCGCCGCCAGGCCGCTTGCCGCGGCGCCGAACAGATGCATGCCGGTCGAAACGACGCAGCGGACCGTGAACGTCGAGGCATTCAATTCGTGATCGGCGCACAGCACCAGCGCCGCGCGCAGCAATTCGGCCTGCGTGCGCGATCTCAGGCCCCAGGCCGATGCAAGCTGGCGATGCAGCGGCTCGTTCGACGGCGCCGCGGAAATCAGCGCGGCGGCCAGCAGGCGCATCAATATCGAACCGGTGTCGATCTGCGCGTCCCGGCCTTGCGCCCACGCGCGCGGCATCTGCGCGGCGGCGGCCGGCAGCAGCACGAGCGCGCGTTCGACCGGTGCATGCGCGCTCCAGAGCTTGAGCCACGCGGCCCACTGCGCCGCCGTGATGGGGGCGGGCGGCGCCTCCGCGATGCGGCGCGGCGCGCATTCCCACAACAGCGCGGCGACCTCCTCCAGCGTGGCGTGCCGCGCGAGTTCGACGGCGTCGTGGCCGCGGTAGCGCAGCTTGCCGTCGGCGATGAGCGTGATCGACGATTCGAGCACGGGCACGCCCCAGTCCAGCACTTTCTGCGCGACCTTGCCGGCGCGCTTGCCGTCAGCCTTGCGGCGCGCGAGGCGGCGCACCTCGGCGGCGGAGTAGCGGTTCTGCCGGCCGACGGCGGCGGGCGCGGAGGAGAGCAGCCCGCGGCTCACGTAGGCGTAGAGCGTGGCCCGGCTGATGCCGAGCGCGTCGGCGGCCTCGGCCGCGGTCATATAGCTGGACATGGTGGCTCGTGTGGGAAAACCCGAGAAATCAATCTATGTTGATTATATTAATCAAGATTGATCGCTTGTCCACCACGAAACTAGACTCGGTGGCACTTCCCACGAATTCGAAGGAGTGGTCGCCATGACCCCCCGCGACGCGCTCGAACACCTCTGGATGCTGGCCGATTGCGATCCCGCCGCGCTCGACATGTTGCGGATCGAGGGCGAAGACCCGGGACTGCCATCCCTCTTTCGCGTCGGCACGCTGGCGGCAGCGACGATCGGTGCGGCCGGGCTCGCGGCGGCGCAGTTGCATCGCATGCGCAGCGGCGAGGCGCAGCGCGTGATGATCGACGTGCGCCGCGCGCTCGCGGCGTTTCGCAGCGAGCGCTATCTGAGCGTGGAGGGCGGGCCGCCGATCGAGCTGCGTCATCCGGTGACGGGCTACTTCGCGACGCGCGACGGCCGCTGGATCCAGCTCCATGCGAACTTTACCCACCACCTCGAAGGGATTCTGCGCGTGCTCGGCTGCACGGGCGAGCGCGAGACCGTGGCCGCGGCCATCCGCGGCTGGGACGGCGCCGAGCTCGACAGCGCGCTCGCGCAGGCGGGCCTCTGCGCGGCGCTCATCCGGTCGCCGCGCGAGTGGGCCGCGCTCGAGCAGGCCAAGGCCGTTGCGAACCTGCCGCTGTTCGAGATCGAGCGCATTGGCGAGGCGCCGCGCGAGATGCCCAAGGTGGCGAGGGTGCCCACGGCACATCGAGGGCGCGCGGACGAGGCGCTCCCAGTGCGTCCGCTCGAAAGCGTGCGCGTGCTGGACCTCACGCGCATCATCGCGGGGCCGGTGGCGGGCCGCACGCTCGCCTCGCATGGCGCCGACGTGCTGCTCGTGAACGGCGCCCACCTGCCCAATATCGGGCCGCTCGTGATCGACAACGGCCGCGGCAAGCGCTCCGCCACGCTCGATCTGCGCGAGCGCGCGGGATGCGAGACGCTGCGCGAGCTCGTGCGCGACGCCGATGTCTTTCTGCAGTCGTACCGTCCCGGCGCGCTCGCGGCGCGCGGTTTTGGGCCGGAGGAACTGGCGCGCCTGCGGCCCGGCATCGTGTGCGTTTCGGTCAGCGCTTACGGCCATCAAGGGCCGTGGCGCGAGCGGCGCGGCTTCGACAGTCTCGTGCAATCCGCGAGCGGCATCGTCTGGGCGGAGAGCGTGGAAGCCTCGCGCGGCAGCGGTGTCGCGCCGTTCGAGACGCCGCGCCCGCTGCCTTGTCAGGCGCTCGATCATGCAACGGGCTATCTGGCCGCGTTCGGCGCGATGGTGGCGCTCGCGCGCCGAGCGACGGAAGGCGGCAGCTGGCACGTGCGTGTCTCGCTCGCGCAGACGGGGCGCTGGCTGCAGACGATGGGGACGGTGGACGGGGGCCAGCGTGTGCCCGATCCGCATGGGGAGGACGTGGCCGATTGCCTCGAAACCATGGACTCGCCGTTCGGACGTTTGCGGGTGGCGGCGAGCGCCGAGCAGCTCTCGCTCACGCCGGCGCGTTTCGCCAGACCGCCCGTGCCGATCGGCACCGATGCGCCCGCGTGGCCCAGCCAGTCTGCTTGACGCCTACTTGCGCAGTTCCGCGACGAAATCGTAGTAGTCGTTGCGGCAGTAGGTGTCGGTGAGCTCGATGGCGCGCTGGTCGGCCGTATAGCCTACGCGTGTGATGAGCAGGAGCGCCTCGTTGCGCGCGATGCTCATCTGCTGCGCGATTTCTTCGCTCGCATTGACGGCGCGAAAGTGCTGCAGCGCGCGCACGATCGCAAGGCCGCGCTGTTCGAGAAAGCTGTAGAGCGAATCGCCAATCGCGCCGGGATCGGGAATCAGCGCGGCCGGAAAGGTGGAATTTTCCACGGCCATGACGATGCCGTCCGCGAGCCGCAGACGTTTCAGCCGTGTGACAGCGGCCGCGGGCGAGAGGCCGAGCTGGATCACCTCGTCGCGGCTCGCGGGCTGGATTTCGCGCGAGAGCCAGCGCGAGCTGGGCGTGAAACCGCGCTGGCGCAGCATCTCGCTGAAGCTCGTGAGGCGCGAGAGCGGATCTTCGTAGCGCGGCGTGATGAAACTGCCCGCGCCCTGGGTGCGGCGAATCAGCCCCTGTTCGACGAGGAGGGCGATCGCCTTGCGCGCGGTGATGCGCGAGACGCCGAGCGCGTCGGCGAGCACGCGCTCGGACGGCAGCGCCTCGCCGGCGTTCCAGCGATTCTCGTGAATGGCGGTGCTCAGCTTGCGTGCAAGCTGCAGATAGAGCGGCGTATCGTTATCCGGGTCCGGGCGCAGATCGCGCCAGCGGTCTTCCGTGGGTGCGTTCATGGGAAACGGGCATGAAAGGCGAACGGCAATTTTATGACATAGGCGCATCAGTTCGCTAATGGGCGAGTTACGAAGGCGCGCATGATCCGGTGTCGGGCGAAGCGCTACACTGGTTCCTTCCGCGATAATTCGCGTGTTTTCGCGCTCGACCGGTGCTGTTTTTCGCCGCCTTTTGGCGCGTGGCACGGGCGGTTCGGGCGCGGTGCATGGAGCCAGCCAACATGACCATCGAACTCTCCAGCGTCGCACTGCCCGATGGCGAGCGCATTCCCAGGCTCGGCCAGGGCACGTGGGAGATGGGCGAGCGCGCCTCGCGGCGCGGCGAAGAGATTACCGCGCTGCGCGAGGGCATTGCGCTCGGCATGACGCTCATCGACACCGCCGAGATGTACGGTGACGGCGCAACCGAACTGCTGGTCGGCGAGGCCTTGCAGGGCCTGCGCGACGAAGTGTTTCTCGTGAGCAAGGTGTACCCGCACAACGCGAGCCGGCGCGGGGTGCAGACGGCCTGCGAGGCCAGCCTCGAGCGCCTTGGCACCGACCGGCTCGATCTCTATCTGCTGCACTGGCCCGGCGGCGTGCCGCTCGGGGAAACGGTCGAAGGTTTCGAGGCGCTCGTGCGCGCGGGCAAGATTCGCCACTGGGGCGTGAGCAATTTCGATACTAGCGACATGGACGAACTCTTCGCAGTGCCAGGCGGGGAGGCTTGCGCGACGAACCAGATTCTCTACAACGTTGCACGCCGCGGCGCGGAATTCGATCTGCTGCCCTGGAGCGCGGCGCATCGCATGCCGGTGATGGCCTATAGCCCCGTCGATCACGCGCGGCTGCCCAGGCGCTCGCCGCTCGACGACATCGCTCAGGCGCGCGGCGTATCGGTGTATCAGGTTGCGATGGCCTGGGTGTTGCGGCAGCCGGGCGTGTGCGCGATTCCCAAGGCGGCGCGTATCGAACACGTGCGCGACAACCGCGCGGCGCTCGACCTCGTCCTGAGTGCGCAGGACTACGCGGCGCTCGACACGTACTTCAAACCGCCGCGCGGCAAGCGACCGCTCGAAATGCTCTGAGGATGGGCGGCCGACGCGCATTTCGGAGGCTGGTTTCAAAGGCGATTCAAAGACGAAAGCGCGTTGCGAGCAGACAGCAGGGGAAGCCGGCGCCCGGTCCCCGGCGGCGGTTCCCGGCCGGGGGACCGGGAAACCGCCGCCGTTGCCTGGAAAGGCGCGATCGGCCATCGCGCCAATTCGGGGGAGCTGAGGCGGTGCGTGCGCACTGCCGTGCGAGGTCAGTGACCACTGCCGCCGCCGTGGCCACCACCGCCGCCATGGCCGTGCCCGCTGCCGAAACCACCGCCAAAGCCACCGCCGAAACCGCCACCGAAGCCACCCGCGCTGCCGCCGAAGCCGCCGCCGGCTGCGCCTGCCGCTCCTGCCGCGCCACCGCAGCCGCAGCCGCCGGCACTGCCGGAGCTGCCGCCTCCACCTGAATTGCCGCCGCCGCCTGAGTTACCGCCGCCGCCGGAACTGCCGCCACCGGAGCTTCCGCCACCGGAGCTTCCGCCGCCACTGCCCGAGCTTCCGCCACCGCCGCCGGAGCTGCCTCCGCCGTTGCCTCCGCTGCCCGACCCCCCGTGTCCGGAGCTGCCGGAACTCGAACTGCTGCCTGCCGAGCCGCTGGCACCCGCGCCGGCCGCACCCGAGCCCGCGCCGCCACCGCCGCTGTTGCCCGAACCGCCCGACCCACCCGAGCCGCCGCAACCGCCGCGCTTGCCGGCGCAGGTGTCGTCGAATGCGAATACTGCGGCGACGTCAGCGGCCAGCGTGCCGGAACCGGAGGCCGCGTCGGCGTCTACAGCATGGTTCTGGGCGATTTGCGCCGTGGGAGGCGTAGCTTGCGCGCCGCTTGCCGGCAGCGCGGGCGCCGCGCCGATGATCAGCTGCGCGTCGACGTCTTCGCTATCCCCGGCGTGCGCCGCGAGCGTGGGCAGCCATAGTCCCGCACCGATCACGCACGCCGCGGCTCCCCGAATTATCCAATAGTAGTACTGATGAATGGTCGTATTGTTCATTGCTTTCTCCCGGGAGGCAGCGGCGTGTTGCAGCCGTTGCCTCTCGTGCGCCTTATGTCCGGCAGCGTGCGGTTGCGCACACACGCCGCCCCCCCGTCAGGTCGTGACCGCATGGCGCCGGCATGCGCAGCGCAGCCGGCGGGAGAGGTCCGCAGGACATCCGGCCGACGAATCGGCGGACGGCCGGATAGACAGGACTCCTTGCTGGTTGTCGTAGCCCGCGGGGACGGGGCGGCAGAAAACAAGTGCATCGTGCTACCGGCCATCCGCTGGCCTGACGTGACGACCCGCGCTATCACGTCAAGGGCAGCGGCCGGATGCCTGAACACGATATAGCGAGTTCCATGCCATCGGCCGCAGACCCGCCCCGCAGCGCGACTTAACAATGTTTGTAGCGCTTGTGTGCAGGAAAAATCGCTGAAAACGTTTCGACGATGAAACGCGGGTGCGTGGCGCGAGTGTTTTCGTTGCAGATGAGTACGATGCGGCCCGCTTCGGCGTCATTCCTGCGCGGCATGCGCGGCGTCCTGCAGCACGCGCAGCTCGGCGACGGGAATGTGGCAGCGTATGAGATGCCCGTCGCTCGCCGGGGCGAATGGCGGCGCCTCTTCGTCGCAGATCGTGCCGATGCGGCGCGGGCATTGCGTGCAGAACACGCAGCCGGCCGCCGGCGCTCGCGCATCGAACGCCTCGCGTTCACGCAAGGCTCGCGCGGCGAGCAGCGTTTCCGTATACGGATGGCTCGGTGCGTTGAACAGCGCGCCGGTCGGACCGACTTCGACCACCTGGCCCGCGTAGAGGACCATTACGCGATCGGCGAGATAACGCACGACGTCGAGGTCGTGCGAAATGAAGAGATAGCTTACGCGGCGTTCGCGCTGCAGTCGCGCAAGCAGATTCAGGATCGCGGCCTGCACCGAAACGTCGAGTGCCGAGGTCGGTTCGTCGCAGATCACCACGCGCGGCTCGCCCGCGAAGGCCTGCGCGATCGCCACGCGCTGCTTGAGCCCGCCCGAGAGCTGGCGCGAGCGCGCCGTGAGATAACGCAGGGGCACGCGCACCGCGTCGAGCAGCGCCGCGAGCCGCGTCGCGTCGGGGCCGTCCGTTCCCGTGGTGCGGGCGAGTGCCCGGCCGATCAGGCGCTCGACCGGCAGCGCGCGATTGAGCGAGGCATCCGGATGCTGGAACACGAGCCGCAGCGCTTCGAGCTGTTTCCGGCTGCGCCGCCCGACGCGGGCCGGCAAGGTCTCGCCCGCGAGCTCGATGCGCCCGCCCGAGTCGGGCGCGTACAGGCCCAGCAGCAGCTTCGCGAGCGTCGTCTTGCCGCTGCCCGATTCGCCGACGAGGCCGAGCGTCTCGCCCGAGCGCAAGTCGATCGAGACGCCGTCGAGCGCGCGCACGGCCTCGCTGCCCTGCCCGAACGTGCGCGATACGCCGACTGCGCGCAGCACCACCTCGGTTTCGGCAGGGGCGGACGGTGCGCGCGTCGCGGCGGATTCCGCGGGCGGCAGATCCGCGGCGCGTTCGTGATAGTGGCAGCGCGCCATCTGCAGGCCATGCGGCGCGTCCATGCGATGAGGGGGCGGCGCCTGTTCGACGCAGCGCGAGTCGGCAAGGCGGCAGCGCGGCGCATACACGCAGCCGTGCGTCAGCGTGCCGGGCGCGGGCGGTTCGCCCGCAATCGTGTCGAGCGGCCCTTCGTCCTTGCTGCGTCCGCGCGTGGGCAGGCAGCGCAGCAGGCCCACGGTGTACGGATGACGCGCGCGCGCGAAGACGTCGCGCGTATCGCCTTCCTCGACGAGACGCCCCGCATACAGCACGCCGACGCGTTCGCACATCCTGCCGATCACCGCAAGATCGTGGCTGATGAGGAGCACCGCCATGCCGACCTCGGCGCGCAATTGTGCGATCAATGCCAGCACTTCGGCTTCGACGGTGGCGTCGAGTCCGGTGGTCGGTTCGTCGAGAATCAGGAGCGATGGATTCGACGCGAGCGCCATCGCGATCACCACGCGCTGCTGCATCCCGCCGGAAAGCTGATGCGGATAGCTTGCCATCACGCGCGCGGGGTCGGCAATGCGCACGCGCCGGAGCATCTCGGGCGAACGCGCGAGTGCGTCCGCAGGGCTCGCGCCCGCCGCCTCGAAGGCCTCGCTCAGTTGGCGCGCGATCGTGAGCGAGGGATTGAGCGCACCCGCGGGATCCTGATAGACCATCGATACGGCGCCGGCGCGCAAGCGGCGCAGGCCGTTTGCGTCGAGCCCGAGCACGTCGGCGCCGGCGATCGCGATGCGCCCGGCTTTCACGCGGCCATTGCGCGGCAGATAGCGCAGCGCGGCGAGCGCGACCGTCGACTTGCCGCAGCCCGATTCGCCGACGAGCCCATAGGCTTCGCCCGGGCGGATGCGCAGCGAGACATCGGTGAGCACGTCGCGCTCGCGGCCTTTCACGCGATACGCCACCGTGAGGCCGACCAGTGCGAGGGCATCGTCTTTGGCGCCCCCGGTGTTGGGTCGTGCGTTCATGATTCGAGCGCCTCGCGCAGGCTGTCGGCGATCAGGTTCACGGCCACCACGAGCGAGGCGATGGCCAGCGCGTCGAAGGCGACGGTCCACCATGCTCCGCCCGCGAGCAGCGCATACGATTCGGCGAGCGCGAGACCCCAGTCGGCCGAAGGCGGCTGGATGCCGAAGCCGAGGAACGAAAGCGTCGCGACGGCGAAGATCGCGTAGCCGAGCCGGACCGTCGCCTCCACGACGATGGGCGGCCACACGTTCGGCAGGATCTCCGCGAACATCACGTAGGGCGCGCGCTCGCCGCGCAGGCGCGCCGCCGCGACGTAGTCGAGGTGCCGCTCGGCCAGCACGGCGGCGCGCACGGTGCGCGCGATCAGCGGTGCGAAAGTGAGGCCGATCACGAGGATCACTGCCAGGTTCGAGGCGCCCACGGCCGCGAGCACCATCAGCGCCACGATCACGAGCGGCAACGCGAGCACCCCATCGAGCATGCGCGCTATGAGGCTGCCCGCGAACCCTTCGAAGTAGCCCGTGACGAGGCCGAGCGCGGTGCCTGCGAGGGTGCCCGCGAGCGTGGCGAGCGGCGCGATCGTGAGGATGTCGCGCGCGCCCGCGATCACGCGCGAGCAGATGTCGCGGCCCAACTGGTCGGTGCCGCACCAGTGCGTATGATCGGGCGGCATGAGCGAGCTGAGCGGGTCGGACGCATACGGATCGAACGGCGCGAGCCATTGCCCCGCGAGCGCGCACGCGATCCATCCCAGCACGATCAGCGTGCCCGCGACGAACGCCGGGGAGCGCAGCAACTCGCGCAGGAGACCGAAGCGTCCGGCGGCGTGATCGGGCGGCGCGAGCGAGGGTTCGGTGACGGTGTCGTTCATGCGTGTCCTGTCGTGCGCAGTCGCGGATCGAGCAGCGCGTGCAGCGCATCGGCGCCGAGGTTGGCGAGCGTGTAGACCGCGCCGATGGCCAGCACGCCGGCTTCCAGCAGCGGAAAATCCTTCGCTCTCGCGGCGTTGTAGATCAGCGAGCCGATGCCGGGATAGCGGAACAGCGTTTCCACGACGACGAGCCCGCCGATCAGATAGCCGAGCTGCGTCGCCGCGACGGTGACGGTGGGCAGAAGGGCGTTGCGCAGCACATGCCGCATGATCACGACACGGCGGGGCAGGCCTTTGAGGATCGCGGTGCGTGTGTAGTCGGCGTCGAGTGCGCCCAGCATGCCCGCGCGCGTCATGCGCGCGAGATAGCCGAAGAAGACGAAGACCAGCGGCAGCACCGGCAGCAGCAGATGCCGCAGCGCTTCGAGCACGCCGGCGCCGGGCGGCGCCACGGCTTCGATAGGCAGCCAGCGCAGCCATACGCCGAACACGAGGATCAGCACGATCGCCGAAACGAATTCGGGCACGGCGCTCGCACACAGGCCAAGCGTGCTGATCGCGCGGTCGAGCCAGCGGCCCGCGTGCAGCGCGGCCCAGACGCCGCCGCCGATGCCGAGCGGCACGACCACGACGAACGCGAAGAGGCCGAGCTTTGCCGACTGCAACAGCGCCGCGCCCACGAACGGCGCGACCGGCTGGCGGTAGCTCCACGACATGCCGAAGTCGCCGCGCAGCGCGTGCGCAATCCAGACGAGGTACTGCTCGATCGCGGGGCGATCCGCGCCGAGCTGATGATCGAGGGCCGCGACGGCGCGCGCGTCGGCGAGCGGTCCAAGTATCGCGCGGCCGATGTCGCCGGGCAGCAGCTGGCCGCCCGCGAACACCAGGACGGAAAGCAGCCACAGCGTAAAGATCGCCCAGCCCGCGCGGCGCGCGAAAAAGCGCAGCGCGCCCGTGGCGCGCGAGGCGCGGGTCGCCGTGAGCGGCGAACGAGGCGATCGGGGCGGACTCGTCAACTGCGTAGCCATCGGACTCCAGATGCGGTCGGCGCGAGGCGCCGTGGGCGAATCATGTGGCCAGATTCCATTGGCCAAATTCAGGCGGCGAGCGTGGCGCGGTCGAAGTAGAGCTGCGCGAGCGCCGTGAAGCGCATGCCTTGCAGCGCGGTGCGCTGCGCGATCAGCTGGTCGTAGAAGTACGGGATGATCACGGGCGTCTCCTCGAGCAATAGCGTTTCGATCTGCGCCGCGACCTTTTTCTGCGCCGCGACGTCGAGCGTCGCGACGAAGTCGGCAACGAGCTTGTCGTACTGCGCGTTGCGAAAGTGCGCAGCATTCCACGTGCCGCCGCTCGTGAGCGGCGCGTTGAGGAACACGTTCGGCACGCCGCGATGACCGTAGTCGGTGATGCCGAGCGGCGAGTCCAGCCAGTCCGATTTGCCGAACGTGCCTGCACCGTAGTACTGGCCCTGGCTCTCGACCTTCAGCGCGACGCGCACGCCGATCGCTTTCGCCGCGTTCTGCACCACCACGGCCAGGTCGGGAATCTCCATGTACTTCTCGGTGGTCAGCGTCACGTCGAAGCCGTTCGCCATGCCGGCCTGCGCGAGCAATTCGCGTGCCTTCGCGACATTCAGCGCACGCTGCGGCATGCTGGCCGCCGTCGACGGAAATACCGGCGCGAACGGGCTGTCGTTGCCGGCCACCGCGCGGCCCTTGAAGAGCCCGCGCACCATCACGTCGCGGTCGAGCGCGAGGGCCAGCGCCTGGCGCACGCGCTTGTCGCGGAAGGTGGGCACGTCGTTGCGCATGTGGATCTGGCGGTGCGCGCTGGAGCGCACGCCGATCACCTTGAAGTCGGGATTGTTCAGGATGCCGAAACCACCCTGCACGGTGAACGTGCCCATGACGTCGGCCTGCTGGCCTTGCAGGGCGAGGATCTGGGCCGGCTCGTCGGCGTAGAACGCGAACTGCACGCGCGCGGGCAGCGCCTTTTCGCCCCAATAGTCGGGATTGCGTACGAAACTCGCGCCTTGCCGCGGCAGGTAGTGCTCGAGCTTGAACGGCCCCGTGCCGATGAAGCTCTTCTCGTAGTTGCCCGCGTAATTCGCGGGCAGCATCACGGCGTTGTAGTTGTCGGAGGAGACGTAGTAGGGGAAGTTGCCGTTCGGCGCGTCGAGATGAAACTGGACCGTGTGGTCGTCGAGCGCTTTCGCGCCGCCCTTCGAGAGCACGCCCTTCAGCACCGATAGTGCGGCCGAGCCGCTGGCCGGATCGGCGAGACGGTCGAACGTCGCCACCACGTCCCTGGCGCCGAACGGCTGGCCGTCGTGGAATTTCACGTTCGGGCGCAGCTTGAAAGTCCAGATGTCCGCCTTGTCGTTCGGCTGCCAGGAGAGCGCCAAAGCGGCCTGAAGCCGGTCGTTGGCGTCGTCGTTCAGCAGGAACTCGCCGGTCTGGTTGAGCAGACAGAGGCCGCCGGCGTCGGTAACGGTGAGCGGATCGACGGCGCCCGCCGGCATCAGATGGGCCACGCGGAGGGTCTGGTCGGTCGGCTGTTGCGCGGCGCGCGCCGTGCGCGGTGCGAGCGTGGCCACGAGGCCCGTCAGGCCCAGCACGCCCGCGTAGCGCAGCAGTTCGCGGCGCGTGAGGCGGCCGGCGCGGTATTCGTCGATCGCGTGGTTGCCGTAATCGCCGGCGTCGCGGCGCAAGGTGTCCAGAGAGTCGAAGGCGGCAGACGGCGGTCGTTTCATCGATGCGGGTTCCGGTGCGGTTCCGTGAGTGGGCGCGCCAGAGGCCCGGGGGATCGGCGCGACGACGGCGTGCGGTGCGGCAGACGACGAATTCGGGTCCAGTTTAAGCGATCCGGCGGAGCCTGCGCGAGGCGACGGGCTTAGTGATCGTGCGGATGGCGGTGGATGGGATCGACCCAGTAGACCGTTTCCGGCGCTTCGACGGCATCGATGTTCAGATTGACGACGACGGCTTCGTTGTCGCTGCGCACGAGCACGCATTCGAGCGGGTCGTCGGTGCTCGCGTTGATTTCCTGGTGCGGCACGTACGGCGGCACGAAGATGAAGTCGCCGGGTCCGGCCTCGGCCGTGAATTCGAGGTGCTCGCCCCAGCGCATGCGCGCGTGCCCGCGCACCACGTAGATCACGCTTTCGAGCGCGCCGTGATGGTGCGCGCCCGTCTTCGCATTCGGATGGATCGTGACGGTGCCGGCCCAGATTTTTTGCGCGCCCACGCGGGCCGCATTGATGGCGGCCGCGCGGTTCATGCCGGGTGTCTGCGCCGTATTGGCGTCGAGCTGGTCGCCGCGGATCACCTTGACGCCGTGCTCGCGCCAGTCCACCGGGCCGGCGGGCGCCGCGTCGCCGTCGTGATCGTCGTGATGATGTGTGTGATCGTGGCTCATGGTCCTGTCTCCTGTCCGCTCTCGACCGGCGGTTTATCCATTGAAAAAGCCCGTCCCGCGAGGGACGGGCTTGCGGCGAAGCAAAAGCCGGGGTGCTTAGGTCTTCTTCGCGTTGATGACCGCTTCGGCTACGTTCTGCGGCGTTTCGGCGTAGTGCTTGAACTCCATCGTATAGGTGGCGCGGCCCTGCGTGAGCGAGCGCAGCGACGTGGAGTAGCCGAACATTTCCGAGAGCGGCACTTCGGCGCGCACGATCTTGCCGCCGCCGCCCGCGATGTCCTCCATGCCCTGCACGATGCCGCGCCGGCTGGAGAGGTCGCCCATCACGTTGCCCATGAAGTCCTCGGGCGTTTCCACTTCCACGGCCATCATCGGTTCGAGCAGGATGGGCTTCGCTTTGCGCATCGCTTCCTTGAAGGCCATCGAACCGGCCATGCGGAAGGCGTTTTCGTTCGAGTCGACGTCGTGGTACGAACCGAACGTGAGCGTGACTTTCGTGTCGACCACCGGATAGCCCGCGAGCACGCCCGCCTTGAGCGTCTCCGCGATGCCCTTTTCCACGGCCGGGATGAACTCGCGCGGAATCACGCCGCCCTTGATTGCGTCGACGAACTCATGGCCCTTGCCCGGCGGCTGCGGTTCGAGCGTGATGACCGCGTGGCCGTACTGGCCGCGCCCGCCCGACTGCTTGACGAACTTGCCTTCCACGCCCTCGACCTTGTTGCGCACGGTCTCGCGATAGGCCACCTGCGGCTTGCCGACGGTCGCCTCCACGCCGAACTCGCGCTTCATGCGGTCGACGAGAATTTCGAGGTGCAGCTCGCCCATGCCGGAGATGATGGTCTGGCCGGATTCCTCGTCGGTCTGCACGCGGAACGACGGGTCTTCCTGCGCGAGACGATTGAGCGCGATGCCCATCTTTTCCTGGTCGGCCTTGGTCTTCGGCTCGACGGCCTGCGAGATCACGGGCTCGGGGAAGATCATCTTTTCGAGCACGATGGCGTGGGCCGGATCGCAGAGCGTGTCGCCCGTCGTCGCTTCCTTCAGGCCGACCGCCGCCGCGATGTCGCCCGCGCGCACTTCCTTGATTTCCTTGCGCTCGTTCGCATGCATCTGCAGGATCCGGCCCAGGCGTTCCTTCTTGTCCTTCGTCGCGTTGAGCACGGTGTCGCCCGACTCGACCACGCCCGAGTAGACGCGGAAGAAGATCAGTTGTCCGACGAAGGGGTCGGTCATGATCTTGAAGGCGAGCGCAGAGAACGGCTCCTCGTCGCTCGGATGGCGCTCGATTTCCTTGTCGTGCAGATCGTGGCCGAGAATCGCGGGGATGTCCACGGGCGAGGGCAGGTAGTCGATTACCGCGTCGAGCATCGCCTGCACGCCCTTGTTTTTGAACGCGCTGCCGCACAGCATCGGCACGATCTCGTTCGCGATGGTGCGTTTGCGCAGCGCGGCCTTGATTTCCTCTTCGGTCAGGCTCTCGTGATCCTCAAGATACTTTTCGAGCAGCACTTCGTCCGCTTCGGCGGCGGCCTCGACCATCTTGTCGCGCCATTCGTGCGCCAGTTCGACGAGATTGGCCGGGATGTCCTCGTACTCGAACTTCACGCCCTGGCTCTCGTCGTCCCAGACGATTGCCTTCATCTTCACGAGATCGACCACGCCCTGGAAGTGATCCTCGGCGCCCACCGGAATCTGGATCGGCACGGCCACGCCCTTCAGGCGCTCGCCGATCTGCCGCTGCACGCGGAAGAAGTCCGCACCCACGCGGTCCATCTTGTTGACGAACGCGATGCGCGGCACCTTGTATTTGTTCGCCTGGCGCCACACGGTTTCCGACTGCGGCTGCACGCCGCCCACGGAGTCGTACACCATGCACGCGCCGTCGAGCACGCGCATGGAGCGCTCGACTTCGATGGTGAAGTCGACGTGCCCCGGGGTGTCGATGATGTTGATGCGGTGTTCGGGGTAGTTGCCGGCCATGCCTTTCCAGAACGCAGTGGTCGCGGCCGAGGTGATCGTGATGCCGCGCTCCTGTTCCTGCTCCATCCAGTCCATGGTCGCCGCGCCGTCGTGAACCTCGCCGAGCTTGTGATTCACGCCGGTGTAGAACAGGATCCGTTCGGTCGTGGTGGTTTTGCCGGCATCGATGTGAGCGCTGATCCCGATGTTGCGATAGCGCTCGATGGGAGTCTTGCGAGGCACGGTGATCTCCTTGGAATACGCGCCGTGGAAGGTGCCGGACGCCGCGCGGCGCGAGCTGCGCGCGCACCCGGCGCAAGGCGCGGCGCCCGGGGCGCCGCGCAAGCCAGAATAGTAGGATAGCGCCTCGGCGGCGCTTTTGCTGGAAGCGCGCCGGGTTGCGCCTTGGGGGGAGGTGGAGCAGCGGGGTGCCTGGGCAGTTCCGCTGCGAAAGCCGCAGCGTTTGCCGAACAAGGCGGGCGGACGTCAGGCGAACCGTCGGGCCGACGTCGAGGCGGACTTCACTGCGCGGGCGGCAGGCCCTGGATCTTCATGCCCGGCTTGATGCCCTTCGACGTGAACCAGCCCTGGCTCATTTCGAGCGCGTAGTAACCGTTGTTGCTCGGGCAGTGATTGTTGGTCGTTTCGGCCTGCATCTCGTCGATGTCGGTGATCGTGCCGTCCTGGCGCATGAACGCGATCGACAGCGGGATCAGCGTGTTCTTCATCCAGAAGCAGTGCACGGCGTTTTCACCGAACACGAACAGCATGCCTTCGTTCGGCGCGAGCTGGGTGCGATACATGAGGCCCTGTTCGCGGTCCGCGTCGCTGGCGGCCACGGCGGCGTCGATCACGAACATGCCGGCGGTCAGCTTCACGCGCGGAAAGTCGCCGGGCTGCTTCGCGCCGGGCGGCATCTGCTGGGCGTGGGCGATGCCGGGCACGGCGAGGGCGGTCACTGTCAGGCCGGTTGCTGCCGCGAGCGGCAAGGCAAGGGCGAGCGCATAGCGCGCAAATAGCGGCACGAGCCGCGACCCGGGAAGCAACCCGATAAGCGGGCGCGGGGAAAATCGCACGACAGGACTCCTTGCTTGAGATTAACCCGCGCATGTTACGCGAGTAAGTCGAAGCGGGTCAAAGCGTGTCGACTACGAACGATGACACGCCATGCGCGCCACGAAAAAGCGCGCTGGACAGCGGCTCAAAAACAAAAAGGCAGAACGCCTTGCGACGCTCTGCCTTTCAACGCGATGAAGAGCGGCAATGAATGCCGATCGTCGATGCGTCTTACAACAAGCTTACTCCGAAGCGCCCGAAGCGGCTTCAGCAGCAGCTGCCTTCTTGTGCGACTTCTTGTGCGACTTCTTCTTCATTGCCTTGTGAGCCGACGAAGCAGCAGCAGCCGGAGCAGCCGAAGCAGCTTCCGGAGCCGAAGCTTGTGCGAATGCAGCCGTTGCGAAGAGGCCAGCGACCAGAGCAGCGATCAGTTTGTTCATGTTGTGAATCCTCAGCTTGAGTTAATTAACCAAGTGACCCGGTTATTGGATCAGGTCGGTAAACGTGCCATCCACCTTTCGGTTGACAGACGCAGTCGAGAAAATCGAATGAATTCGCGAATGCATCTACCAGCGGTCGGCACCACGACGTGACGGCTTGCGCTCGCAAGGCGGGTACCTGAAGGCTGAATGCCGGATAGCTTCGGGCGGCATCTGCGTCGAATAACGCGCGGTCTCGCGAGGCGGTTGACGCGAAATTTCTATTTCGCTTGCAAATCACCGCAACGCGAGCGGCCATGACGTCGCGCTACGTGCTTCGAATCAAAAAGTGCTTATGCAACAATCATTTGGATGACGGCGTGCGCCGTGCGGACTGCCATGGCGCGTCGGTGGGAACATCGATGCTGTCGCCGGGAGCGAGGTCGAGCGAAAAAATATCGAGCGCACCGATCGCTACGCGCACGAGCCGCAACGTTGGAAATCCGACGGCGGCAGTCATGCGGCGCACCTGGCGGTTCTTGCCTTCGCTGATGGCGAGTTCGACCCATGTCGTGGGAATCGACGCGCGGTAGCGAATGGGCGGGTTGCGCGGCCAGAGATGTTCGGGCGGCGCAATCACCGTTGCGCGGCAGGGCTGGGTCACGAAGTCGCCGAGATCCACGCCGCGTTCGAGCGCGGCAAGCGTAGCGGCATCGGGCTCGCCTTCGACCTGCGCCCAGTAGCGTTTCACAAGCTTGCGCCGCGGCTCGGCAATGCGTGCCTGGAGTGCGCCGTCGTCGGTGAGCAGCAGGAGCCCCTCGCTGTCCGCGTCGAGCCGGCCCGCCGGATAGACGCCCGGTGTCTTGACCCAGCTGGCAAGCGTCGGACGTGTTTCGTGCGGCGAAAACTGGCAAATCGTACCGAACGGTTTATTGAGGGCGATCAGGCGCATGGAAGGCGGGCGAGCGTGAATGATTTCTTTGGAGCGCGGCGGAATCTTAATGCATAATCCGCTTGATTATGTCATGTGTCTTATATAAGACATAAGACTTTGATGCGCGCTCGCCGAAGTCTTGCCTGGCGGCACGCCATTGCAGGGCGTGGGCTAGAATAACGCCCAGACCGTCACGCGGACGGCCGGTGCGCGGCATGACGCTACACCTTCTCGCCGCGAACATCGACCGCGCCGGCCGCGCAGCACACGATTCGCTACTGCTACTACCAGCCAAGTCCCTAACTGGAGTCGATCATGCCGTATCAGCACATCAAGGTTCCGACGGACGGTGACAAGATCACCGTCAATGCGGATTTTTCGCTCAACGTCTCCGACCAGCCGATCATCCCGTATATCGAAGGCGACGGCACGGGCGTCGACATCACGCCGGTGATGATCAAGGTGGTCGACGCGGCGGTGGCGAAGGCCTACGGCGGCCAGCGCAAGCTGCACTGGATGGAGATCTACGCGGGCGAGAAGGCCACGCGTCTCTACGGCCCCGACGTGTGGCTGCCCGAGGAGACGCTCGACGCCGTGAAGGAGTATGTCGTCTCCATCAAGGGGCCGCTCACGACGCCGGTGGGTGGCGGCATCCGCTCGCTGAACGTGGCGCTGCGCCAGCAGCTCGATCTCTACGTATGCCTGCGCCCCGTGCAGTACTTCAAGGGTGTGCCCTCGCCGGTGCGTGCGCCGGAGAAGGTCAACATGGTGATCTTCCGCGAGAACTCGGAAGACATCTACGCGGGCATCGAATGGCCGGCCGAATCGGAAGGCGCGAAGAAGATCATCCGCTTTCTGCGCGACGAGATGGGCGTGTCGAAGATCCGCTTTCCCGAATCGTCGGGCCTCGGCATCAAGCCGGTCTCGCGCGAGGGCACCGACCGCCTCGTGCGCAAGGCGATCCAGTATGCGCTCGACAACGAGCGCCGCTCGGTGACGCTCGTGCACAAGGGCAACATCATGAAGTTCACGGAAGGCGCGTTCCGCGACTACGGCTATGCGCTTGCGCAGCGCGAGTTCGGCGCGGAGCTGATCGACGACGGTCCGTGGATGAAAGTGAAGAACCCGAAGACGGGCGGCGACGTCGTCATCAAGGACGTGATTGCCGACGCGTTCCTGCAGCAGATCCTGCTGCGTCCCGCCGAGTACGACGTGATCGCGACGCTGAACCTGAACGGCGACTATATCTCCGACGCGCTGGCGGCCCAGGTGGGCGGCATCGGCATTGCTCCGGGCGCGAATATTTCGGACTCGGTGGCGATGTTCGAGGCCACGCACGGCACCGCGCCGAAGTATGCCGGCAAGGACTACGTCAATCCGGGCTCGGAGATTCTTTCGGCCGAGATGATGCTGCGCCACCTCGGCTGGACCGAGGCCGCGGATCTCATCATCGCTTCGATGGAGAAGTCGATTCTCCAGAAGCGCGTGACCTATGATTTCGCACGCCTGATGGAAGGCGCGACGCAGGTGTCGTGCTCGGGATTCGGCCAGGTGATGATCGAGAATATGTGAGCCCGCTCCGGGCCCGAACGCGGAGTTCGGGCCCGGATGCATCGATATTTCCATCGCGCGCCGCTTTCTACCCGCTCGCCACCGGCTTCCCGAATGAGCCTTGTTTTCCGCTTCCTGCTTGTGTGCGCTTTCGCGCTGCTCGGCGCACGCACAGCCGCTGCGTGTGGGCACGAAGCGCCGGTGTCGGGTTGCGAGCACGCCGTTGCCGGCGCACACGCGCTCGTCGAGGCCGCGTGCGATGAAGCACGTTGCGCCTGCAATGAGGGGTGCTGTGTCGTCAGTTGTGCCATGCATTGCGTTTTGCCATCCGCCGGTTTGCGCTTCGACACCGGGCCAATCGCCTGCGCGCGAGCTGTTTCGTTACCCGAACCTTTGCGTGCCGGCATTACGCATGCACCGCCTCTGCCTCCTCCGATCGTCTGACACGTGATTCCCGCGCTCTTCGCGAGCGCGGTTCAACTTCCTTCGCGCCTGCCACGGTCAGACGCGATGCACGATCACGCGCGCGGCACGCATATCGGCTCGCGCCGCGCAAAGACGCTTGAAAGAGGATTCCAACGATGCGAAGACGCGCATTCCTGTCCGGTGCTCTCGGCGCCGCCATTGCCGCGCTGTATGCGCGAACGCCCTACGCGCAGGGCGATAGTCATGCGATGCCCATGCAACCGGACGCCTCCGGCATGGCGGGCATGCAGCACGATACGATGCCGGCGCACGCGCCGCTTGCAGCCGCCGATGCGCTGCAGGCCGGTGCGCCGCTCCCCGCGTTGCGCACGCTTGCCAACGAAAGCCGCGAGCCGGGGCACTTTCGCGCGACGCTCGTCGCGCGTCCCGTTGCGCGGCCACTGCTGCCGGGACAGCCCGATACGTTGTTCTGGCAATACGATGCGGGCGCTGCCGATCCCGATCGCGGTAAACCGGTAATCGGCCCGCTCATCGACGTGCACGAAGGCGACACGGTCGAAATCCGCTTCGTGAACAATCTGTCGCAGCCTTCCACCGTCCATTGGCACGGCCTGCCGGTACCGCCGGACCAGGACGGCAATCCGTCCGATCCGGTCGCGCCGGGAGCCGAGCGGACCTATCGATTTACGCTGCCGGCGGGCAGCGCGGGCACGTACTGGTATCACCCGCATCCCCACAGGATGACGGCGGAGCAGGTGTTTCGCGGGCTGGCGGGTCCGATTGTCGTGCGTGCCGCCGACGATCCGCTCGCTTCATGGCCCGAGCGCCATCTTTTCGTATCCGACCTGAAGCTCGCCACCGACGGCACGATTGCGCCGAACAGCATGCTGGACTGGATGAACGGGCGCGAAGGGCAGTTCGCGCTCGTCAACGGCGCGCGGCGCCCCCGCATCGATGTGACGCGGGACGAGCGCTGGCGTGTCTGGAACGGCTGCAGCGCGCGCTATCTGCTGCTGGCGTTCGACGACGGCCGTCCGTTCGCGCAGGTCGGCACCGACGGCGGCCTGCTCGGCGCGCCCAGGGAGGGCGTGACCTTGCTGCTGCTCGCGCCGGGCGAACGCGCGGAACTGATCGTGCGCGCCAACGCGCACGCTTCGGATGCCAAACTGATGGCAGCGCAATACGACCGCCGCAAGATGGCGATGATGGGCGGCAGTCTGCCGCCAGATGCAGCTTTCGCGCTGGCCGACGTGCGCTTTGGGCCGGGTGCCGCTACGCCAGACGCCGCCGCATCGCCCGAACTGCCCGCGCGGCTGCGTTCTATCGTGCCGCTCGGGCCGGCCCGGGCGCGCAAGTCGGTCGTATTCAGCGAGGCCATGGATATGAAAGCGATGCACCAGCCGGGTGCATCCGCACGCGCGATGCCCCGCGGCATGCATTTTCTGGTGAATGGCGCGACCTACGATCCGGGCCGCGTGACGCTAACGAGCCGCCGTGGCGAAGTCGAGGCGTGGTCTATCGAGAACCGTGCAGATATGGATCATCCGTTCCACATGCACGGGACGCAGTTTCAGATCGTGGCGCGGGAGCGGGCGGGAATGCGCGTCGAGGAGCCCTTGCTGGCGTGGCGCGACACCGTGAACGTCGAGCCCGGCGAGACGGTATGGATCGCTACGGTTCAGCGCGATGCGGGCGACCGCATGTTCCATTGCCACATCCTCGAGCACGAGGACCTCGGCATGATGGGAACGTTGCGCGTGACCTGATTTTTTTGCACGACCACCGCAGTATCACGCAAAAATGTCACAAAAAGGAAACCCGGCCGGAGCCGGGTTTCCAAGGTACGGGTACCGAACAGATCAGGCTGCTGCCTGAATGTTCGATGCCTGTTTGCCCTTCGGGCCTTGCACGACCTCGAAGCTCACCTTCTGACCTTCTTTGAGGGTCTTGAAGCCATTCATCTGGATGGCCGAGAAGTGAGCGAACAGATCCTCGCCGCCTTCATCCGGGGTGATGAATCCGAAACCCTTCGCGTCGTTGAACCACTTGACCGTACCGGTTGCCATACCTACTTCCCCTGTAACTCATGTCACTACCACGAGCAGTTCGAAAAGCTTAACGATCGTTTGTTGCGACCGCCCCCTCCTCACAAGCTCACCAACGGCATTTTTTCGAATTTGAGTCGGTTGAAAAAAGTGCCAGCTTGATTGTTGGGGGTCTTTATTCTGTTGTCAAGAGCAATTTGAGATGCGCTACAACGCGTTGTAAAGAGCGCATTTCCAGGGTTTTTCCCGCTTTTCTTGCGCATCGGACAGAGGCGAGCGATGCATCTTGAAAAGTCGCATAATCGACGCACATGGGATGCGTTGCAGTGCAAAAATTCATGCTTGCGTGCGGCCCCCGACAGTGGGCGCCAACGGCGCGGCGCAGGTTGTGCGATACTGATTTCGAGGTTGGCGCGAAAGCTGCTGGACGAGCCGCGACAGGCCACGAAGCAGCAGTCAATACAGTATCCAGGTTAAAAAAGGGGGCCGGCCCGCAGCCGGTCGTGGCCAGATGGGGGCTTCGCATGCGCAGGTTTTGCGGCAGTGGATTCACCGGCTGGCCGGTCGGGTTTCGGCAGGATTGCGGGCCTGTCCGAGTTGTTTAGAATGGGTGTATGGCGATTATCCCGGACAAGCAGGACTCAACCATACTGGAGCGGCAGGAACAGCAGGTCAAACCGCCCTCCATGTACAAGGTCGTGCTGATGAATGACGACTACACGCCGATGGAATTCGTCGTGATGGTCGTGCAGGAATATTTCAACAAGGACCGCGAGACCGCAACACAGATCATGTTGAAGGTTCATCGCGAAGGCAGGGGCATTTGTGGGGTCTATACGCGAGACATCGCGTCGACCAAAGTTGAGCAAGTCGTTACCCACGCACGGCAAGCGGGGCATCCGCTGCAGTGTGTGATGGAGGAAGCATGATTGCCCAGGAACTGGAAGTCAGCCTGCACATGGCGTTCATGGAAGCACGTCAGGCGCGGCATGAGTTCATTACGGTGGAGCATCTGCTGCTGGCGCTGTTGGACAACCCAACAGCGGCGGAAGTGCTGCGTGCGTGTGCCGCCAATATCGAAGACCTGCGACAGAACCTGCGCAACTTCATTCACGACAACACGCCCACGGTTCCCGGCACGGACGACGTCGACACGCAACCCACGCTCGGTTTCCAGCGTGTGATCCAGCGCGCGATCATGCATGTCCAGTCCACTTCGAACGGCAAGAAGGAAGTCACGGGCGCGAACGTGCTCGTGGCGATCTTCGGCGAAAAGGACTCGCACGCGGTGTACTACCTGCAGCAGCAGGGCGTCACGCGTCTGGACGTGGTGAATTTCATTTCGCACGGCATAGCGAAGACGAGCAGCGGCGAAGCCGCCAAGGCAAGCGACGCCAACGCGGAAGCCGAAGACGCAGCCGGCCAGAAGGAAACGCCGCTCGCCCAGTTCACGCAGAACCTGAACCAGATGGCGAAGGACGGACGCATCGACCCGCTGATCGGACGCGAGCTGGAAGTCGAGCGTGTGGTGCAGGTGCTGTGCCGCCGCCGCAAGAACAATCCGCTGCTCGTGGGCGAAGCCGGTGTCGGCAAGACCGCGATCGCGGAAGGCCTCGCCTGGCGCATCACGCGCGGCGAAGTGCCGGACATCCTCGCCGACGCGCAGGTGTACTCGCTCGACATGGGCGCGCTGCTCGCGGGCACCAAGTATCGCGGCGACTTCGAGCAGCGTCTGAAGACCGTGCTGAAGGAGCTCAAGGAGCGTCCGCACGCGATTCTCTTCATCGACGAGATTCACACGCTGATCGGTGCGGGCGCCGCTTCGGGCGGCACGCTCGACGCGTCGAATCTTCTGAAGCCGGCGCTTTCGTCGGGCACGCTCAAGTGCATCGGCGCGACGACGTTTACCGAATACCGCGGCATCTTCGAAAAGGATGCGGCGCTGTCGCGGCGCTTCCAGAAAGTGGACGTGGTCGAGCCGACCGTCGAGCAGACCGTCGCGATCCTGCGCGGGCTGAAGTCGCGTTTCGAGGAACATCACGGCGTGAAGTATTCGTCGGGAGCCCTGAATGCGGCCGCCGAATTGTCGGCGCGCTTCATCACCGACCGCCATCTGCCCGACAAGGCGATCGACGTGATCGACGAAGCGGGCGCGGCGCAGCGCATTTTGCCGAAGTCGAAGCAGAAGAAGACGATCGGCAAGAGCGAGATCGAAGAGATCATCTCGAAGATCGCGCGCGTGCCAGCGCAGAGCGTGTCGCAGGACGATCGCAGCAAGCTGCAGACGCTCGACCGCGATCTGAAGTCGGTGGTGTTCGGCCAGGATCCGGCTATCGACGCGCTTTCGGCCTCGATCAAGATGGCGCGCGCGGGCCTCGGCAAGACGGATAAGCCGATCGGCTCGTTCCTGTTCTCGGGCCCGACCGGCGTCGGCAAGACCGAAGTGGCGCGTCAGTTGGCGTTCACGCTCGGTATCGAACTGATCCGCTTCGACATGTCCGAGTACATGGAGCGCCATGCGGTGAGCCGTCTGATCGGCGCCCCGCCGGGTTACGTCGGGTTCGACCAGGGTGGTCTGCTCACCGAAGCCGTCACGAAGAAGCCGCACTGCGTGTTGCTGCTCGACGAAATCGAGAAAGCGCACCCGGACATCTTCAACGTGCTGCTGCAGGTGATGGACCACGGCACGCTGACCGACAACAACGGCCGCAAGGCGGACTTCCGCAACGTCATCATCATCATGACGACGAACGCGGGCGCCGAGTCGATGAACAAGGCAACGATCGGCTTCACGACCCGGCGCGAGCAGGGTGACGAGATGGCCGACATCAAGCGCCTGTTCACGCCCGAGTTCCGCAACCGGCTCGATGCGACGATCAGCTTCCGCTCGCTCGATGAAGAAATCATCATGCGCGTGGTCGACAAGTTCCTCATGCAGCTCGAAGATCAACTGCACGAGAAGAAGGTCGATGCGCTCTTCACCGACGCGCTGCGCAAGCATCTCGCGAAGCACGGCTTTGATCCGCTGATGGGCGCGCGCCCGATGCAGCGCCTGATCCAGGACACGATCCGCCGCGCGCTGGCCGACGAACTGCTGTTCGGCAAGCTCATGAACGGCGGTCGCGTGACCGTGGACGTGGATGCGGAGGACAAGGTCCAGCTCACGTTCGACGAGCAGCCGCCTGCGCCGCGCAATCCGAACCCGGAAGCGGTCGAAGTAGAATAAGCGGTTCGTTTCGGCTTCACTCGAAGAGAAACGGCGCGGACGTCACGGTCCGCGCCGTTTTGTTTTTTGCGCGTGCCGCTTGTGGGTGGGTGGGCGTGCGGCAGGGGTTCATCGTGGTATCAAATAAACAGGGTGCGTTCGACTCGATCGTCGAGCGCGAACGTGGTCTGCAACACGGTCTCTCGGCCGGGCAGATGACGATGATCGCCATCGGCGGCGCCGTCGGTACGGGGCTCTTTCTCGGCAGCGGTTTCGCCATCGGCTTCGCCGGGCCGGGCGTGCTGATTTCCTATGCGATCGGCGCGCTGATCGCGCTTTTGCTGATGGGCGCGCTTGCGGAGATGACGGTTGCGCACCCCACGTCCGGCTCGTTCGGCGCCTACGCCGAGCACTATATCGGGCCGCTGGCGGGCTTCGTCGTGCGCTATGCGTACTGGTCGGCCTATGTGCTCGCCGTGGGCACCGAGGTGGCCGCCATCGCCGTGTACATGAAATTCTGGTTCCCGACTGTGCCGGGGCTCTACTGGATCGTTGGATTCTCGGCGGCGCTGATCCTCGTGAACGCCATGAGCGTGCGCGCCTACGGTTCGATCGAGTACCTCTTTTCGAGCCTGAAGATCGCAGCGATCGTCGCGTTCATCGTGCTCGGCGCGTGGTTCGTCTGGCGCGCGCCCGCGGGGTCCGGCGTCGGATTCGCCAACTACACGTCGCACGGCGGGTTGCTGCCCAAGGGCTGGTGGGGCGTCTGGGTGGGCACGATCGTGTCGCTCTTCAGCTACCTGGGCGTCGAGACGATCGCCGTGGCGGCAGCGGAGGCGCGCGATCCTGCGCGTGCCGTGACGCGTGCGTTCCGCGCGACGGTGCTGCGCCTCGTGCTGTTCTACCTGCTCACGCTCGCGCTGATGCTGGCGATCGTGCCGTGGACCGAAGCGGGCGGCAACGAGAGTCCCTTCGTGAAAGTGATGGCCGAAACCGGCGTGCCCTACGCTGCGGGCGCGATCAACTTCGTCGTGCTCGTGGCCGCGCTCTCCGCGATGAACAGCCAGCTCTACATTACCACGCGCATGATGTTCAGCCTCTCGCGCGCGGGCTATGCACCAGCGGTATTCGGGCGCCTCACGCGTCAGGGCGTGCCGACGGCGGCGCTGTCGCTGTCGACCATCGGTATCGGCGTGGCGGCGGTGCTGAACGCGCTCTGGCCGCAGGCGGCGTTCACGCTGATGATGTCGATCGCCATGTTCGGCGCGATGTTTACGTGGCTCATGATCTTCGTCACGCAGATTTTCTTCCGCGTGCGCAATAGCGGCGCGCCGCTCGCGTTCCGCATGTGGGGCTTTCCGCTCACGAGCGTGCTGGGCGCGGTGCTGATGGTCGGCATACTCGTCGGCACAGCCCTCACGCGCGAATTCCGCATGACGCTCGCCTATGGCGTGGCATTTCTCGTGGTGCTCGTGGTCGTTTATGCGCTGTGGTATCGGCATCGCGCGGCGCCCGCGGGTGCCGCGCGGCCCGACGCCCCGGCGTGATCCTGGTGTCATGCTCAGGAAGCAAAAAAGCGCGCCGCGGCGCGCTTTTTCGTTGGAGCCAGGAGCCGCGGTTCAGTGCTTGCCCGTGCTGCCGAAACCGCCGGCGCCGCGTTCGCTTGCTTCGAAGTCCTCGACGATATTGAAGTGCGCCTGCACGACCGGCACGATCATGAGCTGCGCGAGGCGCTCGAGCGGATTGAGCGTGAACGTGGTGTGGCCGCGGTTCCAGGTCGAGATCATCAGTTCACCCTGGTAATCCGAATCGATCAGGCCGACGAGGTTGCCCAGCACGATGCCGTGCTTGTGGCCGAGGCCCGAGCGCGGCAGGATCAGCGCGGCAAAACCCGGATCGGCGACGTGGACGGCGAGGCCCGTCGGCACGAGCTTCGTTTCGCCCGGTTCGAGCGTGAGCGGCGTTTCGATGCAGGCGCGCAGGTCGAGTCCCGCGCTGCCCGGCGTCGCGTATTGGGGCAACTGGTCGCGCATGCGCTCGTTCAGGATCTTGATGTCGATTTTCATGGGCTGGAGAGTGTCAGGCCGGGCTGGCCTGCGGGTCAATGGTCAGGGTTGTCGGGAAAGCTGGAACGCTTGCGCCAGCAATTGATAGGAGCGCAGCCGCGCCGCGTAACTGCCGGCGACGGTCAGCACGATCAGTTCGTCGGCCGCGAAGCGCTCCTGCACGGCAATAAGGCGCTCGGTAACGGTTTCGGGCGTGCCGATGATGCTGCGCGGCTTTTCTCGGTCGATCACGAGTTGTTCGCGCTCGCCGTATTCCTGCGCGAGCCCTTGCTCGACGCTCGGAATCGGCGCGTTCAGGCCGAGCGCCATCTGCACGCGGCGCAGGTCGACGGCTTTTTCGAGGTCGGCGGCTTCCTGTTCGGTGTCGGCGCAGATCACGAAGACCGCGCAGGCCAGATACGGCTTCGCTTCGTGCCCCGGCTGGAAGCGCTCGCGGTAGGCGCTCGCCACCAGATGTCCGAAGTGCGCGTTGATGAAATGCGCGAACGAGAAACGCAGGCCCAGCTGCGCGGCCAGCATGCCGCCAAAGTCGCTCGAACCGAGCACCCAGAGCTGCGGCCGCGTCTCTACCTGCGGTTGCAGGATCACGCCGCTTGCCACGTCGTCTTTCGGCAGCGTGCCGTCCATCAGGCCGACTAGGGTCTGCACCTGCTGCGGGAAATGCTCGCCGCGGTCGTAGTCGCCGGCGGCCACGGCCTGGGCCGTGCGCAGGTCGCCGCCCGGCGCGCGCCCGACACCCAGGTCGATGCGGTTCGGAAACAGCGCTTCGAGCATCATGAATTGTTCGGCGACCTTGAACGGGCTGTAGTAGGGCAGCATGATGCCGCCCGAGCCGATGCGGATGCGCTTCGTCACGCTGCCAAGGCGCGCGAGCATTACTTCGGGGCAGGGATTGCAGACGCCGAGCAGGCCGTGATGCTCGGCGCACCAGTAGCGCGTGTAGCCAAGGTCGTCGGCGAGTTGCGCGAGTTCCACGGTGGCGGCGATCGCGTCGGCTGCCGTGTGCCCGGCAATCACGGGCGACTGGTCGAGTACGGAAAGTAGCGTCATGACAGCTCACCTTGCTCCGTTCGCGACGCGCGCCGCCTTGGCCCGACCGTTGCCGGAGGCCGATGGCGCGGCGCGCGCGTCACGAGATGATGCTCTGGTCCGGCAAACGCCGTGCGATTTCGGCAATCAGCGTTTGCGCGAGTGCCTGCTTGGCCGCGCGCGGCAGCTTCGTGCTGCCCTTCGCCTCGAACAGGACGACTTCGTTGTCGTCGAGGCCGAAGGTCAGCGGGCCGAGGTTGCCGATCAAAAGCGGCACCTTCTTGCGCCGGCGCTTTTCCTCGCCGTGCACGTCGAGGTCGCCGCTTTCGGCCGCGAAACCGACGCAATAGGGCGGATGCTCGAGCGCCGCCACCGAGGCGAGGATGTCTGGGTTCTCGACGAAATTGAAGCTCGGCATGCGTTGCCCGGCCGTCTTCTTGATCTTCTGTTCGGAGACCTGATCGACGCGCCAGTCGGCCACGGCGGCCACGCCGATGAAGACGTCATAGTCGGGCACCGCGCGCATCACCGACTCGTACATCTGCTGCGCGGTCTGCACGTCCTCGCGATACACGCCCCATGGCGTTTGCAACGCGACAGGACCGGCCACCAGATGCACGTCGGCGCCGGCCTGCTGCGCCGCGCGCGCGAGCGCGAAGCCCATTTTTCCGCTCGAACGGTTCGTGATGCCGCGCACCGGGTCGAGCGGCTCGAAGGTCGGGCCAGCCGTGATCAGCACGCGGCGGTGCGCGAGCACCTTCGGCGCGAAGAACGAGACGATCGCTTCATAGATTGCTTCCGGCTCCAGCATGCGCCCGTCGCCGACTTCGCCGCACGCCTGCGCGCCCGAATCGGGGCCGAGCGTCGTCACGCTGTCCGCGCGCAGTTGCGCGACGTTGCGCTGCGTGGCCGGGTTGCCCCACATCTGCCGGTTCATCGCGGGCACGATGAGGAGCGGGCAATCGCGCGCCACGCATAGCGTGGAGAGCAGGTCGTCGGCGAAACCGTTGGCGAGCTTCGCGAGGAAGTCGGTGGAGGCGGGCGCGATTACGATCGCGTCCGCGTCGCGCGAGAGGTCGATGTGCGCCATGTTGTTCGGCACGCGCCCGTCCCACTGGCTCGTGTAGACGGGGCGGCCCGAGAGCGCCTGCATCGTGACGGGGGTGATGAACTGCGTCGCCGCCTCGGTCATCACGACCTGCACGGTCGCGCCGGCCTTGGTCAGAAGGCGCGTGAGCTCGGCGATCTTGTAGCAGGCGATGCCGCCCGTCATGCCGATCACGAGGTGCTTGCCGGCCAGTTCTCCGGGGTTCGCTGCGGACGTGTTCATCAGGTCAGACCTCCGTCGATCAAGCTTTCAGCGCGCGCCGCGCACACGCCGCAGTTCGTCGAACACCAGCAGCGCGGCGCCTACGCAGATCGCGCTGTCGGCCACGTTGAACGCCGGCCAGTGCCACCGGCCCACGTGGAAGTCGAGAAAGTCGATCACGTGGCCGTACATCAGCCGGTCCAGCACGTTGCCGAGCGCGCCGCCAAGGATCAGCGCCAGCGCGGTGCAGAACAGGTGCTGCGCGGCGTGGCGCTTGAGCAGGTAGCAGATCACGAGCGCGGCGACCACGCCGAGCGCCGTGAAGCCCCAGCGCTGCCAGCCGCCCGCCGTGGCGAGGAAGCTGAACGCCGCCCCCTTGTTGTACACGAGCACGAGGTTGAAGAACGACGTGATCGCGCGCCCTTCGCCGTAGCTGAACACCTTGGCGATGGCGATCTTCGTGAGCTGGTCAGCGAGGATCACGATCACCGCGACGCCCAGCCACGGGGCGAGCGTGCCGCCGGTGCCGCCACTGCTACCGGCGCCGCCGCTACGGGATTGTTTCGGCAGGGTTTTTGCCATTATGCCGCGCTCCGCGTTTCGCCGTTGCCGAACAGATTCGCGACGCAGCGGCCACACAGGCCCGGATGCGCCGCATTCGCGCCCACGTCCTCACGGTAGTGCCAGCAGCGCTCGCACTTGAGGTACTTCGACGTGATGACCTCGACGGCTTCGTCCGCTTCGCTCTCCACCTTGACGACTTCCGCCGCCGAGGTGATCAGCACGAACTTCAGGTCGTCGCCGAGCGAGGCGAGGGCGTCGTAACGCGCGCCGCTCGCGAGGATGCGCACTTCCGCCTGCAGCGACGAACCGATCTGGTTCGCCACGCGGGCTTCTTCCAGCGCCTTTGTCACGTTGCCGCGCACGTCGCGCAGGAGCGTCCACTTGGCGATCAGTTCGTCGGCCTGCGCGATGTCCGGGAAAGCGTGGAACGTCTCGACGAAAATGGTTTCGCTCTTAGGCTGGAATACCTTCCACGCTTCTTCGGCCGTGAACGAAAGGAACGGCGCGAGGATGCGCAACAGGCTGTGCGTGATGTGATGCAGCGCCGTCTGCGCGACGCGGCGGGCCTGCGAGTCCGGCGCGCTCGTGTAGAGGCGGTCCTTCAGCACGTCGAGATAGAAGCCGCCCAGGTCTTCCGAGCAGAACGTCTGCAGCTTCGCGACGACCGGGTGGAACTCGTAGCGGTCGTAGTGCGCGAGCACGTCGTTTTGCAGCGTGTGCGTGAGCGCCACGGCGTAGCGGTCGATTTCGAGCCACTGGTCCGCGGGCAGCGCGTGCTTGTCGAAATCGAAGTCCGAGAGGTTCGAAAGCAGAAAGCGCAGCGTGTTTCGGATACGGCGATAGCCTTCCGTCACGCGCTTGAGGATCTCTTCGGAGATCGCGAGTTCGCCCGAATAGTCGGTCGAAGCGATCCACAGGCGGATGATTTCCGCGCCCAGGCGGTTCGCCACTTCATGCGGATCGACGCCGTTGCCGAGCGACTTCGACATCTTGCGGCCTTCGCCGTCCACGGTGAAGCCGTGCGTGAGGAGGGCGTTGTACGGCGGACGGCCGTCGAGCATCGAAGCCGTGAGCAGCGACGAGTGGAACCAGCCGCGGTGCTGGTCCGAGCCTTCCAGGTAGAGGTCGGCCGGGAATTGCAGCTCGTCCTTGTGCGAGCCGCGCAGCACGTGCCAGTGCGTCGTGCCCGAGTCGAACCACACGTCGAGCGTGTCGCGGTTCTTCTCGTACAGATTGGCGTCGTCGCCGATCAGCTCGCGCGGATCGAGCGTCTGCCATGCCTCGATGCCCGCCTTCTCCACGCGCTTCGCGACTTCCTCGAGCAATTCCAGCGTGCGCGGATGCAGCTCGCCGGTTTCCTTGTGCACGAAGAACGCCATCGGCACGCCCCATTGGCGCTGGCGCGAAAGCGTCCAGTCCGGACGGTTCGCGATCATCGCGTAGAGGCGCTGCTTGCCCCAGGACGGGTAGAACGCCGTCGCCTCGATGCCTTCCAGCGCCGTTTCGCGCAGCGTCTTGCCGCCTTCGGCCGGCTTGACGTCCATGCCCGCGAACCACTGCGAGGTGGCGCGGTAGATGATGGGCGTTTTGTGGCGCCAGCAGTGCATGTAGCTGTGCAGGTACTTTTCGCTGCGCAGGAGCGTGCCGGCGGCGTCGAGCGCCTCGACGATCTTCGGGTTTGCCGCCCAGATCGAGAGGCCGCCGAAGAGCGGCAGCGATTCGATGTAGCGGCCGTCGCCCATCACGGGGCTGATGATGTCCGAGTCGGCCATGCCGTGCGCCTTGCACGAGACGAAGTCTTCCACGCCGTAGGCGGGCGACGAGTGCACGATACCCGTGCCGGTGTCGGTCGTGACGTAGTCGCCGAGGTAGATCGGCGAGGTGCGCTTGTAGCCCGGGTGCGCGGACGCGAGCGGGTGATGGAAGCGCAGGTTCGCGAGCTTTTCGCCGGGCGTCGTGGCGATCACGCGGCCTTCGAGGCCGAAGTCCTTCAGGCAGGCTTCGACGCGCTCCTCGGCGAAGATCAGCAGACCGCGCGGCGTATCGACGAGCGCGTAGACCACTTCCGGATGGACGTTCAGCGCCTGGTTGGCGGGGATCGTCCACGGCGTGGTGGTCCAGATCACGATGCCGCCTTCCTCGCGCGGCAGCGAGGCGAGGCCGAACGCGGCGGCCGTTTCCGCGGGTTGCGCGAACGCGAACAGCACGTCGATGGTCGGGTCGGTCTTGTCCTTGTACTCGACTTCCGCTTCGGCGAGCGCCGAGCCGCAGTCGAAGCACCAGTTCACGGGCTTGAGGCCGCGGAACACATAGCCTTTCTCCATGATCTTCGCGAGCGCGCGGATTTCGCCGGCCTCGTTTGCGAAGTTCATGGTCTTGTACGGATTGTTCCAGTCGCCCAGCACGCCAAGGCGCTTGAAGCCCGTCTTCTGCGTTTCGATCTGGCCAGCGGCGTACTCGCGCGCCTTCTTCATGACTTCCTGGGCCGGCAGCGACTTGCCGAACTGCTTTTCGATCTGGATCTCGATCGGCATGCCGTGGCAGTCCCAGCCCGGCACGTAGACGGCGTCATAGCCCGCGAGATTGCGCGCCTTGACGATCATGTCCTTCAAGATCTTGTTCACCGCGTGGCCGAGGTGGATGTCGCCGTTCGCATACGGCGGGCCGTCGTGCAGGATGAACTTCTTGCGGCCCTTCGAGGCGGCTCGGATCTTCTCGTAGATCTTGCCTTCGTCCCATTCCTTGACCCATTGCGGCTCGCGCTTCGGCAGATCGCCGCGCATCGGGAACGGGGTGTCCAGCAGGTTGACGGGATATTTCGATTCGGACTTCTGCGGCTTGCCGGAGGATGCTTTCTTGTCGCTCATGGTGAAATCACGGTGAATTCTGGGGGTGCACGGCGTCGGGGAGAGCGGACTTGCCGCGCAACCTTTGCCTCGCGCGCCGCATGCGTAGAACGCGATACGGCACAGGGGGCGGGCGGCCCGTGCCGCGCCATCTGCGCGCGCACGGGCCGCGGATCACCTAATTCGGTCGGTGGCCGAGGTGGAGAAACCGGTGGAACGGGTGCCGGCCGCGTCGGCGCCGGCAGCGGCAAACCAGGCACGCGTGTTGACCACGTCGCGCGCGATGGCCGCGGTAAGCGTTTGGAGGTCTTCGAACTTTTCCTCGTCGCGCAGCTTCTTCAGGAATTCGACGCGCACGAGCTTGCCGTAGGCGTCGCCGTGCCAGTCGAGCAGATGCACTTCCAGCAGCACGCGGCCCGAGTCGTCCACGGTCGGGCGCAGGCCGAGGCTCGCCACGGCGGGCAGCGGATGATCGGCGATGCCATGCACCTGCACGACGAAGATGCCCTTGGCCGCCGGCCGCTTGTGGCCGATCGGCAGGTTCAGCGTCGGGAAACCGAGGTCGCGGCCAAGTTTTTGCCCGTGCACGACGTGGCCGCTGATCGCATAGCCGCGGCCGAGCGCGGCGCGCGCCGCGTCGAGGTCGCCCGCGATCAGCGAAGTGCGTACGCCCGAACTCGAAATGCGCGCGCCCGACGGGTCGGCCACGGTCGCCATCTGCTCGACTTCGAAGCCGTACTGCTCGCCGGCCGTCTTCAGCGAATCGAAGTCGCCTGCGCGCTTCGCGCCGTAGCGGAAGTCGTCGCCGATCATCATCCAGCGCGCGTGCAGGCCGCCGACGATAATGCGTTCGACGAACGCATCCGGCGACTGGCTCGCGAATGTGTGGTTGAAGTGCTCGACGACCACGCGGTCCACGCCGTTATCGCGCAGCGCCTCCAGTTTGTCGCGCAGCATCGCGATACGCGGCGGCGCCCCTGCCGGGTTGAAGAATTCGCGCGGGTGCGGCTCGAAGGTCATCACGCAGACGGGCAGGCCGCGTGCGTCGGCCGCCGCCCGCACGCGCGCGAGCAACGCCTGATGCCCGCGGTGGACACCGTCGAAATTGCCGATGGTGAGCGCGCAGGGCGCCCGGCTTTCGGCGTTGGGAAGACCGCGGAAGACTCTCACGATAGCGGATCGGACCGGTTATGGGGCTAATGTGACCTGATGTGACGCCGGACGTCGCGGTGCGAGGTCCGCGACGAAACAGAAGATTATAAACGCTCGGGCGCGGGATCGCCGCCGCCGGGGCGTCGGGCCTCGGCCTCGATGATAAAATTCGCGGATGAAAAATCTCGTTATCCTGATCTCGGGGCGGGGCAGCAACATGGAAGCCATCGTGCGCGCATGCGCGCACGAAGCGTGGCCGGCAAAAATCGCCGCCGTGATTGCCAACCGCCCCGACGCCGCGGGCCTTGCGTTCGCGGCGTCGCGCGGCATTGCCACGGCGGTGGTCGACCACCGCCAGTTTCCCGATCGCGCCGCCTTCGACGCGGCGCTCGCCCAGACCATCGACGGCTATCAACCGGATCTCGTCATCCTCGCGGGCTTCATGCGCGTACTGACCGAAGGCTTCGTCGATCATTATTCGGGTCGGATGCTCAATATTCATCCTTCGCTGCTGCCGAGCTTTCCGGGCCTGAAGACGCATCAGCAGGCGCTCGACGCCGGCTGCCGCGTGCATGGTGCCACGGTGCATTTTGTCACCTCGAAGCTCGATCATGGCCCGATCGTCGCGCAGGCGGCGGTGCCGGTGCGTGCGAGCGACGACGCCGCGGCGCTGGCCGCGCGCGTGCTCGGCACCGAGCATGTGATCTATCCGCGCGCGGTGCGCTGGTTCGTCGAAGAGCGCCTCGCGCTCGACGGCGGCAACGTCACGCTCACGCCACCCGAGCCGCAGTGGCTCTTCCTTGACCATACCGACAACGACACAAGCGCGAACGCGCAAACCGCCGGGGAGGGCGCATGAGACTGCATGGATTCCTGATCGGACAAACCGAGACGCTACTCGCCGACGTCCTCAAATTTACCGGTCCCGCCGACGCGGTGACGAGTCGTTTCTTCCGCGAGCACCCGAAGCTCGGCCACGGCGAGCGCGGCGTGATTGCCGAAGCGGTTTTCGCGGTCCTGCGCCGCCGCATGGAGTTCGCGCATCTTGCCGAGAGCGGCACGGGCAGCCCGACGCGGCGTCTTGCGCTGCTCGGCCTGATGGCCACGGCGGGCCGCTCGGCCGTCCGGCCGTTCGTCTCCGACGCCGAGGCGGGCTGGCTCGAGCACGTGTCGAAGATCGACCCGGCGAGCCTGCCGCAGCGCGTGCAGTTGAATCTGCCGGAGTGGATCGTGCGCGGGCTCGAGCCGCGCTTCGAGCCGGCTGAGCTTGCGCAGCTGGCCGCGGCGCTGAATTACCCGGCGCCGCTGGACCTGCGCGCGAACCCGATCAAGGCGAGCCGCGACGAACTGCTGCGCGCGCTGGCCGAGGCCGGCATCGAAGCCGGCGAAACGCCGTTTGCGCCCTTCGGCGTGCGAGTGACCGGCAAACCGGCGCTGGCGAAGCTCGACGCGTTCAAGAACGGCTGGTTCGAAGTGCAGGACGAGGGCAGCCAGCTGCTCTGCTCGCTCGTGGCGCCGCGCCGCGGCGAGATGATCGTGGACTTCTGCGCGGGCGCCGGCGGCAAGACGCTGGCGCTCGGCGCGGCGATGCGCTCGTCGGGCCGTCTCTATGCATTCGACGTGTCCGACCGCCGCCTTGCCAAGCTCAAGCCGCGTCTCGCGCGCAGCGGGCTCTCGAATGTCAACCCGGTGCTGATCGACAGCGAGCACGACTCGAAGATCAAGCGGCTCGTCGGCAAGATCGACCGCGTGCTGGTGGACGCGCCGTGCTCGGGCCTCGGCACGCTGCGCCGCAATCCCGACCTCAAGTGGCGCCAGACGCCGGAGTCGCTGGCCGAGCTCGCGCCCAAGCAGCTGTCGATCCTCACCAGCGCGGCGCGTTTGCTCAAGCGCGGCGGCCGGCTCGTCTACGCGACCTGCAGCATTCTCGAAGCCGAGAACGAAGCGGTTGTGAAGCAGTTCCTCGAAGCGCATCCGGAATTCGAGCTGGTGAGCGCGCGCGAGGTGCTCGCCGAGCAGCGCGTGGGTCTCGACACCGGCGACTATCTCTCGCTCTGGCCCCATCGCCACGCCACCGACGGCTTCTTTGCCGCCGTGCTGGAGCGGCGCGGGGAGGCGCGGCCGAAGGCCGGGCAGGCCAAGGCGGCTACCACGCCGGAAGAGTCGGCGGCAGAGCAGGAGGCCGCGGACGCCATCGCGAAGGCAGGCGAGACGGCGGCGGAGCCGGACGCGGCGCTCGAATAATCTCGCGGGCGGTCCGTCCCCGGTTTCCGGTTCGTTGCCGGGCGGTCCATAAGTAGCGAGGCAGCAGCGCGAGGCGCGTGAGCCCGGCAAAGGCCCGGCTCACGCGTGTGCCGGTTCGCGCCGATTGCGAGCACATTGAGCGAAGATGGGTTGAAAGGTGCGGCAAAGCGCCTCCGAGGCACTTTCGGGCATTGACGGGAACCCCCGAAAAGGAAAAAAATCTTCATTTGTTACAAACACTTGGAACGGTTCTAGTAGAATGCCGTCCAACCACTTCGCTGTGCTTTCACTTTCCTGACTCAGGCGGCCTTGTAAGGCCGGAGTCGCTCGTTACACGGGTATAGACCTTGTTGAACTCCCTGTTAGATTTCCTCGCTCACGGGCTGCTGCGCTTCTCGTGGTGGCAGATCCTGTTGTCCGTGGCAGTCGCCACGCACATCACGATCGTCGGCGTCACGGTGTATCTGCACCGCTGCCAGGCGCACCGGGCGCTCGACCTGCATCCCGTCGCGAGCCACTTCTTCCGCTTCTGGCTCTGGATGACCACCGGCATGCTCACCGGCCAGTGGGCCGCGATCCATCGCAAGCATCACGCAAAGTGCGAGACCGAAGAAGATCCGCACAGCCCGCAAACGCGCGGCATCTGGAAGGTGCTGCTCGAAGGCGCGGAACTGTATCGCACGGAAGCGAAGAACGAAGAGACACTGCGCCGCTTCAGCCACGGCACGCCCAACGACTGGATGGAGCGCAACGTCTACACGCGCTACCCCATTCTCGGCGTGAGCCTCATGATGGTGATCGACGTGGCGCTGTTCGGCGCGGTCGGCCTGACCGTCTGGGCCGTGCAGATGGCGTGGATTCCGTTCTGGGCGGCCGGCGTCGTCAACGGTCTCGGCCACTTCTGGGGCTATCGCAACTTCAATTCGGCGGACGCCAGCACGAACCTGCTCCCTTGGGGCATCCTCATCGGCGGCGAGGAACTGCATAACAACCATCACACCTTCGCGACCTCCGCGAAGCTGTCGAACAAGTGGTACGAGTTTGATATCGGCTGGATGTACATCCGCCTGATGTCGATGTGCGGCCTCGCGAAAGTCAAGAAGGTCGCGCCCACGCCGCGCCTCATCACGGCCAAGCTGGTGCCCGATCAGGAAACGCTGCAGGCCGTGCTGTCGAACCGCTACGAAGTGATGGCGCGCTATGCGAAGGCCGTGAAGCAGGCGTATCGCCAGGAACTCGCGCACCTCAAGGAAGTGGGCGCCCGCGAGAAGTACCTGCTGATGCGCGGCGCACGCAAGTGGTTCGACAAGGAAGAGGCAAGCCTCGACGAACCGCAGAAGCGCCAACTGCCGCAAATCTTCGCGAACAGCCAGAAGCTGCGCACCTACATCGAGTTGCGCAACGAACTCGCGGCAATCTGGGAACGCTCGAGCGCCTCGCGCGAACAACTGCTGACGCAGTTGCAGGATTGGTGTCACCGCGCCGAACAAAGCGGCATCAAGGCGCTCCAGGAATTCGCCTCGCGTCTTCGCCGCTATGCATGAGACGTAAAAAAATCCATTAGAATTCAGGTACGTCACAAAACCCCGCGTTGGCGGGGTTTTTCTTTTTGGGGCCGCGAAAACCTGCGCTGCTTGCAGGGCTTTTTCCGCAGCCGTCGGCAGGGCAGCAACCTGCCTGTATGGGCCAGGGTAAGTGTTTTGCACCCGCACTGGCCGACAGAGGAGATCATGAGTCAGGCGATCATGAAGGTCGAATACGACCGGCCGCAGGGCGCCGTCTGCAGCGTTGGACAGGCGTGGGCACGCGTGCCCGATGCACCTTCCGCGGCACAGCGTGTTGCATTGAAGGAGCGTATCCGCGCGCTTCTCAAGCGCGAGAAGGCAGTGCTTGTCGCGCATTACTATGTCGATCCCGAACTGCAGGAGCTGGCGGACGAAACCGGCGGCTGCGTGGCCGATTCGCTAGAGATGGCGCGTTTCGGCCGCGATCACGAGGCGCAGACGCTGGTTGTCGCGGGCGTGCGCTTCATGGGGGAGACCGCGAAGATCCTGAGTCCGAACAAACGCATCTTGATGCCGGATCTCGATGCGACGTGCTCGCTCGATCTGGGTTGCCCGGTGGACGAATTCTCTGCCTTCTGCGACCAGCATCCGGACCGTACCGTGGTCGTATATGCGAACACAAGCGCCGCCGTGAAGGCGCGCGCGGACTGGATGGTCACGTCGTCGATCGGGCTCGAGATCGTCGCGCACCTGCATGCGCAGGGCCAAAAGATCATCTGGGCGCCGGATCGGCACCTGGGCGGCTACATCCAGAAAAAGACCGGCGCCGACATGTTGCTGTGGCAGGGCTCCTGCCTTGTGCACGACGAATTCAAGGGCATCGAGCTCGACCTGCTGCGCGCCGAATATCCCGATGCGAAGGTGCTCGTGCACCCCGAATCGCCCGAAAGCGTCGTCGCGCAGGCCGATGTGGTCGGCTCGACCACGCAGCTCATCGATGCGGCGGTCAGGCTCGACGCCACGCGTTTCATCGTGGCGACCGACCTCGGCATCCTGCACAAGATGCGCCTTGCGGCTCCCGGCAAGACCTTCATCGAAGCGCCCACGGCCGGCAACAGCGCGACCTGCAAGAGCTGCGCGCACTGTCCGTGGATGGCCATGAACGGCCTCGAAAATCTGGCCGACGTGCTCGAGCGCGGCCACAACGAGATTTTCGTCGATGCCGCACTGGGCGAGCGCGCCCGGCTGCCGATCGACCGCATGCTGGCCTTCGCGGCCGAGCATAAACGCCGCGTGCAGGCGAGCGGCGACCTCTCGCGCGACGGCGCGCTGTTCGCGAACGTGGGAGCGGCCTAAATGGGGGCGATGGAACTGTTGGGCCTCGAGGCGGCGTCGCCGGTCCTCCCCGAAGTGCGTGCGCAGTACGGTGCGGCGTTCGACGCGGCGATCGCGCGCAACGTGGCCGATGCGCTCGCGGAAGACGTGGGCGCGGGCGATCAAACGGGCCGGCTGGTCCCCGCCGACGAGATGCACGACGCTCGCATCATCGTGCGCGAGGAAGCGGTGCTGTGCGGCGTGCTGTGGTTCATGGGCGTGGTGCGCAGTGTCGATCCGCGTATCGAAGTGCGCTGGCACTACCGCGAAGGGGACCGCATGAGCGCCGATACGACCGTTTGCTCGCTGCGGGGCCCGGCGCGCGCGCTGCTCACGGCCGAACGCAACGCGATGAATTTCCTGCAACTGCTTTCCGGCGTGGCGATGGCAACGCGCCGCTACGTGGACGTGATCGCGCACACGAATGCGCGCATCGTCGACACGCGCAAGACGCTGCCCGGCCTGCGCCTCGCGCAGAAGTACGCGGTGCGCGTGGGCGGCGGGGCGAACCAGCGGCTCGCGCTTTACGACGGTATCCTCATCAAGGAAAACCACATCGCGGCTGCGGGCGGCGTGGGCGCCGCGATGGATGCCGCGTTTGCCCTGAATGCGGGCGTGCCGATCCAGGTCGAAGTGGAAACGCTCACGCAGCTCGACGAGGCGCTCGCGCACGGCGCAAAGTCCATCCTGCTCGACAACTTTTCGTTCGAGGCGATGCGCGACGCCGTGCGTGTCACGGCCGGCCGCGCCGTGCTGGAAGCTTCGGGCGGTGTCAACTTCGAGACGGTGGGCACGATTGCCGAAACGGGCGTGGATCGCATTTCGATCGGTGCGCTGACGAAGGACGTGCGCGCGACCGATTACTCGATGCGGATCGTCTGAGCGCGCACACACGACTGTGAATGTAGAAAGGGCCGTTTCGTTCGAAACGGCCCTTCGTTTTTGTGGTGCCCGCTTTCGCCCGCTTTAGTCCGCGACGTGCGGAACCTGGATGCTCAGCTTACCGTACGATTGCGCACGCGTTCCGGTGAAAGCACGGTGGGCAGCGCTTTCGGCAGCGCATGCGGCCAGTCGCGGCTGTAGTGCAGGCCGCGGCTTTCGCGCCGCTGGCGCGCGCTGTCCACAATCAGCGACGCCACCTCGACGAGATTGCGCAACTCCAGCAGATCGCGCGTGACGCGGAAGTTGGCGTAGTACTCGAGGATTTCGTCGCGCAGCAGGGCGAGGCGATGCTGTGCTCGCGCGAGCCGCTTGTCGGTACGCACGATGCCGACGTAATTCCACATCAGGCGGCGCAACTCGTCCCAGTTATGGGCGACCACGACTTCTTCGTCGGAGTCCGAAACGCGGCTCTCGTCCCAGTCGGGCAGCGGTGCGTGCGCGGCGGCGGCAAAGCCTTCGGCTTCGATCGCCTCCGCGGCGGACCGGCCGATCACGAGACATTCGAGCAGCGAATTGCTGGCGAGCCGGTTGGCGCCGTGCAGCCCCGTATAGGACGTTTCACCGACCGCGTAGAGGCCCGCGAGATCGGTGCGGCCCGCGAGGTCGGTGACGACCCCGCCGCAGGTGTAGTGCGCGGCCGGCACCACGGGAATGGGTTCCTTCGTGATGTCGATGCCGAACTCCCGGCAGCGCGCGAGGACGGTGGGGAAGTGCTCTTCGAGAAAGGCCGCGGGCTGGTGGCTGATGTCGAGATGCACGCAGTCGATGCCGTGCTTCTTGATCTCGAAGTCGATTGCGCGTGCGACGATGTCGCGTGGCGCCAGTTCGGCGCGTGCGTCGTGCTCCGGCATGAAGCGCGTGCCGTCCGGCAGGCGCAGCACACCGCCTTCGCCGCGCACGGCCTCGGTAATCAGGAACGACTTGGCGTGCGGATGGAAGAGGCACGTGGGGTGGAACTGGATGAACTCCATGTTCGCGACCCGGCAGCCCGCGCGCCACGCCATGGCGATGCCGTCGCCGGTGGCAGTGTCGGGGTTCGTCGTATAGAGATAGACCTTGCCTGCGCCGCCCGTCGCGAGGACCGTGTGCGGCGCCTGGATCGTCACGGTGCGGTCGTTCTTCAGGTCGAGCGCGTAGAGGCCGTGGCAGCGGCGCCCCGGCAGGCCGAGGCGGTCGGACGTGATGACGTCGATGGCCTGGTGGTCTTCGAGGATCGTGATATTCGGATGCTGGCGCGCGCGCTCGAGCAGCGTTTGCACGACCGCGTGGCCCGTGGCGTCGGCGGCGTGGATGATGCGGCGGTGGCTGTGGCCGCCTTCGCGCGTGAGGTGAAAACCCAGTTCGGCGGCTGCGTCTTTCGTGAACGGCACGTCCTGGGCGATGAGCCACTCGATCGCCTCGCGGCCATGCTCGACGATGAAGCGCGTCGCGGCCTCGTCGCACAGGCCGCCGCCGGCGACGAGGGTATCGTCCACGTGGTTCTCCACGCTGTCCGCCGAGTCGAGCACCGCGGCGATGCCGCCTTGCGCGCGGTCGCTGGCGCCTTCGGTCATCTCGCGCTTGGCGATCACCACCACGCGCCGCGTGTCGGCGAGATTCAGCGCGACGCTCAGTCCGGCCAGCCCGCTGCCGACGATCGCTACATCGAAATTCATGCTCCTGCTTCTCCGTCTCTTGTTCTACTGAGGCGCGCACGCGGTGTGCGCCGATGAAGCGGGAAGCATACTCCCTTCGGCAACAGGACGAAAAGCCGCACTGCGGAAGAGGTGGGAACAGATGCGCCGAGGGTGTATTGCGGACGACGCAAAAAGAAAAACCCCGCTGCAGGAGCGGGGTTTTTCTTGTCTTCGTCAGGCTCGGAACCCGATCAATTACTTGATCTTGGTTTCCTTGTACTCGACGTGCTTGCGAACAACCGGGTCGAACTTCTTGATCGACATTTTTTCCGGCATGTTGCGCTTGTTCTTCGTGGTCGTGTAGAAGTGACCCGTACCTGCGGTCGACTCCAGCTTGATCTTGTCGCGGACGCCCTTGGCCATGATTTACTCCTTACAGTTCGCCGCGTGCGCGCAGGTCTGCGAGCACGGAATCGATGCCGTTCTTGTCGATCAGGCGCAGGCCTGCGTTCGAGATGCGCAGACGCACCCAACGGTTTTCGCTTTCAACCCAGAAACGGCGATTTTGCAGATTCGGGAGGAAACGGCGCTTGGTTTTGTTGTTAGCGTGGGAAACGTTGTTGCCGCTCATCGGCGCTTTCCCAGTGACTTGGCATACACGTGCCATGAGTACACTCCTACGGAAATTCTGAGTTCGAGAGCCGCTTAAGTTTCCCAGGCGAGAAATGGCTGGACCAGGAGCGCGCTCACGTATGGATGAGAGACAACCTCGAACCCAGGCCATATTTCCCCTGGAACGCCTTGACGGGCTTCGGAACAGGGTTGGAAATAGGCAAACCATAATTCTAGCAGAAAAAGGCCAGGAAAATCAAACCCGATTTGCGAAAGTTCGTGGTGGCGCCGGCAGCTCATTTGCCACTCACCCGCGGCTCAGTTCCAGCCATTGCGGGCGAACGAGTACGTATCGTGCGCGCCCACCACCAGATGATCGATCAGCTGAACCTCCACCAGTGCGAGCGTTTCGCGCAGCACCCGCGTGAGGCGCCGGTCGCTCGCGCTCGGCTGCACGGCGCCAGACGGGTGATTGTGCGCGACGATCAGGCTGGCCGCGTTGAGCATCAACGTGCGCCGGACGATTTCCCGGGGATACACCACCATGCGCGAGAGCGAGCCGCGCGAGCTTTCCTCGGGGGGCCGGATCAGCCGATGGCGCACGTCGAGATAGAGGCACACGAAAACCTCGTAAGAGCGCCCGCCGATCAGGAGGCGCAGGTAGTCCTCCACGGTGCCCGGCGTATCGACGAGCGGCCGATCGTCCAGTTGTTCCGCGAGGGCGCGCCGCGCCAGTTCGAGCACCGCCTGCAGCTTCGCCGCCTTGGCCGGACCGATGCCGCGCAGGCCGTTGAGCTCTTCGGGCTGCGCGTCCAGCATTGCGCGCAGGGTACCGAAACGCTCGATCAGCGACCGTGCGACCTCGAAGACGCCATGGCCGGGCAAGCCGGACCCGAGCAGCAGGGCCAGCAACTCGACGTCGGAGAGGGCCCCGGGCCCCGCGGCGCGCAGGCGTTCGCGCGGCATGTCGCGCGAACGCGCGAGCTGGCCCGATTCGACCGTGGGCATAGCCGGCTGCGCACGCGAGCGGGTGTCGTTCGCGGCGGATTGCGACAGGGTTTCGCCTTGCAATACATCGGCGCTGCGCCAGACCGGCTTCGCGCAAGCTGCTTCCAGCATCGTGACCTCCGAGAGACGGCGGGGTGCGCGAGACCCAGGGGCGTCATGCCCGTGGCCTTTCATACGCGCAAGCCCAACCGCCGTGGATATGTGGCTTACAATAGAAGCTTTCCGGCCGCAGAAACGCCGCCGGACCGGCGCCTCGCGGCGCGCACGCGCCTGTTCTTACCTGAAGCGCGCGTCCTGACGAAAACGAGTACTGCATGAGCATCATTGACATCTCCGAGGTGAAACCCGGTTCCCACGTGACGCTTCATTACCGGCTTTCGCTCGCCGATGGCACCGAAATCGTCAATACCTTCGTTGACCGGCCCGCCACGCTGCTGCTGGGCGCCGGGCAACTCGCGCCGCCGCTGGAAGATATTTTGCTGGGCTTGAAGGTGGGCCACCACTCGACCTTTCAGCTAGCGCCCGGTGTCGCATTCGGCCAGCGCAATCCCGACCTCATCCAGCGCGTCTCGCTCGCCACGCTGCGCGAGAACGGCATGATCGGAGAAGACTTCACGCCCGGCGACCTGATCGAGTTCAACGCGCCGGACGGCGGCCGTTATGCCGGTGTGCTCAAGGAGGTGAACGAAACCTCCGCGCTGTTCGATTTCAACCACCCGCTCGCAGGCCAGGCGGTCGCGTTCGAAGTGAAAATCATCGGAATTCTCTAAACCCATCAGCTCCATGGACACGTTCTTGACTGCCGAAAGCGAAATCCTGCTTGCACAGCCGCGCGGCTTTTGTGCAGGCGTCGACCGCGCCATCGAGATCGTCGAGCGCGCTATCCAGCTGCACGGCGCACCGATCTACGTGCGTCACGAAATCGTTCACAACGCCTATGTGGTCGAGGACCTGCGCAAGAAGGGCGCCATTTTCATCGAGCAGCTCAGCGAAGTGCCTTCCGGCAATACGGTGATCTTCAGTGCGCACGGCGTATCGAAGGCGGTGCGCACCGACGCCGAGGCGCGCGGCCTGCGCGTGTATGACGCCACGTGCCCGCTCGTCACCAAGGTGCACGTCGAGGTCGCCAAGATGCGCGACGAGGGGCTCGATATCGTGATGATCGGCCACAAGGGCCATCCGGAAGTCGAGGGCACGATGGGACAGGCAGCCGCGGGCATGTTCCTCGTCGAGGACATTGCCGACGTCGAGGCGCTGCAGCTGCGCGACCCCGAACACGTCGCGTTCGTCACGCAAACCACGCTTTCCGTCGACGACGCCGCCGAAATCATCGCGGCGCTCAAGGCCCGCTTCCCGGCGATCCGCGAGCCCAAGAAGCAGGACATCTGCTACGCGACGCAGAATCGGCAGGACGCGGTGAAGTTCATGGCGCCGCAATGCGACCTCGTGATCGTGGTGGGCAGTCCTAACAGCTCGAATTCGAACCGCCTGCGCGAGGTTGCCGAAAAACGCGGCGTGGCTGCCTATATGGTGGATGCGCCCGATCAGATCGATCCGGCATGGCTCGTCGGCAAGCACCGCATTGGTCTGACGGCCGGTGCGTCGGCGCCCGAGGCGCTCGCGCAGCAGATCATCCGCCGGCTCAACGAGCTCGGTGTGCGCAATGTGCGCGCGCTGGAGGGGATCGAGGAGAATATCGCGTTCCCGTTGCCGCGAGGCTTGGGTACGCCGGCCTGAAGTGCAGTCGCTTCGGGTTGGGCTCCACTGAAAAAAGCGCGCCGCAGGCGCGCTTTTTTGTTGGCCAGCCGTAGCCCGTACTCGACTGTACTAAATGGGGGCGCATGAATGCGGAGGGCCTGGAAAACCCGGTTGCATCCAGGCTCTTTCGCGTCTGCCCAGCGGGGTTTCGCGGCTGGATTCTTTAACGCGTCCCCAATTAATTTATGCATGGGCTCGTAGCGGCTCCTGTGTGCATCGTTTTGGTGCGTCCACTCCATAACTATGCCGGAGATGGCGCCATTTCCCATGGCCCGCCCGGTAAGGCATTCCGGGCGCTTCTCGCAACAGTTGATGCAAGCCGCTGTATATTTGGTGCAACTGATGCACGAAAAAATGGCGCAACCAGGGTGCAACCGCATTTCGAGCCTACTCTCAAAAAGTGGTTGCAATGCAGGAAAACCCTGCCGGCTCAGCATATTGCCCGTCGCATAATTGGAGTTACAATGCGCGCGTCCTGAAGGCTTGACACCCTTCAGGCGAGCAATCCGGAAGGCGCAGGAGACCTTATTAATGCAAATCGAGTTTGCTGATGCCGCGTCCGAGGCGGCTGCGGTTGCGCCGCGCGCTGCGCGGTGCGGCGGCAGGACCCGGGCGGGCAGGTGTGCGGCGTCGAAGGCGACCGTGCACCATGTAAGGGCTGTTATGCGTTCCGGACGTGATGGCGAAAGCGGTGAATCACGCTTCGGACCGCGCTCCTTTCGGGCGTCAGCCGCGGAAAGGACCGGAATGGACGCGATCCCCTTCGTCATGCCGGTTGCGGAAATTGGCATGCAACTTGCTCGTTCACACACCGGCACCGGAGACGGGCCGAAAGAGGGAGTCATGACGCACGACACAGGCGTGGGCGGACATCGTGCCGCTCGCGATTGCGTCGCCGCGATCCTGGCGGGTAGTTGAACCCGACGGCACCGAACCATCCGACGGTGCCGTTTTTGCATCCGCATCCGGTGAGCGGCCGCTGCAACACAGCGGCAGTGCGAGCCGGCTGTGGTCAACCGTTACCGGTCTTTTACTTCAGTACCCGAAAGTGTCGTTGCGGTTCCGTAAAACATCGCCCACCGGCCGATGACGAGCGCGAATCCGGTCGCACGGGCTAAGGAGCATTAAATGGATATCTTCGTCCAACAGATCCTGAACGGGCTGGTGCTTGGCAGCGTCTATGCCATCATCGCGCTCGGCTACACCATGGTGTACGGGATTCTGGGCATCATCAACTTCGCGCACGGCGACGTGCTGATGGTCGGCGCCATGGTCGCGCTTTCCGCGATCAACGTGCTGCAGAATCACTTTCCGGGCCTCGGGGCCATTCCCACGCTGTGCATCGGCCTCATCGTCGCCGCCGTGGTCTGTTCGGTGGTCGGGTACACGATCGAGCGGGTCGCTTACCGGCCGCTGCGCCGCGCGCCGCGTCTCGCACCGCTGATCACCGCGATCGGCGTGTCTATCCTGCTCGAGACGCTCGCCATGATCATCTGGGGCCGCAATCCGCTTGCCTTCCCGCAGCTGATCTCCACCGATCCGATCAACGTGATCAAGCCTAGCGCCACAGGCGTCGGCGCCGTGATCTCGCCGACCGAGATCGTCATTATCGTCGTCGCGTTCGTCGTCATGGCAGGCCTGCTGCTGCTCGTGCACAAGACGAAGCTCGGCCGCGCCATGCGCGCGATCGCCGAAAACCCGGCCAACGCGAGCCTGATGGGCGTGAACCCGAACTTCGTGATCTCGGCCACCTTCATGATCGGCTCGGCGCTCGCGGCGCTGGCCGGCGTGATGATCGCCTCCGAGTACGGCAACGCGCACTTCTACATGGGCTTCATTCCCGGCATGAAGGCGTTCACCGCGGCCGTGCTGGGCGGTATCGGCAACCTTGGCGGCGCCATGGTCGGCGGCATCGTGCTCGGTCTGATCGAGCAGCTTGGCGCGGGCTACATCGGCAATCTGACCGGCGGGGTGTTCGGCAGTAACTATCAGGACGTGTTCGCGTTCATCGTGCTGATCGTCGTGCTCGTGTTCCGTCCGTCGGGGCTGCTGGGCGAACGTGTTGCGGACCGCGCATAAGAGGGAGTAGCACAACATGACTTCTATTCAACCGATCGAGCCGTCGACGACGCTCATCCCCGAGAAGAACACGACGAAGACTCTCGCAGTGGGCATCGTCACGGCGGTCTTCGTGGCCGCGCTGCCCTTCGTGGTGGGCGCGACGGGCGGCAACTACTGGGTGCGCGTGCTCGACTTCGCGATGCTCTACGTGATGCTCGCGCTGGGCCTGAACGTGGTGGTCGGCTTCGCCGGCCTCCTCGACCTCGGCTACATCGCGTTCTACGCCGTCGGCGCCTACACGGCCGCACTGCTGACCTCGCCGCACCTCACCACGCAGTTCCAGTGGATCGCCAACCTGTTCCCGGGCGGTCTGCATACGCCGTACTGGATCGTGATTCCCGTGGCGATGGCGTTCGCGGCCGGCGCCGGCGTGCTGCTCGGCGCGCCGACGCTGCGTTTGCGCGGCGACTATCTGGCGATCGTGACCCTCGGCTTCGGGGAAATCGTCCGTATCTTCATGAACAACCTCGACCGTCCGGTGAACATCACGAACGGGCCGCAGGGCATTACCGGCGTCGCGCCGCTCGAAGTGGCCGGCGTCAACTTCGCCCAGCCGCACACGCTGTTCGGCTTCACGTTCACGTCGGTCTACATGTACTACTACGTGTTCGTGATCTGCGCGCTGCTCGTGATCTGGGTGTGTACGCGTCTGCAGCACTCGCGCATCGGCCGCGCCTGGGCCGCGATCCGCGAGGACGAAATCGCCGCGAAGGCCATGGGCATCAATACGCGTAACGTCAAGCTGCTCGCGTTCGCGATGGGCGCTTCGTTCGGCGGCCTCTCGGGCGCGATGTTCGGCTCCTTCCAGGGCTTCGTCTCGCCGGAATCGTTCACGTTCTGGGAATCGGTCGTCGTGCTCGCCTGCGTGGTGCTGGGCGGCATGGGCCACATTCCGGGCGTGATTCTCGGCGCGGTGCTGCTCGCCATCTTCCCCGAGTTCCTGCGCTCGACGATGGGCCCGCTGCAGGACGCGATCTTCGGCCATGAGATCGTCGATACCGAAGTCATTCGTCAGCTGCTCTACGGTCTCGCGATGGTCGTCATCATGCTGTACCGCTCGGAAGGCCTCTGGCCCGCGCCGAAGCACGAAGACAAGATCGCGAAGATTGCGAAGCGCTCCAGCAAGAAGCCGGTGCGCGCCTAAAAGGACAGAGAGACGAATATGAGCAACAAATCCATCCGCCTGTCCGTGAAGGGTGTGAACAAGCGCTTCGGCGGCCTGCAGGCGCTCTCGGACGTGGGCCTCGAGATCGAGCAAGGGACCATCTACGGCCTCATCGGCCCGAACGGCGCCGGCAAGACCACGTTCTTCAACGTGATCACGGGTCTCTATACGCCGGACTCCGGCGAGTTCAGGCTCGACGGCGAGGCCTACACGCCGACGGCCGTTTATCAGGTGGCGAAGGCGGGCATTGCGCGCACCTTCCAGAACATTCGTCTCTTTGGCGGCATGACGGCGCTGGAGAACGTGATGGTGGGCCGCCACGTGCGCACGAAGCACGGGCTGATCGGCGCCGTGTTCCAGACGCCCTCGGAGCGCAAGGAAGAGCGCGAGATCAAGGAACGCGCGCTCGAACTGCTCGAGTACGTGGGCATCGCGCAGTACGCCGACTACACGTCGCGCAATCTTTCGTACGGCCACCAGCGCCGCCTGGAAATTGCGCGCGCGCTCGCGACCGATCCGAAGCTGCTCGCGCTCGACGAGCCGGCGGCCGGCATGAACGCGACCGAGAAGGTCGAGCTCACGCGCCTGCTCGACAAGATCCGCTCAGACGGCAAGACGATCCTGCTGATCGAACACGATGTGAAACTGGTGATGGGCCTGTGCAACCGCATGACAGTGCTCGACTATGGCAAGGTGATCGCCGAAGGGCTGCCGCACGACGTGCAGAAGGACCCGAAGGTGATCGAGGCATATCTGGGCGCAGGGGTGCACTGATGGCAAAGGCAATTCTCAAAATCAAGGGCCTGCAGGTCAATTACGGCGGCATTCAGGCCGTGAAGGGCGTGGACCTCGAAGTGCGTGAAGGCGAGCTCGTCACGCTGATCGGCGCGAACGGCGCGGGCAAGACCACGACGATGAAGGCGATCACGGGTCTGAAGCCCTACTCGGCGGGCGACATCGAATACGATGGCCAGTCGATCAAGGGCGTGCCGGCGCACGAGCTGCTCAAGCGCGGCCTCGCGATGGTGCCGGAAGGGCGCGGCATCTTCGCACGCATGTCGATCCTCGAAAACATGCAGATGGGCGCGTACCTGCGCAACGACAACGACGGCATCAAGAAGGACGTCGATCGTATGTTCGGCTTCTTCCCGCGCCTGAAGGAGCGTGCGACGCAGCTGGCGGGCACGCTCTCGGGCGGCGAACAGCAGATGCTGGCGATGGCGCGGGCGATCCTCAGCAAGCCGAAGCTTTTGCTGCTCGACGAACCGTCGATGGGTCTTTCGCCGATCATGGTCGAGAAGATCTTCGAAGTGGTGCGCACGATCTCGCAGGAGGGCATCACGGTGCTGCTGGTCGAGCAGAATGCGCGTCTCGCGCTGCAGGCCGCGAACCGCGGCTACGTGATGGACTCGGGTCTCGTCACGATGGAAGGCGAGGCAAAGCAGATGCTCGACGATCCGAAGGTGCGTGCCGCCTATCTTGGCGAATAAGCGGGCAAGTAAGCATCTCTCGTAGTACAAAACAAAAAGCTGCATGGGTGAACAACTCATGCAGCTTTTTTATGGCCTTCGCGTAGGCGATGCGGCCGGCACTTATTGGGCCATGGGCGTGGGTTGTTCCAGCCGCCTGCCGAGGCTCACCACCGCATCGGTGCGGTAGCCGAGCGCCTCGTAGAAAGCCAGTACCTCGGGCTTGTCGCGCAGCACCTGCAAATTGAGCTTCGGACAGCCGCGCGCGGCGAGCTGACTTTCGGCGTGGCGCACGAGCCGCGTGCCGATGCCGAGGCGCCGCGCCGCCGGATCGACGGCCACCGAATAGAGCCAGCCGCGATGTCCGTCGTAGCCCGCCATCGCCGTGCCGATCACCGCGCCGTCTGCGTCGCGCGTGGCGACGAAAAACAGTTCGGGCTGCGTACCGAGCTTGTTCTCGATCGACAGACGCGGACTGCGGTGCGGGCGAGTCGTGTCCTGGTACTCAGGAAACGACTGCAGCCACAGCGCGATCACCGCGTCGGCGTCGGCTCGTGCGAAAGGGCGGATCGTGACGGACATCGCCTGGTTCCGGTCGATTACAGCGTATCGAGGATCGCGCGCAGCATCGCCATCATCTGGTCGATCTCTTCGTTCGTGACGTTGAGCGCGGGCATGAAGCGCAGCAGGTTCGGCCGCGCGGCGTTGAGCAGCAGGCCGTCCGGCTGCATCAGGCGCGCCTTCTCGACGATCTGCGGCCCGATGTCCTTGCCGAGCAGCAGGGCGCGCAGCAGGCCCTCGCCGCGCTCGCCTTCGAAGCCGCGTTCCGCCGAGAGTTCGAGCAGCTTCTCGCGCAGATACTCGCCGCGTGCGCGCACGCCTTCGAGGAAGCCCGGCGCCACCAGTTGCGAGATCACCGAATAGCCCACGGCCGTCATCAACGGGTTGCCGTTGTAGGTGCCGCCCTGGTCGCCGGCTTCGAACACGGCGATTTCCTTCTTCGCGAGCAACGCGGCGAGCGGCACGCCGCCGCCAATGCCCTTGCCGAGCGTCATGATGTCCGGCTCGACGCCCGAGAGTTCATACGCGAACAGCGTGCCCGCGCGGCCGCAGCCGCTCTGCACTTCGTCGACGATCAGCAGGATGCCGTGCTTTTGCGTGAGCGCGCGCAGTTGCTGCATGAACTCGCGCGTGGCGGGGATCACGCCGCCTTCGCCCTGGATCGGCTCGAGCATGACGGCGACGGTCTTCGCGCTGATGAGCTTTTCGACCGAGGCGATGTCGTTGAGGTCGGCCTTCGGGAAGCCCGGCACTTGCGGCGCGTAGATCGTGTCCCAGCCGGCCTTGCCGCTCGCCGACATGGTCGCGAGCGTGCGGCCGTGGAAGCTGTGGTCGAACGTGACGATCTCGTAGGCGCCGTCGCGATGCTTTTTGCCCCACTTGCGCGCGAGCTTGATCGCGCCTTCGTTGGCTTCCGCGCCGCTGTTGGCGAAGAACACCTTGTCGAAGCAGCTGTGTTCCGTGAGGAGGTTCGCGAGCTTCGCCATCGGCTCGTTGTAGAAGGCCGGCGACGGGTTGATGAGCAGGCGCGACTGCTTCTCGAGCGCTTCGATCATCCCTTCGTTGCAGTGGCCGAGACTGTTGACGGCCCAGCCCTGGATGAAGTCCAGATATCGCTTGCCTTCGTTGTCGTAGAGCCACGACCCCTTGCCATGCGTGAAAACGATTTCGGGCCGGTTGGTGATGTACATCAGCGACTCGGTCGGGTACTCGGAAAAATTCATGGCAACGGGCTCCGCGCTCAAGGGTTGCAACAAGGTTGGCAAGGAAGCCGCGACGAGGCGGCCGGAAAAACAAAAAGCCACGGCTGGCCGTGGCTTTCGTAATTCGAACTGCATGCGCGTGGGTGGGTAACGCGCGTCCGCAACGAAGCCAGGCCCTATTCGGGCGAGCGGCGACGTCGGAGAGCGGACAGGATGCGGTTCATGGGCGCAAGAATACGACAAGCGGATCGGCCGTGTAAACCGTCAATTGTGCGCGGCGGAAGAAATTTTCGTGACGGCAGTAGGCCGACCCGCCGCCACAAACTGTTTGAGGGATCGTGTCAGACCGGATTGGCGAGGTCCGCGGCGCTCGTGAACGAGTCCGCGTAGAACTCGTCTTCGGGCAGGCCGTGGTGCTGCGAGAAATCGCGCTGCGCCGATTCCACCATGACCGGCGCGCCGCACGCGTAGACCTGGTAGCCGGACAGGTCAGGCAGATCCTCGATCACCGCGCGATGCACGAAGCCCGTGCGGCCGGTCCAGTTGTCGCCCGCCGCAGGTTCCGAGAGCACCGGCACGAAGCGGAAGTTCGGGATGTCCTTCGCCCATTGCTCGGCGAGATCCAGCAGGTACAGATCCTTCTTCTGGCGCGCGCCCCAGTAGAGCGTCATGGGGCGGTTCAGGTTCTTGTGAGCCGCATGCTCGACGATCGCCTTGATCGGCGCGAAGCCGGTGCCCGAGGCGAGCAGGACGATCGGCTTCTCCGAGTCCTCGCGCAGGAAGAAGGTGCCGAGCGGCGCCTCGAAGCGCAGGATGTCGCGCTCCTTCATCTGCGTGAAGACGTGGTCGGTGAACTTGCCGCCCGGCATGTGGCGGACGTGCAGTTCGAGCGGGCCTTCTTCGTGCGGCGCGGTCGCCATCGAGTAGCTGCGGCGCGTGCCGTCCTTCAGGATGAATTCGAGGTACTGGCCGGCGAGGTACTGCAAGCGCTCGTTGGCGGGCAATTGCAGCTTCAGGACGATCACGTCGTCGGCACGGCGCTCGATCGCGGCGATGCGCGTGGGCAGCTTGCGCACCTGCATGTCGCCCACGCCCGCCACTTCGCGGATGTCGATTTCGAGGTCCGACTGGGCCGTCGCGCAGCACAGGAGCGCCATGCCGCGCGTGCGTTCGTCGTTCGAAAGCGCCGAGGCCGCGTGCGCGCGCTGCTCGATCTCGCCGCTGCAGACCGTGCCCTTGCACGAACCGCAAGCGCCGTTCTTGCAGCCGTAGGGCAGGCCGACGCCCTGGCGCAGGGCTGCGTTGAGGATGGGTTCGTCCGGTTCGACCTGGAACTGCCGGCCGCTTTGCTTGAGCGTTACGTTGAAAGCCATGTTCGATTGAAGCGTAAGTCCGAAATCCGTAAGGGCTGCCGCCGACTTGGGCCGACGGCTTAAAATGGGTCCACCATGATTGCCACACGAACCTTGCGCCGCGCGCGCATCCTGATTGTCGGTTGCGGCGACGTTGGCCTGCGCTGCGTCGCGCTGCTGCGTCCCCGCGCACGCGTGTTTGCGCTCACGAGCCAGCCGGCACGCGCGGCGTCGCTGCGCGAGGCCGGCACGGTCCCGCTGGTGGGCGACCTCGACGTGCGTGCGAGTCTTGCGCGGCTCGCCGGGCTCGCGAATGTCGTGCTGCACCTCGCGCCGCCGGAAAAATCCGGCGAAGACGACAACCGCAGCCGTCGTCTGATCGCCGCCCTGACCGCACGGCGCCGTTTGGCGGCGCGGCCGGCCGGGAGACCGCATGGGGCCGTGCGGCGCGGCGCGTCGGCAGGCCCGCGCGCGGCGTTGCCGGTGCGCCGCGAAGCGTTCTCTATTGTACCCGAGCGCACTATCGGGGCTGCGGGGGCCGCGAGGCCCGCGCGCATAAGGCCTGGCCGATTGAAGCTGGTTTATGCCAGCACGACGGGCGTTTATGGCGATTGCGAAGGCGCGCGTATCGACGAAACGCGGCCTGTGCGGCCTGCCAATGCGCGCGCCAAGCGCCGGGTGGCCGCCGAGAGCGTGCTGCGCCGCGCGACCGCACGCGGCGTGCTCACGGCTTCGATCGCGCGCATTCCCGGCATCTATGCGGCCAACCGCCTGCCGCTCGCGCGTCTCGCGAAGGGCACGCCGGCGCTGGTGGAGCGTGACGATGTCTACACGAGCCACATTCACGCCGACGATCTGGCCGCCATCATGGTGCGACTCGCCGCGCGCGGTCGCCCGGCGCGCGTGATACACGCGTCGGACGACAGCGAACTGAAGATGGGGGAGTATTTCGACCGCGTGGCCGATGTGTTCGGGCTCGCACGGGCGCCGCGCGTGAGCCGCGAAGAAGCGGAGCGCAGCCTCGAACCCATGCTGCTTTCGTTCATGCGCGAATCCCGGCGCCTTTCGAACCGGCGGCTCAAGCGGGAACTGGGCGTGAGACTGCGTTATCCGAGCGTCGACGATTTCCTGCGCACGCTGCCGCCGCACCCGTGAACACGGGGCGGCGGCATGGCGCAAGCGTGCCGTTCACGTGATGGCCGGCAGCGCTTCGAGCAGGAGGAAGCAGAACAGGGCGCCGATGAGCACGCCGATCAGGCTGGGCTGATATCGATGACGCAAACGCATCGACACGAGCAGCCCGCCGATCAACAGCACCCCCAGTGCCACGAACGCCATCAACACGTATGAAATTTGATATGTGCCGTTGATGAACATATCCCCCCTCCTTGCATCGCTTGTAATCATTGTTTAAACGAGTATAGGGCGCAACGTCAGGAAGGGCATGTTGCGGCGCGGCGGAAAGGGGACTGTTCTGACGATAGGGGTGCGGCACCGCACATAGCCGCAAGCGGGCGAAAGCGGCGCCGATACGGTGCGGATCAGCCCTCGCGCAGCGCGTCGAGCTCAGGTGCTTCGAGCCATCGCCAGGCGCCGGGCGCGAGATCCGCGGGCAGCGTGAAGCCGCCAATGCGCTCGCGGTGCAGTGCCTCGCAGCGATTGCCCGCTGCGGCGATCATGCGCTTGACCTGGTGGTACTTGCCTTCCAGCACTGTGAGTTCGAGCGCATGCTCGCCGCGCGCGCACGCATCGACGGCCGCGATCGGTTCGCGTTCCCCGTGCAGCAGGACGCCCGTGCGCAGCGCCTCGAGCTGCGTGTCGTCGAGCGCATGGCGTGTCGTTGCCACGTAGACCTTCGGCACCTTGCGTTTGGGCGACGTGAAGGCGTGAACGAACTGGCCGTCGTCCGAAAGCAGCAACAAGCCGGTCGTGTCCTGGTCGAGACGGCCGACACATTGCACGCCGCGCGCCGCGAGTGGTGCCGGCAGAAGGTGAAAGACACTCAAATGATGCTGCGGATCGCGCGAGCACTCGTAGCCGGCAGGCTTGTTCAGCGCTAGATAGGCACGTTCGTGAAACGGCCAGGATTCGGCGTCCACGCTGAAGCTGAGTCCCGCGGTGTCGAACGATGCGAGCGGATCGGCGCAGAGCGCGCCCGCCACGGCGACGCGCCCGTCGGCGATGAGCGCACGGCACTGGCGGCGCGAACCGAAACCCTGGCTGAAGAGAATGCTTTCGAGATTCATGAAGACCGGCGGACGGCGTCAAAACCGCTGCATTCTAACCGGCGCCGCGGTCCGGGGCGGGCGATGCGTCTCGCTCGCAGCAGGCTTCGAGGCGTCGTTCGCGAGGATGGCGTAACGTAGCGCGATGCATCGCGGATCTCCGCCGCCAAGTGGCGGCGCGGTTGCGCGATATCCAACCCTTTTTCCGGCGCGGCGCCGCGGAGTGCAGCGGTACAGGCACACCGCGGGGCCGCGCGTCAGTCTACAAGGAGGACAGCATGGCGAACACGATCGCGGATTATCTGGCGAAGACACTCGAAGCGGTGGGCGTGGAGCGCATCTGGGGCGTCACCGGCGACAGCCTGAACGGCTTGTCGTCGAGTCTGGAGCGTCTTGGCACGATTCGCTGGATGCACACGCGCCACGAGGAGGTGGCGGCGTTCGCGGCCGGCGCGGAAGCGGCGGCGACAGGGCGGCTCGCAGTCTGCGCCGGAAGCTGCGGGCCGGGCAACCTGCATCTCATCAACGGCCTCTATGATTGCCAACGCAACCATGTTCCCGTGCTCGCGATCGCAGCTCACATTCCGTCGACGGAGATCGGCCTCCACTACTTTCAGGAAACGCATCCGCAAGAGCTATTCAAGGAGTGCAGCCACTACGTCGAGCTGGTGACGAATGCCTCGCAGTTCCCGCGCGTGCTGGCGACGGCGTTGCGCACGGCCATCGACGAAAAGGGCGTGGCGGTGATCGTGCTGCCGGGCGACGTGGCCTTGCTTGAAGCGACGGGCGAGGAGCCGGTCTGGGCCCAGGCCGCGCGACCGTCGACGCTGCCCGCGGAGGCGGACATCGACCGGCTCGCCACCCTGCTGAACCGCTCGGAAGCTGTCACGCTGCTGTGCGGCAGCGGTTGCCAGGGCGCGCACGACGAGGTCGTGGCGCTGGCGGACACGCTCGGCGCCCCGACCGTGCACGCGCTGCGCGGCAAGCAGTACGTCGAATGGGACAACCCTTACGACGTGGGCATGACAGGGCTGATCGGCTTCAGCTCGGGCTATCACGCGATGATGTCGTGCGACACGCTCGTGATGCTCGGCACCGACTTCCCGTATCGCAACTTCTATCCGCAGCACACCAATATCGTGCAGATCGACCGCAATCCGGCGGCGCTCGGCAGGCGGGCGCCGCTTGCGCTCGGGCTCGTGGGCGACGTGCGCGAGACGTTGCGGGCGCTTGCGCCGAAGCTCACGCGCAAGACCGATCGCCGCTTCGTCGAGCGGGCGAAGGAGCACTACAAGAATGCGCGCCAAAGTCTCGACGACCTCGCGACACCGGCGCCCGCGGGCAAGCCGCTGCATCCGCAGTACGTGACGGCGCGCGTGGACGCGCTCGCGGCCGACGACGCGATCTTCGCCGTCGATGTCGGCACGCCTACGCTGTGGGCGGCGCGCTACCTCACGATGAACGGCAAGCGCCGGCTGCACGGCTCGTTCAACCACGGGTCGATGGCCAACGCGATGCCGCAGGCGCTCGGCGCGCAGGCGGCCCACGCGGGGCGACAGGTCATCTCGCTCTCGGGCGATGGCGGGCTCTCGATGCTGCTCGGCGACATCCTGACTTCGCGGCAGCTCGACCTGCCGATCAAGATCGTTGTCCTGAATAATGGCACGCTGGGCTTCGTCGCGATGGAGATGAAGGCGGGCGGTTACGTCGAAACGGGCACCGATCTCGCGGCGACGAACTTTGCCGATATCGCGAAGGGAGCGGGTATTTTCAGCGTGCGGGTGGAGACGTCGGAAGCGCTGGACGATGCGTTGCGCGCGGCGTTCGCGCATCCCGGGCCTGCGCTCGTCGACGTGGTGACGGCCAAGCACGAACTGGCCATGCCGCCGAAGCTGCAATGGGCGCAGGCCAAGGGCTTTAGCCTCTATATGCTGCGCGCGGTGTTGAGCGGGCGTGGAGACGAGGTGATCGAGCTCGCGCAGACTAATTTGCGTTGAGTTGGCTGACCGCCGTAAACGAACAAAGCCCCGCCATAGAGCGGGGCTTTGTTTTTTGAATCTGGTGCCTCGGGCCGGAATCGAACCGGCACTCCTTTCGGAACCGGATTTTGAGTCCGGCGCGTCTACCAATTTCACCACCGAGGCAGGCTCGGCGCCATCCGTCGCTATTTACGACGGCTACGCGCCGGGTAGCCGAGAATTATGACCTAATTCGGGCCGCCCGGCAACCGGCGCCCAGCACGCGCTTAAACCGTGCGCGAGAAGCGCTCCGGGCGCTGCGTGCCGAGGTAGCGGTCGAACACCATGGCGATATTGCGCACGAACATCCGCCCGGCCGGCAGCACTTCGAGCCGGTTCGTGCTGCGCGCGACGAGCCCGTCTTCCTCGAACGAGCGCAGGCGTTCGAGTTCGGGCGCGAAAGCGCTCGGGAAGCGCACGCCGTAGGCGGCCTCGAACTCGTCGAAACGCAGTTCGAGATTGCACATCAGCTCCGCGATGATGTCGCGGCGCAGCCGATCGTCGGCGCTCAGGCGAATGCCGCGTGCAATCGCGAGTCGCTTCGCATCGAGCGCGGCGCCGTAGCTGGGCAGATCCTTCGCGTTCTGCGCATAGACGTCGCCGACCTTGCCGATGGACGATGCGCCAAAGCCGATCAGGTCGCAGTCGGCGCGCGTGCTGTAGCCCTGGAAATTGCGATGCAGTGTGCGCCGCTTTTGAGCCAGCGCGAGTTCGTCGGTCGGCAGCGCGAAGTGATCCATGCCGATGTAGACGTAGCCGGCGTCGGTCAACTGTTCGACCACGAGCTGCAGCAGCGCGAGCCGTTCGGCGGGCGAGGGCAGCGTTGCCGCATCCATTTGCCGCTGCATCTTGAACAGATGCGGCATGTGCGCATAGCCGAATACCGAAAGGCGATCGGGCGCGAGCAACAGGATCGTATCGAGCGTGCGCCGGAAGCTCGCCACGGTCTGATGTGGCAGTCCGTAGATCAGGTCGGCGCTGATCGACTCGAAGCGGTTCGCGCGTGCCGCTTCGATGCATTCGACCGTCATCTCCAGCGGCTGCACGCGATTGATCGCGCGCTGCACGACCGGGTCGAAGTCCTGCACGCCGAGGCTCAGGCGATTGAAGCCGAGGCCGCGCAGATGTTCAATGGTGGCCGCCGAGGCTTCGCGCGGGTCGATTTCGATCGAGTATTCGCCTTCGTGATCGGGGCGCAGTGTGAAGTGCTCGCGGGTGGCGGCCATCAGCGCGCTCATCTCGTCGGGCGAAAGGAAGGTCGGCGTGCCGCCGCCCCAATGGAGCTGCGAAACGGGCCGCTTCGTGTCGAAGAGCGCGGCCTGCAGTTCCAGTTCACGGATCATCTGCTTCAGATACGGTTTCGCTCGGGTGCGGTTCTTCGTCGCAACTTTGTTGCAGCCGCAATAAAAGCAGACGGTGTCGCAGAATGGAATGTGGAAGTAAAGCGAAAGATCGGTTTCTTCGGCACCGGGGTCGGTGGCGGCGCGGAAGTAGTCGGCGGGATCGAAGTCTTCGCGGAACTGCAGTGCGGTTGGGTAGGACGTATACCGTGGGCCGTTCGCGCCGTACTTGGCCAGCAGGTCGGGGCGAAACAGGAGGTCGGCGTTGCGCATGCGGGGCTCTCGTCGTTGGGGCGCCGTGCGGCTGTGGGCGGCGCCATTGTCAGGCCATACTCGGGTATTACTCGGGCCTGGCACCGGACGGCATAATTTCTTGCGCCGGATTGATCCAGTTTAAGAGTGCGGTGCGTTTGGCGTTTGTGTAAAAAGGTCGCAGCCGGCAATGGCACAATGCGTCTGGTTCGTCGCGAGGCGGATCGTATCGACTGATTCAGGAAGCAGATGGTGAGTGCCGTTTCCCCCTTCGACGTGCCGGGTCACGCATGTCGCCCCGGTTGCGGCGCGTGCTGTATCGCGCCGTCCATCACGAGCCCGATTCCGGGCATGCCCGGGGGCAAGCCCGCGGGCGTGCGCTGCATTCAGCTTGGCGAGGATCTGCAATGCGCGATCTTCGGTTCACCGCTGCGGCCCGCGTGCTGCTCGGGGCTGCAGCCGCAGGCCGAGATGTGCGGCGCCTCGCGTGAAGCGGCGATAGTCTGGCTTACCCGGCTCGAGTCGGCGACGCAGCCCTCGCCCGACGCCTGAGTGCGTCCTTCCCATGTTTCGAACGGCAGGCCTTGCGCCGCCCTTCAAGGAGATTTCGCATGATCCATACCGCAACGCGCGTTTCCCGACGAGCCTTCCTCCTCGCGGCATGTGCCGCGGCGGGTGCGGCCATGTCGCTGGGCGCGTGTGCGACGGGCACGTTCCCGTTCATTCCCGATCACTACACGTTCTCGCAGGAGCAGGTGCAGGCGGCGGTTCAGCGCAAGTTCCCGTATCACCGCTCGCTGCAGCAGCTCTTCCAGGTGACGCTGACGAATCCCGTCGTCGTGCTGCAGCCCGATCGCAACCGTGTGGCCGTTCGCCTCGACGCCGAGCTTCAGAGCCCGCTGTTGCAGCAGCCCGTCGATGGCGTCTTCACGCTGTCGAGCGCGCTTGCATGGGACGCCGCGAGCCGCTCGGTCGTGCTCCAGTCGCCTTCGGTCGACAGCGTGGACATGCAGGGCGCGGCCGCCGCCTACGGACAGCAGGTGGGCGCCGTGGCGGCGCTCGCGGCGGCGCAGTTGCTCAACGACTATCCCGTCTACACGTTCAAGCCCGAGCAATTGCAGTTTGCCGGGGTCAACTACGAACCGGGTACAATCAACATCCTTACAAACGGCATACGAGTGCAGATCGTCGAGAAATAAGCCGACGCGACGCCGCCGCGTGCAGCCGCCGGCGGTCCCTTCCTCCGTCCGGCGCGAACCCCCCCGCGAGGATACGGATGGACTGGATACTGTTCTGCAAGGCTTTGATTCTGGGTGTCGTCGAAGGGCTGACCGAGTTTCTTCCGGTATCGAGCACCGGCCACCTGATCGTTGCGGGCAGCGCGCTCAACTTCGACGGCGACTACGAGAAAACCTTCGACGTCGTGATCCAGTTCGGAGCGATTCTCGCCGTGTGCTGGGAATTTCGCGGCAAGATCGGCAACGTGATCGCGGGGCTGCCCACCCGGCCCGACGCGCGGCGCTTCGCGTTGAACGTGATCGTCGCGACCGTGCCTGCCGTCGCGCTCGGCCTGTTGTTCGAAAAGGCGATCAAGTCGGTGCTGTTCTCGCCGGTGCCCGTCGCGTTCGCGCTGGTGGCGGGCGGCGTCGTCATACTTTGGGTGGAGGGGCGGCGGCGACACCCCGGTGTGCCGGCCGCGCAGATTCCCGCGCGAGTGCGCTCGATCGACGACATTCGTCCGCTGGACGCGTTCAAGGTCGGTTGTGCGCAGTGTTTCGCGCTGATTCCGGGCATGTCGCGCTCCGGTTCGACGATCATCGGCGCGATGCTGTTCGGTTTCGAACGGCGTGTCGCCACCGAGTTTTCTTTTTTCCTGGCGATTCCGGTGATCTTCGGCGCCACCGTCTACGAATTGCACAAGAACTGGCAGGCGCTCTCGGTCGACTGGCTGAGTTTGTTCGGTGTGGGCTTCGTGGCTGCGTTCGTCAGCGCGTTCGCCTGCGTGCGCTGGCTGCTGCGCTTCGTTGCCTCGCACGACTTCACGGCGTTTGCCTGGTATCGCATCGTGTTCGGCCTCGTCGTCCTGCTGTTCGGCCTCGTCGTCCTGCTGTTCGGCTATGGCGGCGGGCTTGGCTGGGAAGACTGAAAATCGAAAGGGGCGCCTCGTGCGCCCCTTGTGCTTGTTGCTGTCCGACAGACCGTTCAGTCCGCGCGGCGGCGGAACACGAGGTCCCATACGCCATGGCCCAGGCGCAAGCCCCGCCGCTCGAACTTCGTGACGGGACGATAATCCGGGCGCGGCGCGTAGCCGTCCGCGGTGTTCTGCAGCGCCGGGTTGGCACCCAGTACTTCCAGCATCTGTTCGGCGTAATTCTGCCAGTCGGTGGCGCAGTGCAGGTAGGCGCCCGGCTTCATGCGCGAAACCAGCAGTTCGACGAACTTCGGCTGGATCAGGCGGCGCTTGTGATGGCGCGCCTTGTGCCACGGATCCGGGAAGAAGATGTGCGCGCCGTCGAGGCTCGCGGGCGCGATCATCTGTTCGAGCACCTCGACCGCGTCGTGCTGGATGATGCGGATGTTCGCAAGGTTCTGCTCGCCGATCAGCTTGAGCAGCGCACCGACACCCGGTTCATGCACCTCGACGCCGAGGAAGTCGTCGTCCGGCCGCAGCGCGGCGATTTCCGCCGTGCTCGCACCCATGCCGAAGCCGATCTCCAGCACGCGCGGCGCGCGGCGGCCGAACACGGCGTCCCAGTCCGCCGGTTGCGGCGCGTAGGGGACGACGAAGCGAGGGCCGAGATCGTCGAGCGCGCGACGCTGGCCAGTCGAAACACGGCCGGCGCGTGTCACGAAACTGCGGATGCGGCGGCGGTGCAGGACGTCGGCCGAAACGCTTTCGGCGGACTCGTGCGGCTCGCCCGATGCGTCGGGCAGCGGGCAGTCGGACGGGACTGCGTCGTTCGGATCGTGATTCATCTTCGAGGATGGACAGGTGAGGGCAGCACGCGTTGCAACCGGCTGTGCGGCACGAGACGGGCAGGCCAGGCGGGGCGTTTGCGTCTGCTGAAACAGGATATTGCAGGATCGCGGGATCGGGGTCAGGCGGCGGGGCGGACAGGTGGCAGACGGAGCCCGCGGATGTCGCAGGCGCTGCCATGGCGACCGGCGCCGAAACCGACGCGCATTATAGCAGTGCCGGCACGGAGGCCTGCCGGGCGACGTTGGATCCTGATTCGGCTCCTCAATCTGCCGAGATCGTGATGTGGACGGGCGTGGGATCGGTCAGCTCGAAAGCGTCGATGCGGCAGGCCCGCACATCCAGCAGCAGGCGTTCGAGTTGCGCGGCGCGGTCGAGAAGCGGTTGGGCCTCTGAGGGGACGCACTCGCCGGCGTCCGCCAGCAGCTTCTTGCGGGCGCGCGCGATCAGCGCGATCGCGCTGGGGCGGGAGATAAAAAATCGTTCCATCGTTGACGGCCGCGCGGGTTGCGCGAGGCGAGTCGGGGTAAGCCGGATCACGGCGCGCCAGCGTGACAAACGCCGGGATGACCCAGGATGAGCCGAACTTCGAATCTGCGACGAGGGGATTCAGGGCAGCCCGGGATTCCTGCACGAGGCCCTGAGTTGGGCTCCGGTAGGTCCGGTAAGGTCATGCGGCACGATGAGCCGATGTGGAGCGGGCGATGGGAATCGAACCCACGTCTCCAGCTTGGGAAGCTGGGGTAATGGCCATTATACGACGCCCGCAGAGCCGGTGATTCTACAGGGAATTTTGGGGTTTGGGCAGTGGGGTGGTTTGGAGGCTGGCGTCGAAACTGGGGTGGCTTGCTGGCGGAGCGGTGGCATCGCTGGCATGGGCGTCAGCGGTCGGCCATCATGCGCCATTCGTCGGCGCACTCGACCGGACATTCGAATGTCATTGGTATGCCTGAAAGCGACCGTCCCGCCCATCCATCAAGTTTCACGCCCAAATGCCGTTGTTACAAGCGAGAACACAGGTATCCAAATAACACCGATGGAAAAATCTGATACGCATAAATTTCGCCGCTCATCCGGTTTGAGCGGCCATATTGTGCTGCTGCGACAGAACAAGCGAGCCATCTTGGTTCTCATGGCTGCAATCGCTGGGGTTATTTACCTGTTCGATATTTACCCCGAACAGCAAATGCAGGAATTTCGGTCGGAGCCGACGGTCACGGAGACCGGCAAGGTCATAGCACTTGGTAAACAATCATTTACGGTTCAACTTGCACAGGGTCCGGTCACTACACCGTCTACGCTGCCTGCCCACCTGGGTGACACCGTTGAGGTTCGACACATGAAGGAGCATCCGGCGCGTGTGATAAATGTCCGTCGTGTAGAGAGCCAATAATGTGGACTCGGCGGTACGTAACGGCATACGGGCGGGGTCGTACAACGTGTCCGGGGCGACGAGACCGTAATTCTTGGCATTTCAGGCCGAGGTCGTAGATCGGTCGGCTCTCAGGAGAATCTTGGCATCTTGATCAAAACGGAGTCGGCTGCGACAGTCGTCCGGCCTTTCGCTTGCAGAACAGCTTCATTCGGGCGTTATAGCTCTTATCCATTGCTGAAATTCCTATGAAACTCATAACTCGAAATTTCTTGCTCGTTGCAGTTCTTCTCTCGGTGTCCAATCTCGCTTCGGCTCTCGATGACCGTTTGGCTGGTAACTGGCAGGGTCAAAGGGACAAGGATGGAAAATGTTCCTATCTGGCGTGGACTATGAAAAGATCATTGGACGGAAAGTTCGAAATTGCGTTCTACAAAAATCCTGAAAAGACTCAGCTTTTTGATGAAGAGCGAGGCCGGTGGGAAACGAAGGACGACAAGATTTCAATCATCACGGAGGGCACTCCCACGCCCGATGTCTACACGTACACTGTTATAGACAACGATACCGTTCATTTTTCGGCCATCAAGCGAGACCCTTCGGCCGATTGCATGGCCGACTATGAGTTCACTGATCATCGGGTTAAACAGTAAAGATCCTCGATACTCTCGGAGCGAGCGGTATACCTCCAGCAAGAGACGCTGAGCCGGTCGCGTGCCGAAGGACCGCTCAGGGTCGGTTTGGTGCGTTCGCCGTTGGCCCGGATTCGGCCATTTTCGGACAATCGACGTCCGCGCCTAGATCGGCAACAATTGAAAGACCAAAGACACAACCCAACGAGCGAAATGACCCTGGACAGTGAGCATCTGACATTGCAAGAGGCGTACCTCGCGATGTATGAATTTATTGTTGAACTCTACCAACGGACGAATTCTGACGATCTTGGGTCACTCTTGGGAGATCTAAGTCTGCTTTCGGACGGAACAACTGCCGACCCCGCTGCGTGGCGGGACTGGCTTCAGTGCGTTGGAAAAGCACGTCGCGGTGGAGTAGACGCCGGTTTAGTTATAACTCCGCCGTCCCACTAGAGCGTGGCAATCGCGATAGAGCTACTTTCAGTTGGAGATGCGCGGCGGGGCAAAGTCTGCGCCTGACTCTTACGCAGACGGTGCCCAAGACCCTGGGCGCGGTCGGTATTATCCACTGGTGCCTCTTACGGGGTGTCCTTCCCCCCGCCGCGACGACAGTATATAGGCCTTGCGCAGTTGGCCAAATAGCTGACCGCACCGAATGACGGCTAACGAGAAAACCGAAGGTCTCCTCCGGGTCGCTTATGCCCTTTGCATCCCGCGTCCGCCCGAGACGATCGTCGCGTTCGGTCGTCGAGCGGTAGCTACCAGGAGCGGACCGTCGACTCCAGCGCCTGGATCGTCGACAATCCCGCCCACCGCAATCACGTTCATAGCTGGCAGGGACGCTTTGCCTATGTTTTCCGGGCTTTCCCGGCTTCATTCGAAAATTGTTGCCACATGGTCACGACGCCGAGCTTTCCAAGAAGATACACAACGATAAGAGTGATTGCCTTTACGCTGATGCTGCAAAGCGTGTACTCGCTTCAAATGTTCGCCTACGTGGGATTTATGTGGTCGCGCTCATGGTCGACAGTAAAGGCGACGTTACCGTGGCAGCTACTAATGTGCGACGCGGTTTGGCTCATGTCTACCGTCGGATGTCTGGTCGCGAGCATCGCCTTGTGCTATGGACGCGCTTGGGGCCGAACGCTCTACGTATGGACGGCGTTCGGCAATATCGCGTTGACCGCATTGCTTCCTTTCCGGCTTTTTGTGTTGATTTCGCTACCACTGACTGGCCTGTTTGTTGCCCTTCTGTATAGCAGGAGGAGCAGTGACTTCCTGGAAGGTAACGATCATATGCCGGGACCTTCGGTACGGGATCTGATTCGAATTGGCACTATCAGCGTCTCGTGCCTACTTCATTTTCTTGCAATGTCGTTCGCGGCAAGCCGTACAGGCTGGCTATTGCTCCTGATGCCACATGGCCGTCCAATGAGCCTGCTCGTTGCCGCGACAATCACACTTTTCATTGGCGTTGCGCTTTCTCGCAAGGGACAGCGCGCGTGGAACTGCGGCATGGCCTTGATGATTTTCTCTGTCTCGACGGCTAGCCAACTACTCATCTACACAACAACGAGCACGCCGCTTGTCAAATACTTGCCTCCGCCTTTTAGGTTCACGCCGTTCCCGTGGTCCGTGATGATTGTGTACACGGGATTGGTAGCGCTCGTTGCTACTGCGCTTTTGCAGTGGACACGCCCACCTCGCCGCCGACCTTCTCTGGAAATGCCTGATTTTTCGTGATGATTTGCTCGCCTGGCGATCATCGGCATTGCCGTTGTTGCAAAGCAATCCATTTATCGGCGGCGTTCTGGGTCATACCCAGCTCGGCACGCCTTGCCTTGATATTGCTTGCTACCTTGCGCGACTGGGAACAAGGTCGCTTTGCGCCGTCGGGCGCGGTGTTGTGCCTGCTACGCTTCCCGAACTGACGGCTGAACTTGCCGCGTAGTTCCCACTGATCGTATTTGCCCGGATGGAGCCCGCCTTTGAGCGGGCTTTTTCATAACGCCGCCGCCCGCACCCCTCAAATCCCAAACAGCGTAAGCGACACCGCCGCGCGCGTGATCACCATCAGAAGCACCTGCACGATGACGAAGAGCAGGATCGGCGAAAGATCGAGTCCGCCGAACTGCGGGATGATGCGGCGCAGCGGGTTGAGGAACGGCGCCGTCAGCTGGAACAGCACCGGCATGGCCGGCGACTGCGGATTGAGCCACGACAGCAGCGCCATCAGGATCGTGAGCCAGATCAGCAGATTGAGCGCCCATTTCACCACCGTCAGCAAGGCGACGATGACCAGGGTCGGCAAGAGGCCGAACGGATCGACGCCGGCCAGCCAGACCGTCGCCAGCACGTAGGCCATGGCGGCGATCAGCGCGGCGATCACGCTGGCCCAGTCGATGCCGCGCATGCCGGGAATGACGCGTCGCAGCGGCAGCACCAGCCAGTTGGTCACTTGTTGCACGGCGTGGCTGACCGGGTTGTAGGCAGCCACCCGGACGTACTGCAGCCACGCGCGCAAAAGCAGGGCAGCGCCGAACAGCGTGAAAATCGTATTGAGCAGAAAGCGGGCGATATCGCCGAACATCGGTGTTTTTTCTCCGTAGGGCTGGCGGTGGCGCGGGCGGCCGCCGGGTCGTGATCGGGGGTGAGGCGGTGTCGCTCAGACCGAGACCTTGATCTCGCTGATCAGGATCGTGCCATTTCCGCCGTCGGTGTAGTTGGGAATGTCGTCGAGCAGCGTTTTGGCATTCGGCTGGAACATGGCGTAGAACGCTTCCGCGGTGTCGAACAGGAAGTGGCCCGCCGCGACATATGGCGGCGGCGTGCCCGGCGGCCCCGCATTGATGCCGACATCGACCGACCAGCCGCGCAGCGCGTCGCCGAACAGACGCGCGGCAAGCGGCATGTGCCGCGTGCAGTAGTACTCGCTGTCGAAGCGTCCGTTTTCGCGGTACGGATAAAGGATGCTGACCTTGATCATTGTGCGTTCTCGTCGGTGAATCCCGGGACGCGCGCCGTATGGTCCGGGCGACGCGCGCCGTTGCCACATTACCACGGCTTGCGCGGGCGCTGTGTAGTGCAGCGCGCCGACGCGCCCGCATTCTGCGCAGCCTGCACACGTGCGCGACCTATGTTCGATATCGTACCGATACGCAGGAGCGTGACGGCTACAAAGGACGCAGGATAGATAGTCCGCCGGTCAAGCTGCCGGGCCTATGTATTGCCTGCGCCGCCTGTGGCGCGGAAATTGCTCGAATTCCCGGCCGCCAGCCCAGCGGCCTGGCTCAACGAGATCGACAATGCAAGTGGGATATGCGCTATGGATGCGGCTATCTCACAACAAGGCAGTCAATGTCTCAAAATTTAAGCACAATGGTCTCAAGTGTTTCGGTTTTGTCGTTGCAGTCCCGTGCTGTTTCCTGTCGGTAGTCCGATTCGGGAGTTCGCCATGAGCATCTTCGCTTACCGAAAGCATCTGCGGTTTCTTACGCCCGTCCAGCGGCGCCGCTGGTGGGATCAGAAGAAGCGCCTGAAGCCCAGGGTGCAGATTAGCGGTGCTTACGTGCCACCCAGCATCACCCGCGAGTTCACCTATGTGAAGGTTGGATAGGAGCCGACATCGCTGCCACGGCGGCGTTCATGAGCCAGTCCAGGATGCCCGGTCGACGACCGGGCATCGTCGTTTACCGGTGCGGAGAATGGCGCCTCCAGCCAATTTGTAATCAAACTTTACCGGGCAATTTGTCCCGCCGGGCCTGCCGGGCGGTAAGAATGACAGCCCGCCACAACGTCTGACGATTCATGCCTTGGGGCGGCGCGTCTGCGGGGTTCTACTAATGCGTGCCTGTCGCACGGGTGCGTCAGAGGGCAGCACGCTGTAAAAACGGGCTTGCAATTTGCAACAAATGCCCACCGCCAGGGCGCCGTGTTTTCGATACATTGGAATCGTCGGTTGTGTCCGTCTGTCTAACAGATTGAAGTTGGCGCCGTTGCTGGCTGTCAGGAGAAGAGAAGTGAAAAAGACCGTTTCGTTTATCGTTGCCGCTGCGCTGGGTCTGGGGCTCGCCAGCGCGGCCGAGGCGCACGTTTCGGTGGGTATCGGTATCGGCATTCCCGTAGCACCCGCTTATCCGGTGTACGCTGCGCCGGTCTATGCGCCGCCTCCGCCGCCCGTCGTTTATGCACCGCCGCCGGTGGTCTATGCGCCGCCGCCCGCGGTTGTCGTCGGCGGCTACTGGGGCCATCCGTACTGGGGTCATCCGTATTATCACGGCTACTACCACGGTTATCACGGCTATTACCACGGCGGTTATTACCGTCGTTGATCGCGCGGGCGGCCACGGGCCGCCCCGTGGTGGTTGTGCGCAAACGGCGCAACGCGGGCTCTGCCACGTTGCGCCGTTTGCTTTTTGCGCGTCGCCTGGTGCGGCGCCTTCGTGTAATCAGGACGCGTGCTGAACGATCAGATCGCGATAGCCGTGCACGATCACGCTATACGAGAACCAGGCGAAGAGCAGCGCGGACACCACGTGACAGGCGCGCAGCAGCGCGGTGCCGGCGCGCTTGCGTCCGTGACTCGCGAGGCCGCAGAGAAAGAGGGTCCAGCCGAGGCCGCCGAGGAAGAAGCCGGAGAGAAATAGCGCCGCCGCGCCCGCGCTCGTCGCGCCCGACTTCGCAATCAGCGCGCCGCCCACTGCCGCGAACCACAGGATCGCGCTCGGCGAAGAAAGCGCGAGCAGCACGCCGCGCATGAAGCCGCGCCAGGGGCTGGGCAGCGGCGAGGCGAGGTCCGCCTCGCCCTCGACAGGCGGCGCGGCGGCCGGGTTGAGCGCCTCGCGCGCCATCTTCCAGGTGAGCATCAGCAGAATGGCCGAGCCGCCGATCCAGACGACCCAGCGTACGGCCTCGAACTGCAGCAGCGCCGCCATGCCCGCGAGGGCGAGCGCCGCATAGATGAGGTCGCCGAAACAGGAACCGAGGCCCAGCCAGAATCCTGGCCGGAAGCCGTGCGAGAGCGTGAGCGAGAGGATTGCGACGTTGACGAGGCCGATGTCGAGGCAGAGCGAGAGCGAAAGGAAAAAACCGTCGGAAAGCAGGGAGAAGTGCGGCATTGATGCGATTTCTTGTTCGAATGGGACGCGCGGCGCGTCCGGATTTCAGGGCGTCCACACCTTGCGCGCGGGCGCCCATAGTAAGCTTTCGTTAATCAAACGCCAATACACAAGTATTTGAGTTCGACGTACTCGTCGATGCCGTACTTCGAGCCCTCGCGCCCGAGCCCCGACTGCTTGACACCGCCGAACGGCGCTACCTCGTTCGAGATGAGGCCCGTGTTGATTCCCACCATCCCATATTCGAGCGCTTCGGCCACGCGCCAGACGCGCGCGATGTCGCGGCTGTAGAAGTACGCCGCAAGGCCGAAATCGGTGTCGTTGGCGAGGCGGACCACATCCGCTTCGTTCTCGAAGCGCAATACGGCCGCGACCGGCCCGAAGGTCTCTTCCTGTGCGATCAGCATGTCGCGCGTGACGTTCGCGAGCACGGTCGGCTCGACGAAGCGGCCCTCGCGCACGCTGCCTCCCGTGACGAGCGTGGCGCCCTTCGCAGTGGCGTCATCGATGTGCTGGACCACCTTTTCGACTGCAGCGTCGTCGATCAGCGGGCCCTGGGTCACGTCCGACTCGAAGCCGTTGCCCACGCGGATGCTGCGCGAGGCCGCGGCGAGCTTGCCGACGAATGCGTCGTAGACGGAGTCGTGCACGTAGAAGCGGTTCGTGCAGACGCAGGTCTGGCCCGCATTGCGGTACTTCGAGATCATGGCGCCCTCGACCGCCGCGTCGAGATCGGCGTCGTCGAACACGATGAACGGTGCGTGGCCGCCGAGTTCCAGCGCGATCTTCTTGACCGTCGGCGCGCACTGCCGCATGAGAATGCGGCCCACCGGCGTGGAACCCGTGAACGACAGATGCCGCACGAGGTCGCTTTCGCACAGCACTTTGCCGATTTCGATCGAGTTTGCCGCGTCGGCCGTCAGGACATGGAACACGCCGCGCGGCACGCCCGCGCGCTGCGCGAGCTCTGCAAGCGCCAGTGCGCAAAGCGGCGTCTGCTCGGCGGGCTTCACGACGATCGTGCAGCCCGCCGCGAGCGCGGGCGCGACTTTGCGGGTGATCATCGCGATGGGGAAATTCCAGGGCGTGATCGACGCGCAAACGCCGATTGGCTGCTTCAGTACGACTAATTTTCTGTCTGCCGCGGGACTCGCCAGGACGTCGCCGTTCACGCGCTTCGCTTCTTCCGCGAACCATTCGAGAAACGAGGCGCCGTAGGCGACCTCGCCGCGCGCTTCGGCAAGCGGCTTGCCCTGTTCGGCCGTCATGATGACGGCAAGGTCTTCCGCATGCTCGGTCACGAGTTCGAACCAGCGGCGCAGAACCGCCGCGCGCGCTTTGCCCGTGAGTGCGCGCCACGCAGGCAGGGCCGCATGCGCCGCGGCGATTGCGCGGCGCGCCTCGTCGGGGCCACAGTCCGGCAGGCGGGTGATCTCGGCGTTGTCGGCGGGGTCGAACACGGCGAACTCCGTCGTGCCGCCGCTCCATTCGCCGTCGATCCAGGCACGGGTCTTGAAAAGTGCGGGGTCCTTTAACTGTGTCAAGCGCTCCGATGCCAACTGACTCATCTTCGTGTCTCCTGAGTGCGTGAGCGGCGGGCAGGAGACGCGCGGCGCCTCAGAGCCCGAGTTCGTCGTACAGCTTGTCGACGCGGGTCTTCACGTCGGCGTTCATTTCGATTGCGCGGCCCCATTCGCGCGAGGTTTCGCCCGGCCACTTGTTGGTCGCGTCGAGGCCCATCTTCGAGCCGAGCCCGGCAACGGGCGAGGCGAAATCCAGATAGTCGATAGGTGTGTTCTCGACGAGGACGGTGTCGCGCGCGGGGTCGATGCGCGTGGTGATCGCCCAGATCACTTCCTTCCAGTCGCGGATGTTCACGTCATCGTCGACCACGACGATGAACTTTGTATACATAAACTGGCGCAGGAAACTCCAGACGCCGAACATCACGCGTTTGGCGTGCCCGGGATAGCTTTTCTTCATCTGCACGATCGCCATGCGATAGCTGCAGCCTTCGGGCGGCAGATAGAAGTCGGTGATTTCGGGAAACTGCTTCTGCAGCAGCGGCACGAACACCTCGTTGAGCGCCACGCCCAGCACGGCGGGCTCGTCGGGCGGTTTGCCCGTGTAGGTGGAATGGTAGATCGCGTCGCGGCGCATCGTGATGCGCTCGACCGTGAAGACAGGGAACCACTCCTGCTCGTTGTAGTAGCCGGTGTGATCGCCGTACGGGCCTTCGAGCGCGTGCTCGTACGCGGCGCTGGCGCCCTTCGTGGGACGCGGCGGCGCGCCGGCGGGCGCCGGTTCGGGAGCGCCCGCCTGCGGATAAATGAACCCTTCGAGGACGATTTCCGCGCGCGCCGGCACTTGCAGCGCGTCCACGCCGGGCGTCAGGCACTTCGCGAGTTCGGTCCGGCTGCCGCGCAGAAGGCCGGCGAACTGGTATTCGGAAAGCGTGTCGGGCACGGGCGTCACGGCGCCGAGAATGGTCGCCGGATCGGCGCCGAGCACGACTGCCACCGGGTAGGGCTGGCCGGGATGGCGCAGCGCGAATTCGCGGAAGTCGAGCGCGCCGCCCCGGTGCGCGAGCCAGCGCATGATGAGCTTGTTGCGGCCGATCAACTGCTGGCGGTAGATGCCGAGGTTCTGGCGCGTCTTGTTCGGCCCGCGTGTTACGGTGAGCCCCCACGTGACGAGCGGGCCGGCGTCGCCGGGCCAGCAGGTCTGGATGGGCAGCTTCGCAAGATCGACGTCCTGGCCCTCCCAGACGATTTCCTGGCACGGCGGCGAGCCAATCGCCTTCGGCGCCATGTCCCAGACGGCCTTCGCCAGTGTGAACAGCTTGCCGGCGTCCTTCAGGCCGCGCGGCGGATCGGGTTCCTTGAGCGCGGAGAGCAGGCGGCCCACGTCGCGCAGCGATTCCAGCGCGGCGTCGTCGCCCGCGCCGCCTTGATCCGGTGCGGGCGCGTCGATGCCCATGCCAAGCGCAACGCGGCGCGGTGTGCCGAACAGGTTGCCGAGGACCGGGAACGCATAGGTCGAGCGGTTCTCGAAGAGGAGTGCCGGGCCGCCCGCGCGCAACACGCGATCGCACAGCTCGGTCATTTCCAGCACCGGGGAGACGGCTTGCGGCACGCGGCGCAGTTCGCCGAGGCTCTCGAGGCGGCCGATGAAGTCGCGCAGGTCTTTGTATTTCATCAGGAAAGGGTCGGGGCCACAGCGGCGGCAGCTGCAGGCGCCACGAGCGACGCAAAGGCGCGTGCGCGCGGCGGGTCGATTGTCGATTTTACCTGTGTTGGTTCCCGCACGCTGCTCACCACAATGCGAAATGGTTACAAACGGCAGATAACCGGCCGCAAACGCGCATGGCGCGCGGGTCTCGACCGATTGAACGCTGTTCATCATTACAATTAGTTATAGATTTGACAATCTATAGTATTGACGATCTATAAAACGCTGCTAGAATCCGTCCACACTGGTTGCAGGGCTTGCAATTTTTAGCCATCGTCCCGGTCCTTCAGACGCAACGCGTCGCCGTTTAGCCGACTCCCTGCACGGCTTTTCACGGTCTAGATTGGTTGTCCATCGCCAGCGCGCCTGTGCGCTGGCTTTTTGCGTGAGAACTCCCGCGCGCCCTCGCGCGTGCCTCAAGCAGTAACGGAGGAGTTCCACCACGGCGTACTCGCCGTTTTCCCGACGCCGCTGCCGCACCAGCCAGGGCGCGCGGTGTCTTGATCCTGCATCGGGCTGATGGCCTCGTGCCGCTCCCGTTTGGCCGGATCATGCAACATGGGGAGATCTGTAGATGAATACCTGGTTATCGTGGTGGCGCGCCGACGAGCGTGTAGCTCTTGGCCTGCGTGCGCTGCTGCGGCGTGGCACCCGTCTGAGCCATCACCTGTTCAGCATTGTCGGCGGTTGTGCCGTCCTGCTCGCGCTTGCCCTCTGGCTGCTGCCCACGTGGCGCGGCACGCTGGCCGCGCGCGTCATGCCCTTCGTTTCGGCGGCCGTGCAGGCCGGTCCGGCGCGCCTCCTGCAGGGCAACCCGCTGCCTTCGCTCGTGCCTTCGGGGGCTGCGGGCGACGACAGCGAGAACGACGGTTCGACGCTGCCGGTGGCACTTACGCCCGACGCCGGCGCAAATAGCGGCGGCAATGCGCAGCCGGGGCCCGGTTTGGCGACGCTCGACGCCGCCACGCTGAATGGCCTCGATCCGCGTTCGCTGCCGAGCGTCGGCACGCTCGCACACATGATTCCGTCGCAGCGCATCACGCCCGATGCCCGTGACGACCGCGTCCTCGTTTCGGAGGGCGAGCAGGCGCTGGTCGCTACCTATCTCGCGCGCCGCTATCGCGTGGCACAGGAACCGGTGGGCGAGCTCGTCAAGGCTGCGTTCGATACCGGCCGGGAAGTGGGGCTCGATCCTTTGCTGCTGCTGGCGGTGATGGCGATCGAGTCGGGCTTCAATCCGTATGCCGAGAGCGGCGTAGGTGCGCAGGGCCTGATGCAGGTGATGTCGAAGGTCCACTCCGACAAGTTCCAGTACTTCGGCGGCCAGAATGCGGCGCTCGATCCGGTTGCGAACATCAAGGTCGGCGCGCTCGTGCTGAAGGATTGCATCGCGCGCGGCGGCTCGTTGCCGGGCGGCCTGCGTTTGTACGTCGGTTCGACGTCGCAGGACGACGGCGGCTACGGCGCGAAAGTGATGGCCGAGCGCTCGCGTCTGCGCGATGTGGCCCGCGGCCGCAACGTGCCGATCAATGCGCCGCAGGCGCCCGTCACCACGGCCGCGGCCACGACGGCTGTGCCGCAGAAGGTGGCGAGCAACAAGCGCGTGCAGGTGACGCTCGACGGCGCTCATCCGATCGTCGAGAAGCCGGCGGTTACGCCCGTCAAGGCGGATCCGGATCAGGACGACGCCAGCGCGAGCGCGCAGAAGCATGCTTCCTCGCCCGAGCTTGGCGCATAAGTTGTCAGCAACGTAGCGGCCGGTCGATCGCCGGGCAAAAAAATGGCACCCTCG
>NZ_BAXZ01000006.1 GCF_000684975.1 Paraburkholderia acidipaludis NBRC 101816 | reverse complement strand
AAACCAGCTAACCGAACGCACCACCAAAGCAAAAACGCAGGAAAAAGCGCTCGATCGCTCAGCCGCTCCGCCGCCGCAATCTCGCGGCGGCCCGAAGCGCGGGGCGTTCGACGAGGCAGTAGAAGAACCACGCCACGGGCAGCACGGCGAGCGTGAAGCCAAACGAAGGCCAGATGGCGGACTGCAACGCGGAGCGATACAACAGCGAGCCGAGCAGCACGAACAGCGGCAGGTGAATCAGATACAGCGAATAGCTGAAGTCGCCGATCTTCGAGAACACGGAGGCGACCACACCGCCGCCGTTGCCGCTGGAGGGACGCGCAAGCGCCTTGACGAGATAGCAGGCGAACGCGCAGGCCCAGAGCTGGAACGCGCCGTACTGGCCGAAGTGAAACGCGGCGCAGCCGGCCACGGCGAGCAGCGCGGCGGCGGGCCAGGCGAATGGAAAACCGCGCGAGCCCCGCAGCCGGGCTTCGGCGATCCAGGCGCCGAGGATCCACGAGAACCAGTACGAGGTGAAGACGATAATGTCGTGGCGTTGCAGCGTCAGCGCCGAAACGACATTGATGGCCGCGATGCCGGCAATCACGGCAGCCAGGCCGAAGCGGCGGCGCAGCGCGAAGACGAGCGGATAAAGCAGGTAGAACTGCACTTCGAGCGAGAGCGTCCAGAGCGCGCCGTTCGACCCATAGGTCTTGCCGGCCACGCCCTGCAGCGAAAACAGATTGACGAGGAACGCGCGCGGACCGATATCGAGAATCTTGTGGCTCACCGGCTGCAGCGTGAGGCTGATGGCGTCGGCCGCGAACGTGAGCAGCAGGGCGGCCAGCAGCACCGGATAGATCCGCACGAAACGGCGCAGCCAGAACTGGCGCGCGTCGAGGCGAAAGCCGGGGTTGGCGAGCAGTCGCGCCGCACCGCTGCGGTGAATGCAATAGCCGCTGATGACGAAAAAAATCGGCACGCCGGCCGATCCCCAGGCCACCGGCAGCGTGAGCCACGCGGCAATCGTGCCGGGGTTGGCGAGGCTCGCGTGCGAAGCGTGAAAGGCTTCCATGCCGACCCACGTGACCTGGCGGCAATGGAAATACGCTACGAGCAGCGCTGCAAAGCCTCGCAGGGCCTCGATCAGATGTTCGCCCGCGAGCGCGCCCGTGGCGCTCTGCAAGGGGCGGGCCGATTGAGCCGGCAGCAGGGAAGCAGGCGGCAGGGTGGTTTCGAGTGCGGGATCGCTCATCGGTATGCGGGATGTTCGGGTGTCCTCGCGATCTTAGGCGGCGAGCGAGATGAAATTATGCAAAAGATTTTCAAAATGTATTCTTGCTTGCCTTTCGGTCGGTGATTCGAAAAATATCGAATGGCATAAAAAATAGCGATGCGAAAAAGTCAGTTTATTTGTGGAATTTGTAATGCTAGTTTGGGAGCGCCCGCCTATGGTTGCTGGAGTCGCTGGAGAATTCGATGAACCTGCATTTGTTAGCCGGCGTAGCCGTGCTGTTGATCCTCGTCGCGGTGTCGGCCTACCGCGAAGCCCTGCGTAATGAGCCGATCCGGCGCGTGCGCGCGCGTTCGGGCAAGTTGCCCACCGCCGACGATGTCGAGTAGACTGCGCTCGTCGATAGCGGATTTCATACGCGCATCCGCTCGTTGTCCGCTCTCTGGATCAGGCAATTTCTGCCGATTATCCGCAGCGATTGGAAATAATTGCCGCCGGTCCTTTTCAAATTCTTTACCGGATTTTCCTGGCCTTTCATCATTACCGGCACAGGCCGGAAGCCGGAAGATTTCTCTATAAAAAATTCACTATCAGAACCCTCGGGGCCGCCGGACTCGCCGTGTCGCGAGTCCGTCATTCAAACGATCGATCTGGGATAGAACATCATGCTGAAAGTCACCAAAGCGGTATTTCCTGTTGCGGGCCTCGGTACGCGCTTTTTACCGGCGACCAAGGCCAGCCCGAAGGAAATGCTGCCGATCGTGGACAAACCGCTGATCCAGTACGCGGTGGAAGAAGCCATCGCCGCGGGCATCACGGAGATGATCTTCGTGACGGGCCGCAGCAAGCGGGCGATCGAGGATCACTTCGACAAGTCCTATGAGATCGAGGCCGAACTCGAGGCACGCCGCAAGGACAAGCTGCTCGAGCTCGTGCGCAGCATCAAGCCGAGCCATGTGGACTGCTTCTATGTGCGCCAGGCCGAAGCGTTGGGTCTGGGCCATGCCGTGCTGTGCGCCGAAAAGCTCGTGGGCGGCGGGCCGTTTGCCGTGATTCTCGCCGACGACCTGCTCTACAGCCCCACGCCCGTCATGAAGCAGCTCGTGGACGTGTTCAATCACTATCACAGCTCGGTCGTGGGCGTGGAAACAATCGCGCGCGAGAACAGTGCGTCGTATGGCGTCGTGGACGGCCGCGAGTGGGAAGAGGACGTGTTCAAGCTCGCGGGCATCGTCGAAAAGCCCGCGCCCGAAGTGGCGCCGTCGAATCTGGGTGTGGTGGGGCGCTACGTGCTGATGCCCACGATCTTCGATCATCTGCGCGCGCTCAAGCCCGGCGCCGGCGGCGAACTGCAGCTCACCGACGCGATGCAGTCGCTGCTCACGGAAGAACAGGTGCTCGCGTACCGCTACAAGGGCACGCGCTTCGATTGCGGCAGCAAGCTCGGCTATCTGAAAGCGACCGTGGAGTTCGCGCTGCGGCACCCGGAAGTGAAGGAGGAGTTCGAGGCGTATCTGCAGCAGCATCTTCCGGCGGCACTGGCCGCTGCGGCCTGACGCAGTCCGGCAGTCGCACCCGCGCACGCAGCTCGCGTGCGCGGGTGCGTTGTACGCGCATCCCCTTTTTTTGCACTGCGCCGTTCTTCGCTCCCGATGCACCTCTTTCGCAGCCCCTCAGCGGCCGCCGCGCGTTGCCGGCGGGCCGCCGGGGCCGCGCATTTGCGCCGGTCGACTCGTCGTGCCGTCAGCCGCGGTCTATCCCCACTTCGAATTACACTGGGAAGCACGAGCGAGGGCAGGTTGCGCCGCTCCGGTTCCGGGAATGCCGCGTGCTACGCGCGGCAGGCTGTCGCGACGAGCCGCCCCGAAATGGAACGATTGGAACGGTTGCCTGGCCCGAACGGACGCCATGCGTAGTGAATCGATACCGGCGGTTCTGCGGCGCCCTGGCTTGCCCACGCCATTGGCGCGCGGGAGCGGCGGAACCTGAATCAACCCGCGCGTGCCGGATTGCCCGAGGGCGCGTGCCAGAAGCAAGGAGAACCGGTCATGACAAGGCATTCCCCAACAGGCAGCGACCAGCCGGCGCCGGCCGGCGCGACGTGCGTGGGCGCCTGCGATCCGGCCGAGCGTTTCGACGTCGTGGTGGTGCTGCGGCGCCAGCAAGCCGCGTCTTTCCATCAGCTGGTGGACCGTTTGACGGCTCGCGATCCGTCTGCGCAGCCGGTCTCTCGCGAAGAATACGAGCAGCGCTTCGGCGCCGCGCCCGCGGATGTCGAGCGCGTCGAGCGCTTTGCCGCCGCGCACGGGCTCAGCGTCGTGAAGGCCGACCGCGCGGCGCGCCGTGTCGTGCTTTCCGGCACGGTGCAGCAGTACAACGCGGCGTTCGGTGTCGATCTGCAGCATTTCGAGCACCGCATCGGCGAGTCCACCCGGCATTTCCGTCAGCCGGGCAGCCCCGTGCGGATGCCCGACGAAGTGCGCGAGGTCGTCACGGCCGTGGTCGGCTTCGATAACCGCGCGAAAGCGCAGCCGCACTTCCGCATGATTTCGCCGATCCGCCCGCCCATTCGCGCGGCGCAAGCGCCGGGCGAATCGTTTACGCCGCTGCAGATCGCGCAGATTTACGACTTTCCACCCGGCGACGGCAAGGGCGAATGCATCGCGCTCATCGAAATGGGCGGCGGCTACAGTAATGCTGATCTTCAGGACTACTTCAGTATGCTCGGCGTGCCGATGCCGACCGTGGAAGCCGTCCCGGTGGACGGCGCGGAGAATGCGCCCACGGGCGACCCGAACGGCCCCGACGGCGAGGTCACGCTCGACGTGGAAATTGCCGGCGCGCTTGCCCCTGCCGCACTGATCGCCGTGTACTTTTCGCCGAACAGCGAAGCGGGCTTCGTCGACGGCGTGAGCGCGGCGCTGCACGACAGCACGCGCAAGCCTTCGGTCATTTCGATCAGCTGGGGCGCGCCCGAATCGGCCTGGTCGCAGCAGACCCTCGCCGCGCTGAACGACGCGCTCGAAACCGCCGTCGCGCTCGGCGTGACGGTATGCGCGGCGTCGGGCGACAGCGGGTCGTCGGACGGCGTGGGCGACGGCGCCGACCACGTGGACTTTCCGGCGTCGAGCCCGTACGCACTGGGCTGCGGCGGCACGCACATTTCGGCCACCGGCCAGCAGATCGTGCGCGAGACCGTCTGGAACGACGGCAGCAGCGGCGGTGCGACGGGCGGCGGCGTGAGCGGGACCTTCGCGCTGCCCGCGTGGCAGAAGGGCCTTTCCGTCGTGCGCCAGGACAGCGGCGCGGGCGCGCTCGTGCGGCGCGGCGTGCCCGATGTCGCGGCCGACGCCGATCCGGACTCGGGCTACGTCGTGCGCGTGGCCGGCACCGACACGGTGGTGGGCGGCACGAGCGCGGTGGCGCCGCTGTGGGCCGCCCTGATCGCGCGGGTGAACGCCGCGCGCGGCAAGCCGGTCGGCTTCGCGAATGCGCTGCTCTATGCGCAGCCGGGCGCGTTCAACGACATCACGAGCGGCAACAACGGCGACTATTCGGCCGGCCCGGGATGGGACGCGTGCACGGGGCTCGGCACGCCGGTGGGCACCAAGGTGGCTGCGGCGCTCGCATCGGCGTAGGATGAAGCGGCACGCGCGGAGGCGATGACCTTCGCGCGCGCCGCGAGGCGCATTCACGCCGCATGCCGGCGTATCACGGTGCATCGGGAGCCAGGAGAAGACATGAACGATCACGCTTCATCCACGCACGCAAACCCGGGCGGCAACGGCAAGCATCGCGGTCCCGCGGACGTGCCGTGCTTCGATCCCACCGCCTACGGCATGGGCCCGGACGACTTCGTCACCGACATGACAGAGAACGCTGCGATCACGCACCACGCCATGGAACTGGGCGGCCAGGCGCTCGCTTACACGGCGACGGCGGGACACCTCGTGACCGTCGACCCCAGCAGCTCGCAGCCCAACGCGAAGATCTTCTACGTGGCGTTCACGAAGGACGGCGCGAGCGCGCAGGAGCGGCCCGTCACGTTCTTCTACAACGGCGGCCCGGGCTCTTCGTCGGTGTTCGTGCTGCTGGGCTCGTTCGCGCCCAAACGCATCAAGACCTCGATGCCGGGCTTCACGCCGCCCGCGCCCTATACGCTCGAAGACAACCCGGACAGTCTCCTCGACCGCAGCGACCTGGTATTCGTCAATCCGGTGGGCACGGGCTATTCGGCGGCCATCGCGCCGCACCACAACCGCGACTTCTGGGGCGTCGATCAGGACGCCGACTCGCTCAAGCAGTTCGTCAAGCGCTATCTCACGGCGAACGACCGCTGGAATTCGCCGAAATTCCTCTACGGCGAGTCGTACGGCACGGCCCGCAGCTGCGTGCTCGCGTATCACCTGCACGAGGACGGCGTGGACCTGAACGGCATCACGCTGCAGTCGTCGATCCTCGACTACACCCAGAGCGGCAACCCGGTCGGCGCGCTGCCCACGGCGGCGGCCGACGCGTGGTATCACGACCGCCTCGGCGTGAGCCCGAAACCTGAGGACCTCCAGGCATTCGTGGCCCAGGTCGCGCAGTTCGCGCGCACGGACTATCGCGCGGCGCTGGCGAAGTTTCCCGATCCGAAGAATGCGGCGATCGCCGCGACGCTCAAGACGCTTTCGCAATACACGGGCATCGACACGCAGACGCTCTCGTCCTGGAATCTCGACGTCGCCGCTTACGACAGCCGCGGCAACTCGCTTTTCCTCACCACGCTGCTCAAGGACAAGGGCGTGGCGCTGGGCTCCTATGACGGCCGCGTGACGGCCATCGACACGGGTATTGCCGGCAAGGTCGACCCGAACGCGGGCGGCAACGATCCGACCATGACGGCGGTGACCGGCGTGTACACGGCGATGTGGAACAGCTACCTCAACGAGCAGCTGAAATTCCGCTCGAATTCGTCGTTCACCGACCTCAACGACCAGGCGTTCCAGAACTGGAACTTCAGCCATATCGACCCCACCGGCGCGCAGAAGGGCGTGGACGCGCAAGGCAACGTGATTCTCTACACGGCCGGCGATCTGGCCGCCGTGATGGCGCTCAATCCCGACCTGCGCGTGCTCTCGGCGAACGGCTTCTACGACTTCGTGACGCCTTTCTACCAGACCGTGATCGACCTGCAGAAGATGCCGCTCGCCGACCAGAAGGTGCGCAACAACCTCAGCGCGCGCTTCTATCCGTCGGGGCACATGGTCTACCTCGACAACGCCTCACGCACGGCGCTCACGGCCGATCTGGCGAAGCTCTACCAGAGCGCGGTGGCGGACCGCCCGGCCGTCGCGCGCATTCGCGCCCTGCAGCGCATGAGGGCGATGAGCACGATGCAGCACTGACACGCGCGCGGTTTCAAGCCGTTTTCACGCCGCTTTTACGCCGTTTTACGTTATGCGTTTGACGTCTCGTGGCCCTGCGCCATGGCCGCGAGGCAGGCGCGCACATCGCCATTCACGATGCGCGCCGCGCAGGCGATCATCAGATTCTTCTGCAATCCAAAGTCTTCCACGAGAAAGCCGCGTTCGCACACGCGTCCCGCGGGGCCGGGCTGCGACGGCACGCGCTCGATCAGCGCGCCCGCATCGGTCGTATAGGCCCAGATTTCCTTGCCGAGCGCCGCGGCAAAGCCGATCTCGAACGCCGTGCCCGAGTCGGGCTCGCCGGGGCCGCGAAAATCGTCGACATTGGCCATCACGATGTCGGCGCCGCGAATCGCGTCGAGGTTCGAGCGATAGATCCAGGCGGCCGCGCGCGGGCCGTCCAGATCGGCGGGAACTGCGGCGTCGAGCGGATACACGCCTTCGAAGCCGTATTCGGCGCAGGCTTCGCGCAAGCGCTCGCCGAATGCGCGCGCGTCGCGCCGGAACACGTCGAAGCCGGCGAGGTAGACGCGGGGGCGGGGCAGCAGGGCGTTCGTCATGGCGGGATCCTGGTTTTCCGGTGAAGGCCCGATGGACCGATCCGGGAATTCTAGCCCGGTGCCGGGAGGCGCTGCAGATCCGTCCTTGCCGCCCTTCAGCTCGGGCCGACGGGGGCCGATATAGCCGGCGGGCAGGAGTGTGGCGCGAATGGCGAAGGCGGGAAGGCGGGCATAGACGGCTGGATACATCACATTTATGCTGATACCCGAAAACTGGTGCCAGTATCGATTCGCGCTGCCATGGCGATTCCCGTGGTAAAGGACCGCGAGCAGCGACACGTTGCCAGGCCCGTAACCCTATGCAGAGAGCATGATGAAAGCCATGGCAGGATGGCTCCGCAGTCTCAACCAGCGGATTGACGATACGTGGCACATGTCGGCCTGGAGCGTGCGCACGGTCGGCGTGATCGGCACGGTCGGACATCCCGTGTACTGGCTGTGGTGGACCTTCGTCGACCCTAAGCCCAACGAAAGCCTGCCGATGCGCGCGATCGGCACGCTCGCCTGCGCGCTCTTGCTGTTGCGACGCTTCTGGCCTGCCGCGACGGTGCGTTTTCAGCCTTGGTACTATTTCGTAACCGTGGCTTATACGCTGCCGTTCTTCTTCACGGTCTACCTCGTGACCAGCCACTATTCGATGATCTGGTCCATGGCGGAAGTGGGGATGATGTTCTTCCTGATGGCCATCTTCCCGGCCTTCCTCGTGCTGGCGCTCAATCTGTCGATCGGCGTCGGCCTCGCGATCCTGTGGGCATGGATTGCCGTGCCCGATTCGTTGCGCGTCGACGCGCACCTGCTGCTCTATACCTATCTGCCGGTCTTCGCCTTCGGCGCCGCCGCTGGCCTTTCATTCAGCTACAGCAACATGATGGGCCTCACGGCGCAGGCGAAGAACGAGGCGTTGCGGGCGCTGGCGGGCACGATCGCCGAGGAAATGCGCAATCCGCTCAGCCAATTGCGATACGTGCTGGACCGCGTCGAGGAAGCCCTCGCGATGACGGGAGGGGCCCGGTCGTCGCCCGTGTTGCCGCCGGAGGGCGCCGTTGCGCTGTCGCGGCACCTCGCGCATGGACAGCTCGCGATCGACCGCGGCCTGAGGGTCATCGCCATGGCGCTCGACGAGGTCCGTGCGAGGCCGTTGCGGCCGGACAACTTCAGTTATGCGAGCGCCGCCGCGCTTACGCGCAAGGCTCTGGAGGAATACGGTTTCGCCCACCGGAAGGAACGCAGCCGCGTGCGGCTCGTGGTCATCGAGGATTTCACCTTCAAGGTCGACGAAACGGCCTGGCTCTTCACGCTGTTCAATCTGATCAGGAATGCGTTGCATCACATGGCCGCGCATCCGGAAGCGACGCTGACCCTGACCGTCGACCGGCAGACCGTGGTCGTGCACGACACGGGCCCCGGCATCGCCCCCGAACTCATGCCGCATCTGTTCGAGCCGTTCCGCACCCAGGGCGAGGCGGCGGGGCCGGGGCTCGGGCTCGCTTACTGCCAACGCGCGATGCGCTCCTTCGGCGGCACCATCGGCTGCCGCTCGGAGCCCGGCAAATACACGCAGTTCACGCTCGAGTTTCCGCTCGTGGCCGAGAGCGAAATTGCCGCTTACCGGCAGCAGGTGCTCGCGCGGGCGGCGCATCATTTCGGCGGCAAGCGCATTCTGGTGGCGGACGGCGACGCCAGCCGGCGCGCGCGGGTCTGCCACGCTCTCTCCGACGTGAATGCGGAGGTCGCCGAAGCCGGCGACGGCGAGCAGGCGCTGGCCTTGCTGCGGCAGGCTTCGCACTACGACGCCGTGCTGATGGACGTCGACATGGCGGGGCTGGACGGCTATGCCGTAACCGAAAAACTGCGCGCCGAACGCGACTCGCCGAACCGCAACGTGCTGGTCGCGGGCTATACGGCGGAGCCCAGCAGTCTCGCGCGCGTGCTGGCCCGCAGCGCGGGGATGGACGACACGATCGGCAAGTCCGCGGGCATGGTGGAGCTGATCAATGCGCTCCAGACGCTCATGGAGAACGGCGACCGACATCATCGGACTCCGAAGTTCGGCGGCTTCGCGGGCAAGACGATTCTGGTCGCGGACGACGATACGTACAGCAGAATGGTCGCCAAGAGCTATCTGGAGCGATGCGGCGCCACCGTCGTGGAGGCGGAAAACGGACAGGGCGTGCTGGCCCGGCTGCAGGCGGGCGGCACCATCGACGCCGTCGTGCTGGACATGAACATGCCCGGCATGGGCGGCGTGGAAACGGCGGCATGGCTGCGCGAGCGCTCGGACGTGTTCGGCCGGCTGCCGATCATCGCCATGACCGGCTACTCCGATATGGAGGCCGTGCGTTCGTGCCTTGCCGCGGGCATGAACGAGGTGATGATCAAGCCCGTGAGAGTCGGGTCCTTGTATGCCTGTCTCGCGAGACAGTTTGCGCTCGCGAGCGCCTCGCAGGCGCTGGAGCGCGAGGGCGTATCCGGCTCGCCGGCCGCGCGGGCCGGCGTATCTGTGCCGGAAGGACCGGACGATCTGCTGGACGAGGCGCAGCTGGAGGAACTGGCGTCGCTCGATATGCTGGACCAGTCGTTCGTCAACGGGATCGCCCAGATCAGGGTGCTGCTGACGCAACTGCCCGGCCATGTCCGGGTGCGCGATCGGCAAGCGGCGCAGGCGGCGTTGCATCGGCTCCTGGGCGTGAGCGGAAACATCGGCGCGAGAGCGCTGCACGCGTATGTGAAGCAGATCTATCCGCAGGTGCTGGATGGCCAGTGGCCGGCGCAAGCGGACTGGCCCGAGCGCATGGTTGCGCTGGGAACCCGCTCGGCCGATGCGTTGCAGCGGTATTTCGACACGGCTACGGCTGTGGCCGTGCGCGAACGGCGCGATATTCAGCGCGACGTGACGAGCGGCGACTGATCCGCGTTCGGGCGCTCCGGCTCCGGCGCGGGCGTCCGGGCCTCGGCCGCGCCGAAGCTCAGCGTGACGGTCGTGCCCGAACCCGGCACGGAGTCGATGCGCAGACTGCCGCCGAACGAGCGCATGATGCGGTCGCAGAAGATCATGCCCATGCCGTGGCCGCCATCCTCCGCGTGCGTGGTGACGGGGTCGCGCAGCAGGCGCGCGCCGACCTCCGCTGCGATGCCGGGCCCGTTGTCGCGAAACCGGATCTGAGGCTCGGCCTGCGCCGACACTTCGATTACGAGGCGCGGCGCGGCGACGTCGGCCAGCGCGCGCAGGGCGTTGGTCAGCAGCGAGGACAGCACGAGCGCCACGCAATTGGGCATGGCCCGCACGGCGAAATCGGCCTCCACGTTCAACGTGATCCAGTCGCGCTGGGCGGCGGAAAGCGGGTAGGTGTCGAGCACGGCCCCAATCAGCCGCGTGGCGTCGACGTTTCGCGCGCCGTCGCGCGACAGGGACTGCACGCCGCTGTCCCGGTGCAGGGTCGTCCAGAACGACGAAATCAATGCCTGGCAGTACTGCGTGTTGGACAGCATGGACGCGGCGGCACGGGCAATCCTGTCCGGCTGCTGCGAATCGTCCTCTTCGGCCGCCTGATTGCCGATCGATTGCGCGAAGAGGGCGATCGTGGCCAGCGGGGTATTGAGCTCGTGAACGAGAAAGGCCAGCGTTTCGTCCATGGCCTGCAACTGCCGGCGGCGCGTTTCGCGCTCCGTGTACCGGGCGATCGCCAGCTGCAGCACCTCCTGGACGGTTTTCCTGCGCAACGGCTTTTCGAGGATGCGGAAAGCGTTGCCCGTGTTCACGGTTTGCAGCAGCATGTCCTTGTCCGCGTAGGCCGTCACGAGTATGCGCACGATTTGCGGATAGTGCCGCGCCACCTCGCGCAGCAGCGCGTCGCCGTCCCGGACCGGCATGCGGAAGTCGGTGACGAGCACGGCAATGTCCGCGCCGTGTTCGTTCAGCGTGGCGAGCGCTTCTTCGACGTCCCGCGCGAGATGGACGGGATGACGTCCCTCTACGGCACGTGCGAAATGGATACGGGAAATCTCGTCGTCGTCGACGAACAGAACCGAAAGCGGGCGTGGCGTGGCGGAGGTCATCGCGTGATAGTAGCGCAATCCGCGTGTCGCCTGCATGCGTTGCCGGGCGAAACCGGCGGTGCGCGATGTGCGCGATGCGTCCTGCGTCGACCGTGCCGCTGCCCGCTCAGAGCCTCACGACCTCGCCGTCCTCATGAGGGCCGTCGAGCGCGGACACGTCGGGCGATTCGAGCGTCGGGTTGTGATGCAGCACGAGCGCCGCGCCGGCGCCCACGAGGCCCGCGCCCGCGAGGCACAACAGGCCCGCGCCGAAACCGCCCGTGCTGTCCTTGATCCAGCCCATCGCATAGGGGCCGAAGAAGCCCGCGAGATTGCCGAGCGAGTTGACGGCGGCAATGCCGCCGGCGGCGGCCGCGCCGGAGAGGAACGCGGCCGGCAGCGTCCAGATCACGGGCAGGCAGCCGAAGATGCCGAAGCCGGCGATGGAGAGCGCGAGCATCTTCAGGACCGGGTTGTCGAGCCCGGCCGAGGCGCCGATGCCGAGCGCCGCGACGGTCAGGGCAATGGCCACGTGGCGCTTGCGCTCGAGGCGCCGGTCCGAATGGCGGCCCCACAGCACCATCGAAACGACGCCGACCGCGTAAGGCAGCGACGTGACGAAACCGGTCTGCAGATTCGTGAGTCCGAACGACTTGACGATCTGCGGCAGGAAAAAGCTCAGGCCATAATTGGTTGCGTTCGCCCCGAAATAGATGAGGGCCACGGCGAGCACGCGCGGATTGATCAGCGCTTCCATCACGCTGAACGTGCGCACCGCTTCGCGGTGGCGGCGCTCCTGCGCCTGGCGCGCGACGAGCCAGTCACGCTCGTCGTCCGCAAGCCAGCGCGCGTCGGCGGGCTTGTCGGTCAGATAGAACAGCACGACGAACGAGAGCACGAGCGCGGGTATCGCTTCGAGCAGATAGACCCACTGCCAGCCCGCCAGGCCCTCCTTGCCGTCCAGCGAGAGCAGCGAGCCCGAAACGGGGGCGCCTATCACCGTCGAGAGCGGAATGGCGGCCATGAAATAGCCCACCACGCGCGCCCGGTATTTGGCGGGAAACCAGAGCGTGAGCAGGAAGATGATGCCGGGGAAGAAGCCGGCCTCGGCAATGCCCAGCAGGATCCGCAGGGCGTAGAACACATGGGCGTTCGAGGCGCCGCTCCAGCTCGCGAGTTGCGGAATGAAAGCCATCGCGCCGGCGATGATGCCCCACGTGAACATGATCCGCGCGATCCAGCGCCGCGCGCCGAAGCGTTCGAGCAGCAGGTTCGACGGCACTTCGAAGAAAAAGTAGGCGATGAAGAAGATGCCCGCGCCGAAGCCGAACGCGCTCGCGGAAAGGTCGAGCGCCTTGTTCATCTGCAGGGCGGCGAAACCGACGTTGACCCGATCGAGATAGGCAACGAAGTAGCATACGATCAGGAACGGCACGAGGCGCGCGCTCACGCGCGTCATGGTGCGGGTTTCGAGCTCCATGGATGTCTCCTTCGGCGGCCGGCCGCGCCCATGCGTCGGTCACTGACCTGTCCGTTTGGTGTGGTAAAAGACTAGTCCGTCACGGCGCGATGGGAAAGATCGGGGATATCGGTCCACATAGTGGAACGCGGCGGCGTTCAGAGCATGCGGCGCAGCACGCCGTTGCGCGCGATGAACTGATGCTTGACGACCGCGAGCACATGGAGCGCGACGAGCGCCGCGAGCAGCGCGCAACTGGCGCGGTGGACGACAAAAAGGGTGTCGGTGAGCGGGCCTTGCGCGAACGGCGTGGGGATTTCGACGAGACCGAAGAACGAATAACCGTTGGGGACCATCAGGAAGCCGCTCGCCAGCGCGGCAAAGATCGTCAGGTACAGGAGAGCGTGCACGAGGCGCGCCGCGACCCGCTGCGCGGCCGGGATGCCGGGCAGCGCGCGAGGTTCGGCGCGCACGAAAATCCAGGCCATCCGTAGCGGAAAGAGCGCAATGAGCACCGTCGTGATCGACATGTTCAGCTGCGAGAGCCATTCCCGCCCGGGGCCGGCCGGCAGGCGGGTTAGCGTGTAGCCCGCAATGCTCGCGTAAAGGATGCCGGCGGCGAATATCCAATGAAAAAAACGCGCGATGACATCGTAACGGTCCGGCTCTCCTCCGCGTGGCGGGCGGCGGGCGCGGCATGCCTCGCTCGTGTCGGGGCCGGCCAGCCGGGCGGTCGCCTTGCCGGCGCCGTGGTGGGCAGATCGTACCGCTTGCGGCATGGGGTCTTCCTCGTACAATAAGGGTGATAATGATAATCAAAATCATTTACAAATTTCTTGCACGGGGATCCGTTATCGCCGCCATTGCGCTGGCGCTGCCGGCCGCCGCCCAGGTGGCGCAGCCGACGCTGGACAAGATCCGGTCGGCGAACTTCATGGCCATCGGCTATCGCGAGACCTCGGTGCCGTTTTCGTACCTGGATGCACGCGAAAACGTGATCGGCTTTTCGCAGGACATCTGCAACAAGGTGATCGAGGCCGTGAAGGCGAAGATCGGCCGGCCCGGCCTGCAGGTGCGCTTCATTCCGGTCACCTCGCAGAACCGCATTCCGCTCGTGCAGAACGGCACGGTGGACCTGGAATGCGGCGTGTCGACCAACGTGAGAGCGCGTCAGACCCAGGTGGCGTTTTCCGATACGTTCTTCATCGCCACCACGCGCCTGCTCACGCGCAAGGACTCGGGCATTCACGACTTCCCGGACCTCGCGGGCAAGACCGTCCTGACGAACCAGAGCACGACGTCCGAGCGCATCCTGCGCCGCATGAACCAGGAGAAGCACATGGGCATGCGCATCATCAGCGCGAAAGACTATGGCGATGGCCGCGCGATACTCGAATCGGGCCGCGCGGTCGCCTACATGATGGACGACGTATTGCTGGCGGGCACGCGCTCGCTCACGGCGAAGCCGGCCGACTGGGTGATCGTGGGCACGCCGCAGTCGTCGGAGGCGTATGGCTTCATGATGCGCAACGGCGATCCGGTGTTCAGGCAGCTAGTGAACGAGACCCTGAGCGGCCTCATGAAAAGCGGCGCCATTGCGTCGCTTTATACGAAGTGGTTCGAGAAGCCGGTGCCGCCGAAAGGCATCGACTTCGACTTTCCGATGAGCCCGCAACTGCGCGCGCTGTACGCGGCGCCGAACGATCGGGCGTTCGACTGACGCGTTTCGTTTCCCGGCAATGCCGCGGCCGTTCTGCGGCCGTCCGACGGCGGCGCGCGCGAACCATGAGATGATCGCGTTCCCGGTGAGGCGCAGTGGCGGCGCGGCGGCGCCGGGCGGCGATGGCTTCGACCCGGCACAGACCGGCTTCGGGCCCGATCGGAGATCGCCGCAATCGAAAGCAACAACGAACAGAACAGGTCACGAGCGGCCAGCGCGGCCGGGCAGACGGAAGGGAGCGGATATGGAAGGGGCGGGCAGCACAGTGGTGATCGTCGGAGCGGGGCATGCGGGCGGCAATTCCGTCGCGCTCCTGCGGCAATACGGCTTCGAAGGGCGGATCGTGCTGGTGGGCGCCGAGCCCGTGCCGCCCTATCATCGTCCGCCGCTCAGCAAGGCTTATCTGAAAGGCGAGGCCGATGTCGAGCGGCTCTGGCTCAAGCCGCGCGCGTTCTACGACGACAACCGCATCGAGCTTGCGCTCGGCGCGGCGGCCCGCACGCTCGACCGCGCGGGCAAGACGATCGCGCTCGCCGACGGCGGCGCGCTCGCGTACGACAAGCTCATTCTCGCGACGGGTTCGGTGCCGCGCGCGCTGGCGATCCCCGGCCACGACCTGCACGGCGTGGTGGCGCTGCGCTCGCTTGCCGACGCCGACGTGCTGCGCGAGCGCGTTCGGCCCGGCGAGAAACTCGTGGTGATCGGCGCGGGCTATATCGGCCTCGAAGCGGCGGCTGCCGCGCGCCAGCTCGGCCATGACGTGACGGTGCTCGAAGCGGCGCCGCGCGTGCTCGGGCGCGTGACGGGCGAAGTCGTGTCGGCGTTCTATGCGAGCGAGCATCGCGCGCAAGGCGTCGACCTGCGGCTCGATGCGCGCATCGAGGCGCTGGTGGGCGAGGGCGGCAAGCTCGCGGGCGTGAGGCTCGCGAGCGGCGAGGTCGTGCCGGCCACGCTCGCGCTCGTCGGCATCGGCATCGCGCCGAACGTGGCGCTCGCGCAGCAGGCGGGCCTCGTCTGCGAGAACGGCGTGCAGGTGGACGACGACGCGCGCACCGCCGATCCGGACATCTACGCCATCGGCGACTGCGCGAGCCGGCCGCTGTCGCACTACGGCCGCACGGGACGGCTCGAAAGCGTGCACAACGCCGTCGAGCAGGCGAAGCTCGCGGCGGCGTCCATCGTGGGCAAGCCGCGCCCGGCGTGCGACGCGCCCTGGTTCTGGTCGGATCAGTACGATCTGAAGCTGCAGACGGTCGGCCTGCTCGAAGGTTATGACGAGACGGTCGTGCGCGGCGATCCGGCCGCGCGCCGCTTCGCGGTCTATTACCTGAAGAACCGCGTGCTGCTCGCGGTCGATGCCGTCGGTTCGATGCCCGACTTTCTCTGCGGCAAGAAGCTCGTGGGCACGGGCAAGGCGCTCGACGTGGACGCGCTGCGCGACCCGGCCGCCGATATCGGCAAGTTCGCGGCGGCGGCGCTGGCGTGAGCGGGTGGGGCGGCCGGGCAGGCCTCGAGACGGCGCCCGGCCGCCTCCAACCGATGAAACTGACTTGTTCTACTGGTCATAATCGGCTAACATGGTGACTATGGTCATATGACTATGGGGAAAATCATGGAGGGCAAGCAGGTCTCGAAGTCCGAATTCAAGGCGAAGGCGCTGGAGTTCTTCCGGCAGGTCGAGGCGTCCGGCGAGAGCGTGGTCGTGACCGATCACGGCAAGCCGGCCCTGGAAATCCGGCCCTACCGCGGCAGCGAGCGTCATCCGCTCGATGTGCTGCGTGGCTCGGTCGTCCGCTACGTCGATCCCACGGCGCCGGTGGATGCGGCGTGGGAGGCCGCGGAGTGATCGTTCTGGATACGCATGTCCTGGTCTGGTGGGTGAATGGCGACACCTTGCTGAGTCCGAAAGCGCAGCGGGCGATCGAGCGCGAACTGGATGGCGGCCAGATCGTCATCTCGTCCATATCCGCGTGGGAGATTGCCATGCTCGTGGAGCGCGAGAAGCTCGTGCTCTCGATGGACGTCGAGAGCTGGCTGGCCACGGTCGCGCAAATCGACGCGGTACACTTCATCCCCGTGGACGTCGAAATTGGCCTGAAGTCCGTAGCGCTGCCGGGGGAATTTCACAAGGATCCGGCCGATCGCATGATCGTGGCGACGGCGCGCCGGCTGGCCGTTCCGCTCGTGACGCGCGACGAGAAAATCCTTGCGTACAAGCATGTCAAGACGATCTGGTAACGCGCGGAAAGCGGGTCGCATGACCTCGCTTTCCGCTCCTTCATTTTTCTCTTTGCCCCCGCAGGCGCCGCACAGGAGCCCCGCTTGAGCGCGCGCGAACTTCCCACCGGACTGATGCTTGCGCATGGCAATCAGCCCGAGCGGCTGCGCGACCTGATCGTGCAGTGGATCCGCGAGAACCCGATCGGGCCGCTCGAAAAAGAAGTGATGCTCGTGCAGAGCAACGGCATCGCACAGTGGCTCAAGCTCGCGTTCGCCGCGGACCCGGCCGAGGGCGGCTGCGGCATCGCGGCCGCCCTCGAGATGTCGCTGCCCTCGCGCTTTCTCTGGCAGGCCTATCGCGCGGTGCTGGGTCCGGACGCGGTGCCGGCCGTTTCCCCCTTCGACAAGTCGCGCCTCACCTGGCGGCTCATGCGCCTTTTGCCGGCGCTGCTCGACGAGCCGGCCTACGCGCCGCTCAAGCGCTTCATGGCGCGCGACGACGACCAGAAGAAACGTTTTCAGCTTGCGGAACGTGTGGCCGATCTGTTCGACCAGTACCAGGTCTATCGCGCCGACTGGCTGGCCGCGTGGGCCGAGCACGAGGACGTGCTGATCGACGCGCGCAACCAGCGCACGCCGTTGCCCGACGACGCGCGCTGGCAGGCCGCGCTGTGGCGCGCGCTGCTCGACGACGTAGGCGCCGGTGAACAAGACACCCCGGGCGCGGCGGTCGGAGTCGACGCGCGGCGCACGGGCCGCGCGGCCGTGCACGAGGCCTTCATGCAGGTCGCGCAAGACTGGCGCGTGGGCGATGCGAGGCCCGCGGGCCTGCCGCGCCGCCTCGTCGTATTCGGCATTTCGAGCCTGCCGCGCCAGTCGGTGGAGGTGCTTGCCGCGCTCGCGCGCTGGACCCAGGTGCTGATGTGCGTGCACAACCCGTGCATGCACTACTGGGCCGATATCGTCGCCGACAAGGACCTGCTGCGCGCGAGCCACGCGCGCCAGCGGCGCCGCCCGAACGCGCCCGTCGCGCTCGACGAATCGCTGCTGCACCTGCACGCCCAGCCGCTGCTGGCGGCGTGGGGCAAGCAGGGCCGCGACTTCATCGGCCTGCTCGACGAGTACGACAGCGACGAGGCACGCGCGAGCTACGCCCCGCATTTCACGCGCATCGGCCAGCGCATCGACCTGTTCGACGGCGACGATCCGCTTACCTTGCTGCAGCAGTTGCAGGACGATATCCGCGACCTGCGGCCGCTGCGCGAGACCCAAACGCACTGGGACGAAGTCGATCCCGAAGCCGACGAATCGATCCGCTTTCACGTCGCGCACAGCGCGCAGCGCGAGGTGGAAATCCTGCACGACCGGCTGCTCGCCGCCTTCGCCGCCGACCCGACGCTGCGCCCGCGCGACGTGATCGTGATGGTGCCGGACATCGAGGTCTATACGCCGCACATCCAGGCCGTGTTCGGCCTCTCCGATGCCGACGACCCGCGCCATATCCCGTTCAGCATTGCCGACCGCGCGCAGCGCGCGTTCGATCCGCTGATCGGCGCGCTGGAGATGCTGCTCGCGCTGCCGTATGCGCGCGTGAGCGTGAGCGACGTGCTCGACCTGCTCGAAGTGCCCGCGGTGCGCGCGCGCTTCGGCATCGACGTGGAGGACCTGCCGACGCTGCACAACTGGATCGACGGGGCGAACATCCGCTGGGGCCTGCATGCGGAGCAGCGCGCGAGCCTCGGGCTGCCGCAGGCCGACGATCTCGGTGCACCCAACAGCTGGGCTTTCGGCCTGCGGCGCATGCTGCTCGGCTACGCGGCCGGCGATCGCGCGGGAGCCTGGCGCGGCATCGAGCCGTATGCGCAGATCGGCGGCCTGGACGCCGCGCTGCTCGGCCCGCTCACGCGCCTCGTGGATGCGCTCGACGCCGCCTGGCAGACGCTGCGCGAGCCCGCGACGGTCGAGGTCTGGTGCGAGCGGCTGCGCGCCCTCAAGACGACCTTCTTCGACGCGGGCGATGGCGAGGACGCCTACACGCTGGAGCGCCTCGACACCGCGCTCGAAACGTGGCGCGACGCCTGCGCCGAAGCGCGCCTCGCGGACCCGCTGCCGCTCGCGATCGTGGCCGCGAACTGGCTGGGCGTGCTGGAGGGCGGCGGTCTGCAGCAGCGCTTTTTCGCGGGCGCCGTGACTTTCGCGACGCTGATGCCGATGCGCGCGATTCCGTTTCGCCACGTTTGCCTGCTGGGCATGAACGACGGCGACTATCCGCGCAGCCGCACGCCGCTCGACTTCGACCTCATGCGCCGCGACTATCGTCCGGGCGACCGCTCGCGCCGCGAGGACGACCGCTATCTGTTTCTCGAAGCCTTGCTTTCGGCGCGTGACCATCTGCATGTTTCGTGGATCGGGCGCAGCGTGACCGACAACACGGAGCGGCCGCCTTCGGTGCTGGTGGCGCAGTTGCGCGATCATCTGAAGGCGGGCTGGCGGCTGGCGGGCGCGGAGTCCGGCGAGCCCGACGCGCTGCTCGACGCCTTGACGATCGAACATCGCCTGCAGCCGTTCAGCGCCGACTATTTCCCGGCGCGGGGCCACGTCTCGCGTCTTTATACCTACGCGCACGAGTGGAGCCGGCCCGCGCCGCTGCCGCGCGCGGCCGTAGAGGCGAGCGCGCTGGCGCCGGCCGAGCGCGACGAACCGCTCACGATCGCGGAACTGGCCGAATTCCTGCGCGATCCGGTGCGCAGCTTCTTTCGCCAGCGCCTGCGCGTGGCGCTGGAAACCGCGGACGCGGCAAGCGAGAACCACGAACCGTTCGACGTGGACGCGCTGAAGGCCTGGCAGCTTCAGGGCGAGCTGATCCGCGCGCAGGTGGCGGCGATGGAGCGCGGCGAGACCGATCTCGAGCCCGCGGCGCTCGCGCGGCTCGAACGCATGCATCGCGGCGGCGACCTGGTGACGGGCGGCTTCGGCGAGGTGATCGGCGAAGAGCTGCTCGAGCCGATGGCGGAGCTCTTCACGGAATACCGCAAGGCGCTGGCGCGTTGGCCCGAGCCGCTCGAACACCAATATGAGGTGCGTCTCGAAGCGGATGCGGATGCGGACGCGGGCGGCGGCAGCCTCGCGCTCGCCGACTGGGTCGACGACCTGCGCGCAGGACCGGACGGCGCGCGCGGCCGCGTGATCCTCGACGCGGGCACGCTCGTGAAGGACAACAAATATCGCGGCGACCGGCTCGTGGCGTACTGGGTCGCGCACGTCGCCGCGCAACTGGCCGCGGGCGCGGTAACGACCGTGATCGTGAGCAAGGTCGGCGTGGCCGAGTTCGCGCCCGTTGTCCCCGAGCTCGCGCGCGACTATCTGATTACGCTGCTGCGCGCCTGGCATGAGGGCACGCGCCGGCCCTTGCCGCTGGCGCTCAAGACGGCATTCGCCTGGCTGCGCCGGCTGCCGGAGGCCTTCGACGGCAGCCGGGGCGCGGTGCCGCCGGAAGCCTGGGAAGCCGCGCGCGCGGCTTATGAAGGCGCGCTGCGCGCCCCCGGCGAACGCGAGACGAATGCGTATCTGCGTCGCGCGTTCCCCGACTTCGAAGCGCTCGTCGTCCACGATGAATTCATCGCGCTGGCGACTTCGCTGTTGCTGCCCGTGCAGCGCGCGCCGCTGGCCGGCTCGCGCGCGAAACGCGGGAGCGAGGGGGGCGACGAGAGCGACAAGAACGCCAAGGCCGCCGCAGGAGAGACCGCATGAGCCCGGTACACGACACCACGGCCGACGTCAAGGACCTGGAGCCCTTGCGCTTTCCGCTGTCCGGCAGCCGCCTGATCGAGGCCAGCGCGGGCACCGGCAAGACCTTCACGATCGCCATGCTCTACGTGCGCCTCGTGCTCGGCCACGGCGAGGGTCTTGCGACGGAGGAGGGCGCGCGCGCGTTCACGCCGCCCGAGATTCTCGTCGTCACGTTCACGGACGCGGCGACCAAGGAACTGCGCGAACGGATCCGCGCACGGCTCGCCGAAGCGGCCCGGGTTTTCCGCGCGGACCCTGACGAGGCGGCACTTTTCGAAGAAAGCGGCGACCTCCTGCACGCACTGCGCGGCAGCTACGCGCCCGAACAGTGGCCGGCCTGCGCCCGCCGTCTGGAACTGGCCGCGGAATGGATGGACGAATCGGCCGTTTCGACGATCCACGGCTGGTGCAACCGCATGCTGAGCGAGCACGCGTTCGACAGCGACAGCCTTTTTTCGCAGACGCTCGAAACCGACCAGACCGAGCTGCGTGCCGAGGTGGTGCGCGACTACTGGCGCACGTTCATGGCGCCGCTCGATGCGCAGTGCGCGCAGGAGGTGCGTGCGTGGTTCGCGAGCCCGGACGCGCTGCACCCGGCCTTACGCGGCTTGCTGGCGCATGCGGACCTGCTGCCCGATGCGCCGGAGCCCGCTGCGGCGCTGCGCGAAGCGCGCACGCAGGCGCGCGCGGCCCTCGATGCGCTGAAGGCGCCGTGGCGCGCGTGGATCGACGAGGTGAAGGAACTGCTCGACGCGGCACGCGCGAAGAACCAGTTCGACGCGCGCAAACTGAACACGCGCAACTGCGAGACGTGGATCGAGAAGCTGCGGACCTGGGCGCACGATCCCGACATGGAGCACCCGGGCTTCGACGACAAGGCCGCTGTGTGGACGCGCCTCACGCCCGCGGGCCTCGCGGAGATCTGGAAGCCGGGCAGCGCGCCGCCCGCGCACCCGGCCTTCGCGGCCATGGAAACGCTGCGCGAAGCGCTCGCCTCGCGGCCCGACGCGCGCGAAGCGCTGCTCTGCCATGCGGCGCGCTGGGTCGCGCGGCGCTTCGAGGAGGAGCAGGCGCGCCGCTCGCAAATGGGCTTCGACGATCTGCTCACGCGCCTGCTCGCGGCCCTGAAGCAGGAGAACGGCCCGCGCCTCGCGGAGATCATCCGCCGGCAATACCCGGTGGCGCTCATCGACGAGTTCCAGGACACCGACCCGGTGCAGTACGAGATCTTCGACCGGGTCTATCGCATCGGCGAGAGCGACCCGGCGACGGCGATCGTTCTGATCGGCGATCCGAAGCAGGCCATCTATGCGTTCCGCGGCGCCGATATCTATACCTATCTGCGCGCGCGGCGCGCATGCGAAGGGCGTCTCTACACGCTCAAGAAGAACTTCCGTTCGACGCGGGCGATGGTGGCGGCGGTCAACCGCTGCTTCGACGCGGCCGAGCAGCGCCCCGACGGCAGCGGCGCATTTTTGTTTCGCAATGCAGAGGAAAACGACAATGCGCTGCCGTTCGTCGAAGCCGAGGCGAACGGCTTGCCCGAAACCTTCGTGGCGGAGGGCGCCGACCTCGCTGCATTGAACGTCTGGTGGCTGCCGCCGGCCGACGATGGCAAGCCGCTCAGCAAGACGGCCTACCTGGCTGCCATGGCGCAGAGCTGCGCGAGCGGCATGGTGCGCCTGCTCAACCTCGGACAGGCAGGGGCGGCCGGCTTCGCGGGCGAACGGGGCTTGCGAGCCCTGCAGCCTTCCGACATGGCGGTGCTCGTGAATAACCGTGGCGAGGCGCAAGCGATACGCGAGGCACTCGCCGCGCGCGGCGTGCGCAGCGTGTATCTCTCCGACCGCGACTCCGTGTACGGGGAACCCGAAGCCGAGGAACTGCGCTACTGGCTGGCCGCCTGTGCGGAGCCCGACGACGGCCGCCTCGTGCGCACGGCCCTCGCGAGTTCGGTGCTGGGCTTGGGTTGGGACGAGCTCGACGCGCTTTCCCGCGACGAAATCGCCTGGGAGGCGCGCGTGCTGCAATTCCGCGGTTACCGCGACTGCTGGCGCAGAAAGGGCGTGCTGCCGATGCTGCGGCGCCTGCTGAACGACTTTCAGGTGCCGCAGCGGCTGTTGGGTGAAACCGGTAATGGCGAGCGCGCGCTCACGAATCTGCTGCACCTCGCCGAACTGCTTCAGCAAGCCAGCACGCAGCTCGACGGCGAGCATGCCTTGATCCGCTATCTCGACGAGCAGCGCGAGGATGAAAGCGCGGGAGGCGGCGACGCACGCCAGTTGCGGCTCGAAAGCGATGCCGCGCTCGTGCAGGTGGTGACGATCCACAAGTCGAAGGGGCTCGAGTATCCGCTGGTGTTCCTGCCGTTCGCGTGCGCGTATCGCGCGGTCAAGCCCGACGACGTGCCCTTCAAGTGGCACGACGAAACCGGCACGCTGCGCGTGACGCTGGAAGCCGATGCGCACGTGCTGCATCAGGCCGATCGCGAACGGCTCGGCGAGGACCTGCGCAAGCTCTACGTGGCGCTCACGCGCGCGTGCTACGCGACGTGGGTGGGCTATGCGCCGCTGGCGGGCGTGGAGGCGAGCGCGTTCGGCTATCTGGCAGGCGGCGGCGCGCCGCTGCCGGCCGAGGAAACCGCGGCGCGGCTCGAAGCGCTGCGCGGGGCATGCGCGGATATCGAGGTCGCGCCCGCGCCGGAACCGCAGAGCGAAATCTTCGCCGTGCGCGGACTCGCGGCGGAGCGCGGGCCCGCGCGCGCGTTCCCCATGCGCGAGCGGGAGCGCTGGTGGATCGCGAGCTATTCGAGCCTGAAGACGGTGGAAGCGGCGCCAGGTGCGGCACCCGGCTCGGACGTAAGCGACGGCGCGCGCGCGGCGCCCGACACGCGCGGCGAGGACGTGTTCCTCGAATTGCTCGAAGCGGGCGCGCCGCCGGATGAAGAGGCAGGTGTCGCGCCGACCGCAGCACCGCTGATGGCGCCTGCCGGCGATACCTTGCACGGCTTCGAGCGCGGCGCGGACGCCGGCAGCTTCCTGCACGACCTGATGGAATGGGCGGCCAACGAGGGTTTCGCCGCGATTGCACAGGATCCCGAAGCAGTGCGCGACCAGGTCGCGCGCCGCTGCAACGTGCGCGGCTGGTCGCGCTGGATCGAGCCGCTCACGCAATGGCTGCTGCATCTGGTCAGGACACCGTTGCATTTGCCGCCGCGGGCGAGCGGGAGCGCGACGCCAGTCACGTTCGAGAAGCTGGACGCCTACATGGCCGAAATGGAGTTCTGGGTGGCGGCGCATCGCGTGGATACGCAGGCGCTCGACGCGCTCGTGACCGCGATGACGCTCAATGGCGAAGCGCGTCCCGCGCTGGACGCCGCGCGCCTGAACGGCATGCTCAAGGGCTTCATGGACCTTGTATTCGAGCATGAGGGCCGCTATTACGTGGCCGACTACAAATCGAACTGGCTCGGTCCCGACGATACGGCCTACACGGCGGAACGCATGCGCGCGCAGATCCTGCATTCACGCTATGAACTGCAGTACGTGCTGTATCTGTTCGCATTGCACCGGCTGCTGCGGGCGCGGCTGCCCGATTACGACTATGACCGCCATGTGGGCGGCGCGGTGTATCTCTTCCTGCGCGGCGCGCATGCACCGGGGCAGGGGCTGCATTTCGAGCGGCCGCCGCGCGAACTGATCGAGCAGCTCGACGCGCTTTTTGCACAGCATGACGCCGTAGAGGACGTGGCATGACGAAGCGACGCACGAAAGACACGATCGGCGTCACCGGCGACCTGTTCGCGCAGCTCGAACTGGAGGAGGCCGCGAACCCGCTGCCGCAGCCGGCCGCGAGCCGTGCGGATGGCGCGGGAACCGCGGCGCGCGCACACGCGGCGCGCGAATCGACGGCCCGGATGCTGGACGTGCTCGAGCGCTGGGTCGAACGCGGCTGGCTGCGCGCGCTCGACGGCGCGTTCGTGCGCTTCCTGCGGACCGAGGCGCCCGAGGTGACGCCGCTCCTGCTGCTGGGCGCCGCGCTCGCGAGTCACCAGCTTGGGCGCGGCCACGTTTGCCTCGACTTGCAGGCGACGCTCGACGATCCCGCGTTCGCGCTTTCGCTGCCGCCCGACGGTCCGCAGCCCGCGGGGGCGGAACTACCGCCGTCGCCGGCCGAGGTGCTCGCGGGCGTGACGCTCGCGCAGTGGTGCGAAGCGTTGGACGTAGCCGGCGTGGTGGACACGACAGGCATATCCGGTGGCGACGCGGGTGGCGACACCCCGCTCGTGGCGGCGGGCACACGTCTCTACTTGCGGCGCTATTGGCAGTACGAACAGGACGTGCGCGTGGGCATCGAGAAACGGCTTGCGCGGAGCGCGCAACTCGAAGCCGCGTTGCCGGCCGGCATGGCCCGCACGGCGCTCGATGCCTTGTTTGGGCCGGGCGATGACGAGCAGGCAGCGCGCCGCGCGGACTGGCAGAAGCTCGCCTGCGCGGTCGCGGCCCGCAGCGCGTTCAGCATCGTCACGGGCGGCCCCGGCACCGGCAAGACCACGACCGTCGTGAAGCTGCTCGCGCTGCTGCAGACGCTCGCGCTGGGCGCAGCGAACGCGCGGCCGCTGCGCATCCGCCTCGCGGCGCCCACGGGCAAGGCCGCGGCGCGGCTCAACGAATCGATCGCGGGCGCCGTGGAGCGGCTGCCGTTCGCGGCGCTATCCAACGGCGAAGCGCTGCGCGCGGCCATTCCCAAGGTGGTCGCGACGCTGCATCGCGTGCTGGGCACGCGGCCCGGCACGCGGCGTTTTCGCCATGACGCCGCCAATCCGCTGCCGGTCGACGTACTCGTGATCGACGAGGCATCGATGGTCGATCTGGAAATGATGGCCGCCGTGCTCGCTGCGCTGCCGCCGGGCGCGCGCCTCATCCTGCTCGGCGACAAGGACCAGCTGGCGTCGGTGGAGGCGGGCGCGGTGCTCGGCGAGCTGTGCGATCGCGCGCGCGAGGGCCACTACACCGAGGCCACGCGCGCCTGGCTCGAAGCGGCGACGGGCGAGCGCATCGACGCCGCCATGCTCGACGCGCGCGGTCTGCCGCTCGACCAGGCCGTGGCGATGCTGCGCGAGAGCCATCGTTTCGCGGCCGACAGCGGCATCGGCGCGCTGGCGGAACTCGTCAACGTGGGCGATGCGGTGAGCGTCGCGAAGATCTGGTCGCGCGGCTATGCCGATCTGGCGCGCCTCGCCTGCTCGACGGCCGACGACGGGCCGTTCGCCGCGCTGGTCGTCGACGGCTTCGCCGGGGATCGCGCGGCGGCGCCTGAAGCGCGGCGGCGCGGCTATCGGCACTATCTGGAGACGATGCGCGCCACGCAGCCCGCGCCGGGCGCCTCGCCCGAGGCGCTCGCGCGATGGGCGGCCGGTGTGCTGAAGGCGCACGGCGAATTTCAGTTGCTATGCGCCTTGCGGCGCGGCGCGTGGGGTGTCGAAGGGCTGAACCGGCGCGTTGCGCGCCTGTTGCAGGCGCAGAATCTGATCGATCCGCACGGCGACTGGTACGCGGGGCGACCCGTGCTCGTCACGCACAACGACTACGAGCTGGGGCTCATGAACGGTGACATCGGCATTGCGCTCGCGCTGCCGATCGAAGCCGGCGCGCCGCCGGTGCTGCGCGTGGCGTTCCCGGCCGGCGACGGAGCGGGCGGCGTGAAATGGGTCTCGCCGAGCCGGCTGCAGGGCGTGGAAACGGTGTTCGCGCTGACCGTGCACAAATCGCAGGGCTCGGAGTTCGCGCACGCGGCGCTCGTGCTACCGGACACCTACAGTCCGATCCTCACGCGCGAGCTCGTGTACACCGGCATCACGCGCGCGCGGACGTTCTTCACGCTCGCGGTGCCCGACGGCCGCTCTGTGCTGGAGCGCGCGGTGCAGGCGAAGGTGCGGCGCGCGAGCGGCCTGCTGGCGGGGCTCGCGCGCGATGCGGCCGGCGGTGCAGGCTCGGCCGGCGCGCAGTGCGGTTCGCAGCGCGGTTTGCAGTGCAGTCGATAGCGCGGCGCACGCGTTTGGCGAGGGAGGAGAGCGTGGAGGTGGCGCGCAGCGAAGAGAACGGCGAGACGGCTTCGAACGGGCGCGGCGGGGCGCGACGGCCGCCGCCGCCGCGGCGCCGTAGCGGATGGCGCGCGCTGGCCGTCTGGGGCCCCGGCGTTCTCGCCGCGCTGGCGGATACCGATGCCGGCAATGTCGTCACGGCGGCGCAGAGCGGCGAGCAGTGGGGCTATCGCCTGATGCCGCTGTTGCTGCTGCTGACCCCGGCGCTCTACATGGTGCAGGAGCTGACCGTGCGCCTCGGCATCTACACGGGGCGCGGCCACGGCGAGCTGATTCGCGAACGCTTTGGCACGCGCTGGGCTTTGCTCTCGATGATCGGCCTCGCCGTTTCCACAATCGGCTCGCTGATCACGGAGTTCACCGCCGTGGCCGGCGTGGGCGAGATGGTCGGGATCGCGCGCGAGCAGACCCTGCCGATCGCCGCGGCGCTGTTGTTCTGCGTGGTGCTGAGCGGCACGTGGCGGCGCATCGAACGCGTCGCACTCCTGATCGGTTTGTGCGAGCTCGTATTCTTCTATATCGCATGGGCCGCGCATCCGCATCCCGCCATGGTCGTGCGTCATGCGATCGACTGGCCGATCGGCAATCGCGCCTTCCTATGGTCGGCCGCGGGGCTGATCGGCGCGGTCTTCAATCCCTGGATGATTTTCTATCAGCAGGCAGCCGTTGCGCCCCGGCATCGGCAGTGGGACGACTACCGCGCCGAGCGCCGCGATACGGCGGTCGGCGCCGTGCTGACCCAACTGCTGACGGCGGCCGTGCTGGTGGCGAGCGCGGCTATCGTCCTCCAGCTCCACGCCGCGCCGCGGCTGGAAACGATCGGCGACATTAGTGCGATGCTGATCTCGACGCTGGGCACCGAGGTAGGGGGCCTGCTGTTCGGCGTCGGCGTGCTGGGCGCTTCGATGGTGGCCGCCATCGTGGCATCGCTCGCGCTGGCCGGGGGCGTCGACGAATGGGCCGTGGGTAACGGCAAGGGCAAGGGCAACGACAACGCGCGCGGCGGCAGACTCGATCGCTGGTTCATCTGCACCTACGCAACCTGCGTGGCCGGCAGCGCGGTGCTGGTGTGGCTCGTGCCCGACCTCGTTTCGCTGACCGTCGCCCTGCAGGTCGTCAACACGCTGATGCTGCCGCTCGTGATGGGTCTCCTGATCGCGCTGGCGGTGACGGTGCTGCCGCGACGATTGCGACCGCGCGGTGCGTATTTGTTCGCACTCGTCGCGATCCTGCTGCTCGTCACCGTGCTGGGCGTGGTTTGCGCCGTTGCCGGCGCCGGCGCGTTCTGAGCGGGCGACTGCCGTTCACTCCGCCGTTAACCCTCGAACAACTCGACGTGCTCGTCGAACACGCGCTGCTGGCGCAGCAGCGCGTCGTCGAGATGCGCGAGCAGCGCGCGTTCCGCCGCGTCCGGGTCGTGCTGAAGCAGTGCTTCGAGCACCTGCTGGTGCTGCGCGAGCGTCATTGCGCCCTCGTCGGGCTCGCGCGCCGTGACGTAGCGCACGCGGTCGATAGGCGCACGCACGAGTTCGATCAACTGCAGCACCTTGGGCAGCCGCGCCGCCGCACCCACCGTCGCATGAAATCGGTTGTCCTGACGAATTGCCGCTACCGGATCGCCGCGGTCGATCGCGCGCCGGTGCACTTCATGAATGTCGTGCAAGGCGTCGAGTTCGCGCGCCGTGATCAGCTGCGCCGCGCGGCGGATGCTCGCGCTTTCGAGCACGCGCCGGATCAGCGCCCCTTCCGCGAACTGCTCGCGCCGCACCGGGGCGACGAAAGTGCCCGATTGCGCCGCGATCGTCACGAGTTCCTCCCGGGCGAGCTGCTGCAGCGCTTCGCGCACGGGCGTGCGCGAGATCCCCAGCGTTTCGGCCAGCGCGCGCTCGAAGATCACGTCGGCGGGCAGGACGGCCATCGTCACGATCGCTTCGCGCAGCAGGCGGTAGATCTGCGTGGAGAGCGGCTGCGCGCGATCGAGCGAGGTGGGGTCGGGCAGCACGCGGGCGATGAACTGCTCGGGATCGTTGCGGTCGGTTTTCATGAGCCAGGGAATGGTAGGCAGATCAAAATTTCATTCTACGGGCCGGTCGCCGAAAATCTGGCCAGAAGTCGGGTCATAGGCGGGCATGAACACATCCTGGGGTAATACCGTAGGTGCGGCGGTGCAAAAAGTCCTCACATGCGATCGTTCAACTAGTATATTAGTTAGCCGAGACAGGCCGTCAATCCGGTTCGACCTTCTCCGTCCGTTTTGCCCGATTCGGCTCGCTTTATGGCCTGCTTTACGGCCATGCTTCATGGCCGGCCACTCGGCCCACCCGCAGCGCATTGCAACGCTGCGGGCCGGCTAGGCCCCGCCGGGCCCCACGCGGACGTCCCGAACAGACCACAAGGAGACAGCAAGTGCGTTCGTACCTGGCTTCTGCAGTTCTCGGACTTTGCCTTGTCACTGCCGGCGCCGCGCAGGCGCAGGTGGCGGCCGGCGGCAGCACCGCGGCGATGAAGATCGCGCTTTCCAACAACTACGCCGGCAACAGCTGGCGGCAGACCATGCTCAAGAGCTGGTCCGAGGTGGCCGACCCGGCCGTCAAGGCCGGCATCGTCGCGGCGGCGCCCACGTTCACGACGGCCGAAAACCAGGCCACGGAGCAGGCGCAGCAGATCCAGAACCTCATCCTGCAGGGCTACAAGGCGATCGCGATCGACGCCGCCTCGCCGACGGCGCTCAATGGCGTGATCAAGCAGGCGTGCGCGGCGGGCGTCACCGTCGTCACGTTCGACGGCATTGCGACGGAGCCGTGCGCGTACCGCATTGCGGTCGACTTTCACCAGCTGGGCGCCATGCAGATCGACTACATGGCGAAGCGCCTGAACGGCCAGGGCAATCTGCTCGAAATCCGCGGCCTCGCCGGCGTGTCGGTCGACGACGAAATCCATCGCGGCATCACCGACGAAATCAAGAAGTATCCGGGCCTGAAGATCGTCGGCTCGGTGCACGGCGACTGGACGCAGGCGGTCGCGCAGAAGCAGGTGGCCGGCATCCTGCCCACGCTGCCGAAGATCGACGGCGTGGTCACCCAGGGCGGCGACGGCCTGGGCGCGGCGAATGCGATCAAGGAAGCGGGCCGCCCGACGCCGATCATCATCCTCGGCAATCGCCAGGAGGAGCTTGCGTGGTGGGCGCAGCAGCGCAAGAACGGCGGCTATGAAACGCTCTCGGTGACGATCCCGCCGGGCGCCGCGACGTTCGCGTTCTGGGTCACGCAGCAACTGCTCGCGGGCAAGAAGCTGCCGCACGACATCCAGATGCCGCTCATGTCCGTCACCTCCGACCAGCTCGACGCCGTGCTCGCGAAGACGCCGCCGGGCGGCATTGCCAACAAGCTGTACAGCCGGGACGAGGTCGTTAAGATCGTCGACGCGAAGTAGTCAGGAGAACGGATTGACCGACTCTCATGACGCGGCGCCGGCGCTGATCGGTTTGCGCGGTATCGGCAAGACCTTCGGCCGGGTGAAGGCGCTGGCCGACATCCGCTTCGAGTTCCGCGCCGGAGAATGCGTGGGCATTGCCGGCCATAACGGCGCGGGCAAGTCCACGCTGATGGCCGTGCTGACCGGCGTATTCCAGCCCGACGAAGGCGCGATGACGATCGAGGGCCGCGAGGTGTCGGGCTACGATCCGAACGTGGCGCGGGCGGCGGGCGTGCGCTGCGTGTTCCAGGAGCTTTCGCTGTGCGCGAACCTGAGCGTCGCCGAGAACATGCCGATCGTGCATCCCGAGCTGCACGGGCACGATTGGCGGCGCCGCGCAACGCGTCTGATGCTCGAGCAGCTCGACGCGATCTTTCCGGGCCATGGCCTGAAGGGGCACGAGCTGATCGCGGATCTCACGCTCACGCAGCGCCAGATGGTGGAGATCGCGCGCGCGTTCACGGTCGTGCGCGATCCCGTGAAGCTCGTGATTCTCGACGAGCCGACCTCGAGTCTCGACGCGCACACCGCGGCGCAACTGCTCGATTTCATCGAGCGCGCGAGCGAGCGCGGCATCGCGACGATCCTGATCAGCCATATGCTGGGCGAAATCGTGCAGGCGGCGCAGCGCGTGCTGGTGATGCGCGACGGCCGCGCAGCCGCCGTCTTGCCGCGCGAGGCGATCACGCAGGACGCCATCATCCGCGCGATGGGCCAGGATCTGCACATCGAGGCAGGCACGGCGAAGGGCGCGCAGCGCGGCCCGGCGGGGCGCGACGGCACGCGCGGGCAAGCGAGCCAATCGGTCCAATCGGTGCAATCGGGCTACCGCTGGGCGCTGGGAACGGGCGCACGGGCGCAGATCGACGCGCCGCGCGGTGAAGTGATCGGCTTCGCGGGGCTCGCGGGGCAGGGGCAGAGCGAGGCCTTGCTGACGATCTACGAAGCGGCCACGAAGGGCCGCGAGCGGGTCGCCTTCGTGGCCGGCGACCGCCCGCGCGACGGGGTGTTTCCGTTGTGGTCGATTGCCCAGAATCTCGACATCCGCTCGCTGCTCGACGGGCGCCGCGGCGCGGACGGCGGCGGCAGGGCGCCGCGCGTGATCGATCGCCGCGCGGCGCGCGCGCTCGCGAATACATGGGCGGGGCGCATCGGCATACGCGGCGCGCCGCTGAGCGCCGGCATCCTCTCGCTGTCCGGCGGCAATCAGCAGAAGGTGCTGTTCGCCCGCGCGCTGGCCTCCGACGCGCAGCTGATCCTGATGGACGACCCCACGCGCGGCGTCGACATCGGCACGAAGCACGAACTCTACCGGCTCGTGCGCGAGGAAGCGGCGCGCGGCCGCACGTTCATCTGGTACACGACCGAGAACGACGAATTCGCCCATTGCGACCGGACTTATGTGTTCCGCGCGGGCCGGGTGACGCGGCTCCTGCACGCGCACGAATGCAACGAGCAGTCGCTGCTGGCGGCAAGCTTCGAGGAGGTGCCCGCATGAACTGGACGCTCGACCGCGCCCGCCTGCGCGCGCTCCTGCCCGCGTTTTCGCTCGTCGCCGTGCTGGTGCCGATCTTCTTTCTGCAGCCCACCACCTTCAGCTATTTCGGCATCGGCCTGCTGCTGAACCTTGCCGTGCCGCTCGTGCTCGCCACGCTGGCGCAGCTTGCGATCATCACCGCCAACGATCTCGACCTCTCGATCGGGCCGTTCGTGAGTCTCGTCGCCTGCATCGGCGCGACCTTGCTGGTGGACCGGCCGCTCGTGGGCATCGCGGCGCTCGCGGGCTGCGTGCTGCTGTATGCGGCCGTGGGCGCGCTCGTGGAATTCCGGCAGATCCCGTCGATCGTCGTGACGCTCGGGCTCTCGTTCGTCTGGAACGGTCTTGCCGTCCTGCTGCTGCCTTCGCCTGGCGGCACGAGCCCTGTGTGGCTCACCTCGGTCATGGGCTACCAGACGCCGTTCATCGCCGCGCCGATCTTGTGGTCCACGGTGATTGCCGTGCTCGTGCACCTGCTGCTGATGCGCTCTTCCTTCGGCGTGCGGCTGCGCGGCACCGGCGGCAACCCGCGCGCGATGCGGCGCTTCGGCTGGTCGCTCGTGCGCAGCAAGGCGCTGCTGTACGGCATCGCAGGGATCTTCGGCGTGCTCTCGGGCCTCTGCTTGCTGGGGCTCACGACCTCCGCGGACGCGAATCTCGCGCTGCGCTACACGCTGCTCTCGATCGCCGCGGTGATACTGGGCGGCGGCGAGTTCATCGGCGGACGCGTTTCGGTGGTGGGTGCCGTGCTGGGCGCGACGACGCTCACGCTCGCGGCCTCGTTTCTCGCCTTCCTCAACGTTTCGCCCGACTGGCAGGTCGGCATGCAGGGGGCGATCCTGATCGTCGTGCTCTCGCTGCGCGTGCTGCTGCAACGCCGCGGAGGCCAGCGATGAGCGGCAACATGAGCGGCAACGATACTGGTACGCGCGCGGCGCCGGCCGCGCATGCCGCGGGCGGTGGTTCCGCCGAACCGCTTGCGGGTTCCATCGAGGAGCCGCCTATGGCGCTGGGCGCGCGGCTTCGTTCGCTGGAGGCGCCGTGGCTGTGGTCGTTCGCAGGCGCGGTGCTGGTCTGGCTCGTGATTGCCGGCGTGTTCGGCTTTTCGATTGCCGGCAATGTCGTCGCCACCGCGCTCGTGTTCGCCGTCTTCATGGTGCTGGTGGGACTCGGCCAGATGATCGTGATCACGGCCGGCCCCGGCAATATCGATCTCTCCATGCCGTCCGCGATCGCACTGAGCGGCGTGCTGGGCGTGCAGCTGATGCAAGGCCAGGATGGCCTGATCGTGACCGGCATTGCGGTCGCGCTCGCGGTGGGTGTGCTGGTGGGCGTGGCGAACTATCTGCTGATCCGCGTGCTGCGCATTCCTCCCATCATTGCCACGCTCTCGTCGAGCTTCATCGTGCAGTCGGTCGCCATCACGCAGAGCCGCGGCATGCCGCCTCCGCCGCCCGCGCTGCAGGCGTTCGCGAATGCGCGCATGATCGGGCTGCCCGACGTGGCGTGGTTCGCGCTCGTGCTGTCGGTGGCGCTGGCGTTCGTGCTGCATCGCACGGTGTTCGGGCGCGGCCTCTCGGCGCTCGGCCAGAACGCGCGCGCGGCGTGGCTCGCGGGCGTGAAGGTCGAACGCGTGCGCTGCGTGACCTACGTGCTTTCCGCCATCATCGCCGCGTTGACCGGGCTGCTGTTGGCGGCCGTGTCGGGCGGCGCCGCGCTCGACATGGGCGTGGAATACATGCTGATCTCCGTAGCGGTGGTCGTGATCGGCGGCACCGAGGTGGCCGGCGGCAAGGGCACCGTGGCGGGCGTCTGGGGCGCTTCGCTGTTTCTGTACCTCACCAACGCGATGCTCAATGCGCTGGGGGCCGGGGCCGGCGTGCGCTCGATCGTCTATGGAGTCCTTATCATTGCCGTTGTCGTGGCGAGCGGGCGCAGGGTGCGCCAGTAAGCGGCGCGTCGGCGCTTGCGAGCGCAACGATCCCTTCAGGAACCAGGAAAAGACCATGAATCCCGACGAGTATGAAGTTCACGATGCGCGCTTTCGCGCGCTGCTTCAGCCGAACGCGCAGTTCGAAAAGCTCGCGGGCGGATGCATGTGGGCCGAAGGCCCGGTATGGTTTCCGGCCGGCGAGTTTCTGGTCTGGAGCGACATTCCCAACAACCGCATGATGCGCTGGGTGCCCGGCATCGGCACGGGGGTGTTTCGCGCCAACTCGAACTTCAGCAACGGCAACACGCTGGACCGCGAAAGCCGGATGGTCAGTTGCGAGCACGGTGCGCGGCGCGTGACGCGCACGGAGCACGACGGCCGCATCACCGTGATCGCCGACCGCTACGACGGCCGCCGGCTGAATTCGCCGAACGATGCCGTCGTGCATTCGGACGGCTCGGTCTGGTTCACCGACCCGGATTACGGCATTCTCAGCGACTACGAAGGCTATCGCGCACCGAGCGAAATCGGCGCGTGCCATGTGTACCGGGTGGCGCCCGACACCGGCGCGGTGGAGCGCGTGGCCGACGACTTCGCGAAACCCAACGGCCTCGCGTTCTCGCCCGACGAGTCGCGGCTTTACGTGGCGGATTCCGGCGCCTCGCACATCGAGCACGGCCCGCACCATATCCGCGTATTCGACGTCGACGCGCAGGGCCGCCTGCGCAACGGGCGCGTATTTGCCGAGGTTGCGCCGGGCGTGCCGGACGGCATGCGCGTGGACGAGCACGGCAATGTCTGGACCAGCGCGGGCGACGGCATTCATTGCTACACGCCCGAGGGCACGCTGCTCGGCAAGATACTCGTGCCGGAAACCGTGGCAAATCTCGTGTTCGGCGGACCGAAGCGCAATCGGCTTTTCATCGCGGCCAGCACGTCGATCTACTCGCTGTATGTGGGCGTGCGCGGCGCGCATGCGGGGGGCCAGCAATGAACTTGCCTCATCTTCCGCCGGCCCCGAAGCTGTCGGCTGCGCTGATCCTGCTCGATCCGCGCGACGACGTCGCGATCGCGCGCGAGCAACTGCTGCCCGGCGCACTCATCGAGGGCGAGCGCACCGTGGCCGGCCTCATTCCTCCCGGCCACAAGGTGGCGGTTCGCGACGTGGCGCAGGGCGCGCCGGTGCGCCGCTACGGGCAGATCATCGGCTTCGCGAGCCGGCCGATACGATGCGGCGAGCACGTCCATACGCATAATCTTTCGATGGGCGAGTTCGAGCGCGACTATGCATTCGGCGTCGACGCGCACGACACGCCGCACGCCGCCCAGCCCGCGACGTTTCTAGGCATTCGTCGCGCGGACGGCCGCGTCGCCACGCGCAATTACATCGGCATCCTCACTTCGGTCAACTGCTCGGCCACGGTCGCGCGGGCGATTGCCGACCATTTTCGCCGCGACATTCATCCCGAGGCGCTCGAAGCATTCCCGAACGTCGATGGCGTGGTGGCGCTCACGCACGGGCAGGGATGCGCGCTGGCCTCCGAAGGCGAGCCGATCGACGTGCTGCGCCGCACGCTGGCGGGCTACGCGAGGCATCCCAACTTCTTTGCTGTCCTGATCGTCGGGCTCGGCTGCGAGACCAACCAGATCGACGGGCTCGTCGAGGCGGAGCATCTGGAACGCGGCGCGCAGCTCGCGACCATGACGATCCAGCAGACCGGCGGCACGGCGCGCACGGTCGCGGCGGGGATCGAACGCGTGCGCGCGCTGCTCGCCGAGGCGAACCGCGTGACGCGCGAGCCGGTGGAGGCGCGCCATTTGATGGTGGGGCTGCAGTGCGGCGGCTCGGACGGCTATTCGGGCATTACCGCGAACCCGGCGCTGGGCTCGGCCGTGGACCGGCTGGTCGCTCACGGCGGCACGGCGATCCTTTCCGAAACGCCCGAGATCTACGGCGCGGAACATCTGCTCACGCGCCGCGCCGCGTCGCGCGAGGTGGGCGAGAAGCTGGTGGCGCGCATACGCTGGTGGGAGGCGTATTGCGCACGCATGGACGCGAACATGAACAACAATCCGTCGGCCGGCAACAAGGCCGGCGGGTTGACGACGATCCTCGAGAAGTCGCTCGGCGCGGTGGCGAAGGGCGGCACGACGCGGCTCGTTCAGACCTACGAGTACGCGCAGCCGGTGCGCGAGCACGGGCTCGTGTTCATGGACACTCCGGGCTACGATCCCGTTTCCGCTACGGGCCAGGTGGCCGGCGGCGCCAACCTGATCTGCTTCACGACCGGGCGCGGCTCGGCCTATGGCTGCGCGCCGTCGCCGTCGCTGAAGTTCGGCACCAACAGCACGCTGTGGCGCCGCCAGGAAGAGGACATCGACCTGAACTGCGGAACCATTCTGGACGGCGAACAAAGCGTGGACGAGGCGGGCGCGGCGATCTTCGCACTGATGCTCGCGACGGCCTCCGGCCAGCGCACGAAAAGCGAGCAGCACGGCTACGGCCAGAATGAATTCGTGCCGTGGCAGTTGGGGGCGATCATGTGAGCGAGCCGGTTCGCGCGAACCGGCTGCGGGGGCAGAGGCGACGGGCCGCGAGGCCGGCACCCGGCCCGCACCCCGTTGCGACGACGCTTCAGGCGATCGTGAGCGTGACGTCGATGTTGCCGCGCGTGGCGTTCGAATACGGGCACACGATATGGGCCTTGTCGACGAGCGCTTGAGCCTCGGCGCGGTCCATGCCCGGCAGGGAGATCTTCAGCTCGACCTCGATGCCGAAGCCGTTCGGAATCTGGCCGATCCCCACGCTGCCGTCCACGGCAACGTCGGCCGGAAGCGCGATCTTGTCGCGTGCCGCGACGAATTTCATCGCGCCGATGAAGCACGCGCTGTAGCCCGCGGCGAACAGCTGCTCGGGGTTCGTGCCGTCGCCGCCCGCGCCGCCCAGCTCGCGCGGCGTGGTCAGCTTGAGGTCGAGGTGGCTGGCGGGCACCTCGGCGCGGCCGTCGCGGCCTCCGGTGACATGGGCGTGGGCGGTGTAGAGAACCTTTTCGATCGACATGACAGACTCCGGTTGGGTACTGCGGTTGAGGTGGACTGCTGCGCTGATCCTTAGGAAGGGTAGTCGCCGGACGTGAATCCCGCGAGTCGTTGCGCGGCCGGCGCAGGCGATGTGCCTGCAGACCGGGGTGCACGGATCGACGCCTTCATGAGGCTCATCTTGAAGCTATCTATTGGAAGATAGATTTTACTGCCTGAAAAGAGGCGGCCACCCGCCTCGATTCCGATTTTCCGGCTGCCCTCAGGCGGCCTTTTTCCACATCGCGCTCACGTCTTCGAGCCGCGACCTGGTGTGAAACAGCCGGCTCGCCACCACGCTGCCCTGCAGCGCCGCGAACAGCGTGCGCGCCGCGCTTTCCGGACTGCCGTTGGCGACGAGCGTGCCTTCGGCCGCACCCGCCGCCAGCACCCTGGCGAGCCAGCTTTCGTTGGCGCGGAAAAACGCCTGGATCGCTTCGCGAATGTTTTCGGGCAGCGACTCGATATCGGCGGCCAGCATGCCGCACAGGCAGATCTGGTTGCCGTCGCCGAGCGTCTTGCCGAACAGCTTCGTGTAGGCCGCAAGCTTCGCCTCGGCGGAGAGGTGCGGGCTGATCGCCTGCAAACTCGCCATGACTTCACCGCTGTACTGATGAACCGCTTCGAGCACCAGATCGTCCTTCGACGGGAAATAGTAATGGATGCTCGACGTCTTCACGCCAACCAGGCTGGAGAGGTCGCGATAGCTGAACCCGTTGTAGCCGCGCAGCATCATCAGCGTGATGGCGTGGTCCAGAATCTGTTCGCGGACGGTCGATTTCGTTTCCATGTACTCAACTTTATCTACTGGAAGGTAGATTGTCAAGGGGGGATTTTGCGCGGCCACGTCCGGCACGGCCGGCTCGCCTCGCTCAAACATTCGCCAGCGCGTCGATCGTGGCATCCAGCAGCGCGCGCAACCGGGCGACACGACGCAAGTCGCGGTGATAGCCCAGCCAGACATCGCGGCCCGGCGGCGCTTCGCCCAAATCGATCCGCCGAATGCCCGGCGTCGCATCGCCGAGAGGACAGGGCAGCACGGCGAGACCCGCGCCTTCGGCGCACATGCGCGCCGAAGGCGCCGCGATGATTGCTGCCGAACGCCGTCCGGCGAGCGCGATGCCCGCGAAGCAGATCGCGCCCGCGCCCATGCCGAACGCGGTGGCGACGCCGTCGCGGCGCGAGAGGCCAATGGCCAAGGCGCGACGCCCGGTTTGCGCACGGTTCTGGACGGCCAGGGATGGATCAGGCGCGCCGCGCGGCGTCGCGCTCGCGGATCCAGTGCGCGAGCAGCACCAGGGTCTGCTCGCGGACATTGGCCTTGATGAACTCGGCTTTCTCCGCGTCGATGTCGTCCCATTGGAGCTTCGCGAGCGTCGTGCGCCGCGCGAGATGAAAGAGCAGGAATTGCCCGTACAGGCTCAGCAGGCGCACGGTGGTGCGCGGGTCGTCGGCGGGGATGCCGGTCAGGCGTTCGAGCAGTTCCTGGTTCACGTTGTTGAGCGGGTCGCGCACGCGTTCGCGCAGAACCTCGGAGCCGATCTCCGGCTCGCCGCCGCCTTGCTCGCGCGCGAAGAAGAGCCGCGCGTCCGGTTCGGTGTGCTTGACGAAAGTCCGGTCGGCCACGGCCGACTGAAGGCGGAGGAAGGCGTCGATGAGCGCCGCGTCGCTGCCTTTGCCCGCCAGCACTTTGCGGGCATGCAGCACGGCCGGCTCGAACGCGCGCCACGATTCGTCGGCGATCCATTCCGCGCAGGCGCGGTAAAGCCCTTCCTTGTTCTCGAAGTAGTACTGCAGCGCCGGCGCGTTGACCCCCGCCCGCGCGGCGATCTCGCGCGTGGAGGCGCCGTCGAAACCGTGCTGGCCGAACAGACCGATCGCGGCCTCGATGATCTTGCGGCGCGTTTCGTCGCCGCGTGCGTAGCCGCCCTCCGGCGGGCGGCGCAGTCTCTTGCTCTCGCTCATAACTCCCCTTCAAGCTCATTTCGAAATATATCACTTGACACAATTTTTCCGAATGGAATAATTATTCCGATTGGAATAATTTGGACCGAAGACATGTCAACAACGGCAGGCGCGCCGGGGCGCGAAGTGGCGGACGAAGTGATCACGCCCACGCGAGGCGGAGCGAAGCGAATGTTTCTGATCGGCATGGCGCTGGTCGCTCTCGTGGCCGGCGCGGTCTGGCTCGGGCACTGGTGGCTGGTCGGCCGCTTCATCGAAACGACCGACGACGCTTATCTGCAGGCCGACAGCGTGACGATCGCGCCGAAAGTGAGCGGCTACGTGACCGACGTGTACGTGGCCGACAACCAGGCGGTGAAGGCCGGCGATCCGCTCGTGAAGCTCGACGCGCGGCAATACCAGGTATCGCTCGATCAGTCCGCCGCCACGGTGGACGCGCGCGAGGCCGACATCCAGCACGCGCAGGCGCAGATCGACCAGCAGCACGCGAACATCGCGCAGGCCGAGGCGCAGGAGCAGGTGGCGCGCGTGAGCCTGCGCCATGCGCGCGACGAGGTGGCGCGCTACACGCCGCTCGCCGCGACCGGTGCGGAAACCACGGAGCGGCTCGCCGAGCTCACCAGCACGCGCGACCAGGCGCAGGCCACGCTGGCGGCCGACGGGGCCGCCGTGGATGCCGCGCGTTCGCAGATCGGCGCGCTCACGGCGGAGCTCGCGCAGGCGCGCGCGCAACTCGAGGCGGCGCGTGCGAATGCGGCGCAGTCGAAGCTCGATCTCGACAACACGGTCGTGAAGAGCGCGCTCGACGGGCGCGTGGGCGACCGCACGGTGCGCGTGGGCCAGTACGTCCAGCCCGGCACGCGCATGCTGACCGTCGTGCCCGTGCAGAGCACCTATCTCGAAGCCAACTTCAAGGAAACGCAGATCGGCCGCATGCGCGTGGGCCAGCCTGTGGAACTGCATGTGGACGCGCTGCCGGACCACACGCTGCACGGCGTGGTGGACAGCTTCTCGCCGGGCACGGGCTCGCAGTTCGCGCTGCTGCCGCCCGAGAACGCCACCGGCAACTTCACGAAGATCGTGCAGCGCGTGCCGGTGCGCATCCGCATCGACACCGGGCCGCAAACGCGCAAGCTGCTGCTGCCGGGCATGTCGGTGACCGTGGACGTGGACACGCGCTCGGCCCGCGACGACGACCGCCGCATCGACACCGAGAACCATCGTGGCTGAGGCTTCCGCCCATTCCGCGCCGGCCGGGCCGCATCCGCACGGCGAGCGCGCGAGCGCGGCCGACTGGATCGCCGTGGCCGCGGGCGCGCTCGGCGCGCTGATGGCGACGCTCGACATCTCGATCACGAACTCGGCGCTGCCGCAGATCCAGGGCGAGATCGGCGCGACCGGCACCGAGGGCACGTGGATCTCCACGGGCTATCTGATGTCCGAGATCGTGATGATCCCGCTGGCCGCGTGGCTCACGCGTGTATTCGGACTGCGAAATTTCCTGCTCACGAATTCGGCGCTCTTTATCGCGTTCTCGATGATGTGCGGCTGGTCGCACACGCTGCCCGCGATGATTGCCGGGCGCATCGGCCAGGGCTTCACGGGCGGCGCGATGATCCCCACCGGGCAGACCATCATCCGCACGCGGCTGCCGCTTTCGCAACTGCCCGTGGGCATGACGGTGTTCGGCCTGATCGTGCTGCTGGGGCCGCTGCTCGGGCCGGTGGTAGGCGGGTGGCTGGCCGAGAACATCAGCTGGAGCTGGTGTTTCTTCATCAACCTGCCCGTGTGCCTCGCGCTGATCACGCTGCTGGTGGTGGGGCTCGAGCCCGACCGTCCGCACTGGGAGGCCTTCTTCAAGGCCGACTGGCTCGGCATCGTGGGCCTGGCGATCGGCCTGAGCTCGCTCACCGTCGTGCTGGAAGAGGGGCAGCGCGAGCAGTGGTTCGAGTCCAGCACGATCGTCACGCTAACCTGGGTTTCGCTCGCCGGCATGGCGTTGATCGCGATTTCGCAGTTCACGGCGAAAAAGCCCATCCTGCGGCTCTCGCTCATGCGCAATCTGCGCTATGCAAGCGTGATCGTCATCGTTTTCGCGGTGGGCGCGGGTCTTTACGGCATTTCGTATCTGCTGCCGCAGTTTCTGAGCCTCGTTGCGGGCTACAACGCGGAGCAGTCGGGCGGCATCATGCTGCTCTCGGGCCTGCCTGCCTTCCTCATGATGCCGATCCTGCCGCGCCTGCTCGGCAAGATGGATTTTCGCGTGCTCGTGGTGGGCGGGCTCATGCTGTTCTCGTTCTCCTGCCTGCTCGACATCTCGCTCACGGCGCAGAGCGTCGGCCACGATTTCGTCTGGTCGCAGCTGATACGCGGCGGCGCCCAGGTGCTCGCGATGATGCCGCTCAATCAGGCTTCGATGGCGGCGGTCGCGCGCGAAGACTCGGGCGACGCGGCCGGTCTTTACAACATGGCGCGCAACCTGGGCGGTTCGGTCGGGCTCGCCATCATCGGCACGCTGATCGACCGGCGCGAGACCTTCCATACGGCCATGCTGCGCGATTCCGTCAGCGCAAACTCGCTGATCGGGCAGGACCGCGTGGCCGCGAACGCTGCCAACTGGTTCGCGCAGACCGGTGACATGGCCTATTCGCAGATGCGCTCGCTCGGCCAGATCGCCGCGCAGATCCAGCAGCAAGCGATGGTTATCACGTATTCCGAAACATTTTTCGTGCTCGCCATTGCACTGGCCGCCTGCATTCCGCTCGCGCTCCTGCTCAAGAAGCCCCAGCCCGGCGCAAAGGCGCCGTCCGCCGGCCACTGACGTTTCCTTTCCGCTCTCATGACGGCATTCCGCTTCTCCCGTTTCTGCTTCTCACCGCGCGCGCTTGTGCCGCTGACGGTCATCGCTGCCGCCTGCGTGCTCGCGGCCTGCACGGTTGGCCCCGACTACCGCGGCGCGCCCGCGGTCGCACCGGAGGCCGCCAGCGCCACCACCTTCGTGCGCACGCCTGCGAAGGGCTTCGTGCCGGTGCCCGCGCCCGACGCATGGTGGCTTGCGCTGAACGATCCGCAACTGAATGCGCTGATCGCCGCGGCCTTCGCGCATAACCCGGATCTGCGCGCGGCGCAGGCGCGCCTGCGCGAATCGCGGGCGCAGCTTCAGCAGCAGCGCGCAAACGAACTGCCGAAGGTGTCGGCCGACGCCGCGGCGGTGCGCATGCGCGAGCCGAATCTCGGCGCGTTCTCCTCGCAGGGCGGATCGAGCGGAGGCGGTCCGCTGCAGTTCTATACGGCGGGCTTCGACGCCACATGGGAGATCGACCTGTTCGGCGGCACGCGCCGCGCGATCGAGGCCGCGAGCGACGAGGCCGATGCGGTCGATGCCGATCTCGCCGACGCCCAGGTCTCGCTCGCGGCGGAAGTCGCGCAGGCGTATATCGATCTGCGCGACCAGCAGCAGCGTCTTGCCATCGCGCAGCGCACGGCCGAGCTGCAGCAGCAGATGCTCACGCTCACCGAGCAGCGCCGCGCGGGCGGCACGGCGGCCGAAGTCGACGTCGAGCGATTGACGACGCAGGTGGAGAACACGCGTTCGACCATCACGCCGCTGGCGGCCCAGATCGAAATTTCGCTCGACCAGCTGGCGGTGCTCACAGGCAAGGCGCCGGGCGCGCTCGACGCGGAGCTCGCGGCGCCGCAGCCGCTGCCTGCCATGCCCGCATCGGTGCCGGTGAGCGATCCTTCGGCCATGCTGGCGCAACGCCCGGACATTCGCGCCGCGGAGCGCCGCCTCGCGTCGAGCAATGCGCAGATCGGCGAGCATATCGCCGACTTTTTGCCCAAGCTCACGCTGTTCGGCGATCTCGGCTTCACGGCGGCGGATCCCGGTCACCTGATGCGCAAGAGCAATTTCAGCTGGGTGGGCGCGCCTTATCTGCAGTGGAACCTGTTCGACTTCGGCCGCACGCTGGGTGCCGTGCATGGCGCCGAGGCCTCGCGCGACGAAGCCGAGGCGCGTTATGAAAAGGCCGTGCTCGCGGCGCTGCAGGACGCCAATGCGTCCCTTTCGCGCTACGGCTATCAGCGCGAGCATCTCGCGACGCTGGAGCAGGTGCAGGCTTCGGCGCAGCGTTCCGCGACGCTCATGCGCGAACGCTACCGGGCGGGCACCTCGAGTCTTGTCGATCTGCTCGACACGCAGCGCGCCGAATTCCTCTCCCAGCAGGACGTGGTGGCGGGGCAGGCCGAACTGCTCAAGGACTTCGTTTCGCTGCAGAAGAGCCTGGGGCTGGGCTGGAAGCCCGCCACGCCGGGTTAAGGCGGGACGCGCCGCCAGCCCGGTTGCGAGGCTCGCGGCGCGAACGCCAGTTCGCCTTCACGCGCGCCGTTCGCCGCGCGCCATGCTCGCCATCACGCCGTCGCGCCGGATCCACGCATGAAAGAGCGCGGCGCCCAGATGCAGCAGCACGGTCGCAAAGAGCAGGAAAGCGAGCCACGTATGAGCCGTGCGCAGAACCGCATAGAGCGTGACGTTGCGCGGCACGATGGGCGGCAGATGGAAGCTGCCCGCTATCACGACCGGAAAGCCTCCGGCGGACAACATGGACCAGCCCACGAGCGGCATGGCCACCATCAGCCCGTAAAGCGCGAGATGCGAGCCGTGGGCGCCCAGGCGTTGCCAGCCCGGAAGGTCGTCGGGTAGCGGGGGCGCGCCGTAAGCGAGGCGCATGCCGGCGCGCACGATCACGAGCACGAGCAATGCAATGCCTAGCGGGCGATGCAGCGCGACGAGCGCGAGGTGCAGCCGCGAGACGGTGGAAACCATGCCCACGCCCACGAACAGCATCGTGATGATAAGGACTGCCATGGTCCAGTGCAGGAGGCGCGAAGGCGCGCTGAAATGGCGGCGGGGCGGCTTCATGGCTGCGGGTCTCCCTGGGATTTGCCTTGCGAATTTTCTTTCGATTGGGCGCCTTGCGCGATTTCGCGCGTGCGGCGGTTGTACGAAACGGCATAGGCGGCCGAGCGCGCCGCGAGCAGCGGATCGCGGGAGGGTGCGAGGCCGGCGGGGAGAATCGTCGGATCGTAGTTGACGTCGCGGCACGCGCCGTCGCTCTGCGGCGACGCGCTTTGCAGCACCAGCGTGCCCGCGTCGATGCGCGGGCGGTCGGCGGGCCATGCCTCGGTCGCATTGTCGGTGGGGTCGCCGGGCTGCGCGACCGTGATCACGAGGTGCCAGCGCAGCGGTCCCTGGGCGAGGCGCGCGGCGAGGTCGCCGGCGAGGAAATCGGGCTGGGCTTTCTGCCCGGCCGTTTGCGGCGCGTACGGTGTTTCGGGCACCGTTTCCCAGCGGATCGCGTGCTGCCGCCCGTTCGCGTCGGTCGCGACGAACGCATTGATGCTGTAGAACGTGGTGTTCGCGAAGCTCGACGCGCTTGGGTGGGCCTTGACCCATTGGCGGAACGGCAGCGTATCCGGGTTCGCGCGGTAGAACGCGTCCAGCTTCGCTGCGTCCGGCTTGCCGGTGGCCGGGTCGGGCCGCGCGGCCACGAGCTGCTGCAGGAACTGCAGCGGCGTGTGCACGGCGAACACGGGTGTCGAGTTCATGCCCGTGCGCCACTGCTCGCCGTCTTGCTGCTGGAACAGCAGCGCCATGCTGCGTACCGGCGTGCTGGCGTCGGGCGCGGACGGATTGCTGCCCGGAATCGCGAAGCGCCCTATAACAGGCGTGCGGCCCGGCGCGAAGACCTCGGCGCGCGAGACGCTCGCGCCGTTGCCGTTGCTCTCGAACCAGCCCGCCACGCACAATCCTTTGGCGTGATTGCGCCTGAAGCCCGGGTGGATGCCGTAGTTCGTTTCGAAGGTGTTGACGAACCGGGGTGCGTTCACGCGGTGAGGCGTGAGCCATCCCGCGGTCCATGCGAAGGCGCCGGCCGCGCCCGCGACCACCGCGGCGATGGCCGCGAGGCGGCACGGAACGCAGATCGGTGCGCGGTTCATGGCCGTGCTCCGCGCCGCGGCGCGGCGCTCACCGGGCCGTAAAGGGAAAGGAATGACATGGTCGGTCCCGTGGAAGGCCGTGTGGCCGATACCGGGTGAACAGCGAACCCGCGGATCTATTCCATCCCCATTCGCAGGGGCGGCATGGCGCTTGCGTGTGCCGCTTGCGTGTGCAGGATAGTCATCGAAGGCTTTCGATGAACTGTACACATGAGCCGGCGAGGTGCACGCCTCGTCTGGCCAGGGAGGAAACCATGCTGACCGGTGGCTGTTTCTGCGGACAGATTCGCTATGAAATCACGGGTGAGCCTGTCGACTGCACGGTATGTCATTGCGCCGATTGCCGGCGCACGTCGGGGGCGCCGTTTACCGCCTGGATGAGCGTGCGCCTCGGCGATTTTCGTTTCATCGTGGGCATCCCCCGCGTGGTCGCGACGAGTCCCGGTGTGGAGCGCTCGTTCTGCGGACAGTGCGGAACGCCGCTGACCTACCGGCACGCCACGTTCACCGAGGAGGTGGATGTGACGACGGGCAGCCTCGATGACCCCGACGGGGTGGCGCCCGCCCATCATACGTGGACGTCGCAGAAGCTCGCGTGGGTGCGGATTGCGGACGGGTTGCCGGAACATCCGCGCGCGCTGCCCGAACCTTGATCGGCAAGGACCGCGCGGCAAGGACTGCGGCGCGTGCCGCGTGCCTGTAAAGACACGCGGCGCGCGCTCGCGCATCAACGATGCTCGGTGACGAACTTCGTGACGAGATACGCTTCCATCGCCTCGGTGCCGCCTTCGGAGCCGTAGCCCGAGTCCTTCACCCCGCCGAACGGCGTTTCGGGCAGCGCGAGGCCGTGGTGGTTGATCGACAGCATGCCCGTTTCGATATCCTCGGAAAGCGCCGCGGAGGTGGCGCTCGAGCGCGTGTAGGCATACGAGGCGAGGCCCCACGGCAGGCGGTTGGCTTCCGCGATGGCGTCTTCGTAGCGCGAGAAGCGCGAGATCGGCGCGAGCGGGCCGAACGGCTCTTCGTTGAGGATGCGCGCGGAGAGCGGCACGTCGGTGAGCGCGGTCGGCGCGAAGAAATAGCCTTCGCGGCCAATGCGCTCGCCGCCCGTCAGCACCTTCGCGCCCTGTTCGCGCGCGTCGGCCACGAGCCGCTCCATGGCCGCGAGGCGCCGGTCGTTCGCGAGCGGCCCCATCTGCACGCCTTCCGTGAGGCCGTTGCCCACCTTCACGCCGCGCAGCGTCGCGACGAAGTGCTCGACGAACTCGTCATAGGCCGCGTCCTCCACCATGAAGCGCGTGGGCGAAATGCAGACCTGGCCCGCGTTGCGGATCTTGGCGAGCGCGAGCAGCTTCGCGGCGCGCGGGACGTCGGCGTCGGCGAACACGATGGCCGGCGCGTGGCCGCCCAGCTCCATCGTGACGCGCTTCATGTGCTCGCCGGCCTTCGCGGCCAGCAGCTTGCCCACCGGCGTCGAGCCGGTGAACGAGATCTTGCGGATGGCCGGATGCGCGATCAGGTACGACGACACCTCGGCAGGCACGCCGAACACGAGGTTCAGGGCGCCGGCGGGCAGGCCCGCGTCGATGAACACCTGCACGAGCGCGGCGCAGCTCGCGGGCGTTTCTTCCGGCCCCTTGAGCACGACGGTACAGCCCGAGGCCAGGGCCGCGGACACCTTGCGCACGGCCTGGTTGAGCGGGAAATTCCACGGCGTGAAGGCCGCGACCGGACCCACGGGCTCGCGCGTGACGAGCTGGCGGACCGCTTCCGAGCGCGACGGGACGAGGCGGCCATAGGTGCGGCGGCCTTCTTCGGCGAACCAGTCGATGACGTCGGCGCCCGCGAGCGTTTCCACCTTCGCTTCGGCGAGCGGTTTGCCCTGTTCGCGCGTCATGATCGCGGCGACTTCGTCGGCGCGATCGCGCAGCAGTTGCGCGGCGCGGCGCATGAGCTTGCTGCGCTCGTAGGCCGAGACTTTGCGCCATTCGCGGAACGCGCGCGCCGAGGCTTCGGCCGCGTCGGAAAGGTCTTGCTCGCTCGCGAGGCTCAGGCGGCCGATTTCGGCCTCGGTGGCGGGGTCGACCACGGGAATCGTTCTGGCGCCGGCGCGCCAGGCGCCGTCGACATAGATCTGGGTATCCGGGTAGGGCTTCGCGCTGGACGTCATGGTGGGGCAATCCTGTTCAACGGTGGGGGGAGGCGGTCGCATGCGCAAGGGGCCCGCGTAAAGGGCTTGCGTGCGGCGCCGCGAAACGTGGACGAAATGTTGACGAAACGTGGACCGTCCATTGTGCCACCGCTCCTCGCGCGCTGCTGGCGGCCGGCAAGAAGAACGGGCCTTCGACGCGGTCGAAGGCCCGTTGGCCGGCATGCGGGGTACGTCCGGCGAGGAGGCGGAACCTCCTCCGCTTCAGCTCAGCTGCGTCACCGGCGCCACGGCGGCCGGGTCGCTGATGCTCGGGCGGCCGGTCTCGATATGGCCGGCGAAGCGGCGCTGGAAGGTCGCGTCGTCGTTGCTCGTCACCGTCAGGTCGTACCAGTGGTGGCTCGACGCGAGGATCCAGGCCTCCTCCACTCGCCCGCCCGCCGGGACCAGCACGTTGCGCTCGCGCGCGCCGTAGGCGTTGTCGGTCACGTTCAGGCGGGCGACGCCGCCCCCCGTGTTCGCAAAGCGCAGGAACAGGTTGCCGTTGGCGACGTCGTAGTGCGCCGTGACTTCCGGCGCCGGCGTGCCGCCCTTATGGTTGTTGCCCTGGCTGCCCTGCTGCGAGGCCGCTGCGGCCACCGTGCCCGCGAAGCGGCGCACGAACCCGTTCGGGCCCTGGACTTCGAACGCATAGACGCCGTTCGTCACGGTGAGGTCCCAGGTGTCGGAGAGCGACTTGCCGGCTTCCACCGTGTAGCGCCACGGGCCGTCGCTGCGGTTCGTGCCGTACACGTAGAAGTGCGCGCCTTCGCGGCCGGTGCTGGCGAAGGTGATTTCCAGCGTGTTCTTCGCCGCGTTTGCCTGGCCGTTCACGTGCAGCTCGTAGGGCAGCGCGCGGGCAAAGCGCACGCCCGCCTCCTGCGGATCGATCGGGCCGGGCGTGGCCGGCACGGTCGGCGCCGGGTTCGCCGTGCACTGGTTGTTGGCCATCGAGATGTAGTTGCTCGTGTCGGGCAGCGCCGGCATCGTGGCGTCGGGCGTGCGGAAGTCGAACGCCGAAAGCAGGTCGCCGCACACGGCACGGCGCCAGGCCGTGATGTTCGGCTCGTGCACGCCGAAACGCGCCTCGATGAAGCGGATCACCGAGGTGTGATCGAACACCTGCGAGCACACGAAGCCGCCCTTGGTCCACGGCGAGACCACGGTCATCGGCACGCGGGGCCCAAGGCCGTAAGGCAGGCCGTCGGCCGTGTAGCTGCCGCCGCGGTAGGGGTTCACGACGTTGTGGATCTCGCCTTCCACGCTCACCGTCGACTTGCCCTGCGCCGCGGTGGTGGCCGGCTGCGGCGGCACGATATGGTCGAAGAAGCCGTCGTTCTCGTCGTACATGATGAAGAGGACGGTCTTGCTCCAGACTTCGGGGTTCGAAGTGAGCGCCTCGAGAATCTGCGAGGTGTATTCGGCGCCGTAGGCGGGCGTGTACTTCGGGTGCTCCGAGTACGCGGCGGGCGGCAGCAGCCACGACACCTGCGGCAGGTTGTTCGCGAGCACGTCGTTCTTCAGGTCCGCGATCGTGCGCACGGTCTGCGCGCGCTCGTACAGCGCCGAACCCGGCTGCGCGTTGATGAAGTTCACGAAGTTCTGCAGGATGTTCGTGCCGTAGTTCCCGTTCAGCGGGTCGTTGCCGTTCGTGCCCTGCTGGTAGATCTGCCACGAGATGCCGGCGGCCTGCAGGCGCTCGGGGTAGGTCGTCCACGAGAGCAGCTGATAAGCGGGCGGGCCGTCGCCGTCCACGTAGTCGTTGTTGTCGAGGAGCGGGCCGCCCATCGTGCCGCTCGGGTCGACCATGCCCGTCATCAGGTAGGCGCGGTTCGGGTGCGTCGGTCCGGCCAGCGAGCAGAAGTAGTTGTCGCAGACGGTGAACGCATCGGCCAGCGCGTAGTGGAACGGAAGGTCCGAGCGCAGGTAGTAGCCCATCGTCATGTCGGTCTTGTACTGCGGCCACTGGTTGTAGAGGCCGTTGTTGATCGCGTAGTGCGTGGGATACCACGAGTGGTCGAGGTCGCCCACGCATTGCGCGCTCGTGGTCTGCGTGTTCAGGTGGAACGGCAGCACGGGCTTGGCGGCGTTCTCCTGCGAAGGCTGGTACCACACGGGCTGGCCGCCGGGCAGCGGGATCGGCAGGCGGTCGTTGTAGCCGCGCACGCCGCGCAGATGGCCGAAATAATGGTCGAACGAGCGGTTCTCCTGCATGAACACGACGATATGCTCCACGTCGCGGATCGAGCCGGTGCGCGAGAAGGCCGGTATGGCGAGCGCGTTGCGGATCGATTCGGGGAACACGGTCATCGCGGCGGCGGCGGCGCCCGACTGCGCGACGGTCTGCAGGAAACGGCGACGGCTGGTTGACGTCATTGTTGATCACCTTTCTGCTTGTGAACGGGAAGTGTGCGTGCGCACACCACGAAACGGCTTGCGTGCTGGTTTGCGGATCTACTGGCTGGTCGTTGCGGTACGGCGGGAATCGTCGGCGGGGGCATCCGTGTCGCCCGGCGCGTAGCTCAGGACCGGTGCGATCTGCCGGCTGTCCGCGGCGAGGCTGGCCTCTACGCTTTGCACGGGCGCGGAGGCCTGGCCGGGCACGGCGTCTCGCGCGGCGTCGGCCGCATAGGGGCTGCTCGCGGGCGTGTTGTTGCCCGGGGCCGCGGTCTGGGCTGTCTGGTTTGTCTGCGCCGGCGCGGCTGCGGCGGGAACGGGTGTCCCGGCGCTGGCCGTGGACGGCCCCGCATCGGGACCGCATGCGCTCAGCGAGATCGTTGCGAGAACAACGGACAATGGGGCAGCAAGCGCGGTCGCCGGAAAGGCGCCGCAACGGCGTATTCTCATGTGCGTGTCCATTCTGATTGATGGAGTGCGCACAGTTTCCTTACCGAAGAAGAAAGAATTATGAAACCAGGGCAAACGTTTGCGCGAGATGAATATGCCTTTGCAAACGTCTTTGCCGCGGCCGGCATGGCCTGTCTGCCTGGCCGCGTGCTCTTGTGACGCGAGCATGGCGCGCGTTACGATGGCGGCGCTTTGCGAACCGTTTTTCGAACCTTACCCAGGAGACACCGTGCTGAAGAATCTCGATCCGCTGCTCAACGCCGACGTGCTGCACGCGCTGGCTTCGATGGGCCACGGCGACGAAGTCGTGATCTGCGACGCCAATTTCCCTGCCGACTCCGTCGCGCGCGAGACGGTGCTGGGCCGCGTGCTGCGCCTCGACGGCGTGGATGCGCCGCGGGCCGTGCGCGCGGTGCTTTCGGTCATGCCGCTCGACAGCTTTGTCGACGACCCCGCGCTGCGCATGGAGGTGGTGGGCGACCCGCAGGCGCTGCCCGCCGTGCAGCGCGAGGCGCAGCACGAAGTGAACGCGTTCGAGGGGCGCGAGGTGCCGTTCGCGCCGCTCGAACGCTTCGCCTTCTACGAGCGCGCCCGTCGCGCGTACTGCGTGATCGCCACGGGCGAGCCGCGCGGCTACGGCTGCTTTGTCTTCAAGAAAGGCGTGCTGCTGGCGGCGGACGAGCCGCGCGCGTGAGCCTCGCGACTTAGCGCGCGCCGCGCACATCGCTCAGGCCGGGCACGTCCGCGAGGACGTCCGTTGCGCGATGCGGTTGCGCCACCTGGTCGATGAGGAACGCCACGCCCGTGGCGTGCTCCGTGCGTAGCGGCAGGATTGCCTGATAGGCGGCCGAGCGATACCAGGCGCGCGCGCGCTCGCGGTCCTCGAACTCGATCACGATCAGGTCGCCCTTGAAGGCGCCTTCGAGTTGCTCGACGCGGCCGCCGTGAATCACGAAGCGCCCGCCGTAAGGGGCGAGCGTTGCGTCGATCTTCTCCAGGTATTCGACGATGGCGGGGCACATTTCGACTTCGTGCAGATGGGCGATGGCATAGGCGGTCATGGCTTCGATCCTCGTGTCTGGTGCGTGGCTCAGTGCCTTGAAGTGCACATAATGATGTGCAGGCAGGAACGAGGATAGGACGCGGCGCGCGCCGGATCGATTACCTCCGGGGTAAGGGCCGGGAAAGCCGTCCGGCGCCGCGGCGAACGTGCGGCGCACGAGGCGCGCGGAGTAAAATAAGCGTTACCGGACCTCCAGATCCAGCCCACCCTGTCATCGCGCGTCAGATGAAACCCGCACCGAAAAACGAACCCAAACGCAAGCGGCCGCCTACCTGGGTCCTCAATACCCTCACGGCGCTGGTGGGCATCGCCACGCTCGGCGCCGGCATCGGCTGGCTGATCTATAGCTGGGTCGTCGACCGGGAGATGCCTTATTTCGCGATTCCGCTGATTCTCTGCGTGCCCGTGATCGCGGCCGTGGCGTTTCGCAACATGTGGGACTAGCGTTTTTGAGCGCCGCGGGCGCGCCTTGCAGGCGCACCGCGGCCAGTCGATCAGGGATGCGAACGATTTTCCCGTGTGCTCACGGAATCAGCACTTGCCGCCCCACCACCTTGCCCTCCTGGAGGGCAAGCAGTGCGGCGTTGACCTCGGTGAGCGGCCGGCTCGTCACCGGTGCGGGACGAACCTTGCCGTCACGCATCAGCGCAACGAGCTCGCGCAGTTCGGGCAGCGTGCCGACATAGCTGCCTTCGATGCGCAGCGGCCGCATCGGGATGATCGGCAGCGCGAGCGTGATGTCGCCGCCCATGAGGCCCACGATCACCACGTGGCCGCCGCGCGCGCTGGAGTCGAGCGCGAGCGTCACGGTGGACGTCGCGCCAACGAGGTCGAGCACCGCGCGCGCGCCGCCGCCCACGGCCTGGGCGATCTGGGTGGCGGCGTCGGGCGCGCGTGCGTCGATGGCCGCGAGCGCCCCTTCCTTCAGCGCGGCTTCGCGTTTGCCGGCGTCGACGTCCACGACGATCGCGCCTTTGCCGCCCAGCGCCTTGAGGACTTCGATCGCCATGAGGCCGAGGCCGCCCGCGCCGATCACCACCACGGGCGTTTCATGGATGCGCCCGCCGAATTTGCGGATGGCCGAATAGGTCGTCACGCCCGCGCAGGCGAGCGGTGCGGCCTTGACCGGATCGAGGCCGCCGAGATCGACGAGATAGCGCGGGTGCGGCACGATCACGTAGTCGGCGAAGCCGCCGGCGCGCATGACGCCGAGCGACTGCGGCTTCACGCAGATGTTTTCTTCGCCGCGCAGGCAGGCGGCGCACTGGCCGCAGCCGATCCACGGATGCACGACCGCCACCATGCCGGTCTGCACGGGGCCGGCGTCCGGCCCCGCGGCCACCACCTCGCCGCAGATCTCGTGGCTGGGCGTGAGCGGCAGCTTGATGCCGCGGTCGGCGAGCGAGAGCTTCTTGCCGCCGCCCAGATCGTAGTAGCCCTCCCAGAGATGCAGGTCGGAGTGGCACAGGCCGGCGGCCTTCACGCGCACGAGCACTTCGGTGCCGCGCGGCTGGGGAATCTCCTCGTGCATCAGTTCGAGCGGCTGGCCGTGGCGGGTCACGCAAAAACAACGCATCTGCATGGATGTCTCCGTAATCGGTTGGGCGACCGCTGGACCATGGCGGCTTTTTTCGCATCATAGCGGATGCGATACGTTTTCGTGCGCTCGTTCTTTTTTGTTTTTCCCGTATGCGCGCGCCGTGGCCTGGACGGAATAATGCACGCGATAGGCCGTCTTGCGTGCGGGTGCGGGGGTTAACGCGCCTTGCCGCGCGTGCCTTTTTTCGCGCTCGCGGCGCGCGGCGCTTCCCTGGCCGGGGCCGTGCCGCCGGCATTGAGCTGCTCGAGCCACGAGAGCGCATCCGCGTAGGTAAGGAACTGCTGCAGGTAGCCCGGCGAAAGCTCGCGCATGAGCGAGAGTGCGCGGTGCACGAGGCTGCTCGAATTGAGCGGGCCGGCGTTCTGCGGCACGAGGATTTCGGCGACACGCAATTGCTGGCCCGTGCGCACGCGGGCCCAGGTGGCCCGAAAGTAGTCGAGCAGTTCGGGCGCAACGGTCGGCCCGTTCGCGTCGCGGGCTCCCGCGCTGCCGGCGTCGCGCGGCTGGCTCGCGAGGTAGTCGACCAGTTCGCCCAGCGCGCCGCGCGTGCTTCGCGGCGAGTGCAGCGAGGTGCGCGCCGCGTCCGTGCCGTCGGCGAGCGCCGCATATTCCGTCATCAGTTCGGAGAGCCTGGCATCGAGCAGACGGCGCGCTTCGCCGCCGTGGCGTTCCGCGCGAAGCGCGAGCGCCTCGATCGCGCGAAAGCGCGTGGGATCGAGCCGGTCGGCGCCGCGCTCGCGCCATGCGTCGAGCTGCGTCGGCAGCGGTGTCGGGCCCTCACTCACCGCGTTCACCGCCGGCGGCCGTCGAGCGCGGGACGGGCGCGATCTCGACGCGCCGGTTCCTGGCGCGCCCCGCCGCGTCGGCGTTCGAGCTCACGGGCTGTTCCGATCCGAATGCCGCCGCAAATACCGACGAAGCGGGCACGCCTTCTTCGATGAAGGCGCGCGTCACGGTCAGCGCGCGCTGCGCCGAGAGCTCCCAGTTGTCGGCGAAGCGCCGGTTGCCGGCGCGCACCTGCTGGTCGTCGGCAAAGCCGCTCACCATCAGGATCTCGTCGTGCGCCTTGAGGTAGGTCGCGAGCGGACCGGCCAGGCTCTGCAGCAACTGGCGGCCCTCGGGTTGCAGCTGATCGGAGTTCAGCGCGAACAGGACGTTGCCGCTAATGCCGATGCGGCCGTTGACGAGCGTGATGCGCCCGGCCGCGAGCGGGCCGGCCAGCGCCTGTTCGAGCGTCTTGCGGCGTTGGGCTTCGAGCTGGCGCTCCTTGACGGCCTGGTCGAGCTTCGTCGAAAGCTCGAGCTGCACGCCGATCACGGCGACCAGGATCAGCACGAACGCGCCCAGCAGCACCGTCATCAGGTCGCTGAACGCGGCCCAGACCGGCGTGGCCGGCTCCGCGCCGCCGTCGATGAAGTCCTCGCTCATGCGGTGTCGGCTCCTGCTTCGGTGCGTTGACCCGCCAGCTGCTGCAGCTCTTCCATGATCTGCTTCTGCGAGAGCAGGCTCAAATCGATCACTTCGCGCGCTTGCGTGACGTAGTAGGCGAGCTGTTCGTCGCTGCGCGCGAGGGATTTGTCGAGCGCGGCCTCGATGCGCTGCAGCTGCGCCACGAGCGTTTCGTTCGATGTGCCGAAGGACTGCACGGCCGCGCCGAAGGCGTCGCCGAGACTTGCCACTTCGGTCGCGCCGCTCGCCACCTGCGCGGCGACGCCGTCGAGCCGGCCCGTGCCGGTTTCGACGCGCTCGGTGAAGCGCGCGCCCACGCGTTCGAGCAGGTCGGACGAGGTCGTCACGAGCGAATCGATGGCGCCGCGCTGTTCGGTCGAGGCGTGATTCACGGCGGCGAGCAGCGTTTCGAGCGTGGCGAGCAGGCGGTTGCGCTCCTCCAGCATCGCGGTGTCGTGAACCATGCTGTCCGAGAGCTTCTGGCGCAGTTCGGCGATGACGTCGGCGGCGGCGCGCGGCGCTTCGGAAGCAGCCTCGACGAGGCGGGCGATTTCGGCGATCGTCTCGCGCGAGTGGGCCGCGGCGCTGGCCGCGACTTCGCCGGCGGTATGTTCGAGCGTCTCGCAGATCGCCTGCTGGCGGCTCGCGGTCTGGGCGAGCGCTTCGTCCCATTGGGCGCGCAGCGTCGCCGTCATGGCGGCGATGCTCTCGCGCCAGGCGTCGAGGCGCTGGGCTTCGCGCGCGGTGAGCCTGGTCTCGAGACCGGCGTGCGACTCGTCCGCCGCCCGGAGCAGCGCGGCCGTGTGCTGTTCGTACTGCGCGGCCGCGGCGGCGAGGGCTTGCTGGTGATCCTCGGCGAGCTGTCCGCTTACGCGCGAATGGTGTTCGAGCGCGGCGTTCCAGGTTTGCGCGACGGCGTCCGCGCTCGTGCCGAGGCGCGTGGCGACGTTATCGAGCAGCTGAGCCGAGCGTTGCTCGAAGGCGTCGGCGTAGCGGTCAAGCGAAGCACGCAGGTTCTCTGCCGATGTTTCGTTCAACTGGCGATGCTGCGCGAGCGCTTCGTGCCATTGCGTCGAGAGCGCGGCCGACGTGGTTTCGAGGCCGGACGTGATGCCGGTTAGCTGGCGCTCGACCGACTGCGTCACGGTTTCGTGCAGCGAGGCGGTCTGGTCCTTGAGGGTGGCCGTCGTGGCGTCGAAGCCCGCCGTGACGGTGCTCAACTGGCGTTCCACTGCCTGAGCGACGGTCTCGTGCAAGGCGCGGGTCTCGGCCTTGAACGTTGCCGTCGACGCTTCGAGGCTCGACGTGATCGTATTCAGCTGGCGCTCGACCGCTTGCGTGACCGCCCCGTGCAGCGCCGCGGCTTCGTCCTCGAGCTTCGCGAGCGTGGCTTCCACGGCGGGCAGGACCGCCGCGCTCGCGGCGCGCGCGCTGCCGGCCGCGCTGTCCTGAAGCGAGCGCGCGACAGAGGCGGCGAGCGCTGTCCAGGTGGCTTCGGCCTTGCCGAGAAAGGCCGCCTGGCTCGCGATCTGCCGTTCGTTCATGGCGAGGCTTTGCTGTTCGATGGTCTGCATGACGGTGTGCAGACGATCGACGAGGACCGGCATCGCCTCGGCCTGGCGCTGCATCAGCGCGTAGCCTGCCTCGCGGCGGTGCGCGTTCGAAAAGACATGCAAGGTGGTCTCGATCTTCGCATCGAGCCGCTGGGCGGCTTCGCCGCGTTCGCGCCGGCAGAGCGCCGAAAGCAGCCCCAGCATCGCCGAGGTGGCGACGCCCGCGATCGAGGTGCCGAAGGCGAATGCGAGCCCCTTGACCGGCGCGGCGAGCGAGGCGCGGATCGCGACGAGGTCGGTCGAGCCTTCCAGCGCGGTTCCGGTGCCCTTGAGCGTGGCGACCATGCCGAGCAGCGTGCCGAACATGCCCAGCAGCACGAGCAGGCCGACCAGGTAGGGCGTGAGCGCGGGGCCGGGCAATGCCGTGCGTTCGCTTTCCACGCGCAGGCGCACCGCGCCGCGCAGGCCGGCGGGCAGCCGGTCGAGCCAGAGGCCGAGCTTCGCGGGCGGCGTGGCCAGCTCCGCGAGCGCGGCGTCGAGGGCGGACGTGGCCTGGCGGTAGCGCCATAGCTCGAACGCGCCCGCGAGGTAGCAAGCGCCGATCAACAAGGTGACGGCGAGCGCGAGCAGATTGGCGCCGGCGACATAGCCGAAGCCGATCCAGCAGACGGCGGCGAGACCTGCGAGGAATACAACGAGATCGATACGAAGTCGGGACATGAGGAGCTGAATTAGCGGGCGCGAAGGGCCGCGAGCAGCCCTTGCACCGGTTGGAACCGGATGTCGAGTTCGGCGAGCAGCACGCTCTGCATTTCCTTGCGGAACGCGGCAAGCCATGCGCCGGATGCGGCCGGCGCCTCGTCGGGCGCCTGCTGCGCGGCGCGGCGCAGGCGCTCGAAGTGCGTCGCCAGCAGCGCGGGGACCGAGGCCAGCAGGCGCTGTTCGCGCGCGCCGAGCGAGCGCTCCATGATCGCGTCCACGGCCGCGAGGCGCGCGAGCGCTGGCGTGCGCGCCGCGAGCAGCGCGCGCAGGCGCTTGCGCAACTGGCCGATTTCCGTCTCCATGGCCTGCTGGATCGACAGATAGTCCTGGCGGAACTCGGCGAAGTCGGCAGGCGCCGGGGCTTCGGCGGTTTCGCGCGCGCCGCGCCGCGCGTTGGCCGGGGCGCACGCGCGCGTGATCATCTTCGTGAGCGCGCTGCGCGCCGTCACGACGAGCGCGGCATCCTCGCGGTCGAGCGCCTGCGCCACGCCCGCGCGAGACGGGTCCGGCGGGGCGTTCGGCGAGGCGCTCAGCGCGGTCGAGAGCGCGATCGCGTCGGTCCAGCCGAGCCACTGGCTCAGACGGTCGGCGAGGGACGCCTGCGGTTCGGATACGTCGGCTTCGGCCAGACGAGCAAGCAGGCGAACGAGGGTCGGACCGCTCAGTGCCGCTTGCAGGGGGGCTTGAACCATACCTGCGGGAGACAAAAACCTGACAGTTTACACGCTGGGGCGTTTTCCGCCGAAGGTCCGGGGTCCGATAGCGGAATAACGGCCATGATCGACGCCCTGAGCAAGGCCTTTGGCGAGGCCCAAAAGCCAGGCACGAGGGCAGCGCTAAGCGGCAGGTTTGCCGGGTCCGCCACGCGCCGCCAGCTCGCGCGCGAACTCGCTGAACCAGGCGAGCGATTCGGGGTTGGCCATCGTCCCCGGATTCGCGACCTTTTCGAGCGGCTGCCCCAGCAAGAGCTTCTTGATGGGCAACTCCATCTTCTTGCCCGAGAGCGTGCGCGGCACCGCGTCGATCTGGAACACGTCGTCGGGCACGTGCCGTGCCGAGAGCGCGACCTTGATGCGCTCGCGTATCGCCGCCTTCAGCTCGGGCGTGAGCACGGCGCCCTCGCGCAGCACGACGAAGAGCGGCATGTACGATTCGCGCCCCAGGTACTCGAGATCGGCGACGAGGCTGTCGAGTATCTCGGGCAAGTCCTCCACCGCGCGATACAGCTCGCTCGTGCCCATGCGGATGCCGTGGCGGTTGATTGTTGCGTCGGAGCGGCCATAGATGATCGCGCCGCCGCGTTCCGTGATGCGCACCCAGTCGCCGTGGCGCCAGATGCCGGGCCAGACGTCGAAGTAGCTGTCGCGATAGCGCGTGTCGCCGGCGTCGTTCCAGAAGTAGAGCGGCATTGAAGGCATGGGCGCCGTGCAGACGAGCTCGCCCACTTCGTCGATGAGCGGCCGGCCCGCGTCGTCGAATGCTTCGACGCGGGCGCCCAGGCACCGGCACTGCATTTCGCCGAGCCGCACGGGCAGCGTGGGCACGCCCGCCACGAAACAGCCGGCAAAGTCGGTGCCGCCGGAAATCGCGGCGATCCATACGTCGCCGACATGATCGAGGATCCAGCGATAGCCTTCTGCCGGGAGCGGCGAACCGGTCGAGCCGACCGCGCGCAGGGCCGATAGTTCGGATTCCTGCCGAGGTTCGACGCCCGCCTTCAGGCAGGCCTGGAAGAAGGCGGCGCCCGCGCCGAAGAAGTTGGCCCGCGCGTCGCCGACGAAGCGCCATAGCGCGCCCATGTCGGGGTAGCCGGGGTTGCCGTCGTAGAGGCACAGCGTGGCGCCCACGAGCAGGCCGGCCACCTGGCAGTTCCACATGATCCAGCCCGTGCTGGAGAACCAGTTGAAGCGGTCGCCGGGCCGCAGGTCGAGGTGCAGCGCGGCGATCTTGACCTGCTCGAGCATGATGCCGCCGTGCGAATGGACGATGGGCTTGGGCAGCCCCGTCGTGCCCGACGAGTAGACGATCCAGAGCGGTTGGTCGAAGGGGACGGGCTCGGGCGCGAGCGCCGCGTCGCCGGCGATGGCGTCCGCCCAGGCGTGGCCTTGCGCACCGTTGCCGCGCACGATCCCGGCCGCGTCGGCCTTGGGATCGTGCTCGGTGTCAAGATACGGCACGAGCACGACATGGCGCACGCATGGCAGTTCGGCCAGCAGCTCGCCCAGCAGCGCGCGGCGGTCGTGCGGCTTGCCGCCGTAACGGTAGCCGTCGACGGCGATCAGCACAGTGGGTTCGATCTGGCGGAAGCGGTCGAGCACGGCCAGCCGTCCCATGTCGGGCGAGCAGACCGACCAGATCGCGCCGAGGCTCGCGGCGGCGAGGAATGCCACGATGGTGTGCGGGATGTTCGGCATGAAGGCGGCGACGCGATCGCCGCGCTTCACGCCCATCTGCCGCAGGGCGGCGGCGAGCGCGGCCACCTGGCGCTCGAGTTCGGCCCAGCCGAGTTCGCCGTGCTCGCCGGCCTCGTTGCGCCAGACGATGGCGGGGCGCGCGGGCGTGGCGTGGCGGAAGGCCTGTTCGACGTAATTGAGGGTGGCGCCCGGAAACCAGCGCGCGCCGGGCATCGAGGCGTTTTCGAGCGGCTTGCCGCGCGGCGTGGCCGAGCGCAGGTCGGCCCAGTCCCACAGCGCCGACCAGAAGCCGTCGAGATCATCGACGGACCAGCGCCATAGCGCGTCGTAGCCGTCGAACGCCAGGCCGCGCTCGCGTGCGAGCCACTGCGTGAATTCGGTGACGCGCGCGCGGGCGACGGTGTCGGGCGAGGGCACCCACGCGGGGGCGTCGGCGGCTTCCAGAGGCGGGGTCACGATGGCGGTTTTCCTCGGAGAACGAAGGGCGGCGGTCAGGCGCCGCGCGTCCCCTCATTGGGTACCATTTTTTCCGTGCGCCGCGCTAGACGGTGTAAACGCCGAGGAATGCCGAGACCCGGCGCGAAAATGGTTGCATAGCTAACGATAGCAGGGTATGCTTCGTGCATGTTCGACCAGTGTCTCTACTTCAACACGTCGGCGCTCGCGCGGCGGCTCGAGCGTGAATGGGCCGATGCCTTCGAGCGCTTCGATCTCACGCCGCCGCAGGGTTTCATGCTGCGCGCGGTGATGGAGCGTCCGGGCCTGCTTCAGCGCGAACTGGCCGACCTGCTTTCGATTGCACGGCCCACGGCTACGCGCGTGCTCGACGGCCTCGAAGCGCGCGGCTACGTGGAGCGCCGCCGCACCGAAGGCGACGGGCGGGAGGTGGCGATCGTCCCCACCGCGCAGGCGCTCGCGATACGCGAGGCGCTCAACGGCGCGAGCGCGGCCGTCACGGGGCGTCTCAAGCGCACGCTGGGCGGCGACGTGTTCGTGGAGACCGTCACGCGGCTGCGCAGCGCGCGTACGACGCTAGGCTGAGCGCAACAGCGCATCAAGGGTAACGGAGTTTCATCATGCGGCGCATCGGCGCTTTCTTCATTTCCAGCTGGCTCGCGGCAGCCATTTTGTTTCTCGGTCGTCATTCGGTTCCCATGATCGTGCTGAGCGGCGTGGTGGCGTTCGCTGGGCTCGATCTCTTCCGGCCGTGACCGGCGAGCTGCTTCCGGACCTCACGGACACGCCCGCGCTGCTGCGCGAAGCGGCGCAGAGCGCACGCGCGAGCGGCGACGAACTGGGCGCGCTCGCGCATCTGATCGCCGCCGAGGCGCTCGAATCCTGTAAGGCGGGCATCGTTGGCGAGGGCGCCCAGCGCGTCGGCATGGTCGCGACCGGCTACTTCATGAAGGGCGATCATGCGCGCGCCCGGCGCTGGTATGAGCTTGCGCTCGGTCTCGACGCCGGGCAGGCCGCCGCCTGGCAAAACCTCGCGGCGATCCACGCGAAGGCGGGGAATGACGATCATGCCCAGCGCTGCCGCGAGCGCGCTTATGCGTTGCAGCGCGTCTACGTGGAAACGTCGGGGCAGCCGTCGCGCCGGGTGCTGTTGCTGTGCGCGGGCCGTTCGTCGGGCAACGTGCCGTTCGACCTGCTCGTGCCCACGCCGCACAACGGACGCATCAAATACGCCGTCGACTATGCGCCGCCCGCAGAGGACGCGGGCCTGCCGCCGTTCGATCTCGTGTTCAACGCGGTGGGCGATCCCGACATTGCGGAACCGCTTCTTGCGCGCATCGCGCAGTTCGCGCAAACCTGCACGCGCCCGTTGCTCAACGTGCCGGAACGCGTTGCCGAAACGCGTCGCGACCGGTTGCCGGCGTTGCTGCAGGGTTTGCAGGATGTGCGGACTGCGCCGTGCATACGCGTCGATCTTGCGCGGCCAACGGACGACACAGCGTCGGACAAAGCGCACGCCAACTCGCGGCAGCGCATAGCCGCGGCGGGCCTGCGCCTGCCGCTGCTCGTGAGGCCCGTCGCGACGCATGGCGGCGAAGGGCTCGTGCGTTGCGACACCGAGGCCCAGCTCGAAGCCGCGCTCGCCGCGCAAACGGGCTCGTTCTACGTCAGCGCGTTTCGCGACACGCGCGACGCCGACGGTTCATGCCGCAAATACCGTATTGCCTTCGTGGATCGCGTGCCGTATCCGTACCATCTCGCGATTTCGCCGCACTGGATGGTGCATTACTTTTCCGCGGAGATGGAGGGCGTGCGCCGGAAGCTCGAAGAAGAGGCGCGCTTTCTTGCCGATCCCGTTGCGGCGCTCGGCGAGCGCGGCGCGGCGGCGATCGCCGCCATCGGCCGGCGCCTCGATCTCGACTACGCGGGCGTGGATTTCACGGTGCTGCCCGATGGCAGCGTTTTCGTGTTCGAGGCGAACGCGACCATGCTCGTGCATCGCGAGCGCCCTGACGGCGAACTCGCGCACAAGAACGTCTACGTGCAGCAGATCGCGGAGGCGTTCGAAGCGATGATGCGCGCGCGCATGGCTACGAGGGTCTGAGGCGTTTCGACTGGCGCCGCGCCGCGAAACAGGCGGGCGGCGCCGTTACATCTCAGCGGCTCAGGCCTCTTCGGCCCACGACATGCCTTCGCGCGCCAGCAGCGCCGAAGACGCCGCCGGGCCGAACGTCCCCGCCGTGTAGCTGCGCGGCCGGTCGCCCAGCTCTTCCCAGCCGGAGAGGATCGGCTCGACCCACGACCACGCCGCTTCCAGTTCGTCGCGGCGCATGAAGTGCGTGAGGCGGCCGCGGATCACGTCGATCAGGAGGCGCTCGTAGGCTTCCGCGCGGCGCTCGGGAATGGCCTGCTGCAGGTCCAGATTCAGGCTCACCGGCAGCATGTTCATGCCGCTGCCCGGCTCCTTGGCGAGCATCTGCAACTGGATCGACTCTTCGGGCTGAAGCTGGATCACGAGGCGGTTGCCGTAGTTGCGCGGGCCGCTCGGGAAGATCGAGAACGGCAGGTCGGCGAACTCGATGACGATCTCCGACTGGCGCTTCTGCATGCGCTTGCCCGTGCGCAGAAAGAACGGCACGTTGGCCCAGCGCCAGTTGTTGATGTGGGCGCGCAGCGCGACGAAGGTTTCCGCGCGGCTGTTGGCCGGCACGTTGTCCTCTTCCAGGTAGCCCTTCACGGGCTTGCCGTCCACGGCGCCCGCCGCGTACTGGCCGCGCACCGTGTCGCGCGCGATGTCGGCCAGCGTCATCGGGCGCAGCGAACGCAGCACCTTGAGCTTTTCGTCGCGCACGGCGTCCGCGTCGAGCGAGACGGGCGGCTCCATGGCCACGATGCACAAGAGTTGCAGCAGGTGGTTCTGCACCATGTCGCGCAGCGCGCCCGTGTGGTCGTAGAAGCCCGCGCGGCTGCCCACGCCCACCGTCTCCGCCACCGTGATCTGCACGCTGCGGATATACGGCGCCTGCCACAGCGGCCCGAAGATCGGATTGCCGAAGCGCAGCACCATCAGGTTCTGCACCGTTTCCTTGCCCAGATAGTGGTCGATGCGATAGATCTGCGGCTCGGCGAAATGACGGCCCACCGATTCGTTGATTTCCTGGGCCGAAGCGAGGTCGTGGCCCAGCGGCTTTTCCAGCACGACGCGCGAACGTTCGTCCACGAGGCCCGCCGACGTGAGGTTGTCGCAGATCGTCGTGAAGAGTTCCGGCGAGGTCGAGAGATAGAACACGCGTATCGCCTCGGCGCGCGAGGCCGATTTGAGCCGGGCATAGTCCTCGGCCAGGTTGACGTCGATGATCACGTACTGGAACAGACCGAGGAAGCGGTCCCAGGCGGCGGCGTCGAAGGCCTTGGCGTCGATGAACGGACGCGACTGCTCGTTCATGAAGGCGCGGTACTGATCGATGCTCCAGTCCTTGCGGCCCACCGCGATGATGCGCGTTTCGGGCGGCAGGTTGCGGTGCAGGTGCGCCATGTAGAGGGCGGGCAGCAGTTTGCGTGCAGCCAGATCGCCGCCGCCGCCGAAGATGATCATGTCGACGGGCTGGTCGGGCGCGGCTTGGGCAGTCTGATTCGTCATGGCAGGTCGCTGGTGGGCAAAGGGAATAAGGCGCCTTGCGGCGCTTATCGGGCGCGCGGGGCGCGCCGGTTGCGGAAAAAACCGCGCCCGGAGTTCGGCCCGGCGCGGCGAAAAAGCTTATGGTGCATGGTTTCGCGCGACTTTGCACGCTGAAGATCGCCTCAGCCCGGTCCCGGCAAGCCGGGCACCGTCATGCCGAAGGTCTGGGCGAGCAGGATCGCGTTGAGCGCGAGCACGGCGGCCGCGCCGGCCACGGCGAGCCAGACCGTGAAGGTGCGGTTACGATGCGGCCCCATCAAGTCGGCGCGGCTCGTGAGCCAGACGAGGGCGATCATGGGCACGGGCAGCGCGAGGCTCAGCACGACCTGGCTCATGACGAGCGCCTGGGTGGCGTTCACGCCGAAGCCGACCACGGCGAAGCTCGGCACCATGGTCACGACGCGGCGCAGCCAGAGCGGAATCTGGAAGCCGACGAAGCCCTGCATGATCATCTGCCCCGCGAGCGTGCCCACGACCGAGCTCGAAATGCCCGAGGCGATCAGCGAAAGCAGAAAGATGCCGGCCGCGCCCATGCCGAGCAGCGGGGCGAGCGTGCGGTAGGCGCTTTCGATCTCGGCGACGTCCGGATGGCCCGCATGGAAGGCGCCCGAGGCCATGATGACCATGGCCATGTTGATGAGGCCGGCGAGCGACAGCGCGATCACCACCTCGATGTTGGAAAAGCGCACGAGGCGCGTGCGTTCGAGGTCGTTGCGCGGCGGCACGCGCGCCTGGGTGAGGCCCGAATGCAGGAAGAGGGCGTGCGGCATGACCGTCGCGCCGATGATGCCCACGGCGATCGTCACGGCCTGCGCGTCGGGCAGGCGCGGCGCGGCGAGGTGGCGAAACACGCTGGGCCAGGCGATGGGCGCGATGAAGAGCTCCAGCAGATAGCACAGCCCGATGATGCCGACGAGCCCGCCGATCACGAGCTCGAGCGGCCGGAAACCCGCGCGCTCGAACAGCAGCAGGACATAGGTGACGATTGCCGTGACGACCATGCCCGCCATGAGCGGCAGATGAAAGAGCAGCGAGAGGCCGATCGCGCCACCGAGGAATTCGGCGAGATCCGTCGCCATTGCCGCGATTTCGCTCACGCCCCACATCGCCCAGACGAGCGGCGCGGGCAGACGCTCGCGGCACAGCTCGGCGAGATTGCGCCCCGTGACGATGCCGAGCTTCGCGGAAAGTCCCTGAAACAGCATGGCCACCCCGTTCGCGAGCAGCACGACCCACAACAGCGCATAACCGTAGCGCGCGCCCGCCTGGATGTTGGTCGCGAAATTGCCGGGGTCCATGTACGCCACCGACACCACCACGGCCGGCCCCGCAAGCGGCAGCAGCAATGCCGCGCCGCGGCGGCGTCCCTCCAGCGCCTCGCGCACGGCGGCGGCCGTGCTCTTCGTGAGGCCGTCGGGCAGGTGGTCTTCGCGGGTGCGATGGTCCATGCGCGCTCCTCGAAGTTGGGGGCAGAACGCCGCGCGGGGGAACGCGCGTCATCGGATTGCGGCGCTCGCGCGTTAAGGAGACAATCTTTCGCGCTCACGCGCCGGCGCATGTCGCTATCTCAGCACAAACCGCCCCGGCGCGCTTCCATCAGCCTCTTTCTCTTACGAAATGCCTGAATTCCCGATCATTTCCTTTACGAAAGCCCGCCTCAAAGCTCATGGCGCGGCCGCACTGCTGATGGGCGGCCTCGCATGGGGCTCGCTCGCTCACGCAGACAGTAGTGCCAACGACCGGGTCATCGTGCTCGACTCCGGCGAGGCGCAGCTTTCGCTCATCGACGAAGCGAGCCGCACCGTGGTGGGCACCGAGCCCACCGGCAAGGAGCCGCACCACCTGATGATCACGCCCGACGGCAAGTCGCTGATCGTCGCCGATTCGGTTTCGAACGACCTGATTTTCGTCGACCCGCACACGGGCAAGGTGCAGCGCCGCGTGGAGGGCATCGAAGACCCTTACCAGCTCGGCTTTTCGCCCGACCACAAGTGGTTCGTGACGGCGGGCCTGCGCCTCGACCGCGTGGACATCTACAGCTACAACGGCCAGGATGTCACGCTCGTGAAGCGCATTCCGCTCGCGAAGACGCCTAGCCACATCAATTTCTCGTCGGACAGCAAGACCGCCTTCGTCACGCTGCAAGACACGGGCGAACTCGCCGCGATCGACCTGCCGACGCAGACGGTGGCCTGGAAGCTGCACGTGGGCAACACGCCCGCAGGCTTGTGGATGACGCCCGGCGACAAGTACCTGCTCGTCGGCATGACGGGCGAGGACGACGTGGCCGTGGTGGACCTGCACAGCCGCACGGTCGTGAAGCGCATCCAGACCGGCCGCGGCGCGCACAACTTCCGCAATCTCGACGACGGCAAACATGTGGCCGTGTCGAACCGCGTGGATAGCACGATCAGCATTCTCGACTACACGACGCTCACGAAAGTCGCCGACATCACGGGCCTGCGCCCCGGTCCCGACGACATGGAACTTTCCGCCGACAAACGCTATCTGTGGGTAACGTTCCGCTTCGCGAAGCACGTGGGGGTCATCGACCTCACGACGCGCAAGCTGATCGACACGATCGCCGTGGGCCGCTCGCCGCACGGCATCTATTTCGCGAACAGCGCGCCGGTCTACGCGCCGAATCCGGACTAAGCTAAGCGCTGGACCAGGCGCGCTGAAAGCGAACCTCAAGGCACTTTTCCGAGGGAATTGATGATCGACACCCTGATCTCGCAGCTCGACAACGGCATTTCGTGGCTGCAGACGCTGCTTTATGTCGACGTGTTCCAGCCGATCTTCTACAAGGTCGGTCTGATGGGCTATGACGACGACACTTACGACGCACTCTACTGGATGATCATCGGCGTGCTCGAAATCGTCGTGACCTATGCGCTGCTGCGCCCGCTGGAGGCGCTGCGGCCCATCGAGCCCTGGGCCGACCGCAAGGCGCTGCGCGCGGACGTCTGGTACACGTGGATCGCCAAGCTCGGCATTCTGAACATCGTGTTCTTCTTCCTGTTCCAGCCGGCGTTCAATCACTGGCAGAGCCTGATGGCGATCTACGACATTCCGAACATCGACGTCGACAGCCTGTGGCCCGGCGTCACCGACAAGCCGATCGTGTCGTTCCTGATCTACTTCATCGTGCTCGACTTCGCGGGGTACTGGTATCACCGCTGGCAGCACCGCTTCGGCGTGTGGTGGGAATTGCACGCGGTTCACCACAGCCAGCGGCAGATGTCGCTGTGGTGCGACGACCGCAACCACTTCCTCGACGACATCATCAACGCGGCGTTCTTCGCGGCCATCTCGCTCTTCATCGGCGTGCAGCCCGCGCAGTATGTCGTGCTCGTCGCGGTGGGCAATTTCATGCAGAGCGTGCAGCACGTCAATGCACGGCTGCCGTTCGGCTGGGGGCTCGACCGCCTCCTCGTGAGCCCCGCCTTCCATCGCCGCCACCATGCAGTGGGCTACGGCCACGAGGGCACGCGCTACGGCTGCAACTTCGGCGTGGTGTTCCCGTGGTGGGACGTGCTGTTCCGCACGGCTTCGTGGAACAAGGAAGTCGAGCCTACCGGCATCCGCGACCAGCTGCCCGTGCCGCAAGGCCAGGGGCTCGACTACGGCGGCGGTGTGTGGGCGCAGCAGTGGAAGGGGCTCGTGCGCATCGCGCAGCGCCTGCGCGGCAAGCGCTATCCCATGGGGGCCGCCTCCTGAGGCCCGAGGCGGCCTTGATGCGATAATCCTGCCAGACCCCGCAATACCTCTCGCGTGGGACCGGAGAACGCATCTTGAGCCGCATCGACAATCCGCAGCACGACCAGGAAGTCGGCTTTGCCGACGCCACCGAAGACTCCACCCGCATCGACGACACGCGCATCGGCGCCGTGCGTCCGCTCATTTCGCCGGCCCTGCTGCTCGACGAGCTGCCGGTGCCGGCACAGATCCAGACCCTCGTGGAAACGAGCCGCGCGCAGATTGCCGAGGTGCTCAAGCATCGCGACGACCGCCTCGTGATCGTCGTGGGGCCGTGCTCGATCCACGACCACGATCAGGCGCTCGAATACGCCAGGCTGCTGAAGGCGAAGGCCGACGCGCTGAAGGACGAGCTGCTCGTGGTGATGCGCGTCTACTTCGAAAAGCCGCGCACCACAGTGGGCTGGAAGGGCTACATCAACGACCCGCGCCTTGACGGCAGCTTCCGCATCAACGAGGGCCTGCGCGCCGCGCGGCAACTGCTGCTCGACATCAACGCGCTCGGCCTGCCGACCGCCACCGAATTCCTCGACCTGCTGAGCCCGCAGTACATCGCCGACCTCGTCGCCTGGGGCGCGATCGGCGCGCGCACGACGGAGAGCCAGAGCCACCGGCAGCTCGCCTCGGGTCTTTCGTGCCCGATCGGCTTCAAGAACGGCACCGACGGCGGCGTGCAGGTGGCCGCCGACGCCATCGTCGCGGCGCGCGCGAGCCATGCGTTCATGGGCATGACCAAGATGGGCATGGCCGCGATCTTCGAAACGCGCGGCAACGACGACTGCCACGTGATCCTGCGCGGCGGCAAGACGGGGCCGAACTACGACCGCGCCTCGGTGGCCGCGTGCTGCGAGGCGCTCGCGAAGGCGGGGCTGCGCGAGCAGGTGATGATCGACTGCTCGCATGCGAATTCGAACAAGGCGCATCAGCGCCAGATCGACGTTGCGCAGGACATTGCCTCGCAACTGGCCGACGGCGAGAAGCGCATTGTCGGCGTGATGATCGAGAGCCACCTCGAAGAGGGGCGCCAGGATCTCAAGCCCGGCGTGCCGCTCAAGCGCGGCGTGTCGATCACGGATGCCTGCATCAGCTGGGCCCAGACCGAGCCGGTGCTGGAGACGCTGGCCGACGCGGTGCGCGCGCGCCGGCAGCGGCGCGGCTGATCGGGCGAGCGACGACAGGGCGGGCGTCCCGCCCGCGTCAGCCCGCGAGACCTTCGCGCAGGCGGAACGTGGCGACCGCCTCGCGCAGCGCCGCGGCCTGCTCGGCAAGCGCGTGGGTGGCCGCCGTGGCTTCCTCCACGAGCGCGGCGTTCTGCTGCGTGACCTCGTCCATCTGCGTCACCGCAATCCCCACCTGCTCGATGCCGGCCGTCTGCTCCCGCGAGGCCGTCGAAATCTCGCCGACGATGGCCGTTACGCGGTGCACCGAGCCGACGATCTCGTCGATGATCCGACCCGCGCCGGCAACGAGCGACGAGCCCGCTTCCACGCGCTGCGTCGACTGGGCGATCAGGTCCTTGATTTCGCGCGCCGCGGCGGCGCTGCGTTGCGCGAGCGTGCGGACTTCGCCCGCCACCACCGCGAAGCCGCGGCCCTGTTCGCCCGCGCGCGCCGCTTCCACGGCGGCGTTCAGCGCGAGAATATTGGTTTGAAACGCAATGCCGTCGATCAGGCTGATGATCTCGCCCACCTTGCCCGAACTTTCGGCGATCGACCGCATGGTTTCGACCACTTCGTGCATCACGGCGCCGCCGCGCGTGGCGGTCTGCGCCGCCGTGCCGGCAAGCTCGCTCGCATGCTGCGCGTTCTCGGCGTTCATGCGCACGATCGAGGTGAGTTCTTCCATGCTCGCGGCCGTTTCTTCGAGCGACGCCGCCTGGCCTTCGGTGCGCGCCGATAGATTCTGGTTGCCGGCCGCGATCTGCGCGCTCGCGGACGCTACGCCCATCGCGTTGCCGCGCACTTCGTTCACCACGTGCGCGAGGCTTGCCTGCATCTGCATGAGCGTGGCGAGCAGCTCGGCGGTTTCGTCGTCGCCGCTCACGTCCAGATCCGTCGAGAGGTCGCCGGCCGCGACTTCATGCGCAAAGCGCACCGCGCGGCCGAGCGGCCGCGTCACCGTCCGGCTGAAGGCGACGCCGCCCGCGAGCGCAAGCACGAACACGCCGATCATCAGCGCGGCGCTGATCTGCGTGGCGCGTTCGGCGTCCACGGCGGCTTGCGTTGCCACCTGCGCATTGTCGGCGGCGATTTTCTGCGCCGCGCGGTCCAGCAGGTCGGCAGGCGCGCGGTCTACGCCGGCCACCTGCGTGTCGCCGGCGGTCGGGTCGAAGCCCGCCGCCTTGAATGCGTCGAAACCTTTGCGATAACCCTGGCCCATGGCCGCGTGCGCCTGCGCGAACTGCTCGATCAGGTCGCGGGCCTCGCCTGGCGCAAGCGTTTGTTCGAGCTTCGCGGCGAGGTCGTCGACAGTTTTCTCGCGTGTCTGGAACGCGCTCCAGTAGCGGTCGAGTTTCTGCGGATCCTTGCCGCGCAGGAGCGTGTCTTTCCACTCCTGTACCTGCAGCTTGAACGCGACGAGCGTAGCCGACGCCATGCGCTCGTTCGCGGCGCTGTCCTGCACGCTGGTGCGATAGGTGCCGATGGCTTCGTTGAGCATGTGAATGCCGTAAAACGCGCCAGCCGACATCAACGTGAGTGCGGCACCGAAGGCGAGAGGAATCTTGCGACTGAGCTTCATTGGGGGCAGATACGGGAGAGAATGAGGGCGAACGCCGATCGCTATATCGGCTTTCGCACGGGATTCTGAAGGGTTATTCAGGCTCCTTTGGGCTTCTTTCGCATTCGTTCGTAGAGCAGAACAAGTCTGAAGAATAGGAGCGTGCGGGCCGCTGCATGCGGCGCGCGGAGAACCGCGAGCATGAATGTAGTGCCGAAACGAGTCGCGCTTGTGTCAAGCCGCCGGATTGCGGGCTCTTCGCGTTTTCGTGTTACGCGGCATTACCCGCGGCAGCTCTGGTAATCTGCCGTAAGCTGTCACATCAGGGTCACGATCTCCGCGGCGCGTGGCTCTGCTATGTTGACCGGTTCACATCACGTTGCCGCGCGCTGCCATCATGTCTGCCGATCGCTTGTTTGAACTGGCCTCTTCGTATCATCGCGAGGGACGTCTCGATCTCGCCGAGGGCCATTACCGTGAAGTCCTGGCCGGCGACCCCGATCATTGGGCCGCCTGTTACGGTCTCGCCCAACTCCTGATCCGGCTCGACCGCTTCAACGAAGCCATCGCGTGTCTCACGCCGCTCCTGAACCGCGAGGGCGACACGGCCGCGGTCTGTCGCCAGCTGGGTCTGGCCGAGGCCTGCGCGGGCCGCCGGCTGCGTTCGCTCCGGCACTTCGAGCGCGCGCTCGAGTACGCGCCGGACGATGCCACCACCGCCCACCTCGTCGCCAATCTGCAGCAGGCGCTGGGCATGGACGAAGCCGCCCAGGCGAGCTACCGCCGCGCGCTGAAACTCAGGCCGCTGATCCTCATTCCCGCCGCTGTCGCACCGCCGGATTTCCGTGCCCTGTTCGTCTTCGCGCCCGGCGCCGGCAATACGCCGATCGAGTATCTGGTGGCGAACGCGCGCTTCGAAAGCAACGTCATCACCGTGCTGGCGGACATGGACTACGACTACGACCGCTTGCGCGGCTACGCGGACGTGGTTGTCAATCTCGTTTCCGATGTCGATCGGGGGCTGGCATCGCTCGGGCCGGCGGAGGCGTTCATTGCGGCGATCGGAAGCCCGGTTATCAATCCGCCGCGGCTGATTGTCGAGACGAGCCGCGAATCGGTGGCGCGGCGTCTCGAACCCGTGCCGGGCTGCCGGGTTCCGCAAACGCGCCTCCATCCGGCGGCGCAGTTGCAGGCGCTGGCCGCGCAGGGCGGCGAGGTGCCGCCGTTTCCGCTGCTCGTGAGGCCGGCGGGCTCGCACGGCGGCGAGGCGTTCGAGAAGGTGGGGGATCTCGCGCAACTGCAGGCGTTTCTCGCGAAACACGTTGCTGAGAACTACTATCTCACGCCGTTCGTGAACTACCGGTCCGCCGACGGGTATTTCCGTAAATATCGTTTCGTCTTCGTCGACGACGAGATCCTGCCGTACCACCTCGCCATCGACGACAAATGGAAAGTGCACCACGTCACCACCGGCATGGGGGACAGTGCGTGGATGCAGGCCGAGGAGCAGGCGTTCCTCGACGATCCCTGGCGCGTGTTCGGCGCGGCGCAGCGCGAGGCGTTGCGCGCCATCCGCAATGCGATCGGCCTCGACTACTTCGGCATCGACTGCTCGCTAGGGCAGGACGGCGCGATCGTGGTGTTCGAAGTCAATGCGAGCATGCTGGTTCACGGCAACAACCAGCAGTTTCCGTACAAGACCGAAGCGGTGGAGCGGATCAAGCGCGCGTTTCATACCATGCTCGCGAAGCGTGTGGCAGCGTGCCAGGTCCAGCGCGAGCGCTGACTCGTTTCAGGCCTTCACGTAGCGCCTGGAGCGAGGCCGCGTCGACCTTGCTTCGCATTTTGGTTTCGAGACGTGGGTCAAGGTGAAACAAGCGTATTCCGAAAGCCGTAAATGCGGTGCAAAAAGATAGCCCGGCAAGATATGGCAATCCTTATTACCGGCACGGTTGTCTGCCATTCTCAGCCGTCCGACGTTGCCGGGCTGGCCGTGTTTTCGCCCGTCGCGCCGCTCGACTGCGCGCCGTATATCCGCAACGGCGGCTTCACGGCGGGCCAGGTCTCGCGGGTTCTCAAGATGCACGGTGCTAACGCGACTGGGCGGCAACCGGCGCGCTGGCGCTCCGCACGGGGCCGCCTTGCGCCGGCGTGTCGTGGCCGGTGCCTTTCACATGCGCGATCCAGGCAATGGCGACGAGTGTCAGCGCCGTGGCAACCCAGCCGTTGCACCCATAGCCCGTGATCGTGCCGTTCGGCCCGTTCGCCAGCAGAAGGCCGCCGGCCCATGCGCCAATGCCCATCCCGAGCGCCTGCACGGCATTGTTCGCGCTGAGGAAGGCGCCGCGCCGCGCGGGCTCGGGGATCGTCGTGAGCAGCGCCTGCATCGGGATCATGCGTCCCGACATCGCGACCATGAAGAAGGCGAAGAACGCGACGAGGCCGACGAACGGCAGTGCCGGCGGCAGATGCGTAACGAACAGCACCGGGGCGAGCGAGACGAGCGCCATGATGCGGAAGACCTGGCGCTTGCCGTAGCGGTCCGCAAGCCGTCCCACCGCGCGCGACGTCAGGAAGGTCGCGGCGCCGCCTGCCATGTAGAGCCACGAGAGCTGCTGCGGCGCAACGCCGTGATTCGCGACGAGCATGGGCGAGATGAACGGGATCACGAACATGTGACCGGCCATCATCGTAAAGGTCAGCGCGAACGCCTTGAGGTGGCGCGGCAGCGTGAGCAGGCTCCAGAGCTGCGGCAGGATGCGCGAGAGCGGCGTGCGCTCGCCGAGGTGTTCCGTGAGCGGCGGCACGATGCGCGTGCCCGCGAACCAGATGCCCGCCGAAAGCACCACCAGCAGCAGGAACGGCGCGCTCCAGCCGAAGTGCGCGCCCAACAGCACGCCGGCGGGCACCCCGGCAATCGCCGCAATCGAGAACGCCGTCATGATGACGCCCGTGGCGGCGCCGCGGCGTGCCGCAGGAATCACGTCGCTCACGATAGCCATCACGATCGAGCCCAGCACGCCGCCCGTGAGGCCGGCAAACGCGCGCGCCGCGAGCAGCAGATGAAAGTTGCCGGCCAGCGCGCAGGCGAGATTGGACGCCGCGAAGAGCGCATACGCCACCTGCAGCAAACGGCGCCGGTCGAAGCGGTCGATATAGGTTGCCGCGAAGAGACCCGAAAGCCCCGAGCACAGCGAATAGGCCGACACCGCCGTGGCGAACTGCGCCGGCGTGATGGCGAAGGCGTGCATGATTTGCGGGCCGAGCGGCATCATCACCATGAAGTCCATGATGACGGTGAACTGGGTCAGCGCGAGCAGCCAGAGCAGCGTGCGTTCGCGCAGGGGATTGAGCGTGGTTGTCATTGGATTCGCTTTGCCCTGAAAGAAGCATGCGCGGCAAGTGCGCCGCGCATCCGGGATGGGTCGACGACTAGTCGTCGATGGTTTCGTGGGTCGCCTGCGCGCCGCGCCGCCAGTAAGCCGAGGCGCGAATGCGCTTCTTGTCCACGCCGCGATCGTTCACGAGATGCGTGCGCACGGCGCGGATCGCAGCCGCTTCGCCGGCCGCCCAGACGTAGCCCGTGCCCGGCGGCAGCCAGACCTGGTCCACGGCATCGAGCAGCGGATTGTCCGATGTCGCCTCGTCGCGATAGCACCAGATGGCATAGAGGTCGGTCTCGGTCGGCAGTTCGATGCGGGCCGCGCGGTTCTCGACCTCCACGACCACCGCGACGCGCGCGCCTGCGGGCAGCTCGGTGAGACGCCGCTGGATAGCCGGCAGCGCGGTGTCGTCGCCGATCAGCAGATGCCAGTCGAAGCCGGTCGGGATCACCATCGATCCGCGCGGTCCGCCGATGCCGAGGTAGTGCCCCGGCTGCGCGTTGGCCGCCCACGCCGTGGCGGGGCCGGCTTCGTGGAGCGCGAACTCGAGATCGAGCTCGCCCGCTTCGGCGTCGAAACGGCGCGGCGTGTAATCGCGCATGGCCGCGCGGTTTTCTTCGCCTTCGGGAAACACCGGGCCGTCGGGGCCGAGCGTCGGCAGCACCGGCTTTTCGGCGCCGGCGGGCGGGAAAAACACCTTCACGTGATCGTCGAACGAGGCCGAGACGAAATCGTCGAGATCGCCCGTGAGCGTGACGCGCACGAGCGCGGGCGAGAGCGGTACGACGCGCGCGACGCGCAGCAGCCGGAACTTCAGCGGATGACGCACGCGGAAAACTTCGAGGGTTGAGGGGTTCTGCATGAAAGATTCTCCGATGAAGACGGGCGGGCCGGGTTGGCTCGATCTGAGCGGCGGATCAGGCGCCGGCCGGTTCGTTGTTGCCGTTGCTGCCGCTTTGGCCGCCGTTTTCGATTTCCTGGGTGGCGCGCACGAGGATCGCGGCAATGCGGCGCTGCTCCTCGGGCGAGACGTCCGTGCGGCGCACCAGGGCGTGCTTGAGGGCATGGCGCGCTTCGATCAGCTCGCGCACCCAGCCGCCTTCGGTTTCGTCGGCCGGGTCCTGGCCCGCGAACGCGCGGCGCATCACGTCCATCTTGCGGCCGAAGTGCGTGAGCTTGGCGAGAATGAGCTCGGCGCGCTCGCGATTGGCGTCGAGGTAGGTGCGGCCCTCGGGCGACAGTGAGTACTGCTTGCGATTGCCTTCGAGCGTGACGCTCACATAGCCGAGCTCTTCCAGATACGTGAGGGCCGGGTAGACCATGCCGGGGCTGGGACTGTAGAAGCCGTTCGAGCGGGCGTCGAGCGCCTTGATGAGCTCGTAGCCGTGGCTCGGGCGCTCGGCGAGCAAAACGAGCAACATGAGCTGCAGGTCTTCGGACGTGAACTTGCGGCCGCGGCCGAAACCGTCGCCGTCTCCGAAGCCGCCGAAACCTCCGCCGAAGGGACCGCCGAAGCGGTCGCCCCAGCCGCCGGGGCCTTCGCCGTGCTGGCGATGGCGGCCCATGGCGTGCCAGAAGGCGTGAATGGGGGATACGTGACGCAAAAAATCGTGGCCGCGGCGGCCGAAATGATGGTGATGGCGCATGACGCCTCCTTCTCTAGTGTCTTAAAACATGTCTTAAGATATATATCGTAAGAGTGTTTGTCAAAGAGAATTTTGAGGGAAGGATGGGGGAGAGGGATCTTGAGCTCGGCACGCCCGAAGGCGACGGACCCGGGATCCTGTCAGCGCTGGCCGAATGGTCTGAGCGGTATGACCGGTATGAGGAAGCGCACTTGTAGGAAGTGCGGAATAGCGAGCGGGCGCGAGGCCTGGCAATGATCCGGCGTTGGCATGCCGGATTGCCTGTTCCTGCCGAGGTGCTGAGCGGTGCAGCCTGAGTGAAGGACACCGGGAAAGCGGTGTCGTCCCGTTTCTCTTTGAAAGAGTGAAGCCCGTTCTTGCGGGCCAGGCATCAAAAAATCGACCGCTCCGTGCGCGTCGTCAGCCATTCCAGAGCCATCGTGCCGACCAGCGAATTCCCCGTCGGATCGAGCCCCGGCGACCACACGCACACCGCGAACTCGCCCGGCAGCACGGCCACGATGCCGCCGCCCACGCCGCTCTTCGCGGGCAGCCCCACGCGATAGACGAAATCCCCCGCGGCGTCATAGGTGCCGCAGGTCAGCATGAGTGCGGAAAGCCGCTTGGCGGAGCTCGCGTCCAGCACGTGCTCGCCGCTGGCGGCCGAGACGCCGCCGTTCGCGAGAAAGAGCGCCGCGCTCGCCAGTTCCACGCAGTTCATCGAAATCGCGCACTGGCGGCAGTACGCGTCGATCACGGCGTCGGCGGGCATTTCCAGATTGCCGAAGCTCGCGATGAAATGCGCCATCGCGCGGTTGCGCTCGGCGTGGTCGAGTTCCGACTGTGCCACGCGCAGGTCGTAGTCGATCCCGCGGACACCCGTGAGCCGCCGCATGAAATCGACGAGCGCGGTCTCCGCCTTCACGAAGCGGCGGCACAGCACGTCGGTGACGACAAGGGCGCCCGCGTTGATGAAGGGATTGCGCGGCTTGCCGCACTCGCTTTCGAGTTGGACCAGCGAATTGAACGCCGTGCCCGAAGGCTCTCGGCCCACGCGTTCCCACAGGGCGTCGCCGAGCAGCTGGAACGCCAGCGTGCAGGCGAACAGCTTGGAGATGCTCTGGATCGAGAAGCGCACGTCGGCGTCGCCGGTGCGAAAGACGCGGCCGTCGACGGTGACGATGGCCATGCCGAAGTGGTCGGCGCGAACCCGCGCGAGTTCGGGAATGTAGTCGGCGACGCGGCCCGTGCCGAGGTACGGCTGCAGGTCGCGGTGGATGGCGTCGAGTATCGGCTGGTAATCCATGGGCGGGACAGAACAAAAAGGCGGGGCGCGGCCAGGGTGGGCCGCCGGCCCCGGCGATTGTAGCGATTCCCGCGGCGACGCAACACCGCCCGGAGGTCAGTGCGCCCCGGCCGCGCCCCCGCCGCCGCGCGTGGATTTCGTCACCCAGATGAGCGGGATGATCGCGAGGAAGATGATCGCCGAGATATAGAAGATGTCGTTCAGGCCCATCATCGCCGCCTGGGTCGTGAGCTGGAAATCGAACAGCGCGTGCGCGGAGGGCTCGCTCAGATGCAGGAGCGTCTGGGTGTTTTCCATCGACTGGCGGAAGACGGGGTTGTCGACCGAAGCCTGCTCCGTGAGCCGCGCGTGATGGAGGATCGTGCGGTTGTTCCAGGCGTTCGTCGCGATCGAGGTGCCCACCGCGCCGCAGAATACGCGCACGAAGTTCGAGAGGCCCGCGGCCGCCGGCATGCGCGAGGGCGGCTGGCCCGCGAGGATGATCGCCGTGAGCGGCACGAAGAAGAGCGCCATCGGGATGCCTTGCAGGAGCGTGGGCAGCACGAGATGGAAGGTGTCGATCTCGATCACGTACCACGAGCGCATGAAGAACACGCCCGCGAAGAGCACGAACGCGATCGTCGCGATGATGCGCGCGTCCGAGCGCGGCAGGATGCGGCCCACCACGGGAGCCAGGATCACCGCGAAGATGCCGAGCGGCGCGGTGACGAGGCCCGCGTCGACGGAGCGGTAGTTCAGGTACTCCTGCATCCATTGCGGCAGCAGCACGAGATTGCCGAAGAACACGCCGTAGGCAACCGAGATCGCCACGGTGCCGCCGAGGAAGTTGCGCTGCGCGAAGAGCCGCAGGTCGACGATGGGGTGCTCCTCGGTCAGTTCCCAGACGAGGAAGAACGCGAAGCTCACGAGCGCGGTGATGCCGAGACCGACGATCACGGGCGAGTTGAACCAGTCGAGATCCTTGCCCTTGTCGAGCATGATCTGCAGCGACGCCACCCACGCGATAAGGAGACCGAGCCCCACGATGTCGATGGGCGGCTTGCGCGTGGGCGATTCGCGGTGGCGGTAGATCAGCCACGTGGCAGTGCCCGCGAACAGGCCCACGGGGATGTTGATGTAGAAGATCCATGCCCAGTTGTAGCTGTCGGTGATCCAGCCGCCCAGCGCCGGGCCGGCGATCGGGCCGACGGTTGTCGTCATGGCCCAGAACGCGAGCGCCGTGGCCGACTTGTCCTTCGGCCAGGAGCCGAGCAGGATGGCCTGCGAGAGCGGAATCAGCGGACCGGCCACGGCGCCCTGCAGCACGCGCGCGACGAGCAGGAACGGCAGGCTCGGTGCGATGCCGCACAGCCACGAGGCGATCACGAACGAGAAAATCGAGGCGACGAACAGGCGCACCTGCCCGAAACGCTGCGTGAGCCAGCCCGTTAGCGGAATCGACACGGCGTTGGCGGCGGCGAACACGGTGATGACCCACGTGCCTTCGTCGACCGAAACGCCGAGGTCGCCGGAGATGGTCGGGATGGCGACGTTGGCGATCGACGTGTCCAGCACGTTCATGAACGTGGCGAGCGCGACGGCGATGGTTGCGAGGATCAGGCGGCCGCCTTCGAGGGGCGGCGGCGGGGCGGGTTGATTCAAGCTGGTTCTCCGCGTGTCTGGCGTGTTGTTTCGCTGCGGGGGCGCGGGCCGCCCGGGTTTGCGCCAAGCTTAACCGCAATCGGATGGGGCCATCGGCGCCGCGGCCAGCATCCCCACGACATAGAGGGGCATCCGGTTACGCGGCGGCACGCGGCACGCGGGCTCGGCGTATGCTTGCGGCTGCGTTCGGCACCACAACTTGTCGATGGGGCAACAGGGGACTTCCAATGAGCTGGGAATCGTTCGATGGCGGCTGGCGGCTTGCGCCGGCCGGGGGCAGCGCGCGCGCGCTCGTCGTGCTGCTGCATGGCGTGGGCAGCAACGCGCGCGATCTGCTGCCGTTGGCCGACACGTGGCGCGACGCGCTGCCGGGTGTCGCGTTCGCATCGCTCGACGGCAGCGAACCGTTCGACGGCGGATTCGGCGGCCGGCAGTGGTTCAGCTTGCGCGACATCGGCGAGAGCAATCGCGAGGCGCGCGTCACGCAGGCGGCGGCGGTGCTGCGTGGGCGGCTCGACGCCGAACTCGCGCATTGGGGGCTGGGGTACGACGCGCTGGCGCTCGTCGGCTTTTCGCAAGGCTCGATCATGTCGCTGCACCACGTCGCGACGCGGCCCGAAGGCGCGGCGGCCGTCGTCGCCTATGCCGGGCGGCTCGTCTCGCCCGTGGCCGCGAAAAGCCGGACGGCGCTTACGCTCGTGCATGGCGAGGACGACGAGGTGATTCCGGTGCAGGAACTCGAGCGCGCGGCCATCGCCTTCAGCGACGCGGGGTATGCCGTCGCGGCCTATGTGCTGCCGGGCGTCGGCCACACGATCACGCCGCAGGGCGTGCTGCTCGGCCGGGATGCGCTCGTGCGGGCGCTGGAATCGCGTCTTTGAGGCCTGCGCGGCCCCCGCCGCGTGACTTATTCGATACATATTGCGCGGCTAAGCTGCACGGTTATTTTTGGCGCGGCTAAAGTCTGCCGCGGCTTTGGCCGTTAATACGCCCAATGGTGCAGCCGATGAGGCAGCAACAAGGCAACCGATGGACCCGGAAAGGCCCGCAAAGTCCGATCCGCCCGGGGTGCGGCCAGCGTGACGCATTGCCGGGTTCCGACGGGGCGGGCCGTTGGCGGGGCCGTCCCTAATCGTACAAAAGACCGCGCATAAAGACCGACATGGCTCGAGCGAAGCCGCATTCCTCCTTCCTGACAAGGCTGTCCCGTGACGACGTGGCGGTTGATCTCGGCACGGCGAACACATTGATCTTCACGGCGGGCGAGGGCATCGTCCTGAACCAGCCTTCGGTGGTCTGCTTCGAGCGCGGCACGAAGGCCGGCGAGCCGACGATTGCCGCGGTGGGGCGCGAGGCGCGCGATCTGCTCGGCCGCACCCCCATGAATCTCGAGACCGTGCGCCCCTTGAGCCACGGCGTGATCGCCGATTTCCCGGCGGCCGGCCACATGATGCGCCGCTTCGTGGCGATGGCGCAGCCGCGCCGCCTGTTCGGGCGGCGCGCGGCATTTACGGTGTGCGTGCCGGCTTCGGCCAATCATGTCGAGCGCCGCGCGATTCGCGAAACCGCGCTGGCCGCGGGCGCCGCGAGCGTGAACCTGATCGGCGAGTCGCTGGCGGCGGCGGTGGGGGCGGGGCTGCCGGTCTCGTCGGCGACCGGCTCGATGGTGGTCGATATCGGCGGCGGCACCACCGAGGTCGGCGTGATCGCACTGGGCGGCGTGGCCTGCAGCGGCTCCGTACGGGTGGGCGGCGACGAATTCGACCGCGCCATCGTCAATTACATACGCGGGCTCTATGGCGTCGTGCTCGGCGAGCAGACTGCGGAGCACGTCAAGAAGACCATTGGCAGCGCGCTGCATGGCGAGCCGGTCGAGACCATGCGCGCGACCGGGCGCAGTGTCGAAGACGGCCTGCCGCGCACGATCGAGCTGTCGAGCCACGACATTGCGGACGCGCTCGCCGCGCCGCTGCGCCAGGTGATCGGCGTGGTGCGCCAGGTGTTCGAAACCGCGCCGCCCGAACTCATCACCGACATCGCGCATCACGGCATCGTGCTGACGGGCGGCGGCGCGCTGCTCGGGCGGCTCGACCAGTGCCTCGCCCGCGAGCTGGGCGTTGCCGTGCGCGTGGCCGACGAGCCGCTGACCTGCGCCGTGCGCGGCGCGGGCGCCGCCGCGGCCTGCCTCGACGCGTGCGTGTTCGAGTAAGCGAGCCGCACCGGCAGCCGGGCGCCGCCGTGCGCAGTACACGCGTTGTGCCACAACGTGGGACAATGGCGCCTTTTTCCCGATACGTCCCGCGCGCGGCCTAGCCGGCGCGTCGTCGTTCTCATCGTTTCTCGCCGTGAATCAAGCCGTCTTTCCCGCGCCCGGGTCGTTCGTCGAACTGCCCGGCGGCGTGCCCATGCCCTTTGTCGAACGCGGCGAGGGCGAACTGCTGCTGTTCGTGCACGGCTCGCTCTGCGACTACCGCTACTGGCAACCTCAGCTTGCGGGCCTCGCACAGCATTACCGCTGCGTTTCCGTGAGTCTCACGCACTATTGGCCCGCGCCCGACGCGGCGCGCGGCCGGCCCTTCAGCTGGAGCCGCCATGCCGACGAAATCGGCGAGTTCATCGAAGCTTTCGGTGCCGGGCCGGCCCATGTGATCGGGCATTCCCGCGGCGGCAACGTGGCGTTTCATTTCGCGCGGCGCCATCCGCAGCTCGTGCGCACGCTCACGCTGGCGGATCCGGGCGGTCCCGTGCGGATGCCGGGGCAGACGCTCGCGCAACTGCCCGAGACCGTCAACGCGCTGCGCGCCCGCGCGGTGCAGTTGATCGCGTCAGGCGAAGTGGACGCGGGACTGGAGCTTTTCGTCGACTCGGTCAGCCGGCCCGGCTTCTGGGCGAAGAGCACGCATTCGTTCCGCCGCATGGCGACCGACAACGCCCATACCCTTGGCCCCCAGTTTCGCGATCCGCTCGCGGCCTATACCCGCGATGACGCGGAGCAGGTGGCGTGTCCGGTGCTGCTGGTAGATGGGCAACTGAGTCCGGCCGTGTTCCATCGCGCCGTGGCGGCGCTGGATGCGTGGATTCCCGACGTGCGCCGCGAGACCGTGAATGGCGCCTCGCATGGCATGAACCTCGCGCGGCCGGCCGAGTTCAATATGCTCGTCGATCAGTTCGTGAGCGGGCACGGGCGCTGACGGGCGCGCTGCGAAGGGCGGGTTGAGAGGGGATGAAGGACGCCCGGCGAGGGCCAGCCCTCGCGGAAGACCGCCCGGCCGGGCGGCCTTCTGCGAGGCCCGGTGAACCGGTGTCTTAGTCGCGGGACTGCGCGTGGGCGTCGAGTGCGTGCTCGGCGGCTTCGCCTACGAGGCCGGCGTAGTAGAGATGCACGCCGATGGCGAGCGAGTCGTTGCGGATCTCATGGAAAGCCTTCCGTGCCTTCACGGGGTCCTTGAAGACAAGGTAGTGCGCTTCCTGCGAGACGAGGCGCGCGACCTGGTGCAGGCCATGGCCGTGCAGCTTGTCGACGAGGTGATCGAGGCTGCGGTGCGTACGTGCGTCGGTGCGCGGGTACAGCATGTGCAGCACGGCGACACGTTCGGACGCCAGCGCGGCGGACAGCGCAACCACGATGTCCTGATGGTTCAGTGCCGTGACGACGGAACCTTCGGCCAGTTCGTCTTCCGCAAACAGGGTGTCGATCGAAATATTCATCTGCTATTCCTTACATTTTGCTTCAAGCACGTGTGGCTAGAGAAAAAAGGCCCGCCTAAACAAGGCAGGCCAGCAGAGTGACATGCAAAGTCAATAGGGGAAGTCTCTGCATGCGTCGGAGTATCGCAGAACTGAGGGCGAGATGTTGCACTGCAAGAGCAAAATATTGTTGCAATAAGTGCGTGGAAGGCGGCTGAAAGCCATGAGCGTTGCGTAAGTGAAGAGGCATTGTTGCCGGAATAGTTGTCAATCGTTGCCGCGCAGGGCCGTAGAATGCGCCACGTGGTCGCAGCGATGCCACCCGCTGTTCTAGGGGTCCCGCGCTGCGGCATGTGCGATGTGACAGCCACTCAAGGACAAGACATGATTGATTCGAAGACACACGCCACGCTCACGATTCCCGGCAAGGCGGAGAGCGTCGAGCTGCCGGTCTACAAGGGCACCCAGGGCCCGGACGTGATCGACATCCGCAAGCTGTACGGCCAGACGGGCATGTTCACGTATGACCCGGGCTTCATGTCGACGGCGTCGTGCAACTCGGCGATCACGTACATCGACGGCGACAAGGGCGAACTGCTCTATCGCGGCTACCCGATCGACAACCTTGCGCAGAACGCCGACTTTCTCGAAACCTGCTACCTGCTGCTGAAGGGCGAACTGCCCACGCAGGCGCAGAAGGACGAATTCGTCGCGACCGTCACCCATCACACGATGGTCCACGAGCAGATGCACTTCTTTTTCCGGGGGTTCCGCCGTGACGCGCATCCGATGGCGATTCTGGTTGCGGCAGTCGGCGCGCTGTCCGCGTTCTACCACGACTCGCTCGACATCAATAACCCGCGTCACCGCGACATCTCGGCGATCCGCATGATCGCCAAGCTGCCGACGCTCGTGGCCATGGCCTACAAGTACTCGATCGGCCAGCCGTTCGTGTATCCGCGCAACGACCTTTCGTACAGCGCGAACTTCATGCAGATGATGTTCTCCACGCCGAGCGAAGAGTACAAGGTCAACGACGTGCTCGTGCGCGCGCTCGACCGCATCCTGATCCTGCACGCCGACCACGAGCAGAACGCCTCGACCTCGACGGTGCGCCTGGCCGGTTCGTCGGGCGCGAACCCGTTCGCGTGTATCGCGGCCGGTATCGCCTGCCTGTGGGGCCCGGCGCACGGCGGCGCGAACGAAGCCGCGCTGAACATGCTCGAACAGATCGGCTCGCCGGACAACATTCCGGAGTTCATCAAGCAGGTGAAGGACAAGAACTCGGGCGTGAAGCTGATGGGCTTCGGCCACCGCGTGTACAAGAACTACGATCCGCGCGCGAAGCTGATGCGCGAAACGTGCTACGAAGTGCTCAACGAACTGGGCCTGCACGACGATCCGCTGTTCAAGCTGGCGATGCAGCTCGAGAAGATCGCGCTGGAAGACGAGTACTTCGTGTCGCGCAAGCTGTACCCGAACGTGGACTTCTACTCGGGCATCGTGCAGCGCGCGCTGGGCATCCCGACCTCGATGTTCACCTGCATCTTCGCGATGGCGCGCACGGTGGGCTGGATTGCGCAGTGGAACGAAATGATTGCCGACCCCGAGCAGAAGATCGGCCGTCCGCGCCAGCTTTTCATCGGCGAAACGCCGCGCGAAGCCAGGCCGATCGCGCAGCGCTGAGCGGCACGGGTCGTTGTCAGAAGGCGCCTGCACGCGACCGCGTGCAGGCGCTTTTTTGCGCATGTTTCTTGCGGTTCGCGCATGCGTTTCGTCGGCCGCGGCGGAAGCCTCTACAATCGAACGGAAGCGAACCGATCGACACAGGAGCCAGACGATGCAGGATCCAGAAGCACTCGGCGGCGTCACCCATTCGGGCGGCGTGGACCACCCCGCACACGACACGGACGGCGCGTTCATCGCGCCCGAAACCCCCGAGGTCGCCAGCGCGACCCAGCATGTGCTGAAGTCGGGCGACACCTTCATCGTCAACGATCCGCTCGGCGACCTCACCGGCATCGACGACGGTCTCTTCGTCAACGACACACGCGTGCTCTCGTCGCTGCGTCTCACCTTCGGCGGGCGCGTGCCGTCGCTGCTCTCGGGCAGCGTGAGCAGCGATAACACCGCTTTCACCGCGCATCTCACGAATCGTCCGCTGCCGCCGCTCGGCGGCTCGACCACGCCCGAAGGCGTGATCCACGTGCAGCGCTCGCGCGTGCTCTCGGGCACGATGATGACCGAGGCCATCGAGCTCACGAACTACGGCACCGAAGACGCCGTCGTGCCGCTTTCGATCTCGTTCGCGAGCGATTTCCGCGACATGTTCGAAGTGCGCGGCCTCAAGCGCGAAGTGCGGGGCACGCTCGCTCCCGCGCGCGTGGAGGACGGCGAGGTGCGGCTCGAATACATCGGCCGCGACAAGGTCGCGCGGCGCGTGCGCATCGAGTTCTCGCCCACGCCGGACAAGCTCTTCGCGGACCGCGCGGACTTTTCGGTGGCGCTTCCCGCCCAGGCTTGCGACTCGGTCTACCTGACCGTGGCGATCGCGGTCGAGCCGCTGGAGGGCGCCGCGCCCGACGCGCCGAGCGCGAGCATCATCCAGCCCGAGCATTGCCTCGCCGACGGAAAAGGGCTGCGTGTGGGCCGGGCGGCCGTGCGCGCGGCGCTCGTCGATTCGCACATCGTGATGCGCGAGCGCCGCCGCGCGACGGCGCGCGTGCGTTCGAGCAACCCGCTTTTCAACGCGTGGATCAACCGCTCGATCGCCGACCTCGGCCTGCTGACCACCGATCTGCCGACGGGCCCGTATCCCTATGCGGGCATTCCGTGGTTCTCCACGCCGTTCGGGCGCGACGCGGTCATCACCTCGCTGCAGACGCTGTGGCTCACACCCGCGCTCGCGCGCGGCGTGCTGCGCTTTCTCGCGGCGCACCAGGCGCGCGAGAACTCCGCGTTCCGCGACGCGGCGCCCGGCAAGATCATGCACGAGATGCGCAAGAGCGAAATGGCCGCCACGGGCGAGGTGCCGTTCGCGCTTTATTACGGCGGGGTGGACACCACGCCGCTCTTCGTTGTGCTGGCGGGCGCGTATGTTGAGCGCACGGGCGACACGGCGCTGATCGACGAACTGTGGCCGGAGCTCGAACGCGCGGCGGCGTGGGTATCGGGCGTGTGCGACCGCAACGCGCTCGGTCTGCTCGATTACCGGCGCGAATCGGAAGGCGGCCTCGCGAACCAGGGCTGGAAGGACAGCCACGACTCGGTGTTCCACGCCGACGGACGCTTCCCCGACGGTCCGATCTCGCTCGTGGAAGTGCAAGCCTACGCGAGCGCCGCGTTCGACACGATGGCGCGTTTCGCGACCCACCGTGGGCTGACCGAGGAAGCCATTCGTTACGCGGCGCGCGCCTCGAAAATCCGCCAGTGCGTGGAGGAAAAGTACTGGATGCCGGAGTCGGACTTTTACGGCATCGCGCTCGACGGCCACGGCGAGCTATGCCGCGTGCTCGCTTCGAACGCGGGGCATCTGCTCGCCTTCGGCCTGCCCGAATACGAGCGCGGCCGCAGCGTGGCGCGCACGCTCGAATCGGCGCTGTTCCATACGGGCTGGGGCGTGCGCACGCTTGCCGCCGGGCAGGCGCGCTTCAACCCGATGGCTTATCACAACGGTTCGGTCTGGCCGCACGACAACGCGCTCTGCGCGCGCGGGCTCGCGCGCTATGGCCACAAGGAGGCTGCGGTGCGTCTGCTGCAGGCGCTCTTCGAAGCGGCGGTCACCTTCGACATGCGCCTGCCCGAGCTCTTCTGCGGTTTCCCGCGCCGCCGCGGCGAGCCGCCGACGGCTTATCCGGTCGCCTGTCTGCCGCAGGCCTGGGCGGCCGGTTCGCCGTTCATGATGCTCGAAGCGTGCCTCGGCATTTCGATCGATGCGGCGCGCCACGAAGTGCGCGTCGAGGAGCCGATGCTGCCCGAAGGCATCGACTGGCTCGAGATCGGCGATCTGCGCGTGGGCAAGTCGACGGTCACGCTCACGTTCCGGCGCGTGGACGGCAAGGTGGTCGCGGCGGCGGACCGCAGCGACGTGAAGGTGGTGGCGTTGCTTTGACGGGCGCGTCGGGGCAGGCAGCGAGTACCGTTCCGGTAATTCCGTACCGGTTTCAGGTACGCGCCCGCAGCGCAAGCCTCGCCGTGACCTGCCCGGTTTCGACCCCCTTCGTGTTGGAAATCCGCGGCGCGTGGAAGCGCGCGAGCGCCGCGTGCTGGGCCGGCGTGCCAATGCCCAGCTGGGCCAGCACGTCCATGACGACCGCGTAGAGCGCCGTCTGGTTGCCGTCCTCCATCTTGACCGCGAGCCCCAGCGCGCGCGGCCCGGCGTGCGGGGCGGTTTGCGTGGAAGCGCGCACGCCGATCGCATAGCTGCCTTCCGCGCCGACCTTGCCGACCAGCGCGCCTTCAAACGTCTCCATGAGCGCCGTGCAGAAGCGGCCTTCGCCCGCGACCATCTCCGGGTGCGAGGTCATGGCGCGGTAGAGGCGCGCGAGCGCCGCGGTGCGTGCAGGGGCTTCGGCGGCGCCGTTCGCCTGGGCGCCGGCACTACGGTCCGCGGCGTCGGCGAGCTTGGCGTAGAGGCGCGCCAGCCGGTCGAGGGGAAAGGCGGGCGTAGGCAGGTTGCAGCCGTCGATGGCCCACTGCACGCCGTCGTCGGGCAGGCCGCAGACCTGCGCGACGGTCTGGCGCACGCGCGTTTGCAGCGGATGCCCCGGAAGGTGATAGTCCTCGATCGGAGCCTCGATGGCGCGCGCGCCCGCGAGCATGCCCGCGTGCTTGCCGGAGCAGTTGCTGCATGCCGGTCCCGGCGTGAAGTCGCGCTTGATCCAGTTGCGGTAGACGGCGTCCGACAACGGCGTGTGCGGGCCGCAGCGCATGTCCGATTCCTCGGCTGCCGCCTTCGCGAGCATCTGGCGCGTGCGTTCGACGTGCCGGTCTTCGCTGCTGTTCGAACCGCACATGAGCGCGAGGTCGGCGTCGTCGAAGCCGAAACGCTCGAGCGCCCCCGTCTCGACGACGGCCAGCGCCTGCGCAGGCTTGGCCGCCGAGCGCACGAGCGTCACGCGGTGCGGATCGCCCCACGCATAGAGCAGCCGGCCGTCGGCATCGACCACGGCGACATGGGCCCGGTGGGTGTTTTCGACGATGCCGCCACGATAGACGGTGACGGCGGGTTCGAGAGCAGGTGTTGCCATCTGGGGTTCCCCGGCGAGAGGTGCGTGAGATCGGAACGATGGTACACGAGCCGCTTATCGGTCATGGTGGTCATGGCGGCCATGGCGCGCATAGCGGCTGGCGATATGTTCCGGAATGCTTTCGGGCGTGACCACCACCACCGACGACGAAGGCGACACGGCGGCGGCGGGCAGCAGCTTGTGAAAGCGCATGACGTGCTGGCAGGCCGAGCGCATATCCTGCCGAAGGTCGTGATGCAGGATCGCCTGGATCCGGCCTTCGCGCAGCAGGCGCACATTGTCGCGGTCGAGATCGTGACCCACGAAAACCACCGGCTCGCGCTGCAGCGCTGCCAGCGCGCGCAGGATCGCGACATTCCCGCCGCCCATCGAGTAGACCGCGGTGATATCGGCATGGCGGGCCAGCGCGGCGCGCACGCGCGCTTCGGTGGCCTCGTCGAGACCATGGCCGCCGCTTGCGTCGACCAGCGCGAGATGCGCGTAACGCATGCGCAATGCCCGCCGAAAGCTGATCTCCCGTTCCTCCTCGCCACGGAAGCGTTCGTCGCTCATCGTGATCAGGACGCTGCCGGGCCGCGTGCCGGCCCACTGTCCCACGAGGTAGGCCGCCGTGGCGCCGGCGACGCGATTGTCGAGGCCCGCATAGGCGATGCGGCCCGAATGCGGAATGTCCGTGAAGATCGTGACCACCGGAATGCCGCGCTGCTGCAATTCGCCGATCGCCTCGGCGATTTCGGGGACGTCGCGCGCCTTCAGAAATACCCCGTGGCTGCCGCGACGGCCGATTGCCCGGAGGGCCGCGATGACGTCCTCCGTGGTCATGGTCTCCTGCATCAGGAAGCGCGGCCGGAAGACGGCAGGATGCAGGCCCGGCAATTCGGCTTCGAGGGCATCCCGGATTTCGTCGGCGAATCGCGAGGGCGCCTCGACCAGCACGTCGACCACGAGTTTGCGGCCGGCCGTGGCCAGTTGCAGCTCCTGCTTTTCGAGCTCCCGGATGGCTTGCTCGACGCGCTTGCGCGTGTGTTCGCGCACATGCGCCCGGCCGTTGAGCACGCGATCGACCGTTGCGAGTCCGACTCCCGCCTGTAGCGCTATCTCCTTGACCAGAAACCGGTGAGCCACGTTCGAGGCCTCCATTTTGAGGTGTTTTTGATCGATTCATGATAGCTCACGCTTCGCTCGCGCCGGTATGCTTGTTTGACACAAAAGCGGACAGGAAGGAGACGCGATGAACCGGCGTGAAATGCATGGAGAAGCAGACACAGAAGCGGACGCAGGAGAGCTTGGCCAGGGCTGGTACACGGAGTCCGGCTGCTCGCTGCACGAATTTGCGGCGCTGCTCGCGCGGCGGGATTCCCCGCCGCTGCGATTTGCCGGCGCCGTCGGGCAACAGATTCCGTTGTACGACTGCCGCGCCCTGCGTCGCGTGGTGGCGGACGAGCGGCAGCGCGCCAGGCTGCAGGCGGAATGGGCGGGCGTTCTGCGCGACGGGGCGGGCGTGCTGGTGCTGCAGCGGGCCTATGAAGACGTGGGCCCGATTGACGAAGCGACCGCCGTGTTCGAATCGATCATCCGTGCCGAACGTGCCAACGGGAACAGTGCGGGCGACCATTTCGCGAAGGCTGGCGCGAACGACCGCATCTGGAACGCCCAGGAGAAGCTCTGTCTGGAGGCGCCCGCCGTATTCGCACGCTATTTTGCCAATCCGATGCTCGCGGCGGTTGCCGAAGCCTGGCTCGGGCCCGCGTATCAGATGACCTCGCAGGTCAACGTCGTTCGTCCCGGGGGGCAGGCCCAGCTCGCGCACCGCGACTACCATCTCGGCTTCCTGACGGCTGAAGAGGCGGAGCGCTTTCCGGCGCACGTGCACCAAGTCTCGGCGTTCCTCACGCTTCAGGGCGCGGTTGCTCACAGCGACATGCCGGTCGAGAGCGGGCCCACAAAGCTCCTGCCGTATTCGCAGCGCTATGCCGAGGGGTATCTGGCGTGGCGGCGCCCGGATTTTCGCGAGTATTTCGAAGCGCATTGCGTGCAGCTGCCGCTCGAAAAGGGCGACGCGCTGTTCTTCAATCCGGCTCTGTTTCATGCCGCCGGCGCGAACCGGACGGCAGACGTCCAGCGCATGGCCAATCTGCTGCAGATTTCGTCGGCGTTCGGTCGCGCGATGGAAACGGTGGATCGCCGGCGGATGTGCGAGGCACTATTCCGCGTCCTGCGTGACGACCGCGAGGCCGCGCGGATGACCGATGCCGAGATCGAGGCAGTGATTGCGTCTTGCGCCGAAGGCTACCCGTTTCCGGCCAATCTGGACCGCGACCCGCCCGTTGGCGGCCTCGCGCCGAAGAGTCAGCAGGCCGTGCTGCGCCAGGCACTGGATGAGCGTTGGTCCGATGCGGCGCTTGCCGAGGCATTGCGGGAATACGACTGGCGGCGCCGGACCGACTGACCGACTGACCGGGCGGCAACATCCCGCAACACCGGTGGTAACATTTGTTGTCGCCTACCCAACCGTTGCCCGCATGCCCGATAGTTTCGATCAGCTTGCCGCGCTGATCCGAGCGCGCTTTGCCGAACTGAGCCCGCAGTTCCAGACGGGGGCCGCGTTCCTGCTCGATCACCCGGACGAAGTGGCCGTCTCGTCGATGCGCAAGATCGCCGAGCGCGCCAACGTGCAGCCCGCTTCGCTCGTTCGCCTCTCGCAGCAGCTGGGTTTTCCTGGCTGGAACGAATTGCGCAACCTGTTCGTCGCACGCGTGCGCACGCGGCCCGAGCCGCTCACGAGCCGCGCCCGCTCGCTCGTTGCCGGCAGTGCGAAAGACGCGCTGGCGCGCGATCTGCTCGCGGCGCAGCAGCACAATCTCGTGGCCAGCGCCGCACAGAACGCCCGCGCGATCGTCGAGGCCGTGCGCGCGCTGCGCAAGGCGAAGCATGTTCATGTGGCGGGCTTTCGCTCGTGTTACGCGGTCGCCTTCGGGCTCGTGTACGAATATCGGCTGTTTCGCCCTTCGGTCTCGCTGCTGGGCGGCGAGGCGGGCACGCTCGAAATGCAGCTGCTCGGCATCGAGCGCGACAGCGCGACGATCGTGGTCAGCTTCGCACCGTATTCGGTCGAGGCGGCGCGGGTGGCCGAAGCAGCCCTGGAGAAGGGCAGCCGGCTGATCGCGATTACCGATAGCGCGGTTTCGCCTGTCGCTCTGAATGCTGAAACGGCCCTCATCTTCACGCACGAGAGCCCGTCGTTCTTTCCGTCGCTCGTGGCCGCGACGGCATTGGCCGAATCGCTGGTCGCGCATTTGCTCGCGCTCGAAGGCGCGGAGGCTGTCGCGCGGCTCGAGCAGGCCGAGCGCTCGCTCAATGCGCGCGGTGCTTATGTGCCCTGAAGCGCGCTGAACGCGCGCTTTTCCCCCTTTTCGACTGGCAATCGCGGTTTCACCGCGACGGGGCTTTGCGCCGCCCTGTAATTCATTTGTTGTTGATGATGTAATATTGACAACATATGTTGATGAGGCGTATAAATCGCCCATAGGCAATGGCGGGCTGTCTCTCGGCGTCCTTTCCCGATCGGAAAGGCGCCAGAACGCGGGCCCGATGGAAACAGGAACATCGATGCAGGCACTGAAGTGTTACCAGTTGGGCGGCACGCCCGAGGCGATAGGGCGGCAGCTTGGCCTTCTCGCCGCCCCTATCTTCAACGCCTACATGGCGCAGAGCGCGGCATGGCAGGCGGTGAGCCGCTGGCGCGGCAGCGTGTTCGCGCAGCAGTTGCGCGTCGAGGCACAGCGTCATTTCCCGGCGTGCGTGGCCGAACTCGATGCCATGGCCGAAGCGCTGGGCTGGCCGGCCGAAGATCTATTCCTCTGGAATTGCCGCGGCGAACTGATCCACCGCGTGCCCGACGGGTGCACGACCGTTGCGACCCCTACGCCGGCGGGGGCGCTGATCGCGCACAACGAGGATGGGGATCCGTATCTGCACGGCCGCTGCTTTCTCGTCGATGTGCAGCCCGACGGCAAGCCTGGCTTCGTCAGCTTCTGCTACCCGGGCTCGCTGCCGGGCCACACCTTCGCGGCCACGCGAGCCGGCCTGGTCCAGACGATCAACAACGTGCGCATTCGTGAGCCGCGTGCCGGCGTGCCGCGCATGATGCTCGCGCGTGCCGTGCTCGACGCGGCGACGCTCGACGAGGCGCTTGCGCTCTTGCGCGACACGCCGCGCGCAAGCGGTTTTCATCACACGATAGGCGGCGCGCTGGCGGATGGCGTGCGCGTCCACAGCGTCGAGGCGACCGCGCAACGCTGCTCGATCACCGCACTGAACGCGCCGTCCGGCCACGCCAACCACCTGATTCATGCGGGTTGCGAGAGCGAAGCGCAGATCGTGACCGATTCGTCGCGCGATCGCCAGATTCGCCTCGCCGAATTGCTGCCGGCGCTGGGCGCACAGCCGGGCGGCGACGCGCTCGTCGGCGTACTGCAAGACCGGGCCGGAGGCGGCCTGCCGATTTTCCGCGACGACCCGCACGACCCCGACGACGAGAACACGCTCGCAACGGCCTGCTTCGCGATCGGCGCCGAGGGTGTCGGCTTCGGCGTCTGGCAGGACGGCCGGCGCGTGTTCGATCGTTTCATCGCTGCCGACGCGCGCCGCTAACGGCCCCGTTCCGGCGAATTCCATTTCACCGCATCGAGAGAGAATTCCATGACCCACGTCTTTCATCGGATGCCCAGGCAGACGCTGCCCGTAGCGGTTGCGGGCGAAGGCATCGAAATCGTCGACTCCGCCGGCAAGCGCTACGTCGACGCGAGCGGCGGCGCGGCAGTCTCGTGCCTTGGCCACAGCAATGCACGCGTGATCGGCGCGATCAAGCGCCAGGCGGAGCAACTGCCTTACGCGCACACGTCGTTCTTCACGACCGAAGCGTCCGAGCAACTGGCCGACCATCTCATCGCCGCCGCGCCGGCCGGCCTCGACCACGTTTATTTCGTGTCGGGCGGCTCGGAGGCCATCGAGGCCGCGCTCAAGCTCGCGCGTCAGTACTTCGTCGAGAAAGGCGAGCTCGCGCGCCGCCACTTCATCGCGCGCCGCCAGAGCTACCACGGCAACACGCTCGGCGCGCTGGCGATTGGCGGCAATGCGTGGCGCCGCGAGCCGTTCCTGCCGATCCTGATCGAGTCGCATCACGTGAGCCCTTGCTACGCGTATCGCGAGCGTCGCGAAGGCGAATCCGACGAGGTCTACGCCCAGCGCCTTGCCGACGAGCTCGAACACAAAATCCTCGAGCTGGGAGCGGAGACGGTTGCCGCGTTCGTGGCGGAAACGGTTGTGGGCGCAACGGCTGGTGCGGTGCCGCCGGTGCGCGAATACTTCCGCAAGATCCGCGCGGTGTGCGACCGCTACGGCGTGCTGTTGATCCTCGACGAGATCATGTCGGGCATGGGCCGCACCGGCTACCTGTTCGCCTGCGAAGAGGACGGCGTGAGCCCGGACCTGCTGACCATCGCCAAAGGCCTTGGCGCCGGCTATCAGCCTATCGGCGCGACGCTCGTCAGCCAGCGTATTTACGACACGATTGTCGGCGGCAGCGGCTACTTCCAGCACGGCCATACCTATATCGGTCACGCTACTGCCTGTGCGGCGGCACTCGAGGTGCAGCACGTGATTGCCGAAGAGAAGCTGCTCGACAATGTGCTCGCGCGCGGCGAGCAACTGCGGGCGAATCTGCGCGAACGGTATGCGGCGCATCCGTATGTGGGCGACGTGCGCGGACGCGGACTCTTCGTGGGCGTCGAACTGGTGAAAGACCGCGAGACGAAGGCGACCTTCGATCCTGCGCTGAAGCTGCACGCAGCGATCAGGCGCGAAGCGTTCGCGCGAGGCCTGATGGTGTATCCGATGGGCGGTACGGTGGACGGCAAGCATGGCGACCACGTGCTGCTCGCGCCGCCGTTCATCTGCACGGCGCGCGATATCGACGCCATCACGGAGCGCCTTGCCGACGCGATCGACGGCGCGCTCGTCGCAACGGGTGTGTCGCGCGCGGCGTGAGCGCGGACTTGTGCTTCTTGATCGATGGAACACTCACGGAGTTCATCCATGACGCAATCGCGGAATCCGCGGCTTCCCGCCTTCGAGGCCTCGCAGGCAACGCCGGAACAGAAGGCCGTGCTCGATGAAATCCTCTCAGGCCCTCGCGGCAACCTGAACGGGCCGTTTCTCGGCTGGATCTACAGTCCCGAGCTGGCCCAGCACGCCCAGCGCCTGGGCGCGTTCTGCCGCTATCGCACGGGCTTGCCGCTGCGCCTCTCGGAACTGGCGATACTCGTAACGGCTGCGCGCTGGCAGGCGCAGGCCGAATGGTATATCCACTATCCGATCGCGCTGGAGGCGGGTGTGCCCGTGGCGCTGGCGGAGCAGATTCGTACAGGCGCGGCTCCGCAGTTCGACGATCCCGACGATGCGCTCATCTACGCGTTCGCGACCGAGCTATACGACGCCAAACGCGTATCGGACGCGACTTACGCGCAAACGATGGAGCGGTTCGGGCGCGAGGTGACGGTGAATCTCGTTGGTTTGCTGGGTTACTACGCACTGGTGGCCATGACGCTCAACGTGTTCGACATGCGCGCCGAAGGGCAGCAGGAGCAGGGCAAGGGCGCTCTCCCGTTCCGGGAATAGGGCGCCGGTCAGGCGACCAGCCCCTCGAGTTCGCGGCCGGCGCGAGGTTCTCTTTCCCGCGCCTCTTTGGCCAGATTGACCTGCTTGGCGGAGCTGGCGACGTCGAGCAGATCGGCGTCGATGCTATAGCCGTCCCGATCGTTCAGCCAGGCAAGAATGTCGGAGAGGTGCCACAAGGAGGGGTTGCCCTCATGCACCGGTGCGGGAAAGTCCGTGGCGTGCGCGAGCATCAGTTTGCGCATGTTTTGACGAGACATTCCGGTTGCGTCGGCTGCGTCCGTCAAACCGACGAAGTCCGGCGCCGCCTCGATAAGGCGAGCGGACGGAATGGCCTGTTTGACATCCTGCAGAGCGGTACGGATAGCTGTCCAGGCGTCGGGACTCTCGCGTGTGAACGCGAGCGCGATCCGCCCGGGTTGTCCGATGCCCGGGGTGGCGTCATCGCAGCCAGCTTCGCCAAGCCGCTCGACGAGCGTTTCATGGTCGCAATCGTTCGCTGCCAGCTGGTATTTGAGGGTGAAAACGTATTCCATGAGTTACTCCGGCCCGTGAGCGCCTGCGCCACGTCGGGCATGTTCTGGTCGGTGAGTCGTGCAGTTGTTGACGACCCGCATCAGGTGCGCCGCATGATTCGCAGCGCTGCGAGGCGTGCTCTATACGCTCGTAATGCAAAATTCTCCGCAACGACAGTCCGCGTCGTTGTAGGGACAGTAAATCCGCCCCCACGCATGGCCATTGCCCTTCTTTGGCCGTACCGCCCAGCCATTCGACTCGGCATATTGCAGCGCAGCTTCTATCTCTTTTCGTGGATGCGGACGTCTCATCAACTGCCTCAGTGTATGTTTGGTGATGAAAGTTGTCAAGTGACAACCTTGCGAGAATTTCTTGGGGTGCAGGCTGATGCCGATGTGGTTCCAGAGCGGCGTGCCGTCTGGATCGGATGCTTTTTAGGGGCGAAAGAATCGGGCAATGTGACACGTATTCATTTCTGCTTGTCCCGCGGCAAATACCATGACTAATGCCGGTGGGTCTGGATTAATGAATTGTTCAAAAGATGCTTCATAGCGCATAACAAACAGTTCACAGACCGGAAAACGTTTCAGCCAGCAGTGAAGATTTCAGGTGGGAGATTATGCTGAGCGTTGCGCGAGATGACTTCAGCCAGTAACAGGCAGATTATTGCGGCACTGCAAAAGAAAATGCCGCGGCGCACGGCGTCGATTATTCACCGGGCTCCTGCTGGAGGTTTTTCCTGTCGCGGCGGCATGCCCGGTAATTCGTGCTGCTGCCACCGGAGCGGCCTCATTGGCTAATTCCCTTTTCATTCGCTTTCATCTAAAAATAACTTGCGCGAAATAATGCGTGTTGCTAGTCTTGCGAGACTTATAAAAAAAGCCGGCTGCGATTATTGTCAGACCGGTGCGCAAGCGGGGAAACGTATAACCCAGCCGGGTATGCATCAACCCATTTTCCGGGGAATCACATGCTTGATACGACCATCGACGTTGCCGAAAGTCAGCGCGCCGCCATGGCCGGAATTGGCGACGTCGTCACCCTCAAATCCGGCGGTCCGCGCATGACCGTCATGTATGCCGGCCCGGTGGGCTTTGCAGCCGGCCACTGGCTGATCTGCCAGTGGTTCGACGAGCAAGGCGAGCTGCGGCAGGACATGTTCGCTCAGGACATGGTCCAGATCGAACCTCGCTCCATTCCCGCCGGCTCGGTCAAGCTGCACGCGCCCGCTATGCGTTCTCCGTTGGGGCGCGTTTGAATTTCGCCAGTCGTTTTCGCTCGAAATTCGCTTGAAGTTCTCTCAAGGCATCCACTAGCGCCGGCGGGACGGGCTCGCCTTAGCGCTGGCCTTCGGCCGCGATTCTGACGGCGAGTCCCGCCAATACCGTTCCCATCAGCCAACGCTGGATCGTGAGCCAGGCGGGACGTCCCGCGAGGAAGGCCGCGATCGTGCCCGCTGTCATGGCTACCGTGGCATTCACCGTGATCGAAAGCGCGATCTGGATCAAGCCGAGCATGATCGACTGGACGAGCACGCTGCCGTGGTGCGGGTCGATGAACTGCGGCAGCAGTGAGAGATAGAGGATCGCGATCTTCGGATTCAGCAGGTTCGTGACGAAACCCATCAGAAACAGCTTTCTCGGACTATCCGGCGCCAGCTCGCGGACCTGGAACGGCGAGCGGCCGCCCGGCTTGAGCGCCTGCCATGCGAGCCACGCCAGGTAGAGTGCGCCGCCAAAGCGCAATGCGTCATAGGCGAAAGGCACCGTCATCAGCAAAGCGGTAATGCCGAACGCCGCGCACAGCATGTAAAACACGAAGCCGAGCGCGACGCCCCCGAGCGAAATCAGGCCGGCCTTGCGCCCCTGGCAGATCGAACGAGAAAGCAGATAGATCATGTTCGGCCCGGGGGTGAGGGCCATACCGAGCGAGACAGCGGCAAAGGCGAGGATCGGGGCGGCGTGATGCATCGTGGGCTCCGGAAGGTGCAGGGAAAGCGGGCCGGTTCGTGTGACCGGAGGGGCTTCGAGTCATTATTTCATGCCTCCGCGGACCACGGAGGCCCGTGACGCATCCGTTGGCCATCTGGACAAGCCGGCCGGCGCGGCAATCCTCAGCGCAAGCTGAATGGCGCCGTAGTCCTCAGCGTGACGGACCCTTGCGATCGCCGCTCCCACGCGCGGCTATGCGATCGGAGAGCATGCGCGAAAATCCCCCCATGCCAAGGCGCCGTTGGCGATCCCTGGTTTCCTTGGCGAGGTCTTTGGGCGGATTCGGCTGGATCGACCAGTAAAGCGCGGCCAACCAGCCGACGATGGACCAGCCGAGCACGGCATTGAAGAGCGCGATCGTCAGCAGGTCGTGACGCCTGCGCCGGTCTGCGATCAGCGCGGGCAGGAAATAGAGCACCACCGTCGCGACGAGGACGACGATATCGAAGACGGAATGGTTTGCCATGTCGACCTCCCTTTATGTGAACGTCAGCGCCGGGCTGCAGCGTAAATTCGTATTGTCGCCCTAAATGGCACGGCGCGCAGCCCCTGGCCGATCGGCCAGGGGGATATCGGCGGGCGGATGAACGGGTCTATCATCGGAGTTTTCATCGCGGGGACACAAACCATGATTTCCGATTCGACCCAGGACAGCCGGCAACTCGATCACGATGCGCTGCGCGCCTTCGTCGAGCGCAAATGGAACGACGAGATCGTTGCCGCGCTGACCGACTACATCGCGGTGCCGGCAAAGAGCCCGGCCTTCGATTCGGACTGGGCGAAGCACGGTTATATCGAGCGCGTCGTGCAGGACGCGGCATCCTGGGCTGAGCGGCAGCCGGTGCGCGGTCTGAAGCTCGAGGTCGTCCGGCTCGCGGGCCGCACGCCGGTGATCTTCTTCGAAGCGCCGGCCACGCGCTCGGGCAGCGAAGAAACGGTCGTGCTCTACGGTCACCTCGACAAGCAGCCGGAGTTCGCCGGCTGGCGCAATGACCTGGGCCCGTGGACGCCGAAGCTCGAAGACGGGCGGCTGTACGGCCGCGGCGGTGCCGACGACGGCTACGCCATCTACGCGAGCATCACGGCGCTGGCGGCGCTGGACGCGCAGGGGATCGAGCGGCCGCGCTGCCTCGGGATCATCGAAACCTGCGAGGAGTCGGGCAGCTATGACCTGCTGCATTATGTCGACGCGCTGAGCGAGCGGCTCGGCAAGGTCGGGCTCGTGGTTTGCCTCGACTCGGGCGCGGGCAACTACGATCAGCTCTGGCTTACCACGTCGCTGCGCGGCCTCGTCTCGGGCGATCTCGAAGTGGAGGTGCTCGACGAGGGCGTGCACTCGGGCTCGTATGGCGGCATCGCCCCCTCCAGCTTCCGCGTGATGCGGCAACTCTTCGAGCGGCTGGAGGACGCGGGGAGCGGCACGCTCCTGCCCAAGGGCTTCCATTGTCCGATCCCGCCGCAGCGCCTGCGCGAAGCGGAAGCCACCGCGAAGATACTCGGCGACGGCGTCTGGAAAACGCTGCCTTGGGCATGCGGCCAGGATGGTCGCCGCGTGCTGCCCACGACTACCGATTCGCAAGAGGCGCTGCTCGATTCCACGTGGCGGCCCTCGCTTTCCGTGACGGGCGCGGCCGGCTTGCCTGCGCTGACCAACGCGGGCAACGTGCTGCGTCCGCGCACGGCATTCAAGCTGTCGCTGCGCCTGCCGCCGCTCGTGGAGGCGTCGAAAGCGGTGGCCGAACTGAAGGCGCTGCTCGAGTTCGACCCTCCCTACAACGCGAAGGTGACCTTCAAGCCCGACACGGGCGCGGCGAACGGCTGGAGTGCGCCCGAACTTGCGCCGTGGCTGGCGGACGCGCTCAATGCGGCTTCGCGCGAGCATTACGGCGCGGACTGCGCTTACCTGGGCCAAGGCGGCACGATTCCGCTGATGAACGTGCTGCAGGCAGGCTTCCCGAAGTCGCAGTTCATGGTCTGCGGCGTGCTCGGGCCGAAATCGAACGCGCATGGCCCGAACGAATTCCTTCACGTGCCTTACGCGAAAAAGCTAACCGCCACGGTAGCCGAGGTGATTGCCGCCGCGCCTTGATGTACTCCAAAACGCCCTGAGCGCGCCGTTCAGGTGCGCTCGGGCGGCTGCGCGTCCGCGTGACAGGAGCAGGACTCTTCGTCCATGGGTTGCTCCAGATTCTTCATGATTCCGCATTCGCTGGTGCTGCTGTTGTGCGCGTGGCAGGTGTCGCGCAGCGTGCGCAGTTGTTGCTCCAGCGTCCGCATCGACGCGATCTGCTGGTGGATGCGCTCGATCTGGCAGTCGATGAGCTGGTTCACCTCGTCGCACGGCTGGCTCGGGTCCACCTGAAAGCGCCGCAGCATGCGGATATCGGCAAGCCCGATACCGAGCGAGCGGCAATGGCGGATGAAGTTCAGCTGCGCGACATGTGCGCCTGCGTAGCTGCGGTAGCCGTTGGTTTCGCGCGCGGGCTCGTCCAGCAATCCCTCGCGTTCATAAAAGCGCACTGTTTCGACATCGCAATGAGCGAGGCGCGCCAGTTCACCGATCCTCATGCTCGTGGCTCCCAAAAATGGCTTGACCCTGTAGCCGCTACAGGCTGTTCAATGATTGTGTCATTTTTGGGAGAAATCGGCCATGGTCACGGCTTTCAGGTTGCGGCATGCCGCGGAACGCTATCGCGCGCGCATCGAAGGGCTGGCGGGAGATCCGTCCGGCGGGGCAGCGGCGCGGGACGAGGGGCACGAGCATCGTCATGGCTGCGATCACGATCATGCCCACGGCCATGAGCATGATCACGACGACGAACACGACCAGGGTCATGAGCACGACCACCATCGCGAACACGAGCGCAACCACGAGCATGGCCATGCCAACACGCCGGCCCACGCCTGCTGTCACGGCCACGACCACGCCGCGGCACCCGGCGAGCCGCCGCCCCCGGCGCCCGACGGCACGCAACGCGCGCGCTATCGCATCGACAACATGGATTGCCCGACCGAGGAGCGGCTGATCCGCAACCGCCTCGAACCGATGCCGGGCGTCGTGCGCCTCGATTTCAACCTGCTCGCACGCGAGCTGACGGTGCACCACCGCCTCGACGATACGCAGTCGTTGATCAAGGCGCTACGCGCCCTCGACATGGCGCCGCGCGTGCACGACGAGACCGCGCCCACCACGGCCCACGTCGACGCGCCGCGCTTTGCGGGCCGCCAGAAGCTGCTGCTGGCAATCAGCGGCGTCGCGGCCGCGCTCGCCGAAGTGCTCGCATGGAGCAGCGGCCACGAGACCGGGCTGCCCGTGCTCGCCTGCGCGCTCGTTTCGCTGCTGTGCGCCGGCCTGCCGACGCTGCGCAAGGGCTGGATCGCGCTGAAGAACTTCACGATCAACATCTACTTCCTGATGTCGCTGGCGGTGACCGGCGCGGTCGTGATCGGCAAGTGGCCCGAAGCGGCGATGGTCGTGTTCCTGTTCGCGCTCGCCGAGGAGATCGAAGCGCTGTCGCTCGAACGCGCGCGCAACGCTATTCGGTCGCTGACGGCGCTCGCCCCCGATACCGCTGAGGTCTGGCAGGCGGAAGACGCCGCCCCACGTGCCGATATCGCCCCGCGCGGCCCCGGCCAGTGGCTCACGCGTGCGGTCGGCGAGGTGGCGATCGGCAGCCGGATTCGCGTGCGTACCGGCGAGCGGGTGCCGCTCGACGCCCGCGTGGCGGATGGCCGTGCCGCCCTCGACCAGGCGCCCATCACCGGCGAAGGCCTCCCTGTCGACAAGGCCGCGGGCGATACGCTCTACGCGGGCAGCATCGTCGTCGACGGGGTGGTCGAAGCCGTCGTCACGGCGACGGCGCGCGAGAGCACGCTCGCGCGCATCGCGGCCGCGGTGCAGGATGCTCAGGCGCAACGCGCGCCGACCCAGCGTTTCGTCGATCAGTTCGCGCGTTTCTACACGCCCGCCGTGGTCGCGCTGGCGGTGCTGATCGCGGTGGCCGGCCCGCTCGCCATCGGCGGCGCCTGGACCGGCTGGCTCTACAAGGCGCTCGTGCTGCTCGTGATCGCGTGCCCGTGCGCGCTGGTGGTCTCGACGCCGGTGACGGTCGTGAGCGGCCTCGCGGCCGCCGCGCGTTTCGGCATGCTCGTGAAGGGCGGCGTCTGGCTCGAACGCGGGCGGCTCCTGAAGGTCGTCGCGCTCGACAAGACGGGCACGCTCACGCGTGGCAAGCCGGTGCTCACCGACGCGCTTGCCATTGCCGGGCTGCCTGTCGAAGCGGCGCTGCGCATTGCCGCGAGTCTCGACGAGTCGAGCACCCATCCCGTGGCGCGCGCGCTCGTGTCCGGTTGGCGCGAGCGCCAGCCCGGCGGCACGCTCGAGCGCATCGACGATTTTGCCGTGCTGGGCGGCCGCGGCGTGAAGGGGCGCATCGGCGGTTCGTTCTGGCATCTCGGCAACCACCGGCTCGTGGAAGAGCTGGGACTGTGCTCGCCCGAGCTCGAAACGACGCTCGCCGTGCTCGAAGGCGAGGGCAAGACGGCCATCGTGCTGTGCTCGCCGAAGGAAGCGGTCGCCGTGTTCGCCGTAGCGGATGCCGCGCGGCCCGAAAGCAGGGCAGCCGTGCGCGCGCTGAAGGCGCTGGGGGTGCGGCCCGTGATGCTGACGGGCGACAACCCGGCAACCGCGCGGGCGATTGCGGGGCAGCTCGGCATCGACGAGGCTCGCGGCAATCTGCTGCCGCAGGACAAGCAGGATGCGGTCGCGGAACTGTCGGCGCAGTCCGGCATGACGGGGATGGTCGGCGACGGCGTGAACGACGCCCCGGCCCTTGCGCGCGCCGACATCGGCTTCGCGATGGGCGCGGCGGGCACGGCGACGGCGCTCGAAACCGCCGACGTCGCGATCATGGACGACGATCCGCGCAAGATCGCGGCGTTCATCGGCTTGAGCCGCAAGACCGCGGCGGTGCTCACGCAGAACATCGCGCTCGCGCTCGGCATCAAGGCGGTGTTCCTCGCGCTGGCGCTGGCCGGCGAGGCGACGCTCTGGATGGCGGTGTTCGCGGACATGGGCGCAAGCCTGCTCGTGGTGGCGAACGGCCTGCGCGTGCGGCGCCATTTCGGGGCGGCCCGCTGACGGGGCGACGCCGGGGCTGGGGCTACGCTCCTGGCGCTAGTGCGAAGGCCGCATCAGCCGCGCTTGCAGGGCCGCGCGCGTCGCTTCGTCGAATTCGCCCAGCAGGCTGAAGCGCCCGGCCACGAGCGTCGCCGCGGGCACGCCGTCGCGAAACACGATGCGATTTCCCGCGAGCGCCGGCACCTTCTCTCCGGGCAGCAGCGTGCCGACCAGATTGAGCGGGTCGGTGGCCGCGAGGCAAACCAGGGCGCCGTCGCCAGGGCAGCGCCGGCGCACCTCGCGCAGCAGCGCGACAGCCTCGGGCAGCGCGAACTGCTCGCCCGAAAGACCGGTGACGAAGCGGCCGCCGCGCACGTGCCCGCGCGCTTCCATGCGGTGCAGCACGCGCAGCAGATCCCGCCACGGCGGCAGCCACTCCGCCTCGCGTATCAGCAGTTGCCAGCACACCACGCCGTAGCGGCGCAGCAGCACATTGGCCACGTGCTCGAGCAGATCGGGATCGGCGCCTGGCTGGGTGCGCGCATCCGGAAGCGCCGCGACGCCTTGCTTGTCCGAAGGTTGGCCCAAAGCGGCCGCATCGGCGGCAGGCAACGCGATACGCCTCACCACCGCCCAGCGCCCCGCGTCGGCCATGCCGCCCACGAGCGGCGCAAAGCCGCGCGGGCGCCGCCGCCCCGCGTGCGCACTGCGCTTTGCCGCGGGCTTCACCAGCGCGCGCAGGCCCGCGAAACTATCGGCGTTCACGAGTCCCGCCGCGACGAGCTCGCCCAGCGCGGTTTCCAGCTCGACGCCCAGCAGATGCGCGTCGGCGGCCAGTTCGTCGAAGAACATCGCGCCGTGCCGGAGCATGGCGTCGTAGACGCGCCGCGCTCTGGCCGGCAGGCCGGCCGCGTCGGGTGTTGCGGCGAGCGCGGTCCAGCGCGCGAGCTCACGCCGCGGCAGAAGCACGACCGGCGTGCTGCGCACGGCCGACCCCGCCGTCGTGCGCGAAGGCAGGCGGCCCCACGCGAGCCACCCGGAGCGGCACAGCTCGTCGAGCAGCATGGGCGTGAAGTCGTCGATGCGCGCGGGCAGGATCTCGTCCTCCCAGGCGAGCGCCGAAGCCTCCCAGCCCTCGAATTGTGCGAGCACGGCGGCGAGCGCGTCGCGCCCCGAGCCGCGGGTTGGGGCGGCAACGTGCTGCCACTCGAACAGAAAGCGCATGAAGTCGCGGCGCTCGACCGGTTCGATCTCGCGACGCAGCTTGCGCACGGTGTAGCGATGGATGCGCGCGAGCAGGTGACGCTCGCACCATTCCTCCTCGCGCGCGCCCGGCGTGAAGCGGCCGCGCATCACCGAGCCCTGGGCTTCGAGCGCCGTCAGGGCCTGCGCGACGACGCTTGCCTCCAGCGCGAGCGGCCGCGCCACCTGCGCGAGCGTGAGCGGACCGAATCCCGACAGCCGGGCGCGCACCACTTCGACGAGGGCAGCGTCTTCGGTCCAGGTCTCGTCATAGCCAGGGGGCGCCTGTAGCGGCGGCTCGGCGCGCGCCTGCGGATAGATCGCGCGCACGCAGTTCAACCGTTCGGCTGCAATCCAGAGCGCGTCGTGCTCCGCGACCGGCAAGCGCGTCGCGCGGCCCGAGCGCGCCAGCTCGCGCAACCAGTCCGGCCAGCCCGGCTCGCGTTGCGTCTCGCTTTCGGCGAGGCACGCCAGTGTCGTGAGCGCGTCGTGCATCTCCTCGACGTCGCGTGCCTGCGGCCACGCTTCGTCACGCACGCCCGCGATGGCTTCGGCGTCGAGCGCCCCCAGGTCGTCGGCCGTTTCGGGATCGCTCCAGCGACGGCTCAGCACGGCCTGGGTGCGGCGCTCCTCGATCGGCGCGTCGTCGAGGAATGCGTAGGGGCGCGCCGTGAGGATTTCGGCGGCGAGCGGCGACGGCCCGTTCAGGTCGCGGGTCACGAGCCGCACTTTGCCCGCCTCGATACGCCGGAGCAGAGCGAGCCATGCTTCGGTATCCATAGCATCGTGCAGGCAGTCGTCGAGCGTCTGGTCCACGAGCGGATGGCGCGGAATTTCGCGCTCGCCCGCGAGATTCTCCACGCAGGCCACCTGGTCTGGAAAAACTGCCGCGAGCAGGTCCTCGCTGCGCATACGCTGGATCTGCGGCGGCGTTTTGCGGCCGCCCGTCTGACGCGGCAGCGCGAGGGCAGTGGTGGCGTTCCAGCGCCAGCGCACGCCAAAGAGCGGGGCGTCGAGCAGTGCCTGCACGAGCAGGTGTTCGGCGGTATTCGAGTGCAGGTAGCGCCATACCTCGTCCAGCGCGAAGCTGTGCGCGCCGGTGAGCGAGAGGATGATGGCGTCTTCGGTTGCCGCCGCCTGCAGTTCGAAGTTGAACTGGCGGCAAAAGCGCTTGCGCAGCGCGAGGCCCCACGCGCGGTTGATGCGGCTGCCGCAGGGCGTATGGATCACGAGCTGCGTGCCGCCCGATTCGTCGAAGAAGCGCTCCATCACGAGCGTGTCGTGGGTCGGCAGCGCGGTGAGGGCGGACCAGGCGCGCGCGAGGTAGTCGGCGATCTGGCGGGCGGCGGCCTCGGGCAGGCCGATCGTCGCGGCAAGCCAGTCGCATACGCGCTCCACGCCGGCCCGAGGCGCCTCAATGTCAGTCTTGTTTGAAATGCAACTAACAGCCAATTCCGCCTCACGCTCGACTTCTGGCGACGTCCGCGCGCGATGATCGACTTTGTCTACAGAACCAGGGGGCGCTTGCTCACCCGCCAACAGCCTTTCGACGTGGGACCTGAGGCGCCCGATGGCGACAGAAAGCTCGTCGCTGCGTCCCGGCGCCTCGCCGAGCCAGAACGGAATGTTCGGCGGCTGCCCTTGCGCGTCTTCCACGCGCACGCGTCCCGCTTCGATGCGCAAAATGCGATACGACGCATTGCCGAGCTGAAAAACATCGCCCGCGAGGCTCTCGACCGCAAAGTCCTCGTTGACCGTGCCGATCTGCAGGCCCTGGGGCTCGAGCAGCACGGCATAGTCGGCGTTATCGGGAATCGTGCCGCCGGACGTCAGCGCGACGAGCCGCGCGCCGCGGCGCGCGCGCAGCACGCGGTGCACGGCGTCGCGATGGAGGTACGCGGCGCGCGGTCCGTGCCGGCTCGTATAGCCCTCGGCGAGCATGCGCAGCACCGCGTCGAACTGTTCGCGTTCCAGCCGGGCCCAGGGCAGTGCCCGCCGCACGAGCGCATAGAGGGCGTCTTCGTCCCACGCTTCGCAGGCCACTTCGGCGACGATCTGCTGCGCGAGCACGTCGAGCGGCGCGCGCGGCACGCTCAGCCGGTCGAGTTCGCCGCGCCGCACGCAGTCCAGCAGCGCGGCGCATTCCACGAGGTCGTCGCGCGAGGTCGGAAAGAGCCGCCCCTTCGGCATGCCGCCAACCTGGTGCCCCGAGCGTCCCACGCGCTGCAGGAAGCCGGCGATCGAGCGCGGCGAGCCGATCTGGCAGACCAGATCGACGTCGCCGATATCGATGCCCAGTTCGAGCGACGCCGTCGCCACGAGCACGCGCAGCGCGCCGCGTTTCAGGCGCTGCTCGGCGTCGAAGCGATGCTCGCGCGCGAGACTGCCGTGGTGCGCCGCGACGGCTTGCGCGCCGAGCCGGTCGCTGAGGTGGCGCGCGACGCGTTCAGCTATGCGCCGCGTGTTCACGAATACGAGCGTCGTGCGGTGCTGCGCCACGAGTTCGGCCATGCGGTCGTACACGCGTTCCCAGACGTCGTTGGCCATTACCGCTTCCAGCGGCACGGGCGGCACCTCGATCGCGAGATCGCGCTCGCGCACGTGGCCGACGTCGACGATCTCGCAGACCGGCGGCGTCTGCGGCTCGGGGCCCATGCCGACGAGAAAGCGCGCCACGACGTCGATGGGTTTTTGCGTCGCCGAAAGCCCGATGCGCAGGAGCCGCCGTCCGCACAGCGCATCGAGCCGTTCGAGGCTCAGCGCGAGATGGCAGCCGCGCTTGTTGCCCGCGAGCGCGTGAATTTCGTCGACGATCACGCTGCGCGCCGTCGCGAGCATGCGGCGGCCCGATTCGGAGCCCAGCAGCACGTAGAGCGATTCGGGCGTGGTCACGAGGATGTGGGGTGCGCGCTTGCGCAGGGCGGCGCGCTCGGGCTGCGGCGTGTCGCCGGTGCGCACCGCACTGCGGATCTCGACGGGCGGCAGAGCGAGGCGCGCGAGCTCTTCGGCGATGCCTTCGAGCGGCCGTTCGAGGTTCAGGCGAATGTCGTTCGAGAGCGCCTTGAGCGGCGAGACGTACACCACGAGCGTCGCGTCGGGCAGCGCGCCGCCGTTTGCGAGGCCTTCGCGCACGAGTTCGTCGAGCGCGGCGAGGAAGGCCGTGAGCGTTTTGCCGGAGCCGGTCGGCGCGGCAACGAGCGTCGCGCGGCCGCCGGCGATGAGCGGCCAGGCAGCGCATTGAGCGGCCGTGGGCGCCGCGAAACTGCGCCTGAACCAGTTCGCGACGGCCGGATGGAAGCGCGCGAGCAGATCGTCCGCGGCGGCTTCGGGACTGAGGGTGGCAGGGGAAGGCAATGTCATGTCGACATAGGTAAGGGCGCTCGCGTGTTTGTCCAGCGCGCGCATGCGCCAGTCTCGCAGTTTTCGGGGCGGGCTGCATGGGGCGCAAGCGGCACGCGTTTCGCTGCGCTGTTGCAGGAGCCCGCCATGGGGCTCACTCCGGGACTCACTGTAGCCTGGCCGGTTTTCTGCACGCGCGCGCCGCGAGCAGTATTCTCGCCGGGGTCGGCTTTTCCCGCTGTTCTCAAACGGAGGCATCACCATGCGATACAACACTCTTGGCCGCACCGGCCTGTTCGTTTCGGAACTTTGCCTCGGCACGATGACCTTCGGCGGCGGCGACGGCATCTGGAATCAGATCGGCGATCTGCAGCAGGCCGATGCCGAACGCCTGATCGGCCGGGCCATCGACGCCGGCATCAATTTCATCGACACGGCCGACGTCTACTCGCAGGGCGTGTCCGAGCAGATCACCGGGCAGGCGCTGAAAAATCTCAAGATTCCGCGCGAACAGGTGGTGGTCGCAACGAAAGTCTTCGGCCAGATGGGCGCGACGCCCAACGAGGCGGGCGCCACGCGCTATCACATCATGGACGGCATCAAGGCGAGCCTGAAACGCCTGCAGCTCGACCATGTCGATCTGTACCAGATCCACGGTTTCGATCCGGCCACGCCGATCGAGGAGACCGTGCGCGCACTCGACACGCTCGTGCAGCAGGGGCATGTGCGTTACGTCGGCGTATCGAACTGGGCCGCCTGGCAGATCGTCAAGGCGCTCGGCATCGCGCAGCACCACGGCCTCGCGCGCTTCGAGTCGCTGCAGGCGTACTACACGATCGCGGGCCGCGATCTCGAGCGCGAACTCGTGCCCATGCTATCGAGCGAAGGGTTGGGTCTGATGGTGTGGAGCCCGCTCGCCGGCGGCCTCTTGAGCGGCAAGTATGGCCGCGACAAGGCAGGCGAGGCGGGCAGCCGCCGCACGACGTTCGACTTCCCGCCCGTGGAGCGCGAGCGCGCGTGGGACTGCGTCGATGCGATGCGCACGATCGCCGAAAGCAAGGGCGTTTCGGTCGCGCAGATCGCGCTGGCGTGGCTGCTGCATCAGCGCGTCGTGACCTCGGTGATCGTCGGTGCGAAACGCGTCGATCAGCTCGACGACAACGTGGCGGCGACGCAGGTGACGCTTTCCCGGGAGGAACTGGCGGCGCTGGACGACGTGAGCCGCCTGCCCGCCGAATATCCGGGCTGGATGTTCGCGCGCCAGGGCGAACGTCGCCGCGCACAGCTGAGCGAGTCCGGGTCGAGCCGCGGCTGACACGCGCACGGCGCGGCGGACAGCCTGACACCGTGGGGGCGCAGCATTTTGCGCCCCCCGCCGAGGCGTTACTGGGTCGCGACCTTGAGGTGATCCTTCACCGAAGCGACGCCGTCGACGTTTTCCGCAACCTGCTTCGCGGCGTCGCGGTCTTCGGCGCTCGGCACGGTGCCGGTCAGCGAAACGACGCCCTTGCGCGTCTTCACGTGAATGTGCTCCGACTTCACGTTCTTCGCGGCGAGCAGGTCGGCCTTCACCTTGGTCGTGATGGTTGCGTCGTCAACGTGCTGGCCCATGGTTTCCGAACTGGCCGCCGGCGCGGTCGAGCCGTTCGTGTCGGTCTGCGCCGCGGCGGCGAGGGCGAAGGTCATGCAGGCGATCCCGGCTGCGGTCTTGAGAGTCAGGGTGTGCTTCATGCGAGCTTCTCCTTTTGCGGTGATGTCCGCCATGACTCGTGCAAGTGCTGTGCCGCGCGGCGCGGCATGGCGTGAAGCCTGCTTTCGTCGCCCGCCGGTTCATCGCTCCGTCCGGCTCTGCCGCCCGCGCACGCGGCCCGGCTGCAGGCCGCGCCAGCCGCGAGAATTTTCCGGGTGATTGTAAAAACGTGCCGACCGGTCGCGGGGCCGCGCTCGCCTAGCAAGCGCCGATCCCGTTTCAGAACATAGACTTGTCGATACTGGCATGGGTGTTGCTTGATCCTGTTTACTTCCTCCTCACGAACGGGATTCGCCATGCCCTCCATTGCATTACACGCGCGCCAGCAGATCGCCCTGACGCCGCGCCTGCAGCAGGCAGTGCGCCTGTTGCAGCTATCGTCGCTGGAGTTCCAGCAGGAGCTTCGCGAAGCCCTCGACACCAACCCGTTCCTTGAATACGCCTCGCCCGCAGCGGAGAACGGCGAAGCTGCCGAGGCTGCGGAAGGTGCGGCGGCGGGCATCGGCGCCGTGGCGGCGAACGTCACGCCCGAGACGGTTGCCGAGCCTGCGAGCGACGGGGCGGACGAAAGCGCGATGGCGTCGGAGCCGTCTGCCTACACCGCGGAATTGCCCGTGCCCGGCACGCTGCGCACGTCGAACTATCGCGGCGCGGACGATTCGGAGTCGGAGGCATCGGACTGGGTCCGCGTGCCGATATCGTTGCGCGAGCAACTGCACGATGCATTGCGCCTCCTGCCGCTCGACGATCTCGATCGCGCCGCGGCACAGGTGGTGATCGAGGCGCTCGACGACGACGGCTACCTGCGCCAGGATCTGGCCGATCTGGCGGACGTCGAGGGCGCGGGCGACGCGCTCGACGAAGATCGGCTGCGCGTGGCGCTGCGCGTCGTGCAGACGCTCGACCGGCCGGGCATCGGCGCCCGTTCGTTGTCCGAATGTCTCGCGCTGCAGCTCGATTCGATGCCCGAGGACACGCCGAGCCGCGACCTTGCGCTGAAGATCGTCACGCAGCATCTGGAACGGCTGGCACGCCGCGAGAACGGCGAACTCCAGCGCCAGCTGGGCTGCGACGCGGGCGATCTGCAGGCGGCCTGCGCGCTCGTGCGCCGGCTCGATCCGAAGCCGGGCAACCAGTATGGCCGCGCGGACGGCGGCTACGTCGTCCCCGACGTGATCGTGCGTCAGGTGCGGGGCAAGTGGGTCGTGAGCGTCAATCCCGCCATCGAGCCGCGCGCGCGGATTCACAAGCTCTATGCGGAGATGTTCGCGCGCTCGGGAGAGACGAGCCGCTCGCCGCTCGCCCAGCAGCTGCAGGAGGCGCGCTGGCTGATCCGCAACGCGCACAAGCGCTGCGAGACGATCTTGCGCGTGGGCGAATGCATCGTCGCGCGCCAGAAGGCGTTTTTCCAGTACGGCGAGATCGCCTTGCGCCCCATGCTGCTGCGCGACGTCGCCGACGAACTCGGCCTGCACGAATCGACCGTTTCCCGGGCAACCGGCAACAAGTACATGGCCACGCCGCGCGGCATCTTCGAGTTCAAGCGCTTTTTCCCTCGCGAGCTGGAGACGCGCACGGGCGGGACGTGTTCGGCGGCAGCCGTGCGCGCCCTCATCAAGGAAATGATCGATGCGGAGGATCCGCGCGATCCGCTTTCCGACGTCGTGCTCACGCAGGAACTCGAAAAGCAGGGCGTACAGGTCGCGCGCCGCACCGTCACGAAATACCGGCAGATGATGAAGCTGCCGGCGGCGGAGATGCGCAGGCGGATCTGAACGCGCCGGGGCGGCACCGCGCCCGCGAGAGGGCCGGGGGCCGGGATGCGCGGTGTAGAATGCGAGCGATAGCTCACGTCAGCCCGGCATTCCCTATCATGACCACCACGACACGCGGTGCGCGCCGCCGCCCGGCGCCGCTCGACGCGCGCAAGCAACCGATGCAGCGCCGCTCGGCGGCCACCGTCGAGGCGATACTCGAAGCGGCGGCCCGCCTCCTCGAAACGTCCGGTCTGCCCGGCTACACGACGAATGCGGTCGCCGAGCGCGCGGGCGTGAGCGTCGGCTCGCTCTATCAATATTTCCCGAATCGAGACGCGCTGACGGCCGCGCTCATCGAGCGCGAAAGCGCGGTTTTGCTCTCGGAGGTCGATGCGGCCGCCATGGCGCCGACCTGCGAGGCCGGCCTGCTCGGCCTCGTTCGGGCGGGTGTGGCGCACCAGATGCGCCGTCCGGCGCTGGCGCGCGTGCTCGATTTCGAGGAGCGCCGCCTGCCGCTCGACGAGCGCGATGCGCGGGTGAGCGAGCGGCTCCACGCGGCGCTCGTCCGTTTGCTGGGGCTCACCGACGCGCCGCAACTGAGCGACTGCGACACGGCCGCCCATGACGTGTCGGCCATCGTGCACGGCATGGTCGACGCGGCCGGCGAACGCGGCGAGACCGATGCGGCGGTGCTTCAGGCGCGCGTGACGCGCGCGGTGATCGGCTATCTCTGGTGCAGCGAGCAGCAACGCTGAACGGCGCGACCCGTCACGCTGCGCTCAGCCGCTCGATCAGCGCCCCCGCGGCTGCGGGGTTGCGCACCTTGTAGCCGCTGATCACGTAGAGGAACACGTCGCGGCCGTCCTTCGCGGCGAGCGGCGTGCCGAACGTGGGCAGGTCGTCCGGCGTGCCGCCGCGGGCCCAGATACGTGCCCGCTGAGCCCACTTGTCGAGTTCGCCGGCGGCGTAGCCAAGCGGCTCGTTCTCGCGCGTGCCCATGATGCGCGCATAGACGAACGGCGCGCTCGCGTCGGCGATAGAGACGTAGTCGGAATCTCCCGACATCACGATCGCCGCACGATGGCGGCGCGCCAGCTCGACGAATTCCGCAGTGCAGAAACTCGCATCGCGCACCTCCAGCGCGTGCCGCAACGGCACGCCTTCTGCCTCGGCCGGCAGCCGCTCGAGAAATCGCGCGTAGTCCTCAGGATCGAACCGCTTGCCGGGCGTGAGCTGCCAGTTGATCGGGCCGAGCTTCGGGCCAAGGCGCAGCACGCCCGAGGCGAGGAACCGCTCGATGGTCGGGCCCGCTTCGGCCAGCACGCGGCGGCTCATCGCGAAACGCGGCGCCTTCAGGGCGAACACGAAATCGTCGGGGGTCTCGTCGTGCCAGCGCGCGAAGCTTTCGGGGCGCTGGGCGCCGTAGTAGGTACTGTTGATTTCGATCGTCGTCAGGCTGCGGCTCGCGTATTCGAGTTCGCGCCGCTGGGGGAGGCCATCCGGGTAGAACGTGCCGCGCCATTCCGGATAGATCCAGCCGCCTATGCCGACACGGATACGGGAAGCGGAGGGGGAAACAGCGGTGGAAACGGCGCGGGAATCGGAGGATGCGTTCATCGGGATGCGTCCGCGATATTCGGAAAGCGGCAGTGTAGCGCGCCGGAATAACGTCGGTGCCGCACCGGTCTGGGCGGAACGGTGTTCGGAAGCGTCGCGGAGTTTTGAGACTAGTCCGATATTGTCCGGCGGGCTTGGGCGTTACCTTGGAAGGGTTGCTGTAAGAGAGAGTCTCATGGAACATCAGATTTCCCACCAGCCCTGCCCGGCACTGAGCGATGAACAATGGAGCAGCGTGGCATCGCTGTTTCACGACGGGCGCCTTGGCGGCCCACGCCGCGGCCGGCCGGCCCACTGCGCGCGGGCCGTGTTCGAAGCTATCCACTGGGTGTTGTGGACCGGTTCGGTCTGGTCCGCGTTGCCGGAGAGCTATCCCGATTTTCGCACCTGTCACCGGCGCTTCAAGGGCTGGTTCGAAGCCGGCCTCGTCCAGCAGGCCATGGCGAGCCTGTATGGCGACGAGGGCCTTGCCCTGTGCGCGGCGATGAGCGCCCGCATGCAGTCCTGGCGCGCGCCGGTGGGGCGCAAGCCGCGCTTTCCTGTCGCGTCCACGCTGCGCTGGCCAATCGTGCGGCCGATCATCGTGCGCTGACCCTTCCGGGCCGGCGAGCCCGCGGTGCCCCTCCTGCGGCGCCCCTCATTCGAAGCCGTTCGCATGCCGCGCCTCGCCACGTTCCGTGGAGAGCACGGCTTTGACCGAATCACCTCACGTTTGCGCTCGTCTTTGTCCTTGCGTCCCACGGTGCGCGATACTGTTACGTTTTACACATCGATAACAGAGACAACATGGCGCATTTCGATGTATTCAACGGCGACGCGGACGGCATCTGCGCGCTGCACCAGCTTCGTCTCGCGAGGCCGGTCGAGACGACGCTCGTGACTGGCGTGAAACGGGATACGGCGCTCGTCGCGCGCGTGCCGGCCACGGCGGGCGATACGCTGACGGTGCTCGACATCTCGTTCGACACGAATCGCGATGCCCTCGTCAAGCTGCTCGAGAAGGGCGTGCGGGTCGAATACTTCGACCATCATTACGCGGGCGACCTGCCGCACACCGTGAATCTCGTCGCGCATATCGACACCACCGCCGACGTCTGTACGAGCGTGCTGGTGGATCGCCACGTGGGCGGACGCTACCGCGGGTGGGCGATTGCCGCGGCATGGGGGGACAATCTGCCCGCCACGGCCCGCTCGCTCGCCCAACAGGCCGGCTTGAGCGAGGCGCAGTCGGGGCAGCTGCGCGAACTGGGCGAGTCGATCAACTACAACGCCTATGGCGACACGGTCTCGGACCTGATGATCGCGCCCCAGACGCTCTACGAGGCGATCCGGCCCTACGCCGATCCGTTCGACTTCATTGAAGCCGAGCCCTTCCTCGGACAGCTCGCCGAGCGCCGCCACGAGGATCTCGCGCTCGCCCAGGCCGTGACGCCGCTCATCGCGCTGCAATACGGCAGCGTTGTCGTGCTGCCGGACACGCCATGGGCGCGCCGCGTGCGCGGGGTGTTCGGCAATGCGCTGGCCGTCGAGGAGCCCACGCGCGCGCACGCCGTGCTGACCGCGAATGCGGATGGCAGCTATGCCGTGAGCGTGCGCGCGCCGCTCGCCAGCCCGCGCGGCGCCGACGAACTCTGCCGCGGCTTTCCGGGCGGCAACGGCCGTGTGGGCGCCGCGGGCATCGACTGCCTCGCGGCCGACCGGCTCGACGTGTTCGTGACCGCCTTCGCGCGGGTATTCGGCCGCGGAGGCTGAGAGCATTGCAACGCCTGGCGCACTGATGCGCCGCACGCATGCCGACCGCGTAACATGGCTCCCAGGGACACCGCACATTCATCCGCGGTGCATCGCCAGGGGAGTCAGACCATGCGTGCGATGCTGTTCGACGGCACGGGTCCATTGCTGCGCGAAGTCGATCTGCCCGACCCCGAACCGGGTGACGGTGAACTGATGATCCACGTACACGCGTGCGGCGTTTGCCGTACCGATCTGCACGTCGTGGACGGCGAGCTTCGGCATCCGAAGAAACCGGTGATTCCGGGGCACGAGATCGTCGGCACGGTCGCGGCGCACGGTCGCGGCGTCACCGGGTTTGCGCCCGGCGACCGCGTGGGCGTGCCGTGGCTCGGCCACACCTGCGGCCACTGCCGCTTTTGCTTGCGCGGCCGCGAGAATCTACGCGACACGCCCGGCTTCACCGGCTATACGCTCGACGGCGGCTATGCGCAGTGCACCGTCGCCGATGCCCGCTACTGCTTCCATCTGCCGCGCCAGTACAGCGACGTCGAGGCGGCGCCGCTGCTGTGCGCCGGCTTGATCGGCTATCGCACGCTGGCGATGGCGGGCGATGCCGAGCGCATCGGCATCTACGGATTCGGCGCGGCGGCGCATATCGTCGCGCAGGTTGCACGGCATCAGGGCCGCACCGTGTATGCGTTCACCCGTCCCGGCGACAGCCAGGCCCAGCAGTTCGCGCGGCGTCTCGGGGCCGCATGGGCGGGCGGCAGCGACGAGCCGCCGCCCGAAGCGCTCGATGCGGCCCTGCTGTTCGCTCCCGTGGGCGCGCTTGTGCCCGCCGCGCTGCGGGCCGTCACGAAGGGCGGCACGGTGGTCTGCGGCGGCATCCATATGAGCGACATTCCGTCGTTTCCCTACGCGTGGCTGTGGGACGAGCGGCGCATCCTGTCGGTCGCGAACCTCACGCGCGACGACGGTGCGGCGTTCATGGCGATTGCCGCGCGTTACACGCTCGCAATCGAGACAAAGCCGTACCCGCTTGCACGCGCGAACGAAGCGCTCGCCGATCTGCGCGAAGGACGGCTGACGGGCGCGGCGGTCCTGACCCTGCGCTGACGAGCGCGTGCGGGACGGCGGCGCGCATCATGGGCATTGCCCGGGAGGTCGCGATGTACAAGGAGATTCTGGTGGCGGTCGATGGCAGCCGTAGCGGCCGCCGCGCACTCGACGAGGCCGTGAAGATCGCGAAGGCGACGGGCGGCCGCGTGCAGGCGCTGTGCGTCGTGCCGCATCCCGCCCGGCTCGTGGATGTGGCCTCGGGCTTTGCCGAGGAGCAGACGCGCCAGTCCGCCGAACGCGACGCCGCCACCCTGGCGCTCGAGGAGGCGAGGGAGGTGTTCGTGCGCGAAGGGGTGGAGGGCAGCACGCGTGCCGCCGATTCGAGCGGCGAAGAAATCGCGGCAGTGATCTACCGCATCGCGGCGGAAGACGACGTCGAGCTCGTCGTGATGGGCACGCGCGGCCTCTCGGGCGTGAAACGGCTGTTGCTGGGCAGCGTGGCGGAATCGTTCCTGCGTATGGCCGATCGTCCTGTGATGCTCGTGCGCTGCGAGGACGAGGCTGCCGCGCAAGCGCCTGCAATGAGCGTCCGCAATTCGTGAAGCGCTTCGTGCGGGTTCGGCGATTAATCTCGAAATTATCGGAAAAGGGGTTGGGTGGCGTTTGTCAGGCCGCTGTGTTTTCTCGATAAATGATCTGGATCAGCCGGTGGAGGCGCATTCGTCACGCAGAGGCCAATCTTCGTGCCTATGATGGTGAAGTGATCCCGGCGCCGCGCCGGGCATTCCGATCCTGAGAGGACCCCGCTCATGGCTACCATTCCCTTTTCCACATTCGATGCGTACCGTGTGAACGCCAGCACGGCGCTCCAGCTATTCGCGCATGGCCAGCAGTGGCGCGAACAACTCCTGAAGTTGCAGCAGCGCCGCCTCGCACGCGACAGGGCAGCGCTCGAAGACACGCTGGAATCTTTGCGCGAGGCTCATGACTGGAGCGAATTCGCCGCCGCCGGCCAGACCGTGCTGCGCGACTACGTTGGCGCGAGCACCGCGCTCTGGCAGGAGGGGGTCGCCGCCACGCTGCAGAGCGCCGGCGCGTGGAGCGACCTGGCGCGCGACCTCGCGCAGAACTGGCATGACTCGCTCGATGTGTTCCAGCCCGGCGGCGGCACGGCATCCGCGCTGCCGATGCGCGACTGGATGGCGATGTTCGAGCGTGCCGCGGGCAGCGCTCCTGGCGGCAACGGCGCGGCCGCCGATGCCTCCGTGCAGACTGCCGAGCATGCCCACGGAGAGCAGCATGGCCGCTAAGCGCATCGCATTCGTGACGGGCGGCATGGGGGGCCTCGGCGAGGCAATCAGCCGCAGGCTGCACGACGCGGGCATGATCGTTGCGGTGTCGCGCTCGCCCAGCAACGAGCGGGCGCCGGCGTGGCTCGAAGCGGAGCGCGCGGCCGGGCGGCGCTTCGAGTCGTACGAGATGAACGTCGCCGACTTCGACTCATGCCACCGCGCCGCCGAACGCGTGCTGAAAGAACTCGGGCAGGTGGACGTGCTCGTCAACAACGCGGGCATCACCTGCGACCGCACCTTCTTGAAGATGACGAAGCCCGACTGGGACACCGTGCTGCGCACCGACCTCGATGCCATCTTCAACGTCACGAAGCCGTTCGTGGCGGGCATGATCGAGCGCGGCTTCGGCCGCATCGTGAACGTGGGCTCGGTCAACGGCTCGCGCGGCGCATTCGGGCAGACCAACTATGCGGCGTCGAAGGCGGGAATGCACGGCTTCACGAAGTCGCTCGCGCTGGAAGTCGCGCGCAAGGGCGTTACCGTGAATACGGTGTCGCCGGGCTACCTCGCCACGCAGATGGTGGAGGCGGTGCCGCAAGACGTGATGCAGACGCGCATCCTGCCGCAGATTCCGGTCGGGCGGCTCGGACAACCCGACGAAGTCGCCGCGCTGGTGGCGTTTCTGTGCTCGGACGATGCGGCGTTCATCACGGGCGCCGATATCGCAATCAACGGCGGAATGCATATGCAATGAAGCCGGCGGCACGATGTGCCGTTGGCTAACTATGGCGGTCGCCGGGAGGCCGGCCGGAACGATGCGTCCCGGTCGCGCTCTGCCAGTTCAGTCGATCCCGGATAGTCATTGAGGAATCCGATTTAATCGGTTGATGGAAAAAGAACGAAGCCATTGCACTCGAATGGCACAACAATTCGCCGCAAAGGAAAATGCGGCGTGCGCATCGCTCCTGGGCGGGTCCATGCACGGCGTTGCTGTGTCACGTAATATCGCGAAACACGGCTGTAGCGAAACTGTCCGCCAGGGCGACTATGCTGGTCGCTACGGGGAGTTCTGAACAGGAGAAATTCGATGCTCAGTCACCACGAACTTGCTGCACTGCTGTTGATCCGCGATGCGGATACGCCGATCCAGGCACTCGATTCCGATTTTCTCGCACTGCAACGATATCAACTCGTCGAGATGGACGTAACCGAGCGCGATCCTGCGCTGCGCCTCACGAACCGCGGCCAGGAACTGTTGAAACGGCTCGCGCCCGCTGGCGCGGGCGGCTGAGCACCTGGGTTGGGAGCCGAGCCGCTGACATTCTCGCCATACGGTCAACAATGCCGCATACACATGCGGCATTTTTTACGCTGAATTAATAAGGATTGCAAAATGATAAAGGTCGTAATATGGAGTAAACGCCGCACCTACAACTGAAATGCTTGCCGGGCTATGCTATGCGGACCAGGGGCAGGCCGCAGCAAACCCTGGCGATGACGGATGAGCCGTGGCAGCCTTCGCAACGGCGGCCGGCGATTCACGGCACAATGGGTCGATGGGGTATATCCGCAATCACCGGTTGTGGTCAGCGAGCGCCGCGCCGCTTTCGAACGGCTACCAGGAACGATGAAGAAAAACTGGACTCTCGCATTTGCCGCAGCAGCGCTCGCGGTCGGCTCCAGCCCGTTGCGCGCGCAGGAGTTCTCGCTCTACGGCGGGGGACTGAGAAGCGGCTCCAACCATACGTACTCTTGGGCGATGGACTACACCGAGGGTTTCGGTGAGTATTTCGCGGCCAGCATCGACTGGCTCAACGAAGGCCACATTCCCGACCATCACCGCGACGGCCAGGCGATCCAGGGCTGGTTCCGCCTGCCGCTCGCGCAACGGCGCATCGTGCTCGCGCTCGGCGTGGGGCCTTATCGATACTTCGACACGGAGGCCGCCGCACAAGGGCTCGGCTACTCGAATACGCATGGCTGGGGCGTGGTCTACAGCGCGCGTGCGACCTGGTATGCGTCGAACCGGATGACGGCGAATCTGCAACTGAACCGCGTGCAGGTGAGCAACGGGCCGTCGACGACCGCGCTGCTGCTCGGTATCGGCTATCAACTCGACGCGCCCGACACGCCGGGGCCGCGCGACTGGGCCCTGCCGCGCACGCACAATGTCACGAACAACGAGATTACGCTGATGGCCGGGGAGACGATCCTCAACAGCCTCCAGTCGCAGACTTCGGCGGCGGAATCGATCGAATATCGCCGCGGGCTCTGGCATTTCGTCGATGCGACGATCGGCTACCTGCACGAAGGCAACGGCATCGATGCACGGCGCGACGGCGCCACGGCCCAGCTCTGGCTCACGCGCGCGTTCCTCGACGACCAGCTCACGCTCGGCTTTGGCGCGGGCCTTTATGCGGCCATCCATCATGGCCGCAACGGCGACGATCGCGATACGGGCGACGGGATCCTCTCCGGCCTCGTTTCGGTATCGGCGTCTTACCGCGTAACGCAGCACTGGGCTGCGCGCGTCACCTGGAACCGGGTGGTGACGCGCTATAGCCGCGATACCGACGTGATCCTGGGCGGTATCGGCTACCGCTTCTGAGGTTGCCGCCGCGAGGCTCGGCAGGAGGCAAACCGGGATCGCCCGACCGACGATCAGCCGCCGCCCGGCGGCCTGCCGCCACCCCCGCCGCCACCGCCACTGCCACTGCCGCCACCCCCCGGCGGCCTTCCGCCACCGCCGGGCGGCCGCCCGCCCGAGCTGCCGCCGGAGTTCCCCCCAGGCGGGCGCCCGCCGCCCGCGCCGGGTTGTCCCCCCGGCGGACGGTGCCCCGGGCCGGCGCCGGGCGGTCGGCCGCCCGGGCCCGATCCCGCTCCCGGAGGCCGGTGGCCGTTGTGACCCGAACCCCCACCGTGCGGCGGCGGCCTTCCGCCGTGCGAGGGAGGACGCGGACCCGGCGGGGGCGCGGGCCGCGGCGGCGGGTGCCGCATCCAGCGGGACTGGTTGCCGTACCAGGGGCGGTCGCGATAATAGCTGCCCCAGTAGGCGCCGATAGAGAACGTGACGACAGGCAGGCCGATGGTGGCGCCGTAGTTGAGGAGCGGAACGGGACTGCCCTGATACGGATAGTTCAGATAGCCGCCGTATACCCAGCCGCGCAGGCCGGGCAGGCTCACGTCGCACCAGCTATAGCCCGCGACGCAGCCCATCACCGCCATCTGCACGCCGCCCGGTACCTGCGCGACGACGGGGTAGTCGCCCGCCGGGCCCGCATAGAGATTCACGGTCATGCTCGTGATGGCCTGGCTTTGGGCGTACGCCGGTGCCGGGACCAGGAAGGTGCCGGCGAGACCGGCAAGCATTGCACCGACAAGCTGCTTGCGCATCGCAGTTGCTCCGTAGAGGGGGGAATGGCTCGAAGATCGTTGCGCTGTCAGCCATTACGGTAGCAGATCGGGTCCCTTCGGAGCGCTGCCGTTGCCAGGACGCTTTTACCGAAATTTACTTGCGCTTGAGTTTTTTCAGCAGATAGTCGCGCAGCACGATCGCGTGATTGTGTTCGACGTCGCGCGAACCGTAGAGCAGGGCGACCGGCCCCTTCGCGCAGGCTTCGGCGAGCGGCTGCCAGGCGGCGGGATTCGCGTCGAGTTCCGCCACGTAGCGCTGCTCGAACGTGTCCCATTGCGTCGGATCCTGATGAAACCACTGCCGCAGCGCCGTGCTCGGCGCGACTTCCTTGAGCCACTGCACGTGCGCGAGCGCCTCCTTGCGGATGCCGCGCGGCCAGAGCCGGTCGACGAGGAAGCATGCGTGATTGCCGGTGGGCGGCGGATCGTAGACGCGCTGGATGTCGATGATCGGCTTGCTCATGGTGCGGTCTCCCGAGGGGCGTTCGGTGGGGGAAGGGCGCGAAAGCGCCAGCGCTGCCGCCACGTGCTCGCGCAGCGCCGGCAGCACGTCGTGCGCGAACCAGCTGTGGCGCTTGAGCCAGGGCAGGTTGCGCGGTGACGGGTGCGGCAGCGGCAAATAGTCGGGCAGGTAATCGCGGGTATGCTCGACGGTTTCGGTCAGCGAGGCCTTGCGCCGTGCGCCAAGGAACGCGCGCTGCGCGTACTGGCCGACGAGCAGCGTGAGACGGATGTCGGGCAATTGGGCCAGCAGGCGCGCGTGCCACAGCGGCGCGCATTCGGGACGCGGCGGGTTGTCGCCGTCGGCGGCGCGTCCCGGGTAGCAGAAGCCCATCGGCACGAGCGCGACTTGCGAGGCGTCGTAGAAGGTCGCGCGGTCGATACCCAGCCAGTCGCGCAGGCGCTCGCCGCTCGCGTCGTCCCAGGGGACACCCGAGGCGTGAACCTTGGCGCCGGGCGCCTGCCCCACGATCAAAAGTCGCGCGCCCGGGCCTGCCTGCACGACCGGGCGCGGGCCGAGCGGCAAGCTTTCGGCGCAGATTCGGCAGGCGCGGATTTCCGCGAGCAAACGGGGCAGAGACGGTGTGGCGGGCACGATGGGGGCGGGGTGCAATGGATGGCGACGAGTCTACCAAACGCGCCGCCGTTGCCAACCGCCGCCCCATCCGTGCCGGGTCCGCGGCGGCGGGACGCCGGGCCGTGAACGCGCGTAGACTCGCACGGAAATGCCGTGCAGTAGGATGCCGGGGGCGCAGGCGCGTTTCTTGCGCACTCGCGCGGCGGCCCTCGGCCCGTGCGACCGTTCAGGCACATCGCAAGGAGGCTCCATGAGATTGCTTGCTGTTCATCCGAGCGGTCTGATGTATACGCGCGTATTCCTGCGGCTCGAACCGCTCGGCCTCGAATCGGTGGCAGGCGCGGCGCGCGAGGCGGGCCACGAAGTGCGCCTCGTCGACCTGCAGGCCGACACGCATGCCGACCTCATGCGCACGCTGCGCGCGTTCCGGCCCGAGGCGCTGTGCTTTTCCGGCAATTACCTGGCCAATATTCCCGAAATCATCGATCTCTCGAAAGCCGTGAAGGCGGTGCTGCCGGCGTGCTTCGTCTTCGTGGGCGGCCATAGCGTCTCGTTCACCGCCGGCGATCTGCTGCGCCACGCGGCGGGCGCGATCGACTGCGTGCTGCGCGGCGAAGGCGAGGCTTCGGTGGCGGCCTTGCTCGAAGCGGTGGCGAGCGGCGGCAATCTGCTCGCGGTGCCGGGCGTGCTCACGCGCGACGGATCGGGGCCGCCGCCGCGCTTCGTCGAAGATCTCGATACAGTGCGTCCCGCGCGCGACCTGCTGCGGCACCGCCGCCGATACTTCATCGGCACGCTCGATCCGTGCGCGTCCGTCGAGTTCGCGCGCGGCTGCCCGTGGGACTGCACCTTCTGCAGCGCATGGACGTTCTACGGCCGCAGTTATCGCATCCGCAGCCCCGAGGTCGTGGTCGAGGAACTGGCTGCGCTGCGCGAGCCCGGCGTGTTCATCGTGGACGACGTGGCCTTCGTCCACGCCGAGCACGGCATGGCGATTGCCGAAGCGATCCGCCGGCGCGGCATCCGCAAGCGCTATTACCTCGAAACGCGCGGCGACGTTCTGCTGCGCAACAAGGACGTTTTCCGGCAATGGCAGGGGCTCGGGCTCAAGTACATGTTTCTCGGCCTCGAGGCGATCGACGAGGAAGGGCTCAAGGCGTTTCGCAAGCGCATCAGCCTCGACCGCAATTTCGAGGCGCTGGAGTTCGCGCGCTCGCTCGGCATCACAGTCGCGATCAACCTGATCGCCGACCCCGACTGGGACCGCGAGCGCTTCGAGACGATCCGCCAGTGGTGTCTCGAGATTCCGGAGATCGTGAACATCAGCGTGAACACGCCCTATCCGGGCACCGAGAACTGGCAGCACGAATCGCGGCGCCTCACGAGCCTCGACTACCGCCTCTACGACATCCAGCACGCGGTCGTGCCGACGCGCCTGCCGTTGCCGGAGTTCTATGCGGAGCTCGTGCGCACGCAGCAGGTGCTCAACCGCAAGCACCTGGGCTGGACCGCGCTGCGCGGCGCGGCGGGCCAGGCCGCGCACCTCCTTGCACATGGGCAGACGAACTTCGTGCGGATGCTGTGGCGCTTCAATTCGGTGTTCGACCCGCGCCTGCAGATGGCCGACCACGAGCGCGCAGTGCGCTACGAGATGGCGCCGCCGCCCGCGATGAACGGCGAGGCGCGCGTCGATATGAAAGCCATCTTCATTCACGGGCCCATGGGCCGCCGGGGCCGCGGGATCGACGACGCCACCGAGAAGTTCGTCGACGAAACGCGCATGGGCACCGGTTAGCTTGCCGTGACGCCGGCGAGCCAGCCGTTCTTCGCGCTCGCCGCGGCGAGCTGCTTCGCGATGTTCTTCGCGAGCTTGGCCGTGTCGGACGAAACGGTGTCACCCTTCGTCTCCGACACGCCGTGCAGGCCGCCGCTCACGGCCGCCGACGTGGCGATCTGGCCCGCCGCCGCGCCGACGCCCGCCGTTTCCGCCATGCCGGGCATGTGGCCGCTGTCGGCGCTCGCCGAGAACGTGGCGAGCGGCTGCGGCGCGCCATAGGCGGGCCGATAGAGCACCGCCACCGTGGCCTCCACTTCGCTCTTGCCCGCGCCGAGGCCGATCACGATGCGGCGGCGGCGATTGCCCGCGTCGATCTTCTCGAACTGACCTTCGATGATGAGCGCGTTGCGGCCGTTGGGAGCCGGGCCGTCCACGCGCATGGCGGGCACACCCATCGACTGGAGCTGGTGCACGATGGCGTCGGCGAGCTGCTCGCGCGCCTTGAGCGCCGTCTGCAGTTGCTGCTGCGCGGCCGAGGTGCCGTTTGCCGACGACATGAGCTTCTGGATCAGGCCGTTGTCGTCGAGCTTGACCTGGTCGGCCGCGGCGTCGAATGCGTACACGTAGACGATTTCGGCCTTCGCCGCGGGCACCGGCCCGGTCGACTGCATGACGGGCATGGCCGAGGCGCAGCCCGCGCTGAAGATGGAGCCTGCGATCAGCGCCGTGCCCGCGAGACGCCTGGCCTTGACGACGAGGGAGTGGAGGGAGGTGTTCATGTCGATGTCCGTTGCCTGAGTGGAGCGATTAGGGGTTGCCGACGGGGTGCCGACCGGTTTCCGATACTCGCCATGTAATCAGGATTGCGAACTATCGGGGAGCGTTGCTCGACGCTTGCGGGCCGTTCGGGCCGGCTTCGTTTCGCAACGCTCAGGCGCAAGTATGAGGGGGTGCGCGCGATCGCGCCACGCGCAAATTATGTCGATTCATGTCACCGGAACGGTCGTGCGCAAACCTGGCGGCGTTCAGGCGCGCGGCATGCCGGGCGGCGCGGCGGGCGGGTCGAGCGGCAGGACGACGAGCGCTTCGAGGCCGCCGCCGTCGCGGTCGCGGAAGGTGAGCGAGCCGCCGTGCAGGCGCGCGATGCGATCGACGATCGCGAGCCCGAGGCCGGTGCCGCCCGAGTGCGTGCGCGCATTCGTGCCCCGGCTGAACGGCGCCTTCAGCCGTTCGAGTTCGGCGGCGCCGATGCCGCTGCCGCGGTCGCACACGGCCACGTGCGCGGCGCCGTGCGCGGCCCAGGTGCGCACGAGGAGGCCGCTGCGCCCATAGGCGACGGCGTTCTGCATGAGATTCATGATCAGGCGCATCACGGCGACGGGACGGAAGGCAAACGGCGGAATCGGGCCTTCCTCGAACTCGAATTCGTGCCCCAGCCCCACGAAATCCGCGACGAGCTGCCCTGTCAGCGCATTGATGTCCGCCACCTGGGGCGGCTCGCGCTCGCCGCTGCCCGCGTAGTCCATGAATTGCTGCAGGATCGTGTCGATTCGATCGAGATAGCTTTCCGACGAGGCCACCAGTGCATCGTTCGTGCCGCGCGGCAGGGCCATGGCGATGGCGAGGCGCAGCTTCGTGAGCGGCGTGCGGATGTCGTGCGACACGCCGGCCAGCATCAGCGCGCGCGTGGTTTCGGCCTGCTGCAGCGCCTCGGTCATCTGGTTGAACGCGCGGCTCACCTGGGCGATCTCGGTGGGGCCGTCGGTGGGCAGCGGCGGCGGGGTTTCGCCCGCGCTCAGGCGGCGCGCCGCGCGCGCGAGCTCGGCCAGCGGACGGTTCAGGTGCAACTGGATCAGATAGCCGGTCAGGGCCGCGAGCAGGGCGAGCACGAGCGAGAGGGCGAGCGTCGTCATGAGGCCGGCCGCCTGCGTGTCGGGCACCATCGGCATGGGCATCCACGCGGGCTCGCCCGCCGCGTGCAGGCGGATCCACAGACGCTGATCGGCGCCGCCCTGCCATTGCACGGGCATGTCGGCGGGCAGATGGCGCCGCAGTTGCGCGACGAAAACTTCGCGCTGCCACGTGCGGAAGAAGTTCAGGAGGCTGGGCGCCTGTGGGGGAATCGCGGGCGGCGGGTCGCGCTGGGCGTGAAGGCGCGCGGCGGCGGCGCGCCCTTCGGCGGGCGGCATGCCCGCAATCGCGCCGTCCAGCAGCATCACGTAGTCGGCGAAAATGGTCGAGGCGCGCTCGATGCGCGGGCGCTGCACGAAATGCAGCAGCACGGCGAGCGAGCACACCTGCGCGAGCGCGACGAGGATCACCAGCAGCGCGATATTGCGCGCGAGCAGCGAGCGCGGGAGCGTGGCGCGCATCACGCGTCGACGCCGGCCACGAGCATGTAGCCGATGCCCCAGACCGTCTTGATGAAGCGCGGCTTCGCCGGATCGTCTTCGACAATCTGGCGCAGCCGCAGGATCTGGACGTCCACGCTGCGGTCGAGCGCGTCATGGTCGCGGCCTCGCGCGCGGGCCAGCAGGTTTTCGCGGCTCACGGCGCGGTTCGGCGACGATCCCAGTGCGTGCAGCAGGAGCATCTGCGCCGAATGCACCTCGACAGGCCGGCCGTCGCGCATGAGCGTTTGCTTGCCGACATCGAAGGTGAAATCGCCGAAACGCAGCATTTGCGAGGTCACGGTCGGCTCGCCCGCCGCCATCTTCTGGCGGCGCAGCAGCGCGCGGATGCGCGCGATGAGTTCGTCGGGAAGGAAGGGTTTGGCGAGGTAGTCGTCGGCGCCGGTTTCGAGGCCGACGACCTTGTCGGCGGCGTCGCCCTTCGCCGTGAGCATGAGGATGGGCAGCGTCTGTCCTTCGGCGCGCAGACGCCTGCAGACGGTCAGCCCGTCCTCGGGCTCCATCATCAGATCGAGCACGAGCAGATCGTAGGGTTCGCGCTGCAGCAGGCGGTCGAGCTTCTTGCCGTCCGCCACCGCGCGCACCTGGAAGCCGTGGCCGCTCAGGAAGCGTTGCAGCATGTTGCGTAACTCTGCTTCGTCGTCGAGCACGACGATCCTGCTGGCCTGCTCCATCGGTGGTCTCCTGGCAACGTCTGGTCGCGCCTGATTGTGCCTGGTTGTGCCTGGTTTTAGCCGCCCTGGCGGGCCGCCATCTTCTGGCGCATGAAGTCCTCGATCTGCGCCAGCGTGACGTAGCCCTGCCGCTGCGTGTCGATCTCGTCGAAATGCTGGGCCACCATCGGCATGCCGGCCTGCGCCTGCGCGCGGGTCAGCTTGCCGTCGTGCGTGGTGTTCGCGCTTGCGAAACGCGTCTGCAACTGCGATATCGCGCGTTCGACACGGGCATTGTCGGCGCCCTGGGGCGGCATGCCCTGGGCCGAGGCCGCTGCTGAAACGATACACAAAACGAGCAGGGCAATCATCTTCTTCATGGGTTTCTCCGTGGGGTGGCCGGCATCCCTTGCCGGCCGGGTTGGGTTGAAAGCGGTGGAAAGCGGTTAAGCGGACTGCGGATCAGTTCCAGTGCGCGGGCACCCAGACGCCGCCTGCCCAGTGGGCCGGCACCCAGACGGCGGGGCGCGAGGCCGGCGCGACATAGACGCCGCGAGGCACGACGTAGACCGATTGCGGCACCGGGCGCGCGACATACACGACCCGCGGGGCCGGCGCGACGTAGACGACCTTGGGCGGCGGCGGGGGCACGACGACCACGGCCTTCGGCGGCGGCGGAACGACGACCACAGCCTTCGGCGGGGGCGGCGCGACATAAACCGTGGTCGCGGGGGGCGGCGGTGCCACCACCACCGGCGCGGGCGCCACGGCCACGCCCACGCCCACCGTTGTCACGGTGCCGCCGGCGACGACGGCCGTACCGCCTGTCGTTACCGTGCTGCCGTGCACGACCGTCGTGCCGCCCGAGGTGGTCACCACGCCGGGCGCGACGCGCGTCGCGCTGCCCGAATGCGTGACGGTGCCGCCGTCCGTGCCGGTCGCGGTGCCCGAGCGCGAGCAGGTGGAACCCGCGCAGTTCGTCGACGCCGAGTGGCTCACCGTATTGCCGCCCGACCCCGTGATCGTGCCCGACGACGAATACTGTCCCGGTGCGTCGCGCGTCACGCTGCCCGACGTCGAGGCGGTGCGTCCATCGGACCCGGTCATCGTGCCGGTATGCGAGCAGGTGCCGCTCGCGCAGCTCGTGTCGCCGGAGTGCTGCACCGAGCGGCCATTCGGGCCGACAGCGGTGCCGCTGTTCGAGAACTGGCCCGGCGCGGTGCGCGTGACGGTGCCGGTGTTGGTGGCGGCGCCGCCCCACGGCCCGACGGCGCCGCCCGCGTGCGAGCAGCTGCCGCCGCCGCACGAGCCCCAGTGGGCCGTGTTGTAGGTGCCGTGCGGCGTGTAGGCGGTGCCGTGGCCGGACCATCCGGCGAAGGCCGGCGTGCTTGCGAAGGCGAGCAGCGAAATGGCGGCGGCGGCGAGAGTGCGGGTCTTCATCAGAGGTCCTTGCGATTCGTTTCGGGTCACGCTTTGGCGTGTCCGCGGAACGAACTATAGGACCGGGACGCTCGCCAGTCGCGTCATAAACCATGTCGCGGTGTTACACCGCGGGACGGTCTTTCTGGCTACCCGATCCGGTGCATTTCCGGCGCCGCAGCCCGTGTGGCCCGTGCGCCCCGTGCGGCGGGCACGGACGGGAATCCGCCGAACGCCGTCGAGCGGCCCGCGCCCGTTTATGCCGTCGCTGCGGTTCTCGCGATGACATACGGCGACATAGTTTGTGCGTGGTTTTTCCGGGGCCGCGCTTCTAGAGTGCGTTTCATCCGACGCACCGGTGGCCCGATCCGCCCACGGCGTCTTCTTTCAACCGACAAAAGACTCATCATGATCACCACCGGAAAAATTGCGTACTACGTGACATTGTTCGTTATCGTCGTTTCGTTGATCGAAGCGTGCGTGCTGACGTGGCGCCAGCGCCGTGATCGTGCGCCGTTCGATTGGTATGAAGTCTGGCTCTCGCTGGCCGACGTCGCCGGGCGCAAGCTCTTCGCGCTCGTGCCAATTTCGCTCGCCGCCCCGGTCTTCGCCTTCGCCTGGGAGCACCGCCTTTACACGCTGCATTTCGACAGCGTCCTGCTCGCGTTGCTGATCTTCCTGGGCCAGGAGTTCTGCTACTACTGGTATCACCGCGCGTCGCACCGCATCCGGTTCTTCTGGGCGACGCATGCGGTGCACCACTCGCCCAATCAACTGACACTCTCTTCCGCGTATCGCCTCGGCTGGACCGGCAAGCTCACGGGGCCCGCCATATTCTTCGCGCCGCTCGTGTGGCTGGGCGTGCGCCCGGAAGTCGTGCTCGCGATCCTCTCGTTCAATCTGCTCTACCAATTCTGGCTGCATAACACCTGGATACCGAAGCTCGGCTGGTTCGAGTACGTGTTCAACACGCCCTCCGCGCATCGCGTGCATCATGCGTCGAATGTCGATTACCTCGACGCGAACTATGGCGGCGTGCTGATCGTGTTCGACCGGCTGTTCGGCACCTATGTCGCCGAACGTGCCGACGAACCCTGCCGCTATGGGCTCGTCACGCCCACGCGGTCGCGCAATCCGCTCGTGGTGGAGTTCGCGCACTGGGTCAGCCTGGCCCGTGACGTGGCCGCGGCGAAGACGCTGTGGGCGGCGCTGCGCCATGTGGTTCTGCCGCCGGGCTGGAGTCCGGACGGCAAAGGCACGACCACGGAAGAACTGCGCAGGCGCAGCCCCGTGACGGCGCGCAGCGAGGCCTGAGGCGGTGCTCGCATGCTTGAAGCGAATGGCGCGCTCGCATACAGTGCGCGCGCAGGCGGCCGACCGGCCGCGATGTTGAACCGAAATGGACGAGACGGCTATGGAAACGGGCGTAACAGGAGTCAAGGGCAAAGCGGTGGCGATCACGGGCGGCTTCGGCAGTCTGGGCGTCGCGACTGCGGCGTGGTTGATCGCGCGCGGCGCACGCGTGGCGCTCATCGGACGCGGCGCGGCACCCGCGAAGGACGCGCTGCCTCCGGGCGTTGGCGAAGCGGCTGGCATGGGCGGCGTCGATCTGACCGACGCCGCGGCCGCGCGCGAGGCGCTCGATGCCGTGAATACGCAACTGGGCGGGCTCGATGCGCTGCTCAATATCGCGGGCGCGTTCCGCTGGGAGACCGTGGCGGACGGCCATCCGGCCACGTGGGACCTGATGTTCGAACTGAACGTGAAGACGGCGCTGAACGCATCGCAGGCCGCGCTGCCGCATCTGCTGCGCGGCACGGCGGGGCGGATCGTGAATATCGGCGCGGGCGCCGGAGGGAAGGCCGGGCTCGGAACGGGCGCCTACGGGGCTTCGAAGGCCGGCGTCGCCCGGCTGACCGAGGCGCTTGCGGAGGAACTGAAGGACAAGGGCGTGACCGTCAACGCGGTTCTGCCCAGCATCATGGATACGCCGCAGAACCGCAAGGACATGCCCGATGCGGATTTCACGCGCTGGGTGGCGCCGCACGAGGTCGCGGCGCTCATTGGATTCTTGCTGTCGGCCGAGGCTCAGGCGATTACAGGGGCGCTGATTCCCGTGAACGGGCGCGTGTGAGCGTCAGACCGTTGCGCGGCGCCGGCCGCGCAACGGCAGTCCCGCTGACGGGGCAAGACCGGTCGGTCAACGGCCGCCGTGGGCGCCGCCCATACCGCCGCCCATGCTTCCACCCCATTGGCCGCCGCCGTGCCCGCCGCCGCCCCAGTGACCGCCGCCGCCGTGCCATCCTCCGTGCCAGCCGCCGCCATGCCATCCCCCGTGCCAGCCGTTGCCGTGCCACCAGTAGCCGTGATGGTAGTAGTAACCGCCGCCGCCGCCCCAGAAGCCGATGCCTACATCACCTGGGTAATAGCCGTAAGCGTACGGATAGGGATAGCCATACCCGTAATCGTTGTAATACGGATAGCCAGAGCCGTCGTAGTACGGATAGCCATATCCAGGTGCCACGGCGCAGCCGGCCAGCATGCCCGCTGCCACGAGTACAGAAATAAGCCGCAACACGATCTTCTCCGTCTGTTCTAATGCTTGGAAACAAAAGCACGGGGCCAGGTTCAAGCACAATTGTGTCGACAGTTTACCGGCTCGAACGACAGCGCGCTGAGACGGGCGCAGCGCGTCAGGAATTCGACAGCTTCAGGCGGTATCTCGAGGCCAGGCGGTCGATGATCCAGACGGCGAGGATCGTCGCGCCCATCAAGGGAAACACGACGCCGAGCGCAACAAGGCCCGCCTTCCACGCGCGCATGGGCGGCGCCATACGCTCGCGGGAGGGCGCGCCGAGTGTCCGCGAAGGCCGGCGCCGCCACCACATCACGAAGCCGGTCACGGCAAGGGCGCAGAGCCCGAGCGAGATCGCGGCGCAGATCGCTTGATTCAGGATGCCGAAGTATCGACCCATGTGCAGGGACGTGCCGTAAGCGATGGCTTGCGAGACGGCGCCGTAGTCGCGGTAGCGGATGTCCTTGAGCACCTTGCCGCTGTACTGATCGATATAGACGGTTCGCTCGTCCTTCGGATCGGGCGGGAAGTACGACACGGTATAGACGCCGGCGGGCGATGCGGGCAGCGCGACGTCATAGCCGCCCGGCACGCCGAGCCCCCGCATTTGCGTCACCACCTCGTCGAGCGTCCAGCGCGGCGGGCCGGCCTGGGGCCGGCCGGGCGAGCGCGGCACCGGCACGGCGCCGACGGCCCACGGCACGTTGGGCAACGGCAGGTCGTCCATCACCATGCCGGGCATCGCTTCCATGCCGTGCCCGGCGGGCTCGCTGCGGGCCGGCATGGACGATTTCATCGAAGCGTCGCCGCCCCAGGAGCCGGCCGGCGCGCCGAGGTCGGCGCGTGTGGCGAGGGCCTTGAAGTGCTTGCCCCACGAGCCGGTCCACGGCAGCCCCGTGACGACGAACGCGAGCGCGCCCACCGCGAGCCAGATGCCGATCACGCTATGCAGCCGCTTCCAGAACGGCCGGCCGCGAGGCGCAAGACGCGGGAGCAGCGCCGCGCGCCACGAGGCGCCCGCGCGCGGCCACCAGAGCGCGACGCCGGTGGCGATCATCACGAGCGTCCAGCAGGCGGCCAGCTCCATCAGCAACTCGCCGGGCTTGCCGAGCAGCAGCTTGCGATGCAGCATGCGATCGACCTGCATGAAGCGCCGGCCCACGTCGAGCGTGCCGAGCACCGTGCCCGTGTACGGATTCACGTATACGCTTTCTCGCGTTCCGCCGGGCGGCGCGAAGACGAATTCGGCGCTGCGCGCCGGGTCCGCTTCCACGTGAGCCCGGATCGGGCGCGCGTCGCGGGGCAGTGCGGCGCGTGCGCGGCCGAGCAGCGTGTCGACGGACAGGCGCGGCGTTGCCGCGGGTTCGACCACGAGGCGATGCGGATATAGAAGCGGCTCGATCTGCGGCTGGAAGCAGTAGATCGTGCCGGTGATCCCCAGCACGATCAGGAGCGGCATGACGAAGAGGCCGGCGTAGAAGTGCCAGCGCCACAGCGTGCGATAGCCGGGATGAACGGCGCCGGATGCGGCGCGAGCGGGGGAAGCGGGCAGCGAAGCGGACATCGGGGGCTCCTTTCAGGAAGGCTCGGGCGGCGCGGCGCTCAGAGGCGCAGCTTCGCCTCGCAGTAGAACGTGCGGCCGGGATAGGGGTGATAGACGAAGTAGCGTTCGTCGAAGAGGTTGTCGACGCCCACGCCGATCTCGCTCGTCTTCGTGGGCCTGAACGTGAACTTCACGTCGGCGACCGTGTAGCTGCTGGTGCCGCCAAAGACGTTCGGGTTCGTGTCGGCGTTGGTGAGCGTGTTGTACTGGCGCCCTGAATAGCGCGCGGCGAGCGTGAGCGCCGCGCGTGCGTCGAAGCGGTAGGTGGCCACGAGGTTCGCGCGCCAAAGGGGAATCCGGTAGAAGTACTTACCGACGCTTGCCGGGTTCTGCGCGTTCTCGAGAATCTTCGACTGCGTGTACGCCACGCTTGCCGCGAGGTCGAATCCGTCGATACCCACGTCCTCGCCCTGGTAACTCGTTTCCACACCGCGCGAGCGCACCTTGCCGATATTCTGGAAACTCGTGACGTTCGGAATGACGGTGGTGTCGGTCTGGCTGAAGATCGTGTTCTTCACGTCGTCCTGGAACAGGGAAAGGCGGAAGATCCCGTTCCAGTGCGCCCATTCGGCGGTCAGCTCTTTCGAGAGGTCGTCTTCGGGGCGCAGGTTCGGATTGTTGTTGACGAGGGACGAGCCGTTCACCTGGCCCTGGAACAGTTCGCTCGCCGTCGGGAAACGGTAGGCGCGGCCGATCGAGGCGCGCAGCGTGAGGTCGTCGGTGAGGTCGAACGAGAGCGAGGCTTTGGGCGAGACATGCTGGTCGCTCGCGTTCGCATACGGCACCGTCGAACCGCCCAGCGCCTGATAGCCGTCGTAGGCGCGCCAGTCCTCCCAGCGCAGGCCGTACACGAACTTCCAGCGCGGCAGGAAACGCCAGGCGTCCTGGGCATAGAGCGCCTGGGTCTGCGTTTTGCCGGCGAAAGCGTTCGCGAAGCTGCTTGCGCCGCCGTCGCGCCACGCGAGCGTGTTGTACGTCGGGTTGTCGAGGAAATAGTTGTCGTAGTGGTAGCCGAGCGTGAGCCAGTGCGCGCCGAGCCCGGCGTTCGGCCTGGCGGGCGTCCACGTCGCCTTCAGGTCGAGCGTTTTCCAGCCGGTGCCGTCGCCGAACGTCACGACGCCGGGACCGTCGCCCGGGCCGCCCTGGTTGGCCGTGCGCGCGACGCTGGTTGAAACATCGTAGTACGAAGCAGTTGCCTCGGCATTCCAGCCGGTTGCCTGATGCGTGCGCAGCGTTGCGCCGTAAAGCCAGTTTTCGCTCCACCCAAGGCTGGGTGCGAGGGCGACCGCGGGGATGGTGTATTCGTAGCCGTCGATCGCGACCTTGCCGCTGTAGACGGGATTGCCGTTCGCGTCGTAGAGGAAGGTCGAGGTGCTGCTGTTGTAGCTCTGGTGCCAGTAGCCCAGCGTCACGCCGCCCTGCACGGTGGGCGTGAAGTCGTACTGCATGCGCAGCTTGAACTGGTCCTGGATCGTATGTTCGATGCCTTCGCCGTTCACGCCCAGCACGGCGGTGGGGGCGTTGGTCTGGTTGTTGTAGAAGTACGCGCCGTGAACCGGCGTATCGCCAGGGTTCGCGGGCGTGGCCGACTGCGCAAGCGTGGCGAACTGCAGCGGCTGGCTCGTGTTTTCGAGGTGGTTGACGCCCAGCAGGTAGGAGAACTTACCGATGCGGTCGCCTATCGAGGCGCTCGTTTCGCTGCCGTTGAAGTTCTGGTTTACGCCGTAGAGATTGAAGTGCTGCGTGAACGCCTTGACGTCGGCGTCGGCCTCGAAGTGCGTCGGCATGCGCGTCGTGATCAGCACGGTGGCGCCGAGCGAGTTGCCTGGGTAGAGCACCGAAAACGGCCCGTAGATCACATCGACCTGCTGGATCTGGTCGGGGAACACCATCGACCAGCGCGGCGGGAATGCGTAGCTGTTGCCGAGCAGGTTCGACAGCAGGAGGCCGTCGGCATAGACGAGGCCGCGCGCGCTTTGCGTGTTGCTCGTGCCCCGCACGGCGATGATCGAGTTGAGGTCGCCGATGAAGCGCTTGCGCACCGCGAGGTTGGGCAGGTACTTCAGCACGTCTTCGGTGTTGACGACGTTCCATTGATCGAACTGCGCGGGCGTTACGGTTTCGACCGTGGCCGGCAGGTTCGGATCGACGGCGGGCGTGGGCGCGCCGCCCGTGTCGCCGGCCGGTGCGCTGACCCTGACGGCCGGCAGCACGGCCGTAACGGCGGCGCTCTGGGCGACTGTGGCGGACGGGGGAGCGATATCGTCCGCCCAGGCGGCGGACGCGGCGAAGGACAGGGCGAGGGGAAGCGGCAGCAGGCCGAGCGAGCCGGCGTGCGTGCGCGGCAATGCAGGCGGCAAAATGCGCGGCAATATACGTGGCAAAACGCGCTCGCGCAGGCGGGCGCATCCGCGGCGCGAATCGGACGTGGACATGAAAGCGGTTTCCTGGATGCGTTGGACGAGCGGCCGTGCGCGCGCCCGGACGATAACGGGGCGCGGCAGGACGACCGATGACGGCGGCGATCAGGAAACGGCGGGCGGGCCGCGCGGACGGCCGGAAGGGAAGGCGCCGAGCGGCGTGAAGCGGGTGGACAGCGCCGCGACGGTGTCCACCGTGACGAGGCGCGTGGCGGCAAGCTCAGGCGGCGCGAGCGGTGTGATCGCGGCCTGATGCTGGAGCAGATGGCAGTAGCCGCAGGCGCCGAAAGCGTCGTCGGGCGACAGATGCTGGGCCGTCGAGTCCCGCTGGACGGCGGAGCACAGGACGACCGCGGTGTCGGGATCGTGCGCGCGATGCGCGGCGAGGAGCTGGCTCACGAGCGGCGCGAGCACGATGAGCCACATGGCGACGAGGCCAAGCCATGCGGTCAGCAGTGCGTGCTTGCGTGGATTCATGAATTTGAAAGGAAAATCGGCGCGAAGTGTAACATGGCCGAGGATTTCTCCGGGTTTCCTCGGGAGCGGGCGAACTCGATGCGGGTTGCATGGTCTTATCTCGCCAGTGCAGGAGCGCCCGCGAACGTGACGGGCGTCACGAAGGCAACTAAGATCCATCTCCAGGACACGACAGGAACCCCTCTATGCGCCGACGCCAATTCCTCCTTCATACGAGCGCCGTGCTCGCAACCGGCAGCCTCGCTCTCGCGGGTTGCACGACCACCTCGCTCGACGGCGGCGACACCTCCGCGCAAAACGCGGCGAAGCGCCAGAGCATCGACGCGGACGTGGACGCCACGCTCGCACGTCTCTACAGCACGGTGAACGGTTCGCGCGAGCTGCTTTCGAGGGCCAACGGCATTCTGGTGTTTCCCAGCGTGATTTCTGCGGGCTTCTGGATCGGCGGGCAGTACGGCACCGGCGCACTGCGCGTGGACGGCCGAACGACGGGCTACTACAGCACCGTGGCCGGCTCGTTCGGCCTGCAGATCGGGGCGCAGTCGAAGGCCATCATCTTCGCCTTCATGAACCACGAGGCGCTCGACAGTTTCCTGAACAGCCAGGGCTGGTCGGCCGGCGCGGACGCGACGGTCGCCGTGGTGACGGTAGGCGCGAACGGCAACGTCGATACCTCGACCGCGACCAGCCCGGTCGAAGCCTTCGTGCTGACCAATGCCGGACTGATGGCCGGCGTGTCGCTGGAAGGGGTGAAGGTGTCGCGGCTCGTGATCTGATATGAGCATGCCCGCCCATACCTACGCGCAGAAGCACAAGATCCGCTTTTCCGAATGCGATCCCGCCGGGATCGTGTTCTATCCGCAGTACTTCATCCTGTTCAACGACCTGATCGAGTCGTGGATCGATACGCTGATGCCGGAGGGCTATCACGGCGTGATCGGTGCGCGCCGTGTCGGCATGCCGACCGTGCATGTCGAGGCGGATTTCAAGGCGATCAGCAGGATGGGCGAGGAGGTGTGGCTCTCGCTCGACGTCGAGCGGATCGGCGAAGCCTCGCTCACGCTCGCGTGGGCCTGCACGGGCGCGGACGGCGTGCTGCGCATGGCGGCGCGCCAGACCATCGTGACGACGTCGCTCGATACGCATCGGGCGATTGCCATTCCGGGCGATCTGCGCGCGGCGATCGAGCGGTCGGCGGCGGCCGGCCGCTGATCTTTTCAGGCGCCTCGCTCGTCGCCTGGCCGCCGGTCGACCGCATTGACTAACCCGCGAGTGCGGCCGTGAAACGCTCGAATGCGCGTTCGTCGGTGCGCTCGAAGTGCAGCGGCGTGACCGAGATACGGCCGGCATGGATTGCCGCCGTTTCCGTATCGGGGCCGTTCTCGCGCGGGCCGCGCGTGAAGCGCAGCCAGTGGTAGTCGATGCCGCGCGGGTCGATCTGCGGCACCACGTCGATGCCCTGGACGAGCCCCACGCCCTGGCGCGTGATGGTGAGCGGGCCTGCCGCGCTCGCGTCGATGTCGGGAAAGTTGACGTTCAGGCAGACGGGCCGGTCGTGCGTGACGGCCGCGAGGCGCCGGATCGTCTCGGGCGCGAGGGCGCGCGCCGTGTCCCAGCGCACGTGCTCGCGGTCGCGGAAGGTCTGGCTGAGCGCGATCGACGGCAGACCAAGCAGCAGGCCGGTCATGGCCGCGCCGACGGTGCCGGAAAACATCGTTTCCACGCCCAGGTTGGCGCCGCGGTTGATGCCCGAGAGCACGAGCGTAGGCGTTACGTCGCCCATCAGATGGCGCACGGCCATCACCACGCAGTCGCCGGGTGTGCCGAGCACGCCGAAGCGCCGCTCGCCGCGGCGGCTCACGCGCAGCGGCGAGTGCAGGCTGATCGAGTGCGAGGTGCCGCTCTGGTCGTGCTCCGGCGCCACGACCCAGACTTCGTGCGCGAGTTCGGCCGCGACGGCTTCGAGCACGGCAAGGCCGGGGGCGTCGATGCCGTCGTCGTTGGTGAGCAGGACGCAGGGGAGTTTCTGATCGGAAGCGGGCATGGCGAGTCTCTTTCGGGGTGGGGCGCGCGGGTTGGCAGCGCGGCAGTCTGTCGGTCTGACGTTAGAGGCGCGGAAGCGGCCATTATCGAAGATAAAGGGCCACTGTGCGACGGATTCGGATCCATCCGGGATAGACTAGCGCGTCGGCTCGCGCCGCCGGACCGTGCTTTCCGGTGCGAGGACCGCCATGCCTTTTTGTGACCGTTGTGATGATGCGGCCCGCGCCGCAAGGAGACCCCGTGAAGCAGCAAGACCTGCCAGACATTGCTCGAGCGCTGTTCGTCGTTGCGATTCTCTGCGCATTGACGGTCGGCTCCCTGTACGTCATGCGCCCGTTCATTCCAGGGCTCATCTGGGCGACGATGATCGTCGTCGCCACGTGGCCCGCGATGCTCGCGGTCCAACGTCGCCTCGGCAACCGGCGCGGGCTGGCCACGCTCGTCATGCTGCTGATCCTGCTGGTCGTGATCGTCCTGCCGCTCTATGAAGCGATCTCGACGCTCGCGGAGCACGGCGCCGAGATCATGGGTGTGATTCGCAAGCTGCCCGAGTACGCTTTGCCGCCGCCGCCCACCTGGGTTCATGAGGTGCCGATGGTCGGCTCCCGCGTGGCCGACGAATGGCAGACGCTCTCGGACGCCGGCCCCGGCGGATTGCTCGCGCGGCTCGAGCCCTATGTCTCCATCGCCGCGCACTGGCTCATCGGCCACGCTGCTTCGGTGGGCGTATTCGTCATCCACATGGTTATCACCGTGGTCATTACCGGCGTGCTGTACACGCAGGGCGAGAGTGCGGCTGCCTTCGTCACGCGCTTCGCGGAGCGCGTGGGTCCGCGCTACGGCGCGGAGGCCGTGCGCCTCGCAGGCGCGTCGATCCGTGCAGTGGCGCTTGGCATCGTCGTGACGGCGGTGCTTCAGTCCGCGCTCGGCGGCATTGGTCTCGTGGTGGCCGGCGTGCCGGGCGCGGGCGTGCTCACCGCCCTGATGCTCATGTTGTGCCTCGCGCAGATCGGTCCCGGACTGCCGCTGTTCGGCGGCGCGATCTGGCTGTTCGTTCACGACGCGCACGTGGCGGCGATCCTGCTCGCCATCTGGTCGGTCATGGTCGTCATGCTCGACAACTTCGTGCGCCCCGTGCTGATCCGGCGCGGCGTGAACCTCTCGATGCTGCTGATTCTCTCGGGGGTGCTGGGCGGTATGTTCGCGTTCGGCATCGTGGGGCTCTTCATCGGCCCGGCGATTCTGGCGGTGTCCTCTACGCTCTTGACCGCCTGGATCGACAAGACGTCGCCGCCTTCCATCGAGATCTCCGAATGAGTCCGTCTTGCCGCCCGGTTTTTCGCGGGCGGCAAGACGGGCAAGAGGCGAGTTCGCTGAAACAAGTCAGATAGTTGGATATTTAACGTATTACGTTGGATTATTGATTGATTTGAGCAGCATGCCGCAACGGGCCGCCCCGGTGATCACATCGCGCGCAACGCCGCACGCTTCAGCTTGCCGGTTTCCGTGCGCGGGAGAGCGTCCATGAACGCGATGACGCGCGGATATTTGTACGCGGCAACCGCGTTCTTCACGAAGTTCTGCAGCTCGCCGACCATCGCTTCGTCGCCCTTGTAGCCCGGCCTCAGCACGATAAAGGCTTTCACCACCTGCCCGCGCAATTCGTCAGGCGCGCCGATCACCCCGCACTCGGCCACAGCCGGATGCTGCATGAGCACGGTTTCCACTTCGGGGCCCGCGATGTTGTAGCCCGAGGAGACGATCATGTCGTCGGCGCGAGCCTGGTAGTACACATAGCCGTCCGCATCGATCGAAACCGCGTCGCCCGGCAGATTCCAGCCGTCGCGCACGAACTTCATCTGCCGTTCGTCGGCCAGATAGCGGCAGCCCGTTGGGCCTCTCACGGCGAGGTGGCCGGTCACGCCCGGCGCGACCGGTTGGAGCGCGTCGTCGAGGGCCTGCACGATATAGCCCGGCACGGCGCGGCCGATCGACCCTGGCCGCACCTCGGCGCCGGCCGAGGAGATGAAGATATGGATCATTTCCGTGCCGCCGATGCCGTCCACCATCTCGATGCCCGTCGCTGCGCGCCAGAGCTCGCGCGTGGCTTGCGGCAATGCCTCGCCCGCGGAAACCGTCCTGCGCAAGCTCGACAGATCGGCGTCTTTCGCGAGCGGAGCCATTTGCCGGTAGAAGGTGGGGGCGGTGAAGACGATGGTCGCGCCGAACCGCTCGATAGCCTGCAGCAGGAGCGCGGGCGTGAGCTTCTCGATCAGCACGGTCGAGGCGCCCACGCGCAGCGGAAAGCACAACAGGCCGCCCAGTCCGAACGTAAACGCGAGCGGCGGCGTGCCGCAGAACACATCGTCGGCCGTGGGCTTCAAGACATGGCGCGGGAAGAGATCGCACATCGCGAGCACGTCGCGATGAAAATGCATGCAGCCCTTCGGCGTGCCCGTCGTGCCGCTCGTGAAAGCGATCAGGCACACGTCGTCGGCCGCCGTGTCGCAGGCGGCGAACGTTGCCGGCTTGCCGGCCGCGAGACTCTCCAGGCTGCCCGGCGCGTCGTCGTGGAAGTAGCGCACCTGCTTGAGGTCCGCACAGAAGAACTCGTCGGCGGGGTCCGTGCAGCGCGCCAGTTCGTCGGCGAGCCGCACGTCGCACAGCGCCGCGCCGACCTGGGCCTTGTCGACGATCTGCTTCAGCTCCTTTGCGCGCAAGAGCGGCATGGTGGGCACCACCACGAGCCCCGCCTTCAGCGCGGCGAGCAGCGCCACGGCCATCTGCAGCGTGTTGGGGCCGCGCAGCAGCACGCGGTTGCCGGGCACGAGGCCCATGTCCTCGACGAGGACGTGCGCGCTGCGATCTACCAGCGCGCGCAGTTGCGCATAGGTCGTGGCCTCGGGCTTGCCGTCGACGTCGGACCAGATGGCCGGCGCCGCGCCGCGTCCCATCTCGATCGCGCGGTCCAGCAGTTCCACTGCGCAATTGAGCCGCGCCGGGTAGGCGACATCGGGATTGTCGAGCAGCAGCGCGGGCCACTGCGATTCGGCCGGTAGGTGGTCGCGGGCGAAGGTATCGACGTGGGCTGTCGCTTCCATGACGTCTCCAACATGGGTTCGTACTGTCTGTTGCCGTTTCTGAGGGTGTCGTTCAGGCGCTGCGTTTAGTCGGGAATCACCGCAGTGGCTTCGATTTCGACCTTCGCGTCGTCCTCGATCAGCGCGGCTACCTGGATGGCGCTCATCGCAATGTCGTAGTCGCCGATCAGCTCGCGAAACGCTCCGCCGATCTCCTTGAGCGCCGCGAGGTACTCGCGCTTGTCGGTGACGTACCACGTCATGCGCACGAGATGCTCTGGCTTGCCGCCCGCCGCTTCGAGCACGGCGACGATGTTACGCAGCGCCTGCACGGCCTGGGCGCCGAACTCGCGGCTCGTGAACCGGGCGTTCTCGTCCCAGCCGATCTGGCCGGCGATAAAGACTTGCGTGCCGCTTGCGGCGACGCCGTTTGCATAACCGCGGGGCTTGACCCAGCCGGCGGGAAGAAGCGCTTTTTTCATGTGTCGTCCGATTCGATGTATGGCGATTGCAGAGCGGGCTTATGCGCCGGCGTGGGCCTTGAGCAGGTCGCGCCCCACGATCAGTTGCTGCACCTCCGTCGCGCCTTCGTAGATGCGCAGCGAGCGGATCTCGCGATAGAGCGTCTCCACCGTGTTGCCGCTTTGCACGCCCATGCCGCCCCAGATCTGCACGGCCGCGTCGATCACCTGCTGCGCGCCTTCGCTGGCGTGCCACTTCGCCATCGCGGCCTCACGCGTGACGCTTTCGCCCTGGTCGCGCAGCCAGGCCGCGCGGTAGACGAGCAGGGCGCTGCTGTCGATCGTCAGCGCCATCTGCGCGAGCTTTGCCTGGGTCAACTGAAAATCGCCGAGGGTCTGCCCGAACATCTTGCGCGAAGCAGCGCGCGAAAGGCCTTCGGCCAGCGCGCGGCGAGCGAATCCCAGCGAGGCCGCCGCCACGGACGTGCGGAAAATATCGAGCGTGCGCATGGCGATCTTGAAGCCTTCGCCGGGCACGCCGAGCATCTGGCTGCGTTTCACGCGCGCGCCCGTGAAACGCAGGCGTGCGAGCGGATGCGGGGCGATCACGTCGATGCGCTCGGCGATTTCGAGCCCCGGCGCATCGGCATCCACGATGAAAGCGCTGATGCCGCGCGAGCCCGGCGCTTCGCCGGTGCGGGCGAACACCACGTAGAAGTCGGCGATGCCGCCGTTCGAAATCCACGTCTTCTCGCCGTCCAGCACATAGTCGTCGCCGTCCGCGCGCGCGGCGAGCGCCATGGCCGCGACATCGGAGCCCGCCTCCGGTTCCGAGAGCGCGAACGCGGCGAGCGCTTCGCCGCGCGCTACACGCGGCAGATAGCGCGACTTCTGCGCATCGGTGCCCGCCAGCGAAATGGCGCCGGAGCCGAGGCCCTGCATCGCCAGAGCGAAGTCGGCGAGGCCCGAGTGTTTGGCGAGCGTCTCGCGCAGCAGGCACACGGCGCGCGTATCGATCGTGTCGCCGTGGCCGCCGTAGGCGGTGCCGCCTACGCCGTAGCTCAGCCAGCCCGCGTCGCCGAGCTTGCGCACGAGCGCGCGGCAGGTGGCGTCGACGTCGTCGTGCGGAACATGGGCGAGATGCTCGTGCGACCAGGCTTCGATGCCGGCGGCGAGCGCGCGGTGGCGCGCTTCGAAGAACGGCCAGGCGATGGCGTCGTGCGGATTGAATTCAGCGGATGCCATCTCGTCAATCTCCCTCGAATACCGGACGCGTCTTTGCCGCGAATGCCGTATAGGCGCGGCCGAAATCGCGTGTGACCATGCAGATCGCCTGGGCTTGCGCTTCGGATTCGATCGCTTCGTCGATGCTCATGGTCCATTCCTGATGCAGCATCGTCTTCGTGATGCCGTGCGCGAACGTGGGGCCGGCGGCGAGATCGGCGGCCAGTTGCTGCGCGTCGGCCAGCAGCGTGTCGGGGTCGCACAGGCGGTTATAGAAGCCCCACGCCAGGCCTTCGTCGCCGCTTGCCGAGCGGCCCGTGTAGAGCAATTCCGCGGCGCGGCCCTGACCGATGATGCGCGGCAGGATCGCGCACGCGCCCATGTCGCAGCCCGCGAGCCCCACGCGCGTGAAAAGGAACGCGAGCTTGCTGCGCGCCGTGCCGTAGCGCATGTCGGAGGCCATGGCGAGGATCGCGCCCGCGCCCGCGCACACGCCATCCACCGCGGCGATGACGGGCTGCGGGCAGTGGCGCATGGCTTTCACGAGATCGCCCGTCATGCGCGTGAACATCAGCAGTTCGGGCATCGGCAGATCGACCAGCGGCGCGATGATGTCGTGCACGTCGCCGCCCGAGCAGAAATTGCCGCCCGCGCCGTGCAGCACGATGGTCTTGATGTCGGTTGCGTAGGCCAGCTGACGAAAGAGATCGCGTAGTTCTGCATACGATTCGAATGTGAGTGGGTTCTTGCGCTCGGGGCGGTTCAGCGTGATGGTCGCGACGCGGCCTTCGACGGACCAGCCGAAGTGCTGCGCACGATAGTCCGCCAGCGTGACGCGGTTGCCCGCGAAGAGCGCTTCGGCGTTGGAACGTGTCGTCAAGATAAGTCTCCGGTGTGGCGGGAGCCGGCGCTTTGGCGCCCGGTGCCCCATGCCTGAATTGCGGTGCGCCTCAGCCTTCCAGGCTGTCGCGCAGATGCTGCTTGAGCTTGCCTAGCCGCTCGTGCATCCTCGACTTGTCGTCGAGAGACAAGCCGCCGAACATCTCGACCACCCATTGCTCGTGGGCCGCCGCCATGCGGTCGAACAGCTTGCGGCCTTCCGGCGTGAGGCGCACGGCGATCGAGCGACGGTCGGCCGGGTCCGCATCGCGCACGACGAGGCCTTCTTTCTCGAGCTGGTCGGTGATACCGGTGACGTTGCCGCCCGTGACCATCATGCGGCGCGACAGCTCGGTCATGCGCAGCCCTTCCGGGTGGCGTTCGAGCTGCGCCATCAGGTCGAAGCGCGGCAGCGTGGTGTCGAATTCGGCGCGCAGGCGGCGGCGCAGCTCGGCCTGCACGAGGTTCGTCGTGGTGAGCAGGCGTAGCCAGAGGCGCAGGCCCATGTGGCTGTCGGCGCCGGTGCTCATCTCCATGTCGACCACGTTCCCGGCCGGGTTCGCTACCCCCTTGCGCGGCGTTTTCGGGGCGGCATTCTTGCGCGCGGGCACGGGCGGGCTCATGTGATTTCTCCACCGGAAACGGAAAGGGATTGCCCGGTGATGGCGGCGGAACCGGGCGCGCAAAGCCACAGCACGGCGTTGGCGACTTCGTCGGGCGTAACGAAGCGCTGCTGAGGATTGTGGCGAACCAGGAGGCTGCGCGCCTCCTCGGCGCTGCGCGAAGTCTTGCGCGTGATCTGTTCGATCGAGGCCTGCAACAGCTCGGTTTCCGTGTAGCCCGGGCAGACCGCGTTGACGGTCACGCCTTGCGTTGCGACTTCGAGCGCGAGGGCGCGCGTCATGCCGATCACGCCATGTTTCGAGGCGCAATAGGCGGCGACGTAGGGATAGCCGACCTGGCCCGCCGTGCTCGCGACGTTGACGATGCGTCCGTGCTTGCCGGCGAGCATGGCGGGCAGCACGGCGCGCGTGCAGAGGAACGCGCCGGTCAGGTTGACGTCGAGCATGCGGCGCCACAGCGCGAGATCGGTCTGCGCGAAGGGGGCGGCCTGTGCCTGGCCCGCGTTGTTCACGAGGATGTCGACCAGGCCGAAATGTTCGGCGGCGCGGGCGAATGCTGCGTCGACGGCATTTTCGTCCGTCACGTCGACGCTCTCGCAGGCGACATATTCAGTACCGCCAAGCGCCGCGCGTTGCGCTTCGAGGCGCGCTGCGTCGCGCCCCATTAGCGTGACGCGCGCGCCGGCGCGCAACAGGGCCGCCGCCGTGGCGGCGCCGATGCCGCTGCCGCCGCCCGTGACGACCGCGTGGCGGTCCGCAAGCGTGTTCTGTGCGCTCATCACACGGTTCCTTCCGCACGCTGGGCGCGTTCGAGCGGCGAGAGCCCCGCGCTCGCGGCGGCCGCGGCCCGCTCGCGCTCGATATTGCGTTCGAGCTGGGTCTTGGCCGCCGTGTACTGGCGCGGCCACATGACGTCGAGATAGCCGATCTTCGCGGCTTCGGTCAGCGTCCACGAAGGGTTCGCGAGGTGCGGCCGCGCGACCGCGCAGAGGTCGGCGCGGCCCGCCGCGATGATGCCGTTCGCGTGGTCCGCTTCGGAGATCGCGCCCACCGCGATGGTGGGGATGTCCGCTTCGTTGCGGATGCGGTCGGCGAAAGGCGTCTGGAACATGCGGCCATAGACGGGGCGTTCTTCCTTGCTCACCTGGCCCGACGAAACGTCGATCATGTCCGCGCCCGCCGCCTTGAAGGCGCGCGCGATCTCGACCGCGTCGTCGGGCGTATTGCCGCCCTCGACCCAGTCGTGTGCGGAGATGCGCACCGAAATCGGTTTGTCGGCCGGCCACACGGCGCGAATCGCGGCGAACACCTCCAGCGGGTAGCGCAAGCGGTTCTCCAGCGAGCCGCCGTAGGCGTCGCTGCGCTGATTGGTGAGCGGAGAGAGGAAGCTCGAAAGCAGGTAGCCGTGCGCGCAGTGCAGTTCGAGCCAGTCGAAGCCCGCTTCGACCGCCAGTTCCGTCGAGCGTACGAACTGCGCCTTGATTTCCTGCAGTTCCGCGGAGCTGGCTTCCTGAGCCCACTGGCTCACGCCGCGCAGATACTGCTGCGGCGAGGCGGAAACGAGCGGCCAGTTGCCGTCGGGCAAGGGCTGGTCGATGCCTTCCCACGCCACGCGCGTCGAGCCCTTGGCGCCCGAATGGCCGATCTGGATGCCGATCTTCGCGTCCGACTGCGTATGCACGAAGTCCACGATGCGCCGCCAGGCGTCGCGCTGCTCCGTCGTATAGAGGCCCGGGCATCCCGGCGTGATACGCGCCTCGGGCGAGACGCAGGTCATTTCGGTCATCACGAGGCCCGCGCCGCCCATGGCGCGCGCGCCAAGGTGCGTCAGGTGATAGTCGCCGGCCACGCCGTCGCGCGCCGAGTACTGCGCCATCGGCGAGACCACGATGCGGTTCTTCAGCGTAACGCCGCGTACCGTGTACGGCGTGAACATGGGCGGCACGGCGCGTTTGCCCGCGCCCGCCCGCGCGGCCAGCCATGATTCGAAACCGCCGAGCCAGGCCGCGTCGCGCTCGCGCAGATTCTCGTGCGAAATGCGCTGCGAGCGCGTGAGCAGCGAGTAGGCGAACTGCTCCGGCTCGAAGTGCGCGTAGCGGTCCACGTGCTCGAACCATTCCGTCGAGTTGCGCGCGGCATTCTGGATGCGCAGCACGTCCACGCTGCGCACGCTCGTGTAATGGGCGAGCGCGGCGCGCAGATCGCCCGGACACGCGTCCATGCTGTTGGCGAGTTCGATTGCGTCCTCGAGCGCGAGCTTGGTGCCCGAGCCGATCGAGAAGTGGGCCGTGTGCGCCGCGTCGCCCATCAGCACAACGGGCGTTTCGCTGCCGCCGGCGTCACGCTTCCAGTGCACCCACTCGCGATTCACCACGCGCGGAAAGCGGATCCATTGCGAGGAGCCGCGCAGGTGCGACGCATTCGAGCGCAGCGCGTGGCCGTCCAGATAACGCGCGAAGAGCTTCTCGCAGAACGCGATGCTGTCTTCCTTGCTCATGGTGTCGAGACCCGCCGCGCGCCAGACGTGCTCGGGCGCTTCGACGATGAAGGTGGAGGTGTTCTCGTCGAAGCGGTAGGCGTGCGCCTGGAACCAGCCCCACTCGGTTTCTTCGAACGCGAAGGTGAACGCGTCGAAGAGCTTCGACGTGCCGAGCCACACGAAGCGGCAATCGCGCAGGTCGATATCGGGCTGGTACGTCGCGGCGTATTTCTGGCGCGTGGCGCTGTTCAGGCCGTCGCTGGCGATGACGAGGTCGGCTTCGCCGATATCGTCGTCGGTGATCTGCGACTCGAACACGAGCTTCACGCCGAGTGCTTCGCAGCGCGCCTGCAGGATGTTGAGGAGGCGCTTGCGGCCGATGCCGCAGAAGCCATGCCCCGAGGACCGGATCGCGCGGCCGCGGTAGTTGACCTCGATGTCGTCCCAGTGATTGAAGGCGTCGAGGATTTCCGCCGCGCTTTCGGGGTCGGCCGCGCGCAGGTTGCCGAGCGTCTGGTCCGAAAACACCACGCCCCAGCCGAACGTGTCGTACGGGCGGTTCCGCTCGATCACGGTGATGTCGTGTTCAGGGTGGCGACGCTTCATCAACAGGCTGAAGTACAGGCCCGCCGGACCGCCACCGATGCAAACGATGCGCATGCTCGCTCCTTGTTCTCGCTTCGGAATCAATTTAGGTTGAAATATTTCATATGTCAAGTAAATTGCCGAAGGAGGACGGTCTTGCCCAAGGCGAGGCGCCGGGGTTAGTCCGCCGCCAGTCGCTGTCGCGCGCTCATGAAAGGGCCAGTGGGCCGGCGCTCCGGCGCGAAGCGGCCGAAGCCCACGGGGCCGGGCATGTCGACATAGACGGCTTCCATGCCCTGCCGGCTATAGCTTTCGTGCCAGAAGCCCGCGCCGCCGCTGTCGCGCAGGAACTCGCGCCACCAGCGGGAATGCGGCTCGCTGCGGGTAAACGCCTCGAGGCTTTCGAGGTCGCGCCAATATTGGCGGATGCCGACGTGGTTGAGCGCGAAGAGGAACTGCTCGTTCGAGAGCAATCCCGGTGGCGGGTCCGATTCGATCTGCCGCAGGCCTTTGCCGATGCCGAGCACGGTGGCGATCCCCCGCAACCGGCGAACGCGAAAGCCCAGAATGATGACGACAAGGTTTGGATAGGCGCTGAGATCGACCGATCTTCGGGAGACGGAGGCTTGCATGGCGGCTCCTTGCTGTTGACGCTGTAAGCATAGTCCCAGGCGCTGAGGGCAGTACCGCCCGTCGTCACCGGTTCCCGATGCGGCTTCGCGTTCGCTGAACAGCGGGAGTTCGGAGCTTTACCAGCGTTGGTGAACGTGAGGCGCTATGTGGTGCCGATAGATCTCCCGGACGCGTTGCATTGCCTCATCCGGGAGTGGCGCGAGGCCCGCGGCCGCAGCATTCGACGCCGCCTGGGCTGCGTTCTTGCTGCCCGGAATGATGACGGAGACCGCTTCTTCCATGAGAATCCAGCGCAGCGCCAGTTGCGCCATGGAAGCGTTCACGGGTACCAGGCCGCGCAGCTCGTCCACCGCTTTCAACGCGACGTCATAGGGCACGCCGGAGAAGGTTTCGCCCACATCGAACGCCTCGCCATGACGATTGAATGCGCGATGATCGTCTGCCGCGAAAACGGAATCCGCCGACATCTTGCCCGTTAGCATGCCGCTGGCCAGCGGCACCCGCGCAATCACCGCAACATCTTTCTTGCGGGCCTGCTCGAAGAACAGCTCGGCCGGGCGTTGGCGGAACATGTTGTAGATGATCTGCACCGAAACCACGTTGGGATAGTCGATCGCCTTCAGCGCTTCCTCCACCTTTTCAACCGAAACGCCGTAGCAGCGGATCTTGCCGGCGGCGACGAATTCGTCCATGGCGTCGAATACTTCGGGACGGTAATAGACCTCCGTCGGCGGGCAATGTAGTTGCACCAGGTCGAGCGTGTCGACGCCCAGATTCTCAAGGCTCCGGTCGATGAAACCCGCGAGCGCGCGCCGGTTCAAATAGCCGCTGGTGACGTGCGGGTCGAGCCGGCGCCCGAGCTTGGTGGCCACGATGGGACGTTCGCCGCCTCGTTCCCGCAGCACGTCCCGGATGATCCGTTCCGAGCGGCCGTCGCCATAGACGTCCGCCGTGTCGATGAACGTCACGCCGCTATCGAGCGCGGCGTTCAGCGCGGCCTTCGCGTCGTCCTCCGCGACGCTGCCCCACGCGCCGCCAATCGCCCATGCCCCAAAGCCGATTTCGGACACCTTCCATCCCGTGCGACCGAATTTTCTCGTTGCAAGCGCCATTCAAGTGCTCCTCGAATACTGTGCGAAGTTATGTGGTTTGCCCATCAATGCCCTCGTGCAATAGGGCCGGTGACGTGGTGTTCGAAGTGTAGCAAGCCGGCGAACGGGGGGAGATTCGACGGCGATGCTCTGCCGGTTGTGTTGCTTGCTCTTTTCTTTGTCGGTGGCCGACGCGGGGAACCCCGGCGATGGGCCGGCGTCAACGCAGGATGCGTCACTTTTCCAGCTTGCGAAAGACTTTCCGCAAGGCGAGACCGACTGTGCATGATCTGGCACCGCGAACGTGCGCGCCGTTCTTCGCTGTGCGGCGTGCGCACCGAACCGGCGCGCAAGCGCCGGCGACTCTCGCGGACCGCAGGCGGTGCGGCTGGGGTGGGTCCGTCGCCTGGCCGAATCTCTACCGGCCGTCGCCAACGTCGGGCAGCAGGGGCTCGTGTGCTTCGTGGGCGGCGCCGTGGCATCGAACGTGGTCGATACCCTGCTGCGCGCCACGCATCTGGACACCTACTTTCCTGCGCGTCTCGCAGGTGATCTGCTCGCCATCGGCGCGCTCGTCACGCTGGCCGGCGGCGCACGCTGGCTGAAGACGGCGCGCCCGCGCCTGGCGCTCACCTGAGCTGGCGCGTGGGGGGCTTCGAAGGTGAGGGTTTGCGGGCGTGTTGTTACGCTTTCGGGAGTTCGCGCACGTCGGCGGTGGGTGTCGAGCCGAAGGCCTCGCTCAGCGCGTAGTCGATGAGTTGCCGGGCAGCCGCTTCCGGCGTTGCGAGCTGACCGTTCTGCTTCAGTTGTTCGAAGCGTTCGCGCGAGGGGAACTGGTGGGGGGCCGTGGAGCGAATCGTCGCCTGCATGTCCGTATCGACGACGCCCGGCGCCACGCTGCAGATGCGCACGGCCTGCGGCGCATCGAGCGCCACGGCGCGCGCATGATGATCGAGCGCGGCCTTGGTCGCGCAATAGACGCTCCAGCCCGCGTAAGCATTGCGCGCCGCTCCGCTCGACACATGCACGATGCGGCGTTCGGCTGCAGGACTTGCGGTCTCCTGCGAAGCGATGGCGTTCGCGAGCATGAGCGGGGCGGCGATGTTGAGCGCGACCGCTCGCGCGATCGCATCCGCTGCCTGCGCGCCGCACGGCGCGATCGGCTCCACCGTGCCGGCGTTGTTGAAAAGCAGCACGCAACGGGCCTCGGCAGTGAAGCGCCGCAGCGCGTCAGTGGAGAGCCAGCGTTCGAGGGCGGCGGTATCGGAAAGATCGAGCGTCGTCTGGGAGAGCGCGGCGGCGTGGCGGGCGGCCAGCGCCGCGTTCGTGCCCCTTCCGAGTCCCAGTACACGTATGCCGCGTGCCAGCAGGAGTTCGGCTAGCGCGGCGCCCAGACCGCGGGTGTGTCCGGTGACGATGGCGCAGATCGAGGCGTGGGAAGAGGGCAATGCGGTCATGGATTCAGGGGGGATCGAGGGGCGGGGGCGGAAAGGAAACGGGAGCTTGTGCCGTAAGAGCACGGCAGGCGGGCTATCGAAACACGGTGCAAGCCAGAAATGCCGCTCGCGATTCGGTATCATAGCGTCCGATCCAATAAGGAAAGAGATCTGGACGTGAAAGCCGCATCGCAACAACGCCGCACCCTGAGCTTCAAGGAAGGTCTGCTGGAAATCAAGAAGAGCATGGGGAAGGGCTCGGGGCAAAGTCCCGAAGAAACGCCGCCAGCGCCGGAAAGCAAGCCCGCACGCAAGGGCCCTCCCGCTCAGGCGAAGGATGGGCGCCCCCGCGCACGGCCGCAGCAGCCGGGCGGCCGGCCGCAAGGGGCCAAACCCCGTGTGCCGAAGGAGGCGCGCGAAGGGCGGGAAGGGCGCCCGCAGCAGCCCAGCCAGCGCCCGGCCCAGCAGCGTCAGCGACCCGCGCGGGCGGCGCAGCCGGCGGCCAACCTGACCGAGGAAGAAAAGGCGCGCATCGAACGCAACCGCCAGCTCAACACGGTCTGGAATGTGTTTGCGAAACAATATCCGGCGTTTCGCGATCGTCTGCCGTTGAAGATCGGCGTGGCGGAAGACCTCGTCTCGCGCCATCCGGAGTACGAGCGCACGCTGATCGTCGCGGTGCTCAAGCGCCACGTCAACCACCCGCGCTATCACGAGCGCGTCGCGGCCGGCGGTTCCCGTTACGAACTGGACGGTAGCGCTTCGGCGGGCCCGGGCATCGATCCGTCGCACGTCGGCCGCGCCAACGCGGCGCTGGCGCGCCAGAAGGCGAAAGCCGAGGCGCAGGCCAAGGCCAAAGAAGCGGGAGCCGAACAGCAGCAGCCCAAGGCCGCGGCACAGCCGCAACCGGCTACCCAGGCGGAACCGAAGCAGCCCGATGCGCAAGCACCGGTTCAAGTCGCGCCGACGGCGCCCGACCAGGCCATGCCGGCGTCCAGCGAGGCCGCGTCGGCATCCAACAATCCGCAGGAACCCCCGGCCGCCGAAGCTTGAGCGTTTGGGTGTGCCATGCCGGGCCATCGCGTGCCCGGCATGTTGGCGATGCGATAAGCCTTGGTCCGCCTCGCCGTAGCGGCACAGGCGCGTTCAGTGCATGGACGGTGCGGCGGTGGCCGTCGTTGCATCCGTAGCGGCCGAAGCCGCAGAGGCGGACGAAGCGCCGAAGCCGGCCGGAACCACGAACACAGCCGGCACCGCCGACGCTTCGGCGCTGTCTGATGCGGTCTGCGCCGCGGCCGGCGTCTCGAACAGGCGGTTGAATTCCGCCGCGCGCGACTGGATCTTTTGCGCGTAGGCCATCGACCCGCCGTAGCTCTTCATGGCCGCGTTCAGGTCGCCGCCGGCAGACTGGCGGTAACCGTAAAGGATCGACGAGCCGATATCGATATTCACGTCCGGATTGGTGAGGTCCTTCACGTGGCGCAGGAGATTGCGGTGTGCCGACGGCACGACCTGCATCAGGCCTGTTGCGCCGTTGGCGCCGTGCGCCTTTTCACGAAAGCGCGATTCGGTCGAAATGATCGCAAGCAGAATGGCAGGGGGGAGGGAGTATTTTTCGGCGGCCGTGGTGACGGCCGCGGAAATCTGCGCCGCCTTTTCCTTCGCCACGCCGAACCGGTGCATCAGGTATGCGGAGATCGTGTCGGCGCCGGCGCCGGGACTGCTGCCGGTGCTGCTGCCACTGGCGACGGGGCTTTGCTGAGCCCACGCTTGCGCAAGCAGACCCGGCAACAGGACGATCAGGCAGAGTAATCGCCTCATGGCCAGTGCGTGTCGAGAAACGGGGAAGCAGCAAGTATAACCGCGTCGGCGGCCGGGTCCCCTGTTGCGTGCGCAGGCACCCTGGTGCGGCGCAAAAGAATATCGCGGGAGCGGACGCCCGGCCCGCTCCCGCCGCTGCCGGCTTGCCCGGCAGGAGAAAGGTCGCGTCAGTCTTTTTCGACCGACGCCTTCCAGATCTCGTCGATGCTCGCGGCGAGGGCGGCGTCGAATTCGGCGTCGCTCATCGACTTCGTCAGGTCGTTGATGAGCGCCCGCGAGAAGCTCGCGATCATGCCGTGGTTGGCCGCAAGGCGCCGGCATGCGTCACTGCGCGAATAGCCGCCCGAAAGCGCCACCACGCGCACCACGCGCGGATGCTCGATGAGCGGCAGATAGAAGTCGGGCGTGCTCGGGATCGTCAGCTTGATCATGACGTCGCGCGAGGCCGGCAGCGCATCGAGTCCCTTGAGCAGTTCGTCGCGCAGCAGCGCTTCGGCTTCGGCCTTGTCGGGAATCTTGATGGAAACCTCGGGCTCGAGAATCGGGACGAGGCCGTGCGCGCCAATCTGCTCGCCCAGTTCGAACTGCTGTGCGGCGATGGCCGCGATGCCCTTGGGCGAAGCCTGTTCGATCACCGAGCGCATCTTCGTGCCGAAGATGCCCGCTTTCACCGCGCGCGCAAGCAGGGTATCGAACTCGGGAATCGGCTTCATGAGGCGCACGCCATCGGCTTCCGCGGCAAGGCCCTTGTCGACTTTCAGGAAGGGCACCACGCCGCGGTCGTGCCACAGAAATTCCGGCACCGGCTTGTCCTGCGCCTTGCCGTCCATCGTCGCCTCGAACAGGATCGCTCCGATGATTTTTTCGCCCGTGAAGGCCGGCGCGGTGACGATGCGCACGCGCATCTCGTGCATGAGCCGGAACATTTCGGCATCACCGTTGTAGGCATTTTCGGGAATGCCGTACTGGCGCAGCGCGCCAGGCGTCGAACCGCCGCTCTGGTCGAGTGCGGCGATGAATCCGGGCTTCGAGCGCATCTGCGCCAGCATTGTTTCGTTCGGCATGGCCGTTTCTCCGTAAATGGGCGCCGATCCGGCGCGATCGAGCGGCCCGATCTCGACGAGTGTACTTGCGTCTATGCCAGCCGTCCGTTTTGCTGCGCAAGAACCGTGCGCGGCGATCCCGGTTGGCGGAAACCGCGTTCTGCATAACGGAATATACTTTCGTCGACGCCAGGCGCCGGGTCGCGTGGGATGCGAGACGGACCGGAAAGCCGTGGCGCGATTCGAACGCTTATTCCTATTTCATGATGGCTGACATCGACCACAAGACAGACCGGCCCGTGCCCCACAAGGAAGACCGGCATTTCGTGACTGCGCTGGCCCGGGGGCTCGAGGTGCTGGCGTCTTTTCGCGGCGGCGTGACGACGCTGACCAATCAGGAAATTGCGCAGCGCTGCCGGCTGCCGCGCTCCACGGTTTCGCGTCTGACCATGACGCTCACGAAACTCGGCTATCTGATCCACCTGGAAGACAGTGGGCGCTACCGCCTCGGCACCGCATGTCTCGCGCTCGGCAGTTCGGTTCTTGCGCGCCTCGACGTGCGCAAGATGGCGCGCCCGCTGATGCAGGAGCTGGCCGAGTTTGCGGGCGGCACCGTGTCGCTCGGCATGCGCGACCGCCTCTCCATGCTCTACATCGAAAGCTGTCGCGGCCCCGGGGCGCTCGCGCTCACGCTGGACGTGGGTTCGCGCATTCCGCTCGCCACCTCGGCGATCGGCCGCGCCTGGCTGGCCATGGCGCCGGCGCGCGAGCGGGCCGACGTCATGGGGCAGGTCCACGAACTCGACGACGTAGCCTGGCCGCAGATCCGCCGGGGCATCGAGCAGGGCATGGAAGACCATCGGTCGCTCGGCGTGACCTGCTCGTTCGGCGACTGGCAAAAGGACGTCAACGGCATCGCACGCGCGTTCGAACCGGGCGGCGGCCTGCCGGTCATGGCGATCAACGTGGGCGGTCCATCCTCGTCGCTTTCGAAGGCGTTCCTTCTTGAGGAGGTGAAGCCACGGCTGCTGCGCCTCGTGGCTCAGCTCGAAGAGGGTGCCGTTTCGCCGCGCGAGGGGGACGAGCCCCAGGGTTAGCCCCCGCCGATCTGTCCGCGCCGAGGGTTATTCCTGGGGAAAAGAACGAATCTGCCGTTTGCATCGCGGCCGCCGAGACGCTAGGATTTCTGCAATGCAGAATTCGAGTTCTGCTTTGCAGAATTATCCCGGCGGCTGGCAAGCCGCCCGCTAGACGAGGATGCGTCGATGGGCACAAGGGATCGGTTCAGTCTGCACGGGCGCGGCGCGCTCGTGTGCTTCGCCTCCGACGCCTCGCGGCATGTCACGGGCCAGTCTCTCGCTGTCGAGGGAGGCTGGTCCGCGATATGAAGATCGACTTCCAGAGCAGTTTTAGCGGCACGCGACCGGTAGCCGAGGCGCATGCATTCGACCTCGTGCGGCTGGCTGCGTGGATGCGCGCGCACGTGGAGGGATTCTCGGGGCGTTTGCGTGCCGAGCAGTTCAAGGGCGGCCAGTCCAATCCTACCTTCCTGCTCGAAGCGGACGGCCGCCGCTATGTGCTGCGCCGCAAGCCGCCCGGCACGCTGCTGCCCTCGGCCCATGCCGTGGAGCGCGAATACCGCGTGATTCGCGCCCTGGGCCAAACCGCCGTTCCGGTCGCGAAGGCCTACGCGTTGTGCGAGTACGCCGATGTGCTCGGCACGCCGTTCTACATCATGGAGTATGTCGAGGGGCGCATCTTCTGGGATCCGGCCTTGCCCGGCATGGCGAGCACTGAGCGTGCGGCGATCTTCGACGAAATGAACCGCGTGCAGGCCGAACTGCACGCGCTCGATCCCGCCGCCGTCGGCCTTGGCGACTATGGCAAGCCGGGGAACTACATTGCGCGCCAGGTGGCGCGCTGGACGAAGCAGTACCGCGCCGCCGAAACGGAACGCATCGAGGCTGCCGATTGCCTGATCGACTGGCTGCCGCTGCACATTCCCGCTGGCGACGAGAGCTGCATCGTGCACGGCGACTACCGGCTCGACAACGTGATCTTCCATCCGAACGAGGCTCGCATCCTTGCCGTGCTCGATTGGGAGCTCTCCACGCTTGGCCATCCGCTCGTCGATTTTGCCTATCACTGCATGATCTGGCACATGACGGCCGGCGCGCGGCGCGGACTCGTCGGACTCGATCTGCCAATGCTTGGCATTCCTTCCGAACGCGATTATCTGCGGCGCTATCTGGAACGCACGGGCGCACAAGCCGAGGTTTCACCAGCGGAGTGGGGCTACTACCTCGTCTTCAACATGTTCCGCCTCGTGGGCATTCTGCAGGGCGTCGCGGCGCGCGCGCTGCAGGGCAACGCATCGAGCGCGCTGGCGCTCGAAACGGGGCGGCGCACGCGCCCGCTCGCCGAACAGGCGTGGGCGCTCGCGCAACAGGTCGACGCGACGCGTTAGGCCCCGTTCCGGCGACCACCCGGCCTGGCGCGCGCTGTATCTGCCGCCGGCGCCATCACTGCCCGGCAGACGGGCGCGCACATTCAGTGAGGAGATCGAACGGTGAATTTCGAGCATTCAGACAAGGTCAAGGAACTGCAGAAGCGTCTGACCGCGTTCATGGATCAGTATGTGTACCCGGCCGAGGCGAAGTTCTCGAGCGAAATGGACGCGGCTCGCCAGTCCGGTAACGCCTGGCAGCCGGCGCCCGTGATGGAGGCGCTGAAAGAGCAGGCGCGCGCCGCGGGCCTGTGGAATCTGTTCCTGCCGGAGTCGCAGTATGGTGCGGGTCTCACCAACCTCGAATACGCGCCGTTGTGCGAAATCATGGGCCGCTCGGGCATTGGTGCCGAGCCCTTCAACTGCTCCGCGCCCGATACCGGTAACATGGAAACGCTGGTGCGTTACGGCACACCCGCGCAACAGGACGAATGGCTGCGGCCGTTGCTCGACGGCACGATCCGCTCGGGCTTCGCGATGACCGAGCCCGCGGTGGCGTCGTCGGATGCGACCAACATCGAGGCTCGGATCGAGCGCGACGGCGATCACTACGTCATCAACGCGCGCAAGTGGTGGACCTCGGGCGCCAACGATCCGCGCTGCAAGATCCTGATCTTCATGGGCAAGACGGATGCCGGCAACGCCGATCCGCACCGCCGCCAGTCGATGGTCCTCGTGCCCATGGACACGCCGGGCGTGACGGTTTTGCGGCACTTGCCCGTGTTCGGCTACGACGATGCGCCGCACGGCCACGCCGAGGTGCTGTTCGAGAACGTGCGGGTGCCGGACTCGAACGTGCTGCTGGGCGAGGGACGCGGTTTCGAAATCGCGCAGGGGCGGCTCGGACCGGGGCGTATCCATCACTGCATGCGGCTGATCGGCCGCGCCGAGCGCGCGCTCGAAGCGATGTGCCGGCGCGCCACGCAGCGCACCGCGTTCGGCCGCAAGATTGCCGATCACGGCGTCACGCGCGAACGCATCGCCAATGCGCGTATCCTTATCGACCAGGCGCGCTTCCTCGTGCTCCATGCGGCATGGAAAATGGACACGCTCGGCAACAAGCTCGCGCGCAAGGAGATTGCGATGATCAAGGTCGCGGCACCCCAGATGGCCTGCCAGGTGATCGACTGGGCCATCCAGGCGCACGGCGGCGGCGGCGTCAGCGACGACTTCGGGCTCGCGCGTGCCTATGCGAGCGCACGCACGCTGCGCCTCGCCGACGGTCCCGATGAAGTCCATCGCAACGCCATCGCCAAGATGGAACTTGGTGCCTATCTTTGAACTTGAAAGGAATCCGAATTCCATGAGCGGAACCTTCGATCCGGCTCTTCCGTCATTCGTCAGCCTGCCCGACCAGATCCGCCAGTGGGCCGGCAGCCAGGGCGACCGCGCGGCGCTCGTCTGCGAGGGCGAGACCGTGAGCTACGCGGCCCTCGATGCGCTTGCCGACCGCTGCGCGGCGGCGCTTCAGCGCGACGGCGTGGCGCCTCGCGACGTAGTCGCCATTTGCGCGACGGGCTCGATCCGCTATGTGGCGGCCTTCATCGGCGCGCTGCGCGCCGGTGCCGCCGTTGCGCCGCTTTCGCCCACGGCGCATGCGGACAGCCTCGCGGGCATGATCGAGAACGCCGGCGCGCGGCTCCTGTTCCTCGACGAAGCCGTCGAAACGGCGCTCGCGGCAGCAACGGCGCTGCCCGCCGTCCGCGCCATTCGCCTCGACGTGAAGGAAGGCGGCAACGCATTCGACACGTGGCTCGCGCCGGCGGGTACGACGCCGCAGCCTGTCGCGATCCAGCCGGAGTGGGCGTTCAACATCATCTATTCGTCGGGCACGACGGGCACGCCGAAAGGCATCGTGCAGTCGCATGCCATGCGCTTCGCCTACGCCCATCGCAGCACTTCGCGCGGCTACGGACCCGAGGCCGTGACGCTGACCGCCACGCCGCTCTATTCGAACACCACGCTCGTGAGCTTCTTTCCGACTCTAGGACTAGGCGGCACTGTGGTGCTGATGCCGAAGTTCGATACCCGGCACTATCTGGAGCTCGCGCAGCGTCACCGCGCCACGCACACGATGCTCGTGCCGGTGCAGTACCGCCGGCTGCTCGCCGACCCGGATTTCGACCGCTACGATCTCTCGAGCTTCCAGTCGAAGTCGTGCACGAGCGCGCCGTTTGCCGCGGATCTCAAGGCCGAAGTGGTGCGGCGCTGGCCCGGCACGCTCACCGAGTTTTACGGCATGACGGAGGGCGGCGCTTCGTGCGAGCTGCGGGCCGACGAAAGCCCCGGCAAGCTGCACACCGTCGGCCAGCCGATGCCCGGCCATGAAATGCGCCTGATCGACGCCGAAGGCAACGAGCTGCCGCGCGGCAGCATCGGCGAGGTGGTGGGGCGCTCGCCGACGATGATGACGGGCTACTACCGGCAGCCGGACAAAACGGCCGAGGCCGAGTGGCACGACCGCGAAGGCCAGCGCTTCATCCGCACCGGCGACATCGGCCGTTTCGACGAAGACGGCTTCCTCGTTCTCATGGACCGCAAGAAGGACATGATCATCTCGGGCGGCTTCAACATCTATCCGAGCGATCTCGAGCAGGTGATCGGGGCGCATCCCGACGTGATCGAAGCGGCGGTGGTCGGTGTCGCTTCGGAGCGCTGGGGCGAGACGCCGGTGGCTTTCGTCACGTTGCGCGAGGGCGCGGCGACTGACGCGCCCTCGCTCATGGCCTGGACCAACGAGCGGCTCGGCAAGATGCAGCGCCTCGCACAGGTGGTGGTGGTCGAAGCGTTGCCGCGCAGCGCGATCGGCAAGGTGCTCAAGCGGGACTTGCGCGACCGCTTCGGGGCTGCGCTCGCATAGGATTCGCTTCGATAACGTGACGCGGCGCCTGCTGCGTCAGTGCTTTCCCTAGACCGCTGTTGTTACCAATAGAAATGTGTTGATATAGCGAAAATAATACGGTCGGACGGAAATTTCCCCCGCAATAAAAGGGTGCCCACACCAAGGAGACAATTGATGAGAATGTTGCGTTCGTTGTTGGTCAGCACGGCCGTATGTTCAGCGTTGATGTCTGGCGCCGCAAACGCGGAGACCGTCAAGATCGCCTTTATCGATCCGCTGTCCGGCTTGATGGCGTCACTGGGAACGAATCAGCTGCACAGCTGGCAATACACGGCCGAATGGGCCAACGAACATAACTGGGCAGACGGCACGAAGTTCGAAGTGGTCGGGTTTGACAACAAGCTTTCGCCGCAGGAAAGCCTGACGTTGCTGAATCAGGCGGCCGACCAGGGCATTCGCTACATCGTGCAGGGCAATGGTTCGTCGGTGGGCATCGCGCTGGAAGATGCGGTGGCGAAGTACAACGAACGCAATCCCGGCAAGGAAATCATTTACCTGAATTACGCCGCGGTGGATCCGTCCATGACCAACGCTCGCTGCGACTACTGGCACTTCCGCTTCGACGCGAACGCGGACATGAAGATGGATGCGCTGACGACATTCCTCGCGCGCGACAAGGACGTCAAGAAGGTCTATCTGATCAATCAGGACTACTCGTTCGGCCACGATGTTTCGCGCGTGGCGCGCGAGGACCTGAAGGCCAAGCGTCCCGATATCGTGATCGTCGGCGACGACTTTCATCCGCTTGCGCGCGTGAAGGACTTCTCGCCTTACGCGACCAAGATCAAGGCGTCGGGCGCCGACACGGTGATCACGGGTAACTGGGGCAGCGATCTCGCGCTGCTCGTCAAGGCCAGTAAGGACGCCGGCGTGACGGCCAACTTCTACACCTATTACGGCGGCACGACCGGCGTGCCGACCGCCATGGGCTCGTCCGGCGCCGATCACGTCAAGTACGTGGGCGTGTTCGGCCCGAACAGTGCGGACAACCCGCCGGTGGTCGGACAGATCATCGAAGGCTACAAGAAGAAGTACAACGACGACTACTACCTCGCCACGGCCTATACCGCCATCACGATGTTGAGCAAGGCGATCAAGGAAACGAAGTCGAGCGATCCGGTCAAGGTTGCCAAGGCTCTCGAGGGGATGACGGTCGACGGCATGAACGGTCCGGTGACGATGCGCGCCGCCGATCACCAGGCGCAGCAATCGCTGGTGATCGCCACGTGGACGAAGGTGGACGGCAAGAACGTGAAGTATGACCAGGAGAATACCGGCTATGGCTGGCGCACCGACGTCCAGCTTGGACCGACCGCGGCAACGCAGCCGACCACGTGCCAGATGAAGCGGCCGAACTAAACGCTTTCCCGCCGGGGCAACTTCACAAGGATGATCGGGCAGTGGAATTTCTGACCATCTCTCTCTTGAACGGCATCAGCTACGGGCTGCTGCTGTTCATGCTTTCGTCGGGCCTGACTCTGATCTTCAGCATGATGGGCGTGCTCAACTTCGCGCATGCCAGCTTCTACATGCTCGGAGCGTACTTTGCCTTCACCATCGCCAGCAAGATAGGCTTCTGGCCGGCGCTGGTGGCGGCGCCGGTGTTTGTCGCCTGTGTCGGCGCGCTCGTCGAACGTTTCGGTCTGCGTACGGTGCACAAATACGGGCACGTGGCGGAGCTGCTGTTTACCTTCGGGCTGTCGTATCTGATCGTGGAGGGCGTCAAGCTGGTCTGGGGGCTGGAGGCGGTGCCGTATGCCATACCGCCCGAGCTCAACGGCACGCTGTTCAAAGTGTTCAGCTCGGACTTTCCGAAGTACCGGGCTTTCATGATGCTGGTATCGATCTCGATGCTCGTGGGGCTGTATCTGCTGTTGACGCGCACGCGCATTGGCCTCGTTATTCAGGCGTCGCTGACGCACCCGGAGATGGCCGAAGCGCTGGGCCATAACGTGCAGCGCGTTTTCATGCTGGTGTTCAGCGGCGGCTGCGCGCTGGCCGGGCTGGCCGGCGTGATCGGCGGCAATGCGTTCGTCACTTCGCCGTCGATGGCCGAGTCGGTGGGGACCATTGTGTTCGTGATTGCGGTGGTCGGCGGAATGGGCTCGCTGCCGGGCGCATTCATCGCCTCGCTCCTGATAGGCATCATGCAGACATTCGCGGTCACGATGGATACTTCGCTATCCGATCTATTTGCGCTGGTTGGCATGAAGGTGACGGACAGCACGGTCCTGTCGTCGCTGTGGCGCATACCGGTGTCGCAGGTCGCGCCGATTCTGCCTTATCTGCTGATGGTGCTCATGATGATCCTGCGACCGCGCGGTCTGCTCGGCAAGCGGGAGGGCTGAACGATGAAACCGCTCATTCAGGCCGGCGCCGGTTCGACGGCGCATCACCGCCGGCTGTTTCATCCCGCTCATTCGCTGCGCTGGGTTATCTGGGGCGCTACGATACTCGTGATGCTGGTCATGCCGCTCCTCTTTTCCAGCGGCTTCGCGATGGCGCTGCTCTCGCAGATGGGCATCATGATCATCTTCGCGCTGTCGTACAACATGCTGCTAGGCCAGACCGGCATGCTGTCGTTCGGACACGCGGTGTATTCGGGGCTCGGGGCGTTCGTTGCCGCCCATGTGCTGAACATGATCGGTGCGGGAGAGTTCCCGCTGCCGGTTTCGCTGCTGCCGATTGTCGGCGGCCTGGGCGGGATGCTGTTCGGCGTGCTGTTCGGCTATGTGACCACGCGCAAGTCGGGCACCACGTTCGCCATGATTACGCTCGGCATCGGCGAAATGGTGGCGGCCAGCTCGCTCATGTTTCCCGGGTTCTTCGGCGGGGAAGGCGGGGTGCCGACCAATCGCACGGTCGGCCATGCGGTGCTTGGCATTACTTATGGTCCGGCAATCCAGGTCTACTACCTGATCGCGGCCTGGTGCCTCGTTTCGATGATTGCGATGTACGCGTGGACGCAGACGCCGCTCGGACGCATGGCCAACGCCGTGCGCGACAACCCCGAGCGTGCCGAATTCGTCGGCTACAGCACGCAGCGCGTGCGCTACCTCGTGATGATCCTTTCGGCGTTCTTTGCCGGGATCGCGGGCGGCCTTTCGGTGATCAACTTCGAGATCGTGACGGCGGAGAACGTGGGCGCCGCACAGTCCGGCGGCGTGCTGCTCGCAACGTTCATCGGCGGCGGGGCGTTCTTCTTCGGGCCGATCATCGGCTCCATCCTGTTCGTGCTGTTCGCGGTTGCGCTGTCCAACCTCACGCATGCCTGGCTGCTCTATCTGGGGCTGTTCTTCGTATTGATCGTGATGTATGTGCCGGGCGGCGTATCGAGCCTGCTCATGAAGCAGGTGCCCCTGATCGCCGCACGCAAGCTGCATCGTATGCTGCCGTCCTATGCGGCCGCGCTGGGCGCGGGGCTGATCGTTCTCGGCGCGCTGGTGCTGACGGTGGAACTCGTCTACAAGATCCAGATCGATAGCGACAACGGCACGGCCATGGCGCTCGCCGGCTTGAACTTCGATGCCGCTTCGTGGGTACCCTGGGCCGTCGCGGCGGTGCTGTGGGTGCTGGGCGTACTGGCCGGGCGGGCGGCGGCCGCACGGGTGAGCAACGCGTGGGATCAGGTGCAACGGGAAATCGCGGGGAGCAACGCATGACGGCCGCGTTGGAGTTACGTGAAGTGCGCAAGAAGTTCGGGCGCACGGAGATCATTCGCGGCGTCAATCTGGACGTCGCGAAGGGTGAGCGTCATGCGCTGATCGGTCCCAACGGCGCGGGCAAATCGACGACGTTCAACCTGATTTCGGGGCGCTTTTCGCCAAGCTCCGGGACGGTGAAGCTCAACGGTGTCGATATCGGCGGGCTGCCGCCGTACAAGATCAACCGCATGGGCTTGTCGCGCAGCTTCCAGGTGACGAACATCTTTCACCGACTTTCGGTGTTCGAGAACTTGCGCTGCTCGGTGCTGTGGGCGCTCGGCTACCGGTATTCGTTCTGGCATCGATTGGGACAACTACGCGATGCGCGGGAGCGCGCCGACGAGGTGCTCGAACTGATCGGCCTGCAGGGCCGGCGCGACACCCATGCCGGACTGCTGACCTATGCCGAGCAACGCGCGCTCGAAATCGGCATCACGATTGCCGGCGGCGCCGAAGTCATCCTGCTGGACGAACCCACGGCGGGCATGAGCCGTTCGGAATCGGATCATGCGGTCGAGCTGATACACCGGGTCACGATTGGCAAGACACTGGTGATGGTCGAGCACGACATGAGCGTCGTTTTCGGCCTCGCAGACCGCATTTCTGTGCTGGTCTATGGCGAGGTGATCGCCACCGACACGCCGGAAGCCATCCGCAACAACCGCAGCGTAAAGGAAGCCTATCTGGGCACGACGCTGGACGAACCCGCAGGTGCACATTGATGGGACCCTCCACTCCGATGATCGAAGTGCGCGACCTGCATGCGTACTACGGCAAGAGCCATATCCTGCACGGTGTCGAGATGCAGGTGGGTGAGGGCGAGATCGTCGCGCTGCTTGGACGCAACGGCGTGGGCCGCTCGACGCTGGCCAAATCCATCATGGGGCTGGTGAAGTGTGAGGGGCAAATTCTGCTACGCGGCGACGACGTGCGCGGGCTGCGGACCTTCGAGGTCGCGCACCGGGGGATAGGCTACGTACCGGAAAATCGCGATATTTTTCCCACGCTGACGGTTCGGCAAAACCTGCTGCTCGGCGAAAAGCGCAATCCGACCCAAAAGAAGCCGCGCTGGCAGCTCGACGACATGTACCAGATGTTCCCGCGCCTGAAGGAGCGGGCGGATACGCCTGCGGGTGTGTTGTCCGGCGGTGAGCAGCAGATGCTGACCTTGTGCCGCACGTTGATGGGCGACCCGGATTTCATCATCATCGACGAGCCAACGGAAGGGCTGGCGCCTCTCGTCGTCGCGCAGGTGGGCGAGTACCTCAAGACGCTCAAGGCGCGCGGGATTTCGGTGCTGCTCGTCGAGCAGAAACTGGCCATCGCGCTCGATATTTCGCAGCGCGTCTACGTCATGGGCCACGGGCAGATGGTGTTCGAAGGGACGCCCCGGCAGCTCAAGGCCGATGCCCGTGTCCGGCAGGAATGGCTGGAGGTGTAAGGCACAACATAGGCCGTCGCTCTGGCCGTTGTCTTTTTTCTGCGCATGCGCTGGAGATTGAGCAGGATTCCTTATTGTTATCGGGAGGCCGATTCGTGAAAGTCTACGAGCAACTCAGCGAACTCCAGGCCTGCGTGGGCGAAGCGCTCGGCGTGGGCCAGTGGATGACGATCGACCAGCAGCGCATCGACCTGTTCGCCGAAGTCACACACGACCATCAGTGGATCCACACCGATCCGGAACGCGCGGCAGCGGGCCCGTATGGCACGACCGTCGCTCACGGATTTTTGACCCTGAGCCTGCTGCCCGCCCTGTGCGCCAGCGCCTTCGGGGTGTCCAACATACGCATGGGCGTCAACTACGGGCTCAACCGCGTGCGCTTTCCGGCGCCTGTTGCTGCCGGCAGCCGAATTCGGGCCGCTTGTCGGCTGCTGGAATACACGCCGCTCGAGAACGGGGCGCAACTCACGGTTGAAGCCACTGTGGAGTGCGAAGGTTCGCCCAAGCCCGTCTGCGTCGCGGAGATGGTGTCGCGACGCTATGCCTGAGCGAACAACGCGACATAGACGATCGGGATTCCAAATGGAGAAGGCGCTATGCGTTTCAAGGACAAGGTAGCCATCGTGACCGGCGCGGCCAGCGGGATCGGCCGGGCGACAGCCCGACGGCTCTACGACGAAGGGGCGACGCTCGCACTGATCGACCGCAATGCCGACGCCCTCGCGACCGTGGCCGACAGCATGGAGCGGGCACGCGTCTGGTGCACAGGCCTCGACGTCGCACACGAGGACGACGTGGCGAGCTGCGTCGATCAGGTACTGCACCAGTTCGGCGCGATCGACGTGCTCTGCAACAACGCGGGTATCGCAGGCGGCGACTACTCGCCGGTCAGCGAGACCAACACCGACGTCTGGCAACAGATCCTCGCCGTCAATCTGATGGGTGTCGTGCATTTCACCAAGTGGGCCTCGCGCCCGATGATCGAGCGCAGCCGCGGCGCCATCGTCAATACCGCATCCGTGGCCGGCGTGCGTTCGGGCGCGGGCGGGAATGCCTATAGCGCCTCGAAGGCGGCGGTCATCAACCTTACGATGACCAGCGCGTGCGATCTTTCGCCCTGGCATATCCGCGTCAACGCCGTCTGCCCCGGACTGATCGAAACCGGCATGACGGCTCCGGTGTTCGAGCGGGCGCGTGCGCAGAACAAGGAAGACCGGCTTGGCTACCGTTGTGAACTGCGGCGGCCGGGACGCCCAGAGGAAGTGGCCGCCGCCATCGCGTTTCTCGCAAGCGACGATGCAAGCTATGTGACCGGCCAGGCGCTGCCGGTGGATGGCGGCAATACCGCATCGCTGAATTTGCCGGGGATGAAGGTCTGAGGCCGGTGCGGGAAAGCGAGTGGAGACGGTTGCGCTGAAATCCCTGCAGCAGCGGATTTGAAAGGTAGGGGTGCGAAACTGACGACCAGCGGCATGGGACTCGATGCCCATAGGGGTGCCGCCGTGTCTACAGGGAGATTTTCGGTGACTGGTGCGCCTGACTATCCCATCGAAGGCGGTTGCGACTGCAAGTTCGTTCGCTATCGTTTGCTATCCTCACCGCTTTTCGTGCATTGCTGCCATTGCCGCTGGTGCCAGCGTGAGACCGGGGCGTCATTTGCGCTCAACGCGATGATCGAAAGCGACCGACTCGAACTGCTGAGCGGCGAGCTTGCCTGGATCGATACGCCTTCCGAAAGCGGGCACGGGCAGAAGATTGGGCGCTGCCCGAAGTGCTCGGTGGCCCTCTGGAGTCATTACGCCGGTGCGGGGCTGCTCATCGCATTCGTTCGGGTTGGCACGCTCGACAATCCGGATCTGCTGCCGCCGGATATTCATATCTTTACCGCGTCGAAACAACCGTGGGTCGTGCTGCCCGAGTCGATGCCTGCGGTGCCGGTTTATTACGATCGCACGAAGTATTGGCCAGCGGAAAGCCTGGAAAGACGCCGGGTTGTAATGACCCGGCGAAAACCCGCTCACGTCATAATGGACGGAAAGACGATGAGCACGAAGATGGATGAAGACATCAAGTGATGGACGCCTCACGCGAGCGTGCGAGCCAACCAGGGCAGGAATCGGACATTTCTAATGAGCCAGAGCCGGACATTAGGATATAGCTGCTACAGGAAAAACTTCGATAATTTATCGGGGGTTAAGTGCTCACTGACGCACCTGTCAGGCGGCGGAAACGCGCGCTAGCAGGCGACTCGCGGCATCAGTGAGCAGGCGAAAACCCGTTGCGAACACATCCTTCAATCCTTTCAATTCCTCCTCTTTGGCGATCATCACTGCCATGACTTCGCCGAGTGAGACGTTGGCTTCGCGAGCGATCAGGGCTGCGGTTCGGTAGTCCGGGACGTGCGTTCCATGGACGTACCTGTTCAGCGTCATTTTCGTGAGACCTAGGTCACTCGCCATCGCGCTCACAGATCGGCCCTTTCTGGCTTTCGCTATCAGTTCGTCATAGTTCATACAAATCTCCAATTGACGTAACAGGTCTGTTACAGGCACCATGCGTAACAGTCGTGTTACGCGTAACTGCATTGTTACGCAGTCTATCCAGTGTCACCGAAAAGGTAAACCGGTGGAAGTGGGGCGGCCCGTTCGGGGCTACAGCCAGAAGCGGCTCCACGGAAACTATCTGAGGCGTTTATGACCAAGTGCGCAGCTGACGTTGTGACGCCCGATCTGTTCGACGGTCATCTGTCGGTGCCGGTCGTCGTTCGCGCGGCTGATGTGCGTCGTAGGGACTATCAGTCGGTGCCGGTCGCAGTCGTCGCGGAGTTGTGTGAATGGTGCGGTGTTGACCGTGCGGGCGGTTGTGGTGCCTGTAGTGATTTGAAGCATTCAACGCGTTAGGCGTTTTTGGCGGTGGCTAGTCTGCCGCTCTTTCTTGCCCCGGGTGGGCTTATCCAGTGTGCATAGCACTACTAAGGAAAGGTGATTGATATGAACAAGCAAAAGCTGACGATTCTCGATGTTGCGCACCGTTCGGGTATCGCGAAAAAGACCGGTAACGCCTGGGCGATCCATGAAGCGCAATGCATTCTGGAGCAGGAGAACAGCGAGGGTAAGGCGCTGCTCGTCGGCACGCTCAACCTGCCGGATACGTTGAAGGATTCGACGCCTGGCGACTACCTGGCCGAGTTCTCGTTCTTCCGGTCGATGGACGGCAAGCTTGAGCCGCGTGTCGTGTCGCTGGTGCCGTTCGGCATGCCGGTGGCGAAGGCGAAGCCGGGCGCGGGTGTGGGGGCGTGACGGCATGGATTTCGCGCGGCTGTCGTCGTATGCGGTAGACCCGGTTTCATCGCAGCTCGCGTATCTGAACGTGCTGCTGACGGTTTATCTGATTTGCAAGGGACTGAACTATGTGGCTCGCACGCTGTTGCGCCGCGATCCGCCAACGAAGTCGAATCGTTCGAAGCTGGCCCAAGCGGACGGTTCCAAATCAACGGGCCGTGTTTCCTGAGAGGTTCGCTATGAAGAAGGTGTTGCAGAAGGTGGTGATGGTTGGTTCGGTGGGCGTGGCGTTCGCGGTGGCTTCGGTCGGTGCGTTCGCCCAGGCGTCGGGGGCGTCGATCAACGATTCGGCGATCGTGGCGTCGATTTCGGGCGTCTCGACGAACGTCCAGGACGTCGGCGCTGCGGTCTTGGCGGTGGTGGCTGTGGTGTTCGGCTTCCGTCTGCTGAAGGGCTTCATCGGGCGTTGATCGCTGCGTCTGTCGTGTTAGGGCGGTGTCCGGTGTGCGTCGGGCATCGCCCTTTTTCTTGGGGGGGCATCGTGGCTGTGGTGCGTGAGGCAATGAGGGAGTGGGCGTGGTTCATTCGGCTGGTCGTGGGGCTGCTGGTTGCGCTGCTGTCGTCAGTTGTTTTTGCGCAGGCCTCGGGCGCGCAGTTTTCGGGTGTGGTGTGTGGTCCGCAGAATCTCGCGGGCGTGACTTACGTGCAGGCGGCGGGCCAGTCGGTGAGCTGCGGCAGTGATTCGTCGGGTAACGGGCTGGTGTTGCAGGTCTCGACGTTGGCGGACGATCAGCCGGTTGAGGGTGGCGAGCAGGTTGGGCTCGATATCGGTGCGGCTGTGCTGTCGGTGATGGCGGCGGCATGGTGTGTTCGGGTGTTGCGGCGGTTGGTCGATAGCGGCGGCGAAGGGGAGGCGTGATGGTCTGGTTTTATGAGTGCGTCGCTGCGGTCGTGGCGACGTGTTGGGCGGTGGGCTTGATCCTGTTTTTGTGAGGGGGGGGGCTATGCGACTTCGTGTGTTCGTGCCGATGGTTGCGGTGCTGCTGTTCGGAATCGTGTATACGGCGCCGCGTGAGCATGCGTATGCGCAAGCGGCGGCGGCGGCTCCGGGGATGGGGGCGGCTCTTGCTGAGGTGGTCGAGTCTACGCTTGAGGCGGCGGGATATAGCGCGACTGATGCGGTTGTCGAAGCGACGTTGGCAGCGATTAGCAGTGAGGCTGCGGCTGCGGCTGGGACGGCTGCGGTGGCTGCTGGTGTGACGGTCGCGGCGTTGCCGTGGGTTGCGGTGGCTGCTGCTGTGGGTATGGCGGCGTTTCTTGGGTCTGATTCGGTGCCGTTGGGTAGTGGCGGTTCGCAGTTGTGGCAGTTCAATAGTGATGGGACGGTGACGGTTTCTCCGTCGGCCGGGGCGTCTGCTGCTTCTGGTGCGTCGTCAACCACTGGCTCTACCACTGGTGAGCAATTCAGTCCGTTGGTGGCTGGTGCTACGCAGTGGTGGGGGGATTCGGCGGGCGATAACAATTCGGGCGGCAGTACGCCGTTAGCGGCGGCGATTGCTTATACGGTGTATTGGACTGCGTCGGCGGTGGCAGCGGGGCTGAGTGAGTCCTGGCAGGTTACGGCCACTTCCGATTCTCAATGCACGTCGGTTTCCGGTGGAGATATGAGTTGCCCGGCGGTTATGACGAGTAACGGTACTCAGACGAGTCATCCGGTTACGGTCTCGCCGCGCTCCTATGCGTCGCCTTTTGGCTGCGATTCGGGTATTGCGACGACGGCGGGGTGTCAGGCTGATCCTTATGCACCGCCGCCGCCTACGCCTGTCACCGGGTCGGCGTCGTCTGCTGCCGCCAGTACACCGGCAGGTGATGACGGCGATTTGTTGAGTCCGACTATTCTGGCTGCGTTGGCAAATGCGCTCTGGCAGCAAGCTTCGGAGCAGAGTGGCTATTCGGGTGTGCCTTATCCGGCGAGCTCGCCGGTAACGTCGTCGCAGGCGAGCGATGTGGAAAGTTCGCTCGGGTCGTCTGCACCGACTATCGGTAGTGCGGTGACCGGTGCGGGGTCTTTGACGGGGGCAACCGGTTCGTCGCCGTTTACCGTAACTGCGCCGAGTGGTACGTCTACGGGTACGTCGACGGGCAGTAGTGGTACGACTGGCGGCGGCACAGATGGGACGCCAGATCTGTGTCAGCTTGATCCTACGGCGTCGGCGTGCGCGCAGTTGGGTTCGCCTCCAGCATCGGGGGTGATTCCGTCAAGTTCGGTATCCGTATCAATGTCGCCGTGGTCGATAGGTCCGGCGTCTGGCACGTGTCCGTCACCGATTACGGTACAGGTGTTTGGCACTTCGTTGTTGTTTGATTACTCGCCGATGTGTACGTTTGCGGGTCGAGTTGAGCCGGTGGTGCTGGCTGTATGTGCGTTGGCGGCGGCGCTGATCGTCGTGGGAGGGTTCAAGTCATGACCTGGGCAGCGTGGCTGCTGGCGCTGGTGCAGCCGCTTATCGTGCAGGCATTGGTGGCGCTGGGCGTCGGCGTGTTGACGGTTTCGGGTATTGATGTGGCCGTCAACCAGGCCATGAGCTGGTGTACGTCTGCGGTCGGGGGCATTCCCTCGGACATGCTCAATGTGATGGCGCTTGGGGGCCTGTTTCAGGGTATGTCGTATATCGGCGGCGCGATCAGCGCGCGTATCGCGATGGCCGGTGTGGCTGGCGTGCTTAAAAAATTCTTCCTGGAATAAACGATGATCACGTTGATCACGGGGACACCGGGCAGCGGCAAGACGCTGTACGCGGTGTGGCTTTTACAGCGGGAGCTGAAGGCGGGTCGGCGGCTGGTTGTCGATGGGATAAAGGATCTGGCGCTGGATCATGAGCTGGTTGATGAATTGTGGGTTCGTGACTGGTGGAATCGTTGTGAAAGCAACGACATTATCGTTGTTGATGAAGTGCAGCGCATCTGGCCGCCGCAGTCGATCAGTGTGAAGCCGGGGGAGGACATTGAGAAGTTGCACGTTCATCGGCACAAGGGTGTCGATTTCATTCTGATCACACAGCATCCGCAGCGGCTTCACAAGACGATTCGCGATCTGGTTGGGCGTCACGTTCATGTGCGGCGGTTGTTCGGTCTGAAGCAGGCGATGGTTTACGAGTGGGACCATTGCCATAACCCGAACGCTGGCTTTCGCGATGCGGTCAAGTCGCGGTGGGGTTATCCGAAAAGCGTGTTCAAGCTATACACGTCGGCCGAGGTTCATACGAAGCAGAAGGCCGTTATTCCGAAGGCGCTGTACATGATTCCGGTGGCGCTGGTGGCGGCTGTTTTTTTCGGCTGGCGCGGCCTTCATGAAGCGTTTCCGAACACGTTTGGCGATAAAGGCGCTGGCAAGGCGTCGTCGCATGATGCGGGTGGCGGTGTGAAGGGGGGTGATGCTGTGGATTCGAAGGCCGCTCCGTCGAAGGTTTGGCGGGTTGCTGGTACGTATGCGGTGGGTGAACGTGGCTTTGTCTTGCTTGCGGATACTGAGGGACGCTTTCGGGCAGTGGCGAGTGATGGTTTCAAGGGTGATTCGCTGCGCGTTGAGGGTGTGGTTGACGGTGAGCGGGTCGGTGGCTGGACGGGGGGTAGCGAGCGTGCTGAGCCGAAGGGGGCGGGCAAATGAAACGGTTGCTGGTGTGTCTTTCGGCGCTGCTGGCCGTGTCGTCTGTTTCGGCGGTGGAGGCGGTGCCGTCGTTGCCGCCGTTGCCGGTCGTGGCCTCGGGTGCTGGTGAGCCAGCTCCGGTTTCTCCCCCGTCGCTGCCGCTTGCCCCGTTGCCGCGTGTCAAGGGTGGGGCGTTCGATCTGCGTTTCGTCAACGTCGGGCAGTTAGTCGATCTGCTCTATGACGACGCCATGCAGGTGCCGCATGTGATCAGTTCAGATGTACTGAATGATCAGCGGGTCGTGTCGTTTCAGTATCGTGGTAAGCCTGATGAGCTGCGGGAGTTCGTCAAGGTGTTTCTGGACTCGCTTGGGTTCAAGGTCGTGACAAAGGATGGTGTTGACTTCGTGAGTCGCAAAGACGCGCTCGACGGGAGTGAAGCTGAGCGGCGCGCGTTTGTCTATCGGCCCAGGTATCGCAGTGCGGCGTATCTGGCGAAGCTGGTGCAGCCGTTGTTTGCTGGCCGTATGTCAACGCAGGAGCAGGGCGTGGGTTCCCCGGAAGCGGCGGGGGCGGATGGCGCGGCTCTGGCGGGTCCGTTGGTTGCGTCGGGCGCTGCTGTTTCTGGCGTAGCGCAGGAGGCGGGTGTCGGGCGTCCTGTGGGTTTGCCGTCGTCTGTTTCGTCGGCTGACGAGCTGGTGTTTTTTGGCAAGCCTCGGGAGATACACGATATTGCGAAGGTGTTGCCTGAGCTGGATACGCCTCCGGGTGAGGTTGTGGTGCGCGGGTGGGTCTATGAGGTGTCGGACACGCAGGGCACGAATTCGGCGTTCCAGATTGCGGGCAAGCTGCTGAGCGGTGTGTTGAATGTGTCGAACGGTTCGACGGACGTTGATCCTAATGCGCTGACGTTTGGCGCGTCGTATCTGAAGCTGGCGATCAGTGCGCTGTCGAGCGATTCACGGTTTCATGAGGTCAGTGATCCTAACGTGCGTGTGCTGTCGGGCGAAAAGGTGGAGCTGAATGTCGGCAGTCAGGTTCCTACGCTTGGGGCGGTCAGTTATCAGGGGGCCAGTGGGACACCGGTGCAATCGGTCGATTATCAGGATGCGGGCGTGATCTTCGAGGTGCAGCCGACTGTTCTTGATGACGCGATACAGGTCAAGCTCGATGAGCAGATTTCGTCGTTTGTGGCGACTACCACGGGCGTTAACAATAGCCCAACCAAGAATACGCGTGAGATGACGACGACCGTGAGCATGAAGGATGGGGAGGTGATCGTCCTGGGCGGGCTGATGCAGGATTCGACTGCGGCAGCGGTGAGCCATGAAGGCTGGTTGCCGCATTTCCTTGACGGCAAGTCCAGTTCGAAGGCTCGAACTGAGGTCTTGCTGGTGTTGCAGGTTCGGAAAGTGGATCGCGTGGAGGGGCTATGAGCCGTGCGTGGGCAGTGTCTAGTGCTTACCGGCGAACGTGAACGCGGCGTATAGCGCTGCTGCAAAGGCGATCCAGGCTAGTGCCGCTAGTGGGCCTCTGAATTTTCTTCGCCTGTCGGTTTCTGTGGCGATTGATTCCAGAAGGTTTGGCCTATGTTGTCTCTGCGCTGTTTGTTGTGCTGGTTTGCGGTGTTGATCCCGATACCAGTCACGGTCTTCGATGCCCATGTTGTTCCCGGGTTTGATTTGGTCGTCGCTGATTCTAGCAGTTCGTTTTAAAGATGCCCTTTGCATTGGGCGTCTAGCGTCGGGAGTGTCCGGCCGGTGATCGGCGCTGCTGGTACGGCTGCGGCGTGTCTGCGGTAGTCGTGGCGGTTGTCGCGCGGCTTGGCGCGGCCTGCCGGGCCGAGTAGCGGGTAACGGCGCGGCGGCGTAACGCAGACGCGGGCCGTGAGCGCGGCAACCCCTCACTGCAAAGCCGCTTTTGGTGGGCGTGTGAATGGCGTTGCGGCTCGCGTAGGGCGTCTGTGGAGGGCTGGCCGGTGGTGGGTAGGGGGAAAGTATGGCAGGCGCGCGCGGGCCGCACGCGAGCGCTTGCGCCGCAGCGGCCGGCGCGCGAAGCGCGCCTAAACTTGAATCAGGGACACTTAACGTACAGCCAGCACAGACAAGGCTTTGCGGGCAGTGACACTCTGGTTTGAATGGGTTGGGTGGCGAGGTCGAGCTACAAAAAAAGAAACCCCGGTTGTTTGCAGCAACCGGGGTCAACGCAGCAGCATTACAAGGGGTGCTTGCAATGCCGAGTGACATTGTAGGGGATTTTTCAGCGTTCCGGCGTGAGTGGGTGGTGCGCGGGCGCAACTTCGGCGACGGCCAGGTCGAGATCACGGCGACGCGCTTTGACCGCTACATGGGTGCGCAGCGCCTTGGCCTGATGCCCAGGGCGAAACGTGGCGAGTCGGAGAACAGCGAAGACAACCTGATGGACGCGGCGAAGCGCGCAAAGCAGCAGGTGCGTTTGCGGTGCAAGGCTATCGGCTGTGATCGCATGATCACGCTCACTTACCGTGAGAACATGCAGGACAAGGCGCGCCTGAAACGCGACTTCGATGCGCTCAGACGGCGGCTGTCACGGCTCGGCGACTTTCACTACGTGGCGGTGGCTGAGCAGCAGCAGCGCGGCGCGTGGCATCTTCATGTGGCCGTGCGTGGCCGTCAGAACTACCGGGTGCTGCGGTCGATCTGGCAAAGCATCGTCGGCGCGGATAACGGCAATATCCACGTGCGCAATCCGTTCCGTGAGAAGGGGCTGCGGCACAAGCTCGCGGGCTATCTGGCGAAGTACATAACGAAAGACTTCGCGGCGCACCAGTTGAACGAAAAGCGGTACTGGACGAGCCGTGGCGTGGTCGTGCCGGAGCGTATGCCGATCGATCGCATTCTGAGCGATGACCCGGCGGTCGCCCTGAAAATCGCGTTTGACGCTGCGCGGCGTGTCGGTGCGCCGCTTGACCGGTGCCAGGTGTTCTGGCGGCAGGAGCTGGGCGTGTTCTGGCTATCGACGCGTGAGGCTGCGTAGCGGCTTCCTCGTAGCGGCTGTCGTTGGCTGCGGGCGTCTGGCGTGGGTCGATCACCTCGAGCTCGTGCTGCGGGCGCTCGTGGCCCATCTGGTCGAGCCGAAGTTCGTACTCGAGTGCCTGTAGCCGGAGCACGGCCACGGCCCAGGGCGGGATGACCTTGTTACCGGCCAGCCAGTCGCGGATCGTGCGTTCGCTGCGGTTGAGCATCTGTTTCAGGTGCCGCATGGGGTATCGGGCGGCGTAGTATGCAAATTCTCTCGGTGACGCGCAGTTGTGGCGCGTCAGTATTTTTCTGGTGGTTGGAGTCATCTTGGTCACCTCGGCGGCTCGCCAGTGTCTGGCGGCGGTCGAAAAAAAAGCCGCTTGAATGCGGCTTTTCGTTGCGAATTGCGAAGTGAGCACTCAACCTTTCGTTTTTCTTATCACCGATCAAAACGGTTGATAATTTATCTTATGTAAAATCGTAGGGGCTAGTTCGAACAAGCCGTAGCGCTTTCGACAGCTAGAAGTTAACTGTTTGTAATAATACTTACAAAAATTTAACAGTTAGCCTCAACTGCACTGCCCATGAATGCTGTAGCACCCCGTCACGGCGAGTTGTCCGATTTCCTCGCGCTCTCAAACGGCCTGTCAATCGCGCGTATCGCCGATGTTCTCCGCTGCTGCACGCGAACCGTCCGGAATTATCTCGCCGGTCGTTCGCCGATCCCGTGGCACCGAATCGAGCTGATGCGTTTGCTCGTGCGCGAGGCGGCCGCGGCATCCTCCCAAGCCCAGACACAGCCTGAGCTCGACGAAACCGGCGTCGCCGCCAACATCGAGCCCGATCCCGATGCGCCTGACGTGCCGCCGGCGGAAATGCTGGCGTGGGTCGGCGTCCACGCTCCGCATTACCTGTCGAGTCAGCGCAGCTTCGAGCAATATGTCCGGGGATGGCGAGTCGTCGAAAAAATCCGCCGCGCGAAACACGAAGGCTCATTTGCCGACGTGCTGGCTCGCTGGCGAGTGCTCGCCGTCGAGTTGCCAAAGGCTTGGCGATCCGGCCGCCTCTGGCGCGACCTGGGACCACCCGCTTACCACAAGGCCTAAACCAGCAGGCTAATTGGCATCGGAACCAAAGAGGTCGTCGACGATCTTGCGCGCCGCGCTGTACCCGCCCATCAGCGCATCGGACTCGGTGGCGAATGGACGGCCGGCGACCTCACCGAATCGCAATGGCGAAAATGCGGCAACTGTCGCTCCCGCCCGAAATATTCTCACTACCGCGACGAATCCCGAATCGGTCGGCCGGGGTTGGGGCGCCCGCGTCTTGAATTCCGTTTCGGTAGCGACTTCAAGCGTATAGCCGTGGTATTCGTAACTGCGCATCATCTCGGGGCTTGATTCATTTCAACAGTCGAACGATTTCGTGCGTCGGCACGCTTGCCGCGAGCGTCAAGATTTTCGCAGGTTTAAACCAGCGACATTGCACGATCTCGTTTTGTGGTTCTGGTCTCGTGTCTCGCGGGAGTTCGGCGAAAAATACATGATGGCGCTTGTTGATCCCGCCGAACTGGAACAGATAGGCCAGTGCATGACCGGCAATTGTGGTCTCTTCCGCAAGTTCCCGGTAGGCGGCCTCAAGCGGCGATTCTGAACGCTTGATCGTACCACCCGGCAAGGACCAACGCGATCGCCCCCGTGCGACAAGCAGCACCTTGTCGCGTTGAAAGCACACGATGGTCGCCCTTTCTCTCATCTCGTTCCCTGTTTCAATTCGGCGCCCTATTCTTTAATCAGGCATGATTCGTTGGCACAGGACTTAAGCCTTCGGCCGCCCCCTATCCGATGTCATTGCTGGGCGTCTGCAGTTCAGGGAGAGAACACAGATGAAAACCCGGTCCTCATGCAACATATGGCTACCCATCGGAGGCTTCGCGGTGGCTTGCTTGCTTTCCGTCCCTACACTTGTCCTCGCCCTGGCATGGCTGAGTATTGGCGTCTGTGCGATCGGCTACCGCTCGCTTGATACCTTCCCTGTCGAGGGGTTCTCAGTCAAATGGTTGTGCGGGCGACGTCGCGCCTGCCTTTGGTTTCATCACCTGCTCTACTGGCCGCGCCACATCGAGCCGGGGCTACAGGAAATCGCCACCCGCACCGCCAAACACGTCGCCGAAAGCTGCACGCGCTCACGCATCAAGTCGCGGTCCTCCGCGGACTTACCGTCCGGCAACCGCAAACGATGACAGCCGGCGAACGCTATCTTGCGGGCGGCCGTCGTCAGAAATCTAGTTGCGCGGCCGTGATGCCAAGCGCTGCCGCAATCTTTTCACGCGACGATTTCCGCAGACGCGCACTTGCTTCCTGCTGCGCGTAAGCCGATTGGCTCACGCCAAGGCGTGCCGCGATTTCAGCCTGGGTCAGCCCAAGGTGTTCGCGCCATGCCCGCGCCGGCGGCACATCGTCGGCCAGCGTCCGGCGCACGACATCATGCGGGATCAGGTCGCTGTCGCGCGCGTGCTGCGCCACATAGTCCGCATACGGGATGACGACAAAGGCCGGCTTGCCGTCCGGTCCCATGATCGTTTGAATGTTAGTAGGTGCGTTCATCGCGTTTCCTCACTTCCTGAATGTCGACGATCTTGATTGCCCCATCCCAATCGAACAGGATCCGATAGTTCCCTACCCTCAACCGGTAGCCGTATTCGTGGTTGATGAGCGCCTTCACGTTCGAAACATTAGGCATTGTGGCCAGACCTTCTACGGCATCAAGAATCTGCAGTCGCACGGGGCGGTCGAGCTTGCGCGCCTGCTTCGCGGCCTTTGGGCTCCAGTTGATCTTGTTCATCGGCCAAATTATAAGCAAAATATAAGTTATTGCAACCGATGAGGCCAGCTTTTTATAAGGTTCAGGCCGGCCGCCGGAAATGCGACCGGTGCCGGTCTGTCGTCGGGTCGTCGCGCACTTCGAGCTCGAGCGCGGTTGTGAACCCGCCATCGCCTAGCGTATGCGTCGCCTTCTTTACGAGCCAGGGCGTTTCATCGATCTCGGGTTTGAAGCCGGAAACCGTCACGGGCAGCTCGGGGAATACTTCCGCCTGCCCGCGCGCGAGCGTGTAGTCGAGCGTGGCCTGGCTGCGCTGCGTGCGCGCGAACTCCGCTTCGGCCGCAGCGCGTGCTTCGGCTTCGCTCGGGTAGTCCTCGGGCAATACCTTGACGTTGTGATTGTTGTCGCCGCCCACGACGACAGATTTGCGCTTGCCCTGCCCGTTCGAATGGTAATGGGCACGCACGGCCGCATAACTCTCGCGCTGTGAGACGTGGTAACGGTGCTGGTCGCCGCTTTTGCGCGTGATATTCAGCACATCCAACGCCTTGCCGCTCACCGTCTTGCCGGTGCCGATCGGCGTGAACAGAAGGCGCAGGTCTTTCACATTCATCACGGCATCGTACCGGCGCGCGAGTCGCGTCAGAAACGACATGTCGCTCTCGTGCGTCTGGTCGATATGGGCGATCGCAATCTGTGCAAGCGCATCGGCGACGGCCGGCTTGAGAGCGTGCCGGCCGGCGATCGCGTCGACGATCGCGCCGAGCGTCTGCGCGTGCCAGCTCTGTTCCCGCCGCTCGTGCATAGCATCGGTCATCGAGGCCGACCGCGCGCGGATCGTGATGATATCGGGCGCCCCGCTATGCTCCACTTCGTCAACCGTGAATGTTCCCTTGTCCACAAGGGGCTCGCCTACCCATCCGAGCGCAACCTTGATATCGGCGCCGCGCTTCGGAATCGCAAACGTGTTTTTCGAGTCGTCGAGAACAATGTCGAGCGTGTCGGCTTCGTCGGCGCGCGATTCGGAAAGTGACAGGCTGATGAGGTACGGCGCCATTGCGCCCGACAGATCACGACCGTCGAGCGTCACGCGGTAGTCGGCCTGCGGCTGCGAGCGGCCGGCGCGCGAGTGGTCAATATCCGTCATTTCACGGCCCGCTCGTTGACGGCAGAGAGCGCGTCATCGTCGACGCGCTTGAGGGTCAGCGTGAATTCGATCTTGCGCGCGACGCCTTCGGCCGTGTGGTACGTCTGCGTTTCGTCGAGGCCTTCGATGACATAGGCGCCGTACACGTTGCCTGTGCCGTCGACGAGCACCCAGGCGTCGCCCGTGTCGCCCATGTCGGCGAGCTGCTTGAGCGAAGCGCGCGAGCCGATCGACTCGCCCTGCGCGACGGTTCCATTGAGGGTGATCGAGTCGTCACCGGGGCCGGTGTACTGGCTCGCGTCACGGGTGCCCACGCGTGAGCTGGTCCGGTGCTTCCAGTTACGGCGACGCTGCAGCTCGCGGAAAGGCGCGGTGGCGAGACTGAAAACGAATTGGTCGAGGGCCATCATCATGAGCCGCTTTCCTCCTGGTTCAATGATCGGACAGGCTGGAAACCCGGCGAGAACGCTGCGCGCGCTCGCGGCGGTCCAGCTCGGCCGCGACGGCGCGCGCGATCGCCTGCGGATCGGCGCCGGCCTGCGGGTAAATGTTGATGATGGGCGCCGCCGCGCCGCTCGCGCCGGCCGCCCGCCCCGCCGGCGAAGCGACGACAGGCGGGCGGGAGTCGATCGGTACGGTCGGGCGCACGAGCGGGACCGTCGCGGCGCTCGCGCCGGTGGCGAACGCCGGTGCGCCGAAAGCGGTCGTCGCGACAGTCGCCATAGCGACGGCGGCCCTGGCGACGCGCCCCTGCTCGCCCTCCATGCCGATTGCCGCGCCCTGCGCGACGAACCCGCCCAGCTCGGCGAAAACCCGGCTCGGGCTGTGAATGCCAAGCTTTTCCTTGAACCATCCGACCGTCGAGCTGGCGACGTTGACAATCGCATCCTTGACCGTGCCGAGGCCGTTCGTGATGCCGTTCACGAGCCCCGAAATCAGGTGCGTGCCGAATTCGGCGAACTGCGCCGGCAGCGCGGCAAACCATGCCATCCCGCCCGCGAATGCGCCGCGAATGCCATCCCACGCCCACGAGGCGCCGGCGCGAATCTGGTCCCAATACGTGTAAATCAGGTACGCGCCGCCGGCGATGACTGCGACGGCCGCGGTGATCGCAAGGCCGATCGGGTTCATGAGCATCGCGCGGCCGGCGAACATCGCCGCGGTGCCGAACATGCGGAATGCGCTCGCGCCGAGGCCGAGGCCGCGCGCGAGCAAACCGCCCTGCATGCCGAGCGTCTGCATGCTGAATTTAACGACGGCCATCGGGCCGAGGATGCCGGCGAGCGCAATGGTCAGTGTGCCGATGACAACGAGGATCGCAGCGAGCGCGGCGAGTGCCGTGAGCATCACTTTCGCGGCCGTGCCGTGCTCCCTCATGAACCCGACGACCTTCGAGGTTGCGGCCGCCGTTGCCTGCAGTGCCGCGTTGTAGAGCGGTGATATCTTCTCGCCGATTTCGAGCTTGAGGTCACGGAGCTGCGTCAGCGCGGCAATCTCGCGACCCTGCGTGAGCTGTTCGCCCTTCGCGGCCGCTGCGTCGATGCCATCGGCGCCGGCATTCAGGCGCTCGTTTTTGTGAATCTGGTCACGCTGCATGTACATCGTCGTGAACAGGTTCGCGGCCGTCCGGTTGGTAAAGATCGTCGAGATCATGTCCTTTACCTTGTCCGGGTCGGTGATGCCCTTGGCCGCGAGCTTCGGCAGCAGCACCTTTTCGAGCCATTCGAGCGGCGAGGCCTTGAGCTGGTCGCCACCGGCGAGCGCGCCCGGTTTGACCTGCCTGATCGTGCCGATCTTCGTGTATTCGACCATCTTCGGATCGAGCAGGCCGAGCGCCATCATCTGTTTCGCGGCCCGTACCGTGGTTTTGCCCTGGTATGCGTTGCTGTAGGCCGACATCAGGCCCGTGCCTACGGCGTGGCCGCCCATCTCCTGAATAAGCGGCTCCATCTGGTAGTAAAAGGCATCCTTGCGCATCTGCTTGGCCGCGACGCCGCCCGTCTGGATGAAATCGCGCCACTGGTCGCCGCCGACACGGCCGCCGGTCGCCGTGATGACTTTCTGCACCATGTTCGCCTCGTCCTTGAACGTCGCTTCGTTTTTCGTGCCGCCGCGCAGCTCGATCACTTTCAGCATGTTCATGAACTTTTCTTCGTTCGCGTGGGCGTCCTCGGCGCCATACATCGAATCGTTGGCGAACTTCATTTTCGAGAGCGTCGGCATCACCATTTGCGCGTGATGCTCGTCGGCGAAGATGCTCAGGGCGTCGCGCATCATGAGCACGTTGTCGGTCGTCGCGACGCCGTACTGTTTCATCGCGCGGGCGTACTTCACGGCATCGGCCGACGCGTGATCGCCGAGGCCGAGCGCCTTGATACGCATCGCCTCGCGCTCGAACTCCTTCGACTCGTCGAGCGATTCGCGCAGGTCGCCGAAAATGTGAGTGCCGGTCGAGCGCGCAGCGTAGCCGCCCACGGCCATCCCGGCGGCGACGCCCTGCATTTTCTCCATGCTCCTGCGCGCGGCCGCGACGCGTTTCTCGCGATCGCCGATCGCCTCGAGCTTCGCCATCTGGTCTTTCATGGTTGCCGTCGTGGCCGCGATGTTGCCGCGCAGGTCGCGCTCGTGCTGCGACAGGTTGCGCGTGTTCACGCCGGCGGCCGCGAGTTGATCGCGCAGCTCGCGCACGCGGGTCGATTGCCGCTCGTGTTCGGTGGTGAGGCGCGCGGCCGCCTGCTTCGCCTTCTCGAACCCGGCCGCCATCTGGCGCGACGGGTTCGAGGTCGAGCGCATCGAGGCGGCCAGCTCGCCCACGCGGCCCCGTGCCGCGTTGAGCTGCGTGGCGGTCGCGGCGAGCCCCTTGCGCACCTCGCGGAACTCGCCGACGGTCTTCTGCGTCTTGCCCATCTCGGCCAGCTCGCGCCGCGTTTCCTTGAGCGAGCCGGCGAGCCCCTTGTTACCGGCGAGTATGTTTTTCAGGGGCTTCGTCAGGTTGTCGATCGCGTCGAACATGACGCGAAGTTTCAGGGCGTTATCCATCGTTTCCGGTTCCGCTTCGCACGCGCGCACGCTCGCGCCAGTCCATCAGTTCAGCCAGGCCGAAACTGTCCATCAGCGGCGGTTCCCATCCGAAAACCGTCGCGATATCGGCCATTGCGTCCTCTACGCGGTCAGGGAGGCCATGCTCGCTTTCACGGCCTTCGGCATCAAAAAACCGGCGAAGATACCTCCCAGCTGCACGAGGTCGGCGGGGTCGAGCTGGGCGACATCGTGCTCGGTGAGCGTCGGCGAACTGATACGCGGCAGCACCTTCGAGAGCGCCGACACGTCGAGGCTCACGAGGTCGGAGAGCGAGACGCCGCGCAGCTCGCCTGATTGCGGCTTGCGCAGCGTGATTTCAGTGATGGTCTGCTTGCCGCGCACGATGGGCGTGTCGAGCGTGAGCGTGTTCGGCTCAGCAGCGGACAGCGTGGAAACTGCGTCGTTTTCGTTCGTGGTTTTCATGGTATCCAGCTATGGGAGGTTGTGACCGTTACAGACCGATCGCCGTGCGAAGCGCTTGCATCAGGTCGGTGCCGTTGATGTTCTCGATCATGTTCACGAAGTCGATTTCAATGATCGTTTCGCCGTTCACGGTCAGCTTGTAGTAACTAGCCACGGTCGTCACCTTGAATGCGGTGTCTTCCTTGGCCTTCGCGGTGCCGGGGTCGATTTCCATGTGGCGGCCGCGCACGACGACTTCAATTGCGTCGATCGAGGTCGAATCTTCGGCCTGATAGCCGCCCGCGAAGCGCAGCAGCACGCCGTCGTGCTTGAGCGTGCCGTAAGACTGCAGGACCGATTTGAGGAAGCCGGCGGCGGTCCATTCCATCTGGATACCTTCCTGGCCGAAATCGATCTTGATCGGGCCGCTCATGCCGCCGCCCTGATAGTCCTCCATCTTGCGGGTCAGCTTCGGCAGCGCCACTTCGGCGACCTTGCCGGCGAAATTTTCGCCGTTGTGAAAGAGGTTGAACCCCTTCAGTTTGCTCGGGAGAGCCATCGAATTTTCTCCTTTGTTGTGCGATCGTTACGCGGTAACGCGCGAGGCGAAGTCGGCGAGGTAGCGGTCGGTGATGCGCTGGCGCAGCATCAGGTTTTCGAGCGGCGGCACGGGCGTATAGTCGAAATCGATATAGGCCTTACCGGACTTCAGCACGTCCTGCGTGTTCGGTTCCGAATCCCACCACGAGCTGCCGCCGATCAGGTAGCCGTTGCTGGTCTGCTCGCGGAACCACCGGTTGATACCTTCGATGATGTCGCGCGGCAGCGAGGGATTGAGCGGCCCGTCGACGACGGGCATTTGAGCGTCGGCGATCGAGTCGGCGATAACCTGCGCGGTGCGCGTGTAGTTCTCGAACATGAACAGCGGATCGTCGGAACAGGTGCGCGAGCCCCAGAAGCGATAGCCGTCGCGGTTGATGAGCGTCGTTACGTCGGCTTCGTTCAGATAGCCCGCATCAGTGGCCGGGTCCTGCAGATCCCAGAAAACGTCCTGGCTGATGCCTGTGACGCCATTCACGCCGACATTCGAAATCGTCTTGTGCCAGCCCGTATCGTTGTCGATCTTCGCGCGCAGGCCGAGGGCGTAGGCCGTCGCCGGCACTTCGGCCGTCGCGTTGGTCGTTTCGTCCCATGCGAGGAAATTCGGCCAGATCACCATCACTTCGCGCTGGATGAACTGCTTGCGGTACGTCGTCGCCTCTTCCTTCGTCCTGCAGCCGTAGGCGTACACGTAGGCGAAGGCGCGCAGCGATTGCGCGGTGCTGGCGAGCGCGGTCGCGACGGCCTGAGAATCGAGGTTCGGCGCACCGATGATGCGAGGCTTGACGCCGACCTTCGCCTGCGCCGCGAGCAGGGCCTTCATGCCGGTGTATTTGCCGTCAGCGGTCACGGTGCCGATCACGTTGCTCGTGGTCTCCGCATCGTCCTTGCCTTCAGCGACGCGCACGACAACCGTGATCGGCTTCGTCTGCTTGCCGATGCCGTCGAGCGTCTTGTACAGCGTGCCCTTCGTGCCGGCCTTGCCGAGCGCCGATACGACGTTCGTGATCAGCACGGGCGTATCGAGCGGGAACGTCGCCGCGTCGGCGTCCTCGGCCGTGCAGACGATGCCGACGATCGCGGTCGATACCGAGCGGATCGGGCGCGTGCCTTCGTTGATTTCGGTAACGCGTACCCCGTGGTGATAGTCCTGCGGCATGCTTTGTACTCCTGAGGTGAGAGGAAACGGGATGTCACCCGGTTTCAGGTCGAACTGCGGGTCGAATTACAGGTCGAGCACTTCGGCGCCGGCGAACGCGTAGCGGTCGGCGCCGAATTGCGTGACAACCGGATTGACCGTGACGTCATCCGGCGCCGGCGCGGCCAGCGCTGCCTCTGCGAAATCGAAGGCGTTCTGCCCGTTCGCCGGGATGCCGTCGAGCTGGATCGAAACCTGTGCGAGCGGGTTGAGACCCTGCTTGAGTGCGTCCTCGCTGTAGAAGCACGAGACGACGGCAAACGTCGAGCTGGTGAGCTTGTTGAGCGTGACGTTGTCGACGCGGTGGACCGTAGCCGGTGCGCCGTTCAATGCGACGAGAATCTGCTTCCTGAGTGCCATGTTTGCGGCTCCGTTTCAGAGATAGATGGATGGGTGTGTCAAGCGGACCTAGATCAGCGGGCCGGGCGCCGAAGGCCACTCAACATCAATCGGGAAACCCGGATGCTCCGTAATGTCCCGTAGCGCCTGCCGGTACGCTTGCCACTGCGCGGCCTGCGCCTTGACTGGATCGGGTGCATCCGGCGGGACGATCACCCGAGCATCGGTCAGCCGGAGCATGTTGTCGCGCACGCGCCGCATGACGATGCCGCGGATCTCGGTCCGGTTATTGCGGAAGTGCCGGGTCACAGCCAGCATGTCGGGTTGCGGGACCGTCGCGCTGTACCAGGCTGCGATCGCCGGCTCGCCGGTCTGTTTGCCTGATGCATCGACCGGATGCCCGACGCAGAAGTCAACGCCGGATTGCACGCCGAGCATGTGCGTCAGCGTGGCAGCCAGCAGGTCGTGAGAAAACCGCTTGCAACTGATGCCCATAGATGCCCCCTTTAGTTGTTGCGCAGGACAATGCCGCGCATGTGCCAGTAGCCGCCGGGGTCGAGAAACTGCCCGACCATGACGTAGGGCGACGGGCAGTCCTGACGCTGGTTTGCGCCGGTGAAAGCAGCGCCTTCCCATGCTCCGGAATTCCATTGGCAATTCGCATTGCGGTCGGCCTTGCCGGCGTTCAGGTTGTCGCGCCACGCGTAGAGGTCGCCGATCACGTCGCTGATCCACTGGCCGCGGAACGGCATGTAGATGTTGCCGTCGTTGTTGAACTGCGCCCCGCCCGCCTGGAAGCCGCCGTTGCTATACAGGCGGCCGCTGTTGTCGAACCACGCCGTAACGGCGCTGTAGCCGTTGTTGATGACTTCGAGGCCGCCCCCGTTGCGAGCTCGGATATACGTCCACCATCCATCACCGGACCGCATGCCGAAGTCGCCCTGACTTCCGGTCGGCGCGATGGAAAGCCGGGACGTCATCGTGTCACCGCTCCTGTTCACCTTGGCGCTGACCTGGCCATTGGTCGCGTCGCGGTCGGCGGTCGTCGCATAGTTCGCGGGGTTGAGATTGGCGGTATCCCACGGCGTAGCTCCGTTGAACACGGGGCGCTGGTTGAACGATGCGACCTGCGAGGCGCGAGAAACCGTCAGGACACTCGCCTGTGTACCGTCGTCTTTCCAGGCATTGAGGAAGAATTCACCGCCGGCGTTGTTGCCCGTTTCGGCGGTATCGCGCTTGCCGAGCGTCCAGCGTGCTTTACCGTTATTCGAGAGGTACAGGCTGCTCAGGCCTGCGCCGCCGTCGATAGTCGAGCTGACCTGTTTCACGCCGCCCGCGACCTGCAGCGCATTTGTACCGTCGTCGGCGGTCGTGCCGATCAGTACGCGGCCGGCGAGCTTCGGTGAATTCTTCGGCGCGTAGCGCGCGGCCGCCTTCTTCGGCGTGACAGCGCGCGCGTCATCGGTGCCGGCGTCGACTTCGGCCTGCGTGGCGAGCTCGATCACGCCCTGCATGTCCTCGCCCGCCGGCGGATTCAGGAACGAAGCGGACGGAAAGGACAGCGCCGCGGCATCGATCGATGCAAACTGAACGTCGACGGAAAGTAGCAGCTGCGCCGCCGGCGACTTCTCCATGATCGGGCCGTCTGCGGCCTGCTGGCTGTAGTACGCCGCAAGCGTGCCGTCTTCGAGATAGAACCCGAAGCCCCAAAGCGTGTACTGCTCGGCGGTGCTGTCCTGCAGCGTGACGTGAATCGTGTCGGCATCGATGTTCTGCCCGCCAAACGTGTCGATACGCTTGAGCTCGTTCGGGAGCGCGGTCAGCTTCCTGTTCGACGCGTCAAAGGCGGCATTGCACAGGCCGATCTTTGTGACCTTGTGGGCGTTCGTTCCGGTGTTGCCCGAGGCGACGAGCGCCGCGCGAAAGGCGTCTGAAATCGTGATGAGGGTTCCGGCCATGGTCAGATTCGTCAGATATCCGAGAGGGTGAGGCGGCGATACAGGGCGGCCCGTGCGGCGGCCGCGACGCCAAAGCGCCCCTGCATCGAATAGCCCTGCGTGAACGTGTAATGCGCGCGGACGGGCTTCGTGCGTTCGATTTCCGCGATGATGTCGGCGACGTATTCGGCCGTTGCGGGCTCACCGTTGCGCGCGGTGACAGTCATCACAATGTCGAACGTGCCGGGCGTGCCGCGAGGCGTCATCTCGAACCACTCGCGCAGCACGAGGTTGGCGCCAAATGTGGCGACGACTTCGCGTACGGCCGCCGCGGTGCCCTTCCTGCGTGCGATCGGAATGGCCTTCCTGACGCGATCGCGCTTCACGCTTTCGGGCCAGTAGTCTTTCCACGTATCGACGCCGAGGTGCCACGCAAGCCACGGCAGCAGATCGAGCCGGATGGTTGCCGGGTTCATGAGCGAGCGCAGCGGTACGTCGATATCGCTGATTGCCGCGTTTGTCGCCGCGAGATTGCGCTCGTGCTTGCTCGCGTTTGGCGGAAGCAACGAGTTCGGACGATTACTCATTGCTGTACACCCCGCCGTCGAGCAGGTTGATACCTGTGCAGAACGGCGCCTGTTGTTTCGTCGACGGCATATCCGCGGCAGGCGCACGCAGAATGACCTTCTGCACGCCGGGCTGGCGCGCGGCGGCAAAAATCCCGTCGCGGGTAATCTCCATGCCGAGGCGATGCATGTCGTCGGTGTACTTTTTGACCGCCTTGTTTGCCTGTGCGAGTACGACAGAACGATCGGGGCCGGCGAAGAAAATGAGTGTCGCGTCGATGGCGTAGCCATTGATTTGCGCGCCCTGCACGAGCACTTCGTCGGTGAGCGGGCGCACGTCGTCTTTCGAAAGCGCGTCGCGCACGGCATCGAGAATGCCGTCGCCGTCCTGCACGGAGCCGTCGCCGATGCGCGAAAGCACGGTAACGAGCACCTGACACGGCGACGGGCTCGCGGCCGTTGCATCGAGCACGCGGCCGTCTGCGTCGCGTGCGTGCTTGATGTATGCGCTCTCAGGGCCGGCGACAGACAGACTCGACGGCGCGAGCTGCGTGCGATAGCGCAGATCGCTGTCGCTTTCCATCACGGCCGCGGTGCCGTGCACCGGGTCGGCCGGCGTGATCGTCAGGCGCTCCAGATCGAAGAACGCGGCGAGCTGTTCGAGGTCGCCGTTTTCTGCATAGGCCAGCATCACGGCGCGCGCTGCGTCGTTCACACGCTGACGAAGCACAACCTCGCGGTACGCGTTCTCCTGCAGGAGCTTCACCATCGGCTCCGATTCGAGCTCAAGCGTCGCCGCGACTTCGGTCTGTTCTTCGGCCGGATAGAGCGACACGAGCCGCGCCTTACGTTGCGCGAGCAGCGTCTCGTAGTCGATCAACTCGACGATATCGGGAACCGGGAGTTGCGAAAGGTCGATCGGCGTCGCGCTCATGCTGCGGCCCCGTTTGCGATTGGGACGCTTGCCTTGACCGTCTCTCCGGTCTCGGTGGTCGTGCCTTCAATGTCGACGACCTGCACGCCCTGCCCTGCATCGTCGATATCGGTTCCGAGCTGGACACGCGAGAGCGTCAGGCGCGGTTCCCATCGCATGAGGGCGGTCGCGATCGCGGCATACACGCGGGTACGCGTGGCGCCATTGTTCGGGGCGTCGATCAGGTCGGGAATGTCCGAGCCAAACGTGCGGCGCTTGACGCGCGAGGCGAGCGGTGTCGACAGGATTTGTCCGATCGACTGATACAGGTGATCGAGCCCGCTGATCGCGCGGCCGGTGGTGACGTTCAGGCCTTTCATTGCGGTTCGCTCACGAGCTGACCGTCACCCTGCTCACGGTGCGTGTGGTGCGCGGAGCTCTTGCCGCCGGCAATGAGGTCGTCGCTCACGACGACGGTGCCGGAAATTACCGCTGTCGGGCCGCCGCTTTTGCCGGCCTGGCCGCTCATGCCGTTCTCGAACGCGAACGCACCCTTGACGAGCATCGCGCCCGTGACGGTGGTTTGTTTGGCGTCGAGCGTGATGGCGTCAGCCTGCACACTTGCAGTTTTCGTCTGCACGTTCACGGCGCCCGGTGCGACGATCAACACGGTCGCGCCGGCCGGCAGCGTCGCTTTGAGGGCGTGCGCCGCGTGGTCGTATTCGATCTCGGCGCCGTCAGGGTAGCGGCGTAGATGCTTGTCGGGGCTGTTGCTCGGCGGGGGCGTGTCGTCGGAATTCAGGCCGGCCACGGCGACGCCCTGGGCGGGGTCGCCCATCGGGCAGAGAAGCAGAACCCTTTCGCCCTTCGTAAGCGGGCTCCATTCGCGGGTTGTACCGGCGCGCACCGTGGCGAACGGAATCCAGTTCGTGGTGAGACCCGGATTGTCGGCGTCGGCAGGGTCGCCCACGGATACCCGGCACGTCGGCGGGTTGGTTGTAAGGTCAACGTCGGCGACCGATCCCTTGCGGACCAGGTTGACGATAAGGCGGCGGAATTCGTTGGCATCCATACCGCTCATGCTGCCCGACGCGCGCGGGCGGGGCGAGCGGCGATCTGCGTTCCCCGGCCGGGTACAAAAAGCCGCCACAAACGTACGCGAAACGGTTCTTATCAATCCCAAACCGCCGCACAAGCCCGTGGGCTTCAGCGACCCTTTCAAGAGTGCAAAATCATTTCGTACGGCAAGGTTAGCAAACGATTGGTCGACGCTATCGGTCTTCAGTTCAGCAGTTCCCACCCCGAGGTGAGCCGTGAAACAAGCCCGGGATTGATCAGCAAAACGCTATACTGCAGCGACAATCCGTCTACTGGTCAGTCGAGGTCGCGATGCCAATCGAACTCTCCCGCCTTGCGAATGAGTTGATTCCGGAAAAGACCGTGCTGTTCTTCGGTGCGGGTGCGTGCGTATCCTCACATGCTCCGTCCGTCACGAAACTAATGGAGTACTTTCAAGCTACCTTTGGTGTGTCGACTGATGGATACTCCTTGCGAGAATACGCAGGGATCATCGAAAACAAATTTGGGCGAAAAAAACTGATTGACGCGCTCAGAGTTCCGTTCAAAAAACTTCACCCGACCGGCAGTCTATCCAACATTCCGCTTTATCAGTGGAAGTCCTTGTTTACAACGAACTATGACACGCTGATCGAGCAGGCCTATGAGGCGAAAAACGTAGATTTGATTGTATATGAATCGAATTTCGATTTTGCTGCACACGAAAACCCATTATCAGTTAAATTATTTAAACTTCACGGGACTATCGATAAGGATATTACAAATGGTCACGCAGCCAGAATTATAATAACCGACAACGATTATGACTACACCAGCGTTTACCGGGATGGATTGTATGCTCGTTTGAGATCGGATCTGTATGGCGCCAATCTTATTATTATTGGCCATTCATTGGCGGACGAGGACATTAAATCCATCGCGAATCATGCTGCGGGGATTGTAAGTCAAACTGGCGGGGTCGGTAGTATCGCATTGTTGATGTACCGCCAAGATATTGATCGTGCAGAATTATGGGAGCGTCGCGGCTTTCGCGTCTGCTTTGGTGGCATAGACGATTTTTTTTCTGCGCTGGCGCCGAAGATTCCCGCGACAGCGATTGCCTATGTCGACCCCGTGGAGCCGTTGGATCACGCACCTTCATTAAGACCAATCACCGTAGATGTAGCGCACGCCTCCACCGGAAGTTCAGATGTAAGTGGAATGTTCAACGGTTGGCCTGCCACTTATGCCGACATTGAGGCTGCCCTCACGTTCGACAGATTGGCGACAGGAGATATTGTTTCAGAAATCAAGAGTGACGGGCTTGTATGCGCAGTCATTTTGGGACCCAGTGGCGTCGGAAAAACAACCAGCGCGCGACAAGCTCTATTGCGACTCGTCAAAGAGGGATATTATTGCTGGGAGCATAAAGATGATTATGAACTCATTCCGGAAGATTGGCTGACAGTCGCTCGCATTCTGCCAAAATATAACGCTAATGGCGTCCTGCTGATCGACGATGCGCATCACCATTTGTTCGCTATTAATCGGATTTTGGACGCGATTCGGGCCGAGAGAATTCTTAATTTTAAAATCGTGCTAACGAGCACGAGAAATCACTGGAATCCCCGTATAAAATCGATCGCTTTCTATAAAATTGGAAAGACATTCCACATGGAGCGTCTCAAGTCGCAAGAAATTGAGTGGCTCTTAAATCTCCTTGAATCCAATCAGCACATCAAGCACTTGATCGGAGATTCGTTTAGTGGATTTTCCCGCTACGAACGCCGTCGCCGCTTGATTGATAGATTCGAATCCGAAACGTTCGTTTGTTTGAAGAACATATTTGCCTCAGAGAAGTTTGACGATATTATTCTGAGGGAATATGCGTCACTGGAGCCGGATCTTCAAGAAATATATCGAATTGTTGCTGGCATGGAGAGCGCAGGGATCCGGGTTCATCGACAATTGGTTATCCGGTTGTTGGGGATCCCCGCCGACACAATTGCCGCGGCGTTACTCAATTTAACCGACATAATTCGCGAATACACCGTCAGTGAGCGAGAAGGATTGTATGCGTGGAAATGCCGCCATGATGTGATTGCGTGGATTTTGGCAAAATACAAATATCAAGATATTGGAGAAATCGTCCAGCTCTTTGATGATGTAATTGATTGCATTTCGCCAACCTACGATATTGAGGTGAGGAGCATAAGAGAGCTTTGTAACTTGGAGACCGGGTTGCCACGGATAACTGACAAGGAAACCCAAAATAGGTTGCTTAGGAAAATGATGTCCGTAGCGCCTGGTGAGCGAATTCCTCGGCACCGGTTAGTGCGCAATCTCATTCAAATGGGGATGCATGAAAAAGCCGAGACTGAGATAAGAATATTTGAGAAAGATTTTGGCGCTGACGCTCCGATAGCGCGTTATAAAATTAAAGGGATGGTTGCGCGAGCTGTTGATGCCCCCGGTTTGCTCGACGAGGACCGCGTTGCAATTCTTCTTCAGGCTAGGGATTTTTCTATTTCAGCTATTGAGCGCTATCCTGAACATAAATTAATCCTCGGCGCTTACTGCGATGTGGGGGTTGAATATTATCGAAAGACTGGTGATTTTACCATTTACGACGACGCAATGCGGAAGTTGAAATTTGCCGAACAGCAAGTTGGAGACCCCGAAATCAGCACGATCGTCCGCCAGTATGAAATTCGTATGGCCGGCCACAACGAAAGTCGCGTCGGCGACGAGGGTGCTTCGGTTAGCAAATGAAATGCAAACTTGCGGCAGAGCGTTGGCAATCCCACTATTGATTGTCAGAAATCTGTCCCAATTGAGCCGGCTTTGTGTATGCCGAGATTCAATGACATAGTTGCAAGATCCGGAATCCAGATCGATCGTCGAATATCACGCGGTCCGAATTGCAAGCACCATCGGCATGTAAAAATGCAACGAGCTTCTTAAGAATTCTGGCATTCAGAGGCCCCGTGTGATGTGCTGAACCAGCTGGTCACGTATCAGCCCGCGATCGGCATCGGTAAGCCCAAGCAGTACGCGTGCAGGATAGCGAACCTCCGGGCCGCCCGATGAGACACGATCCACTTCGCCGAACTGGTGAACGCGAGCGATCCGCGCAACGCGGCCGGCAAAGCCGATCGCGAGTCCGGTCGGCGTCGCTTCGACCTGCATGTAACGTGCCGTGCGCAGCTTCGCAAACATTGCTGCGCGCTTGATGCGCCCGCGCTTGCCGCGAAGCTTTTTCCCGCTCTTCTGTGCCTTGACCTTGCGCGGCGTGTAGGCGGTGCCGTCCGGCTCTCGCTGCGCCGCTATGCGAGTCTGTTGGCTGCGCCGCAGCTCACGCGCGATATCGAGCATGACCTTTCGGCGCGCAGCCGGCGCGAGCTGGGCGAGCAGCGCACCGGCCCATTTCTCAACGGCCTGCAGCTCGTCCGTCATGCCGGCCAGCCCTGCGAGGCGTCGCCGAGCGTGTACGTGTTGGGCGCCACTCGTGAATCGTCTACGTGCTCAATCGTGCGCGTGCCGTCGTCGGCCTGCCTGACGACGACGCTCTCGGTGAGCTGCAGCTTGACCGATACGTCGGCCGTTGCGTTGTCGAGAATGTCGACTTCGTAGGTGATGCCGTTTGCGCGTTCGTCGGGATTCAGGAAAAGATCGGCCTGATAGGCGCGCGCCCATTCGACGATCGCGACGAACAGCTCGTCGGAGTCACCCGCGAAATCGAGCAGCATCACGTTGCACGTATAGCGATACTCGAACGAGAGCGAGCGTGCGCTCGTCGCCGCAATCGACCCGGCGTCAATGAACACGGTCAGCTTGTCCGGGTTGGCCGCGAGAGAGGGAATCGCCCTGACGATCGCCGCGCGCAGGCTCGCCGGCTTAATCATGCGCCGCGCTCCCCTGCTCTCCCTTGTGCTGGCAATCAAAAATCATGTCGACGATCGCCGCGCAGGATGCCCAGGCCGCCCGCGCGATGGTGAGCGCGTCGTCGAGCTCGCCGTTAGTCCGCGGCGCCATCGCTGGGAGCGCGCAGCGCGGCACGGTCTGACACTGCTGCAGCGTAATCGCCGGCGCCGGTCTGGGCGGGGGTGTTGTGCAGGCGGGCAACATCAAAAGGCAAAGGCGTATCAGCCCATGCGCGAACCTCGGCATTTTCATCCCTGAGTCTCCGGTTTTCCTGCAGTGCGGTGTCGAGCTGTGCGGCGATCGCCGATCGCGCGCGGTCGAGCTGCTGCTGTTGCTTCGCCTTGTCGGCGGCGTCGGCCTGCAGGCGGTTGATGGTGTCGTCACGGTCGACGATGCCCTGCCGTGCGTCGTCGAGCTGCTGCGTGCGTTCATCGAGCTCCGTGTGCAGCGCGCGCACGTACACCACGCCGAGGTCGATCGCGACTAGCACAAGCAGGCCGGCGAGGATTTTCGCGGTGAGGCTCATGCGGCCGCCTGTTCGGGGCCGGCGTAGCGGTCATACGCGCGGGCGAGCTTCACGTCGTACAGATTGGCCGCATAGTTCGTGCCGTTGTAGCCCTTGGCGAAGGTCGCCCACTTCCGGGCCTTGAGCGCCGCGACGAGCCCGCTGTCGGCCGCCACGAAGCGCACAAACGCGTCGAGCTGGTCGGCTTCGCTGTTCTCCATGCGGGCGACGAAGTTGTCGACGCTGGCATAGCCCAGGCGCTGCCAGTTCTCGCCCATCACCTGAAACGCGCCCCAGCTCGCCGACTCGTATGCGGCGGCTGGGTCGATCAGCTCGGCCGTTGCGAGCCGCGTGTATTCCGCCGCACCGCCCTGATAGCCTCCCGGCGTCTGCGAAACGATGTTCGGATACTTCGCAGCGAGCGGCGCCGGGTCAATGCCGTGCGCCTTCAGGCGACGCCAGAAAACATGCCGCTCGAACAGGATTTTCGGGCGGCCGTCGACGAGGTAGCCCGAGCCGGTCGACTCCACTTCGTTCACGGCCCGCACACACGCGAGCGGCACGCCCAGGGTGTCGGCCGCACGCACGAGGTCGGCGTCGGCGAGGTGCTTCGGGTCGCGCTGGCCGGTGGCGAGCGCGGCGTACGTCTTGGGGCCGGCGATCCCGTCGACCACGAGGCCCGTTTTCGTCTGCAGCGTGCGCACCGCGGTTTCGGTGGCGACGTCGTAGACGTGCGTAATGGCCAGCACGAAGCCGGCGCGGTTCAGGCGCGACTGCAGCAGGCCAACGTCGGCGCCAATATCGCCGAGGCGATGCGTTTTCATGGGGCGTCACTCCGCAGAAGGCGCGCGACGTTACCGCGCGCGCAGAAGACAAACAGGGCCAGCAGAACGGCCTTGCCGGCTTCAAAAAATCCGACCTGCTTCGCGTGCAGCGCGAGCTCGATCGACGAGCCGCCCAGCACGACCACGAGCAGCCAGGCGAGCCAGGAGACGTGATGCCGGTGGCGCGCGCCGTTGCGGCGGTACGTGAGCAGGAGCAGCACGGCCGCGAGCTGCGCCACGAGCGCGATCGTCGCGAGGGTGATGTGCATGTCAGCCCCCTTTCTTCAGGAACGCGAGCAGGTCGACGGTCTTGATGCGCTCGATCAGCTGCAGCGTGACCGTGATCACGAGCGCGGCCGCGAAGAACCCCGCGACGCCAGTCGAGCGGATCGGCGTGGCGTTGACGATTTCCGGAGCGGCGAGATAGCCCATCACGAGCGAAATCAGCAGGTAGGCGGCGCGCTTCGCGAGGCCAAGGTCTTTCGAGGTGACGACCACAAGCGCGGCGCCCGTAAATGCCCCGATCAGGGCATTGCCGTCGATACCGGGCGCGAGGCCTGCGAGCCCGATCGCAGCCGACACGGCTGCCGCGGTGGTGGTGTTCGGTTCGGCCATGCGTGCGGCTCCTGGGGTCAGTCAAACAGTTGCAACAAGGGGGCCGTGCTCGGCACGGTGTCGAGGTCGGGCAGATAGACCACCGTGCCAATCGGCAGCACGGCGCCTAAGTCTGCGAGGCCGGCATTCGCTTCGAGCACCGCCTCAACCGTGGCGTCGGTACGGCCGTAGTAGCGCCAGCAGATCGCGTCGACCGTATCGCCTTGCTGTGCGGTGACGTTCATCAGATCAGCTCGACGGTCGTGCGGCGGATCCCGCGAATGTCGGCGAGCGCGATGCGCACATTGCGACGGGCTTCGCAGATCGTTTCTTCGAGCGCTTCGGCGGCCTGGCCGCCCGACTTCGTCGAGTCGTAGCCGCGATACTGCTCGGTGAGATCCGCGCGCACGAGGTTGAACACGGCGCGGCGATAGCGGATAACGTGCGTGCTCTGGCTGCCGAGCTGCGCCGCCGGCACGCTGGCGAGGTCGGAATGGCCGGCCGCAACTTGCGAGGCCTGCCACGAGCCCAGCTCGGCGTTACAGCTCGCCATCGCATCGAGCGCGGCAGCGCGCAGGCGCGTATCGGTCACGGTGCCGTCAAGGCGCGTTTCCTCGCGCAGCTCGGCGAGATCGATGTCGGGAAACCATCCGTCGTTTTCGAGCGTGGTCGACGGCGCCGGCGCGGTGCCGGTGGTCGTGTCTGCGGTGGCGAGAAAGCTGCTCATGTCCGGGCCGTTGAATAGGTGGCGGTGGACCGGCGTTCAAATCCCGTTGCCGTCAGGTGTTGGGAGTGAACGCCGGTGCCGCCATTGCCGGGGGGCTCTTTACACGCGGGCGGCCGATCGGCGGCCGTCCGCTTCGCCCAACATCTTTTCCAGTCGGGCGATGGTCTGTTTCACGCCGGCGCGGGCATCGAGCCGCAGCGACGTTTGAAGGTTCTGGACGGCCTGCGCAGCGCGCGCCCGGTCGTGCGCGTCGTCGAGCTGGTCGTCGCCGATCAGCTGCATCGAGGCCAGGCCGAGCGCCTTGTGCAGCTTCGCGCGTATCGGGTCGTGCATGTCGGCCGACTCCGTGAGCTCGCGCACTTCGTTGAGCTGGTCGGCGTCGAACGTACCGCCGTCGCGCAGCGCCGCGAGCGCAGCGTCGGCGAATTCTTCGGCGATCGCGGCAGCCGCCGAGCGCTCATAGTGGTCGGGCAGCGTCAGGCCGTGGCGCAGCGCGTAGCGCGCGATATCCAGCGCGCCGGCGTAGTCGCCCGCGTCGATACGCCAGATCAGCACGGTCATCAGCACATCATCCTGACCGCCCCGGCCGCCTTCGAGCGTGCCGGTCACGTAGTCGGCATATTCGGGCAGCACTTCGCGCTTGACTTCGATCTTGCGCGCGACGGACTGCACGGCCTTCAGGCGCCGCCGGTCGGCAGTGAGCTTCACGAGCATCAGCTCGTAATTGCTCGCGCCGGCGGGCAGCTTGCCGGGCTCGGTACGGGCCGCATCCTTCGCGGCCCGCACCTGCTCGTAATGGCGGCGTGCGGGGCTCGTCATGCTCAGGCCGCGATCGCGATGTTTTCGACCACGCAGCCCGAGCCGAAGTCTTCGACCACGTAGGCGTCGTTGGACGATTCGTAGTTCTCGATCCGGTCGCGCTTCGGGTTGTCTTCCACAGCGCGCCGGCGGCCGCCCTCCTGCCAGTAAATCGACAGGTGATCGAGGCGCTGGATCATCAGGGCATTGGCCGGGAAGTACGGAACCGACACCGCCGGCAGGCCGCCGATGCGCTTCTGGCTCACGATCATGTCGGCGGCCATCTGCTCGGTCGGTGCCTGCTGCGTGTTCAGGATCGGGAAATACTTGTCGTGCAACAGGCCGCGGCCGCAGATCACGACAAGGCCCGTGTCGTCGCGATACCAGGGCTCAACGAGGCTCGACAGCGCGTCATACACGAGCGCGTCGAGCGTTTTGTAATCGCCGCCGGCGCCGATCGTCACCTTGCCCGTGCCCTTCGCGACCTCCTTGAGCACGCGCTCGGCGGCCTGCTCGCGGTACTTCTGCAGCCAGCCCTTGTTCACGTCCTGCAGGAGCGGATTCGCATTGCGGTCCGAGCTCGGCGCGCGGCTCGTGCCGTTGAAGCCGATACAGATGCGGTCGAGCGCCTGACGCTTCACGATCGCATCGCGAATGCGCGTCTGGAAGTCGGGAAACTTCGCCCACGCGTCGAGCTTCGCGTACGTGAGATGCGTGTCGAAATTCGTCTGCGTGCAGAAATAGCCGTTCGGATCGAGGTCGCTGGCGTCGACGGTCGTGCGGTCCTTCGTGCTGGTGTCGGTGGTGCTCGCGATCGGCGAGCCGACGCCCAGGCCAAGCTTCTGGCCCTGCTGCTCGGCCACGCCGATCACGTTGATCTTGCCGAGGAATTCGCTCGACTCGGTGATACGGTTTTCAAGCGTTTGCTGCACGCTCGGATCGACCGCGAATTTGGCGGCCGCGTTTTCGATGCCGTTGAGCTGCGCGATCGCGCTCATGTAGGCGTTGAAGGCGTGCCGGGTTTCGTTGCGCATGGGTGGATTCTCCGGGGTGTTGGGTCGGTGGCCGCTCAGTGGCCTGTCAGCAGTCGGTCTTGACGCCAGCGTTCTGGCCGGTCACGGCGGGACGCTGCGCACCGCTGCCCTGCTGCGAAAGCGTCACCTTGAGCTCGGCGAATGCCGTGTCGGCCGCCTCGCGTGCTTTCTTCTCGGTGGCGAGCTCGGTACGCACCGCGTTGAGCTGCGAGGCGAAGCCGGCGACGCGCACGGCCTGCTCGCGGCCGTGGTTCGCGAGCGCTTCGACGGCCTGCGCCACGTCGGCGAATCGCGTGTCGTCGGCGGCGCCCTTCTTCTTCGCGAGGCCGAGGGCTTCGGTCACTTTGGCGAACAGGGATGCGACGCCGGCGGCGGGTTCGGTGGCCGGCTCGAACTCGATCACGGTTTCGGCCGCGGCACTGAACAGGTTGTCGGGGCCGAGCTTGCGCGCGGCGAGCGGGCTGGCTTCGCCCTTCGCCACCTGCCCGGCCGAAAACGCCAGCATGTCGGTGCCGAGGCTCGCGGGGCTGTCGGTCACGGCGAGGCCGACGAGATAGGCCTGTTTCGAATCGGCAAACGAGGGGTCGACTTCGATCGACGTGAACACCTTCTGCCGTGCCTTCGTCATCGCCACGAGCGAGGGCGTCGGCGAAATCTGTGCGTACAGGCCGAGCTTGCCTGAGAACTCACCCGACTCGTCGCGCGCTTCGAGCGCGAGAACGTCGCCGTACGCGTTGAACGGACCATCGGGCAGCACGCCGCGAATGTGTTCGAGGTTCACACGGGCACCGTACAGCGTCGGGCTGTAGTTCTTCGCCATCTGTGCGATCCAGTCGCGCGAGATGTTGCGGCCGTCCGTCGTCGCACCTTCAACGGCGACGCGGAACCACTTCGACGTGCTCGCGTGATTCGTGTTGCCCGGTTGACCGTTCATTTAGTTTGGACTCCATCTGTTTGGATCGTGTAACCGAATGTTGCCGTCCTGAAAGCCGACGGGCAATCAGGCGCCTCAGTGGATCGGCCGGACACAAACGGCAACGCTGCGCACGCGCGCGCGTGACCGTTACGCTCTCGTCATGCTTGAGACGACGAACATTCCCGCATCCACGCCTGACCCGAAAAAGGCGGCACGCGCCCTCTACTGGCAGGGGTGGCGCGTGTCGTCTATTGCGCGCCATCTCGAACTGAAACGCTCCACGGTCGAGACGTGGAAGCAGCGCGACGGTTGGGACAAGACCGCGCCGGTCGACACGATCGAGCTCACGACCGAGATGCGCGTCAATGCGCTGATCGCGAAGGAGAAGAAGGATCCGGGCGATTACAAAGAAATCGACCTGTTGATGCGCCAGCTCGAACGCATCGCGCGCGTGCGCAAATATGGCGAGACGGGCAAGGAATCGGACCTGAATCCGAACATCGAGGCGCGCAACGCGGCGCCGAAAAAAAAGGCCACACGCAACGCGTTCAACGACGAGCAGGTCGAAAAGATCAACGACGCGTTTCGTGAATCGCTGTTCGACTACCAGAAGGTGTGGTTTCGAAGCGGCGAGCAGCGAACGCGCAACGTCCTGAAGTCGCGGCAGATCGGCGCAACCTGGTATTTCGCACGCGAGGCGCTGGTCGATGCGCTCAACACAGGCCGCAACCAGATTTTCCTGTCGGCCAGCAAGGCACAGGCGCACGTCTTCAAGCAGTACATCACGCAGTTTGCGCGAGAGGCCGCCGACGTTGACCTGAGCGGCGATCCGATCGTGCTGCCTAACGAGGCGATTCTCTACTTTCTCGGCACGAACGCGCGCACCGCGCAGAGCTATCACGGCAACTTCTACTTCGATGAGTATTTCTGGGTGCCGAAATTCACGGCGCTCAACAAGGTCGCGTCAGGCATGGCGATGCACAAGCACTGGCGCAAGACCTACTTCTCGACGCCCTCAAGCATCGGGCACGAGGCCTATAAATTCTGGAGCGGCGAGCACATCAACCGCGGCCGCGCGAAGGCCGATCACATTCACTTCGACGTCACACACGAAGCACTGGCGCGCGGCAGGCTCTGCGAGGATCGCCAGTGGCGTCAGATCGTCACGGTCGAGGACGCGGCGCGCGCGGGCTGCACGCTGTTCGATCTTGGCGAGCTGCGGCTCGAATACAGCGCCGAAGAGTACGCGAACCTGCTCATGTGCCAGTTTATCGACGACACCGCGTCGATTTTTACGCTGGCAAACCTGCAGCGCTGTATGGTCGATTCGTGGGAAGTGTGGGAAGACTTCGAGCCCCTGCTCGCCCGGCCGTTCGGCTATCGCCCGGTATGGGTGGGATACGACCCGGCGCTGTCGGGGGACTCGGCCGGTTGCGTAGTGGTCGCCCCGCCCGTGGTCGAGGGCGGCCCGCTGCGCGTGCTGGAAAAGCACCAGTTTCGCGGCATGGATTTCGAGGCACAGGCGCGCAGCATCGAGGAAATCACGAAGCGCTACCACGTCGCCTACATGGCGATCGACACGACCGGTATCGGCCAGGGCGTCTATCAGCTCGCCAAGCAGTTCTTTCCGCGCGTTGTCGCGTTCAACTACTCCCCCGAAGTCAAAGGCCGCCTCGTGCTCAAAGGCCTGTCGGTCGTCGGCAATGCCCGGCTGCAGTTTGATGCCGGCTGGACGGACATGGCGGCCGCCTTCATGGCGATCAAAAAGACCGTGACGGCGAGCGGCCGGCAGGTCACGTACGAGGCAGGCCGCAACGAAGAAACGGGACACGCTGATCTTGCCTGGGCGGTCCTGCACGCAATTTCAAACGAGCCGCTGGAAGGCATGGCGGCCCGCAATTCTGGTTTCATGGAGATTTCCGCATGAGGGCAAAACACAAGCACCGCGCGCAGCTCACGCGCGCCGTCGAACCGGCCGCAGGGGCATCGCACGCGCCGAAGGCAACGGCATTCACGTTCGGCGATCCAATGCCGGTGATGAGCCGCGCCGACCTGCTCGATTACGCCGAGCTCGTCGAGGTCAACGGCTGGTATGAGCCGCCGGTGAGCTGGTCGGGGCTCGCGAAGTCGTTCCGCGCCGGCACGCATCACGCGTCAGCGCTGTACTTCAAGCGCAACGTGCTGGCGTCGACGTTCATTCCGCACCCCCTGCTCTCGCGCGACACGTTCCGCCGCTGGGCGCTCGACTTCCTCATGTTCGGCAATGGATACATCGAGCGGCAGGCGAACCGGCTCGGCGGGACGCTGAAATTCGAGGCGGTGCCGGCGAAGTACACGAGGCGCCGTGTCGACCTGGCCAGCTACGTGCAAACGGACGGCTGGCAGGCGGTTCACGAATTCGACGCGGGCGCCGTGCATCACTTGATCGAGCCCGATGTGAATCAGGAGGTCTACGGCCTGCCTGAATACCTCGGCGCCCTCCATGCCGCCTGGCTGAACGAATCGTCAACGCTGTTCCGGCGGCGCTACTACGAGAACGGGAGCCACGCGGGCTTCATCCTGTACCTGACCGACCCGGCGCAGAATCAGGATGACGTCGATTCGTTGCGCGATGCCCTGAAAAACGCGAAGGGACCGGGCAATTTCCGCAACCTGTTTTACTACGCACCGAACGGCAAGAAAGACGGGCTGCAGCTCATTCCGGTGTCGGAAGTGGCCGCGAAGGACGAGTTTTTCAACATCAAGAACATCACGCGCGACGACCTGCTCGCAGCGCATCGCGTGCCGCCTCAGTTGCTCGGGATCGTGCCGAGCAATACGGGTGGATTCGGTGCGGCCGACACGGCGGCGAAGGTGTTCGGGCGCAATGAGATTGTGCCTCTACAGGCGCAGTTTCTTGCGGTCAACGAGTGGGCCGGCGAGGAAATAGTGCGATTCCTTCCGTACGTGCTGATTGATGGGAACTAAGTCGCACTCGTCGTTTAAAGGGCAGTAGCATCACCGAAAAGGGTGGTATCCCAGATGCCGTTAGAACGCCGTACACGAACAGCACCAAATCCGTTGTTAATAGGTGTAAGTTTTTCGCAGATACGCTCTAACCTTCCTACAGTCTCGCGATCGAGGTTTGGTTTCCTGCTTGCCCCTGAGCTAATGAAAGCTGAATTCGATTTTTCGCGAATGCGAATGCGGTCCTCGTCGGTAGGAAGCTTCACCCTGCCCCTAGAAAAGGGAGTAAGGAGCGACAGCGGTTGTTCGCGTAATAGCACGTCCCATGTACCTGCAAATTCTGCCGTGGAGGACCCGTGATGCGCGACCTTGTAGAGGCCCGCTTTGCGCCTTCTTGATCCGAAGCGTGATTCCACGATGCCGCGCCACCCTGCATCTGCGTGATGTTCGAGATCTGAACCTAGAAGAATAGCTTCGTCACCGAAGTCAACGTGCACCACTACTGATTCAAAATTCGGCTTGAGGTCGGGTGCATAGTCGATCGGAGTACTTTGCGGCGCAGGATCCTCGGGTGGAATATAGCCGGCAAAGTGTGCAATCGTCTGTGCTTGTCCAGCCGGCGTCGGTGAAAGGGCGGTAACTTGCACTCTGTTACCACCGTTTGTTGTAAATTCGTAAATTAACGAACTATGCCCAGTAGGAATTATTTCATTAGCACTACCGCTGACGCTCTGATATAGCTCACGTGTACCGCTACTCAGATTGTGCGTGTGTGCGCCAGAGTACGCAGCGAGGAAAGCCATTGCTTCCCTGTCGTTGAATACGTTGGAAATATGAAATGTCGCGTTCGAGCAGGCCGCCTGCACCTCCGAGATTCCGCGAACATGATCGTCATGCCAGTGCGAGGCGACAATGCTTACCACCGAAGTTGGCGGAACATTTATCGCCTCAAGGTATTCAAGCGACGCAGGGCGCCTACTGGAAGGATTGCGGCATGAATCGACCAGTATCCACGCATGGTCGCCTAGATGAACGGCAATTGCCTCACCGTATCCGGGTCCGAATACCACTATCTCCGGCTCATCGGGAGCCGGCCCCGCAGTGTATTGCATCGTTATTCGTCTAGCTTTTTTTCTGGCGCTAACTTTCCGAGTAAGCGATCTGCGTCTCGGCGGACGTTGTTGACCTGTGATTTGGTCCACGCCGGTAGACGTCTGAAACGAATGTCCTCCGTATTACGGATCGTCTTGCCTCGCAATTCGCGGTACAGCGACAAATAGAACACAGCGCCGGGCCTTACTAGATCTCTATCCTGTGGATTTACCCAACGCAACGAAATATCCGCAGTGTGCTCTGCTGTTGCGCGCGTTTTGGCACGCAAATTAACCTGCATTGTGCCTTGTGTTGGATCGATCTCTTGAACAACGCCTTCAAAAATCTCTATGGGAGCAGCATATACTGCTTGGCGTGGCCAAGCTCGTGGACGATTTTCAATACTAACTTCAGGCAAAATCGTAGATACTTTGCCTAGATCGACAGGCTCGATCGCCTCAGTAGTTGGCTTTTCTTCTTCACTTGAAGGGGGTAAGCCTAGTCGGCTAACGAGCGCATCCACATCCCACTTGCTAATCCTACTAGCCGTTGTTGTGTTTGTCCGAGCTGACGCCTGCGTCTTTGTCTCAAAAAGCGCAAAAACATCTGCACTCAGGGGCGCATTGGATTGAACATCCACCCAAGTAAGCACTGAGTCGCTATCGGACCGCGAATCGGTATATGCGATCGTTTCCATTAGCTTGCCTTCAATGCCCTCTCAATAATTTTATCGAAAGCTTCAGCAGACATACGCCAAGACGACTCCCACTTTTCACCGATTAGAGCTGCAGCAGCGCTTCCGTTGGCAACCGATTTATCGTCTGCGAGTAGTCGGTAGTGGTTGTTGATTCCGAGGTAGATCCCGGACTGAACCACCGCCGAGGGTTGCACGAAAAATCGCTGGTAATCGTTGTTCATGTCGATGATGCCAGCATCGCCCTTAGGTTGCATTATCACTTGAAGGTTTGCCAAGCCAATATGCTCAGCAGATGGAAACGCTTCGTGCCACATGCCCTTAGGGACAATGGCGTCCCCAATCCTGTGCAATTCCGCCATCGTATCAGGCCGATAATGTGCCCCATAGTTCAGCCCTACCGCACGCACGACCAGCGAGTCGATAGAAGTCAACAACCCTTGTGCAAGGTCATGCATCGCCGGTCCGGGTGCACCTTGAGAACGCAACGTCAGCTGGTTTGGTATGACCTGAACGTGAACCCAATTCGTCGCAAAAATCGTCATCTGCGACGATACGAGTAGACCGACACCTTCGGTACCCCCGATGGCCGCGGCTACGTCGTCTTCGCCAAGCAGTCCCATCCTCCCGAACCATTCCGGAGAATACAGGCTGGGTAGAAATTCACCCGCCAGAACGATTTGAGCTTCGAAAATTTCTAAATTTGCTGCCATCTTTAGCATAAAGCAATGATTTATGGGGGCCAGCCAGAAATTTCTCCCAATGAAATCAGGCAGATGCAAGCCTCGAGAAGGATATTACCGTGTTTGTCGGCACAACCATCTGCTTCTTAAGCATTTTTTGCGAGAATCGTGTCGACGCGTCAAGAGATCGGCGATTCTCGTGCCCGTTTCAGGGCATCTGGAGTGCTCGTCAGATTGCGTTTACGTAACGGGCCAAGCTGACCGCAAGCGTACCTGCCTCATAGTGCTCTCTGCAGGACGGCCGTGCGTCGAAAACTCACTATTAAGCGACAACGCAGGCGGGGAGGGGGACCGCGTTTTTGCGGGCTGGATTGCTGCATGCGCGCGTCATGCTCCTGCCCTGATTTCGCTCCGCCACCGCCGTGCCAATCTTGCAACAGGCCTGCCCGGCGCCCGGCAATGCTTGGAGGCCCCCCGCGCACCGGAGCCCGTCTGCGGCCTTCTGCGTCTGTACGCGGCGGGCACCCTATTCCGTATATACGGAAATTCCTTGCCTTCATCATTTTTCGTATATACAATAATTCCATGGAGATTACCTTTGACCCTGCGAAGCGCGACCGGACCTTCCTGGAGCGCGGCCTTGCATTCGAGGACGCCGCACAGGTATTCGAAGGAAGGACGCTCGACCGGGTTGACGACCGGTCCGACTATGGCGAAGAACGGATGATTACAGTCGGGCATCTTGCTGGCCGGATGGTGATCGTGGTGTGGACCCAACGCGGCGACGCTCGCCACGTTATTTCTATGAGGAAGGCAAATGAACGCGAACAAGCGCGTTTTGCGCAGCGACTTGAAGAAGGTTGATGCCAGCCGACCGGCTGGCACCGACTACGATGATGTTCCCGAGCTGGACGACGACTTTTTCGAGCAGGCCGATGAGCATATTGGCGGCGTCCTGGTGAAGCGTGGGCGCGGGCGGCCGCGCAGCTCGGAGAAAAAGCCCGTCAGCATTCGCCTTGATTCCGATCTGATCGAGGCTTACAAAGCCGATGGTGAGGGCTGGCAGACACGCATGAACGATGCCTTGCGCGATTATGCAAGGTCGCACGGGATGCTGTAGTACCGCGGTTTCCGTTCACGAAAGCGAATACCTGCATCGACAACCAGACTCCCAAAACGAAAGGCCGCCGCGTGTCACCACGCCGGCGGCCTTTTTGTTGGGCGGCGTGGCCTCCCCTTTCATTCAACGTCAAGAAATCGCGCCATCGCGAGATTGATCGCAGCCGCGCGCGAAAGCCCCAACTCGGCAGCGCGTGCATCGAAGCGCTTCAACAGATCCACGTCAACGCTCGGGCTTATCACCTCTTTCCGCCGACGCGTGGGTGCGGGTATCGGCTCGTGCGCGGCGTCGGGCGCGCCGGCGATGAACATATCGGCGTCGCTCGCCTGCCTCGCAATGCCCGGCCGTCTCGTGATTGCCATGTAGCCCCCTCCTAGATATTGATTTGATATCAACTTGCCATCTGTTCGATATCGCTTTGATATTGTCTTGATGGCAAATCGATATCTGGTTAAATGCCGAAGATCGCGGCCGTGAGGCGATCGATTTCCGCGCAGGCCACCAGGTCACGTCGCGGCATTTCCTCGACATGCAGGCCGGCACCGCTCGCATTCGCGAAGGCCTTGCGGCGGCCGAGCCGGAACGGCAGCAGTTCAACCTGCAAAAACTCCGCGATCGCGGCGGCCGCGTCGCGATTATCGGACCCGTTGGTGTCGGCCGCATTCAGGAATGCGAAGGCCTGCAGGTCGTGAACGGCGCGTGCCTCGTCGACGAGCTGCACCATGTCCTGCATGGCCCACACGTCGAACGTACGGGGCAGGCACGGAATCACGACGGCATCGCAGACCGTGAGCGCGGCGCGTAGCGCGCTCGAATCTCGGCCGCCGGCATCGATCACCACGAAATCATAGGCGTCACGCTGTTGGAGCACCTGGGCACGCAGCGTGGCGCCGTTGGCATAAGCCGACGCGGCAATCGGCGGCCGCCCGCTTTCCGCACGCATGGTAATCGCGGTAACGCTGGTTTCCTGCCGATCGCCATCAACGAGCCACACATGCGCACCTTCGCGTGCCAGCCCGATTGCGAACTGCAGCGAGCTCGTCGACTTACCCGTGCCGCCCTTCGAATTTGCCACCACAACGGTTTTCATAATGCTCCCCCGAGCAGGATTGAAACGCATGGCCGATATCACGTCGATATCGATCTAATTGCTTTGAAGCCGGACCGCTATTCGCCGAATTGCAGTGCGACCGTTTCACGCCGCTCGCGGCGTGGGATAGGCGTTTGCGGCGGGAACATTTCGATTCGTGTGCGGTACGTGTGGCCGCACGTCACGTCATCGCACTGGAAGTCGAGCAGCCATGACACGGGCGACTCCTTTTCGATCGACCTGGCGATACCGCGCGCGCCACAGTGCGGGCATTTGATAGTGAACCTCATATCGCCCTCGCTAGCGCTGCTGTCGTGCGTGCGTTGAAGCCACCGCGAAGCATCGGTGAGGGCCGCACTTCGAGCGTCACGTCGGGGCGCGGCTTTGCGGACGCCGACAGCGAGAACAGGATTTCGAAGCCCGCCGGCGTGCGATAGCCGCAGTCCTCGCAGACGAAGTACATGCGTCGCATGGTGTCGGACAGGCCTTCCGTGTGCCGAGCGTCGATATCGCCGCCGCAGCAAGGGCAATCGATTTTCATGGTCGTCATTCCGGTCTCCGGTCAGTACGAATTGCGCCGCCGCCGGCGAAATTCTGGGCCGCGCCGTCGAAATCTGGATCGAGTGGCGCGGCCCCGTGGTGTTCAAATGCCGGCTCTGCGGCCGGTCGCGTACAGTTATTCACACAGGTCCGAGGCGCGCGCTGCGCGCGCTCAACACCCGAACCATTCGCGCGCGAGCCCGTGCGCACAACTTCCCACCGGTAGCGCTTCGAGTCGACCGTGACCGTGCGCGGTAGTACGTCAATCCAGTTGCCGATCACGTCGCGCACCTTTGCGACTTCGAAATACTCGACACCGACAGGCTTTGCAGCGGATTCCTCGCCGTAGGCCGTGCGCGAGCCATCACGGAATGTCGCAAGGCGCACGCGATAGTTGCGGCCGCAATGCACGCCGCCCTGGGCGTTGACGTAGTGATCCCACGCGACGGACGCGTTGTCGCGCCCTTCGAGCTTGGCGACGCGGTTGACAGCGTTGTGCGCCGCACGTACGTGGGCGGGCGCATCAGCGGGCACCGATTCAACACGGCGCAACTCGCGCCATACCGTGACCGGCGCCCCACCGATTTGCTGGAACTGGCGAATGCGCCAGCGCGAGGCCCACGCTTCCACGCGCGCAGACGTTTCGAGCGCGTCGTTTCCGATCAGATCCTTGTCGAGCTTGTAGCCGTCGATATTCTTTGCGACGTACTTCGCGATATAGGCAGCGGCCGTACCGAGTGCTGCGTCCATGCGCTTGAAGTCGCAGCGCTTCTCCAGTGCGCCCGCTTCGTCGCCGTCCATTTCGAGCGCGTAACGGCGCACGATCGACTCGACGGTCGAATCGTGCTGCGGCGGATAGAACACGAGCAGATGCCAGTGCGGCGTGCCGTCGTGTTGCGGCTCGGCGATGCGGAAGCCGTAGAGCGCGATATCCCGGCGCGCGAGCGCGGCACGGATGCGCGCCCATACGCCGCGTAGATACGCCTGCGCCTCGTCGGGCTTCGTGCCGTCGTAGCGCGGGTTGCGAATCGCCCGCGTGCCGGCCATCCTGAAGGCGTGCATTTTCGACGGGCATGTGACCGTCAGGAACAGGCCCGCGTGCGCCGAGGCGATCGCGATGCGCTCGAATCCGGCGATGCGCGTCATGAGCTCGGCGCGACGGATTGCCTTGTTGGCCGGCCCCTTTGCCGAGAGTTCGGCCAGCGTGAATTCCTGGTCGGTATCGAGGTTGCGCGCGATCGTGCTTTCGAGCATCGCCGCATTGCGGGTGTTCTGCGCTTCGCGCGCAGCGAGGCCTTCATTGGACACGTACACGTCGCGCGAGCGGTTCACGAGTCCGAAATCGATCGCGGCCGCCTCAACGGCGCGCGCGTGCGCGCGGCGCATGCGCATCGTCCACCATTTCGGCGCGATCATGCGGCGTACAGCGCCTTCGTCCGTGATACGGCCCGTGGCGGGCGGCACGCCGCGCGATTCGCAGAAGTCGGCGAGCATCGCGCGCGCTTCCAGCACTTCCACGTCGGCGAGCTCAAGCGCCGAGACACCGGCGGCCCGCGTTGCGCAGCGCCCTGCTTCCTGCCACGCCTCAAGCGTAAGTAGACGCACGCGAGCCTGTTCGGCGCACGCCTGTGCGTGCGCGATCACGTCATGGTCGAGTGCATCGAGCGGCAACTCATCGCTAACGGCATGGCCGGCGAGCGCCGCGACAGTCTCGCGGAGTCCAACATTGGCAAAGCGTTGCGCGTCGTTCTCCGCTGTGACCATCTTCGGGTTGAATGTCGAGCGGCGGCGATCCCACTCGCGCATCATGTTCGCCTGCCAGCGACGCGGAAACGGCGCGACGAGCCCGGCGGCCCATACGTCGTTGGTGCCATGCATTACGCGAAGCCCCGCACGGTGCGAGAGATCGCAGCCCAATAGGCTTCAGGCGTCACGTTCATGTGGCGCGGCGTCGGGCTTTGCCCCGCGCCGTGCGTTGCCTTTGCCGTAGTGAGAATGGATTTGATACGGGAGAGCTCGGCGTCGCCTCGTGCCGTTGCGCGGATATGTGCGACGCTCGGCGCGGCCTGCGCCTTGAACGACAGGTGCGTATCGCCCGCATAGCCGATATCGCCATCTTCCACTCGATATCCGATTTCCCCGAAAGCGGTTGATGTGCGCATAGCGGTTACGCGCCGAGCCAGTAGAAAAAGCGATCGAGCGCGCGAGCGATGCGCGACGGGCGGCGGTTGAACGGACCTTCGATAGTGAAGCCGCCGAGGGAGGACGGATGGATGCGGCATGTCGCGCGGCTGTATTTGGCCGCATAGCGCCACGTTTGACGCGGGGAGCGAAGGAGTCTGCCCCATACTCGTGGTTCCGCTATCAAACAAAGAATCGTATGAACTCGACCCTTCACGCCGGCGTTGAAGCCGGAATAGACGATGAAGCTATTAGCGCTTTTCTCGCGAGCCGCCCGCCACGTAGCCCGATTGATGGCGCGGCGATGGTCATTGGTGTACGCAACGACTTGTGGGAGATCTACCGGACCATCACCACGTACGGTTTGGGCGAGTACGTTGAGTGCTGCAACTTTCTCACCGCGCTCGGCCTGACCGATTGCCTCGTCCCGGGCGAAACCGCCGACGGCTTCGATAGCATCTTCGGTGAGGACTGAGGCACGCACAGCGACATCGGCGCTGTTTTGGCCCCGCTTTGAGCCGCCTACACGTTGCGAATCGGTGAGACCTGTAACGATATGTTGCGGCAAAACTTGCATTTTGCTTTCCCCTTGTCAACCCCGAGAGCAACGTTTTTAAGAAACATCGCCCCAGCGGCCGGGTAGCAAATCCAGCACTGGCGGGGTTGGAGACCAGTTGCCGGGGCGACAGGCCGAAGAATAGTATCAGTTACGGAAACGTGTCAATGACTGATACGTATCACTCATGGAGACTGTTGCATCAAATGAAGCGTCGCAGTACCTTTGACGCCGGGTTGATTCACTTTGATTTACAAGGGGTTGTCTATGAAAACGACAGTCGAATGGCTCGACGCGGTGAAAGCCCGCCTCGACCTGCCCTCCGATTACGCCGCTGCCAAGGCGCTGAATGTGACGCGCGGTGCGGTAAGCAAGTACCGGAATCAGCAGTCGGTTTTTGATGAAAAGACGGCGATCCGCGTCGCCGAGATTCTCGGGAGTGATCCGTTGGAAGTGATCGCTTCCGCGCGCGTTGAGAGCGCGAAAGATGCCGAAACGCGTGGCGTTTGGATGCACGCTTTGGAAATTTTTTCCAAGGGTTTTCGGTTGCTGGCGCTACCCGCTAACGCTTGTGGGACTTGGCTCCCACAGGTGTAACGCCAGCTAAAGTTAGCCTCTACGAAGATTAATCTTTATCTTATGTAAAATAATAGGAACTAGTTTGAACAAGCCAAACGAAAACGGGCCGCTCAACGGCCCTTCTGGAAATATGGAAATGCGTGCCGGTTTGGCCGGCGCTTAGGCGTGGTGCGTCGACAGCCATTCCCGCAGGGCGTTGTTCATGCGCGTTTGCCACCCTTCCCCGCTGGCCTTGAAGCTCTCGACGATATCGGCGTCGTACCGCACCGTAACTGCAACTTTCGGATTGGCGAGTTTCGGCCGACCGCCGCGCCGCTTCATCTGCGCAAACTGCTCGTCGGTCGGCACGAACGTGTCGGGGTCATTCGCGATTCCGCGAGCAATCGCGGCTTCCTCTTCCGGTGTGTTACGGATCAATTTGTGTGGCTTGCTCATCGCTGTCTATCTCCCGGTTGTTGGCCTTGCGCAGACTGATAACTGGAAAAGTTTCGCCGCGCTGCGTGAACACGACGGCTTCCGCGAGGGGCAGAGACACGCCATGCTTGCGTTGGTTGGCTTCGCTCTTGGCCGAGTCGCAGGTCGTTTTCATCGATTTATTGTAGTTACAAAAAAAGCTTGCAAGAGATTGTTGTAACTACAGTTATTAACCTCCTCGGCGGAAGTGCGACCGATGCCTGCCTGTCGGTCGTCGGATCGTCGCGCACTTCGTCAATCCCTTGAATTCACTCTTAATTTCGAATATATTGGAAATATGGAAGAAAAAAACATCGTCCGTGCCCTTGCGGCGCTTGCCCACGAAGTGCGCCTGCGCGTATTCCGGATGCTGGTTGTCGCCGGACCGGCCGGCTTGACGCCCGGCGCCATCGCGACACAGCTGGATCTGCCCAATGCAACGCTCTCTTTTCATCTGAAGGAGTTGATGCACGCCGGGCTGGTCACGCAGGAGCGCGACGGGCGCAGCCTGATCTATCGCGCTGCGTATGGACAGATGAACGCGGTGCTGGGCTTTCTGACCGAGAACTGCTGCCAGGGGCAAGCTTGCCTCGCGCGCGGCACAGATTCATGCCAATGCTGACGGAGAACGTCCATGAAGCGGTTTCACATTCACGTCCACGTTGACGATATCGCAGCCAATGTCGCGTTCTATTCGAAGCTGTTCGGTGCAGCACCGACCCGCATCGAAACGGATTACGCAAAGTGGATGCTGGACGATCCTCGCGTGAACTTCGCGATCTCAACGCGCGGTACGAAGGTCGGTGTCGACCACCTGGGTTTCCAGGTGAATGACACAGCGGAGCTGGCCGAACTCGCGCAGCGTGCACAGGCCGCGGACATGAGCTTGCTCGACCAGGGTGAAACGACCTGCTGCTATGCGCGCAGCGACAAGCACTGGATTGTTGACCCGCAAGGAATCGCTTGGGAGTACTACCATACCATCGAATCCGCGCCGGTCTACGGCGAAAGCCGGCAGGCAGCCCCTGCTTCGGGCGTGGCTGCCTGCTGCGGGCCAAGCGGCAAGCCCATTGCCATTCCTGTGAAATCGACCGGTTCGGCCTGCTGCTGATCGCGAACGCGTCTGACGATACCATGACCACCAACGTCCTGATTCTCTGCACGCACAATTCTGCACGTAGCGTGCTTGCCGAAGCCATGCTGAACCGCAGGGCACGCAAGCTCGGCAAGGACGTCCGCGCGTTCAGCGCCGGCAGCGCGCCCGGTGGCCGCATCAATCCGTTCGCGCTCGAAGCGTTGACGAACGCGGGTATCGATACGGAAGGCTATCGCAGCAAGAGCTGGGATGAATTCGCGCAGAACGGCGCGCCGCCTATGCGCATCGTCATCACGGTATGCGACAGCGCGGCCGCCGAACCATGCCCGTTCTGGCCTGGTAGCCCGGTCAAGGTCCACTGGGGCTACGCTGATCCGTCGAACGCACCGGGCGGCGATGAAGGCAAGCGCCAGGCGTTCGAACTGACACGCCAGGCCATCGGCTATCGCATGCTGCAACTGCTCGAATTGCCCCTGGACCGCCTGGAGAATGCCGAGCTTCAGCAGGCACTCGACGCCATTCTGCAGAGCTGACCTTTTCCCCTTCGAGTTGTGCAATGAACACCCCCAACGTCGCGGCTTCGCGCAGGACTGCATCGAAACCGGCCATCAGCTTCTTCGAACGATACCTGACCGTCTGGGTCGCGCTTTGCATTGTTGCGGGCATCCTGCTCGGCCAGGTTCTGCCGGGCGTATTCCAGGCGATTGGCGGGATGGAATACGCGCACGTCAATCTGCCGGTCGGTTTGCTGATCTGGGTGATGATCATCCCGATGCTCGTCAAGGTCGACTTCGGCTCGCTGCATGAAGTGCGTCAGCACATTAAGGGCATTGGCGTCACGCTCGTCGTCAACTGGCTGGTCAAGCCGTTCACGATGGCGTTCCTCGCGTGGCTCTTCATCAAGCAGCTGTTCGCGCCGATGTTGCCCGCGGCGCAGCTCGGCAGCTATGTGGCCGGGCTGATCCTGCTGGCCGCCGCGCCCTGCACGGCGATGGTGTTCGTGTGGAGCCGCCTGACTGGCGGCGACCCGCTGTTCACGCTCTCGCAGGTTGCACTCAACGACAGCATCATGGTGGTCGCGTTTGCGCCGCTCGTCGGCCTGCTGCTGGGCATCTCGGCGATCACGGTGCCGTGGGCAACGCTGTTCACGTCGGTCGTGCTTTACATCGTCATTCCCGTGATCCTCGCGCAGATCCTGCGCAAGGTGCTGCTCGCCGGCGGAGAGGCGGCGTTCGAGGCGGTCATGGCGAAGATCGGTCCCTGGTCGATCACGGCGCTGCTCGCGACGCTGGTGCTGCTGTTCGCCTTCCAGGGTGAAGCCATCCTGAAGCAGCCGCTAGTCATCGTGCTGCTCGCCGTGCCGATCCTGATTCAGGTGTTCTTCAATTCGGCGCTCGCGTACTGGCTCAATCGTGCGGTCGGCGAAAAGCACAATATCGCCTGTCCGTCTGCGTTGATTGGGGCGTCGAACTTCTTTGAGCTGGCCGTCGCCACGGCAATCGGTCTGTTCGGTTTCGACTCGGGCGCCGCGCTGGCAACGGTCGTGGGCGTGCTGATCGAGGTGCCGGTCATGCTGCTCGTCGTGCGCATCGTCAACCGCTCGAAGAGTTGGTACGAGTGCGTCTGAAGATTGCCGAACGAAGCTCAGGTCCGCTTTGGGCTGGCACTCAGGCCAGCGTCCGCGAAGGTCGGAAACGCGCCATGATCTACGCCTGGTCCGCTTCGCGATCGTGCAGGGCTCGTTGCGTTTCGATCTGGTCGAGATGATTCACCGCCCACGTTGCAAGCCGCATCAGCGGCAAGGAGAGTGACCCGCCAAGCTCGGTCAGCGCGTACTCGACTTGCGGCGGGACAGTCGGATAGACGGTTCGCGTCACCATCCCGTCGCGCTCCGGGGCTTTCAACGTGGGGGTCAGCATTTGCTGGGAAATTCCGCCAATGAGGCGTTTCAGCTCGTTAAAGCGCCGCGGCTGCTGCGCCAGCATGGTGATAAGAAGCCGCGAGATTCATCGCATCAAACCCGGTAGAGCACGGATAACGGCTGTGGCGAAACGCCGTGTATCCGCACGTGGGACGGAAAACTGCGCTTACAAAAACGGCCCCGGCAGCGATGGGCCGCGGGGGCAAAATGAGCGATGTCGTCGATGCGATTCTTCGATCAGGAATACGAAGCGCCTGTCAAGCTCGCTTGCGAGCCGGCTGCGCCAGATGCTCGACGAGAAAGTCCACGAACACCCGCACGCGCGACGACAGATAACGGCCGTGCGGATACAGCAGGATGAACGGCCGCGTGCAGCGGCCGCAGTCGCTCAAGACCTCCACGAGCCGCCCTTCGCGCAGATCCTCCTCGAGGATGAAGCGGTAGGTCTGAAACAGCCCGGCGCCGCTCCTCGCGAGCGTAACGCCCGCCAGCACGTCGCCCGACGTGCCGTAGCCGCCGTGCGTCACGACGTCGGTTTCCCCGGAGGCATTCTCGAACGTCCACGGAATGTTGCGCCCGCTGCTCGGCCGCTCGAACTGAATGCATTCGTGCGCCTGCAGGGCTTCGACGGACTCCGGCACGCCCGCGCGCCGCAGATAGGCGGGCGACGCCACCACGGCCAGCTCGGCGTCCTCCAGCTTGCGCGCGATCAGGCTCGAGTCCTCGGGAGCGCGCCCTCGTATCGCGAGGTCGTAGCCCTGGTCGGCAAAGTCGATGTTGCGATTGCTCAGATGCGCTTCCACCTGCACCTGCGGATAGAGTTCACGAAAAGCCGGCAGGAGCGGCAGGACGCGATAGTGCCCGTAAGGCGTCGGCATGCTGATTCTGAGCACGCCGGCGGGCGTGCTCTGCTGCCCCGTCGCTTCGCGCTCGGCGTCCACGAGCTGCGCGAGTGCCGCCCGGCATTGCTCGAAGTAGCGCTGACCCGAATCGGTCAGACGAATCTGCCTCGTGGTCCGCACGAAGAGCCGCACGCCAAGGCGCTCTTCGAGCCTCGCCACCGACCGGCTCACCGCGGCGGGCGTGACGCTCGCCGCGTTGGCCGCCAGCGTGAAGCTGCCCTGCTCCGCCGCGAGACAGAAGAGTTCGATGCTGCCGAGCAGCAGGTCGTCGAATTTGCGTTGCATGGCCCGGGTTCCGCTGATGAAGTGTCAGACGTGAATGTCCCGCATCTGCTTCAAACAATCGCGCATCTCGTGCTCCAGTTGCGCAAAGAGTTGCGCCGCCGGCAACGCACGCGCCAGCGCGGCAGCCTGCCCCGCCCATTGCGCGCCATACCCGTACTCTCCCTTGGCTTTCGCCGCCGCGTGGAGCGCCTTGCCGGCGTCGTAGGCGATCGGATAAGCGGGCGAGTTCGGCGCCTGCGGATCGTCGCCGAGCGCCGTGAAGCGGTTCACCATGCTGCGCGCGATGCGCCCCGAAATGGCCTTCGTGAACGTCGTGTGCTGCGCGGCCTCGCTGAGCAGCGCGCGGCGGTAGCCCTCGTCGATCGAGGTTTCGGCCGCCGCGACAAACGCGGTCCCGAGTTGCGCGGCTTGCGCGCCCAGCGCGAGCGCCGCGACGATGCCCGCGCCGTCCATGATGCCGCCGGCCGCGATCACGGGCACGCTCAGCGCGCGAACCAGCAGGCGCGTCAGCGCGAATGTGCCGAGGCGTTCGTCCGTGGCGTTCGGGTCGAATACGCCGCGGTGGCCGCCCGCTTCGATGCCCTGCGCCACGACCGCATCCACGCCCGCGGCCTCGGCCTGCCGCGCTTCGTCCAGATTCGTCGCGGCGGCGAACAGCTTGATGCCGGCACGCCGGAGTTCCGCCATGGTGTCCGCCGCCGGGAGTCCGAAATGAAAACTGACGACGGCCGGCCGCTCTTCCGCGAGCATGGTCTGCATGTCGCGGTCCACGAGGAAGCTCGTGTAGATTTCGTTGAGCGTGGCGGGCGGCGTTGCGCCGAACTGCGCGAACGCGGGCTCGAGCCACTCGCGCCAGGCTTTTTCGACCGCCGCGTCGGCGTGCGCCGGCTCATGGCAGAACACATTGACGTTGAACGGCTTGTTCGTGAGCGCGCGCGTGGCGCGAATGGTCTTGCGCGCACCTTCGGCGTTCATCGCGCCGACACCGAGCGAGCCGAGACCGCCCGCATTCGAAACGGCGGCGGCCAGCTCGGGCGTGGTCACGCCGGCCATCGGCGCCTGGATGATCGGCTTCGCAATGCCGAGAATGTTCAGCAACGTACCGTTGCCGGATGCATGACTCATTTCCTCTCTCCGCAAAACAAACGGCCAAATGCATTCAACGTCCGCGCGCCCAATGCGCGAGTGCGGCGCAGGTGGCCAGCAGCGCCGCCGTTACGTAAAAGACCGAGTGCAGCCCGAGGTGCACGCCAATCACGCCGCCCACGAGCGGTCCGAACACCTGGCCGCTGAATTGCGCGGACTGCAGATAGCCGAGCATCTGCCCCGTCGCGCGCTCGTCCACCGACTGCCGCGCGAGCTTGCCGATGGAAGGCAGCAGGCCGGCGAGCGACATGCCCATTGCCACGCGCAACCCGGCCAGTTGCCACCAGTGCGTGACCCAGGCTTGAGGCACCATGGCGAGCGCGGTCGCCAGCAGGCACCCGATGATGACATTCCAGCTGCCGATACGGTCGGCCAGTGCGCCGAGCCGCGACGCGGTGAGCATGCTCCCCAGCGCCGAGCACGCCATCACGAGCCCGGCCGTGCGCGCCAGATGGCCGGCGTTCACGCCAAGGCCGCCGATATAGACCGTGATGATCGGCTCGATCGACATGTTGGCGAGCAGCACCATCATCGCCGTCACGAGGATCGCGGCGACGGCTGCGCGGCGCGTGGCGCGATGCGGGGTGTGCTGCGATCCGGCCGCGGCCCCGCCCGGACGGCCCCGTCCGTCGCGGCCCGGGTGAAAGTCCTCGCGCACCACGGCCATCGTCAGCAGCGCGGCCACGGCGATCACGGCGCCGCCCGCGAAGAACGTCCCGCGTATGCCGATCCACCCCGGCAGCAAGCCGCCGATGAGCGGCCCGACGAGATTGCCCGCGAGCGCTCCCGTCGAGAGAATGCCGAGCGCCCAGCCCGCGCGCTCGCGCGGCGCCTGGGTGCCGATCATGACCGTCGAGGCGGAGGCGTAGCCGCCCACGAGCCCGGCGACGAGCCGCAGGCCGACGAGCTCGTACACATTGTGCGCGAGTCCGATCAGCGACATCACGATCGCCATGCCGATGGCCGCGCGCACGAGCATGGGCTTGCGGCCGAAGCGGTCCGCGAGGCGCCCCCAGATCGGGGCGGTGACGGCCGTGCCGAGGAAGGTTGCGCTGAACGCGACGCCCGACCACTGGATCACCGCCGACTGCGAGCTCACGCCAAGCTGCCGCACGTACAGCGGCAGGAACGGCAGCAGCATGCTGAGGCTGACCAGCGTCGTGAACGAGCCGAATACGCACACGGCCAGATTGCGGCGCCAGTAGTTCGCGTTGCGTTCGACGTAGCCGGCAGCGGCGGAAGCGGCAACGCCAGCGGCCGCGCCCGGCGTGGAGGAGGCAAGCTGATTCATCGCGCGCCCCTCTTGCCAGGCCGGCCTTGCGCGAGGGACACGGGGGGATTCGGTGCTGTGGACTGCATCTCGCCTCTCCATGCAAAAAGCGCCGCGAGAGCGCTCGTCGTCGATGGAAGCGAGTCTAGATTGCTACGCCAATAGAGAGAATCACCGACGCACGGAAGGCATTCTTCCGCGGGACGATTCAATCGTGATCCGTAATGCGTTGCAGCCGGGTGAAATGCGCGCGCAGGCGCGGCGTCGCGAAATCGACGAACGCGCGCACTTTCGGCACCGAGAGCCGCCCTTGCGGAGTCAGCAGATGGATCGGCAGCGGCGCGTGCTCGGCATCGCGCAGCACGATCTTCAGCGCGCCCGACTGCACGTGCTCGGCCACATGGTAGGAAAAAAGCCGCGTGAGGCCGTGACCGGCCAGCGCCGACGCCACCGCACCGCGAATCGTATTGACGGTCAGGCGCGGCGCAAACTGCACCACCTGCGGTATGGCGGCCTTGCCGGCGGTGGGAAAGCTCCACGAATCGAGCCCGAAGTGCGTCATGGAGATGATGGGGTGCCCGGCGAGATCGGCCGGATCGTGGATGGCGGGATGCGCGGCCAGGTAGTCCGGCGAGGCCACCACCACGCGCCGCACCTCGCCGATGGGCACCGCCACCAGTGTCGAGTCGGCGAGATGCGCGAACCGCAGCGCCACGTCGATACCCTCGTCGATCAGGCTGACCGGGCGGTCGAGCAGTTGCAGGCGGGCCGATACCTCGGGGTGGCGGTCGATGAATTCGTCGAGCAGCGGGCGCAGCACGTCCTCGCCCGCGGCGACCGGCCCCGTCAGCGTGAGGAGCCCGCGCGGCGCCGAGCGTTCGTCGGCAACCAGCATGTCGGCTTCTTCGAGGTCCGCGAGAATGCGCCGGCAGGCCAGCGCGTAGCGCTCGCCCGCCTCGCTCAGCTTGAGCGTGCGCGTCGTGCGGTACAGCAGGGGCGTGCCGGTATGGGTTTCGAGGAACGCAATGGCGCGGCTCACCGCGGCGGGAGAACGGCCGAGCCGGCGGCCCGCGCCCGCGAGGCTGTTTTCGTCGAGAGCGGCGATGAAGACCTTCATCGCTTCGATTCGATCCATGGCGCGTCGGGGTAGTCGAGGCAGAGCAAAAAGGGGCTGCTGCAGTCTACCGTATGGCGCGCGAGAGCCGCCGCGACGCGGGCAGCGGCGCGGGCGACGGGCAATGGCGGCGCGGGCGGCGTGCGGGCGGCCCCGCACGCCAGCCTCCTTACTTCGTCGTCACCGGATCGTCGTTGAGCGTCTTGAGGAACGCGATGATGTCGCGGATATCGCTGTTCGTCATGGCCGGCGTGTCGCCGAACTTGCGGTCGAACGGCGCGTCCGTCACGTCCACGTTCTTCTGCAGCGCCGCCGGGATATCGTCGTACTTCTCGACCTTGCCGTCGGCGCCGCGCGGATAGAACTTGCCCGGGTCCGTGTTCCGCTCGTTGTAGAACGCCATCACGTGATCGAGGTCGTGATAGATGCCGTTGTGGAAGAACACGGTGCGCGTGGTCGAGTTGCGCAGCGTCGGCGTAAGGAACATCGCGCAGTACTGGGTCTGGTCCTTCAGGTCCTGGCGGAACGGCCCGCACACGCCCAGATCGAAGAACTTCGGGTCCTGGTTCTGCGCGAGCTTGCGGTTGCGCGGCACGCCGAGCGCTTCGTACTGGTAGTCCGTGAACATCGGCGGCAGACCATCCTTGCCCGGCTTCGAGAGGTGGCAGCCCGCGCAGTTGGCCTTGTTCGGATCGTTGAAGAGGCGCAGCCCGCGCAGTTCCGCCTGGGTCAGGCGCGCATGGCCTTCGAGCCAGCGATCGTATTTGCTGTTGTACGGGTGGAACGACGGGTCTTCCACCTGGTAGCGCGAGATCGCGAACATCGCCTCGGAAACGGCGAGCCGCTTGTCGCTGAAGATGCGCGGGCCGAAAAGTTCGGTGAAGCGCTTCGCGTACGGCAGCCGCTCGAGCTTGGCGGCCACGGTGTCCACATTCGGGTTCGCCATCTCGACGGGATTGAGCAGCGGACCATAGGCCTGCTGCTGCAGCGTGTCGACGCGGCCGTCCCAGAACAGGCCGCCCTGCGGCACCATCTCGACCGAGGTCGAAGGCCCGCCCGCCGTCTTCTGCGACTTGACCACGTCGGCCGACGAGGCGGCGAGCTGCGCGACCGTGGGCGCGTCGTCGTTTTCGCCCGCATCCGGGCCGATGCTGAAATTCGGCTGGCGATACAGATACATGAGCGACGGCGGCGGGCGATAGCCCTCCTGCTTCATCGCGAGACCGCCCTCCTGCACGTCGAGGCCGTTCGGCGGCCCGTAAGAGTGCTCGGGGCTGTGGCACGAGGCGCACGACTGCTGGCCCGACGCCGAGAGCGACTTGTCGTAGAAGAGCTGCTTGCCCAGCTGCGCCATGGCGGAGAGCGGCGCCACGGGCGGGCGCTGCAGCACGACCGGATGCGCATTCGCGCCGGTGAGATTTTCGACGATCTCGCCGACGGACTCGGGCACGTCGGCGGGGTATGCGAGCGCGAACGCCCCGAAGCCGAGCGCGGCGACGACGACGGCAATGGCCAGCCGCAAGGCGATGCGCGCGCCGGACGGCGCGGCTGAGGAAGCGGAAGAAGACGACGCGGAAAGCTCAGTCATGGTGCAATCTTCGAGTGCCAGGAGATAGATGCAAAAAGCCGTGCGGCTGGCGCACGGCGTGGTTTTCGGCACCGAGCCGGTCCGGACCGGCCGCCCGCTTCGTCGACGCTCGCGGGCGGCACGGTCAACGGCGCGCTCAGCTGGCCGGCGGCGTGGAGACCTGGGTGCCCTGAGTCGGGTCGAGGTACAGCACCGGGTTGAGGCCCGTGCTGTTGAAATTGAACAGCGCGCGCATGTCGCCTGCCGTGGCGTCGAACGAACCGCCGCCAAGACGCGCACTGCCCAGCCAGTTGTCTTCGATGAAGCGCGTGACCGAAGCCTGGTTGATGAGCGTGTGATCCACGTAGTTTGCCTTCGCCCACGGCGAGATCACGAGGAACGGAATGCGCGTGCCCGGGCCGCAGCGGCCGTTGACCGGCGAACCGGAAACGCCCGTCGGCTGCGTGCCGGTACCGCACACGCCATTGCCGTTGAGCTGGTCGACCGCGTTCATCGACGACGTGACAGGCTTCACGAACTGGTGGTCGTACCAGCCGTCCGAATCGTCATAGGTCACGACGACCGCCGTGTTCTTCCAGTCCGGCTGCTGCATCAGGAAGTTCACGACCTTCGTCACGAAAAGCTGCTCGTCGAGCGGGTCCGAGTAGCCCGCGTGCGCGTCCTGGGCTGCCGGCGCCTTCAGGAAGCTGACCGACGGGTAGTTGCCCGCCTGCACGGCCGCGAAGAAGTCATCCGTGTCGTACTGGTGGTTCGCCGGCTCCGGCGTCTTGCCGTCGCTCTCGACGCTCGAGCCGATCGCGGCCATCGAACTCGGGCGCGTATGCTGCGGATTCGAGGTCGTCTGGTAGTACTGGAACCAGTTGTGGTGCGGCACGTAGTCGGCCGTCGCGGCGTTGACTGCGGTGGCGATCGTGCTGCGCTTGCAGCCCGTCGTGCCGTTGCTGTTCACGGTCTGCAGGTTGAACCCGCCCATGAAGCCGCCCCACGTGATGCTCTTCGAGTTGAGCAGGTCGCCGACGTTCTTCCCGGTCATCATGACCTGATCGGTCGTGCTCGAGCACATGTCGTAGCCCGGATCCGCGTCGCCAATCTCGGTCAGGCCGCCTGCGCCGTCCTCGATGTAGTACGAGGACTTCGCGAGCGTCGAAGGCTGCGCCGTCGTCTTGACGAGCTGCATGCCGTTGGTCTGGCCCGAGACCACTTCGAGGGCGCCCGGCGTGGACGGACCGTAGGCGGCCGTCCATGCGTTGTCGCTCATCGCGAAGTGCTGCGCGTAGTTCCAGAGCGCCGTGACGGTGTTGCCGTCGAAGTAGCCCATCACCTGGCCCGTCGTGCCGAACGCGCCCGCGCCGCCCGCCGTGGCGCTACCCGTGTACTTCGGGAACAGGTCCATGGCGCCGTTGTCGTAGGCCTGCTGCTCCGGCGTATAGGCGTGGTTCTGGTCCGACGTGGCCGCCTGCGTGCGGTCGAGGCGGAACGGATTGGCCTGGCCCGGCGCATTGGCGGCGTTCGTGAAGTTCGGGTTCGACGTAAGCAGCGAGCCCGAAAGACCGTTGGGAGTCGGCGTGCCCGCTGCGGCAGAAAATGCCGGCTCGCCCGACGGATTCGCAGCGCTCGGGTACGTGGCGAAGTAGTGATCGAACGAGACGTTCTCGTTGTAGATCACGACGAGATGCTTGATCGGCGTAACGGTCGGCAATGCGTCCTGCGCCGACACGACCGTCGAGGGGCTGCTGGAGTTCGAGCTGCTGCCGCAGGCAAAGAGCGTGGCCAGAAGACCAACGCACGGCAAAGCCAGTAAGGCACGGTGTTTCATGTTAACGGGCTCCATCGATTGTTCGAATTGCTTTTCTAGAGTCCTGTACTACGCGACGAAAACGCGTGAGTCCGATCCGTCGCGCCAGCCAGTGTATGTGAGTGCGCCAGACATCAGAGCGAGCGCATTAGACCACCCTAACGTGACTCCACGGCGACTGTTTAATTTCCATTTCCTTTCTATTTATTTCTTTTTGTAATAAATGTAGGCCGCGCCCGTTGCACGGCGGCGCATACGGAAGCGCCGGCCGCAAAAAAACAAACCGGAAAAAATACGATATGGGCCGACGGCCCATATCGCCCACCGAAAGCGCGGTGGCAAACGCCGGCGGGTGGAGTCGCCGGTGCGGATTTCGGTCGCCCGTTGCCCGGGCGCCCGTGCTCAGCGGTACTGCCCGGCGAGCGCCGATACCTGCTGGATGTTTTCCGGCGTGATGAAGCCCGGACCCGAGGCGATGTTGCGCGCTTCATAAACGGGCTTGAGCCCGTAATCCTTGAGCCGCTGCTGGAATTTCGGATTCCTCTCCAGCTCGGCGCGCGCCGCCTCCACGTCGGTGTTCTTGTTCTGATGCAGGATCGCGAGTATCGCGACCGGAATGTAGCCCTGCAGATAGGGCTGCTGATCGGTGCAGAACTTGATCGTGCCGTCCTTGATGGCCGCGGCCACGTCCGGGTCGATGTCGAAGGTCGCAAACCAGATCTTGCCGGCAAGCCCGAGGCTCTTCACCGCGCGTATGGTGGGGTCGGCCGAGGTGGGGCCGAGCGTGAGCACGGCCTGCGTGTCCGGATGATTGCGCAAATACGCGCTCACCTTCGACTCGATGCCCGTGGGGTCGGTGCCGGAATCGAGCACGGAGGTTTTCATGTCGGCGCCGATGGCGTCGGCGAAACCGCGGCAGCGCTCGAACGAAAGCGGATTCGTCGCGTAGTGGTTCACGCACAGGAAGGTCTTCACGCCGTCGGCCTTCGCGCGCAGGCCCGCCGCCTTGCCCGCGAGATATTCGGGCTGCCCCACGTGCATCAGCGCGCCCAGTTCTGCGCTTTGCTGCTCCGTGCCCGTATTGGCGGTGATGAACGGGATGTTCTTCGCCTTCAGGCGCCCGAGCGAGCCTTTGAGAAGGTCGTAGTCGGCAATGGTCGTGACCACGCCGTCATAGTTTCGCGCGGCCGCCTGGTTCACGAGCTGCACCATGTCCGCAATGTCGCCATTGGGCGGATTGCGGTAATCGGTCTGCACGTTGAAGTCCTCGTCGGCCTGCTTGATGCCGTTTTTCACCGTATTCCACCAGGCGTCCGAATCGGGCGCGTGAGAGATGAAATCGAAGTGCGCGACGGGCTCGGCACGCGCGCCCGGGCTCAGTCCCAACGCGAGGACGGCTGCCGCGAGCGGCACCGCACGCAATATTCTGCTGAACGTAAAACTCATGACTGTCTCCTTGGATAGATCGCCTCGGCTTGTCGTTATGGTCGTGGGATGAAATCAATCGGCTGCCAGGCCGATGAAGATCCTGCCGTCCTCCACCTTCACCGGATGCGTCGCGAGATTCACGCAGACGGGGGCTCCCTTCGCGGCGCCGGTGGGGATGTGAAAGCGTCCCATATGCATGGGGCACTCGATGATTTCGCCGAAAACAAGGCCTTCCGCGAGGCGCGCCGTTTCGTGCGTGCAGACGCCGGCCGTCGCGTAGAAGCCCGTGGGCGTGTGATAGACCGCATAGAGTTCGCCGTCGCGGTCGAACTCGATCACGTCTTCTTCTTCGAGGTCATCGCTCGCGCAGACCTCGTGCCATTGCAGGATGTTCATGGTGGGGTGTCTCCTTCGGGGTATCAGCGCACTTCGGCGGCGAATTCGGCAGCGTCGGACCGGCTTTGCGCAACAGGCGCCGTCTTGCCCGGCACCTGCGGCGTGACCATGTACCCGGGGTCGCGGCGCTGCATGCGGAACACGTGCAGGATTTCGCGCCAGGCATGGCCGAGCCCGTCGTAGGCCGGCGGCAGATCGTTCTCGATCGCGCGGCGCAGCTGCGGCAACGCATGGAACGGCACGTTGGGGAACATGTGGTGCTCGACGTGATAGTTCATGTTCCAGTACAGGAACTGCAGCATCGGATTGAGGCGGATCGTGCGCGTGGAAAAGCGGTGATCGAGCTCGTTCTCGCGCAGCCCCGTGTGCTGCGTGATGGCCAGCAGCTCGTGCAGCCATGCACCGTACGAACGCGGCAGCAAGAGAAACACAACCGGCAGCCAGCTTTGCGCGACGATGGCGGAGGCGCCCACGCCCACGTAAAGCACCAGCATCACGCGTGAATTACGGCACATCGCGCGGTATTCGACCGGAGGCACGACGGCCTTCGCGCTCTTCGAAACGATGCCGAGGCTGTGCAGCACGATGTTGCCCAGGTGGTGGACGCCGTGGGAGACGCGCAGAAAATCCGTGGCGAGCTTCAGATAGTTCGGCGGACGCTTGACCGCGATTTCCACGTCGGCCGGCACGGTGGCCGTGAGGTGCGTATAGGTGTGATGCTGCGCATGCGACCAGCGGCTGTAGATCTGCTCGCGCCACGTCATGAAGCAGATGATCCAGTGCACCGACTCGTTGAGCCATTCGCTGCGAAACGGCGTGCGATGGCGCAGCTCATGCTCCATCGCCTCGGCGAACGCGAAGATCGTGCCGTAAAGCAGGAGCGCCGGGACGCACCAGCGCGTGCCGAGCGCGCACCCGCCGAGCACGCCGGTAACGACGACGAGCGCCATGAACCCGCCGAAGTACGCGAGCGCAACGTGGTCGTTGCGGCGCGTGAGCGCCTTGAGCGTCTTGCGCTCGAGCCGGCATTTGTACCAGTCGTCCATCGTGATCGGTTGCGGGCGGCCCGGTTGCGGGGAAGTTACGGACATGGAAACGTCTCCGGTGCGATAGCTTGAGTGCGTGTTCGGAAGGAGTGGCGTGTGGTGTTCGCCCTCGTCTTTGAGGCATATTAAAGTCTCCAAATGAGCAATCGTCAAAAGGCAAAATGCCTCATTTAGAGATATCGAGGGTAAATACGCAGGGGTAGGCCTGCCAAACACAGGCGTTGCAGCCGAATTGGCCGGATAGCCTCAAATTGAGGCAAAATAACCGGAAACGTGCTCGATCAGGAATCGCAATGAAAGGCCGGCCCACACTCAAGCAGCTCATGGAGATCACCCAGCTCAGCCGGGCGACCATCGACCGCGTGCTCAACGACCGTCCCGGCGTGCATCCGCGCACGCGCAGCGCCGTGGAGGCCGCGCTCCGCGGGCTGGAAGCGGGCACGGCGCCGGCGGCGGCTGGCAAGGCGCCTTCAACCGGTGCGCAAGCGCCCTATCGCGCGTGCTTCGTGCTCCAGGCAGGCGATGCCTTCACGGCGGAACTCATGCGCGCCGCCGAGGGCTTCGCGGCCATCCTCGCGCAAAGCGGCGTGACGCTCGATATCGTCGACTGCGTTGGCGCGTCCGACGAAACCGTCGCGCAACGCGTGCGCGAGGCAGCGGTCGAGGCCGACGGCATCGGCATCATCTGCACCAACACGCCGACGATCACGGCGGCGCTGCGCGAGTGCATGGCGGCGGGCAAAGGGGTCGTGACGATGATCACGGACGTGGATGCCGATGCGCGCCACACCTACGTAGGCGTCAACAATCGCGCGGCGGGACAGGCTGCCGCCTTTCTGATCGGCCGGCATCTGGAGACACGGCCCTCGCCTTCGGTGGCCGTGGTGGTGGCGACGTTCTCGTACACCTGCCACGAGGACCGCGAGATCGGCTTTCGTTCGCTGCTGCGCCAGCGCTTTCCGAACGTCAACGTGGTCGAGGTGATCAAGGGCGCGGATTCGGGGGCGGCGACCTACGAAGCCACGCGCCGCTGCATGGAGATGCATGGCGCGCTCGACGGCGTCTACAACGTCGCCGGCGGCAACGAAGGGCTGGCTCAGGCGTTGCAGGAACGTTCGCTCGCGGGCAAGACGCTCTATGTGACGCACGAGGTCAATCGCGTCACCGAACCGCTGCTGCGCGCGGACGTGATCGACTATCTGCTTTCGCAGGACTTGCGCCTCTTGATCGGCACCACGGTGGAGCATCTTCGCGGCGCGGCGCGAGACAAGGCCGTGGCGAGCCAGGCACTGCTTCCCATTGAGACCTGGTCGCGTTATTCGCTGTCCTGAGTGTTTGCGTGCGTGCGGCCCGAGCAATTTATTATCGCTCGGGCAGGCTGTCCGCGCGGGCCCGGAAAATCAGTGCGCAATACAGACAGACTTCGTTTCCGTGAAGCTTTCCACCGCGCCCTTGCCGAACTCGCGACCGATCCCCGACTGCTTCATGCCGCCGAACGGCATGCTCGGGTCGAGCGGCACATGGGAGTTCACCCACACCGTACCCGCGTCGATCTCGCGCACGAGCTTCATGGCCGCGCGCAGGTCGTTCGTCCACAGGCTCGCCGCGAGACCATACTGGGAGTCGTTGGCGAGCCGCAACGCTTCCTCGGGCTCGTCGAACGGCACGAGCGCGAGCACGGGGCCGAACACCTCGTCGCGAATGATCGCCGCATCCGGCGGGACGTCGGCGATCACGGCCGGACGCACGTAATAGCCCGGCCCCTCCACGGGCGCGCCGCCGGCCATGAACTTGAGCCCGGCCTCCCTGGCGACGGCGATATGACGCTCGACACGCTCGCGATGGCCCGCCGAAACCAGCGGGTTGATTTGCGCTTCGGGATCGATCCCCGGGCCGATCTTCATCGACCCGGCAATGTCGGCCAGCGCTTCGGCGATCGTCCGGTACTTGCTGCGGTGCACGTAAATGCGCGAAGCCGCCGCGCAAACCTGCCCCTGGTTCAGAAAGCCGCCGGCCAGCATGCCCTGCACGGCCGTATCGACGTCGACGTCGGCCAGCATCACGGCCGGATTCTTGCCGCCCAGTTCGAGCGAGAAACGCGTGAGGTTCTGCAGCGCTGCCGCGCCGACAAGCTTGCCGGTGGGCGTCGAGCCCGTGAACGAGATCTTCGCCACGCCGGGATGCGAAGCCAGCGCCGCCCCGCTCTCGCGCCCGCCCGTGACCACGTTGAACACGCCGGCGGGAATGCCGGCCTCGATGGCCAGTTCGGCGAGGCGCAAGGCCGTGAGCGGGGTCTCGGGCGAAGGTTTGATGACGACCGTGCAGCCCGCGGCGAGCGCGGGAACAAGCTTCCATACCGCGATCATCAGCGGGAAATTCCACGGCACGATGCCCGCCACCACGCCCACCGGCTCCTTGCGCGTGAATGCCGTGTATTGCGCGCCCGGCGGAAACGGAATCGACACGTCGAGCGTCTCGCCGTGAATCTTGGTGGCCCAGCCCGCCATGTAGCGCACGTATTCGACCGTCGCCCCGACTTCGATCGCTCTCGCGATGTTGATCGATTTACCCTGATTCAGGGTTTCGAGCTGCGCGAGTTCTTCGCCGTGCGCTTCGATGACGTCGGCGAGGCGCAGAAGAATGCGTTCGCGGTCGGCGGGGCGCAGGCCGCTCCAGCGGCGCTCGACGAACGCCTCGTGGGCGCTGGCGACGGCGCGGTCGACGTCCGCGCTGTCCGCGTCGGGCACGCGTGCGATCGCCGTGCCCGTCGCCGGATTGAAGACGTCGATCCAGTGGCCCGAGTGCGCCGGCTGCGAACGGCCGTTGATGAAAAGACCGAAGTCGCGGTCAAGAAATCGTTCGATGGCCGCACGGGCCGCTTCCGTGGCGTTGCTCGTCATGTCAGTGCTCGCATCATGTGGGCCAGAGCCCGGGTTTCCGTTCAGACAATGGCCAGGTAGTGCTTGACGAAGCTGTCCGAGATCACTTCCCAGAGGGTCGACGTGCCCTTCGTCACGAACCACGAATCGCCCGCCTTGAAAGTGCGCGTTTCGCCCGTCGATTCGTCGGTGATGCGCAGTTCGCCTGTCACCACGGTGGCTTGTTCGGAGAACGGATAAACGAGCCGGAACTTGCCTCGCGTCGTCCCGAAGTAGCCTGCCGAAACGGCGTCGGTCGGCGCGCCGCAGGTCATCTTGCCGAACGCCGCCACTTCGCCGCCTTCGAGAATCTGCGCCCCGAGATCGCTCAGCTTGCCCCACGGTTCGAGTTCCGCCATCCCGGTGCCGTGCTGGATCGTGGTAAGACTCACGTTTTAGTACTCCTCGTCAATGAAAAGATTGGGCCGCGCTCAGCGCCGGCCGTGCCAGTAGCCCGAAGTCTGGTGCATCACCTTGCCGAGCGTGACCAGCAGCGCGCGATATTGGTCCTTGCCGCGGATCGTGGCGCGCGGAATCGCGCTCACGAGGCGGTAGCGTTCCGAGCCGCCCAGAATGCCCTCGCAAAGGATCTTGCAGATGATCTGGCTGGGCGTGACGCCGAAGCCCGAATAGCCCTGCACGAAAAACGCATTCGGCCGGTCCGGCAGCGTGCCGATCTGCGGAAACAGGTTCAGCGTCGTGGCCATGGGACCGCCCCACGCCAGATCGATCTTGACGTCTTTCAGATACGGAAATACCTCGAGCATCAGGCGCCGGTTCCACGCCTTCAGGTCGCTCGGAATATGCTCGACGAGCGAGGTGGACGAGCCGAACAGCAGCCGGTTCTCGTTCGTCACGCGGTAGTAGTTGATGACAGGCCGGATGTCGCTGTACGCGCCGCGAATCGGGCTGATGCGCTCGATCAGCTCGTCGCTCAACGGCTCCGTCATGGAGTTGAACGCGTAGACGTTGATCGTGCTTCTGTGCAGTTCCGGTTCGAGACCGTTGATGAAGCCGTCGCAGGCCCAGACGATCTTTTTGGCCCGGACGCTGCCCTTCGCCGTGCGCACCTGCACCGTGTCGCCATAATGGATCTGGAGCGCGGGGCTGTATTCGAAAATGCGCACGCCGTAGATTTCCGAAACCGCCCTGGCTTCGCCCAGCAGCAGATTCAGCGAATGCACGTGCCCGCCGCCCATATGCAGCAGGCCGGCATGATAGACGTCCGAACCGATGATCTGCTTCACGTCGGCGCCCTCGACGTAGCGGATTTCGTGCGGACTGCCGAGCGATTTGAATTCCTTTTCCCAGTTTCGCAGCGTTCTGGCCTGGCGGGCGTTGTACGCGAGATAGCCGTAGCCGCTGCAGAAGTCGGCGTCGATGTTGTATCGCTCGATACGTTCGCGCATGATCTGCGGACCGAGGTCGCTCAGCGCGAAGATCGTGCGCAGCCCCTCTTCGCCCACGTCGTGCTTGATCGCGTCGAGGTCGTGTCCGATCCCCGCCATCACCTGGCCGCCGTTGCGGCCCGTGCCGCCAAAGCCCAGATAGCGGGCCTCCAGCACCACCGTATTGGTCACGCCGTTTTCGGCCAGTTCGAGCGCCGTGTGAATGCCCGAAAAGCCGCCGCCGATGATGACCACGTCGGCTTCGATATCCGCTTCCAGCGACGGGAAGCTCAGATCGTACTTCTTCGTAGCGGTGTAGTACGTCGCTGTTTCGTCAATATGCATCGTGTTTCCTGCAAGCGCGTGGCAATGCCAGAGTCCGTGTTCCTGCTCACTCTAAGTGTCCCGAGGCACGATCGTCAGCACAGATCGGCAATGTATCGCCGACCTCGGGAAAATACGGAGTTGCCTGTAGGCAGGCGGTTGATTTGCGGTTCTTGTTGCTTTGGCCTTTCCTTGTGTTCGTGGTGGTGTGCCAGGGTTGCCCCTGTGCGGGGCGGCACCTACTTTTCTTTGCAGCGGCAAAGAAAAGTAGGCAAAAGAAAGCCGCTCACACCGCTAATGTCAGCCACCATTCATCTCACGCCGCAATAGCCAGTGGCTCCGGAGCGTCTGTCACCTCGCACCCTCCACGCTAGTGACAAAGGGCTCATACCTCCTGCTGCGCGCTACGCGCGCCGCAGACAGGTCTGCAAGGGAAACCGTGCGTGCTGCGTGGACCGGCGAATACGCATGCGCCGCATCGGTGTGGGTTATGCCCTTCGGCGCGCGCAGCGCCGCCGGAAGGATGAGCGCCTTGTCACTTCGGCTAACGACGAGTGATGGCAGACGCCCCGGAACCACTACCGGGGTAGGCGAGTGGCGGACGGCGTCACACTGGCGGTATGAGCGGCTTTCTTTGCCTACTTTCTTTGCCGCGGCAAAGAAAGTAGGTGCCGCCCCGCACAGGGGCAACCCTGGCATACCACCACGAACACAAGGAAAGGCCAAAGCAGCAAGCCCCCCCTCACGAATCACAATTCCAAAACACTCATCTAAAAATTAACCCGCACTCCGGCCAGAACGGCCAACTGTCGATCGGAATTGCTATTGGCGAGATTAGGAATCTGCGCATAGTTCACGCTCGCGCCGGTGGCCGGGTCGATACCAAGCCCCATCCCTGAGGACTTCTGCGCGAAGGCGAGTAAGTACAGCGCCGTTCGCTTCGAAAGCGCGTAATTCGTGCCAAGGTTGATCTGGTGAAAGCGCGTGGAGCTTGCGCCGCTCACCTTCGCGTCGTTGAAGATGTACGCCGCGCCGAGCGTCCATGCGTTCGTCAGGTTGTAGACAACATTCAGTTCGGCAATGTCGAAGGAGACGTCCGCGCCGCCGGGATTCGCCCCGCTCGCGAAATACTGGCTGTTTTCGAGGCGCGTATGCGTATAGACAACGGCGACCGTGGCCTTGTCGATTGCGACCGAGCCGCCCAGTCCCCATGCCTTCAGCGACGAGGCGTTCTGCAACTGGCAATATTGGGCATCGGCATTCGTGCACGAGAAGTCGCCGATATAGTCGCTCGCCCCCCCAAGCGCGGCATCGAGCGGTTGGTTCAGGGAAAGGTAGCCCGCGCTCAGCGAAAACGGTCCGTGGTTGTAGGCGGCCGCGAGCGCATAGCCGCGCTTCGTGGCGAAGTCGCCGGCCTGGCCGCCGAAGCTGAACGTGCCGCCAAACGTGAACCCGCCGAAATTCTCGCTCGTGAACTTGAGCGCGTTGTTGAAGTTGAAGGCCTCGTTCAGGTTGTCGACGTCGCCGAAGTGGGAGCCGTACAGCGTCGCCCAGTTGTTGCTCGATGCATAGACGCCCAGAAAGTCCGAATACGAATCGTATTGCCGCCCTGCCGTCAGCGTGCCGAAGCGCGCATCTTCCAGTCCCACCCACGCCTGCCGGTTGAAGAGCGATCCGCTTTGCAGCATCGCCCCCGTGCCCGTGAGGAACTGGTTTTCGAGGTCGAAGCTGGCCTTGACGCCTCCGCCAAGATCTTCGCTTCCCATCAGTCCCCAGCGCGACGGAACGAGGTTGCCGCCGCTCATCTGCACGGCATGGCCGCTGCTGACCGAACCGTTCGCGTTGGTCGCCTGCTGGCTCGTGGAATAGATCACGCCGGCGTCGACGGTGCCATAGAGCGTTACGCTGCTTTGCGCATGAGCGCCCGCCGATAGTCCAATAGAAAGGACTACTAATGCCTTACCTGTCGGATTACGTTTTATTGTCATGTGAAGTTCGATGGAGGGTGAGTTGATGTTGCCCGGGCGCGTACAACGACGCCCCGGGCGATCGGCAGGATCAGAGCTTCGAGCTGCCGAGCTGCGCGAAGGCGCGCGGATTGCGCCGCTTGAGACCGACTGCCGCGATTACGCCGATGACGGCGAACACGGGCAGCAGCGCGGTCAGGGCATAGGAAAGCCCTGCGCCCGCCCCGGTGAGCAAGGGGAAGTTCACGATGGCGAGCACCAGCACGACCACCAGCGCGACGCAGGAGAGAGCCGGCAGCACCTTGACGCGAAAGGCGCTCTCTTCCGCCGCGGGCAGCCTGCCGAAGAACGCCATCACGGCGGCCGACGACAATGCCATCAGCGCGATGATGCAAAGCGTCGCCACGTTCGTGAGCCACGAGAACAGCGTGAGCACCGGGTCCGCCTTCGCGACGATGAACACGAGCACGACGGCCGCGGCCAGCACGGTCTGCGCCACCGATCCCGCATGCGGACTGCTGTGTACGGGGTGCGTGCGGCCAAGGCGGGCCGGCAGCAGCCCTTCGCGGCCTGTGGCGTAGAAGTACCGCGAGGCGGAGTTGTGGAAGGCGAGCAGCCCGGCATAGACGCTCGTGATGAAGAGCACGCTCATCGCGTCGGTCAGCGTGGCGTTTGCGTAGCGGCTCGACAGCGAGTAGAGAAAAGTCGTCGGGTCGGAAAGCGCGGTGAGCGTCTTCACCACCTCTGCGCTGCCCGCGCCGACGATCATGCACCAGACCGAAAACGCGTAGAAACTGCCGATCAGCAGCACGGAAATGTAGGTGGCAAGCGGCACCGTGCGCTGCGGATCTTTCGCTTCCTCGCTATAGATCGTGGTGGCCTCGAAGCCGATAAAGCTTGCGAAGCAGAACAGGAAGCCGATGGCGGGCGCCCCGCCGAGGAACACGTGCGGCGTGAAGGAAGCGGTGTCCACGCCATGCGCGCCGCCCGCCTTCAGGATCGCGACGTCGAGAATCAGTACGACGACATATTCGCCCATCACGAGCAGCGACAGCACCTTCGCCGAAAGATCGATCTGGCGATAACCGAGCACGGCGATGCTCGCCATCGCCACGAGCGAACAGGCCCACCACGGCACCTGCACGCCGAAGTGCATGCTGAGAAAACCCGCCGTCACGGCGCCGAACATGCCGTAAAGACCGATCTGCATCGTGTTGTAGCCGAGCAGGGCGAGGAGCGCCGCGGCGCCCCCGGCCGTGCCGCCCAGCCCCCGCGCGGTGAAGGCATAGAAGCCGCCCGCATTCGTGATATGGCGCGACATCGCCGTGTAGCCCGCCGCGAACATCAGCAGGATCGCCACCGTGGCGATCAGGAGCGACGGCGTTCCCGCGCCGTTGCCGAGCATGATGCCGATGGGGAAACCGCCCGCAATCGCGACGAGCGGGCCGGCCGCGGAAATCACGAAAAAGACGATGAAGCCCAGACCCAATGCGCCTTTGCGCAATTCGGTCGAAGGCGTGGAGTCTACCGCTACGTTCATGTGATCTCTCTCCATTGAGCCGTTCTCGTATTCGTTCTGGCAGTCGCAGGCACGCGCGGCGCCTGCGCCCCACAACGTACCTGCCGTGGAACGCAATGTAGGAGGTCAAAAATGTAAAGCGGCAGCACAAATCGGCAACCCTGCCGCCGCGAAGCGCGTCGCCAGGGTTTGTACGGAGGGGCCGGGCGTGCATTGCGGCACGCCGGCAGGGTGGAAAAACGCAGGCGGGGTTGTTTTTAGTAACCAGCCGCCGCCGCCATCTCGTCGATCAATTGACGCTGGAACGCCGCGAAGCGCGCGCTCGGCTGCTGCGCGATCGCGAGATCGAGCATCGGGTCTGCGACTTTCGTGCGCACGTCGGCGAGCGTTTCGATAATGGCGTGGCCGCAGAACGGCACATACGCCTCGGAATAGCCGCCCTCATGGACGATCGCAAGGCGTCCTTTGCAGTGGCGCTCGGCGGCGTCGCGCACGAGCTGTGTCATGGCCCGGTAGCTCTCGCTGTGCAGCAGCATGCGTGCGAGCGGATCCACCGCGCTCGCATCGAGCCCGCTGGCCACCACGATCAACTCGGGGCGAAAACGCTCAAGCGCGGGCAGCACGATGCGCTCGAACGCATACAGATAAGCGTCGTGGCCGCCGCCCGGCAGCAGCGGAATATTGACGTTGGCGCCCTCGCCGCGCCCTGCCCCGCGCTCGTCCGCGCCGCTATAGCCGGGCGGGAAGCAGTTCTCCTGATGCAGCGAGATCGTCAGCGTGTTGGGGTCGTCGTAGTAGATCGACTGCGTGCCGTTGCCGTGATGCACGTCCCAGTCGATCACCGCCACGCGCCCGACGCGGTGCTTCGCGCGCGCCGCTTCGATCGCGACGGGAATATTGGCGAACAGGCAGAACCCCATCGGCTTGTCGCGCAGGCAGTGATGGCCCGGCGGCCGCGACAGCGAGAAGGCATTGGCCGCCTGCCCCGAGAGCACCGTATCGACGGCGCCCAGCGCGAGACCGGCCGAAAGCGCCGCGATTTCATAGCTGCCCTTGCCGAACGGCGCGAGATCGCCCAGGTCGCCGCCGTTTTCGTCGCTCAGCGCCTTGAAGCGCGCGAGGTAGTCGCGCGGATGAATGCGCAGCAGATCCTCTTCGGTCGCCGCGGGCGCGCTGCGCAGGTCCAGCGACGCCGCGAGCCCCGAGGTCTGCACGAGCGCCAGCAGGCGCCGCTTCGATTCGGGCGACTCGGCATAGCCGCTCGCCGAAGGCGGCTGCACCCAGCCGCCTACCGGAAAGAACAGCGCGTGCGTGCCGCCCGTGTGCCAGAAGGTCCGTTCGTCGGTGAAGCATGCTGTCTTGCTCATGAAGGTCTCTTGCTCGTGATTCGTAATCAATGGATGGTGGCAGCGACGCCTGGGTCATCGGGCGCGTGCGAAAGGCGTGGAGCCGGTGTCAGTTGCGCTCCACGTGCAGCAGGCACAGGCACGAGAGCACGCAGATCGCCACCGCCCCCGCGAACAGCGCGGCGAGCGACGCACCCGCGTCGAGCAGCAGGCCGGCGATCAGCGGACCCGCCGCGAGCCCCGCGCCGATCACGAAGTTCAGCGAGGCAATGAGCCGGCCCGAGCCGTCATGCTTCGCCGCGGCGGCGAGAATGAACGGGAGTACGAAGGTCCACGCGAATTTGAAGGCGAACACCGCCGCGCAGTAGCCGGCCGTGCCGGGATGCGCCGCGAGTCCGGCGAGCGAGACCGCAAGAATCGCGTAGCCCGCGAGCAGCATGGCGAGCCGCGCCAGCCGCCCGCCGATGAGCGAAGCGCACGCCGCGCCCACGATGCCCATCACGCTCGCGATGGCGAGCACCTCGCCGGTGCGCGCCGCGTCGAAACCGGCCAGCGCCGCCGCCCTGCTCGCGAACGTCCATACCCCACCAATCGCGACGTAGAATGCGAACACGCCGCCGATCACGAATGCCGCGTTTGCCGCCGTATTCGCCGTGGCGGCGGTCTGAGAGGCATGGCCGTGCGTGGACGCAGGCGACGCGCGGCCGAGCGCCGGATCGAAACCGCGCACGAGCGGCGCGGCACACAGGCCGAGCACGCCGAGCGCGAAGTACAGTACGCGCAGGCCGAACTCCGCGAACAAGGTCGGGAGTACGAAGAGCCCAATGGCGCCCGCCACCAGTTGCCCGACCACCCACAGCCCGTAGACTCGGTCGCGGTTCGTGCTCGTGGCGGCGCTCGTCATGCAGAGCACCATGAGCGTGCCCCCGCCGAGCGCGGTCGCCGTGCGCAGGGCCAGCAGCCCCGCGAAGCCCGGCATCAGCAGTGCCGTCGCGAAGTTGCCGGCGCAGAACACGACGATGGCGCAGGCCGCGACGCGGCGTGCGTCGACGCGCCCGAGCCACAGCAGCGAGGGCAGCGTCGCGCTGCTGAACGCGCCTAGCTCGACGAAGAAGTACGTGCCGATCTGGGAGGCGGAGAGCCCGAGCTGCGTGGCGAGCTGCGCCGCGACGGCCGGCGCGACCAGCAGCAGGAGCGGCGTGATGGCCGCGAAGACCACGAGCGAAAGCAGCGTGGAGGCGGAAAAGTCGCGCGGCGCGAGGTCGGCGCCGGCGAAGGACGGTGAGAGATTCTTCATGGCGGTCAAGTCCGGCTCCATGGGGTTTTGTTTCGGTCTGCGTACAGTGTCGGTAGCGGGAAAAAGGATGAACAGACGTTCAAGTGAACGCTGCGGAAAACCCGCATGCGCGCCGCGCAGCGCGCGCGAGCCGCCCTTGCGGGGCCTTGCGGCAGGGACCGCGCACAGGTCCGCGCGGCCCGCCCCGTTCAAATGGAGGGGGTGAACAGGCATTCAGGAGCCGGGTCCGCCGAAAAACTGCGAACCGTATAATCGGCTCGAAGCCGGCGTTTGACCGGCCGGCCGGAAGCCCCAGCGGAAACAACAACGGAAGCGGCACGACAGTACCGGAGGAGTCCAGCTTGACCCGTATCGCAAACCGGCTCCTGCCGCCCGGGAGCGCGCCGGACATGCCGGCAGCTATTGCCATCGACGGTTACGCACAGTCGGCGCCGCACACGCGCAGCGCCGACTTCGAAGGCCCGTTCGCGCGCAACGGCGCGCCAGGCCGCGACCTGAGCGTCCTGCTGCTCGATCTCTATGCACTGGCGAACGAAACGGGCATCGGCGAATTCGAAAACGGCTTTTTCCGGCTGCTGTCGCAACTGCTCCCGTTCGACGCGGGATGGACCGGCGTGACCACGCATACGGAAAGCGGTCCCGTGATGCACAACAGCTTCACGTGGCGCCTGCCCGATACGTTCTTTGGCGACTGGATCAAGGTGCGCGCGTGCGACCCGCTGGCGGAGCGCACGCGCGGCGCCTATGGCCGCGCGATGTCGGTCTCGATCGTCGACCCGGGTGTGCCGCCGCGGTTTCGCGACTGGTCGGTCAAATACGGATTGGCCCAGTTGATGGTCGTGACGGCGCTCGATCACCGCTTCGGCCTGACGACGTTTCTCTCCGTCTACCGGCGCGCGCTCGACAAACCCTTCACGGGCGAGGACGCGCACACGGTCGAAAACATCATTCCGCATCTCGCCGCCGCGCTGACGATCAATCGCTCGTTCCAGCTCACGCGCGAACGCGGCGTCGCCACCGGCGCCTCTCCCGCGCGTGCGATCTGCGATTCGTTCGGCACCGTGCACCAGGCCGACAAGGCGTTCGAGACGATGCTGCGCGACGACTGGCCCCTTTATGGCAACCAGACGCTGCCGCAACCGCTCGTAGAGTGGCTGCGCGACGGCGCGGCGCACCCGTTCGAGGGCGAGCGCGTGACCGTGCAGTGCGTGCGGACCGCGGGCCTGTTTCAGCTCGAAGCACGTGTGCGCTCGGGGCTCGACCGGCTAAGTCCGCGCGAACTGGTGGCGATCCAGCACTATGGCGAAGGCCTGTCACACAAGGAGGTCGCCCAGCGCATGGGGATTTCGCCGACCACGGTGCGTCACTATTTACGCTGCGCGTACCGCAAGCTCGGCATGCACGACAAAATCGAAATCCCCCGGCTGCTGGCGTCGCTCAAGCAGGCCGAAGCGGCCTCCACGCCTCGGGACTGAGCGCGCGCCGGCTCGGCGTTGCGCCGTTGCGAAATCCCCGCATCCTGGGCACGCCGGGCTTGATTTTGTGCGGCGCATCATTATAATAGGGTTAACACTTAGGTAACAACCCTTAACGAGAACATCATGGTCGCGATTATCGCCGCAGTGTCGTCCACCGCCGCCCAAGCTTTCGAAGTGGTTCGCCGCTTCAGCGTCAAGGCACTGAACCGCCATCTGGAATACTGCGAACTCCTCGCGGAAGCCCAGCGCCGTTTCTGATCGGCTGCCGCGGTCCGTGACCGCCAGCATATTGAGCAGTACGGGGCGCGCCCTTGCGCCCGTAGTTCGCCGCAGGTAGCCGGCAATTGCCGGCGCTGACACTTTTCGCCATCCGTTCTCCGATCCGTACCGCTATCCGATCCCCAATCTGTACCGGTACTGTACAGACGACGCCCGATACACTGGGTCGCTATAGATCGTTACCCGGAGTTTCGCGTCATGTTGCCCGAATTGCTCAGCGCCCTGCCCGCCGGCATGCTCTTCGTCGTCGTCACGACCATCACGCCCGGCCCCAACAACACCATGCTGCTCGCTTCCGGCGTCAATTTCGGCTTTCGCCGCACGGTGCCGCACATCCTCGGCATCAGCGCCGGGGTCGTGGTGCTCATGCTCTGCGTGGGACTGGGCCTTGGCGAAGCGTTCCGGCACATCCCCGTTCTCTACGCCGTGCTGGAGGCCGCAAGCGTGGCGTATCTGCTCTATCTGGCATGGAAGATCGGCACCTCGGGCGAGCTGAAGGTGAAGCGCGGCGAGCATCGGCCCATGCGCTTTCACGAAGCCATCGCCTTCCAGTGGATCAACCCGAAAGCCTGGATGATGGTGCTCACGGCCGCCACGACAATCCGCCTTTCGGCGGATTTCAATCTCAACACCGTGATGATGGCGGGGCTGTTCTACGTGATCGGCCTGCCCTGCATCTGCGTGTGGGCGGCCTTCGGCACCGGCGTGCGGCGCTTTCTCTCGAACCCGTTGCGCATGCGCGCGTTCAACGTCGCGATGGCGCTCTCGCTTGTGCTCTCGATGTATCCGCTCTTCGCCCATCTGATCTCGCGCTGACCGCGCAGTCGCTTCAGCGCACGCGGGCAATGAAGCGCCACAGCGCGTCGTCCGTCGAGTACGGCGCGTTGAAGCGGAACCAGCCGCTGGCCGCGTCGTCGGGACGGAAGTAGGAGCCCGGCGCGAGCCAGATGCCGTCCGCGAGCGCCGCCGTGGCGATCTCGCCGGCGCGCGCCGGCTCCACGGGCAGGCGCGCCCAGACGAAGAGCCCGGCGCGCGGCCGGTGAAAGATCTCGAATCCCAGCGCGTCGAGCCGCTCCTCCACCACGGCGTGCGCCCCCTTCAGCCGTTCGTTCACGAGTTCGACGTGGCGGGCGTAGCGCCCCTCCAGCAGCACCTTGTCGACAATGCGCTCGATCGTTTCCGACGAGGTCAGCCCCACTGCCATCTTGGCGCGCGCCAGCTCGCGCAGCACGTCGCGCTCGGCCACCACGTAGCCGCAGCGCAGCGAGGGCGTCACCGTCTTCGAGAAGCCTCCCACGTACAGCACGCGCGAGAGCCCCTCCATCGCGGCAAAGAGCGGCGCCCCCGCGGGCGCAAGCTCGCGGCTCACGTCGTCCTCCACCACCCACATGCCGTGGCGTTCCGCGATCTGCAGGAGGCGGAAAGCATTCGCCATCGTGAAGGTCGCGCCCGTGGGATTCTGCAGCGTGGTGTTCACGAAGATCGCCTTCGGCTGGTGCGCGGCGGCCTGCTGTTCGAGCGCCTCGATGTCGAGCCCGGCCGGCGTGCGCGGCACGCCATGCACCGAGAGGCCCGCCAGCTTGAGGATCTGCAGCAGGTTGCAATAACCGGGGTCTTCGACAAGCACGGCGTCGCCAGGGCGCAGCAGCGTGCGCACGATCAGGTCGAGCCCCTGGGTCGCGCCTTGCGTGAGCAGCACGTTGGCCGTCTCCACGGGCAGGCCCTGGCGGTCGAGCTGCGCGGCAATGCGCTCGCGCAGCGGCGCGAACCCGTAGGGGTGGCCGTAGTCGCCCAGGCGCACGGCCGGCACCCGGCTCGTCGCGCGCAGGGCGTGATGGAGCCCGGTTTCGTTGATCCACTCGCTCGGCATCCAGCCGCAGCCCGCCTTGATGGGCACGGAATGGTCGGCGAATACGTCCGAGAGCAGCCAGGTGGCCGTGAGCGTGGGCGGCTGCCAGTGCGCCGGGCTCGCGCTCGCGGCCGTGGCGCGCTGCGCGACGCGGTAGCCCGAGCCGCGCCGCGCCACTACAAGGCCCATGGACACCAGCCGCGTATAGGCCTCGGTAACCGTATAGGTCGAGAGCGCGTGCTGCTGCGCCAGTTGCCGCACCGAAGGCAGCAGCGCGCCCGCGCGCAGCGAACGCCCCTCGATCGCGCGCGCGAAGGCGTTCACGAGCTGTTCGACGAGGGTGGACGTGGCGCGGCGGCCGCGCTCGAGTTCAAGTTCGATCATGGGAAGCGGCGGTGAACGGCAGTCGGCGTGGCACCCCTGCCAATACAGTTGGCAGGGATTGCCCAGCACAGTTATCAGCGCAGTATAGAGACTGTCTATGCCGACGTTCAAGTCGGGGCGCTACAGTTCATCTCACTCACTCAGGAGGAGAACAAGCATGACTTCGCGCCCCGTCATCGACGACCTGTCGTCGTTCTGGATGCCCTTCACGGCCAACCGCCAGTTCAAGGCCGCGCCGCGCCTGCTCGAATCGGCCAAGGGCATGTACTACCGAACCAGCGACGGCCGCGAAGTGCTCGACGGCAGCGCGGGCCTCTGGTGCGTGAACGCGGGCCACGCACGCGACGAAATCGTCGCCGCGATCGCCCAGCAGGCCGGCACGCTAGACTTCGCGCCGACCTTCCAGATGGGCCATCCGCTCGCCTTCGAAGCGGCGGCCAAAATCGCCGAGCTGATGCCCGAGGGCCTCGACCGTATTTTCTTCACGAACTCGGGCTCGGAGTCGGTGGACACGGCGCTCAAGATCGCCCTTGCCTACCACCGCGCGCGCGGCGAAGGCCAGCGCACGAAGCTGATCGGCCGCGAGCGCGGCTATCACGGCGTGGGCTTCGGCGGCATCTCGGTAGGCGGCATCGTCGCGAACCGCAAGGCGTTCTCGGGTCAACTGCTGCCGGCTATCGACCATCTGCCGCACACGCACAATCTGGAGCACAACGCGTTCACGAAGGGGCAGCCCGCGTGGGGCGCGCATCTCGCCGACGAACTCGAGCGCATCGTCACGCTGCACGACGCCTCGACCATCGCGGCCGTCATCGTCGAGCCGGTGGCCGGCTCGACCGGTGTGCTGATCCCGCCGCAAGGCTATCTGCAGCGCCTGCGCGAGATCTGCACGAAGCACGGCATCCTGCTGATTTTCGACGAGGTCATCACGGGTTTCGGCCGTCTCGGCAAGGCCACGGCGAGCGAGTATTTCGGCGTCACGCCGGACCTCATCACGATGGCGAAGGCCATCAACAACGCCGCCGTGCCGATGGGCGGCGTGGCCGCGAGCCGCACGGTCCACGACGCGATCGTGAACAGCGGCGCGCCGGGCGCAATCGAACTGTTCCACGGCTACACCTACTCGGCTCACCCGCTCGCGGCGGCCGCGTGCGTGGCCACGCTCGACCTGTATCGCCGCGAAGGCCTGTTCGAGCGCGCCGCGAGCCTCGCGCCGAAGTTCGAAGCCGCCGCGCATGCATTGCGCGACGCGAAGCATGTGAAGGACATCCGCAACCTCGGCCTCGTGGCCGGCATCGAGCTCGAATCGCGCGACGGCGCGCCGGGCGCGCGTGCCTACGAGGTGTTCCTCAAGTGCTTCGAGGCCGGCGTGCTGGTGCGCTTCACGGGCGACATCCTCGCGTTCTCGCCGCCGCTGATCGTGAGCGAAGAGGAAATCGCGCGTCTTTTCAGCACCGTGCGCAACGTGCTCGCGACCGTGCAGTAAGGCTCATGCCTGCGCCGCGGCGGCGGCGCGAACGGTTCTCCCGCACGAGCCAGGCGGTCCGCAACGAATCACCGAAGCGGGCCGCTTTTCGTTTTAGCTGCCGCACCGGTTCCGACGACGGCCCAGAAATGACGGCACGACCCGCGCCAACGGCGTATCTTTCGATTATCGATGGATGCAACGCCGCCGTGGTGCGGCTCGTGGAGAATGGACCGATGAAGACACCGATCCGCGTAGGGACGCATATCGAAGGCGTCCACTGGGTAGCCGAATACTTCACGAACACGCGCGAAATCCGCGTGTTTCGCGAGGGGCAGGAAGTCGAGACCTTCGACGCGCCGGCCTCGATGTTCGGCGAGGAGCGTGAAGCCGGGTCCGCCAGCGACGCCGCGACGCGCGCCGAAGAAGCCGCCCTGCTCGCCACGCTGCGCCGCTACGTCGCCGAAGGCGAGCCCGAAGAATAAGGCCCTGGCGCTCGGGCTTATACATGCCTTTTCAACCCGGTGCCGGCGCCGGAGCGCCCGCGCCTGGCCGGTGCGCTCAGCTCTGCGCGCCGTCTTCCTCGCGGAAAATGCGGTCGGCCAGGTGGTACGCCGAGTTCGCCGCAGGCACCCCGCAATAGATCGCCGTCTGCAGCAGCACTTCCTTGATCTCCTCGCGCGTCACCCCATTGTTCTTCGCGGAGCGCAGATGCAGCGCGAGTTCCTCGCTGCGGTTGAGCGCGACCATCATCGCGATCGTCAGGAGACTGCGCGTGTGGCGCGGCAGGCCCTCGCGCGTCCAGATCTCGCCCCACGCATAGCTGGCCGGTGCGCTCAGCTCTGCGCGCCGTCTTCCTCGCGGAAAATGCGGTCGGCCAGGTGGTACGCCGAGTTCGCCGCAGGCACCCCGCAATAGATCGCCGTCTGCAGCAGCACTTCCTTGATCTCCTCGCGCGTCACCCCATTGTTCTTCGCGGAGCGCAGATGCAGCGCGAGTTCCTCGCTGCGGTTGAGCGCGACCATCATCGCGATCGTCAGGAGACTGCGCGTGTGGCGCGGCAGGCCCTCGCGCGTCCAGATCTCGCCCCACGCATAGCGCGTGATGAGCTTCTGGAACTCTTCGGTGAGTTCCGTGCGGTTCGCGATCGAACGGTCGACATGGGCGTCGCCCAGCACCGCACGCCGTACCGTCATCCCGGCTTCGTAGCGCTCGTCTTCGGTCATCGTGCCTCCAGCAGGAAATCGGCGACGGTCTTCGTGAACGGCCCGGCCAGTTCGACGTTCGAGATGTGCGAAGCGTCGAGCTCCACGTAGCGCGCGCCCGGCACCGACTCCGCGAGCTCGCGGCCCTGCGCCGGCGTGGCGGCGAGATCGTGCGTGCCGGAAATCACGAGCGTCGGCGCGGTGATCGAGCCGGCCTCGCCGCGCAGGTCCGCGGCGTTGATGGCGTCGCAGTTCGACGCGTAACCTTCGTTGTCGGTGTGCACGAACACGTCGCGCGCCTGGTCGATCACGAGCGGATTGCGCTCCATGAATCCGGCTGTATACCAGCGCGGCAGCACTGCGTCGGCGAGCGCGCGCATCCCCTCGTTGCGCGCTTTCGCCGCGCGCGGCACCCACACCTCGGGCGAGCCGATCTTCGCGGCCGTGTTGCACAGCACGAGACGGTCGATGCGGCTCGCGTAGCGCGCGCCGAGACCTACGCCGGTCAGGCCGCCCATCGAAAGGCCCGCAAAGTGCGAGCGCTCGATGCCGAGGTGGTCCATCAGGCCGATCACGTCGCCCGTGAGCTGCTCGATGGTGTACGGTCCCGGCGGCACGTCCGAGTGTCCATGGCCGCGCGTGTCGTAGCGCAGCACGCGAAAGTGCTTCGAGAATGCGACGAGCTGCGGCGTCCACATCGACACGTCGCTGCCCAGCGAATTCGACAGAACCAGCCAGGGCGCGGCGCCGTCCGTCGCGCCGTCGATGCGGTAGAACAGCTTCGTGCCGTTGACGGCTGCATAAGGCATGCGGGTTACTCCTCGTGAGTCTGCGATGAAGAAGGGGCGGCGCGCTTCGCGTTCGACGCGAGCACCGCGTCGACGAAGGCATGCGCCTCGCCCGTGTAGTTGGCCGGGTCGAGCAGCGCCTTGAGGCGCGCGGCATCCAGATGTTGCGTGACGGCGGGGTTGGCCGCGAGCACGTCGTAGAGCGTGCGGCCGGTCTGCACGGCCGTCTTCGAAGCCTGCTCGACGAGGTGATGTGCATCGAGCCGGCCGATGGCGTCGCCGAGCGCGAGCATGACCGCCTCGCCGAGAATCAGCCCCTGCGTGGCGTCGAGATTGGCCGCGAGACGCTCGGGCCGCACTTCGAGCCCGCCCGCGATCTGGCCGATATGGGCGAGCGCGCCGCCCGCGAGGCGCGCGAGGTCGGGCAGCGCGTCCCACTCGGCCTGCCAGCCGCCGAGCGCGCGCTCGTGCTCCTGCACCATGCCGCCGAACACCGTGGCGACGAGGCCGGGCGCACGCGCCGCGGCGGTCAGCACGGCCGCGCAGCCCACGGGATTGCGCTTGTGCGGCATCGTCGAAGAACCGCCCTTGCCCGCCGCCGCCGGCTCGGCCAGCTCGCCCACTTCGGTCTGCATCTGCAGCGAAATGTCGCGCGCGATCTTGCCGAGCGTGCCGATCAGCATGCCGAAGAAAGCGGCCGCTTCGGCGATGCGGTCGCGCTGCGTGTGCCACGGCAGCGTGGGTTGCGCGAGCGCCAGCTCCTGCGCGAGCGTTGCGCTCACGTCTGCCGCCGCGGCGCGCAGGCTCGCGAGCGTGCCGGCCGCGCCGCCGAACTGCAGGACGAGCGCATGCTCGCGCAGCGCGGCGAGCCGTTCGCGGTGGCGCAGCAACGCATCGAGCCACTGTGCGAACTTCAGGCCCAGCGTGACCGGCAGCGCCTGCTGGAGCCAGGTGCGGCCCACGGCGGGCGTCGAGCGGTGCGCGCGCGCGAGGCCCGCGAGCGTCGCGCAGAGCGCATCGAGTCCGGCTTCGATCAGCGCCAGCGAGTCGCGCAATTGCAGCACGGTCGCCGTATCGATGATGTCCTGGCTCGTCGCGCCCCAGTGCACGTACTTCGAGGCTTCGGGATCGATATCCTTGACGCGCGCCGTCAACTGCTTGACGAGCGGAATGGCGAGATTGCCGCCCAGCGCGGCGTCGCGTGCGAGCGCCCCGGCGTCGAGGCGGTCGGCCTGGCAGGCCTCGGCGATCGCGGCCACGGCCGTGCGCGGAATCACGCCATGGGCCGCCGACGCGCGTGCGAGCGCCGCCTCGACGTCGAGCATCCGTTGCAACGTTGCGCGCGGCGACCAGACCGCGTTCATCGGTTCGGTTCCGCAGATCAGGCTCGTGAGGCGTTCAGTCATAGGGCAGGCAAAAAGGTATCGGGCCTTGGAAGCGGCCGCAATGCGCACATGGCGCGGCGCCCGCGCGGCAGGTGCCGCCGGATGCCGCGCCATGCCGTCAAGCTTGAGCGCATGCCGCGAACTCGGGTCGCAAAATCAGGCCGCGCGACGCGTTCCGGTCGCATCGATCAGCGGCACGCCGGCGAGCTTCTGCAGCGCGTCGAAGTCGATGTCCGAATAGATCTCGCGCACGGCGAGACCATCGCCGGTCACGTCGAACACGGCGATGTCGGTATAGATGCGGTCCACGCACTGCACGCCGGTCACGGGATAGGAGCATTCGGCAACGAGCTTGCTTTCGCCCTGCTTGGTCAGAAGCTCCATCATCACGAAGACCTGTTTCGCGCCGATGGCGAGGTCCATCGCACCGCCGACGGCCGGAATCGCGTCCGGCGCCCCCGTGTGCCAGTTCGCGAGATCGCCCTTCGCCGAGACCTGGAACGCGCCTAGCACGCAGTAGTCGAGATGGCCGCCGCGCATCATCGCGAACGAATCCGCGTGATGGAAGTAGGCGCCGCCGGTCAGCAGCGTGACGTGCTGCTTGCCCGCGTTGATGAGCTCGTCGTCTTCCTCGCCGGGCGCCGGCGCCGGGCCCATGCCGAGCAGACCGTTTTCGCTGTGCAGGAAGATTTCCTTGTGCGGATCGAGGTGGTTGGCCACCAGCGTCGGCACGCCGATGCCGAGGTTCACGTAGGCGCCTTCGGGAATGTCCGCGGCCACGCGCTGGGCCATTTCGTCGCGATTCAGTCGTTTCATGGCTTGTCTCCTCAGGCCGCCTGCTCGGCTCGCTGCGTCTGGTGCGCCGGCTGCGGCACTTCGACGACACGTTGAACGAAAATGCCGGGCGTGACGATCACCTCGGGGTCGAGCTCGCCGAGCGGCACGACGTCCGACACCTGGGCAATGGCGACTTTCGCCGCGCTCGCCATGATCGGGCCGAAGTTGCGCGCGGTCTTGCGGTAGACCAGATTGCCCCAGCGGTCGCCCTTGTACGCCTTGATCAGCGCGAAGTCGGCATGGAGCGGCGACTCCAGCACGTAATGGCGGCCGTCGATGAGGCGCGTTTCCTTGCCTTCGGCCAGCTTCGTGCCATAGCCCGTGGGGGTGAAGAAGCCGCCGATGCCGGCACCCGCCGCGCGGATGCGCTCGGCGAGATTGCCCTGCGGCACGAGTTCGAGCTCGATCTCGCCGGCGCGGTAGAGCGCGTCGAAGACATACGAGTCGGTCTGGCGCGGGAACGAGCAGATGATCTTGCGCACACGCTTTGCCTTGAGCAGCGCGGCAAGGCCCGTGTCGCCGTTGCCGGCATTGTTGTTGACGATGGTGAGATCGCGGGCGCCCTGCTCGATGAGCGCGTCGATCAGTTCTGCCGGCATGCCGGCCGTGCCGAAGCCGCCGATCATCACCGTGGCGCCGTCATGCACGTCGGCGACGGCGGCTTGAAGCGAGTCGAAAATCTTGTTGATCATGCCTCTTCCTGAAAGCGGGGCGCCCGGCGACATGTGCCTGCCACTCGATCGCGAAAGTTCTAAATGCGAACACTGATTCGTTTAGCGAACGCTTGGCGCATTATCGGAGCCGTTAAGGCGCGTTGTCAAGGCGTGCGTCACCTGGGGTTGCGGGCCGGCGGTACGGCACCTGGCCGGCGCCGCAGCAGCTAACACCGCAGTTGAAACCGCAGTTGAGACCGCAGTTGAGACCGCAGTTGAGACAATACGCCCGGCAGCGAACGGCCGGCGCAAATCGTGTCCACCCTGCACGGTCCCGCATAAAACATGAAACAATGCTCGCTCGTGGTGCGCGCCGCGGGCGTCCTGGCCGCGCCCGGCCACATGACAGGAGCCGATTGCATGAGCGACGGAAAAAACGCAGGCAAGACGAAGAAAAGCAAGTCGCAACCCACCGCCGCAGCCGTGGCCCGCCCCACGCGCCCTTCGCGAGGCGAGGCCGAAGATGCCGTGCGGGTGCTATTGCGCTGGGCCGGCGACGACCCCACGCGCGAAGGCCTCATCGACACGCCCGCGCGCGTGGTGCGCGCCTACGAGGAGTTCTTCGCGGGCTACGAAGTGGACCCGCGCGAGATTCTGTCGCGCACGTTTTCGGAAGTGGACGGCTATGACGAGATGATCGTCCTGAAGGACATTCGTTTCGAAAGCTACTGCGAGCATCACATGGTGCCCATCATCGGCCGCGCGCACGTGGCCTATCTGCCCGAGCATCGCGTGGTGGGCATCTCGAAGCTCGCGCGCCTCGTGGACGCCTTCGCAAAACGCCTGCAGATCCAGGAAAAGATGACGGCGCAGATCGCCGATACGCTCAACGAGGTGCTGCAACCCAAGGGGGTGGGCGTGATCCTCGAGGCGGCGCATCAATGCATGTCGACGCGCGGCGTGCACAAAGCCGGCGTGGAGATGGTCACCTCGCGCATGCTGGGCACGTTCCGCTCCGACCCGTCCACGCGCCGCGAATTTCTCGCCATCGTCGGCAACCCGGCGGCAATGAGCCTCTCCAATACGTAAAGCCGATCGTAAAACCGATAGACGACACGGGGACGCCGCTCACGGCATCCCCGCGCGGCATCCCTTACTTCTGCGGCCCTTCCTCGCCGCGCTCGGCCTCGCGAATCTTGCCCTGGCGCACGCTGCTGCCGGGCGGCACGCTATGCGTGAGCCACACATTGCCGCCGATCACCGAGCCACGCCCGATCGTCACGCGGCCGAGGATGGTGGCGCCGGCGTAGATCACCACGTCGTCCTCGACGATCGGATGACGCGCGTTGCCCTTGACGAGGGTACCGTCCTGGTCGGTGGCAAAGCTCTTCGCACCGAGCGTCACGGCCTGATAAAGACGCACGCGCTCGCCGATGATCGCGGTTTCGCCGATCACGACGCCCGTGCCGTGGTCGATGAAGAAGCTCGGGCCGATCTGCGCGCCGGGGTGAATGTCGATGCCCGTCAGCGAATGGGCGATCTCGTTGATGAAGCGTGCGAGCAGCGGCACGCCGAGCCGGTGCAGCGCATGGGCGAGCCGATGATGCGTCATCGCCCAGACGCCGGGATAGCAGAGCAGGATTTCGGTGATGTGCTGCGCGGCCGGATCGCCGGAGAAGGCCGCCTGAATGTCGCTGACCAGCAGCGCGCGGATGCCGGGCAACTGGCGGCCGAACTCGCGCGCCACCTCGAATGCACGGGCCCGCAGGATCTCCTCGCCGACGTCGGCATTCTCCGGCAGGAAACGCAACGCGCGGCGAATCTGCTCCGCGAGCAGGCGCAGCGTGCTTTCTAGCGTGTGGCCGACGTAGTAGTCCACGCTTTCGTCGGTGAGATCGGGCGCGCCGTAATGCGTCGGGAAGAGCGCCGCGCGCAGGCCCGCGACGATGCTGACGACGGCATCGCGCGAAGGCAGCTCGCGAATGCCGAGCGGATGGCGCGTGCGGTGCAGTTGCTCACGCGACGCACGCAGGGCGGCGACGATCTGTTCGAGTCCCCAGTCGGGGGTAGCGGCATTTGACATGGTCAAGCGGGCGCGGCGGCGCGGGCCGCCGGTGAGATGTACGGACCCCAAAGATTACCGCGTTTTGCACGAGTTCGCCGAGGCGCCCCTGGCCGGGTGCCTTCGCTTGCCGAGGTCTGCGGCCGGGCCTGGCCGTGCGCTAGAGCGGCACGCTGCTGGCGTCGATCCAGCGCACCGCCCAGTCGCGCGCGTGCGCAATGGCGGTAGCCTCGTCGGGAAAGCGCAGCTCTGCGGGAAAGAACCGGTTGGCAACCAGTTCGCCGTCGCTCGAACGGGAAATCACCACATAGGGTTGCCAGCTGCCATCGCCCGTGCGCGCCGGCGCGCAATTGAGCAAATAGCCGCGATGCGTGAATGCAGCGTCGAAGTGCATGTGTGTCATCCGCCCCTGACTGCCTCTTCCGTTTTTCCGTTATCGGCGGGCGCGTCCAGGATCATGCGGCAAAGCCACGGCACGGCCGCCTGTCGAGGCCGTTGATTGATAGCGCGCCAACTCGTTGAAAGAGGATCATACTCCGAGGAAAAAGCGCGATCCAAACTAAAAAAGGTTAAATCGCTGGAGCCGTTTCCCTGGGCGTTCGCCTTGCTTTGCGGCCCGTTTCAGGCCATGAGGCAACGCGCGGGGCGCGGCTGCCCGCACCGCGGCCAACCCGCAACCTCCCTGGAGGACGCACCATGAACCGCAGAGACGACGCCGTCGAGCAACGCCGCGAGCTGGCGGCGCGGATCGCCAACGCCGGCATGAGCCCCGACGAGGTGACGACGAGCGACGCAACGCTCGACAACAGCGTGCCGGAAGCCGGCGACGGTCTTGGGGGCTTCGACAGCCGCAGGGGCGGCCATCATCTGCTGTTCGCGCTTACGCCCGGCTACGAGATGCTGGACAAGGGCATGGCCGCCCCGCTTACGCCTTACGACTTCGACTGGCAGTTCGTCGACACGCGGCCGCCCGGCACGCGGCGCAGCCCCGGCCGGCTCCACTATTCGCTCAATCACCTGCGGCCTACGCGCATCGTCGAGCTGCAGCGCAAGGGCTGATGCGCCCCGAACCGCGCCAGCAAGGGACCCTCGTGGCCCCATGCCTGCCTATGGACTACACGCTATGGGCGGCTGGCGGGTGTCGTGCTGTGCGCGGCAGCAGACGATACAGGCTTTGCCCTCTCGGGCCGTTAAACATAAAACCGGCCCAACACTTCTGCGTCTCGCCCACCGTCATTCCCCTTTCGGTTTCCGGACTTGGCGCCAGGGAAAAACAATGAGGGCGAGATTTAGTGATAAATTGTTACATCATAAGAAGCGAGGCCGAATCTCGCCAGGGCTCGACTTGCGATCTGGCCCAGCGCCGACGGAGAGTCTTGAAGTGCCTCTACATTTCATCGAGCAGATGTCGCCCGTACTCGACGCGCCAGGAGAGGCCGCGTGGTTCGAGGCGGTGACCCGGCTCGCCAGCTCATGGGGATTCAGCCAGATCTTGATGGCGATCCTGCCGCGCCCGGGAATGCGGCTCGAGGACGCGTTCATCCGCACGAACTACGCCAGCGCCTGGCGGCAGACGTACAACGACCACAACATGGCGTATTTCGATCCGACCGTTGCGCATTGCACGACGCGCTCGGCGCCGCTGATCTGGTCGCCTGCTCTCTTTGCCAGCGAGCAGCAGCAGACGATGTACGAGGAGGCCCGATCCTACGGACTGCGTGCGGGCATCACGCTGCCGATCCACGGGCCGCGCCAGGAAATCGGCATGCTTTGCTTCGTCAACGACACGAATCCGACCGAGCAGTTCTGGCAGGACGTCGACCGCGCCCTGCCGAATCTCGTGCTGCTGCGCGATCTCGTGCTCGACACGAGCCAGCGGCACCTGAACGATCACGTGCAGTCGCTGATCCCCAAGCTTACGCCGCGCGAAAAGGAATGCCTCAAGTGGACCGCCCTCGGCAAATCCACCTGGGAGATTTCGCACATTCTGAACTGCTCGGAAGCCGTCGTGAACTTCCACATGAAGAACATTCGTGCGAAGTTCGGCGTCAATTCACGGCGCGCGGCAGCCGTGATCGCGACCCAGATGGGGCTTATTGACCCGGGCTGAGCGCCGTGATCGGCAGGTCGGCGCGACGCAGGACGCGCTCGGCACGGCCGAGATCGCCGTCCGAAATCGTCTTGTTGAAATAAAGGCCGAGCAGAATCGAGACCGGCGGCGGAATTTCCGCGCCCGATTCGAACCGGCTGCCGCGCGACTGGGTAACCCCGAAGCGGGCCCAGAAACGGCGCTGGCTTTCTTTTTTCTTCTTGCGATACGCAATGATCAGGACGCGGTCGATTGCCGACGACAGCTCGCCTGACGGAAGCGACTGCGTATGCGCACCCATATGCCATTGATGATCCAGAAGTTCCATGGTGTTTCTCGCTCTCAGAGTTATGCCTGGTGAGTGACTGCCGCCGAAGCCATTCTCCAGAACTGACCCTCTCCGCGCACCTACCTATCTGGATAGGTGTTCTTTTGTACCCAAAACGCATAGCTTTCGATCGGTACTGCTGTACTTCCTACACGCAACCGGGAGAAAGCCATGCAAGCTGTTATCCGGATAGGACAAAGACAGGATTTCAATAACGAAGACGTCAACGAGATGTACCGACTGCGCGCCCGCGTTTTCCGCGACCGCCTTGGCTGGGACGTGCCCACCATCGCCGGCATGGAAGTCGATGGTTATGACGCGCTCGGGCCCCATTACATGCTGATCCAGGAGCCTTCCGGCCGTGTGCGCGGCTGCTGGCGCCTGATGCCCACGGAAGGCCCCAACATGTTGCGCGACACCTTTGCCCAGCTTCTGCAGGGCGAGAGCGCTCCCGCCGACCGTCAGATCTGGGAGCTGAGCCGCTTTGCGATCGAATCGGACAACGACCACGCATTCGGTTTCGCCGACCTCACCTCGCAGGCCATCCGCTCGGCCATCACCTTCGCCGACCGCATGGGCATCCAACGCTACGTTACGGTGACAACCACCCCGATCGAGCGGATGCTGCGCCGCACCGGCATGGAGATCAAGCGCCTCGGGCAACCCCAGCGGATCGGCGTGGAGAACGCCGTCGCGCTCGATATCGCCATGAGCCAGCAGACCCATACGGCCATGTTCGGGCAGATGGCGAGCGCCGCCTGAACGTCGGACCCGATCGGCCGGCCCCGCAGCGCCTGCATCGGGCCGCGAGGCTTATGCGTTTTGTCCGAGGATGGTGTCTGAAGTGACTGCCGCCAACGGTCGCCAGCGCAACCCATCCGATACAGAGCCGCCGCCCGCCGCTTCAGCGGGTTTCAGCGGGTTCAAGGGGTTTTAGGCGCCGATGCCGCGCGGCCGAAGCGGATATGTGAGATCCGCCGCACGAGCAGCGCCGCCGCGAGCGCGGCGACGCCCGTTAGCCCAATGCCAAGATGAATGGCATCGACGAGTATGTGGCGCACCGCCTCCATGAGCCCCGCCCCGTCGAGCCCGGCGGCTTTCAGCTGGGCGACGAGCGTGTCGCGCAACGCCGGATCGACCAGCACGCGCGGATCGGCCAGTTGCGGCCGCCAGCGCGCCTGCAGCGGCGCGCCCAGCACCGCCAGCGCGTCGCTCACGCCCGCCGCGTAGCGATGATTGACGATCGTCGCGACAATGCTGGTGCCTAACATGCCACCCACCATCCGGGTGGATTGCAGCAGCGCGGTCGTGATGCCGAAACGCTCACGCCCGGCAATCTCCTGCCCGAACACATTCAGGTTGTTGAGGATGAAACCGAGCCCGATGCCGACCGCCGACATCGCCAGCTCGAGCCACAGGTGCGGCGTGCGCAGCGTCGCGAACGCAAGGCTTGCCGAAGCGATCACGAGCAGGCCGAAGCCGACCGTGAGGATCGCCGTCGGCTTCGGCAAACGGATCACGATGCGCGTATTGATCACGCTGCCGAGCGCGATGCAGGCGGCAATCGGCGTCGCGAGCAGCCCGGCTTCCTGCGGCGAGAGGCCGAAACCGCCTTGCAGCAGCAGCGGCGCGAAGAAGATCAGCGAAAACATCACGAAGCCGGACAGCGTGGAGAGCATAAACAAGGTGACGAGTTGCGGATCGCGAAAGAGATCGAGCGGAATCATGGGATGCGTCGCGCGCCGCTCGCAGACGAGGAGCGCCGCGGCGCCGGCCACGACCACGGCGGCGAGCGCGAGGCTGGTCGCGCTCAAGCCGTCTTTCGGCACGGCTTCGATCAGGGTCTGGAAGCAACCCAGTACGAGCGCGACGAGTGCCGCACCGGCCCAGTCGATGCGTACCTCGCCCGTGCGGGCGGGCCGGTAGGCGGGCAGATGCGCCCAGATGAAATACAGTGCGAGCGCGCCGACCGGCAGATTGACGAGAAACGTCGAACGCCAGCCGAAGTGCTCGCTAAGCCACCCGCCCAGCGATGGCCCCGCCGCCGTGCCGATGCCATACGCGGCCGCCATGACGACCTGCCAGCGCACGCGGGCACGCGGGTCGGGAAAGAGATCGGGGATCGAGGCGAACGCCGTGCCCACCATCATCCCCCCGCCGACACCTTGCAGTGCGCGCGCCACGGCAAGAAAGCGCATGCCCGTGGCCAGCCCGCACAGGACCGAGGCCGCCGTGAATACGATCACGGCGGCAATCACGAACCGCTTGCGCCCGAAGTAGTCGCCAAGACGGCCGAACACCGGCACGGTCACGACCGAAGCCAGCAGATAGGCACTCGCGATCCAGGCATAAAACTCGAAACCATGCAGTTCGGCGACGATGGACGGCAACGCCGTGCTGACGACGGTCTGGTCGAGCGCGACCAGCATGTTGACGAGCCCGATGCCGAGCATGGCGAGAAGCGCGTCGCGAAACGACAGAGAGGGGGAAGCGGAAGTCACGGCAGGAATCGAAAGAGGCGTGGCGCAGCGAAAGAGTCGCCACGATAGCGAGACGGGAGAGCCTCCGCAAGCCTCTGTCCGACGTCCATTTCTTGATCTTCCTTCCGGTCGCTTCCATTTCTCATACAACTGGCCCGCATTTTTTGCGTCAATCGTTTAGACTTTCTGTCAGATCAGTTGGCCCGGCCAACGCATCGCGGGCCTTGCCGGGCTGTGCCGTCACGCGAAGCCGAAGCCGCGCACGTTCCAATCTCACCCAAGCGGAGGTTCCATGTACAAACGCATCCTCGTCGCGGTCGACGGCAGCGACACGTCGCGGAGAGCCTTCGAAGCAGCGCTCGAACTCGCGAAAGCGACGAACGCAACCCTGCAGCCTTACTACGTGATCGAAAACACGCCGATGTATTTCGACGCGCCCGGTTACGACCCGTCCATCCTGCGCAACCAGATGATCGCGCAGGGCAACGAGCTTGCGGCGCAGCTGACCGGCACCATGCGTGAGTGCGGCGTGAATGGCGACATGCTTACGGGCGAGGCGTCGTCGCTCGACGACGTCCCCACGCTCGTGCTGAACGCCGCGAAGACGGCCGGCGCCGATCTGATCGTGATGGGCACCCATGGCCGCCGCGGGTTCCAACGGCTCATTCTCGGCAGCGTGGCCGAGCGTTGCGTGCGCCAGTCGACGCTCCCGGTCCTGCTGATTCCGTCCGCGGCCGGCACAACGGTAGCCGCATAATAAAAAGATAGCGGTCCAAAACTTGATGCTTGACAAGAGGCTGCTTGCGCGTATCCCTTGACGCGCGCGGCCTCTGACGACGCGCAAAGACATCGATCTCAAAAGCGCGTCATTTTGCCGCCAATTCAAGTCTGAAACACGATGGGACAATGCTCCAGCACAAATAACAGGAGCAGGCAGATGCTAACGCCAACCGTCGTCTCTCATACCGCTGCACGCCGCGCGAATCGTGCGTCTGCAGCCAGTCCTCGTAGCTCGGCCCGCTGCTCCAGTTGTGCGATGCGTCACCTCTGCATGCCGCAAGGCCTCAATGCCGACGACATGCCCAAGATCGAAGCCCTTATCTGCAGCGCACGCAGCGTGCGACGCGGCGAGGCGCTCTACCGCGCGGGCGATCCGTTCGACAATCTCTACGCCGTTCGTTCCGGCTCGCTCAAGACGGTCATGGCCCACCGTGACGGGCGCGAGCAGGTGACGAGCCTGCGTCTCGCCGGCGACCCGCTCGGCCTCGACGGCATCAGCACCGAGAACTACACCTGCTCGGCCGTGGCGCTCGAAGACAGTTCCGTTTGCATCGTCCCGTACCCCGCGCTCAAGCATCTGTGCCGTGAAACCGGCGCGATGCAGGACCGCCTGCACCGGCTGATGAGCGAGCAGTTGTACCGGGAGTCGTCCCAGATGATGGTGCTCGGCTCGCTCTCGGCCGACGAGCGTGTCGCAGCCTTCCTGCTCGACGTATCGGACCGCAACGGCCAGCGCGGCTATTCGCACGCCGAATTCAATCTGCGCATGACGCGCGACGACATGGGCAGCTATCTCGGCATGACGCTCGAGACGGTAAGCCGCACCCTGTCAAGATTTCAGAAGCGCGGCCTGATCGACGCACAAGGCAAGCTCATTCGCATTCTCGATCTCGAAGGGTTGCGCCACGTCTGAGCATCGCGCCGCCCTCGCCTGCGCGCCGGGAAGTCCGGTGCGCCGGGCCGGGTGCGGTCAGCAGCAGTCCTTCTCCCTTTCCCCCGCCCTTCCTGCCGGCATCCGGTCGCGCCGTGGCATGACTCCTGCGACAGCGGTAAAGTCTCGAACACCGCTCTCGCACGGAGAATCGCCATCATGCCTCTCCCGCCCGCTCCCACGCTCGGCGAGCGCCTCATCGCCGCCCGCGCCGCCAGCGACGCGCTATTCGATATCGTCAAGCCCGAGTTTCTCTACGGGCGGCCGATAGGCGAACGGCACCGGATCGTCTTCTATATCGGCCATCTCGAAGCATTCGACCGCAATCTCTTCGACCAGCGCCTGTTCGACCTGCCCCCCGTCGATCCCCGGCTGGACCGGCTGTTCGCCTTCGGCATCGATCCTGTCGACGGCATGCTGCCTACCGACATGCCGGAGGACTGGCCTCGCCTCGCCGAAATACGCGACTATGCGCACGCGAACCGCGCGCGCATCGACGAACGGCTCGCCGCGCTCGATCTGCCTCCCGATGTCTCGCATCACGCCGGCCCCGGCCAACTGCTCAGCGTGGCGATCGAGCATCGGCTCATGCACGTCGAAACGCTCGCCTACATGCTCCACCAGTTGCCGCTCGACCAGAAGCAGGCACTCGCCGCGACGTGCGCCTTGCCCGATCATCTGTACACCGTAACGTCTTCGATGGTGCCCGTGCCGGCGGGCCGTACCGAGCTCGGGATGACACCGGAACACGGCTTGTTCGGTTGGGACAACGAATTCGGCGAACAGCAGGTGGAGCTTCCGGCCTTCGAGATCGACCGCTACATGGTCACCAACGGCGCATATCTGACGTTCCTCGAAAACGGAGGCTATCGCAACAGGACCTGGTGGAACGATGCCGACTGGGCATGGAAAGAGGCGCAAGGCGTCGCGCATCCGGTGTTCTGGTCGCATGACGAGGGGCAATGGCGCCTGCGGACCATGTTCGACGATATTCCACTGCCGCTCGCCTGGCCCGTGTACGTGAGCCACGCGGAGGCGAGTGCGTTCGCGCGCTGGCGCGGAGCCCATCTGCCGAGCGAGGCGCAGTGGCAGCGGGCGGCACATGGCGCCCTGCCTGGCACGACCGACAATTTCGATTTCCGCAGCTGGGACCCCGTTGCCGTGGACGCGACGCCCGATAGCGCGAGCACATGGGGCGTGGAAGGTTTGTATGGCAATGGCTGGGAATGGACCTCGTCGGTATTCGGACCGTTGCCCGGCTTCACGGCATTTCCCTTCTATGAGGGTTACTCGGCGAATTTCTTCGACGGCCAGCACTACGCGATGAAAGGGGGATCCCCGCGAACGGCGGCTTGCATGCTGCGGCCGACATTCCGCAACTGGTTTCAGCCGAGGTATCAGTATGTGTATGCGGGGTTCCGGTGTGTGAAGTAGCGGAAAGCCGCCCCCATCGCCAACTATCGACGACGTCCCCCTAGCGCATCCCGCAATCGATATCGAGCGTAAGCGCATTCAGATAGGGGTTTTCGACGACATGCCGCACCAGCGCGGCGAATTCGTCTGCGTGCCCCATGCGGCGCGGAAACAGCAGTTTGTCGATAATGCCCTCGGAGACCTTCTCGGGCATGCCCGCCGACATACCCGTTTCGAACAGCCCCGGGGCGACCGAGAGCACACGTATGCCGTGCTCGGCGAGGTCGCGCGCGATCGGCAACGTCATGCCGATAACCCCCGCTTTGCTCGCGCTGTAAGCCGCTTGCCCCATCTGCCCGGCCTTCGCCGCCCCCGATGCGGTATTGACGATCACGCCGCGCTCGCCCGTTTCGTCCGGCTCGTTGGCCGACATCGCGAGCGCCGCATGGCGCACGAGATTGAACGTGCCGGTCAGATTGATCGCCAGCACGCGGTTCCACAGGTCGAGCGGAAAGAGCTTGCCTTTGGACAGCGTCTTGCACGGCCCGAGTATGCCCGCGCAACTCACGGCAATATGCAGGCCGCCATGGGTGGCCGCCACCGATGCGACGGCATCGCCGACAGCGGCTTCGTCGGCCACGTCGAGCGCCACGCCCTTCATCGTGCCGCCCATAGCATGCTTCAGCTTGCCGGCGTCGAGATCGAATCCCACCACCCTCGCACCCGCTGCCGAAAGAGCGTGGCAGGTGGCCAAACCCAGCCCGGAAGCCGCGCCCGTTACGATCGCTACCTTGTCTTGCAGTTTCATGTTCACCTCCGTTCACTTCAGCGTCCGAGTATCGTCACGCACGCCACGGCTTCTTCCACGCCGTGCGTGCCGCCGCCGTTCTCCGCAACCGCAATGCGCGCGTTCTCCACCTGGCGCTGGCCGGCTTCGCCGCGCAACTGCGTCACCAGCTCGTAGATCTGCGCGAGTCCCGTTGCGCCCACCGGATGCCCCTTCGATTCGAGACCACCCGACGGATTGACCGGAATGCGCCCGCCAATTTCCGTTTCGCCGCGCTCCGAGATCGGCCCGCCGTCCCCGAAGGCGCAGAAACCCAGATTCTCGATCTGGAGAATCTCTCCCACCGCAGTCGCGTCATGCACTTCGGCAACCGAAACATCCTGCGGCCCCACACCGGCCATTTCATAGGCGCGCTTGCCCGCGCGCACGGTGATGTGATTGTCGATGTCGTCATAAGGGCGATCGCTGCCCGTCTGGATGACGGCGGCCAGCACGCGCACGGCACGGCGCGCGCCGCTCTCCATGCGCTTGAGCGCCTCGCGGTTGCAGACGATCACCGCCGCCGCGCCGTCCGACACCGGCGAGCACATCGGCACTGTCAACGGGTAGGTGATCGGTGCTGCGGCCAGCACCTCTTCGATCGTGTATGCGTTCCGGTATTGCGACAGCGGGTTGTGCACCGAATGCCGGTGATTCTTCGCCGAGACCGCCGCGAACTGCCGCTGCGTCGTGCCGAAACGCAACATGTGCGCGCGCGCCATCGCCGCATAGACCTCCATGAAAATGCTGTAGGGCCGCGTCGATGTCGTGCCGGGCGGGATTTCGAGATCCTTGCCCTGGCGCGTCAGGTCATCGAGCGCCGCGTTGCCGAGCGATACGTCCATCGCGCTGTCGAATACCGAGAACATGCGTTCCTTGTCGGTGGACACCATCTTCTCCGCGCCCACGGCCAGCGCAATGTCGCCCATGCCGGCCCGGACGTGATTGACGGCCAGCGTGAAGGCGCTGCTGCCGCTCGCACAGGCGTTCTCCACGTTGACCACCGGAATGCCGCCGATGCCCATGGCGCGCAGCGCGACCTGCCCGCGAATCATGTGCTGCCCGTCCATGTGGCCTTGCGATGCGTTGCCGAAAAAGGCCGCCTCGATCGCCTCGCGTTCGATGCCGGCGTCCTTCAATGCGCTCGTGGTCGCCTGCCGCACCATCTCCTTGATGCTCACGTCGAGACATCGCCCGAACGGCGTCATGCCGACACCGACCACGTAGATTTCTTCGCTCATCTCACGATCCCTTGAAAGGCACCGGCAAACGCCGTTGCTGGGGGAAATTATGTGAGCGCCACTCCTCTCCCGATCGGCCCCGTTATGCAAAGCCCGGCAGAGCCCATGCGCTCCGTGCATAGCCTGTGGAGACCGCGAAATCGAACTGCTATCGTGCAAAAAAGATCTGGAGATACACGGTGCGGAAGATGCAAGAAGCGGCGCAAGAAGCCATGCAAGAAGCCGAAATCCTGATAGATGTTCGCGAACAGGCCTTGTGGCTTACGTTCAATCGCCCGGAGGTGATGAATGCGATTTCTCCCGGCGTCATTGCGCTCGCCATGCGCGCACTCGACGACGCTGAACGCCGCGACGATATCCGCGCAATCGTCCTGACCGGCAACGGCCGTGCATTCTGCGCGGGGGCCGATCTCAAGTTCGCCCAAGGCGCGCTGCAAGGCAACGCGAGCGGCACCGACCGGTTCCTTGCCGATCTGCTCGTGCTGCTCAATCGCCTCGAACGGCTTACGAGGCCCGTTATCGCGGCGGTCAACGGACTCGCCCTCGCCGGCGGCCTCGAACTCGTGCTGTGCTGCGATCTTGTGCTGGCTGCCCGCTCCGCGCGGTTCGGCGACGCCCACGCCAACTATGGATTGCTGCCCGGCGGCGGCGGATCGGTCCGGCTGCCGCGCAAGATCGGCGCAACGCGCGCGAAATACCTCATGTATACCGGCGAATTCGCTTCCGCCGAAAGCATGGAGCGGGCGGGTCTCGTCAATGCGGTCGTCGACGACGCGGAACTGCTCGACGCATGTGCGGCGCTCGTCCGCAAGATCGCCGCAAAGAGTCCGCTCGGGCTTGCCCGCATGAAGGCGCTCGTGAACGACGGACTCGAACAGCCTGTCGACGTGGCGCTGCGCCAGGAATTGCTGGTATCGGCGCTGCATCAGCACAGCCACGACATTCAGGAAGGTCTCGCGGCGTTCCAGGAAAAGCGGGCACCCCGCTTTCTCGGCCGCTGACCACCTTTGCCTCCGCGCAACATTGATTTCCCCGATCGAAAGGAAAGAAAGATGAGCAATCCCATGATGGAAGGAAAAGTCGTCGTCGTGACCGGCGCCGGTCGCGGCATCGGTCGCGAAATTGCGTTGCAGATGGCCCGGCAAGGTGCGCGCGTCGTGGTCAACGACGTCGGCTCGACCGTGAGCGGTGAGGCCTGCGCGGACGATCCCGCGCAGGAGGTGGTCGCCGCGATCCGAGCCGAAGGCGGCGATGCAATCGCGAACAAGGACAGCGTGGCCGAATGGGGCACGGCGCGGCGCATCGTCGAAGCCGCAATGGATCAGTATGGCCGGATCGATTGCGTCGTCAACAATGCCGGCATCCTGCGCGACCGCATCTTCCACCAGATGACGTGGGAGGAATGGGAGCCGGTGCTGCGCGTGCACCTGTTCGGCGGCTTCAACGTGAGCCGCGCCGCGGCCACGCATTTCCGCGAGCAGAAAAGCGGTGCGTTCGTGCACATGACCTCGACGGCCGGGTTGATCGGCAACATCGGCCAGGCCAACTACGCGGCGGCCAAGATGGGCATTGCGGGCCTCTCGCGCTCGATCGCACTCGACATGGCCCGCTACAACGTGCGCTCCAACTGCATTTCGCCGTTCGCCTGGAGCCGGATGGTCGGCAGCATTCCCGACACCCCGGACCAGGCCGCGCGCATCGAGAAGGCCAAAACGATGTCGCCCGAAACGGTCGCGCCGCTCGCCGTGCTGCTAGGCAGTGACGCCGCGGCGTCCGTGAGCGGCCAGATCTTCGTCGTCCGCCGCAACGAGGTCTTCCTGATGAGCCAGCCGCGCCCCATGCGCTCGCTGCACCGCTCCGAAGGCTGGTCGCCCGAATCGCTTGCCTCCCATCTGCTGCCCGCCTTTTCCAGTTCGTTCGTGCCGATGGAAATGGGCTCGATGGTGTTCAACTGGGATCCCGTCTAAACCGAAAGACACGGCAAGCGCGCGGCGTCGAACCGGACACGCCGCATTTCAACCCATCAGGAGCCCTTAAAGTGGATTTCCGACACGATTCGAATTTGAGCGAGTTTCGCGAGGAAGTGCGACGCTTCCTGAAAGACCGTCTGCCCGCCGAACTCGCCGGCCGCAAGAGCGGTTCGCGCTCGCAACGCCCCGACTTGATGCGCTGGCAGCGCATCCTGAACGAGCACGGCTGGGGCGCGCCCTATTGGGCGAAACAGCACGGCGGCACGGGCTGGACCGTGCAGCAGCGTCTCGTGTTCGACGAGGAATGCGCGGCCGCGGGGGCGCCTACGCAGGACAACTTCGCGCAGAAATTGGTCGGGCCGGTTCTCAATCACTTCGCGACGCCCGAGCAAAAGGCCGAGCATCTGCCGGCGATCTTCAACGGCGAACGGCTGTGGTGCCAGGGCTTCTCCGAGCCCGGGGCGGGCTCGGATCTCGCTTCGCTACGCACCCAGGCCGTGCTCGACGGCGACCACTATGTGGTGGATGGCCAGAAGATCTGGACCAGCTACGCGCACCAGGCGGACTGGATTTTCCTGCTCGTGCGCACCGACCTCGAGGCGAAGAAGCAGCTCGGCATCAGCTTCCTTCTCGTCGACATGAAGACGCCGGGCGTCACGGTGCGCCCCATCATCAGCATCGACGGCCGGCACCACCTGAACGAAACCTTCTTCGACAAAGTGCGCGTGCCGGCCGGCAATCTCGTCGGCGCGCCGGGCGAGGGCTGGAAGCTCACCAAGTTCCTGCTGAACAACGAGCATGCTTCCACCGCCGACCTGCCCGCGCTGCTGCGGCTGCTGCGTCTCCTGAAGGAAACCGGGCGTAATCGCCATGTCGACAACGCGCCGTTGCTTGCCCGCAGCGAGTTTGCGCTGCGCCTCGCGCGGCTGGAAGCCGAGGTGCTGGCGATCTCCGTGCTCGTGCAGCGGGTGGCGGCCATGGAGGCCGACCACAGCCCCGCCGCGCACGCCATGGGCTCGATCCTGAAGATACGCGGCACCGAATTGCAGCAGCGCTTGAGCGAGTTCCTCGTCGAATCGCTCGGCGAGCAGGCCGCCGTCTCGCGCCTGGCCGAAGACGAGGCTGCCGATGGCATGCAGGCCTCGAAGCCCGAAGCCGAAGTGCAGGCCATGGCCGCCGAGATGTTCTTCCGGCGCGCCACGACCATCTACGGCGGCACCAGCGAGATTCAACGCAGCATCATCGCCCGATCGATTCTCGATCTCTGAAGCGGATATCGCCATGAACTTCACTCTTACCGACGAGCAGCAGCTCCTTCAGGACAGCGTGCGCCGTTTCATCGACAAGTCTTATGGGTTCGCCGCGCGCACGGCGCTCGTCCAGGCCGGCCGCGGCGGCAGCGCGGAAAACTGGCAGCGTTTCGCCGATAACGGCTGGCTCGCGGCCGCATTGCCCGAATCGGGCGGCGGCCTCGGCGGCTCGGTGCTCGATACAGCGCTGATCGCCCAGCAGCTCGGCCGAGGCCTCGTGATCGACCCTTATCTGGGCTGCGCGGTGCTCGCCGCGCAAACGCTCGCCGCGGCAGCGACACCCGAGCAGCAGGCGCGCTGGCTGCCGCCGCTCGCGAGCGGCGAAGCGCGCTTCGCGCTCGCCTGGTGCGAAGCGGCGTCGAACGGCAATCCGGCCGTCGTCGAGATGCAGGCGACACTTTCCGGTGACGACTATCTGCTCAATGGCCGCAAATCGCTTGTGCTCGGCGCGCGCGGATCGAACGGATACATCGTCTCAGCGCGCATTCACGAGGCCGGCAAACCGGGCCAGCTCGCGCTCTTCGTCGTGGACGCCGGCACCCCGGGCGTGACCGAACGCGCTTATCTGTTGCACGACGGCAGTAGCGCATCGGCGCTCGAATTCGCGCAGGTCCGCGTGCAAGCCGACCAGCGGCTCGGCCTGCGCGCCGACGGTCTCCCGGCGCTGCGGCACGGACTTGCGCACGCGGTCGCCGCGCTCGGGGCGGAGCTTGTGGGCGCCATGGAAAGGGCCATCGAAATGACCGCCGAGTATCTGAAGGTGAGACGACAGTTCGGAGTCCCGATCGGCAGCTTCCAGGCGCTGCAGCACCGCATTGCCGACATGAGCGCCGAGCTGGAAGTCGCGCGCTCGATGCTCTATGCGCTGCTCGCGTCGATCGAAAACGACAATGCGGCCCGGCGCGATCACACCGTTTCGATGGCGAAGGCGCTGATCGGGCGCGCGGCGAAGTATGTGTGCGGTCAGGCGATCCAGTTGCACGGCGGCATCGGCATGACGGAGGAGTACGCCGTGGGTCATTACTTCAAGCGCGCGGTGGTGGCGGATCTGCTGTTTGGCAATAGCGACGCGCATGACGCCGTCTCGGTCGCCGTTCTGCAGCGGGCGCTGACCTCGTGACGGCTCACGCCGCCGCGTGAACCCGCACAAGCCGGGACACGCGGCGACGTTTTGCCTCCATCAGCCGCTTACTCTTGCGAGCGGCTCTGCACCTGTAACAAGGTTTCCCGAATGAGCTGCATCGCGCGCTGCGCGATTGGCCCCAGGTAAGCATGGCGCCGCGTAACGATACCGATATGCCGGCGGTACGCCACGCCCGGCAGATCGAGCACCTCCAGCGAAGTAAAGCCTCCCGGGCGCCAACCCGCCAGCCATTTGGGCGCCATCGTCACGAAATCGGAGCGTGCCGCCGCCTGTAACGCGACCTCGTAGATGCTGGTCTCGACCGCATATTCCGGCGCTGCCAGCCCCTCTTCGTTGAACATCGCGACAACAGCGTCGTAAGTCCCCACCTTCGAGCGAAAGCCGATCCACGGATACTTGCGCAATTCCGCCAGCGTCGCGCCGCGCGCCGTCAGCGGATGCCCTTTGCGCACCACGGGCACGAGTTCGTCGCGCATCAGCTCTTCAGCCTCCAGCGCGAAGGGCAGTTCGCTCGGCAGCACGCATACGCCAAAGTCGTATTCGCCCGCCTCCACCACCTGCAAGATCTCGTCGGCAATCATCACATCGAGCGTGAGCGTGGAGACCGGGCGCTCGATCCTGAGCTGCGGCACCAGCGCACCGGACACCAGCGGCCAGAGCGTGTAGCCGCTGGCCACTCGCGCGTGGCCGGCGAGTCCATCGGCCAGTTCCTTGATCTCGCGGCTGATGTCGTCCAGCGCAACCTTCGCCACCTGCGCCCGCTTGAGGAGCCGCGAACCGGCCTCGGTGGGCTCGACACCGAGCGCCGTGCGCTCGAGCAGCGGCACGCCGAAGTGACGTTCGAGGCGCTGGATCGAGCGGCTGAGCGTGGGCTGCGACACGTCGAGCGACACGGCGGCCTGGGCGAGCGACGCATGACTGGCAATCGCCAGAAAGTACTCCAGGTCTCTATCGAGCAAGGTCATGTTCGGCGCCGCTTCGTCAGTCGGTGAAATCGTTGGGGCAACTCGCTGGGGCAAGTCGCTGGGGCAAATCGGCAAGTCATGCGCGAGCATACAGCCATATGTCCGGCCCGCATAGCCACGTGCAATGCGCGTATCGCGACGCATCGAAAGCATCCCGCGAATGACGTTCAATGGAGCCAATACCTCAATCAAGCGAGCCCGCAGGGCCGGCCAACCCATACCGAAGAGGACACCATGCCCTTGAGCGCAGACCACCATCCATTCGTCGAACTGAATGCCGAGGAATCGGCCGTGCTCGAACGCGTCCGCCAACTGGTCACCGAGGAAATCGGTCCGAAGGCGAACAGCGTCGGCCGCGAAGACAAGTTTGCCTGGGACACCTTCCGTCTGCTGAGCCGGGAAGGGCTGATCGCGAACGGCTTTCCGCGCGAATACGGCGGCATCGCCGCCACGATGATGCTGCGCGCGCGCATCGTCGAAGAGCTGGCGCGCGCGTGCAGCGCGGCGGCCGCGATGCTGGTCGGCACCGACGGCTCGGCCAGCGCGATCATCGTGGCCGGCAGCAAGGAGCTGCAGCGCGAGGTGCTGCCGCGGCTTGCAAGCGGGGAGCGGCAGTGCGCGTTCGCGCTGACCGAGCCGCACGCAGGATCGGACCTCGGCAACCTCAAGACGATCGCGCGCCCGGTCGAGGGCGGCGTGCGGATCACCGGCGTGAAGAAGTTCATCACGCGCGCCAACGTTTCGGACTACTTTGTTGTCATCGCACGCGAACCGAACAGCCCGCCGGGCACGCGGCATCTGCTGTCGTATCTGGTCGACCGGAAGTCGGCCGGTCTGACGGTGTCCGACGACGTGCCGAAGCTAGGCTGGTATGGATTGCCGATTGCCGGGTTGCGCTTCGAAGACGTGTTCGTGCCGCCGGAGCGGCAACTGGGTGAGCGCGGCGTGGGCATGACGATCGCGCAAGACCTGCTCCTGCGCGCGCGCATCAGTCACGCGGCTATCGCGCTCGGACGCATGACGGCCGCGCTGCAGATCGCCACGCAGTACACGTCGCGGCGCCAGGTGAAGGGGCAGCCGATCAGCGACCACCAGGGCGTCCAGTGGATGATCGCCGACATGGGCGCGCGTATCGAAGCCGTGCGCTGCACCGTGTATGCGGCTGCGCGCCGCTACGACCGCGGCGATGCCGACGTCGCGCTGCACGGCTCGATCGCCAAGATGCTCGCGACCGACCTGAGCATGAAGGTGTCGATCGACTGCCTGCAACTGCTCGGCGCGAACGGCTACCTGAAGGAATACCCGCTGGAGCGCTTCGTGCGGGATGCGAAATTCAACCAGATCGGCGAAGGCACGAGCGAGATCCACAAGAACATCATCGGCGCCGCACTCACGAAGATCGCGGCCGGTATGCCGCTGCATCCGTGTCTGGATATCGATCCCGCCGTGTTCGCGGCCTGAACCCTGAACACGGGAGCCACGCAATGAAGCCGCTTTCGGGCGTTACCCTCATCGAGCTGGCCGGCATCGGGCCGGGGCCGTTCTGCGGGATGCTGCTCGCGGATCTCGGCGCGGACGTGATACTGGTCGAGCGGCCTGCCGGTACGCCGGACGCTGCCGCAGGCGACGAAGCACCGAAGGTGGGCGAGCGCCATGCCATCGCGCGCCGCGGCAAGCGGTCGATCGCGCTCGACCTCAAGAATGCAGCCGACCGCGAACGGATCTTGCAGATCGTGCGCCGCGCCGACGGCATGATCGAAGGCATGCGGCCCGGCACCGCCGATCGCCTGGGGCTCGGCCCTGCCCAATGCCTCGCCGTCAATCCGCGCCTCGTCTACGGCCACATCACGGGCTGGGGTCAGCACGGGCCGCTCGCTCAGGCAGCCGGGCACGACATCAACTACACGGCGCTGTCCGGCGCCCTCTGGTACGCAAGCCCGCCGGGACAAGCGCCCTGCCCGCCCCCCACGCTGCTCGGCGACATCGGCGCCGGCGCGTTGTACCTCGCGGTCGGCATGCTCGCCGCGATCCTGCGCGCGCGCACGACAGGCCAGGGCGCGGTGATCGACGCGGCCATGGTGGACGGCAGCGCACACATGATGAACCTGCTGCTTGCGCAGGCCGCAGCCGGCTACCTGAAAAGCGAGCGCGGCGAGAGCCTCTTCGACGGACCGCACTGGAGCGGGACGTATCGCTGCGCGGACGGTGGCTGGATCAGCGTGCAAGCGCTCGAACCGAAGTTCTACCGGATCTTGCTCGACAAGCTCGGTCTCGCGGACGACGCGGACTTCAGCCGCCAGTACGATGCCGACGCGTGGCCAGCGCTGCGCGAACGCTTCGCACAACTGTTTTCGCAACGGACCCGCGAGCAATGGTGCGAACTCCTCGAAGGCACGGACGCGTGTTTCGCCCCCGTACTGTCGCCCGACGAAGCCGCCCGGCATCCGCACATCCGCGCCCGCGAAATCTACGTCGAACGCGACGGCGTCAGGCAGGCGGCCGCCGCGCCACGATTCGTCGGCGAGCCTGCCTGGACGCCGCCGCCTATTCCAAAGCGCGGCGAACATACCGCCGCGATTCTCGATGAACTTGGGATTGCGAATCATCCCGACAACGGAACGTGATCCCCCATCCCTAACCCCCACTCACCGACCTTCGAATCAAGACTGGAGAAACCATGAGCGAAAAAGTGCATGTCTGCGGTGTCGGCATGATTCCCTTCACGAAACCCGGCACCAGCCCGAGCTATGTGGACATGGGTGCGCAGGCCACGCGGCTGGCGCTCGCCGACGCGGGTATCGACTACGCGCAGGTGCAGCACGCGTACGTCGGCTTCGCATACGGCCAGTCCACCTCCGGCCAGTCCGCGCTTTACGAGGTCGGCCTGACCGGCATTCCGGTGTTCAACGTCAACAATGCCTGCGCGACCGGCTCGACAGCGCTCTATCTCGCGCGCCTGGCCGTGGCGCGAGGCGAGGTGGACTGCGCGCTCGCGCTCGGCTTCGAGCAGATGGAAGCCGGCGCGCTAAGGTCCTATTGGCCGGACCGGCCGCCCACCCGCGCGCGCTTCATGCCCATGGCGCACGCGCTCACGGAGGACGCCGTGGGCATGCCCGAAGCGTTGCGCGCGTTCGGCGGCGCGGGGCGAGAGCACATGCAGCGTTACGGCACGAAAATGGAGACGTTTGCCGCGATTCGCGCCAAGGCAAGCCGCCATGCCGCCAATAACCCGCTCGCCATGTTCCGCAACGTCGTGACGACGGAAGACGTGATGGCCGACAAGGTGATGTGGCCCGGCGTGATGACGCGGCTGATGGCCTGCCCGCCCACCTGCGGCGCTGCCGCCGCCGTCGTCGTTTCGGAAGCGTTCGCGAAGAAGCACGGCCTGCGCAGCGACGTCGTGATCCTCGCGCAAGCCATCACGACAGACCCCGCCGAGTCCTATGACCCGCCCTCGATGATCAGCTACGTGGGCAGCCACATGGCGAGCGCCGCCGCACGCAAGGTCTATGAAGACGCGGGCGTTGGCCCGGAGGATATTCGCGTGTGCGAACTGCATGACTGTTTCGCGCACAACGAACTGCTGACCTATGAAGCGCTTGGCTTCTGCCCCACCGGAGAAGCCGAGAAGTTCGTGATGAACGGCGACAACACCTACGGCGGCCGCGTTGTCACGAATCCGTCCGGCGGCCTGCTTTCGAAGGGGCATCCGCTCGGCGCAACGGGTCTCGCGCAGTGCTACGAGCTGACCCATCAGCTGCGCGGCACCGCCGACAAGCGCCAGGTGGAAGGCGTGAATCTGGCGCTCCAGCATAACATCGGCCTGGGCGGCGCTTGCGTGGTCACGCTTTACGGCAAGAACTGATCGTTTCGGCAACGGCCGCGAAGATCCGGCTCAGCTTCACCGAGCCCGCGGCCGCAGCAAAAAGGGTTGCGCCCTCATCGAGAGCGCAACCCTTTTCCTTTACCGCACTTCAGATCATCGCGCACACGCAACGTGTGTCATGGGCTCGCTTCGATAAAGCGCCTCGACCAAATGCGCACGGCGTGCTCGCGTCACAGCCTGGTTCACATAGCCTTTGTCCGCGATTTCATTGGCATCCATCGAAGGCGGCTCCGCCATCAGCATCAGGCGCTCGACGGCAAGACTCGCCGCGTGCGTGCCCGGGTGCCGCAACCGTTCGCTCAGCGCCGCCACCACGAGCGGATGCTGCGCGAGCGCCGCCGCATCGAGCCCGGCGAGTTCCGGCGCGAGGCGCTGGCACGCCGCCACGTTCGGCCACGCGAGCGCGGCCAGATAGTCGTGGTCGTGGCCGCAAATCACCGCATCGGTCAAAAGCGGTGCGCAGCGGTCGAGCAGCGCGAGGCGCACGGCGCCGGTACGCACCCACGTGCCATTGGCGAGCTTGAAATCCTCGACCACGCGGCCCGCGAACAGCAGACCCTTTGAAGGGTCCGCGGCGTCGGCGAGGCGCACCGCGTCACCGAGGCGGAAAAAGCCCTCTTCGTCGAACGCGGCTGCCGTTAGTTCGGGATGCTTGACATATCCGCCAAACACGCTCGGCCCGCGCATGCGGATTTCGTAGCGTCCATCGCCGCCTTCGAGCGGCAGCAGTTTCACTTCCATGTCCGGCACCGGCACGCCGATGTTGCCCACGGTGTCGGAAGGCCAGCCGCAATGCGTGCCCACGGCGCAAGTCTCCGTGCAAGCGAGACCCGAAAGGAATGCAATGCGCTGCCCCGTCGTGGCCACGGCCACGCGCTGAATGCGTTCCCACACGTCGGCAGGCAGACTCGCGCCGCCATAGCCGAAAAAGCTCGCGTTCGAGAACAGATTGCGCGCCAGCTCGGGATCGCGCTCCATCTCGTTCGCCAGCACGGTCCACGCGGACGGTACGCTCGTGAAGATGGTCGGCGCGACTTCGCGCAAATTGCGCACGGTACGCTCGATCATGCCCGGCAGCGGACGGCCGTCGTCGATGTAGTGAGTCGCGCCGAACTGGATCGAGCGGCCCAGATTCAGGATGCCGCCCAGGCCGTGATGCCACGGCAGCCAGTCCAGAAACACGGGCTTCATGTCGAGCAGCCACGCCAGGTTCTCGGAAAAGTACGCGGTCACTGCCTTCACGTTGCGGTAAGTGAGGTTCACGCCCTTGGGCACGCCGGTCGAGCCGGACGTGAACAGCACGCGCAGCGTGGAATCCGGGCGGACAGCACGATGCGCGGCCGCGACAGCCGCGCGGCGTGCGCCCGTCAATTCCGTCGCGGCAAGCGCGGCCCAGTCCAGTTGGCCGCCCGTCGCGCCGTTCACCGCGATCACGGGCACGTCGCCAGGTTCGAGCGCTGTGAGCGCCCGGGCCACTGCTGCGGCGTCCTGAACGAATACGGCGGCGGGCGGCACGAGATCGCGCACGCCCTTGAGCCGCGCGAAGTCCTTGCTGAGCGTCGAATAGGCCGGCGAAACCGGCGCGCTCGGAATGCCGACGTACTCCGCCGCGAACAGGATCACCGCCTGCTCGATCGAATTGCCGGACAGCAGCATCAGCGGGCGCTCCTGGTTCAGCCCGAGCTCCAGCAACGCGGCGCCAACCGACTGCACCTGCTGCCACAGCGCCCGCCACGACAGCGAGCGCCACTCGCCCCCGCTATCCCGCTCGCAGAGCACCGCCGTATCCGCGCGTGCCCCGGCCCAATGCTCGATGAAGTCGGCAAAGCTCGTTTGCGCAATATCGGGCAGCGGGTGCTCCGAACGCAGAATCAGGCAGCCGTCGTCGCGCCGCTCGACAAGCGTGCGCCGCAACGGGGTGCGTATCGGGCGATAAGCAGGCGTCGACGGGGAACTGGCCGTGGATGGGGTCATTGCGCGTTGTCTCCTGTGCGGGCGCTGCGTCGTGAGCGGCGCGCCCCTTGGTGTTCGGGTTCGGAGGCCCCGGAACGATATCGTCGCGAACGCCTCTCGTGAGTCACGATAGCGAGTCGCACGGCCGGCTGAACCACCCGATCCCGGTGGCTGCCGGCACGGCCAGGCAGCGATCCGGCCCATTGTAGCCTCGCCGGCTACTTGCCCTCTCGCGTGGCGAGGTCCGCACGCGTGTCCTTCGCCCGCACGATCTGCATGACTTCGCCGTTCTCGCGCCATGCGTAGCACGTGTCGCGCATGGCGCTCACGCGCACGTCGTCCCCGGAGGGCCGCGTGCCCGCCGCGGCGCGCCCGGCGCTCTGCAGGGCCATGCGGGTCTGCACCGCCGTCGTGGCGATCGGCCCAAGCAGTTCGGTCAGATGCGTGCAGCCGTTCGGGCCGCCCAGGCGCGCCTTCACGTCCTTCATGAAACCGCCGCGGAACGCAATGCCCACGAGCCGCTGGTAGGCCGCATTGATCTGCGCGCAATACGGCGTGGGCCCCGTATCCGTCTGCGCTTCGATATGGCGGACCACGAGCTCCTGGTCGACGGTGACGACGACGCGCATGGCGTGAATGGCGTTCCCGGCCGGCACGTCCTTGAAGAACAGGCTGGCGTGCCGGGACCGCGTATCGAGAAGCCGGCCTTCGATCTCGAGGAGGCCGTCGTCGCGGACATAACCGGTGCAGACGACCTGGCGCGTGTGGACAGGCTGGCGTGACGCATTGGCGGGTTCGGTCATGGTGGTCTCGTTCGGGAAGGGATCGCACGGTGGCAGGCCGGTGCCATCCGGCCGGCGCCAGCGTGCATGAAGCGTAGGAGCGACGCAGGCGGCAAAAACCACCGGAGTTGGGGGGCGCACTCACCCCACCGGGGGTATTCCCTTAACCGCCGGAGTGCGGCGTGGACACGGACCGCTGCCGCCCTGCCGGCGCCCCCCCATCGGCGGTGGCTTTCGGACCGAACGAAGCGGGGACCATCGTTTCTGCAGGGGGTACCCGGGAAGCGGGGCCTCAGCTATCCGCGGCACGCCGCCCGGCAGCGCGGCCGCCCAAAAAAACAGGCAACAGGAACGGCGTCGACAAGAGGATTCCGATATGCAGATACAACGCAATGTGTTCCGCGAGGACCACGAGATGTTCCGCACCACCGTGCGCCGCTTCTACGAGCGCGAGTGCGTGCCGCATCTGGCCGACTGGAACAAGGCAGGCCTCGTCGACCGCGAGGTCTGGCGCAACGCGGGGCGCGAGGGCCTGCTGTGCGTCGGACTGCCGACCGAGTACGGCGGCGGCGGCGGCGACTACGGGCACTGCGCGGTGATGGCCGAGGAAGCGGCGCGCTGCGGCGTTTCCGGCGTCACCTTCAACATGCACTCGGACATCATCGCACCGTACATCGAGCGCATCGGCAGCGAAGCGCAGAAGCAACGCTGGCTGCCCGGCGCGTGCACCGGCGAAACGATCCTCGGCATCGCGATGACCGAGCCCGGCACCGGCAGCGACCTGAAGGCGATCCGCACGACTGCCGTGCGAGACGGCGACGAGTACGTCATCAACGGCAGCAAGACCTTCATCAGCAACGGAATCATCGGCGATCTGTTCGTCGTGGTCTGCAAGACCGACCCGGCGGCAGGCGCCAAGGGCATCAGCCTGATCGTCGTCGAGGCGAATCGCGAAGGGTTCCGGCGCGGCCGCAAGCTGGAGAAAGTCGGGCTGCATTCGCAGGACACGGCCGAGCTCTTTTTCGACAACGTGCGCGTGCCGGCCGGCAACCTGCTCGGCGAAGAAGGCCAGGGCTTCCGCTATCTCATGGCCGAACTGCCGCAGGAACGCCTGACCATCGCGCTCGTCTCCGCCGCGCGCCTCGAAACGATGCTCGCGCAAACGATCGCCTATGTTAAGGATCGCAAAGCATTCGGCCAGACCGTGTGGGATTTCCAGAACACGCGCTTCAAGCTCGCGGACATCCAGGCGCAGGCGATCGCCGTGCGCACGCTGGTCGACCACTACCTCGCCGAACACCTGCGCCGCCGGCTCACGCTCGAAGAGGCCGCGGTGGCGAAGCTCTTCGCGACCGAAACGCTCGGCAAGGCGCTCGACGAGATGGTGCAGCTGCATGGCGGCTACGGCTACATGCTGGAGTACCCCATCGCGCGCGCATTCGTCGATGCCCGCGTGAACCGCATCTTCGGCGGCACCAGCGAAGTCATGCGCGAGCTGATCTCTCGCGCGCTCTGAGCGCCGCCTTGAACCCGACCGATTCGATATAAAAGGAGACACAAGCATGACACGCAATGTCCATGTTGCCGGCGTCGGCATGATTCCGTTCATGAAGCCGGGCGCGAGCGCCCACTACGACGAGATGGCCGAAAAGGCGATCCGCCAGGCGCTGGAAGACGCGGGCCTCGCCTACGGCGCCGTGCAGCAGGCCTACGCCGGCTACGTCTACGGCGATTCGACCTGCGGCCAGGCCGCGCTCTACCGCGTCGGCATGACCGGCATCCCCGTCGTCAACGTCAACAACAACTGCGCGACGGGTTCGTCCGCCCTCTATCTCGCGCACCAGGCCGTGAAGAGCGGCATGGTGGACTGCGCGCTCGCCGTCGGCTTCGAAGAGATGCAACCGGGCGCGCTCGCAAGCCACTGGGACGACCGCCCGCGCGCCATGGCGCGCTTCCAGGCGCTGGCGGCCGACCTGCTGCCGAAGAACGATCTGCCAGGCGCGATTCGCATGTTCGCGGGCGCCGGCCTGGCGCACATGAAACAGTACGGCACGAAGCTCGAAACGTTCGCGAAGATTCGTGCCAAGGCGAGCCGGCACGCGGCGCGCAATCCGCTGGCGATCTTCCGCACCGTCGTCACGCCCGAGGACGTCATGGCCTCGCCGATGATCTGGGAAGGCGTGCTCACCCGCCTGATGGCCTGCCCGCCCACCTGCGGCGCGGCGGCGGCGATCGTCGTTTCGGCGGAATTCGCGCGCAAGCACGGGCTGCGCGCCGACGTGGCGATCGCCGGACAGGCGCTCACCACCGACGACCCCAGCGTGTTCGAAGCCCCCTCGATGATCGACCTCGTCGGCGTGGGCATGACGAAGTCGGCGTCTCGTCTCGTCTACGAGCAGGCGGGCATCGGCCCTGAAGACGTCGACGTGATCGAGCTGCACGACTGCTTCGCGCAGAACGAGCTGCTGACCTATGAGGGCCTCGGCCTCTGCAAGGACGGCGAAGGCGAGAAGCTCGTCGAGGACGGCGACAACACCTATGGCGGGCGCTGGATCGTCAACCCCTCCGGCGGGCTGCTTTCGAAGGGGCATCCGCTTGGCGCGACCGGCCTCGCGCAGTGCTTCGAGCTCGTGCAGCAGCTGCGCGGCACGGCGGGCGAGCGCCAGGTGCCGGGCGCGAAGATCGCGCTTCAGCACAACCTGGGGCTTGGCGGCGCGTGCGTCGTCACGGCCTACCGGAAAACCGCCTGACGCGCCCCCGGTGCGCCCCGCGCGCCCTTTTCACTCCTCCTTCGATTGTCGTCGACATGATCAACAAGTCATTCATCGGCCGGGCGCTGCCCTCGTTCCACGCGAGCGCCGAGCCGGGCCAGTTGGCCCTCTTCGCGAAAGCGACCGGCGAAACCCGTCCGGTCTACACGAACGAAGCGGCCGCGCGCGACGCCGGGCATCCCGGCCTGCCCGTGCCGCCCACGTTCCTGTTCTCGCTGGAACTCACGCAGCCCGCAGCCGGCTGGCGCGAGGAGATCGGCATCGTGCCCTCGCGCATCCTGCATGGCGAGCAGTCGTTCGTCTATCACCGTGCCGCCCATGCCGGCGAGCGGCTGCTGTTCGAGCCGCGCATCACGGAAATCTACGACAAGAAAGACGGCGCGCTCACCTTCATCGTGAAGGAAACGCGCGTCACCAACGCGAAAGGCGAACACGTTGCGGACCTGCGCGCCGTGATCGTTCACCGCAACCTCTGAAGAGGCCCAATTCGATGAGCAATCCTGACTTCAATACGCTGCAGGTCGGCGACACGCTGCCGCCGCTGACGCTTGCGCCGGTCAACCGCACGACGCTCGCGCTCTTCGCGGGCGCCTCGAACGACCACAACCCGATCCACATCGACCTCGACTACGCGCGCAAGGCCGGCATGCCCGACGTGTTCGCGCACGGCATGCTCTCGATGGCCTGGCTCGGCCGCTTCCTTACGCAGTGGGTCGATCAGCGGCAGTTGCGCGAATTCGGCGTGCGTTTTGTCGGCATCACGCATCTCGGCCACCAGATCACCTGCACCGGCAAGATCGTGGAGAAGTACGAAAGCGCCGGCGAAAAGCGCGTGCGCCTCGACATCCAGACCGCGAACCAGTACGGCGAAACCAGGGTGGCCGGCACGGCCGTGATCGCCTTCTAAATCATTGAAAGAGACGGAGAAAGCATGGGCAAACTCGACGGAAAAGTCGCGCTCGTCACCGGTTCGGGACGAGGCATCGGCCAGGCCATTGCGCTGAAGCTGGCCAGCGAAGGGGCGCGCATCGTCGTGAACGATCTCGACGCCGACCCGGCGCACGAGACCGTGGAAGCGGTGCGGCAGGCAGGGTCGGAAGCGGTTGCCTGCGTGGGCAGCGTCACCGCGCCGGACTTCGCGCAGCGCTATATCGACACGGCGGTCCAGACGTTCGGCGGCATCGACATCATCGTCAACAACGCCGGCTACACGTGGGACGACGTCATTCAGCGCATGACCGACGAGCAGTGGTACGCGATACTCGACTGCCACCTCACCGCGCCGTTCCGCATCCTGCGCGCCGCGTATCCGCACATCAAGGCGAAATACCAGGCCGAGTCGGCCGCGGGGCAGGAGATCTTCCGCAAGGTGGTGAATATCTCTTCGGTGTCGGGGCTCAACGGCAACGCGGGGCAGATGAACTACTCGTCCGCGAAGGCCGGGGTGATCGGCATGACGCGCGCGCTCTCCCGCGAGTGGGGCCGCATGAAGGTGAACGTGAATGCGGTGGCGTTCGGCCTCATTCACACGCGCATGACCGACGCCGACGCGAAGGAAGGCGCAACGGTCAAGATCGAGGGCCGCGACATTCGCGTGGGGATCAATCCGGATCTGCTCAAGACCCATGCGCAGCGCTGTCCGCTCGGTCGCGGCGGCACGCCGGAGGAAGCGGCAGGCGCGGTGTATCTGTTCTGTCTGCCGGAGTCGAATTACATTACCGGGCAGGTCGTGTCCGTTGCCGGAGCGCCGTGATCGGGCGTGCGTGCCCCACTCTCCCGGCCGGCGCCGCAACGGCGCCGGCCAGGCGGCGACAGAAGTTGAATCTCATCCGTCAACGCCAACTTCCGTTGCGTCAAACGGAAATGGACGAGACGGCGCGTGTCCCCGCGAAGCGGGCCAACGAGACTTGCCATGACTGCTTCGTCCGATTTCCAGCCGCGTGCGGCATGGACCATGACCGTCCTGCTGACCGTACTCACGCTCATCAACTTTCTCGACAAGATCGTGATCGGCATGGTCGCCGTGCCGCTCATGGCGGCGCTGCACCTCTCGCCCGCCGAATTCGGCGTGATCGCGGGCGGATTTTTCTGGTTGTTCTCGCTCTCGACGATCGCCGTCGGCATGCTGGCCGGCCGCATGCAGACGCGCTGGCTGCTGCTGGCGATGAGCGTCACATGGGCGCTTGTCCAGATTCCCCAGGCATTCGCAGCGAGCGCGCTCTCGCTGTTCGTCTGTCGGCTCTTGCTTGGCGCCGCCGAGGGGCCCTTCTCGCCTACCACGATCCACGCGCTCTACAAGTGGTTTCCCGACCGCAAGCGCAACCTGCCGGTCGCCGTCGTGAGCCAGGGCGCCGGGCTCGGTCTGCTGCTTGCCGGGCTCGTGATTCCGCATATCACGCAGCACTGGGGCTGGCGCATGAACTTCGTGCTGCTCGCCGTGATCGGCGCGCTCGGCAGCCTGCTCTGGCTGTGCTTCGGGCGCGAAGGCAAGCTCGCCACACCGCGCACGACAGCGGCGGCTTCGCTGGCCAGCGAAGCGAGCGATCCCGTTGCCCCCGAGCGCAGGCTGCGGACGACGCTCTGCGATCCTTCGGTCCTCTGCGTGTTTCTGCTCGGCTTCGCCGCTTACTGGTCGCTGGGTCTGGTCTTCACCTGGCTGCCCGCGTACCTAGAAAAAGGACTTGGCTTTTCGAACATCGCCGCGGGCCGCTGGTTCGCGCTCGTCATCGTCACGGCGGCGCCCGTTAGTGTCGGCGTGAGCGGACTGTCGCAGTTCATGCTCGGACGCGGCATCTCAACGCGCGTTGCGCGCGTTCAGGTCGTCAGCGTCGCGTTGCTCGCCAGCAGTGCGCTCTACGTCGCGCCCCTTCTTTTCTCGTTCGGGGCGAGCGCCAAGGTGCTGCTGCTCGCCGTGGGCGCGGCCTTGCCGACGGTCTGCTTCGCGGTAGGCCCCGCGCTGCTGGCCGAGGTCGTGCCGGACCGGCAACGCGGGCTGATTCTCGCGATTCATACCGCCGTTGCGAGCATAGGCGCGGCGATCGCACCGGCCGTGATGGGCGCGATCGTGCAGGCGCGCGGCACGCAGGTCGCAAGCGCCTGCGAGATGGGCTTCGCCACCTGCGCGATCCTCTCCATCACCGCCGCCCTGCTGGCGCTGTGCTGGCTGCATCCGGAGCGCTCGCGCCGCGCCCTCGATACGCCGCTGCAGGCCTGCGAGTCACCGGCTATCTGATCGCTCCAAACGATCGTCCCCAACACCCCGGCGCTTCCGCTGCGGGCTACGCAAGATCACAAGGCGTAACCGCACGACGGCGCGAGTAGCGCCCATCAAGCAGACGACCCGGAGCGCCTCGCTGGCCGCTCCGGGTCGTCTGCTTTGGCGGCGGCCTTCCGCCGCCTCGCCGCACCGCGTTAAAAAGTAGAGAGGGTCAGTGCGCTCTTGACCGACTTCACGCCCTGCACACCGCGTGCGGCCTGAACCGCAATATCCATTTGCGACGCCTCGGGTACGGTTCCTTCCAGCACGACGTCGCCGTCGTTCGCACGCACGGTGATGTTCGTCACGGTTAGTCCCCTGGTGCGGGCGAGCGTGCGAATCACGCTCTTTTGCAGCGCGCGGTTGGCGGCTTTCGCCTCCTTGGCGCCGGCAGGCGCACTTGCAGCAGACTCCGCCGGAGCGGACGTCTGCGCGTGCGCCTGAAACGGCGCGGCGACGATCAGGGCGCTGACGAGCACTGGCCCGATGCGAAAGCACTTCATCGTGGATTCTCCTTTTGCCTGGTGATTTTTGATTGGCGATGCCGCCATGTTGAGTAGCGCTACGACTAGAAACGGTGGGTCATGCCGACGACGGCGAGCGTCTGCGACGTGCCCGCCGTGGCCGTGATGCCCGGCCAGCTCGTGGTCGCGGTGCCGTTGTTCTTCATGTATCCGGCGCGGGCATACAGGGCCGTGCGCTTCGACAGGTTATGGTCGTAGCCAATCTCGAAGCCTGGCGTGTTGTCGTGCGCGCCGCGCACCGCGCGCTCCTGCATGGACACTTCAACCGTGTCAGACGGCGTTGCCTGGATCGTCGCGCCGAACGACGCGAGGCTATAGGAATGATCCGCGCCCAGCAGCGCCGCGAGCGACTTTGCGGGTGCGTCGTCGGCACGCGCATACGTGTAGAGCGCCTGCAGGTTGACGATGCCGATGCGATACGCGAGCGCACCCGTGAAGCGCTCCGTGCCTAACAGGTTCATCGCGGCGGGAAGGCCGGGGTAAGTTTCCGTACCCGAATGCGTGTACTGATACCCGAAGCCCGCATAGAAGCCATAACCGGTCCACGACGCGGCGACATCGAGCATGTTGCCGACCGACTGCGGAATCGGCTGCGTTGCCGTTGCCGCAAAGCCATACATCGCGTAGAGCTTGAGTCCGCCTACGGCCGGCGACTGATAGACGATCGAGTTGCTCGTTCGGCCCGAGAAACTCTGTGTCGCGAGCGTATTGCGATCGATCGCGACAACGGCGGCGGCGGCCGGGGCCAACAGTTCGTTCGCGCGGAACGGATCGGCAGGATAGACCACCAGGAAGCTCGGCTGATACTGGCGGCCAAAAGTCAGTGATCCGTATTTTTCGTTCGTCAGGCCGACCCACGACTGACGATAGAACATCGAGGTCGAATCGACGAAGAACGTGCCGTTGTTGGCGTTGAAGCCGTTTTCGACGTCGAACGCGGCCTTCCAGCCGCTGCCCAGATCCTCGCTGCCCTTCAGGCCCAACATCGACCCGGTGTTCCCGCCGCTGCGCTCCGAAAAAGTATGCACGGCGCCGTTGCCCTGGTACTGCATGAACACGTCGACCACGCCATACAACGTGACGCTCGACTGCGCGGCCGCACCGCCCGCCGCGCACAACAGCGCCGCTCCACAAAGACTTCGACCGACAACACGCATGCAAGTCTCCTCTGTTTGTGATGTCCGCATCCGGCGAATGCGGATGACCGGAATACGGGAGCCTGCCGGCGAATGCCGTCAGGCCGACCGTATGCCGATCTTGAGGAGTGTTGCGTGTGCGCGGGCAACCCGAATCCGGGGGGTGGGATAACCCGGTGAGTTTGCGCGCGATCAAAAAATAGGGGGTGCGTAAAGGCTGCGTGTCTAGCGGCCGGCGTCGGGTGCGCCGTTATCGGGCTCGACCGCCCAGTCCATGTCGCGCATGCGTTCGACGGCTTCGTCGCGCCCGCTCACGCCCAGCTTTCCGTAGATGCGCGTGAGGTGCCACTTCACCGTTTCGGGCGACAGGCCGAGCGCGCGCGCAATCTTCTTCGTGCTGAGCGCTTCGCCCAGCAAGCGGACCACGTCGAGCTCGCGCTCGCTCAACACCTTGAAGCCGGTCATGGCCGAGCGGCGGCGCGAATCGGCTCTCGCGCTATCGGCGGTGTCGAAAGGCTTGGGCAACGCGGCGCGCAGACGCTCGACATAGAAACCCAGCACGGGATCGAGCGGCGCTTGCCGCGCTGCCTCATCGACGAGATCGAGCACGGACGGATCCGCATCGAGCAGCCGGCGCAGCAGACCGAACCGGTGCCCGAGACTCAGCGCTTCCACCACGTTCGCGCGCGCGGCCGCCGGGCGCCCGAACTTCATGTCGACCACGGCGCGCTGCAAACGCAGCGGCGCGACATGATCGATACGGCCCGACGCCGTGCAATAGTCGATCAGGCGATCGAGCAGCAACGCGGCGCGTTCGTGATCGCCGGTCGCCATGTGCAGGCGAATCGCGGTGCTGCTGCACGAGAGTTCGAGTGCGTCGAAGCGCGAGCCGTCGCGCGGCGGTACAGCCGCGTCGAGTGCCTGCAGGCGTTCGAGACACGATCCGGCCACGTGAAATTCGCCGAGACTCAAACGCCGCACCGCCTGCGCGGCCAGGCTCGCGCCAAGCAGGCGAGTCAGGCCGAACGACGTTGCGTAGTCTTCGAGGCGGTCGAGCTGCGCGAAGGCGTCGAGACGATGACCGGCCACCCATCTTGCGCCCGAAAGCGCCAGCATGGCCCGCTCGGCGATGTCCGGAATACCGAGCCGCTCGACCACGTCGACGCGCGCTTCCAGCAGTTCGCGCGCCGCGTCGTTCTGGTTGTGCTCGTAGAGAAGCTCGCCGAGCAGCACGGCCGCCGCGCTCGCCGCATGGTTGCACGAACGGCCGCGCCGCTCGGCCTCGCGCAGCACGGCGCGATAAATGCGCTCGGCCTGATTGACTTCGCCTTCCAGCGAATGCGCGAGGCCCATGAGGCAGCGTCCGGTGAGCGTGCCCGAAGCGGTGCCGAGCAAAGGCTCGCCGTCGATGTCGGCGACGGGGGTGTCCGGTGTCTGGAGATCGCGTGCGCGCGCGTATTCGCCGCACTGGATGTAGATCCACGACAGCGCGTTCCGAAGGCCCGCGTTCACCACGGGCTCGACCGACGGCGGCGGCGCGAGCAGCGCGGGCAGCAAGGCCACCGCGCCGTCCACGTCGTTGCGTTCGATCGCGAGCGCCGCGCGCAATAGCACGATCCTGAAGCGGTCCGCGGCGGCCTGCGCAGGCAGATCGCCTTCGAGCGACCGCAGCGTTGCCGCGCAGGCGTCGAATTCAAGGTGATAGAGCTGCTGCCGCGCGACCCACGAGCGCAGGCTGGGGCTCGACTGCACCTGATCGGGCGGAAGCTGCCGCACGAGCGACGCCAGCGTGCGCATCTCGCCGCGCTGCCAGAGTGTCTGCGCGCAGCGCTCGATCAGCGCGGCGGCGCGCGCGGGTTCGCCCGCCTTCAACGTATGAAACACGGCCTCGCCCAGATGACCGTGTTCCAGAAACCAGCGCCACGCAAACGTATGCACTTCACGGCGCGCGCCGTCGCTCCAGCTTTCGAAGCGTCCGAGCAAGGTTTCGCGCAGCAGCGGATGCAGCCGGTACCAGTTCTCCCGCTCGCTCTGGTTCAGCGGCACGATGAAGAGATTGTCGTTTTCGAGGCGCTCCAGGAGCTGCGCGGCACCGGCGCGCTCGAGCTGGTCGTTCGCGCACAGCGCGACGCAAAGCGATGCGCAAAAGCGCTCGCACGCGGCCGCGCGCGTGAGGAGATCGAGTTCGACGGGTGCGAGCTTCGAGAGCACTTCACGTTCGAAGTAGAGCGAAAACGCGCTTGCGTCGCGCACCTGCTCGCGTATCGCCAGATCCACCTCGTGTGGCGCCGCCGCGCGCCGCCGCTTCTTCAGACTCAACGAAAAGAGTTGCAGGCCCGACACCCAGCCGTCGGCCAGTTCGTTGAGGCGCCGCGCGCTCGCCGGCTCGATTTCGCCAAGCTGCGCCTTCAGGAAATGCTCGGCCTCTTCCGGCGTAAGCCGCAGGTCGCCGAGATTGAGTTCGAACGTGAGATGCTGCGCGCGCAGCCGGTCGAGTGACAGCGGTACGGGCCCGCGCGCAGCGAACGCGAGATGCAGGTTTTCCGGCGCGTAGTCGAGCAGCCACTGCAGGGCCTGGAGAATGCGGGAGTCGGTGATGTGATGCAGGTCGTCGAATGCGATCACGAGCTCGCGCCGGTGACGAACAACGCCCCGCACCAGTGCGATCACGGTGCGCTCGATGCCGTCCTGGTCCATGCCGAAGCCGTCCAGCAGCATCGCTTCGCGGGAGATCGCCGCATCGACTTTCGCCACGCTCGCGAGCAGGTATTCGAGCCACGTGCCCGGGTCATCGTCGTCCGTGTCGAGAGAGAGCCACGCGACGTCGTAGCCGAGGGGGGCCAGCGCGCGACACCAGGTTGCAAGCGCAGTCGTCTTACCGTAGCCCGCCGGGCTTTGCAGCACGAACGCGCGGCGATGCCGCTCGGCCAGCATGCGGGTGAGCAACGAATCGCGGTTCAGCATGCGCCGGCCGCTGCGCGGCACGCTGAGCTTGCTGTTGACGAGCGGTTTGAGCGTGGCGGGATTCAGTCCACCGGACCAGGGTTGCGAACGATCGGACATGTAGGCGGGTACCATTTACGTTGCCACGAAAGGACAGGAAGCGCGGCAGCTACGGCGCCGGCCACGCTTCGCTCGCCGACGCTGCGCTGCTGGAACATTACACCTCCCTGACGCCGAGCGTCCATAGAGATCGCCTCGGGTATTCGCCACCTTGATTCTTTGATCCACCGTTCACATTGCCGAAGCAAGCTCGGGCACAGCGGCATCATGTCCATCCGCTCCCCTCACAGCGCCTTAGCTTCGGTCTTCAGCGTCTCGACCAGCGTCTTTGCGTCCAGCACCTTCAAGCCTGCGCTGCGCTTCGAGGACTTTAAACATCTTCGGACGTAGCGTGACAACCACACTGAATTCTCGGGTCTAACCGTTTCCTGCGGCTTCTCCTTTGCCTTCACGATTCTTGCGTTTGCCAAGCCGACGCCGGACTTATCCGGCTTGACGCGGACCTTCACGTTCGCATCCATTACGCACTTGACTGCCACCCACACCTTCATGGAGTCCCCTGTTCCATCCCGCTGCTCCGATTCCATGGAAGAAAGGCGATAGCCGATAGCCGATAGTCGATAGCCGAGTTAGCGCTCACGCATCCTCGCCGGTCCCATCTCGGCGAACATTGAAATCGTGCCCCGCGCGAGCCGCGAGTGGCACGGTCTGTCCCCAGACCACGGTGCGTCGATCAACAGCGCTGGAAAGGGAAAAATAAGGCGGAAAAAGCCGTGCCGACCCACCCACAACCGGTGGGTGGGTCGGCACGGCGCGTCACAAACGGCTGTGCCGCGGCGCGCGGCTTGGAAGCGCAGACGCATGCCTGCCGTCATGCCATCTGATGGGGCTTGAAGAACGGTGGCAACAGACCCGCGATAGATGCCACATTTCCCGTACCAACACCATGGCCGTTGTTATACAGATCACCGAAGAGTGCTGATACACACTCGCGAAGTAGATAGTACTGTGCACCGACACCATAGATGCATTGCTGGCTAGCTCCGTACGGCACCGTACCGGTCTGCGAGAAAAGCGCAGCAGCACCCGGATTGCGGTCCAACTGACAACAGACCGCGACAACCGTGAATGGGGCGATCTTGTAGCCGGCTACCGATACTCCAGACGCGTCTGCTCAAGAAGACGCCTAGATCGCTTACTGAGCCCGTAAAATGCGCCGAAATGGAAGGACAGATAGTCAGTGCTTTGGACCCAGATAAACGTTCCCTCGCGGAGAGTCGGCATCGTGGACTACCCGGAATAACATGCAAAATCGTGAAACGACGCGCCTATCGTTTGATTATGTTTTCGTTCCCGGGATATCGGTATCATAAACATCGCGATTCACAGATCGCGATGTTTCACTATATGTACGAAATTGCGGCGATCCGAGTCCATTACAACCACCACAAGAGCACTCACATAACAAGGAACCCCGCCCAAATATCTACGAAGACCGTCACATATCAAATCACCACTCAAATGAAGGTTCACTGGTAGGTCATGATGAAGGTCAGCGACGTATTTGCGGTACCTGGTGTAACGGCGGATGCTGTCTGGTAGTAGCGGGCCTGGAGCGGAATGCTAAAGCTACCGCCAGAGGTGTTGTAGCCCGTATACTGGACTTTCGAGCCCAGTGTCTGCGGCGAGCCACTACTATTGAGTATTTGTACACCCATACCTGTTGCAGTCGATGTACCGTCCAACGCCACAACCGATTGCGACGCATTCGCTATGGATGTCGCATTATCAATTTCGTAGTAAACTTTATTGATCCCAGCCGGACAGTTATTCAGCGCGATGTTAAAACCGACGGCTGCGGTGGTTGTATTCACCCCCGTCAGTTCGGTCGTCTTGTGCGTTCCTAGCGGCACCGTAACATCCGGTGTAGTACACGCGACTACGTTGATTGCCGTAGCCGTGATCGAATAAGACGAGTAAGGGAGACTGAGAATACCGACGTCCGAACCATAGGCCGCACCCTTCAAAACCTGACCTCCACTCGTACTGCCCGCGCTCACTGGCCCGTAACTAACAAGTGCGGCTTGGATCAGACCACCGTGATTGGTACTGCCGCCGCTGGAACCGCCACCGGTCCAGCCAGCAGGAGGTGGGCCACTCCAACCCGCCCCTGTGGCGCCGCTCGGGTTAACTGCAAGATATCCTGTCCAATTGCCGGTGTTCTCGTTGTATTCGTTAAAAGCTAATGCCAAGCCTACGCCATTCACCGACGTTTGATACAAGTGATACATCTGCCCCCCGTTGCTCCAGGTCACCCCCGAGTCAACCAAGCCGTTCGGCGCCACAGCCATACCGTACCATGCGGAGCCACCCGAACAATTGTAGATGGCTGTGTTCTGAGCACTTTGCACCCAAGCGGTCAACTGTGTGGGGGCCGTTGTGTCTCTGGGTACAGTAACGCTCGCCGGCATGGTGACGGTGTACGACGCACCGCTGCCCGAGCAACTGCCAGCGGCAGCCCATGCCCCCTTGGCTCCCAGCACCATCGCAAACGTTGCGATAGCTAAAAGAAAGCTACAACACCTAGATTTATGTACATTGAAGAAATTCATAGGTAAACTCAGTTAGCTAGATACGCCCAATATCGGCATTGAGCGAAAATGCGTTACCCGATTCGAACACCGAGACCCGTTTCTTTCGAACGCCGCATCGATTAGCAAAATAATTAGTTATACGTAAAGTTGACTGTTGCTGTTGCCGACACGGTACCTGCCGTAACCGCACCGAGACCGTAAAACTGTGCAACTAACGGAATCGTCATCGTACTTCCGGTACCGACTGCACCTAGACTGATTGCGTTGTTGAGAGCAAGCGGTGCGCCTGTCGTAGCACCCATGCTGCCGGCTCTCAAGATTTGCACACCCACTTTCGTGGCAGTGCCCGTATTCTGGAGGACACTCGGAACCGTATCTATCGTACCCGCCACGGTCATCGTGACGTTCGTGCCCGGCGCACAACTGACGAGATTCAAATTAAATGCCGCAGGATTGGTGGTGCTACCGACAGAAGTAAAGTTCGTGATCGGAACGCTACCCAAGCTGATGGTCTGATTCTGCGTCGAGCTATCAATACTGCAAGACGGCACCAGAAATGTCCCCGAGAGACTTATGGTTCCATCTACCGCGAACGCCGATCCCGCTGTCATTGTGGCGAGGATGGCCAAAAATAATCTAAAAATGCGCATACTCAATGTGCTCTCTCTTCAGTGATTTCGTTCGATTGCGACGCCTAAGACGTTCCAGTTGTGCGTAAATCATCTATTGGCAGCTCGCATCAGCAAACTGGGTCGTCATCGCCTCGCCCTTCTTGGCTACCGGCATGTCGTAGTGAACCTTGCAGCTCTGTCCAATGCCCTCGCCCCACTTGACGGTCAGGTCGTTGGCCGCCTGCTTGCTGAAGAACATGGCGCGGCTACCCTGGGTCACCGTGCCAACGCTATTTCCGTTGCTGTCAAGAACATCGGCACCGAACGGCACGGCGTCTCCGTTCGTGCGACGCAGGCTCATGATGACCGCCTGGCCGCGGTATTCCGTATCGAACTTCACGCGCACCACCGCACCCGCAGTTGGCGCGAAGTGCTGCTCGGTGCTCTTGAGTTCGACACCCATCGGCAGCCCCTTGGTGTCGATTTCCGCGTCATTCAGTTCGTACGGCATCATGCCGGCTATCACGGCATGACCGTGCGTATCGACCACCACACCCGGTGCGCTGGCCACACGTGCGCCTACCGCATCCTTCGCCTCGATCACCGCCAGCGTGTCGCCGGTCTGCGAGGTGAGCGCAACACCACCTTCGTAGGCGACTACCGAGCCCGTCATGCCGCCGCCCACCTGCGTATAGCCGTTCGCGTAGCCCGCGTTGACGCGTGCCTGGGTGAACGGCGCGAGATAGCCCGCATTGGCGTTCACGCTTGCGCCCTGTCCGCCGGTGGTATAGCCCGCCGTGGCGCCATAGTTGATCTGGTTGTCCTTGCCGGCCGCACCACTGAAGCTCTCCTGGATCTGGTCCGTATTCGTGAGCGAGTCGTGCGTATAGCTCGTGGACGTGTTGGCAATGGTCGAACCGATGTCGAGCGGAACGTTCAGGTTGAGCATGAAACGGTTGTCCCATCGCGACGAACTGGTGTCGTATTCGCGCGAGGCCGAAACGCCTACGCCCACCCGGCGGATGTTGGTGTTGTAGCCGACCTGGAACGACGTGTCGGTGCCCTGCCGGTTCCAGTAGTTCTGGACATAGCCGGACGCGTAGACCGAACCCCAGGAGCCCAGCGTCTGGTTCAGCGTGAGCTGGAGCCGGCCCTTCTGGATGCCGGTGTAGGTGTTAGCAATGCCGCGCTGCGCGTAATCGCGCAGCGTCATCGCATCAGCCAGGCTCAGATAGCCGCTGGTCGAATAGCGATAGGCGGCCAGCGTGACATCCGTATCCGTGGGGGTAAATACGCGCGAATACGAAAGACGCAAACTCTGGCCGCTGCGGCTCGGCATCTGCGGAATATTCGTGTTCGCCTGGGTCACGTCGACAGCAAAGGCGCCAAGAGGCGTATTCACCGCAACCCCGCCCTCGCCCGCGACGTAATCCGTGGCGCCGATCAAGCCACCATACAGCGTGACGAAGTTGTTCAGACCGCGCTGCAACGTCCCTTCGAACACGAACGGATGGCCGTTAATGCTCGTATCGCGATACTCGCCCGCAGTCACGAAGTAACGCCAGCGTCCCTCGCGCAGCGCGTTCACCGGCGCCGCATACGGCACCGAGGAAACGTGCTGGCTACCGTCGGCTTCGGTCACGACAACCTGCAGGTCGCCGCCGTAACCGGTGGGATACAGGTCATTGATTTCGAACGCACCCGGTGCAACGGTCGTTTCGTAAATAATGTTGCCGTTCTGCTTGACCTGAACCTTGGCATTGGTGTTGGCAATGCCGCGCACCGTCGGCGCATAGCCCCGCTGCGATTCGGGGTACATGCGGTCGTCCGTGCCCAGTTGCACGCCGCGCACGCCGAAGCTGTCGAACACTTCGCCGTCCGTGTACGAGTCGCCCAGCGTGAGTTGGCTCTTGATGGGCGTGAACGAACGCTGCAGATACGTTTGCATGCTCTGCACGTGCGTGCCGGAGTCCGTCTGGCTCGTCACGTTGCCGTTATACCGGAAGCGCCAGGCGCCCACGTTCAATCCGGCATTGAGACCCAGGTACCCCTGCGTGCTCGAAAAACCGCTGCCGTTCGTGTGGTAAACGTTGGCGTTGTACTGCAGCGTCGCCGCCGTCACGCCGTCGTCCCAGTACTTCGGGTCTACCCAGCCGCGTGCGTTGCGGCTCAATGCGGCCTGCGGAATGCTCAGGTCGAGACGCTGCTCGCCCGGATCGAACGTTGCAGTCGCTTGAGGAATCAGCTCGGGCAGCACGACGGCGCTATCGCCCTTGGCCACGGCATCGAGCTTCAGGCTCGCCGCTTCCGGCAGGCGCATGATGTCGACGCCCGCGCGGGCGAGCAGATCACGGTCGAATACCGGCTGGACATTGTTCTTTTGGCCGTCGATCTCGCGCAGCGTGACGTCGGCTACACCGATCCAGATGCCGTTCACATAGAGCGCGGCACGATAGTGGCCCGGCAATGCTGCATTGCCCTTGTTGAAGCGGGAGATGTCCGTGCTTGCCGCTCCGGTGCCGCTAAAGAATTGGGTGTTGAACTCGACGCTCTGGGGTGCGGCCGCCGGTGCCGGCGTATTCTGGCCGGCCGGCGCACCTGCAATGCCATTCCCCGGCGCGGCCTGAGCAACTGCATTCCCGCTCGTTGCAGGCTGAGCGGAGGACGTGGACAGTGGAGCGCTCTGCACATCGGTCACAGAAATTGCCGGACCCGGCTGAGCCGGCGCACTGGCATCTGGAAGATCGCCGGCCTGGGCCGCTGCAGCCGCAAACGCGAGCAGCACGGCCACACTAGCCTGGCTAAGCGAAAGCGAACCGGCGTGCGTGTGATTGAAATGGGACTGTGACTGATGGCTCATGGTTCTGATCAAGGTCCGCAGGCAGCACTGCCCCAACCGGGGCGTCGAGTCACCGGCTCGTGGACCTTCTACCTCGCAGCGTTTTACTGGTTTTGTTCGCTTAGCGCGACTCAAGCCTATCCGCGGCAATGCTCAGTTGAGAATTACTTTGGAATCCTGATTACATGGAATTCGCGCGCCCTGAAATCGAACGCGCAGTGGTATTACTGGAGTGCCGCCTCGTGCTTGATCGGGCCACCGTAGTCGTTAAGGGTGGTGAAACTCACCTTGCCCCCCGCTCCGGCAGCAGCCGAGAGCGGCAACGCGGTCTGCCCACCGGGCGCCACCATGTCGCCTTCATCGAATTTCGGTGCATGTGCGCCCTCGCCCACATGGGCTTCGATGATCGTGACGTAATAGGGCGTGGGATTCGAAACCAGCAGCGCAGGCTTGCCGTCCTTATCGCCCACGTGCCACGTGAGCTTGTCCGGTGCATCGTCGGCCCTGCCCGGCAGACCCGCCGGACGGAAGAAGAACTTCAGGCGCGAGCGGAACGCAAGCTGCACGTAGTTATCGCCTGCCTGATCCGCCGTAGGCTTGGGCGGCACTTCGAGCAGGTTGAACCACAGCAGGGTTTCATGGTCCTTCGGCAGGGCTTCGCCGGTATAGGCGATGCGGATGGTCTGCGACTTGCCCGGATCGATGCGTGCGAGCGGCGGCGTCAGGATGAAAGGCAGATCGAGCTTGCTCGGGTCGGCCTTCGGGTCGCCCTTATCGAGCCATACCTGGGTCAACGCCGGCGACTGGCCGGCGTTGGAGAGTTTGAGCGTCACTTCGCTATCCGTAGCGTTATAGACCACGCGCGTACCCGCGATGACGACCGATGCATGCGCCGCAACAGGTAACATGGCGGGCACCATCGCGCCCAGAACCAGCGCACCTGCGGCCATGGCGCTGCTGAGAAGTTTTCGGATATTCATGACGCTCAACCAGAGAACAAAATTCTGTGAAATGCTGTTTCGCGCATTCGTGCGGCACCACCCGTGCGGGCATTGGCATCTGAGTGCGGACAACACAAACAAGGTCACGCGAAAGGAAGCAGCTGCACACAAGACCCAACCCACAGGCCTACCCCAACCCGGAGGATCAGGTATTGCGACAGCTGCTTTTTCGAGACCAACAGTTGCGGACGACAGGCGCTCGGGCGCCCCGTCCGCATACCAGTGGATTACTGGTAGACCATCGAGTACGTAACGTTGGTCGTCACCTGGCCCGCAGCTGCGCTGCCGGCCGGCGAGAAGTATTGCGCTGCGTACTGCAGGGTCGCGCCGTTGCTGACGATTGCGACCGATTGCGAGTTCTGCGCGCCGTCGGCCTTGCTCACGTCGATGACCTTCGAACCGTTGTTGTAGTCGAGCAGCTGCACTTCCACGCCGGTGGCGGCATTGGCGCCGGAGAGGGTGTTCTCCAGATTGCCGTCGGCCAGCGTCGTCGAGCCGTATTCCCAGAACGTGTGCACGTTGTTGATGCCCGGCGTGCAGTTCGTCAGGGCGATGTTGAAGCCCGTTGCGCCAGCGGTCGAACCGGCGGCCGAGAGTGCCGAAGCCGATTCGGTCGGCAGCGTCACTGCGAAGTTGGTGCCCTGGCCGTTGCCGCTCACCGTGCAGGTGTTGGACGTCAGCGTACCATTGATGGTCAGCACACCACCGTTGCTTGCCGGAGTGGCGTGCGCAGCAACAGCAGCAGCCAGACCCATCGCAGCAGCGATCGTGCCAATAGCGATCTTCTTCATTTTCAAACTTTCCTGAATTTTCATCGTCTTTAAAATGACCAGATCCATTCAATCGATTCCACCGAATGGCATCAACCGCATCTATCAATTAGCGATTTACTACCGGGAGCCGCGTTGAATCTACGGGTCTGGTTTCTTCGCCCCTCAATCTCGGGACCAATAGAATTATCGAAGGATGAGCAGCTTTCGGGATCAAGACTAGTATGGAAACAGCCTTCAGTTACCCAGGTTTTTCATTTTTTATATTTTATCGGTGACAATAATTCGACCAGAATTGCTTAAAGTTTAAAAAATGCAAATTTCTAAACTCGCGCAGCGAACCATTATCCAACCCGGTTTCAACCGTCGGCTCAACGCAGTCCGGAGCTTGCTCCATCACCGGAACCCGCATCTTGTTCGCACATGAAGGCGATTTCGACCGGCTTTCCTTCTCCGCTCGACGAGATTTTTCTTACATAAAGCGTTTGAGTGCCATTTTTTTTTGCGCCCGCAGGTATCGAGCGCCTTTGCCAGGCACGCGCTGGCATCTTGCGTGGAACCGGAGCAGCCCACATGGTAGGTCACGGTTTTCGTTGCCAGATATCCGTTGAGGACCGGCGTAAATTGGGGCTGAAAACCAAGGTACAGCAGTGCCGCGCACGATCCGAATATAAATACAAATCCGGCGGCAATCATCCACATTACTGCAACCGTGATATTCCTTTCTTCGTAATAGGTTGTTTTCGCAGCGTCCATTTTCAGCACGAATTCCCATGTGCCGGCACCGCGATCAGTGCCGGATAGCGTTCTCAGAAAGCAAATTGACCGACTTCGCTGTCGGTTGTTATCCTGCCGTTTCTGATTAATCGCTACATCACCTGGAATATCTGGCGATTTTGTTCACTCGCAAATTGGCTGCGAGCCAATGCAAGAGAAGGAAGCGCAGGGCGCGCTTTCATAAAGCGAACAGGGGCGCGTGTATCACGCGTTGCTGTGCATCGAAAAGTCAGCAATAACGTAATGATGCTATTCCCGGAGAGCCGGCGCCTGGTCCTGACTTGTCCGGAAACGCGATCCTGCGTTCTGGAGAGAACTGCCGGTAAGAACTACAGCCCGATAGAGCTAACCGGCACTTTCAGCGCCAGCGGCGAGCACCGCGGCAAGCTGCGCGGCGAGTTCCTCTAGCGGCTCGCGCAAGTCCGCGGCGCCGCGCCTTAGCGCCTCCTCCATCTCTTCGCACCGGGCCGCCAGCGCTCTGAGCCCGGTCACGAAAAGCATGCCCTTCAGGGAATGCAGTTCGGCGCGCATCTGCGCTTCGTCGTGATCGCCGCACGCGCGGCGGAGCGACTCGATGGATTTCGAGCTGGTTGCCGCGAAGCTCGCGCGCAGATGGGCCGGAATCGACTCCGCGACCTCTTCAGGTGGCTCGCCCATGGAAGCGGGTTCCGAAACGTTCAGATCTCGCAACAGCTTGTACAGCGTCTGCACGGATACCGGCTTCAGGAGGATGTCGGTGGCGCCGGCCTGCACGCACCGCTCCCGTTCGTCAGCCGTTGCCTGTGCCGTGATCACGAAACTCGGCAGATCCGGCAACGCCGCGCGCGCGGCGGCGCACACCTCATCCCCGCGCATGTCGGGCATGTTGAGATCCGTAAGCAGGACGTCCCATGGTTTCGAGCGCAGCTCGGCCAACGCCGCCGTCCCCGAATTGACCACCCGTGCGTCGGCGCCCAGCTTCTCCAACTGGTCGGCCAGCAATTGCGCGTTGACCGGATTGTCTTCCGCTGCCAGTACGCGAACGGGCCGACGCAATGCTGGGCGCCTGGCCGTTCCCTCGTCGTCAGGCTCGACGGTCGCAAGACCCGCGGCAGGATGGAGGCCCCCGGCCAACGCCATGCACACGGCGTCATGCAGCGCGGTAATCGAGCTGGTCGAAACCGTGATCAGCTTTCCCGTCTGCACCGGGCGGGCCGGCGCATCAATCTGGCAATCCACGATCCACTTCGCAGCGTCGACGATCCGGTCTTCATTGTCCTGCGTCCAGGCCGACCCGCCGTTGCAGAGTACGACCACGTCATATTGGCTCACTTCGTCGCTCGCCAATGAATCCAGGCGCCGCTGGTGCAGAACCGACAACCCCCAACGCTGAAGATGGGGCACGGCCCACGCACACCACTCATCCGAAGTCACCAGAAACAGGGCTCTGCCATGCAGCCCCGACGTACCGGCGGCAATACGAACCTGATCGCCAAGCGGCAGCTGCACAATAAAGCGGCTCCCCACGCCCACGCTGCTTTCCACGGCCAGGCTGCCCGACATCGCGCGGACGAACCACTGGCACAGAAAAAGCCCAAGGCCCGTGCCGCCGAACCGGCTGGCCACGGACGCATCGGCCTGGACAAACGGCTCGAATATCCGGCTCATCTGCGCTTTCGTCATGCCGATGCCGGTATCCAGAACCTCGATCACGAGAGCGTGCTGACCGGCGTCGATCCTCGCCACCGCCTTGACCCTGCCCGTTGCGGTGAACTTGATGGCATTGCTGAGCAGATTGTGAATGACCTGCCCCAGCCGGTTGGCATCGCCAATGATTTCCTGCGCGATATCCATGTCGATCTCGCTCACCAGCATGATTCCCTTGCCGGCGGCTACGGGCGAGAACAGCATGAGGGCCTGCTCGATAACGGGCACCACCTTGAACGGAACGGTCTCCAGGTTCATTTGCCCGGACCCGATTCTCGAAATGTCCAGCACGTCGTTGATAATATTAAGGAGTCCGGCGGATGATGCGCGTATCGTCGCCAGCCGGGCCCGTTGCAGCTGATTCAGCGGCGAATCCCCCAGCAATTCGAGATTACCGATGATCGCGCTCAACGGCGTCCGTATCTCGTGGCTGATCATCGCCACAAAGGTGGACTTCGCCGCGTTGGCAGACTCTGCCGCCTGCTTCGCTTCCTGGAGATAAGTCTCTAGCTGCTTCTGTTCGGTAATGTCGGAGAACGCCGCCACCAGGATGTCCTGGCCGAGATATCGGGCCGACGAGACATTGACGGAATAGACTTTCGTGCCGCCCGATGGCGAGTCCAGTTCGATCTCGACCGGTTTGACGATTCTCTGCGCTCCATTGCGCCCCACCGGCGGCAGCACGAGTTCCCCCTTGTGCACCTGCGCCAGAAGCGCCGCAACCGCCGCGTCCCCCACCCTGAACATGGTGGGGCTGCTCAGAAGCGAAGCGCCGCTATCCCTTGCGATCAAACTCAGGCCTATCGGCGCCGTTTCTATCAATGTTCGGCTCAGTTGCTCGCTTTCGAACACGCGGCCGGACTGATCCATGATGGGCTTGAAATACCGCTTCATCAAGAGAAGCAAGGCCGTCCAGAGCGTCAACAGAATCGCAAACGAAGCGTAGGCCGCGATGAGCACGTGCTTCGCGATGGCCTCGACAATGCGCTGCCAGGAAAAGACGTAGGTCAACGTCCATCCCGTGTCGCCAAGGCTTTGCGAGAAGCTGACCAGATGTCCCGCGAGATCGCCCAGCCCCTTATGATCGCCGGTCTGCCGGACCGCCAGGCCCCCGGACGGCGACACGGACACCCACTCCTTGCCGGATGTCGTCGTGATCATCATCGTTTGCCCGGCGGGATCGGATATCAGATAGGTTCCCTGTCCGACGTCTCCGTCGCCCGGGCTCAGACTGGAAGCCACGGCGCGAAGCAGGACCCGGGACGGGTATTCGACTTCCACCCTTGCGAACGGGAGGCCGTTATCCAGCACGACGCCGCCCAGGCGAACAGCCGTTTCGCCCGATAGCGGATCCACATGGGGAGGCAGCCACTCCAGTTTGCGCGACAAGACCCCGGCCTGTTCGCTCCCATCGGGCGGCTCAGGTATCGTCGTTTCAACGCGTATTTCCCGCATCAGCGCCGAACGATCGCGCCGGATCTGGTCCAGCAGTGCCGCGACATGCGAAGGCCGGACCACCATCCCTACGAAGTCGCCATCCCGATAATAGAAATACGCTGTCCCGGCCGCGCGGCCCGGCAACATGCTGCCGATAGCGACCATCTGCTGCTCCACCAGAGCAAGCCCCAGAAGTCGCGGCAACGCGGCATCCGACTGCCGGCACCCGGGCCGGCCAACGACGAGCAGTGCTTCGTCGCCCAACACTGCCGGAGCGTGCAATACGCACCCGCCGTCAACGTACGATTTCACCAGTTCCGGCGACGCGACTCTGTTCTGTTCCAACGCCAGTTCCATGGCGCCAAGCAACGTGCGGACGTAGGTCTCGCCCACCCGGATGGTATCCATGACGAGACTCGTGTTGGCAGTGAACCGGTCTCGTTCGTGCTCGATCTGGGTCCTGGCCATCAATGCGACGTTGACGAGAAACGCCAGGACAATCATGACGGTAACGACTACCCCGCCGCCGAACATCACCAGCTGGTGATAATGGCGCAGTTCCGCCAGTGGCCGAAACCGGCTTATTTTGGGCATGTCCTATCCCGAGGCTGGCTGATCTGCCTGAATCAAGCGGAAGCGGTTGTGGTGCAGCGTGGCTACGCGCTGGACAGTGGCGCAACAATCCCCGTTGCCGGACTCACTCATCACTCTCCGCCGCGGGCGCTTCCTCCCCCCCGGTCCCACCCGCGCCGGCGACGTCCGCATCTTGGCGGCCCTCCCGCCCCATGACCAGGCCGGAATCGAAAGCGTACCGAAACAAATCCGCGTCCCGCGTCAAGCCAAGCTTGCGCTTGACACTGACTTTTTGCCCACTAATGGTTTGCTTGCTGCGATGCAAATTGTCGGCTATCTGCCCCACCGAATAACCTGACGCAAAGAGACGGAGGAATTCCAGCTCTTTGGGCGATAACCGGTCGACCGGCGATTCAACGACAGAATGGGGATTCTGCTTCACGCCCAGCACATTGCTTACACTAGGCGAAAAATATTCCGCCCCTGCGTAGACCTCGTTAATTGCGGTAATCAGGTGTCGTGCTTCGTCTCTCTTGCTGACGATGGCTCGGATACCTGCTTTGCGCATTTCCTGCACCATCGCTATGTTGTCCATCATCGTGAAAGCCACGACCTTGACATCGGGGAAACGCCTTGCCAGAAAAGCCAGCAGCATTAATCCGTCGCCGAACTCGCCGCCCGGCATCGAATAATCGGTCACCAGGATATCGCAGTGCGATGACTTCAGCGTCTCTACGATTTCTGTTGAATTGTTTGCAGTGCCAATGACATTGAAGCTTGGCACACGGGAGATCTCGTGAAGAACCCCCACGAGTACAGTTGGATGGTCGTCAGCAACAAGCAGGTCGATTTTCATAACGCCCCCGTCCCGAGGACGGAGCCCCGAGAACATAAAAACGCTAAACGTAGCCGCACCAACCCCTCCGCCGCACCAGACATGTACGGTTTACGGAGATTCTGACACAGATACCGCGCGTTTTCCTAGGCTTGGTTACGCCCGACCCAATACGAATCGACCCGCCAGCAATAACACTCCGTCACTGCCGACGCAAATCTGACAGACGCCGTGCCGGCATATCCGCTATGTCATTGCTGAATCTGCCAATGTCGGCCCAATATTCAACAAGGAATGCAAACATTTAGACCTACAAGATTTTTCCGCACAGGAAATCAGCAAGCACACCCTGCTGACTCCTCACCCCCGGCAATCGCAAACTAATTGCTTTTCTGCCCCGCACCGATTGTCCATCCAGCAACTATCGTGCGCTGTTGAGCAGGCGATGCAAGCAAATACTTGTTCACCTCTGTCAGCAAGCAGTCTTGCTCCAACTTTCCAAGGTGTGCAAATGTCACCAGCACGCTCAACGCGGATAGCGAAAGCGGACTCTCCGTATGATCTCCCTTCACTTTCCTGCCTCTTGGTTGACTCTGAATAGATACGGATTCGTGTATACACGAGCCAAATCGGAGTGAGCGCCGCATTCAGTTCTCAGCTCCAATCTTATGCGCTGCGATTTGCGGAACCAATTCCTCCAATCCGGACGCCTTTGACTTTAACGCTTACCAGTACCCAATAATTGCGGACATGTTCGGAAACGACTCGTCTATCGGCATCTGCCCAATCCAGAATGCATGGACCTTCGGTGCGTCCCAAAATCATCACCTCCGGCATCCGCGAGAGAACTCGTCGCCCGGGAATCCCAGGCATCGCCGATAAACCGCGGCGCACGGCCCTTGCGGTTGACGGTGAATGTGCAGCGATGTATTCCCGGATCGTGCTTCCCGCACTACGCGCTGTTGCACTCTGCATGCAGTGGCTCGACATCCCGTGCGGCCCCCGTTAGCGAAGTGCTGCTGTCACCGCCTCGTCGATCTGCAGCGCAAAGCGCGCTTCAACATCGGGCACCTTGTAGCCAATTGACAGTTCCAGATACGCGTCGCCCAGCACCAGCTGAACGAATGTCGCTGCCCGCAATGCAGCAGTGGATTCATCGAATCGCTTTCGCAGAATTTTTGCGGCGAAGGCACGCACGACCTTTGCACCATTTTCGTAAAACACCTGGCCGAGTTCTGGAAGACGCTCGGCCTCGGCAACGATGGCACGGTAAAGCCGCAGATAATCCGGCGTGATCAGGATTTGTGCCAACACCCATCCCAACTCGCGCAACTCGACTTCGGGCGCGCCAGCGGATTGCTCGTTCCGGGCGCCGGCAAGCACTCCGCCCACCTGAGTGCACATTGCGCTCACCAGGCCAACGAAGAGCGCCTCCTTCGACTTGAAATGGCGGTAGACCGTCTGTTTGCCGACGCCAGCGGCCGCCGCGACGTCGTCCATCGTTGCCAGGCCGAAACCCTGGCTCAAAAAAACGGTTTTCGCGCCGTCGAGGATGGCAGTCCGCTTGCGCCGTTGCAGCGGGCTCAGGCCAGAAAGAGAGGAAGCATTCATACGAAATAAATACCAGATCGCCGGGCAGTTGACAAGACTGGCCAGTCTCGTCTACATTTCCAGAAACGAGACTTGTTAGTCTCGTTTCTTGTGGTTATCCAATTTCGCACGCAATCGTTGGGAGAACGCTTTGGAACTGTTCATTACAGGCGGTACTGGCTACATCGGGCAGGCGGTCGCGCGCAAGGCAATCAGCCTCGGCCATCAGGTGACGGCGCTGGTGCGCCAGGACGGGTCGGCGGGCGCCAGCGCGCTGGCACGTCTCGGTGTGAAACTGCATTCCGGCGACCTGCGTGAGCCGCAGTCTTTCGCTGCGACCGCCGGTGCCGCGGATGGCGTGGTGCACGCCGCGTCGACCAACGATGCTTCCGCCGCCGTTGCTGACGAGGCCGCGGTTGTAGCGATGCTTTCGCATTTGCGTCCGGGCGCGGTGTTTGTCTATACGTCGGGCACCTGGGTCTACGGCAATACAAAGGGGGCGCCCGCGACTGAAGCATCGGCGCTGAACCCGACACCACTCATCGCCTGGCGGCCTGCCGTGGAGCAGCATGTGCAGACGCTTGCCGCGAGCCGCTCGATTGCCGCGGTGATTCTCAGGCCAGCGATGGTGCATGGCTACGGCGGCGGCGTCTTCGGCATGCTCGCCGGCATGGTCCATCAGGCCGGCAGCGTGAAGGTCGTTGGCGATGGCCGCAATCACTGGCCTGCCGTTCATGTCGATGATCTCGCCACAGCTTACCTGAGCGCGGTGGAGCAGGCGGCAAGCGGGAACGGTCGAATCGCGGGACAGATCTTCAACGTGGTCGCGGAAGAAGCTGTTGCGGTTGCCGAAATGGGTGAAGCGATTCGGGCCTCGGTCGGCGCCGATCGCGTCGAACTCTGGCCGCTCGACGACGCCCGCAAATCGCTTGGACCGTTCGCCGACGCACTGGCGCTCGACCAGACGGTAAGCGGTCAGCATGCCCGGCGAGTTCTTGCGTGGAAACCCCACGGCCCCGGCCTGATTGCGGACCTCTCCGCACCAAAACACTTTCAGCAAATCAACGGAGCATGACGATGGCGTGGAACAGCGTGTCTCTCGAATCGACCCTCGCGATGATCGTCGCGGCTCTGTTCGCGGTTGCCGGCGTGGTCAATCTCGCAAGACCCGGCGCGGTGAAGCGCGACTTCGCACGCTGGGGTTATCCGGCATGGTTTCAGTTGCTTTGTGGCGCGCTCGAATTGCTCAGTGCGGCACTGCTTCCTGGACAACAAACCAGACTCTTAGGCCTGGCGTTGGCCGGTGCGATCATGTCAGGCGCGCTCTTCACGTTGGTGCGAAATCGAGAGCCATTCCGGCATCTTGCCCCGGCACTGGTCTTTTCGGCTCTGATTGCGGCTACTTTGGCTGTTCGCGGTTGAGACGTCCTCACCGTCAGGCAAATGAGCCCAGGACGCAAACCGGTCGAAATATTTTCTGTAAATCTCGATCCGGCGGGCCTGTTTGCACCAGAGCCATCGCACCCCTGTTCAATGCAATTCGTTGAATTCGACGCGACCGCCCTTCATCACCAGAGGAATGTGGTCGCCCTGGCCGCCGAGGCATTTCAAGTCGCGCAGCGGATCGCCATCGACCACCAGCACGTCGGCATAGGCCCCCGGTGCGAGGCGTCCCAGCTTGCCCGTCATGCCCAGGATTTCGGCGCCGATGGTGGTGGCGCTACCGATGATCTCGGCGGGCGTCAGGACCTGCGCGCGGATCGCGAACTCGTCGCTTTGCATGCGATGCGACGGACCGAGCAGGTCGCTGCCGAAGCCCATCTTGACCCCGGCGCGCTTGAATATTTCCAGGGACTTCAAACCGGCCTCGCGCACGACGTCGATCTTGGCCGCGCTCTCGGGGGGCAAGCCGTAGCGCACGCCCTCGAGATGCAATGCTTCGTAGGCCACCAGCGTAGGTACAACATACGCGCCGTACTCGGCCATCAGCGCGGCGGTCGGCGCGTCGATCAGGTTGCCGTGCTCGATGGTGCGCACGCCGCAGCGCACCGCGCGCTGCATCGATTCGGGCGTATAGGCGTGCGCCATCACGTAGGTGCCGCGCGCCTGCGCTTCGGCGACGACCGCGCGGATCTCGTCCTCCGAGTAACCGAGCGCGCCGACCGGGTCGGTCGGCGAAGCGACACCGCCGGAAGCCATGATCTTGATCTGGTCGGCGCCCATCTGCAGTTCTTCCCGCACCGCCCGGCGCAACGCATCGACACCGTCGACCACCCGGCTCAAGGCGCCGACGCGCACGCAGCAGTTACACGGCGCGTCGCCGGGCATGAAGTCCGAGCGCGCGCGCACGTCGCCGTGGCCGCCGGTCTGACTGAGCGCACGCCCGGCGACGAAGAGGCGCGGCCCCTGCGCGAGGCCCATTTCTATCGATTGCTTGAGCGCGAAGCCGGCGCCGCCGGCATCGCGCACCGTCGTGAAGCCGCGCCGCAAGATGCCGCGCATGATCGGCAGCGCCTTGAGCGTGATGAAAACGTTGGGCATTCTTGCCTGGCTCGGCAAGTCGAACTGCGTTGCGATCATGTGCGCGTGCAGGTCGATCAAGCCCGGCATGATGGTCTTGCCTTCGAGGTCGATCACTTGCGCGTCGTGCGCAGCAATCGGCTGCTGCGACACCGCCTTGATCGTCTCGCCCTCCACCAGCAGATTGTGGCCCGGCTGCAATGCGCCCTGCAGGGGATCGAGCAAAGCGCCGTTCTTGAACAGGATGCGGTCCATACGTTCCTCCTTCGATTTTCGATTGCCTCGCGCGGGAGCGCGATGCGCAGGCTGTGAACGATTCAGCGTTTCAGGCGCATGGCGGCAATTTCTTCCAGCGATCGGCCGCGCGTCGGCACGCCCATGATGAGAACGGCGAGCGCGCCGACGATCAGCACCAGCGTCGTGGCGCCGAACACCCCGCCGAAGCCGAGGCGCGGATAGAGATAGCCGACCAGGATGGGCGCGGCGATCGCGCCCAGGCGCCCGATAGCCGAAGCGACGCCCATGCCGGTCGCACGAACGTCGGTCGGGAACACTTCGGGCGTGAAAGCGTAAACGCCGGCATAGGTCCCGTTCATGAAGAACGACAGCAGGAAGCCCGACGTCAGGATTTGGGCATTGCCGTGCGTGAGCGCGAGCCCCAGCGCCGAGATGCCGCCCAGGGCCATGTACGTTGCGATGGTGGCCTGGCGGCCGATCTTTTCGTTGATCCACGCCCCCGAAAAATAACCGGGAATCTGCGCCAGGTACATGACGAGCGAATACGAAAAGCTGCGTGTGATAGTCATGCCGCTTTGCACCAGCAGGCCGGGGATCCACGTAAAGAACGCGTAGTAACTGAACGTGATCGACAACCACATCAACCAGGCCATTGCGGTGATGCTCGCCAGCTCGCGCGAAAAGAGCGCCTTGAGGTTGCCCAGCGGTGTGCCCCGCCCCGCGGTTGCCAGGGGGACCGGCTCGTGCGCTTGCAGCGGCTCGAGCTGCACGCCGGCGGCGCGCAGCTCCGCCTCCATGGTGTCGACGATCGCCTCGGCCTCGGCGGTTCTGCCGCGGCTGTCGAGCCAGCGCGGCGATTCCGGCAGCGCGCGCCGCCACCACAGCAGCATGACGACCGGGAGCGCGGTGATCACCGAGACGACACGCCACGCGTCGGGCGCGAGCGGAATGACCAGATAACCGAGCACCGCCGCGGCGACAAACCCGAACGAGAAGAATGCCGCCAGACTGCCGGTGAACGTGCCGCGATATTTGCGCGCCACGAACTCCGAGAGAAACGGCGCCACGATGGCGCTTTCGGCGCCGGTGCCCACACCGGCGATGATGCGCATCGCCATGAAAAAAGGCCAATCTTGCGCCGCGGCGCTAATGAGCGATGCGACGCAGTAGATGATCAGCGCCCACACCATGACCGTGCGCCGGCCGATCACGTCGCCGAGAATGCCGGCCACCGCGGCGCCGAAGAAATATCCAATGAAAGTGCCGCTGCCGAGCACCCCGGTCTGCACGCTGCTCAAATGCCACTGCGTGCGCAGCACGGGCAGCATGAAAGCCAGCACGGCGGCATCCATCGCGTCGAACACGTAGCCCAGCCCGCCCAGCCACAACAATCGACGATGAACGCTCGAGTACGGCATGCGTTCTATGCGTGCTGGAATCGTCGACATGGCTTGCCTCCGGAAGGGAGAGCGGCGTGGCGCCGGGCAATGTCAAGCGAGTATATGGAGCCAAAACAGGCGCGTCTTGACAAAAAAACACGCCGAACATGCGGATTCCGGCATAACGGCGCCCTGTGGCTATGCGGGCGCGCGGCGGCGCCATCCCGATCTGGGAGCGCGCACAAAATATGCCGCTCGCCGCGCTCGAATCAGCCGCCCCTCTCTCCGCACCATCCCTTCGCCAGCAGCGCTCCGCCCGCCACCATCGGCGGAACGATCAGCGCCATGAATACACGGTCGGCACTCCATCCCATGCTCAGCATCTGCGCCCCGGAGAAAATACTTAGTACTGCACCGCAGCGTCCGGCTCCGTGCATCCAGCAGGACCCCGTTGCGCGGGCACGCGTCGGATAAAAAGCGGTGGGCAGCGCATTAACGCTGCATATTGCGCCGATCAGGGAGAAGCCGAGTGCGAACGCCTGCAGCATCGTGAACAACTCCGAATGAAACCCGAGCCCCAGACCGAGAAACAGCGCGCCGCTCGCAATGCATGCGAACGCCGGTGCCTTGTGCAGATCGTGACGGTCCATCGCCCAGCCCATCGCCAACGCGCCGACAACGCCGCCCGTCTGATACACCGCAGCGACAGTGGCGGCATACTGAAAGCCGAAGCCCGATTCCTTGATGAAGCTTGGAAGCCAGCTCGACAGCGTATTGCTCGCGAACAGCGCAGCGAAATAGGCCAGCCACAACATGAGACTGCCGAACCGGAAGCGCCGCGACAATACCAGCGCAGTCTCGCCCCGTCCCGCGGGTTCCGTCGATGCGACAAAAACAGACCGCGCCGGCGTCTCGCCCGGCGCCATCCGTTCCATGATGGCGCGGATCCGTGCGGACGGCGCCTCTGTCGCCACCAGAAAGCGGACCGATTCCGGCATTGCGACGGCCAGCACAGGGATCATCGAGAGCGTGGCTAATCCGCCGACAGCCAGCAGGCAGCGCCAGCCAAATGCCGGAATCAGCCACGCCGACAGGAAGCCCGCGCACGCCGAACTGAATGCCACCCCGCAGATAATGAACGCGACCGAACGTGAGCGCAGCCGCTTTGGTACGTACTCCGAAATGAGCGTGGCGGTGTTGGGCACGACCGAGCCCACGCCCACTCCGGTCAGAAAACGAAAGATCGTGAGCATCGGCAATCCGCCCGCGGTTGCGGTGAGCAGCGTGCACGCGCCGAAGCCCGCCACGCTGCACAGCAGGACGGTCTTGCGGCCGAAGCGGTCTGCCAGGGGGCCGGCTATCAGCGCGCCGAATACCAGGCCGAATTGCGCCGCGCTCAGCGCGGAACCGAGCGCGCGATGGCTGAGATGCCATTGCTGCCGCAGCACCGGCACGATGAACCCCATTACCGCGAGATCGAAGCCCTCCAGTGCGATGATGCAAAAGCCGAGCACCAGCATGAGCTTCTGCAGCCGTCCGAGCGAACGGCGATCGATGACTGCGCACACATCGACGACAACGGGCGTATTCACACAAGGGTCCTTCACCCTGCTTCACAGGATGTGCGGTTCAATGGCTATGAAAAGGGAACTCAGGTAGCAAAATCAGGCAGCAAAATCAGGCAGTGGATTCAAGCGCGTTCAGAGAAATTTTCGGTAAGCCGGTCGCGCAAGATCTTGCCGGTCTCGCTGCGGACGAAGCTGTCGACGAACACGATACGCTCCGGGCACTGCGGTCCGAGCGTGCGCTCGGCCCAGCTCAGCAGCTGCTGCCCGGAAACCTGCGCGCCGATGTTCACGGCAATCGCGAGCAGGTCGCGCCCGGCCGCTTGCCGCCACACGAATGCAGCCGCTTCGCGCACCGCGGGATGCGTTTCGAACGCCCCGTCGACGTCGCGGAAATAGACCTTGCCGCCGCCGATGTTGAACACGTCGTCTTCCCGGCCTTCGATGTACAACAGCCCTTCGGCATCCAGCCGCGCACGATCGCGCGGGTAGTACCACCCATCGCGAAAGCACGTCGACGTGTGCGCGGGGTCGAGATGGTAGTCGTTGAACATGTAGTCGAGTTTCACCCGCAGGCGGCCGGACTGGCCCGCCGGCACCGGCCGGTCGTCGCCGTCGACCACTTCCAGCCGTACCCAGGGGCACACGCGGCCCACACTTGCCGGCGCGCGCCTGAGCGTGTCCGGGTCGGCGATCGCGATCTGGCCGATTTCCGAAACGCCGTAAGCGACATACACGTTCGGCGTAAAGCGGCGGAACAAGGCATCGAGCAGACGCGGGCTCGGGGTGTCGCCCACGACCTGCAGATAGTCGAGTGTCGGGAAGTGAATGCCGTCGTCCTCCAGCAGCGCCAGCACCTCCTCTGCCAGGGCAGGCGAAACGAGCCAGTGCGTCACGGCATGCGAGCGGACCATGTAGGCAAGATGCGCGGGCAACGGATTCGGCGCCAGCACCACGGCGCCGCCCAGCACGAGCATTCGCATCGCCTGGCCGAAGCCGATTCCGAAGTTCAGATCCATCGGCAAGAGACGCGAATGAGGGCCGCGCGCGAAGCTCGATTTGCCGACACGGTCCAGCATGTAGCCATGCGTGCGCAACACGCCCTTCGGCTCGCCCGTGGTACCGGAAGAAAGCGACAGCCAGCAGGGATCGTCGCGTTGCGTGCCGCTCGGCGGCAAAAGTGTCCCCCCTGCGGCCTGATCCACGCCGTCGAGCGAAATGAAGGGCCAGCCCTCGAGCTGCATGTCGCCTCGCCCGGACACGACCGCCGACACGTTGAATCGCCTTGCCACCTGCACCCGGCGCGCGGCGGGCAATGAGGTATGCAGCGGCACCGCGACCGCACCGATACGCGCGATGGCCAGCAGCGTGACGAGGTGCAACGCGGTCTGCCCCATCGAGACGCCGAGCGTCTGCCGCGGTTGCACGCCGCGATCGAGCAGCACGCGAGCCACGACGTGGATCGCCGTCACCAGTTCGCGATAGCTCAGCACCCGGTCGGCCAGGATCAGCGCCATCGCGGCCGGATTCTCAGCCGCGCGTCGTTCGATCACTTCCGTGATGTTCCAGATATCGTCCTGTCCGCCCAGGCCGCCTGCATTCGTTTCGTCTGACATATCGGTTCTGATGATCGGCATTGGCCGCGCCATTGCGCGAAACAGCATAAAAACAAGCGTGTCAATTGGTGTTTATTTTTCGAAGCGACATGCCGAATATGGCGATCGTTCGCCTACTTCCTGTCTTATTCCATTCACGCAAAGCAGCATAGAGTTAACGGCACAGCCGCCTCGAAACTTGATGGCTCAATACTCTTTTTTGCGCAAAAGCGACAAGCGAGCCCGTTTTGCACCGGGTTCTTTCGATATCGTGGTCCGCCTGCGCGCGAGCAGCGTGAAACACGAAACCAGAAATTAAATGCCAGTTAAAAAAGTAAGCATCCGGTAAGTAATTTTCTTTAACAAGCGGCATTCAGCCCGACCGCCTCCCGTATCTTTTACGCAATCCTTTCGAATAATTCTTGCAAGATGTTACCGGTCTTACATAATCGCCCGCAATTGACAAAAGACCGGATGCGCCATGACTCGCAGGACCGCACGACCGAAACAGCGCATGATCGCCGCCGCGTTGACCGGAATCATGGCAGGCATATCGCCGCTGGCCGCAAGGGCCGATTGCGGATTGTACGGCGCCAGCATCGACAACACCGTGGACAACACGGTGAACTGGAGTTCGGGCGACTGCACGGTAACGAGCAACGGCATAGTGTCCAATTACATGTGGACAACCGGTGTGACCATATCCGGCGCTGTCGGCACCCTGACCAACAGCGGCCTGATCGCGGGGACCAAGTACGGCATCAACGTCGGCCACGCGGACTCCATCACGGCGATCTACAACACCATTGGCGGGCGGATCGTTGCGGCAAGCGTAGAATCAATGGCCATATTCAACAGCGGTGTCATCGGCACGCTGTCCAACAACGGCACGATTCTGAGCCAGACCCAGGGAATCAACAACACAGGCAGCATCGGCACCCTCGTCAACAGCGGCACGATTTACGGTGGAGGAGGCTACGGCTACATCGTGCCCGAAGGAATCGCCAACTCCGGCACGATCGGCGGGATCGACAATACGATCGGCGGCCACATCACCGGCAGCCATATTGGCATTTATAACAATGGCTCGATTGGCACGATCAGCAATTCCGGCACGATCCAGTCGGTCCAGTTCGAAAACCAGGGCGGCATCTACAACGACAGCCTCGGAACCATCGGCACGATAGCCAATCAGGCTGGCGGGCTGATCAATGGCGAAGAAGATGCGTTCGTGAACAACGGCACGATCGGTGTCGTCACGAACAGTGGCACGATCAGCGCCTCGGGACCGGCCATCTACAACGAATCCACCTCCGCGACCATCGGCACGATTGCCAATCAGGCCGGTGCCCTGATTCAGGGCGAGACGGCGGCAATACTGAACTACGGCACGATCGGTACGCTGACGAACAGCGGCACGCTCATGGGAGTGCATTTCGGGCTTGAAAGCAGCGGCACCTTCGGCGCGATCGTCAACGAGAGCGGCGGCACCATCGAAGGCTCGCACACCGGCATCAACAACGCCGGGAATATCGGCGCGCTGACCAATAACGGGCTGATCCATGGCTTGACCATCAGCGCTCCCAGCGCGACGGCGATCAACAATTCCGGCAGCATCGGCACGCTGACCAATAACGGCACGATCACGAGCTACAACGCGGGGATAAACAACGGCAGCGGCACCATCCAGTCACTGGTCAATACCGGCACCATCGAGGCAACCGGCTCCGGCGGCTCGCACGCCGGGGCCGCGATCGTCAATTCCGGCTCGATCGGCACGCTGTCCAACAGCGGCCTCATTAGCGGTGCCAATCGTGCGATCAGCAATTCCGGCACACTGGGTGCCGTTCTGAACTCGGGAACGATCGCCGGTGACATCCTGAACACGTCGAGCAATGCACTTTCGATCAGCGGCGGCGCAGGCACGATCTTCGGCACCCTGACCGGTTACGCCTCGGGCAGCATCGGCACCCTGACCAGCAGCGGAGCGAACGTCAACTTCGGCGCCGGCAACCTGCTGCTCAACGACAACCTCAACGTCGGCAGCAATGCGGTCAACAACAACGGCGCCGTGCTGCAGGTGAACAACCCTGTCACGATCACCGGCAACTACTCGCAGGGCGCTTCGGCTACCTTGCTGGTCGGCGTCGCCGACGGCGCGGTCGCCGGCGGTGCAATCGGCACCGATAGCGGCTACGGACGTCTCGTGGTCTCGGGCACGGCCACTGTCGCGGCCGGCTCGGCCGTCACGCTGGAGAAGCTCGCCTCCTACGGCTTTGCGGCGGGCCAGCGCTTCGTCGTTATCGATGCGACAGGCACCGGGACCAACTACAACGCCAGCGCGCTGCGCTATTCGATCGCCGGCGTCACCGGGCTTGTGGTGACCGGGGCGGCCGTCGCCAATGGTTCCAGCAGCGACCTGGTGCTGACCGTTGCCGCTACGCCTACGCCAACCCCTACGCCGACCCCTACGCCTACGCCTACGCCTACGCCTACGCCGACCCCGACCCCGACCCCGACCCCGACCCCGACCCCGACCCCGACACCAACACCAACACCAACACCAACACCAACACCAACACCAACACCAACATCTACGCCGACACCCACGCCGACACCAGCGCCAACGCCCACGCCTGCTGCGGCGACCGTGCCCAACGCAGTCTCCGCGCTCACGGGCCTCGCGCGCTATACGGGCATCGGCAGCCCCACGCTGCTCAACCTGTACAACGCCTCGCTGGCACTCGATGCCGGCGGCTCGACCCCGGCGCTCAACCGTGCCGGCAAGCAGCTTGGGCCGACCTCGCAGACGACCTCGGCCCAGGCCGCCGCCGCCCCCGCCTTCGACGTGCTCAACATCGTCTCCGAGCACGCCAACGAGCTGCGTCTGGCGCAGGGCGACAGCGGCATCTCGACCGGCGACGGCGCGCCTCAGTACGGCGTCTGGGGGCAGGCCTTCGGCGGCCACGTAAGCCAGGACGAAAGCGATCAGGTGGACGGCTACAGCGCCAACTTCGGCGGCCTGCTGTTCGGCGTCGATCGCGCGCTCTCCGATGCCTGGCGTGCCGGTGGCGCGTTCAGCTACAGCAACGCGGCGATCAACAACACCGGCGGCACGGCGGGCGACAACACGCGGGTCAATTCCTACGGGTTCTTCGGCTACGCGAGCTACACCGCGCCAACCTGGTACGCGGACTTTTCCGCCGGCGTGATCCAGCAGCGTTACGACACGAACCGGCTCGTCGACTTCAGCGGATTCTCCGGCGACGCCAGCGGCAGCTTCAACGGCCAGCAGTACGTGGTGCGCGGCGAGGCCGGCTATCCGCTCGCGCTCGGCGCGGCCACGGTCACCCCGCTGGCAAGCCTCACCTACAGCTATCTGCACCAGAGCGCCTATACCGAGTCGGGCGGCAATGGCGCGGCGCTCTCGGTCGATGCGGCGCACACGACCTCGGTCACGAGCGACATCGGCGCGAAGATCAATCGCGAACTGGCCACGCCGCTCGGCGTGCTGGTACCGGAGCTGTCAGTGGCATGGCGGCACGAGTACGACAACACGCGCACCACCACGTTCGCAAGCTTCGCGGCGGACCCCACCGGCCAGACCGGCTTCGCCACGCAGGGCACGAGCCCGATCACGAACTCGGCTGTGCTGTCTGTCGGCGTGACGCTGCTGCGCTCGCAGAACCTGAGCCTCACCGCGCGCTACGACGCGCAGATCGGCGGCGGCTACCTGTTCCAGGCCGGCACGCTCAGGCTCAAACAGCTGTTCTGATGCGATGACATGAAAGGGAGCCCGCGATACGGGTTAATCTACCCGTTTGTCACCGATATCCGTCGGCGTTTTCCATACGCCGGTCTCGGTGACCGGGAGAAGCTCGCATGTTCTATAACCAGTCGTGGATGGGTTACGGCATCGTCGGCGGCATGCAAGCGGGCGCCATTGCGGCGGCGGTCGGCTTCTTCATGCTGCTGCTGGTGCGCTGGCTGACCCGCAAGCAACGCTGGATCCCTGGCCGCGAACTGGGCGTGGCGTATCTGCTGGCCCTGCTGCCCAGTTCCAGCGGCGACCTGTGGAATCTGTTCTATTTCAACTACGCCAACCTGCAGTCGCCGGTTTTCCTGAGCGCGGCACTAGCCGACGTACACGATCCGGACAGTATCGGGCTGCGCGTCATGTGCGAGTTCCTGGGCGTGGCGGTGGGGTTGTCGGTAGCCTGGTTATTGCTGCTTTGGCGCGATCGCGGGCGTGCCAGGGACGCATGACGCTCATTCAGCGCGGGACAGCATGCCGATCGTTCGTTCTGCGGTTCTGCGCCCCAACTCTTATATAAGACATAAGACATTTGACGCTGCGGGGTATTGCGCCTAGAATCGCGGTCAAAGCAGTGCCAGGAACCGCCCCGGCGTGCCTGGCTTCCCCGTGAAACGCAATACCAGCAGGTCCCGCCATGCTTGAAAACTTTCGTGCTCATGTCGCCGCGCGCGCCGCGCTCGGCATTCCTCCCCTGCCGCTGACGGCCCAGCAGACCGCCGAGCTGGTGGAACTGCTGACCAACCCGCCCGCGGGCGAAGAGCAGACCCTGCTCGACCTGATCACCCACCGCGTGCCCGCCGGCGTGGACGAAGCCGCCCGCGTGAAGGCCGGCTTTCTCGCCGCCGTGGCCAAGGGCGAAACCGCCTGCGCGCTGATCTCGCGCGCTCGCGCCACCGAACTGCTCGGCACGATGCTGGGCGGCTACAACATCGCCCCGCTGATCGAGCTGCTGTCCGACGCCGAAGTGGGCACCGTGGCCGCCGACGCACTGAAGAAAACCCTGCTGATGTTCGACCAGTTCCACGACGTGAAGGAACTGGCCGACAAGGGCAACGCCAACGCGCGGGCCGTGCTGCAAAGCTGGGCCGACGCCGAATGGTTCACGAGCCGTCCGGAAGTGCCGCAAAGCCTGACCATCACCGTGTTCAAGGTGACGGGCGAAACCAACACCGACGACCTCTCGCCGGCCCCGGACGCCACCACGCGCCCGGACATCCCCATGCACGCGCTGGCCATGCTGAAGAACGCGCGCCCCGGCATCACGCCGGAAGAAGACGGCAAGCGCGGCCCGGTCAAGTTCATCGAATCGCTGAAGGAAAAGGGCCACCTGGTCGCCTACGTGGGCGACGTGGTCGGCACGGGCTCCTCGCGCAAGTCGGCCACCAACTCGGTGCTGTGGTTCACGGGCGAAGACATCCCCTTCATCCCGAACAAGCGCTTTGGCGGCGTGTGCCTGGGCGGCAAGATCGCCCCGATCTTCTACAACACGATGGAAGACGCCGGCGCCCTGCCGATCGAGCTCGACGTGTCGCAAATGGAAATGGGCGACGTGGTCGAACTGCGCCCTTATGAAGGCAAGGCGCTCAAGAACGGCGCCGTGATCGCCGAATTCCAGGTCAAGTCCGACGTGCTGTTCGACGAAGTGCGCGCCGGCGGCCGCATTCCGCTGATCATCGGCCGCGGCCTGACCGCCAAGGCGCGTGAGGCGCTGGGTCTCGCGCCGTCGACGCTGTTCCGCCTGCCGCAAAACCCGGCCGACAGCGGCAAGGGCTTCTCTCTGGCACAGAAGATGGTTGGCCGCGCGTGCGGCCTGCCCGAAGGCCAGGGCGTGCGCCCCGGCACGTACTGCGAACCGAAGATGACCTCGGTCGGCTCGCAAGACACCACGGGCCCGATGACGCGCGACGAACTGAAAGACCTGGCGTGCCTCGGCTTTTCGGCCGACCTCGTCATGCAGTCGTTCTGCCACACGGCCGCTTATCCGAAGCCGGTGGACGTGAAGACGCACCAGACGCTGCCGAACTTCATCAGCAACCGTGGCGGCATCGCGCTGCGCCCCGGCGACGGCGTGATCCACTCGTGGCTGAACCGCATGCTGCTGCCCGACACCGTGGGCACCGGCGGCGACTCGCACACGCGCTTCCCGATCGGCATCAGCTTCCCGGCCGGTTCGGGCCTGGTCGCCTTCGCGGCCGCCACCGGCACGATGCCGCTGGACATGCCGGAATCGGTGCTGGTGCGCTTCAAGGGCAAGATGCAGCCGGGCGTCACGCTGCGCGATCTCGTCAACGCGATCCCGCTGTACGCCATCAAGCAAGGCACGCTGACGGTCGCCAAGCAAGGCAAGAAGAACATTTTCTCGGGCCGCATTCTCGAAATCGAAGGCCTGCCCGATCTGAAGGTCGAGCAAGCGTTCGAACTCTCGGATGCTTCCGCTGAGCGTTCGGCCGCCGGTTGCGCGGTGCACCTGAACAAGGCACCGATCATCGAGTACCTCAACAGCAACATCACGCTGCTGAAGTGGATGATCGCGCAAGGCTACCAGGATCCGCGCAGCCTGCAGCGCCGTATCAAGGCGATGGAAGCCTGGCTGGCCGATCCGCAACTCCTGCAACCGGACGCGGACGCCGAGTACGCCGCCGTCATCGAAATCGATCTGGCCGACATTCACGAGCCGATCGTGGCCTGCCCGAACGACCCGGACGACGTGAAGACGCTCTCCGACGTGGCCGGCGCCAAGATCGACGAAGTGTTCATCGGCTCGTGCATGACCAACATCGGTCACTTCCGTGCCGCTTCGAAGCTGCTGGAAGGCAAGCGCGACATTCCGGTCAAGCTGTGGGTGGCTCCGCCGACCAAGATGGACCAGAAGCAGCTGACCGAGGAAGGCCACTACGGCGTGTTCGGCACGGCTGGCGCGCGTACCGAAATGCCGGGCTGCTCGCTGTGCATGGGCAACCAGGCCCAGGTGCGCGAAGGCGCGACGGTCATGTCGACCTCCACGCGTAACTTCCCGAACCGTCTGGGCAAGAACACGAACGTGTACCTGGGCTCGGCGGAACTGGCGGCGATCTGCTCGCGCCTGGGCAAGATCCCGACGAAGGAAGAGTACATGGCCGACATCGGCGTGATCAACGCCAACGGCGACAAGATCTATCAGTACATGAACTTCGACCAGATCGAGGACTTCAAGGAAGTGGCCGACACCGTGACGATGTAAGCACTCTGCCAGGCTACGGTGCGGTGTTCTCGTTGTCGGTTCGCATCGTAGCCCCACGGAATGGCGCCGCAGGCTGAATGCTTGCGGCGCCATTTTTGTTGGCGCGGCGCCGGAATGAGGACCGCCTGGCGGCCGTTTGCGTCACACTCCGTTATCGGCGCTACTCCCCCAAATCCGGAAAACGACATGAAACGACTGCTACTTGCCGCGCTCGCCGCCTCATTCGCGATTTGCGCTCATGCGCAAAGCAACGCGTCCGATTCCCTCGTTACGCCTTCAGGCACGCTGCAATTCGTGCGCGACGACCATGATTTCGTCGCCATGCTCGACAAGGAGATTTTCGACCGCTTCGACGCAAAGACGCTCACGCATTTCGACGAAGCCGGCCAGCAAAACAGCCAGGAGCGCGGCACGATCACGCGCATGCTCGTGCAGACCGCTTACGGTCCGGTGCTCTACGACTTCCGCCGCCGCCCGCCGCTCGTGCAACGCTCGAACGTGCGCATGACGGTCAGGCGCGTGTATTGGCAGCCCGATGAAGTCGTGATGCAAGGCTCGGAAGGCTGGTTCCGATTCAAAAACGGTACGCTGACGAAGCTGCAATCGTCGACGACAACGTACCATTGACGCGCTCACCCGCGGCTAGACCGGCACCTGTGCTTCGTCGGCCGGCTGCCAGTGCTCGGCGATAGCCTTGTCCGGTATGCGCACCGTCGCAAGCAACGGCAGATAGCCAAGCAGCCTTGCCTCGCTAATCGCGAGTCTCTCGGAACGAAGCAGCGCTTCCGATATCTTCGTGCCGTCCTGGGTTTCAATGCGATAGCCATCAATCGGCCCCCATTGGCCTTTGGGCACGGGTTCGATATACACGTGCATCATCTCGTCTCTCCACAGGTTTAAGAATCTCAATGTAGAGCGTACCGAGATTAGTTAGGGTCGCGGCCCCCAGGCCGCCTCTGCGAACGCACTAAAAAACTCCGTTGATTCAATAACTTATCTCTCTCATATCACAATACGCAATCCACCCCGACCATACGCAACGTCCGGCTGTTGCACTGCGGCAGCGTTTTCTGGCATACGCGACCTGGTTTCGTATTGTGAGATTTTCGGTCGCGTGCCGGGCTTGCGGACCTTCATCGCGAGGGACGAAAGCGCACGCGCTTCGCCGCACCGTTCACAATGGCAAAATACGGCCATCGATCATGGCGTGCCGCCGGGAGACCGTCGGGCCGCTCGCCGTTGCGCCGGCCAGGAACAGAAATTGCGAACCCGGCCCGCTGAATTTAAGCGATCGGTATGCGGGATCTGTTTTTGGCAACCTCGCTGAACCCGAAAGCGATTTTGTTCGGCGGAACGATTTTTCCGAAAGCCGCCTTCGCAAGCGGCGTGGCCTGGCTGCAGGCAATGGGTCTCTTTCTCGCCCTCGTGTTTCCGATCGGACTGCTTTGGGTGGGTCTGGGCGCGCGCAGCTCGGCGCCGGCCGCCTGGGTGCGCTGACGCCAAAGTATCTGCTTCGCAGTGCTTCCCTCGTCCTCGGAGCTTTTTCGGTCACGGTCGCGCTATCGGCCTTGCGTTGATCAATACGCCTTTTTCTGGAATCCCCGCCATGAACTCATCGAAAAGCGATTCGAGCCGACCGGACGTGCTGATCATCGGCGGCGGGCCCGCGGGCGCGACGGCAGCGGCCTTCCTGGCAATGAAAGGACGCGACGTCGTGCTCGTGGAGAAGGAGGCGCATCCGCGCTTTCATATTGGCGAAAGCCTGCTGCCGCGCAACCTCGATATTTTCGAGCGGCTCGGCGTGCTCGATCAGGTGCGGGAGATCGGTGTCCATAAGCCGGGGGCCGAGTTCGTCTCGGACCGCACGGGGCGCAGCTGTGCGTTTCCGTTCGCAAACGCGCTGAATCGAGATCGTACGCACGCCTGGCAAGTCCGGCGCGCGGACCTCGATGCCTTGTTGTTCAAACACGCCGGCGCGCGCGGAGCCCGGTGCTTCGAGCGGACTCGTGTCATGGAAGTCCAGTTGAACGATGCCGGCGAACGTCACCTCGTAACCGCACAAGACGAATCGGGCAGCACGCGCGAATGGCATCCGCGCTATGTGCTCGACGCTTCGGGCCGCGATACGTTTCTCGCGTCGCGGATGAAGGTCAAGACCTCGAACAAATACAACAACACAGCGGCCGTTTATGCGCATTTCACCGGCGTAGCGCGCCGGGAAGGCGACCTCGCGGGTTACATCAGCATTCATCTTGCGGAGGACGGCTGGTTTTGGCTGATCCCGCTACCCGGCGACACAATGAGCATTGGATTTGTGGGCAACCAGTCGGCGTGGAAAGAGCGCAAGGGAACGCCGACCGATTTGCTGACCGAGCGCATCGCCTCGAGCCCGACCGTCGCGGCTCGCGCGCAGGGCGCGCGGCGCGTATCGGACGTCTACAGCACGGCCAATTACAGCTATCGCGCGCGCGAGGGCAACGGTAACGGCTTCCTGATGATTGGCGATGCTTACGGTTTTGTCGATCCGATGTTCTCGACCGGCGTATTGATGGCGATGACGGGCGGAGAACTCGGCGCCCAGGTCGCCCATGTCTGGCTCGACGACCCGGCCCGCGGAAAGAAGCTTGCGCAAGCCGCCAACGAAGAATTGTCGGAGGCCATGGATCGGATCAGTTGGCTGATCTATCGCGTGAACGACCCTGTCATGCGCACGCTTTTCATGGCGCCGTCCAATCGTTTGTGGATGCGTGACGGCATCGTCAATCTGCTGGCGGGCAATCTCCGGGGGAGCTGGCGCGCCGCACTCCCGGTGATGTGCTTCAAGGGCGTGTACCACGTGCTCTCGGCACTGCACCGCCGTGGGGTCGAGATCCCGCTGCCGGAGGCGCCCCCGCCTGCCGCCTGAAGCGCCTTGCTTACAGATTGCGCGCAACGTTCGAGAAGAACGTGTCGAGCGTGAACCGGGAAGGCCTTCGCACGCGCCGTTTCGCACTGCTACATCATCCATGTCGGCGACGATAGCTATCGTTGGCGTCGCGGTGATCCTGCCGTAGTTATGCATCGCGCAATAACGCTCACGCCAGGAAGACAAATATCGCTAATCGCCCTACACTCGTTCACAGCGAATCTTTCTTTGGGCCGGCCCCGCGCCAGGTGGAACTCAATCGGCGCAGCGGTTCAACTTTGTTGCTGGAAACGAGCAGTATCCGAGGTCGGGTGTGGGAATCACGATTTCCTGAAACGACTCACAAGGGGAACAGCATGCCGTTTTGTCCAAACTGCCTGAACGAGGTGGCTCAGGCCCCCGCGCCTTTCGCACCCTGCCAGCACTGCTTTTACCCAGGCCAGATATTCAATCCGCATGTCTATGCGCCGCCGCCGATGTTTACGCAACCCTATGCGTACTATGGTCCGCCGCAGTTCGTAGCGCAGCCGCAGTTCATGCCGCAACCGCAGTTCGTGCTCCAGCCGCAGATGTACCCGCAGCCAGCCCCCACGTATCCCGATGCCTTCCCGGTGCAGCGTGGCCCCGACCGAGCGCCGACGGCCAGCAAATTCTCCCAATGCCCGTTATGTGGCGGGTCGGACAAACTGGGCGCCGAGCATGTCTGCTTTCCCGATCTCCCTTCGCCACTCCGTTTGAATAATGGCGAACTCGACAGCCTGATTGGCGAACACGAAAAATATATCGCTCGCTACAAGGACGATCGTTATGGGCCAACGCAGCACAAAGTGCGGCTCGCGCAGTCCAAGGTCGACGAGCTGAAGGCCGAGCTGGTACTGCGTAACCGGATCAAGACCACAGCAAAGGAAAAGAAAGCGCACTTTAGCCGCTTCCCTTTGCCGACCGACTTCGATATTGCCGGCGCCAGATATCTCGCGTACGTCATGCAGTTGCTGACGGGGCAAGTCAAACCGCCAAAAGGGATGCCAAAGCCGCCGCGGCTGCCGATGCCGGAGAGCTTGACGGTGGCGGTGGGCAGCAGTGCCAACGAAATCGGGTTGCATTACGCCCTTTCGGGCGAGCAGGACGGGAGCAAGATCGCCATGCTTCAGCCCGAAATTCAGGCGCTTTGTGGCATGGTGTACGTTCAGTTCTATTCCATCAATACCGCCTACGACCTCGAACAGAGTTTCGGCAAAGCCGCGAGCTACGATCCGGACAACTATTCAATTCGCGTATGCGCGGAGCCCAAGCTGTGGGATCGCCTGGGCAAAAAGGAAAAACAGCGCTACAACGGCATGACCACCTTATGGGTGGGTTCCAAAGCAAATCCCTATCCCCTGATTCCCGAAGAGACCGGCGTGGGCAGTCCCATGCTGCCCTGCCCAAGATGCCGGTCGTTCGCCGAGAACAAGCTCTAGCGGCTCGATCCGTCGATGAGCGAACGGCGGGGAGATTCCGAAAGTACGAACGCAGCGCATCCACAGCCGCCCGTACCGTGGCGGGCTGCCCCCTCCTTGCGCGGTGTAGCGAGCGTTACGGAAAGCGTCGGAAACAGCCGCTTCGGTAGAACATGAACCAGATCGCGGCGCTTGAGCGAATTCAATGCTCGATATACGAAAGGCGCGCTATCCCCATGCCCTCCTCGCACCGCTGTTATTCGATTCGACAGCACTTTCAAGAGTGCCGATCTCATGCAGGTTAATATCTGGCATTAAGCGAGCTTGCCGCCCGAAAGCAGAAGAACCGCCCGGATATGCAGCGAAGTGCAGTGAACAAGAGGAGCACGCTTCATGAACGCAAACGCAGCGGCCACCGCCGGTCTGGACCAGATCATCCAGCATGTCTTCGTGCTGATGCTGGAAAACCGGTCTTTCGACCATCTGTTCGCGCTTTCGGGTATCGCCGGCGTCGTTGGCGCGACCGCCGGAAACTCGAACGCCTGTAACGGCGCCGCCTACGCATTCGGCGGCGGCGCGCCTGGCCAGATGCCCACCGACCCCGGGCACGAATTCACCGACGTAGTCGAGCAACTATGCGGCCCGGGCGCGCAGTTCCAGCGCGGGCAGCCCTATCCGCCGGTCGACAACTCCGGCTTCGTCTCGAACTACGCGACCACCCGCACCGAAGGCCCTCCACCGCAAAGCGGCGACGTGGACGACATCATGCGCGGCGTCGACGCCCGCACGCAGTCCCCCGCGCTGTACCAGCTCGCCACGCAGTTCGTGCTGTGCGACGGCTGGCATGCGTCGATGCCCGGCCCGACCTGGCCGAACCGCTATTTCCTGCACGGCGCATCGTCGGCCGGCCTCGATCATTCGCCGACCTCGGACGAGATGGGCAAATGGGATGGGCTGGACGGTTTCCCCTATCCGAACGGATCCATTTTCGAAACGCTCGGCAAAGGCAACTACCGCCTCTACCAGGACCACCTGGGCGACCCGCTCGGGCACATACCGCAGGTGGCATCGCTCAAGGGCATCAGCTTCAGCGATATCGACGATCTGTCCCACTTCGAAGCGGACCTCGCCTCGAACTACACGGCCCGCTATACCTTCATCGAGCCCGGCTACGGCAACGTCGTGAACAACACCTACGAGAACGGCAGTTCGCAGCATCCCATGGACGGCCTCACCGGGGGCGACCAGCTTGTCGCGCGCGTCTACGGCGCGATCCGCAACTCGCCGGTGTGGGACAGGAGCCTCCTTCTGATTCTCTACGACGAGCACGGCGGCTTCTACGACTCGGTGAGCCCAGGCGCGGCGCCGCCTCCGAACGACGGCGCGCCCGCGACGCTGAACGCGAACGGATTCGGCTTCGACGTCTATGGCGTGCGGGTTCCCGCCATCGTCGTGTCGCCCTGGGTCGCACAAGGCCAGGTCGATCACACGACATACGATCACAGTTCGGTGCTGGCGACCCTGCAACGCCTGTTCGATCTCGCACCGCTCACGGATCGCGACAGGAACGCCAACCACGTACTGGCATTGATCACGCGAACCTGCCGCCAAGACTGCCCGGAAAGGATAGGAACATGACCCAGACAACGCCCGCGCAGGAGCGCGACCACGAGCCCGTGCCCGACTCCAGCACGCTGATGGGCCTGCTATACGTGCTGCGCAAGGCCCACATGGAGCTGGTCGGCAAAGACGCGGCGCACCAGCGCTTCAGTCAGGTAGCCACGCGCGGCGATGCGCGAGCGTACATTCATGAAGTGATGGCGCCGCTGAAGGCGGAGCGGGAAAAGCGGCGGCAGCAGCGGCTTGGCGGCGGCAAATGAGCCGCCCTACGCCTCCCGCTTGCTGCGCCCATACAGCAGCAGCATCGCCGCGATCACCACGCCGTAGATGATCTGGCGCCCCGCCTCCGGCATCTGCGCCACGGAGAGGATCGACTGCAGCAGCGTAATGAGGATCGCGCCCGCCACGGTGCCCAGGTACGAGCCCCGGCCGCCCAGAATCGACGTGCCGCCAAGCACGACCGCCGCGATCGCCGGCAACAGGTAAGCGTCGCCCATCGACTGCGCCGCTTTCGACGCATACCCCGCGAGCAGCACGCCGCCGAACGCCGCGAACGCGCTGCACACGGCGAAAGCGGCCACCGTCACGAGCCGCGTATTGATGCCGGAAAGATACGCGGCGCGTTCGGTGTTGCCGATCGCGTACAGCGTGCGGCCGAAGGTCGTGCGCGAGAGCAGGAACATCGTGGCGCCGCCGATCAGCACCCACAGCACGACGGCATTCGGCACGCCCGGCACGAGCCAGCCCGCCGCGAGCCACCGCATCACGGGCGGCGCGGAGTCCTGCGGCGACGATCCCCCCGTGTAGACGATCATGATGCCCTGCGCGACCGCGTTAGTCGCGAGCGTCGCGATCATCGACGGAATACGCAGGAGTGCGACGAGAATGCCGTTGACGATGCCGATCAGCACGCCGCAGCCAATCCCGACCGGAATCGCGAGCATGCGCCCGAGTTCGCCGTGCCCCGCAACGGCGCACGCCATCATCGCGCCGACCGTGATCGTCCACGGCAGCGACAGGTCGATATGGCCGAGCAGGATCACCATCATCAGGCCGGTCGCGATGATGCCGAGGAATGCGCCGACCTTCAATTGCAGCAGGATGTACTCCGGCGACGTGAAGTTGCGCGAAAACATTCCGCCGACCAGCAGCAGCGCGACGATGCACGCGAACGAGATGGCGATCGGCTTATCGATCCTGCGCGTGAGCTTCGACACGAGCGTGGTTCTGCCAGGCGCGGAAATATGGCTCATTGGAACCACTCCAGCCGGTTGCGCACCCTGAACAGCCCGCACGCGCCAATCGCGACCGCCAGCAGAAGAATCACGCCCTGAAACAGCGGCTGCCACAGCGGATCGACGTTGAACACGAACAGCAGGTCGCCAATGGAACGAAACGCGAAGGCGCCGAAGATCGCACCGATCGCACTGCCCTTCCCGCCGAGCAGCGACACGCCGCCGATCACCACCGCGGCGATCGAAAACAGCGTATACGCATTGGCGCTGCCAAGACTCGCTTCGCCGGTGTCCGTGAAAAAGGTCAGAAAGAGGCCGCCTATCGCGGCGAGCAGGCCCGCCAGCGTATAGCTCGCGAACCTGGCGCGGCGGATCGGCATGCCGGAGAGGAAGGCCGCGGATTCGGAGGAGCCGGTCGCATACGCTGCGCGCCCCACGGCCGAGCGTTTGAAAGGAATCCAGACGATCACCACGGCCGCGAGCAGAATCAGCAGGCTCGCCGGCACGACAACGGCGACATTGCCGGTCAGTGCGTCGGCGAGATCCTCGTTGATCGATCCGCCGGGCACGGGGCGCAGCAGCAGCGCCAGTCCGTAGTACACGGCGCCTGTTGCGATCGTCGTCACGATCGGCTGCAGGCGGCCGAAAATGATGACGACGCCGTTGAGCGCGCCGCACAGCGCGCCCGCCGCGAGCACACCCGCAATGCCGAGCGCGCTGTGCAGCGCGTCGCCCGTGACGATCCACGATCCCAGGCAGTTGGTCAGCACGAGCATCATGCCGATCGAGAGATCGATGCCGGCCGTCAGCACGACGAGCGCCTGGCCCATCGAAACGAGCGCGAGCAGCACCGCCTTGTTCGCCGCCGTCTGTATCACGTTCGCCGACACCGTCGACGGATAGTTGAAGAGGTAGATCGCGAACATCAGCACGAACAGGCCCAACGCGAACGCCGTCCCGCGATTCTCCGCATACCAGTAACGCAGCCCGCTCATGGCGCGACTCCCGTGGACGCAGAACTCTGTCCGACGGGCAGGTCCAGCGCACTCGCAATCAGGTTCTGCTCGGTGATCGCCGGCCCGGCGAGTTCCTTCTTGATCCTGCCTTCGTACAGCACGAGCACGCGGTCGCAGCAGCCGATCAGCTCGTCATAGTCGGTGGAATAGAAAACGATCGCGGCGCCTTCGTCGGCGAGGCGCCTCAGCAGCTGATAGATCTCCTGCTTGGTGCCGACGTCGATGCCGCGCGTCGGGTCGCTGAGGAGCAGAATACGCGGCTGCCGGATCAGCCACTTCGCGATCACCACCTTTTGCTGATTGCCGCCCGACAGCGAGCCCACCGCCGCATCCACGCCGTGCGACTTGATCGCAAGGAGCTCCATCATCCGGTCGACAAACGACTGCTGGCGGCCGCGATCGATCACGCCTGCCGTGGACATGCGATCGAGCGCGGCAAACGACAGGTTCTCGCGCACCGACATCGGCAGCATCAGCCCTTCGGTCTTGCGGTCCTCCGGGATCAGCGCCATGCCGACGCCGTTGGCGCGCGCGGCCACGGGGCTTTCGATCGACACGCGCTTGCCGTCGATCTCCACCTGCCCCGTGCAGCCGCGCAGCACGCCGAACAACGCGAGCAGCAGTTCGCGCTGGCCCTGCCCGTCGAGACCGCCCAGGCCCAGGATTTCACCGGCCTGCAGCGAAAAGCTCACGCCCCGCAGCGAGTCGTTCCACGCGAGATCGCGACAGGCGAGAACCGGCGCGGCGGCGGGCCGGTCGGCGAGCCGGCCGGCGGGTTTGTCGGGAAACACATGCTGGTACTTCCGGCCGATCATCATTTCGACCACCTCATTATCGGAGCGCGCGCCCGCTTCGAAGCTCATCACATGACGGCCGTTACGGTAGACGGTGCACTCGTCCGCGAGCGCCTTCACCTCGTGCATGCGGTGCGAGATGAAGAGCAGCGCGAGCCCCTCGTCGCGCAGGCGCTTGAGCACCTCGATAACGCGCGCCACGTCGGCCGCGGTCAGCGCCGACGTGGCCTCGTCGAGGATCAGGATGCGCGGCTCGTGCGCCAGCCCCTTTGCGAGCTCGACCATCTGCTGGCGCGACAGCGGCAGGTCGCGGACCTTGGCGAGCGGATTGATGTCACCCGCGCCCGCGCGGGCGAGCGCGTCCTCGGCCTGGCGACGCTGGGTCCGGCGGTCGATCATGCCGAAGCGGCGCGGCGGGTTCGAAGCGAAGATGTTGTCCGCCACGCTCAGATCGGGGATCAGCGAGAGCTCCTGATACACGCAGACGATGCCGGCCGCGTTCGCCGCGGCAGGCGAGGCGAACGAGACCTCGCGGCCGTCGAGGTGCATCGTCCCTTCGTCCGGCTGCACGACGCCGGACATCACCTTCAGCAGCGTGGACTTCCCTGCGCCGTTCTCGCCGAGGATCGCGTGAATGCGTCCCCGGCGCACCGCGAGGTCCGCGTGATCCAGCGCGACGGCCCCGCCATAGCTTTTCGACACGCCCGACATCTGAAAGAACGGCTGCCCTGCGTCCTGCCGCATGCTTCGTCTCCCGTCACGTCACCGGTAGCCGCGAAATCGAGCGAAACCGCGCGATCACTGATTTCCCTGGTTCTGCTTCATGATTTCCTGCGCGGAGAAGTTGATGCCGCAAGTCGGAAACGAGTTGCCGACGAAGAAGTTGTCCGACTCGTTCGGGAAATAGTTGACGCCCGCTTTCAGCTTCGAATCGTCGGTGATGTCGAGCGGCAGCTTGATCGCCACGGGAATCGTCTGGCCTTCGAGCGCCGCGAGCGCCGTCTTGATCGCCACGGCCACCTGCGCGGGTCCGCTGCCCGCCGACGTGCACTTCAGGCCCTGGGCTCCATACTGCGCACAGAACTTGCGAAAGCCGTTCTCCGTCTCGCCGCCGAACGGCACGAACGGATGTTTCGCGTCGATCATTGCGCGCACGACGCCCGTGTCGCCGCCCTGCGCCGAAATGCCGTCGAAATGGCCCTGCACGGCGATCGCGTCGGCAACGGCCTTCTGCGCCACCCCGTCGTCCCACTTGCCGTACACCTGGACGACGTTCCACTTCTTGCCGGTTGCGTTCAGCGTAGTCTGGAAGCCGTTGTGCCGGTCCGTGTCGACCGACGTGCCCGCCACCCCGCGCACCTCGAGCACCTTGCCGCCGTTCGGCAGATGGCTCGCCAGCCACTTGGCCCACAGCACGCCGAGCCCGTACTGGTCGACGTTGACGTTGATCGCGTCTTCGCTGTCGAGCGTATTGTCGAACGCGACCAGCACGACGCCGGCTTTCTTCGCGCGGCGGATCGCGGGTCCGAACGAGGTGGGATTCTGCGCGTCCACGATAACCGCGTCATAACCGGCGTCGATGAAGTTGTTGACGGCCGAAATCTGCGCCGGCACGTCCTCGCCGGTCGAGACCACCTTGAATTCCTTGAGCTGGGCGGCAACGGCCGGCTGAGCCGTATAGGCCTTCGCGGTCTGGATCATCTGGATACGCCAGGTGTTCGCGATATAGCCGTTCACGAGCGCGATCCGGTACGGCCCGTTCTTCTTCGGATACTTGACGAATTTCGTGTCGTTCTTCCACGGGACCATGCACGTGGGGTCGCTGGCCGGGCCGGAAACGATCGACGCCTGTGCGAACGCCGCGGTTGCGCACAGCGCCAATGCCGCGGTCGCCGCCGCTCGAAGCACCTGGACTCCTGAAAGCATGTTGTCTCCTTTGCTGGATTGAACTTACCGATTGCCGGCGCACAGCGCTCGTCGTGAATCGCCGATACGGTGTGCGTGACGCAGGAAATCTTGCGGATGGGCTGCAGCGGGACTGAATCGGACGCGCCGAACCAGCGGAATGACCTCTTCAAAGGCGTCCCCTCGAAGCGAAACGAAAGGCAAGCGCCAACGCCTCTCCATTTGACAGTACTGGCATACCAATCCGCGCGCGATAGTGGTTTACCAGTGCGCCGGGGCATGACCCGGTCGGGCCAAAACTCTCGTTGCGTCAACGCCTTGCGGATAAAGCGCGCGGGCTGCAGCCAGGTGCGGCACCCAACGGGAATTGGTGTACCATTTTCGCGAACTTCAGCCGCCGCCCGGCAGCTACGACGATTTCGAGAATCCCGGATGGCCGATCTTTCGCACACGCCAGCCGGCCGCGCCGCCGATGCGGACGCGGCCGACCGTTCCTATGTCGGGCTGGCGAAGCAGATCTACGACCTGATCGCGGCGGGCGAGCGCGGGCGCGCGCCGGCGGGGCCTCGCGCCCGCCTGCCCTCCGAACGCACGTTGGCCGAGCGCTTCGGCGTGAGCCGCACGCAGGTGAGAGAAGCGATCATCGCCCTGGAAGTCCAGGGCGTGGTCGAAGTGCGGGTCGGGTCGGGCATCTATGTGGCGCAAACGCCGGAGGCGCGGTTCGCCACGTTCGAACTGCCGCGCGGGCCAGGCCCGATCGAGACACTGCGCGCGCGGGCGGTGATCGAGAGCGAACTGGCCGCGCTCGCCGCGACCGAGCGCAAGGATTCGGACCTCGACCGGCTCTTCGCGGCGTTGCGCGCGATGCGCGAAAACATGGACGACAAAGCTGCGAACGAGGCCGCCGACCGCGAGTTCCATCTGGCGATTGCGAGGGCGACGGGAAACGAAGTGCTGCGGCTCGTGGTGACCGCGATGTGGGACAACTCCCGTGCCGACCCGCTGTGGAAGAAGATTGAGGAACACTTCCATACGACCGCGCTGCGGGCGGCTTCGCAGGAAGACCATCAGCGCATTTTTTCGGCCATCATGGCGCGCGACGCGGCCGCTGCGCGCACGGCGATGCAGGCGCATCTAGAGCGCGTAATCGGCGAATTCACGCAGGCCTGGCGTTAGCCGCCGGGGCCAGCCGGCCAACCGGTCTGAAAGGCCGCTCGGCTACTCCCGCCCAGGCGGCGGGTTTTCGGCGATATCGGACCAGAATTCCAGGCACGCCGTTGTCATCCGCACGCCAAGCGCCAAGGGAGCCATCCGGCGAGCCGCCCCCTCTCTTCCTTCGTTATGCTCAATAATGGCCCGGTACACGGCCAGACGTTCCTTGTGGAGCCGCACCTGATCTTCCGCCAGTTTCGTGAGCTCGGCGGTGCTGGTGAACTCGCTGAAAAAGAGTTGCAGCACCGCCATATCCCGCATCTCGAACACTTCGCCCGGCGGGGTCTTCAACCAGCTCTCCAGCGCTTCCTGGCCGCTGGCCGTCAATGAATAGACCCGGCGGCGGCGCCCGCCTTCCTCCACCTCCTGGTCCAGCAGGCCCTCGCGCGACAACCGCTCCGGCTCGCCGTAAAGCTGCGAGTGGGGAAAAGGCCAGAATCGATCTGGTCGAGGCTTATCGCGGTACGTTGGTGTTATGCGTGCCTACGATGCTGATCAGGATGCTCGATCAACCCGGCGCCGAAGATCGTGATCTTTCGTCCTGGCGGTTGACGACCTTGGGCGGCGCACCCGTCCCCCCGGAACTCGTGCGCCGCGCGTTCGCCGAGTTCGACACCGATGTCGCGATCGGCTTCGGCCAGACCGAGTCGTCGCCCTATATCGCTCACACGCTGCCGCGCGACCCCAATCCGCAATGGATCGATACGGTGGGGCGACCGCTGCCGCAGACCGAAATCAAGATCACGAATCCCGATACCGGAGAGATCGTCCCTCTGGGTGTGATTGGAGAAGTCTGCGCAAAGAGCATCTGTGTCATGAAGGGGTATTTCGGCAACCCCAAAGCCACGGCGGAAACCATCGACGCGCAAGGATGGCTGCATACCGGCGACCTCGGCAGTCTGGACGCTCAGGGTTATTTGCGCATCCACGGCCGCATCAAGGACATGATTATTCGCGGCGGAGAGAACATCTATCCACGAGAAGTCGAGGACGTGCTGTGTACCCACCCAGGCGTCGCCCAGGTATCGGTCGTGGGGGTTCCCGACGCGGAATGGGGGGAAGTCGTCGTCGCTTTCGTACAGCCGCGACCGGGCTGCGATCCGGGCAGCGACGAACTCGCCGGATTCTGCCGCGCGCGCCTCGCTGCCTATAAGACGCCACGGGTCTGGCGCTTTGTCGATCACTTCCCGCAAACGGCTTCGGGAAAAATCCAGAAATTCGTGCTGCGCCAGGAATTCATGGCGTCGAGCTGACATGGGCAACCCTGGCGGGCGTTGCGAGTCATCCTGCTGAACCGTCCGCGCCGGAATTCTGTCCATAACTCGAAAGCGGATGTCTGAACGGCGAAGCTGCCCGGCTTTACACTACCTTCCTTTTAATTAATGGTTGCGGTTGGCGGCCCATTACAACCCCAGGAGCGGATGACGTGAAAGCCTTGCAATTCAAAACCTTCGGCACCCCGGACGTTCTCGAATACGTGGACGTGCCCACACCGGAACGGGACGGCAGCAGCGCCATCGTGCAGGTTCGCAGCGCATCGGTGAATCCGAGCGACGTCAAGAACGTGTCCGGGCACTTCGACCACACGGTTCGGCCGCGCGTGCCGGGGCGGGATTTCAGCGGCGTCGTGGTGGAAGGGCCGTCCGAATGGCTGGGCAAGGATGTGTGGGGCACCGGCGGCGACATCGGCTTCACGCGCGACGGCACGCATGCCGAGTACATCCAGGTGCCGCTCGCCGCCCTTTCTCGCAAGCCCGCTACGCTCTCGCACGAAGAGGCGTCGGCCATCGGCGTGAACTTCGTCGTCGCGTGGCTCGGGACCGTCTCCTACGCACAACTGAAAGAAGGCGAAACCATTGCCGTCATCGGCGCGGGCGGCGGCGTGGGCGGCGCCGTCACGCAAATCGCGAAGGCGCGCGGCTGCCGGGTGATCGGCATCGACATTGCAGCGCCGGCCGCCGGCTCGCCTGCCGCGGAGCTCATCGACGAATACGTGCCGTTCGACGACAACACGGTCAGCCGTGTGCGCGAACTGATGGGCGGCGTCGACGTGGTGTACGACGCCGTGGGCGGAATTGCCTTCGAACCCGCCCTCCATCTGCCGAAGCGGCGCGGCCGCGTGGTGGCGATCAGCGCCACGGGCAAGCGCCGGGTGGATTTCGATTTGATCGACTTCTACCACAACGAAACCCAGCTCTTCGGCGCGGACAGCGCAAAGCTGGGCGTTGCCGAGTCGGCGCCGCTCATGAGCGCGCTCGTGGAAGGCTTCGAAAGCGGCAAGCTGAGAGCGCCCATCATCGCTCACCGCTTCGATCTGGCGCACGGCCAGGACGCGTACCGCGCCGTCGCCGCGGGTACCGCCGGCCGCGTTGTCATCAACATGTAATCGGGCCGGGCGTGACGGGCAGTCCCGGGTGCTGCTCCGGCCTGGTCAGATTCCCTGTGACGGCGCGGGTGACGATGGTCTTGCGTGCATCATGAACCTCGCTTCGGACTAGCCCAGCCGCCGGCCGCCATCGACAACGATGGTCGTGCCGGTGCTGAATTTCAGGTGGGTCGCGCACGCCTCGATGGCTTCGGCGATATCGTCGGGCGCGCCGATGCGCCCCAGCGGCGTGGACGCGGCCGCCTTTTCGTTGAAGTCCGCGCCGCGTCCAGGCACGAAGCTCGTATCCACGACCCCGGGCGACACGTTCAGCACGCGAATGCGCGGGGCCAGCGCGCGGCCCAGCGAAACGGCCATGACGTCGAGCCCGGCCTTGGCGGCGCAGTAGGCGATATTGCTGCCGGATCCCGTCGAGCCCGAGATCGAAGACACGTTGACCACGAGCCCCGCGCCGGACTCGTCCAGCAAGGCGCGAAATGCCCGGATCGCGGCGAATTGCGCGCGCCAGTTGACCTTCATGATCTCGTCGATCAGTTCGTCGGTCAGCGCTTCGAGGTCGCCGTGCCTGACCGGCTTCGTAAAGCCCGCGGTATTCACGAGAATATCGGCGCGGCCGAACAAGGCGCGAACGTCGCCGGCCAGCGCGGCAAGCGAATCGCTCTCGGCAATCGACACGACTTTCGCTACGTGCCCCTGCCCGGGCAACGACTGAACGACATGCTGCGCTTTCCCGAGGTCCGACTGGCCGCAGACCACGACGCGCGCTCCCGCTGCCGCGAGCCGCTTTGCGGTGGCCACACCGATTCCGCCGGTGCCGCCAAGAATGACCGCGACTTTTCCTTCAAGCGTGTTGGACACGTTGTTCTCCACGTTATTTGATGGGGGGCGTCGGCCAGACAGGCGTGCCTTCCGCCACGACAAATTCATATTCGAGCGTGTAATACGGGCCCGTGACGTCCGGTGCGGCTGCCCTGCCGTCCTCATGCGCGGCAAACTTCCCGACGAGCGCCCGGTTCACGCCGAAGACGACGTCCGATCCCAGGTATTCCGAATCGTCGGCGAATACCTGGCTGATCAGTGTTTCGTAACCCTCGGCGACCACGACGAAGTGGATATGCGCCGGACGGTACGGGTGACGATGCTGCTTCTCCAGCAACCGGCCTACCGGGCCATGGGTGGGCACCGGATAGCCGGCGGGACGAACGGAGCGGAGCCTGAAATAGCCTTGCGCATCGGTCCGGAATCGGCCCCGCAGGTTCATGTCGGGCTGGTCCGGGTCCTGGTTTTCGTAGAGCCCGATGGGCGACGCCTGCCAGACGTCGACGAGTGCGCCCCGGACAGGCGCTCCGGTCGTGTCCACCACGCGGCCGCGCACAAAGAGCGGCGCACCGGGCGAGCCATCGGCCACGATGGAGGCGCCGTCCGCGTACTCGGGCGAGCGGCCCCGGTAGAACGGCCCAAGCAGCGCGCCGGGCGTGCGATTGCTGCGATCGGCCGTGTTGAGCAGGGTGACGAGCGTCGAGAAGCCCAGCACGTCCGCGGCCAGCACCACCTCGTTGTGGTCGTCAACGGTCGCCTGGCCAATGCCCTTGACGAACTCGAGTCCCTTTTCGAACTCCTGGTCCGTCAGTTGTACTTCACGAAAGAACGCGTGTGCGTGGCGCACCAGCGCATCGACGATCTGCTTGAGCCGCGCATCGTCCGTCTTGCTCATGGCCGCCAGCACGACTTCCGTGATCGAATCGGGGTCGTCGACGATGCTGTCGAGGTGGGATAAATCCGTCATGTAAGTCTCCGCGTGTTTTCCTGCGGCAACCGCCCGGTTGGCGGGTTTCTCGCGCCGTCGGCCGATCAGTTCGCCTTGTATTCATGCTATCCGGTCCATCAAGCCGTGGCGGACAATCGCTTCCGAGTTTCTGCCAGGTGAATGGAATGTCCGAAATTCGGAAACACCTGTCCCGTCAAGAAAACCAGCGCGGACTACAGTTCCCCTACCGGCGACTGTGTATTGCCGTCACTATCCAATACGAGGTGAGGGATAGCGTGGACGTTCTGACCGACTCGACGAAACGTATTCGACGTCGGCATTCTGGCGGCCCGCCACGTCAATGACTCGCGCTGGAGGCACCGGCGGGTGACTGCGGCACCGTCTTGTGCTCGGCGTTCTGCAGGCTTTGCGGGTAATCGGCCGTATCCTGCCCGGGTTGATAGCCGCCCTTCTCGAGGGTCTTGAGCTCCGCGTTTTTCCGCGTCCGCGCCGCCTTACGCTGGGCCTTGCGAATCTGCTTCGGCGTGGACGCCGCAGGAGCCGCCGTTGCCGCGCTTCCCTCCTGCGCCTGCACGGCAGCCGTGCCGCCCAGGAGCGAGAGGCAGCCGAGGGTTGCCAGGATTCTGACCATCGCACCGCGACGTTGCAGCATGTATGTGTCTCCTCTATCTGGTTTTCGAAAAGGGTCCCTTGCTCAGTCGGAACCCGCATCCAGTATCGGGGAAGGGCTGCAATTCGATCTACGCTTTATGTCCTGGCGTTTACCGGATCCTCCGATTTTGTATTCGCGCAATCCGCGCTGCGGCAAGACGCCCTCACACCGCCCAGCCGCCGTCGATAGCGACTTCCGCGCCGGTGATGAACGCGCTCTCGTCGCTCGCGAGAAAGGCAACGAGGGTGGCGACCTCGTCGGGCGTGCCGTGACGCTCCAGCGGCGCCCTCTCCGCGCCCATGCGGTGGACCTCCTCGTTGTTCTGCTTGAGCATGTCGGCGGCGATGCAGCCGGGATGCACGGAGTTCACGCGAATGCCATGCGGCGCAAGCTCGGCCGCCGCCACCTTCGTCATGCCGCGCACGGCCCACTTCGTGCCGCTATAGGCGATGGCATTGGCAAAGCCGCGAAGACCGGCGGTCGACGAGATGTTGACGATCGCACCGCCTCCTGTCTTCTTCATCGACGCCGCCGCGTGCTTCATGCCGAGCAAGGTCCCGAGCTGATTGACCCGGAACATCGCTTCGGCCAGCTCCACCGTGGTGCCCGCGATCGCCGCCGGCCAGTAGATGCCGGCGTTGTTGACGAGCACGTCGCAGCGTCCGAAAACGCGCTCCGTCCGCTCGATTGCGGCGACCCACGAGGGGTCGCTCGTCACGTCGAGATGCTGATAGATCGCCTGGTCCTCGAGTTGCGCCGCGAGCCGCTGGCCCTCCTCGTCGAGCACATCCGCCAATACCACCTTCGCGCCCTCGGCAACGAATCGCCTTGCTTCGGCGGCGCCCTGTCCACGCGCGGCGCCCGTGACGAGCACGACCTTGTTCTGGAGTTTCACGACCCTTCTCCCGGTTCGCATGGAAATTTCGATGGCCGTATTACGGCAGGCGACGTTCGGCAGAAGCGCGGCGCGACGCCGTCCGTCTCGATACCCAGACTACGCGGCGGCCCGGACGGCGTCTTTCAGATTTGGGCGGTTACAGATTTTTGCCAAATGGGGATCGACCAGTTTGTCCGATACGCATGCCCGATGCATGCGGTACGCGGTGCAGGTTCTATACTTTTGGACAGCGAGCGCCACGGACAATCCGGCGGAAGGCGGCGTGGCGCGTTCGAGGCAAAGCGCGGGCAACCAGGAGACAAGGATGGCGAGTGAAGCCGGGACGCAGGGATTCGAACAGTTTGGCCTCGCCAGCGGCGCACCCGGGCTCGACTACTGCATTTCGGGTGCAGAGCCGTATCTGCTCGATTCGATCAACCGGAACGACGTCATTTGCCTGCTGCTCGGCGACATCGCCTCCGAAGCGCGATACGACGACGAGCAACTGGCGGCGCATACGTTCAAGGGCGAAACGCTCGCGTTTCATCCCAAGGGCAGCCGCATGTGGATCAACGCGCTCGAAGTGCGGCAACGGTTCATCGCCTTTCGCTGCCAGGACACGCTTTTGGAGCCGATGTGCGAGCGCGGCGCTGCGGCGCTGCGGCGCAACGGCAATGTCGACAACATCGCCGCGGCCGCCATTCAGCATCTCGTGCGCTATGCGCGGCGCAAGGTGGCGGGCACGGGCCGGCTCGACCCGTGGGAAGCGCAGTGCGTCGGCACGCTCGCCTGCCTCGAAACCGTCCGTGCGCTGGAACGTCCGGCGCCGCGCAAGATCGCCCTCTCGGATACGCAATTCGCCCGCATGGAAGAATTCATCGCGGCGAACCTCGCGGAGAATCTGACCTGCCCGCAAATCGCCGGCGCACTCGACTTGCCCGTGCGCGCGGTCGTGGATGGCGTGAAGGGACGCACGGGCTATTCGCTTTATCGGTTCGTGGTCGACAAACGCGTAGAAGCTGCCGCGACCCTGCTGCGCGATACCGATCTGCCCATCAGCGACATCGCCTTCGGCTGCGGCTTCTCTTCGCAGCAGCATATGACGAGCGTGTTCGCCGAGCGCCTGGGCGTGACGCCGATGCGTCTGCGCAAGGGCGCCGGATCGCGGCCGTCTGCCTGAGCGAAGGCCAATGCCGTTCGCCCGCGAACGCGAACGGTCGTTTTACGCCTCGTCGAACGACTCCGCTTCGGCTACCCCAATGCCCATGCGCCTGATCGCTGCGGCCAGGATCATCTCCGCGCTATTGGCCGGGCAATAGCCGCCTCGCCATTGGGGCCGGTAAACGCGGTCGCCGCGATAGATCGTGCGTCCGCTCAACGCGCAGCACCCCCTGCCGCGCGACGTGCCAATCACCCACCGCTGGTAGGCGTAGCGGCCGCGCGTCGCGTCGCTCCAGCAAATGATCAGGGCGTAATCGTCGGACATTTCCAATGCCACGACCGACGAGCAGCCGTCGGCATGGATGGGCGCGGCGCCGCGCGAGGGGCGAGGCCTGCGCGCGGCGCGCTGCGGTTCCGCACAAGTGCCGGCTTCGCCCGACAGCGAGCCGACAATTCGTGTCCACGTGCTGAATTCGTTCATAACGGCATGCCTCTCACGATCGAAGGCAACGGGTTCAAGCATCCTGGCACAGCCACGCGCGCACGGACCTGAATCGTTCTGATATCTCCTGATACGCGCCGCCGATTTCCCCGCCCGCTTCGCGCCGCGAGGCGCTTGCCTGTAACGCCAGAACTTTTCAGGTCGTTTTCAGGACTTTGCGCGCGAGCCCGGGTAGCTTGACAACGATGCAATCAACGCCTCCCGACCATGCCCGGGAGGCCTCGCTGCCCGACGCCGCGTATCAGGAGCCGGAATGATGATTTCGCAGACCGCCAGCGCCGCCACCCCTCACCCGCTTCATTTGCAAGGCTCGCGGCAACGGCAGGCTCGCTCTTGCGGCCCGTCGCTTCGAGGACGGGTACAGCCATGACGGCAGCGTTCTTTGCCCGCGTGGCCGCCAACTCGACCGACATCGGACTGCTGTTTCTGCGCGTCTGTGCGAGCGTGCTCGTGCTGATCGTCCATGGACTGCCGAAGGTCGAGCACTACCGGCGCGAGGCCGCGGTTATCGAGGATCCTTTCCATTTCGGAAAGAAGCTGACGATCGCATTCGCCATCTTCGCGGAAGTGGTCTGCCCGGTTCTGATGATCGTCGGCGTCGCCACACGCCTTTCCGCCCTGCCGGTCATGGCCGTCACGGCGATCGCGCTGCTGCGCGTCCATCCCGAATGGACGATCGATCAGGCGCAGTTCGCGTGGATGCTCCTGATTCTCTTCGGCACGATCGCGATCGCGGGCCCGGGGCAGTATGCCCTCGGCGCCTGGCTTGGCCTATGAACGGAGCGTACCGATGAGCAGGATCATTGCTGGCGTGACGATTCCGGACGGCCCCCTCGCCCAGGCCGCCAGTGCCGCCATTCTCGCGAGCGAGCCGCCCATCCTGTTTCGCCATTCGGTGCGCGTCTTCCTGTTCGGAGCGCTGATAGGGGAACACCGCGCGCTCGATTTCGACCCGGAACTGCTCTATGTGGCCGCACTGTTCCACGACGTCGGACTGACCGACGATTACCGCGATTCGCACCGGCGCTTCGAAGTCGATGGCGCGCACGCGCTGCGCCTCTTCCTGAAACACCATCGGATTTCGCAGGAACAGATCAACGAAGCCTGGCTTGCCGTTGCCCTGCATACGACATTTGGCATCCCTACCGAGCTCACTTCGCTCACGGCGCTGCTCGCCGCAGGCGTCGAAACCGACCTTCTCGGCCTGCACTTCGACGAAGTCAGCGAACCGAGGCGCCGCGCCGTGCTGCAGGAATACCCGCGCGGCACCCACTTCAAGGAACTGGTCATCGACACGTTCGCCCATGGCCTCGCGAACCGGCCGGCCACCACGTTTGGCTCGGTCTGCGCCGATGTCCTCGAACGTAACGATCCGAATTACCGGCGTCTCAACTTCTGCGGCCTGATCCTCGGCTCGGGCTGGCGGGAGTGAAATACCGCAACGCGCAACACCTGTTCCGGACTGTGCCGCGAAATGCGGACTGCCGGAGCAGAAAGCGACAGACGGCCCAGCCAGGACGGGCCCGTCTGTTCACCGTCCCTTGACAGGAGATCACGATGCCCACCGCCAAAGCTCAACCCGGCAAGACTTTGCTCGATCCCAGCAATCACACGCTGATCATGATTGATCACCAGTCGCAGATGTCGTTCGCCACCAAGTCGATCGACGCTGTTTCGCTGCGCAACAATGCAGCGCTCGTTTCCAAGGCGGCGAAGGAGTTCAACGTCTCCACCATCCTCACGACGGTCGCCGAGAAGTCCTTCTCCGGCCCGATCTTCGACGAGATCCGGTCGGTGTTTCCCGAAACGCACGTGATCGACCGCACGACCATGAATACGTGGGAAGACCCGCGCATTGCCGAGCGCGTCAACGCCATCGGCAAGGACAAGATCGTCCTCGCGGGTCTGTGGACCTCGGTATGCATCGTCGGCCCGGCGCTCTCCGCGCTCGATCAGGGCTTCGAGGTCTACGTCATCGCCGACGCCTGCGGCGACGTTTCCGACGAAGCGCACGAACGCGCGCTCGAACGCATGATCCAGCTCGGCGCACGCCCGATGACGTCGCTGCAATACCTGCTCGAACTGCAACGTGACTGGGCGCGCGGCGAAACGTACAACCAGACGGTGGCGACCTCGATCGCGCATGGCGGCGCCTATGGCCTCGGCCTCATCTACGCCAAGACCATGTTCGGCGCGAGCGAAGGCCACTGACCCCGTTAGTACGGTATGCTGGCCTTTTTCTTCGACCCTCGTTCATGAGCCAGGCCACCCTTCCAACCGGTGCTCCTGTGGCGCCGCCGGCCTCCCCGCCGGCGGCGGCAGCGCCTGCGCCCGAACACGTCCGGGCGCTGCTGATCGGTCTGGGGCTCGCGACCGGTATGGAGTTCTACACGTTCGACAGCGTGAATCTCGTCCTCACGGATCTCACCGGCACGCTCGGCGTTTCCGCGGACGAGTCCAGCTGGATTCTGACCGTGTACAGCTGCTCGCTGTTTCTGGGCGTGCCCATTTCGATCTGGATGGCGGGGCATTTCGGCTACAAGCGCTTCCTGCTCGGCACGGTCGTCGCATTCGCCTTCACGTCAGTGGGCTGCTCGCTCGCCCCGAGCCTCGACATCATGCTGTTCTGGCGGGCCCTGCAAGGACTCGCCGCGGCGGGGCTCGTGATGTGGTGGCGCGCCTCCGTCTACCTGCTCATGCCCAAGCCGCAGCGCAGCCCGTCGCTGATGCGCATTTCGACGATGCTGTATCTCTCCAGCGCAGCGGGCCTGCTCGCGAGCGGCTACATCACGGATCACGCCAACTGGCGCCTGATTTTTTTGCCCAATCTTCTCTACGCCGCCGGCGCGCTGTGGCTGATCGCGCGGCACTTCCCGAACCAGCCCAAGCCCAGCTCGGAGCGCCTGACCGCCACGGACTGGCCCGGCATCGTGCTGCTTGCCACCGCGCTGATCGCGCTGCAGGTGATACTCAACCGCGGCGAGATAGACGACTGGTTCGGCTCCGCGCACCTGCGCATGCTCGGCTTCCTCTGCGCCGGCGCGCTGATTCTCTTCATCGCCTGGCAGATGAGCGCCGCCAACCGCACGCCGCTGCTCTGGCTCGGGCTCATGCGCGACCGTCACGTGCTCTCGTCGGCGTTGATCGGCGTGTTCACCGGCATGATTCTTTCGGGCAGCCTGTTCGTTCTGCCGGAGTTCTTGCGCAACGTCTCGTCGAACACGCACAGCGCCACGCAGACCGGCCAGATCATGTGCGTCTATGCGCTCACCGCCGCCGCGATCCGGCCGCTCATGGTCGGCTTCATCGCGCGCGTGGGGCAGCGCAAGGCCATCGCCTTCGCCCTCGTCATGCTGATCCTCTCGATGCTGATCTGCAACCGGCTCCTGACCACCGGAACCCCGGGATGGTACTTCGTACTGCCAATGGTGCTGTACGCTTTCTGCCTTTCGCCGCTCTTGCCCGCGGTGGGCAGCGGCACGGTTGCGCGCATCGAGCAGAACAAGCTCCTCGACGGTGTTTCGCTGTACATGACGTTTCGCCAGTTCGGCGCTTCGCTGGGTGTGGCGCTGTTGACGATCCTGATCTCGCACCGCGAAACCCTGCACTCCGCGCGCCTTTTCGATCATGTGCGGCACGACAACGACGTGACGCGCTCATGGCTCGCAACGGTTTCCGGCACGCTCACGACGCACGGCGGCTACACGCCGTTCGAGGCGCAGCAGGCCTCCCTGCGCATGCTCGCGGAGCAAGGCGCGCATCAGGCCACGGCCTACGCGTATGCCGACGCGTTTGCGTTCATGGCCGCCGTGGGAATCATCGCCCTATGCCTGCTCCCGATTGTTCCGCCCACCCCCGTGCAACGCAAGTAGGACGATTGCCTTGAAGCCACAACATTCGCCATGGGTCGCGAGAGACACCCGAGGGGAGGCGCGATGAGCGAAGCCCCGCCTGTCGAAAAGCCCAATGAAACGCGCGCGGGAGCGGCACCGCCGGCGAACGCGCCCACGCCCGGCCCTGCCGGGCCGAACCGGCGCTCGCTGCTGTTTGCGGGACTGGGCCTCCTCGTGCTCGCCGTCGTCGCGCTGTATTTTTTCCTGCCGGGTCTCTACGAGCAGGAGACCGACGACGCCTACGTGGATGCCCACGTCGTATCGATCATCCCCAAGGTGCCCGCTTACGTGCAGAAGCTCTATGTGGACGACAACAGCCCGGTCACGGCGGGGCAGTTGCTGATCGATCTCGATCCGCGCGATTACACGGTCGCGCTGGAGCAGGCCCAGGCCAACCTCGCCAATGCGCAAAGCAAGCTCCAGGAAGCGCGCGACGACATTCCGGTGGCGGATGCGCGCGTCGCGCAGGAGCGCGCCGAGCTGGACGTTGCCGAGGCGAATTCAAAGCTGGCGCAGTCCAATCTGCGTCGGCTGCAATCGGTTTCCGACGTGCGCGCGGTGTCGTCCGAGCGGGTGGACGAAGGCGCGGCGGCGGCGCAAGGCACGCAGGCAACCGCCGTTGCCGCGCAAGTGCGCATCGCGGCCGCGGAGGCCTCGGCGAAGCTCGCGCGAACCCAGGCGCTCACGGCCGAGGCTGCCGTCGCGCAAGCGCGCGCGGCGCTGGCCCAGGCACAGCTGAACCTCTCCTACACGAAGATCTACGCGACGGAAACCGGCAGCGTGGCGAGAAAGAGCGTGGAAACGGGCAACTACGTCCAGCCGGGGCAACTGCTGCTTTCGGTCGTGCCCGAGCGGCTCTACGTGATCGCGAACTACAAGGAAACGCAGTTGACGCACGTTCGGCCGGGCCAATCGGTGACCATTCGCGTCGACGCCTTCCCCGACCTGAAGCTGCGCGCCCACGTCGAGAGCATCCAGCGCGGCACCGGCTCGCGCTTCGCACTCCTGCCGCCGGAAAATGCCACCGGCAATTTCGTCAAGGTCGTGCAGCGCGTTCCGGTGAAAATCGTGTTCGACGATTCCGCCGACGCGCTGCGCTGGATTTCCCCGGGGATGTCCGTCGAGACCCGTATCTTTACCCGAGAGCCTCCCAGATGGTCAGGCCTGCTGAATTAGCCGTCGCGCACAGGTGGCTCAAAGGCCGCCGCCCGCCCGCGCGGGCGGCGCTGCTGCTCGGCGCTTGCGCCCTGCTCGGCGCGTGTACGGTCGGGCCGGACTATGTGCCGCCCAAAACGAGCCTGCCGGCGGGTTATAGTGAAGCAGCCGGGTCGCCGACCACCGCGCCGCTCACGTCGCCCAAGCTCGACGCGGCGTGGTGGACGAACTTCGGCGATCCGGTCCTGAACCATCTGATCGACGAGGCGCGGCAAACCGCGCCCGATCTCGCGGAAGCCGAGGCGCGCGTGCGCGAAGCGCGGGCCATGCGCGGCGTGGCGGGCGCCGCCGAATATCCCGAGGTCGACGCGGGCGCCGCCTACGCGAGAACGCATGGCAGTGCCAACGTACCGCTTGGCGTGCCGCCGGGCGGGCTTGGCCCGGGTATCGACGGCAATCTGTGGCAGGCGGGCTTCGACGCCTCGTGGGAAATCGACGTGTTCGGCGGCACGCGGCGGCGCATCGAAGCCGCCAACGCGGCCTACGAAGCGTCCCTCGCCGGGCGCGGCGACGCCGTCCTCATGCTGACCGGCGAGATCGCGCGCGACTATGTGGTTCTCCGCGGCGCGCAGCGGCAGCTCGCCGTCGCGCAGGAAAACCTCGCGATCCAGCGCGACGCGCTGGCCCTCACGCGCGCCCAGTTCGACGCGGGCCTCGCGTCGCGCCTCGACGTGCTTCGCGCCCAGGCCCAGGTCGAGGCGACCGAAGCGGAAATTCCGACCTTCGTGGTCGACGCGCGAACCGCCATCTACCGGATCGGCGCGTTGATGGGCGTGCCGCCCGAATCGCTGCTGACCGAACTCGATGCGCCGGCGGCGATCCCCATGCCGGTGGCCGACGTGCCCGTCGGCCTGCCGTCGGATCTGCTCCAGCGCCGCCCCGATATCCGCGCGGCCGAGCGCCAACTGGCCGCCGCGAATGCACGCATCGGCGTGGCGACCGCCGATCTCTACCCGCACTTCTATCTCACCGGCGCGGCGGGTCTCGAGAGTCTCGATGCATCGACGTTTCTGGCTGCGCCGAGCCGCTATCTCTCGGTCGGCCCCGGTATCAGCTGGCTGGTATTCGACGCGGGCAAGGTCCGGTTCACGGTGCAGGCCCAGCAGGCGCGCACCGACGCGGCGGCGGCGCAATACCAGCGTGTCGTGCTCGACGCGTTGCGCGACGTCGAAACCGCGCTGGTTTCCTATGGTCAGTCGAAAATCCGGCGCGAGCGCCTCGCCGCCGAGGCGTCTGCCGATCGCGACGCGGTGGGAATCGCGGAGCGGCTCTACCGGCAAGGCCTGGACGATTTCCTGCCGGTGCTCGACGCCGAACGGTCGCTATACGTTGCCGAGGACAAGCTCGCGCAAACCGACCGCGACACCGACATCGCCCTTGTGGCGCTCTACAAGGCGCTGGGCGGCGGCTGGCACGACGACAGCGCGCCGGTCGCTTCGAGCGCCGCCCTCAAGCCGTGATCGATCTCTGCCGGCATGCACAGTTCGCGCAGAAGATCGTAAAGATCGCGGATGTCGCGCGCTTTCGATCGCGTGTCGAAGATCACCGTGAACGGCTGGAGCTGGCGCCGCGCTTCGGCACGCCGGCCTTGCCTCACGAGCAGCCGCGCGAGCGAGACGGTGGCGCGCAGCGCCCACATCGACGCCCGATGCTCGCCGGCAATGCGGATTGCCGTTTCGAAGCAGGTGCGCGCGCGGGCCTCGTGCGCATCGGCGTCCTCGCGCATGGCGCACCGCGCGGCCTCCTCGAGCTCGACCATGCCCATCACGTGCCAGATTTCCGGCACGAACACTTGCTCGCCATGGCCTTCGCACCAGGCAAGCGCCTCGGCCAGGCGCTGCTTCGCTTCGTCGGTGCGCCCCCAGCGCGCGAGAGAAGCCGCGCACGCCACGATGGACGACGTCAGCAAGCGGCGAAAGCCGCGCGCAAGCAGTTCGTCCAGCGCCTCTTCGAACAGCCGCAGCGACCGGTTACCGTTCCCCGCCAGTTCGTCGCGCTGCGCGTCGAGGCAATCGCAGTATTTGCACCACATGTCCATGTGATGCAGAACGACCTGTGAGCGCAGGATGTCGAGATAGCGGTCCACGGCCTGCAGATCGCCGGTCATCAAGGCGAGGGGAACGGCGACCACGGCCAGCACATGGCTGAAGGACGGTTCGAGCGTATCCGTATGCACCAGATTGACGGTCTGCTCGACGATCTTCATGGCGCGGTCGGGATCGCCCTGGATCCACGCAATGCGCGCCAGCGTTCCGTGACTGAAGATCAGCGGATCGACCGAGAGGCCGCCGCGCGGCACTTCGTGCTGAAGGGCCTCCAGACGCTCGATGCCCAGTTCGAGATTCACGCGCGCCTGTTCATGCATGCCGAAGCAATGCAAGGTGGCCGCCACGAGCTGATCGCCCAGTATGTGCTGCAATTGCGTGCCGTGCTCGATGGCAAACTGACGATAGCGCATCGCATAGCCCATGGCCGCGTGAATGTCGGCAAGCGAGACCATCGTGTTCCAGAGGCCCCAGATCGCTTTCGCTTGATAGCCGAGGTTGCCGGTGCGCGACGCCAGCGCCAGCACCCGTTGCCAGAGCTGCACCGAACGGCTCACGGGGCCGCTCGTGTTCGCGAGCGTGGAGGCCAGCGTGGCGCACAAATGCATCTCGCAGTCCGGGTCCACCGAGCCCGACGGCAACGCGTCGATGGCGGCCACGGCCTGGCTCGCTCTGGCGCAGCACTCGTCCACGAGCGAGCACTCGAGCAACGGCCCCATCAGCTCGCCCGCAAGCGCGATGCCGAGCCGGATATTGCCCGCCGACGAAAAGGCCCAATCGAACGTGTCGCGCGCGTCGTCCAGCGCCCGCCTCAGATCGCTTTGCTTCGAGGGCTCCGCGGCGCCGGGCTCGTTCAGGAGACCATCGTCGAAACGCTGCCGGATGAACCGCACATGACGGTCGGCAATCCGCTGCACTTCTCCCTCGTCCTGCAGCTTTTCCATGGCGTAAGCGCGCGTCGATTCGGACAGCCGGTAACGCGCCACGTCGTTTTCGAACTCGACGTTGAGCAGGGACTTGGCCGTGAGCTCGCTGATGCCGGTGATGACGCCGGCCATGGTCATGTCCTCGTCCATGGCGACGGCGCATGCCGCTTCGAAGGTGAATTTGCCGCCGAACACGCCCAGACGGCGGAACAGCTTGCGCGACGGCGTGTCGAGCAGCGCGTAGCTCCAGTCGAAAGTCGCCCTGAGCGTCTGATGGCGGGGCAATGCGTTGCGCTGACCGCCGGCCAGCAACTGGAGACGGTCGTCGAGATGCGCGTAGACACCCGCGACGCCCAGGGCGGCGGAACGCGCCGCCGCCAGCTCGATCGCCAGCGGAATGCCGTCGAGCCGCTGGCAGATCACGCTCACGAGCCGCATGCTTCGCTCGTCGGTCCCCACCTCGCACCCCAGCGCCTGCGCCCGCCGCATGAAGAGCTGAACCGCGGGGCAGGCATGCAGATGTTCGAGCGGCGCGTCGTCGGAGGCGACGTCCAGCGGCTCGACCCGGTAGATGGATTCGCTCGCGATCCTGAGCGGTTCCCGGCTTGTCACCAGCAGCGTGACCGCCGGGAAACACGAGGTCAGCGCATCCGCCAGCTCCGCGACGGCCGCGACCACGTGCTCGGCGTTGTCGAATATCACGAGGCACTGCTGCTGCGCGAGGCCCACCGCGAGGCATGCCGCGCTCGCGGCGTCGCCGGCGCCTTCGGCAATCCGCACACCGCAAGCCTCCGCGGCCGCCAGCAGCACCTTCCGCGGCTCGCGAACCGGCGCCAGCTCCACGTACCGGACACCGCCCGGGAAGCCATGGCCATACTCGCGGGCCACGCGGATCGCCAGGCTCGTCTTGCCGATGCCGCCCGCGCCCACGAGCGTCAGCACGGGCGAAACGCCCAGCATCGCACCGATGTCGTTGACGGCCGCCTCGCGCCCGATCAGCTCCGCCTGCGCGGGCAGTTCGCGCTGGCCGTCATGCGGGGCGGGGGCGTCTTGTTGCGCATCGACCGGCCCTGCCCCGATCAACTGATAGCCGCGCCCCGGGACTGTGCGGATCAGGCCTCGATCCTTTCCCAGCACCTTGCGCAGCACGGCGATCTGCACCTGCAGGTTGTTCTCTTCGACAACGGTGTCGGGCCACACGCGGCTCATGATCTCGTCCTTCGAGACGAGCGAGCCGCTCGCGTCGATCAGCAGCTCGAGCACGTCGAAGGCACGCGAGCCGATACGCAGCGGAAGGCCGTTTTCAGTCACCTCTCTGCGCTCGATGCTGACCTGCAGTTTGCCGATCTGGACCATCGACTTCTTGCCCCTTCGATGTATCACCACGTGGGTTTTTCCATGGTAGCCCTTGTGCCTGTGCGGCACTTGACCGAACCGGAACGATGGCTTGCCCGAACACGCGCGCTTCCCGGCAGGCAAGGACTTCCCGGCAATACGACGCGCGTTCTCTCCATCCAGTTGATCGGCCATGCCGGCCACACTGCGGATGAAATCGATTGCAAGCCGCGTATAAGGACTGCGTGCATTGTGCGCCCCGGGCGTCATTCCCGCCAGCGCCTTAATGCCAGGTCCCGTCACAGGGCGAAGCGCCGCTTCGCCGGGAGATCATCCGTGTCAAAGAGGGTAGGCACCGCCAAGACTCCACGGGATTGGAACCCATTACCTGCATCGACTCTTTTTGCATCATAGTGCGCGCGGCGCGAGCTTGTCGTGGCGGTGAGCAAGCAGAAAGATCCACAGGCAATGTAAGCATTGAGTAGACGATAGCGGGAAACACCGTCCCGTTTCATGAAAGCAAATGCGGGCTATTGCCGTCGTAGGCAGTAGCCCGCTTCAAGAAACGTCCGCCGTCGCGGCACGCAAACGGGTGCCGCGTTCAGGTTCAAACGGCCCAGCAAGAACAGCCCAACGCCCCCCAGAAGCCCTTGAAGTCCGAAGTCGGCACGCTGCGCGCCCACGCGTGCGCGTGACCGTGCACGCCACATGCGCTCGCACAGCCGCAGGCCGCCACCGAGGCACGCTGCAACGGCGCGTTTTCGGTGCGCTGCGTCGCGCCCCAGCCCGCATAGCCTCCCCACGCACGCACCGGGGACCAATCCGGCATGGCGGGCGGAACCGGCGCGTCGTATTGCGAGAACGGCCCCGCGCCATAGACGACCTTGCCGCCCACGACGGTCAGGAGCGAAGTCGTGTCGGCAATGTCCGCCTCCGCGCACGTCATGTAGTCGCGGTCGGGGACGATCAGGTCAGCCAACTGTCCCGCCTCGATACGCCCTTTCTTGCCCTCCTCGTTCGAGAACCAGGTCACGTTTTCGGTCCACATGCGCAACGCCGTTTCGCGATCGAGACAATTGCGCTGCGGGTAGAGGCGCAGACCGGCGAGCGTCCTGCCGCTCACGAGCCACGAGAGCGACACCCAGGGGTTATAGGAAGCGACGCGGGTGGCGTCCGTGCCCGCCGATATCTTGAGGCCCTTCTCGATCATGCGCTTCACGGGCGGCGTGGCTTCGGCGGCCTGGGCGCCGTATCGTTCGACGAAGTACTCGCCCTGGTAAGCCATGCGGTGCTGCACGGCCACACCGCCGCCAAGCGCCGCAATGCGATCGATGGAGCGATCCCCTATCGTTTCCGCGTGGTCGAAGAACCAGTTCAGCCCTGCCAGGGGAATGTCCTTATTCACGCGCTCGAACACGTCCAGCGCGCGGCTGATGGTTTCGTCGTAGGTGGCATGCAGCCGCCACGGCCAGCGGTTCTCCGCGAGAATGCGCACCACGGCCTCGAGGTCGCCCTCCATTTCGGGCGCCATGTCGGGACGCGGCTGGCGGAAGTCCTCGAAATCCGCGGCGGAAAACACCAGCATTTCACCGGCGCCGTTATGGCGGAAATAGTCGGTGCCCTGCTTGTACTTCGACGTCCTGGTCCAGTTCAGGAAATCGTCCTTCTCTGCCTTGGGCTTCTGCGTGAAGAGGTTGTACGCAAGCCGGATGGTCAGCAGTCCTTCGTCCGCGAGCTTCTGGATCACCGCGTAGTCTTCGGGGTAGTTCTGGAACCCGCCGCCCGCGTCGATGGCGCCCGTCACACCCAGGCGGTTCAATTCGCGCATGAAATGGCGCGTCGAATTGAACTGGTACTCGGGCGGCAGCTTCGGCCCCTTTGCGAGCGTCGAATACAGGATGCCGGCGTTGGGCTTCGCGAGCAGGAGTCCTGTCGGGTTGCCCGCGCTGTCACGCGTAATTTCGCCGCCCGGGGGCTCCGGCGTGTCCTTCGTGTAGCCCACGACGCGCAGCGCCGCCGCGTTCAGGATCGCGCGGTCGTAGAGGTGGAGAATGAACACGGGCGTGTCGGGCGCGACGGCATTCAGCTCTTCGATGGTCGGCAGGCGCTTCTCGGCGAACTGGTGTTCCGTGAAGCCTCCCACTACGCGCACCCATTGCGGCGGCGGCGTGATCGCAACCTGCGCGCGCAGCATCTCCATGGCGGTGGCGAGCGAGCGCACGCCATCCCACCGTAGCTCCATGTTGAAATTCAGGCCGCCCCGAATGATATGCAGGTGATTGTCGATGAGGCCCGGCAGCACGCGCCATCCCTGCAGATCGATCACGCGCGTGCTGCCGGCCGCGTGCCGCATGACTTCGGCATCGCTGCCGACGGCGGTGAAAACGCCGTCATGGATCGCTACGGTGGTCGCTTCCGGCTTCGAGCGGTCGAGCGTCGTAAAGCGGCCGTTGTGCAGGATCAGGTCGGGCGTATGAGCGGAAGGGGTATTCATGAGCGCTTCTCCGGCGTATCGGCAGTGGCGACGCGGTTCGTGCGTCGGGTGAGTTCGGGACCGCCGGGCAGCGAGCCGAACAGGTGCTGGTTGCACTTCGACTCTTGCCAGGCGGTGTGGAAACCTGCGCCAGTCCACATCTGTTTCGCCACGGGAATGATCTGTTCGCCGCCGAGGATGCCCAGCAGGCCAACGAGCGCAACGAGCGGCGGCGCAGGCGAACGCACGTGCAGAAGGCTATAGACCACGCCGACGAGAAGGCCGGCAGCGAGCGAGAGAAGGTACGGCTTCATCGACACGTTCTCCTGATGACAGACCGGTTCATGCGCCTCGGCAACCACGGCCCGGGCGTGCTGGCAGAGAGGAGAGTAATCGCTTTGCCCGAGTGGTGATGTTTCGCTGCACACACCGCCCTGCGTCGTGCATGAAATGTCCAGAATCCGGAAGTCGGGCGCAGCGAGTCGACACGTGCGCGACGAATGCCGGCACATTACGTCGGTTTCGGCAGCCAGGGGTAGCGTGACGTATCTTGACCCGCGTAGTCGGGGTCGAGATAGATGAACACGCGCTGGATTTTCCAGTCGCGGATTTCAAAGACATCGCACCAGTTGCCTGCCCCCCACGGCGGAACGCCCGCGCGCCACGCGCCGTCGCGGTGCTCGCCGTGACTGGTTCCCTCGCAAACCAGCACGTCGCTGCCGGAAAAGACCCAGTTGAAATGCGCGTAGTGATGCGTGACCGATTTGAGCGTGCTGCCCACATCCGCGAACAGCTTGCCGATCTGCTCCTTGCCGTTGGCGAGTCCCCATTTCGGAAAGTAGACCTGTGCGTCGTCCGCGAACAGATCGAGAATGCCTGCACCGGTCGACGTGATGCCGCCGTTGTCGAAGGCCTTGAGATATTCGACGGCAATGGATTTTCGTTGCTCGTCGGTCATCGTCTGCATGGTCAGCGCCATCGTCGCCTCCGAGCGGCGGAACGTGATCGGGCCACTATAACCCCGCCCGGAAATTCGGCGCGCTTCGTGGCCAACCTTTGTGGCCAACCTTCGTGGCCAATCTTCGCGCCCCATCTTCGCGCCCCCATCGCACGAGTCAGAAGGACGCGCCTATCTGGCGTAGCGCATCAGGAACTCGCGCAGCTTTGGATTCACCTGCGCGGCATGGGTCAGATTGGGCGTGTGCCCTGCCCCGTCCACCAGCACGAATTCCTTGCAATTCGGCAGCCGATTGGCGAGCGTGCGGCCGCAAGCGGGATCGATCGCCCTGTCGGCGGCGCCGTGAAACACGATCGAAGCGTGCGTGATTTGCCCCAGCTGCGCCGTGATGTCGTCGCGCAGCACGAGCGCGTCCACCGGATTGCCGAAATGCCGGGGACTCATCTTGTGCCATTTCGCCACCCAGGAGGCGGCGTGACCCCGCGTTCCGAGCAGAAAATCGCCAAGCTGATCGGCCACGTTCGTTGCCCCGTTCATGGCCCACTCGCTCTTCAGCTCGCGGAACGACTCCTGCACCGGCGCTTCGTCGATCTCGCTGCGCGTGGAAATGAGCGCGAGCGCGCGAAAGCGGTCGGGCTCGAGCAGCGTCGCACGCATCGCAATGAAGCCGCCCTGGGACATGCCCACGAGCGAGGCAGAGGCCACCTCCAGATGATCCAGCAGCGCGATCAGATCATGGGCCGAATCCCAGTAGGTGAATGGGCGCGTGGCGGGGCCCGTCGTCCCGAAGCCGCGCTGGTCCCACGCAATGCAGCGGAACGTGTCGCCCAGGGCTTCGATATTCGGCGAAAACATTTCGCTATCCATCAGAAACCCGTGATTGAAAACGACCACAGGCCCGTCGCGGCGCCCGCTTTCCCGCCAACCGAAGTACATCCCGTCCCGCTCGAAATAATTCATCCTCGTCTCCCCGCTCTCATCGCATCGGACATTCGACTTGCAAATGTGTGATGACGGCCACTATAGGGCCCGCATGCTTCGAACCCCTGACCAGACGATGCGCCCGCTTATCGGATCGTCCGTTTTTTTGGAGGCGCCGCATTGCGTCGCAAAGCGTTTCTCCCGATTGACGGTCATTCGGCACTTTGGTCAAGTAGAGCCTCAGCAAGCGCGGGCTCGCGGCTATCGACACCCGGCCGCACCGTTTGATTCGCAATCCGATATTTGGCAAATTGAGGGGCAAGCAGGACGGTCGCCCCCAGAGGAAGTTCGAGCATGACGATTATGCAAAGCGAAGGAGACAAGCCCGTCTGGATTCTTCAAGGAGAATTCGGGCGGGCCACCGTGAATTTCATTAGCCGCCCCCTCGTTGCGCACGCCCACTCGCAGTTCCAGTTTCTATTCAAACTCGGAGGAAGCGACTGCGGCTTCCGCATCGGGGCCGACGACTGCACGCTGAGCGCGGATCACGCCCTATGCCTGAACCCCTGGGTAGAGCACGCCAAGGCGAGCACGGACGATCAGCCGTCGCTCATCCTGTCGCTGGTTATCGAGGCCCCCTGGCTGCGCGCGCGGCTCAAGCTGCGGGAGCACGGCTCCGCGCATATCTTCCCCGCACCGCTGGTCGTGGTGACGCCGGACGTACACCATCATGTGGATCGCCTTGCGGCGGCGATCACCCATCACCTCATTTCGCAGGACCAGGATTGCGTGGCGATTCTCGAGGATCTCCTCACGGCGGTCGGCCGCGATTTTGCCGACCCCGAGCTCACGCAGAGCCTTACCCCCACGGGTCGGCCCATGGACTTCCGGATCCGCAAGGCCCTCGATTTCATCAAGCACACCTCACTGCGCAATCCGACCGTGGCGGAAGTCGCGTCTCAAGTCGGGCTGTCGCGCTCGCGATTTTTCGAGCAGTTCCGGCGTTGCATGGGGGTTTCGCCCCAGCATTACATCGACTGGGTACGCATGTCGCACGCCATCAAACTTCTTGGATCCAGCGACCGCCCGCTCGCGGACATCGCGAGCGAGCTCGGCTTCGAGGAGCACAGCCACTTCACGCGCTTTTTCTCCCAGCACATGGGCGTGCCGCCGGGCGACTTCCGGCGGCGCTCGGTGGTACTCAGCGCAGGCGAAGACTGAGCTAATCGCGCACGACCGCTGTCCTCGCGGCAACAGGCGGTCGGCGAATCACTCGATTTCGCCGAAGTCGCCGCCGCTCGCGAGCGCGCGCGTGACAGCCAGCGACCGCATGCAGTTGCCGGAAAAATACCGGAACATCCGCGACTCCGGTAAAGCCGGACTGCCGTTTCATGGCTGTAATATCGCAGTCCTTATTGAACGGATAATACGCCTCGGCGCTCCGGCGGCATCGATCAGGCGTCGGCGATCACGGGATTGCGCAGCACGCCCAGGCCGTCGATCTCCACTTCGACGAGATCGCCCGGGCGCATATGCACGAGGCCCGGTGTCGGGAACGGACCGAACTGGCGGGAAAGATCCTGGCCTTCCACGTCGTCGGGCTGGGGCTTCAGGGCGCCCGGCGTCCCCATGGCGATCAGGTCGCCCGGGCGCAGGCAGTACCCCTCGCTCAGATAGCTGACGACCTGCGCGACACCGAGCAGCATGTCGTCGAGCGGCGCGCGTTGGCGAACGACACCGTTGATGCGGGTGAGCACACTATGCCGGGCGGGATCGCCGAACTCGTCGGCGGTCATCAACCACGGACCATAGGCGCCCGACGCCTCGAAATTCTTGCCAAGGCCGAACTGACGGTTGTGCATCTGATACTCGCGCACCGAACCTTCGTTGAGGCAGGTATAGCCCGCCACGTAGTCGAGCGCCTCCTCGACGGAAACATAGCGCCCGCTCTTGCCGATCACGACGGCGAGCTCGCCTTCGTAGTCGAACGCGCGCGCCAGTGACGGACGCGGCGCGAGGATGGGCTCGCCCGCGCCGACAAACGACGCGGCGGTGCGCAGGAACAGATGCGGATACGCGGGGTTGGTCTGCAAACCGGTTTCGGCAATATGACTCTTGAAATTGAGCGCCAACGCCCAGATCGCATTGGGCCGCGCGAGAAACGGCTTGAGCGTGACGTCCGAAAGCGCCCGGTTGCCGCGCACGTCCGCGGTGGCCTCGCGCAGATACGCGAGACCGTCTTCGCGTTCGAGAATCGCGATCAGGTCCTGTGGCAGATCGGGAGCGACATCGGCGACATCGACGAAGTGAGTCGCACAGGTGACGACGCCGAGCGCGATGTCGTCGCCATTGGCATAGGCAATGATTTTCATGGTGGAAATTACGTATAACGAAGGAAAGAAGAACGCGCCGGCGTTAATGCCGCGCCAGCGCTTCTGTGGCGGGAAAGTGTCCGGCGCCGCGCCCGGCAATGGCGAGCGCGCCGAGCGTCAGCATGGCGGCGACCGCCGGAACGATGGCCGTGAGCACGATGTCGCGCGCCGGCCAGCCGAGCGAGAGCAACGCACCGCCGATCGCGGGTCCGACAAACGAACCCACGCGCCCCATGGCCAGCCCCCAGCCGACGCCGATGGCGCGCGTTTCCGGCGGATAGAAGGCAACGGCGAGCGCGGTCTGGCCCATGATGCCGTTCACGAGTCCCGCGCCGATCACGCCGATCGTCAGCAGGACCGCGGCCTCGTCGAGCGTGGCACGGCCGAGCGCGGCGATGCTGGCGATCACGAGCACGATCCCCAGCATCAGAGCGGATTTCACGCGCACCCGTCCGGCGAGCGCCATCGCCGTGACGGCCGCGGTCATCAGGATGTTGCCGCTCAGGCCGCCCATGCTGAATGCCGCCATGCCTGCGGAAGCGCGTTCGGGCGCGAATCCGAACGACGGCAGCAAAGTCGGCACCCAGAACAGCAATGCGTAGACATCCATAAAGATCAGGAACGAGAACAGCCACAGCAGGCAGGTATAGGCGGCGAGCCCGTTGTCGAACAATGCCTTGAGCGTGCCGGCGCGGCCGTGTCCATGCGCCGGCTCCGCGGCGGCCGTCTCGCCCTGCGCCGTGCCGGCCGTGAGAATCCGGTAGAACGGAAACACGACGGCGAAAGGCAACAGACCGCCCGCCAGGAAAATCGACTGCCAGCCAAAGTGCGCCATGAGCGGGCCGCCCGTCACGCCGCCCGCGACCGCGCCAACCGACATGCCGGTCGTGACGAGCAGCGACGCGGCAACCTTGTGCCTCGGGCCGATGATCGCCGCCGAAGCGGTGATGGCGATGGGCAGCGCGGCGCCAAGACCGATGGCCGCAATCAGGCGCAACGCCGACAACACCGCGACATTCGAAGCGAACACCGTGACGACGGTGAATTCGCCGAACACGATCACGCTGGCAATGCCGGCGGTGCGCTGCCCGAACCGCTTGACGAGCGGCCCCGCAACGACGAAGCCCAGCGCGGCCCCCACGTTGGTCGCGACGAACACCGGGGTGAACAGGGCGGGCACGAGATGCCAGTCGTGAGCAAGACGCGGAACGACGAACGAGATGGACGTGGTATTGAACCCGTCCAGAACGATTACCAGAAAGCAGACGAGCAGCGCAATGGCGCGACGCGTGCCGTGCTCGCCTGCGAACGCGCGCGCGTTGGGATCCGTGGTCATCAATGCGACTCCTTGTGGTGCTTGAGCACGGCTTAGCTGCGCGTGTACGTGGAGATGCGCTGCAGCATCTCCGCCGTGAAAACCCGCTTCGACAACAGGCAATGAATGCCCTTTGGCGGAATCGTTGCGTAGACGGTGCCGGTCTGGTCCGCGTACTGCGTCACGCGGAAACTGCCCGCGACGCTGAAAATGCCGTAGCAATCCACGGGCTCGATGCCGGTTGCCGAAGAAAGCCAGCCGATCATCTGGCGCAGACAGGCGACGAGCGCGTTATCCAGCGTGTCGGCGAAACCGAAGCCCACCCATGCGTCGGGGGTCTCGGCCATCGGCACCTTGAGTGCGGCCTGCTTGTGCAGCACGTACTGGATCCGCATCTCCTCGAAGGCCGATTCGATGGACGTCTGATCGACGTTGCCTTCGCCCGAAGCGGCCATCGAGCCGCCGGTCCAGACCCGGCCGCCCGCCACCTGGACGGGCAGGAACACGGAGGTGCCGACGCTGAGCACGGCGCAATCGAGATTGCCGCCATAGCCGCCTGCGAGATTCGCGCTCACGGGTGCGTCGCCCGGAGGCTGGGTGCCCAGATAAGCCTGAAACGGCCTGAGCGGAATGTCGACGCCGGGAACGAAGGAGGCCGACGTTCGTTCGTCGTTGAACTTCAGATAGCGCAGGTAGGGCTTGAAATCGTGCGGCAATGCGCCGACACCCGACGGCGCGGAGTTCCATCCCCAGTCGATCGGCCGCATTTTCAGCATGCGGCACTCGATCAGGTCGCCTGGCTGCGCACCGTCGACCACCACCGGGCCGATCAGCGAGAACGCACCATTCGGATATTTTTTGCGGATCGGCTCGCGTTCCTTGAACGTCATGCCGTACTTCGCTTCGTTGCCCCAGTTCGTCCAGGTGCCGTCGTACCAGACGGTATCGCCCGACTGGATCGTGACGGCGGCCGGCACGCCCGGCTCCATCTGTCCGACGCGAACCGTGTCGTGGGAAGGCACGAGTTTCACGACCTTGCCGCCTGTCGTCGGGACATCGCCGGTTGCGGAACCCACAGCGAGGCCATTACCTTGCGCGCGCCCGACGAGGGGCACGCCCAACGCGCCTGCCGCAAAAGCGCTTGCGCCCAATTTCAGCAGCATGCGGCGGCACGTGGCCGTTGCATCGAACGACTCCGCCGATGTGCCTGCAGCAACACTGCCCGATGCACGAGCCGGATCGCCCATGGTCTTTTCGTTTTTCATGTCTCTTCCTGATGATGGCGTCGCGCCGCGCAGCGCAGTGCCCTAGCGGGTCGCCGAGGCGCCGATGGATTCGATGGCGCGCTTCACGGCGTCTTCGTCGATATCGGACGGCGCGCCGCTCGCGCCTAGCGCGCCGGCCAGCTTTCCTCCGATGAAGATCGGCAAGGCGCCGCGGGCCGGCAGGAACGGCGCGTAATAACCCGCGCCGCCCATGTTTGTGTACTCCGAAGGGTTGTCCTTGAAGCGCTGCTCGAGCGTCGCCCCCGACTGCCCGCCCAATGCGACCGAGGCGTAAGCCTTACCGCGCGCGAAGTCGAGGCTCGCGAACGGCGCTCCGTCCATACGCACCGCCGCCACCAGATGGCCGGCGGGATCCACGATCGCGAAACTCAGTGCAAGACCGTGCGCGCGCGCCGCATCGGTCGCGACTTCCAGCAACTTCATGGAAGTGGCGGAACTGATCGTTTCGCCCGCTACCGTCGACGCGCCTGACACCGTGGAGGCCGGGCCATCGGCATGCGCGATGCCGCCGGCTAAAAGCACAGCCAGCACGGCCGAAGTCGCCAATGCAAGCGCGGAGAGTTGAATTGCGCGTTTCAGAATCGCCTCCGATTGAATAAACGTTGGTTTTCGCACTACCGAAGAGCTTAAGTTCCCGGGCCGCGTTGGACTTGATCGAATCGCCCCGGCGTTTACCATCCAGTCCGATCATTTACATGCCCTCGCTTTCACGGCCTCCTTATGCCCACGCATGTTAATGAGCGAGGTCGCCATGGGTCGGTCAATCGCTTTCGGGTTTCGGACAACAGCTTCCCGGATGACGAAATTCACGCGCGACGGCTCGTATGCCTTCGAAAACAAGCAGGACGAGTTCAGCTTGTCCAAGGAGTTCAGGTGCCGTTGAATGGAATGCCCCGGTGAACAACAGGCTCGCGCGGTCGCGGTTGCATCGGCGAGCCGGGATGTGTCGAACGATGCGGGCGCAAGATAGCCGGATCAAAGCATTAGAAGTAGTGAACCATGCCCGTCACGACCGAACGCTGGTTGATACCCGGGCTTGCGGGTGCCGTGCTCGCCACCCCCAGCGTGCCCAGCGAGTTGTTTCTCGTGAGTCCGCCTTCCAGATAGAGGTCGGTCGACTTCGAAAGCAGATAGTGCGCGCCGAGCTTGAACAGGCAGCCATTGCGTTCGCTGTTCTGGCGGTCGGCGAGGTACGTGTAGTCCGTTACGAGCCGGAAGGCCGGCGTGATATCCCAGCGTCCGCCGAGAGAATAGTAGAACTGATTGCTTCCGATAGCCGGGTCCTTGAAGTTCTCCAGACTCAGGCTCGCCTTGAACGTGCCGCCCGTGTACCCCAGAAACACGGCATAGGCACGCGCGACCGTGGCGTCGGTCAGCCCAGTCGGGTCGTTCCCGTCGATGTAGCCGGCATTCAACGAAACAGGCCCCAAGGTGTAGTAGAGCGCCGCCGACACTTCGCGTTCGTTCTGGAAGTCGCCGGCGCCGCCGCCGAAGCTGTTCAGCACGCTGCCGCTCAGCCCGTAGAACGTCGGCGACTGATACTTCACCGAATTGTTCGCCCAGCTATATTGAAAGCCGTTAAAGCCGGTGCGTGTCTGAAAAGCGGTATTCGCCGTCGAGCCGAAATCTTCGAAGCCGCTGGCGTCCGAGCGATAGAGCACTTCAATGAATGGGGTGTAGTGATGCCCCAGCGAGAGGGTGCCGAGATTGTCCTGTTTCAGGCCTACCCATGCGCCGCGATCGAAGAGAATGCTGCCTTGCGACGCTGGCTCGCCCATATTCGTCATCTTCCCCATGCCCGGCAGAAACCCCGACTCGAGCTTGAAGAGCGCCGATGTGCCGCCCCCCAGGTCCTCCACGCCCGAGATAATGATCCGGCTAACCACGAGGTTCGCCTGACCATAGCCCCATTGATTTTTGTCCGTGGTCCCCACTCCGTTCGTGAAGCTCAGCCCGCCGTCGATAATGCCGCTCAACATGACGCTCGACTGAGCGCAGGCCTCCCCCGTCACGATACAAACCGAAAGCGCGACAATCAGCTTCTTGTACATCCTTCGTCTCCATTCGCATTACGTAATATTTAGTGAATGACCTGCTTCGTGAAACCTGCTGGACGGGCGAGCCGATGGCGTTACCGCCGCCGTGAAGTTGGCGTCAATATATCGCCGGGGCCGCGAAGATCACTGACCCAAACGATCGCCGGCTTGTCGAATCGTCCTGAATTTCTCGAACCGACGGATGAGCCCGCGAGCGCGCGATACGCGGCCTGGCTGGAAGTCGAAGGAATACCCCGATTGACGCTTGCGCCGGGTTCGGCGAGCGCGGCAAGCATCACCGTGGAGGCATGGTGGCAGGCCGCCGGTACAGGACGCACCGGCGGCAAGAGCAGAGGGAGGAAACGAAGGTCGCGCCGCTCAGCGGTTATCGACGCGCTTGACGAACGGCCGGATCTCGATCGTGTTCCAGATGCCCGCCTGGTTGAAGGGATCCGCGAACACGAATTTCCGGACGGCTTCGATGTCGTCCGATTCGTACAGGAAAAAGCTGCCGATCATGGTGCCGTCCGGCTCGGTCAGCGGCCCGGAGATCAGCGTGCGCAGCGAAGACGTCTGCAACCAGCTCTTGTGCGCTTCATAGTGCGCGAGACGCCGTTCGACCATGCCGGGATGGTCGAGGCAATAGACGACGAAATGCATGAGCAATCCTCAATGAAAAAACCATTGCCGGAAGCACGGTGCTTCCGGCATGCAAGATCATTCGCCGGTTGCCTGCGCCCACGTCGGGCAGACTTCCTTCTCCGGCGCGACATCATACGACGCGTAGTTTTCGGCCGTCACCACCTCGGTCTTCAGGGCGATGTCCTTGGGCACCGGCTGGCCACGCAGCGTGCGCAGCGCGGCCATCACGCCGATGCACCCCTGCTTGAAGCCCGAATAGTCGCCGCTCGCGAGCATCTTGCCTTGCTTGATGAGATCCACCGCCTCCTTGCTCGCGTTGATCCCGGCCACCTTCGCGTGCAGGTTCGCGCCGTCGAGCGCGTCGAGCGCGCCGATGGCCATCGCGTCGTTTGCCGCGAGCACGCCGTCCACCTTGGGGTAGGTCTGAAGCAGGTTCTCCATGACCTGCAGCGCCTGCAAGCGCTGATAGTTGGCAGGCTGGGCGCTCAGCAGCTTCACCCCGGGGGCCTCCTTGAGGGCGTCGTGAAAGCCGCGCATGCGCTCGTCGGAGGTTGCCGTGCCGCGCACGCCTTCGAGAATGATGATGTTGCCCTTGCCGCCCATCGACTTGAACAGATACCGCGCGGTCTGCAGCCCGAGCTGATAGTCGCTCGCCCCGACAAAGCTCACGAAGTCGCCGGTTTGCGACTTGTCCACGATGTTGACGGTCGGGATCTTCGCGGCGTTCAGCTTCTGGACGCCGGGGCCCATGGCCTTGAAGTCCACCGGAACGAACACGACGGCGTTCGGATGCTTGACGATCACGTCGTCGATCTGGCTCATCTGCTCGGGAATGCTGTCCGGTTTCGTGGGCACATAGTTCGTAACGTTGGCGTGCATCGCTTTCGCCGCGCTTTCTGCACCGAGCCGCACGCTCTGAAAGTACGGATTGGTCAGATTCTTCGTGAACACGGCGATATTCTCGCCATCGGCATGCGCGAGCGTGGCGCACAAGGCCAGGGCGAGCATCGGCGCGAATTTCAGAGGAATACGAATCATGGGTGTGTCTCCTGTGTCTCCGTTATGGATTGATGCGATGAAGCCGTTGCCTCGCGCTGCACTACGCGGCGCGAGCCTTCAAACGCCGGTGCCGCGCCAGGCGCGTCCGAGAAGATCCGCAAGCGGCCCGGCTTCCACGGGCCGCGGATTGGCGTACGGATTGGCCAGTGCCTGAGCGACGGCTTGCTCGATACCGGCCTCGGGCATGCCGATGTCACGCAATGCGAGCGGTATCCCGCACTCGTGCTCGAGGCGCAGCAACGCCCCGATAACGTCGTCCGTCCCCATCGCGCGCGCAAGCCTCGCCATCGCCTCGGGCGCAAACGGCGTGTTGTATGCCAGGGCATACGGCAACACGATCGCGTGGGTCTGGGCATGAGGCAGATCGAACATGCCGCCCAGCGTGTGGCAGAGCTTGTGATGCAGGCCCATCGTCGTCGTGGCCAGACAGCAGGCGCATAGCCAGGCACCGTAAAGGAGCCCGGCGCGCGCATCGGGATCGTCAGGTGTACGCATCACCTGAGGCAGCGCCTCGACGATCGCGCGCACGCCCTCCTCGGCCATCAATGCGACGATCGGATTGACGTCCGGTGCGTAAAGCGCCTCAGCCGCGTGCGCGATCGCGTTGAATGCCGAAAGCGCCGACATGAGCGGCGGCAGCGACAGCGTCAGATCCACGTCGTAGATCACCACCTCCGGCTGGATCTTCGGGCCGCGCTGCGTGGTTTTGCGGCCGTTTTCCGTTTCGCCGAGAATCGGCGTCATTTCCGATCCGGCGTAGGTGGTCGGCAGCACGATCTGCGGCAGGTCCGTGCGCAGCGCGATGGCTTTGCCGAGCCCGGTGGTCGAGCCGCCGCCCACGGCGACGACGCCGTCGGCTTGCCGATCCCGCACGACCTCGAGCGCGCGCTCGGTCACCTCGACGGGCGTGTGCATGGTCGCGCCGTGGAACGCGCCTGCCACCCTGTCGCCCAGCAGCTGGCCCATGCGCGCGGCAAGCGGCGCCTGCTCCGGGGTCGAGAGCACGAGCAGGCGCCGCAGGCCGAGGCGGTCGGCCTCGGCGGGCAGCGTGGCGGCCGTATCGCGCCCGAAAACGACGCGGGTGGGCAATGCCTGATACACAAACGATGTCTGCATGGCCTTCTCACCTGTTGAAAGAGCGGCGGATACGTCGATCACAGCAGCGCGCAGGCGTCGTCGAACGCGAGACGTGGCAGGCGCCCGAGCACCTTGCCCGGATCGCCGTAGCCGAGATTGCAGAGGAAGTTCACCGTGACGTCGCCCTCCGGGAAGAACTCGTCATTGACCTTCTTCGCGTCGAAGCCCGACATCGGCCCGCAATCGAGGCCTAGCGCGCGGGCCGCGACGATCAGATACGCGCCCTGCAGGCTGCTGTTGCGAAACGCGGTGCTTTCGATCAGCTCCGTCTTGCCCGCGAAGATGGCGCCGGCATCCGGGCGATGTGGAAACAGTTCGCCAAGCCGCTCGTGAAAGCGACGATCGTAGCCCACGATCACGCAAACGGGCGCCGCACGCGTCTTGTCGACATTGCCCGGCGCGAGCGCCGGCAGCAGCCGTTCCTTCGCCTCGGGCGTGCGCAGGAACACGAAGCGCGCGGGCGAGGTATTCATGCTCGTCGGGCCGAGCTTCGCCAGTTCATAAAGGGCGCGCAGCTGCGTGTCGCTGACGGGCTTGTCGAGCCACGCGTTTTGCGTGCGGGCCGTGCGGAACAGGGTATCCAGCGTCTCTTCAGGCAGGGATTTCGACATCGTTGTCATCCTCGAACATCGTTGAACAGGTTGTGCGGCGCGCTCGCGGTCCAGCCCGGTTATCGCACGCCGGCGGTCGCTTCGAGCCACGGCACGACCGCCGTGATGCCGGTGTTGCCGTAGCCGTGCCGTACCGCGCCGAGATACATCTGGTGAGCGAGGCCCGTGAGCGTAAGCACGGTCCCCGTGGTCTTGCCGTGCGCGAGCGCGTCGCCCAGCCGCGCCGCCATCTGCTCGCAGGCCTCGGGCGAGCTGAACTCACGGGCGGCCAGCGGCATGCTATGCGCCTGGATAACGGGCGAGCCGATCGCGCTCGTGGCCATGACGTCCAGCATCGCCTGCCAGTCGAGACCCACCGCCTCGCCAAACACCAGCGCCTCGGCCCACATCGCCATCGAGACGCCCGTCATCACGTCGAGCACGCGCGTCATGGCGCGCGCCTGCTCTTCGTCGCCCAGCCAGACCGTATGCGTGGCAATCGCGCCGAGCAGTGCCTGGGCGTCGTCGAACACGTTGCGCGGCCCGCTGACCATCGCCGTGCAGACGCTGGTCTCCGCCGCCGCTGGCCCCACTGTTGGTCCCGCTTTTGGCCCCGCTTTTGGCCCAAAGGTCAGTGGCGCACGCAGGTAACTGACATTCGCCCGGCTCGCGGCGGCGGCGATCTCGCGCGACAGCGCTTCGCCAATGTGGCTCATTTCGAGGAGCAGCATGCCGCTGCGCTCAACATTCAGCAGTCCATCCTCGCCGAGCAGCAGCGCACGCAGCGCCGCCTCGCTTTCCACGTCGGTGACGAGCACGTCCGGTTGCCCGCCAAACACCGCCTGCACGCGCACGCCCAGCGTGCCGGCCACGCTGTCCTTCAACGTCTCCTTGCCGGTTCCGCCCAGCCACACCACCTCTTTCAAGGCCTCTTTCATCATCGCTCCTTGCTCCATTCCCATAGCCTCCTCGTGTGCCGCCCTATCGCTTCAGGCACGCGCTTCCTGCCGGCGGCGGCTCAACGAGTCCACCAGCACGGCGACGATGATGATCGCGCCCGTGACGAATGGCTGCCAGTTCGCGTCGATGTTGAGCAGGTTCAGTCCGTTGAGCACCAGCGTCAGCAGCAACGCGCCGATCAGCGTGCCGTACGGCGTGCCGATACCGCCGAAGAGCGAGGTGCCGCCGATGAGCACCGCTGCGATGGCGGGCAGCGTCAACGGCTCGCCGATATCGCCCTCGGCCGAATTCAGGCGTGCCAGGAAAACGAGGCTGCCAAGGCCCGCCATGAGACCGCTCAGCACATACACGAGCACGAGCCGGCGCTTGACCGGCACGCCGGAAAAGCGCGCGGCAACCGGATTCGAGCCGATCGCATAGACCTGCTGACCATAGATCGTGCGCCCGGCGAACAGCGCCGCCAGCGCGAGAAAGATCAGCATGAGATAAACCGGCACCGGAATCGCGAACCAGTAGCCGCTGCCAAGCTGCCGGAAACCGTGCGGGAAGCCGTAGATCGTATTGCCGGCCATGTAGTAGTAAGTCAGGCCGTTGATGAGCCACATCATGCCGTATGTGGCGATGAACGACGGCATGCGCAGCAGCGCGACGAGCACGCCATTCAGGAATCCGATCAGTGTCCCGCACGCCAGCGCCACCACGGCGCCTTCGAGCGGCGAACCGGTGGCCTTGATCACGCTGCCCGCGAGGCAAGCCGAGAGCGCGACGTTGGCGCCGATCGAAAGATCGATTCCCGCGGTCAGCACCACGAGCGTAAGGCCCGAAGCCATCAGGAACAGAAGGCTGGTCTGACGCAGCACGTTGAGCAGGTTGCCGGACGTAAGAAATGCGTCGGAGGCCAGCGACAGCGCGAACCCGACCAGCACGACGGCGGCGATCCGCGAAGCCGCCTTCGAGATGTTCTCGCCGGGCCGCAACCGGCTGGAAACCGTAAGGAGTGCGTTCATGATTGTGACTTCCATCCTTCGACGAAGAGTGCGAACAGCACGAGCAGGCCGATGCACGACACCTGCACGGACGAAGGCACGCCGAGCAGGTCGAGCCCGTTGCGCAGCATGCCGATGGTCAGGACGCCCAGCACGGTGCCCGGCAGGCCGCCTTTGCCCTTCTCGAACGAGGTGCCGCCGACGACCACGGCGGCAATGGCGTCGAACTCGAGCCCGAGCGAAGCCGTGGGGTGCACCGTGCTCATGCGCGCGGTAAGCAGGACCGCCGCGATGCCGAACATGGCGCCGGCAAACGTGTAGACGCCGATCTGCCAGGCACGCGCCGAAACGCCCGCGAAGCGCAGCGCCTCGGGATTGCCGCCAATCGCGCGGACATAGATGCCAACGCGGCTGCGGTACATCAGCACGTGGTGGAGCGCATACGCGAGCACCGCCACGACGAGCGGCGCGGGCACGCCGAACACGGCGCCGTTGTAGAGCAGCGGAATCGCCGTGCCGATGCCGGTGATGCTCTGTCCGCCGCTCATCAACAGGGCAAGACCTTGCGCCATGCCCATCGTGCCCAGCGTGACGACGAACGGCGGCAGGCGCAGCCACGCAATCAGCGTGCCGTTGACGAGGCCGAACAACGCGCCCATGCCGATTGCCGCGGCAATACCCAACCATGTGTGCTCGCCCGCCTGCATCACGCAGCCGAGCGCCACGCTCGCCGCGGCCGCGACGGCGCCGGCCGAAACGTCGATCCCTTCAGTCAGGATCACGAAGGTCATGGGCAAGGCGATGAGCAGCAGGATCGACGACTGCGAGCCGATATTGACGAGGTTCGCGAAGCCGGCGAACTCATGGTTCAATGCGGCGAACAGCACGAACATCGCCGCCATCATCCACGCCACGCCGGGAAGGCGGGCCGGCATCGCGATCCACGCGCGCGGCCCGGCCGCAAGCTGTAAGTTACGCATCGTGCATCCCCAGAGCGAGAAGGTTTTCTTCGGAGAGCTGATCGCGGGTCAGGTGCCCGGCGACCGTGCCCTCGCGCATCACGTACGCGCGATCGCACACGTGAACGATCTCCGGCAATTCGGAGCTGATGAGCAGGACCGCCGCGCCCTCCTCCACGAGCCGGCCGATCAGCGCGAAGATTTCGGACTTGGCGCCCACGTCGATGCCGCGCGTGGGCTCGTCGAAGATGAAGAGCCGCGCACCGGTGGCGAGCCATTTGCCGATCACGATCTTCTGCTGGTTGCCGCCGCTCAGAAACGCGGTGCGGCGGCCGATGGTCGGCGTCGCGATGCGCAGCTCCGCGATCCTGTCTCGCGCCATCTGATTCGCGACCTGCGGACGGAACCAGCCGCCCGGAAAGCATTTGCCGAGACCGGACAGCATCAGGTTGTCGCCCACCGACCGCGTGACGGCCAGCCCCTCGTGCTTGCGGCTTTCCGGAATCAGCGCCATGCCCAGCCGCACGGACTCGTGCGGCTCGCCGCGGCGCGGCCGGCCGAACACCTCGACCTCGCCGCGGCTCACCGGATCGATGCCGAACGCCGCGCGCGCCACCTCCGAGCGCCCCGATCCCACGAGCCCCGCGAGGCCGACGATCTCCCCTTCGTGCACGACCAGATTCACGTCGCGAATGCCGTTGGGCGAATGCACGCCGCGCAACGCGAGCGCGGGCGCGCCCGGCGTCTCGCAAAAGCGGCGCGCGTAGGTCAGATCGATGTCGCGGCCCACCATCATGCGCACGAGTTCGGCCGGCGTCGTTTCGGCGGGGCGCGCCGCGCCGACCATCCGGCCGTCGCGCAAGACCGTGATCCGGTCGCCCAGTTCGAACACCTCGCTCATGCGGTGCGAGATGTAGACGATCGCCACGCCCTCTTGCTTGAGCATGCGGATCACGCGAAAGAGATTCTCGGTCTCGCGTTCCGAAAGCGGCGCCGTGGGCTCGTCCATCACGAGAATGCGCGCCTGCTGAGAAAGCGCCTTCGCGATCTCCACCATCTGCTGCTGCGCGACCCCGAGCCGTTCGACCGGCGTATGCGTATCGCAGTCGAAGCCGAGCAGATCGAGAACCTTCTTCGCTTCCGTGTGAGCGCGCGCGTTGTCGATCGTGCCGGGGAAGCGGCCTTTGAACTCGCGGCCGATAAAGATGTTCTGCGCAATGTCCAGATGCGGCACCAGCGAGAACTCCTGGTAGATCACCGCCACGCCCAGCGCCTGCGCATCCTTCGGCGACTGGATCTGCACCGGTTGGCCACGATGATGGAAGGTGCCTTCGTCGGCGCGATACACGCCGCTCATCACCTTCATCAGCGTCGACTTGCCCGCGCCGTTCTCGCCCAGCAGCATGTGCACTTCGCCGGCATGGACGGCGAACGTCACGCCGTCCAGCGCGCGCACGCCGGGAAACTGTTTGGCAATGCCATGCAATTCGAGCAAGGCGTGGCCGGTGCCCGCGGCTTCGGCGCCGTTCCGCGACGCTTCCGTGCGTGCCGCGTCACCCGCCTGCGCGGTGCCGCCATCCGGGGCCCGGCTGCGCAGCGCCATCAGATTGCCGGGATTCGCGTTCATGCCACCCCCGAGAGCATCTCGACGTGCTTGACCAGCGCGATGTAATCCTCTTCGCCGCCGCCCGTCGAAATCAGCCCCTGAAACAGTCCGCGCACGGCCGAGGTCAGATGAAGCGGCACGTGGCTTTCGGCCGCGCAGTCGAGAATCAGATCGACGTCCTTGGTCTGCGTGATCGCGGACATGGTCGAGCTGAAATCGCGCTCCTTGAGCGGCGGCGCCTTGTACAGCACCATCGGCGAGGCAACGTGGCTCGACGCGAGCACCTCGAGCATCTGGCTCCAGTCGAGGCCGCTCTTGCGCCCGAGCGTGAGCGCTTCGCCGATCATGCCCGCCGAAACCGAGATCATGAGGTTCACGGCAAGCTTCATCAGCCGCGCTTCTTCGGCAACGCCCAGGTAAAACGCCCGGCGCCCTATCGCGTGAATCAGCGGCAGCACGCATTCGTAGGCATCGCGAGGCCCCGACGCCATCACCGTCAACGCGCCTGCCGCCGCCACGACACCGTTGCCCGACACCGTCGTGCGCAGGTAGCGCACGCCGCGCTCGTCCGCCGCGCGCGCCACCTCCGCGGACACGGCAGGCGAGACCGTGCTCGTGTCCATGTAGATCGCGCGCTCGCGCAGGTTGGCGATCACGCCGTCATTGCCGAGCGCAACGCTGCGGAAGATGGCGTCGTTGGGCAAGGACGTGAACACGACATCGGCCTCGCGCGCGACTTCGGCAATCGAGCCGCCGCGTGCCGCGCCGCGCGACACGATCGCGTCGAGACGGTCGCTCGCGCGGTCGCAGGCGATGACCGGATAACCGGCCTTGAGCAGATTCGTAGCCATCGGCAACCCCATGTTGCCGATTCCGATGAACCCGGCGCGAACGGCCGGCTGCGCATCGTTCATGGATTCGCTCCTGAAAAGAGAATCGATCAAATCGGCCGCACGTCAATGCGTCGCGAGCCGTTCGTTGAGGCCTGCCGCAATGCGCCGCCCCGAGGCTTCGAGCGCATCGAGCCGGCGCGCCAGATGCGGATAAAGCAGCCGGCCGTGGCGCTTCCGGTATGCGCCGCCCACGAGCACGGTGTCGACGTGCGCCGCACTGCCTTGCATGACCACCGTGGCGACCGGATCGTGCAAGGGGCGCATGCCGAGCGTATCCGCGCGCAGCACGACGACGTCGGCCTGCTTGCCCGGCGTGAGCGAACCGATCCGGTCCGCGAGGCCGAGCGCTTCGGCGCCCCGCACGGTGATCCAGCCCAGCGCGTCCTCGCAGGTCAGCGTGGAGGTGAACGGCAGTTGCCCGTTCTCCGCGCGGGCCGCGGCGTTGTCGAGCGCGCGCTGCGAAGCCAGGGCCACGCGCGCGACGGTGAACATGTCGCCGGCAATCGCCGATTCGAGATCGACGCCTAGCGACGGCGCGTGCCCGGCGTCGCGCAGGCGCCCCGTGATCGGATGTCCATGCCCCTGCAGCATTTCGGTCTCGGGCGCGAGCGAGAACGTGACGCCGCGGTCGAGCATGAGGCGCAACTGGTGATTGCTGAGGTTGTTGCCGTGCACGACATTCGTGTTCGGGCCCAGCAGGCCCGCTGCGGCGAGGCGCTCCCAGCCGTCGGGCGTCTTCGCATCGAGACCGGCGCAGTGCATGCTCGCAATCAGGCCATGCTCGCGCGCCAGCAGGAAATCGTGAACCGCTACTTCGTAGGTCGAATAATGCGGGCCCAGTATCGCCATGCCGAGCGTCGTCAACGCTTCGCGGCTCGTGAATCGCGACTTCAGCAGGCGTTCGATTTCCGCGCGCGGGTGCTCGATCTCGCTGAAGTGGCGCTGCCCGGGCTTCGGGTCCGGCTTCGGCGAGCCGTGCAGAAACACGGCGCGCAGGCCCGACTCGACGAGTCCGTCGACGGCGCGGTCGGTATGTTCCGGCGTCGGATTGTTGTGGCACCAGTCGCCGAGTGTCGTGGTGCCGCAATCGAGCTGATTCAACGCGCCGGCCAGCGTGCCGATGTAGAGATCGTCGGGCGTGAACAGCGTGGCCAGCCCCGCGTGGACGCTGCGAAAGTACTGCGGCAAGGTCCAGTTCGAAGCGATACCGCGCAGCGCCGTCTGCCAGGTGTGCATATGCGCATTGACGAGCCCCGGCAGAACGATGCAGCCGCGCGCGTCGATGACCTCCGCGTCGTCGGCGGCCAGGTCGTGCGCGACGGCGGCGATGCGGTCCTCCTCGATCAGCACGTCGAACTCGCCCGCGCCGACACGGGCGTCCATCGAGACGACGTAGCCGCCCCGGATCAGTTTGCGTACCATCTTCTGTCTCCTCCAGTTGCGCGTCCGGCTATGGCCGGATCGCGCTCATGCCGCCACAGGCCTCGCGTGCGGCGCCGGCTGATAATCCACCTGATGGCGCGCAATGCGCAGGTCGCCGAGCTCGGCCTTCACCCGCAGGTGCTCGGCGTGCACGGTATAACCCGCCAGCGACTCGTGCGAATCGAATTCCGAATACAGCACGACATCGCACGCATAGTCGACCGCACTCATGTCCACGCCCACTTCCATGTGCAGCAGCCCGGGGATCTTGCCGACCAGCCCTTCGAACGCGCGCTTGAGCCGCTCCGCGCTTCGCGCTTTCTCGTCGGGCGTGTCGCCCTTCAGATTCCACATCACGATGTGTTTGATCATCGAATGACTCTACCAGGGAGTGCGAATAAGTATGGACTGGATACGGACTCGACCGCCTCAGGCGCGGTTGAGCACAAAGGTGAAATCGAGTGTACTGAAGGGCGTTTCCATGACCGTGCCGTCCGGCGCCGTCCCGGATTCGTAGCGATGCCAGTCGGCGATCAGCGACGACCGCACGCCAAAGACGGCGTCGGAGTCGAGATACTGGTCGCCGTCGCGGAACACATGGGTAATCAGACGCTCGTAGCCCGGTGCCTCGATCATGAAGTGGAGATGGGCCGGCCGCCATGGGTGACGTCCCAACGCCTTCAGCATGCGGCCAACGGGACCGTCGTGAGGAATGGGATAGGACTCCGCAGTGATCGAGCGAAAGTGAAAGGTGCCGTCCTCCTGGCTGCGCAGCGTTCCGCGCCCCTTGTTTTCCGCCTGCCCCTCGTACTGCACGTCGTAGAAGCCGTCCGAATCGGCCTGCCAGACTTCGACGCGCGCGTGCGGCACCGGCTCGCCCGCCAGGCCCGTCACTTTCCCGCTGACGAAGCATGGCTCGCCCTTCGCGCCGTTGCCCACGTCGTCGCCGTTCTCGTACTCGGGCGCGTTCTCGACGAAGAACGGTCCGAACACGGTGGATTCGGTGCAGCCGGCAGGCTTGCGGTTATTGAGCGCCGTGACCAGCATGGAAAGACCCAGGGTATCCGATAGCAGGATGAACTCCTGGCGCTTGTCGTCGGTGATATGCCCGACGTCGGTGAGAAACTGGATGCCCTTGAACCACTCCTCCTCGGTCAGCTCCACGTCGCGCGCAAAAGCGTGCAGGTGCTGAACCACACTGGTCATGATCTGCTTGAGGCGCCGGTCGCTCGCATTGGCGTGGCGAGCGAGCACGATCTGGGTGATGCTGTCTTCGTCGACGTTACGCATGTTGTCTCCCATGTTTATCCGCTTTGAGACAAAATATAGTCGACCGTCCGCCGGTGAAAAAGCCCGCTGCCGGGAAACAAAATCCCGCGTGACGGGAAACCGGAGACAAACGTGGACAAGTGGGTGGAAGTCCAGCTATTCGTGGAAACCGCGGAGCGCGGCAGCATCTCGAAGGCCGCCGAGGTGCTGGGGCTTTCGACCTCGGCGGCCGGCCGGCACCTCGCCAATCTCGAACAGCGCCTTGGCGCGCGGCTCGTGGAGCGCAACACACGGCGCCTGTTCCTCACGGAGGTGGGCGAGGAGTTCTACCGGCGCTGCCGGAACATGCGCTCGGAAATGGAGGAAGCGGAAGCGTGGGTGGGTTCCGCGCTATTGAGCCCCGTCGGCACGCTGCGCCTGACCGGATCGGTCTCGTTCTGCTCGCAGATCCTCGCGCCGTTGCTGCCGCAGTTCACGGCGCTTTATCCGAAGCTCGAGGTCGCCATCACGGCGGCCAACCGCTACTTCGACCTGATCGAAAGCGGCATCGATCTGGCCATCCGCACGCGCGAGCACGAAGCGGATTCCGGGCTCGTCATCCGGCGCCTCGCGGAAACGCGGCGCATTCTTGCCGCTTCGCCCGAATATCTCGCGCGCCACGGCACGCCGCGCGCGCTCGACGAGCTCGCCGGACATAAATTTCTCATCTATACGCTCGCCAACAATCCGCACGAGCTTTCGTTCACGAAAGGCGCCGCGACCCAGACCGTCAAGATCAGCGGCACGCTCGAATCGAACGAAGGCCAGGTGATCTGCAAGGCGGGGCTGAGCGGCCTTGGCATCGTCATCCAGCCGATCTACATCATCCACGACGACGTGGTGGCCGGCCGGCTCGTTCCTGTCGTCGACGACTGGGATCTGCCCCGCCTGAAGATCAACATGGCCTATCCGAACCGGCAGTACGTGCCGTCGAAGGTACGCGCCTTCATCGACTTCCTGGTCGCGCACTTCGACGCCATGGAGTACGAGCGGCGCTGGACGCAACGCTGGCCCTGAAACGGCAGGCGATGGGCCGCGCCCGCATGATCGCCATGCCGCTCACGGCCGACATGCCTCTCTCGCCGGCCGAATCCGGGTATCGTGCAGTTCGTCGAGAGACTGCCGCGCTCGGCAACGGGAAAGATCGTTTGGCGCGAGTTGCAGGACCTGGAGATGAAGAAGGCTTCCGGCACGGAACAGCAAGCGGGATGATGGACGATTTCGGGGTCCCACGGGAGACCCCGAACGACGTCATTAAACCGTGCCGACCAGTTCCGGCACGAGCGTGAACAGATCGCCCACGAGGCCGTAATCGGCCACGCTGAAGATCGGCGCTTCTTCGTCCTTGTTGATCGCCACGATCACCTTCGAGTCCTTCATCCCGGCCAGATGCTGGATCGCACCCGAGATGCCCACCGCAACGTACAACTGCGGCGCGACGATCTTGCCGGTCTGACCCACCTGGTAGTCGTTCGGCACGTAGCCCGCGTCCACCGCCGCGCGCGAGGCGCCCAGCGCCGCGTTCAGCTTGTCGGCCAGCGGCTCCAGCACTTTCGTATAATTCTCGCCGCTACCGAGACCCCGGCCGCCCGAGACGATGATCGATGCCGAAGTCAGTTCCGGACGGTCCAGCTTCGTCACTTCGCGGCTCACGAACTGCGACAGGCCGCTGTCGGCTGCGGCTTCGATCTTCTCGACGCTCGCGCTGCCGCCTTCGGCTGCAACTGCGTCGAAGCCTGTCGTGCGGACCGTGATCACCTTGATCGGGTCGCTCGACTGCACCGTCGCAATCGCGTTGCCGGCGTAGATCGGGCGCTCGAACGTATCCGCGCTATTGACCGCCGTGATATCGCTGATCTGCGCCACGTCCAGCTTCGCAGCGATACGCGGCGCGACGTTCTTGCCCGCAGCCGTAGCCGGTGCGAGGATGTGCGAGTAGTTCTTTGCAATCGCGATAACCGTCGCTTCGACGTTTTCCGCCAGGCCCTGCTCAAGCTGCGGCGCGTCGGCCAGCAGCACCTTCGCAACACCGGCGATCTTCGCTGCGGCATCCGCCGCGCCCTGCGCGTTGTGGCCCGCCACCAGCACGTGCACGTCGCCGCCAACGAATTGGGCAACCGCGAGCGCGGCAGCCACGGTGTTCAGCGTCGCGGCCTTGATGGACGCGTTGCCCCCCAAGGGGGCTTCCTTCGGGGCGTCGTGTTCGGCAATAACCAGAATCGTCATTTCGTTGTGCTCCCTGAACCCTTAGATGACCTTCGCTTCGGTCTTCAGCTTCTCGACCAGCGTCTTCACATCCGGCACCTTCACGCCGGCCGAGCGCTTCGGCGGCTCGGCCACCTTCAGCGTCTTCAGGCGCGGCGCAACGTCCACGCCGAGGTCTTCGGGCTTGATCGTCTCCAGCGGCTTCTTCTTCGCCTTCATGATGTTCGGCAGCGTCACGTAGCGCGGCTCGTTCAGGCGCAGGTCCGTCGTGACCACGGCCGGAAGCGTAAGCGACAGCGTTTCCGCGCCGCCATCCACTTCACGCGCCACCGTTGCCTTGCCGTCCGCCACCGTGACCTTCGAAGCGAAGGTGGCCTGCGGCAGGTTCGCCAGCGCGGCGAGCATCTGGCCGGTCTGGTTCGAGTCGTCGTCAATCGCCTGCTTGCCGAGAATGACCAGCTGCGGCTGCTCCTTGTCCACAAGCGCCTTGAGGATCTTCGCCACGCCCAGCGGCTCGACGCCGTCGCCCGCCTCGACGAGGATCGCGCGGTCCGCACCGATCGCCAGTGCCGTACGCAGCGTCTCCTGCGCCTGCACCACGCCCACCGACACCGCCACGACTTCGGTCGCCACGCCGGTTTCCTTCAGGCGTACCGCTTCTTCCACAGCGATCTCGTCGAACGGGTTCATCGACATCTTCACGTTCGCCAGGTCGACGCCCGTTCCGTCCGATTTGACGCTCACCTTCACGTTCGCGTCCACGACGCGTTTTACTGCAACCAATATCCTCAAGATCGTCTCCTTTTCTCTTCAAGCTCTGGCTTACATGTTCGGATAGTTCGGTTCCTCGATACGGTAAGCCGGGCCGAAGGACGTGACACCCCCCATGTCGGGTGGACGCGCGGCACCCGCGCAAAAAGCGACGGGACCGGAGATCCGGTCCCGTCGGTCATGCTTAATCCCGGTAAGCGAGCCCCCGATCGCGCAGACGCGCGATCGCCTCCTCGTCGAAACCCCAGTCGCGCAATGCGGCGAGACCGCGTTCGCCACGCTCGGGCGCAGGACCGCCAATGGACGAAGGCGTAGCGGAAAAACGCGGCGCCGGCGCCGGCTGCACGACGCCCGCCACTTCAACGAAGCTTTCCCGCGCGCGATGCTGCGGGTGCGCGGGCGCCTCCGAAAATGTGAGCACGGGTGCGACGCACGCATCGCTGCCTTCGAAGATCTCGCACCATTCGTCGCGCGTGCGCGTGGAGAATGCGGCAGCGAAGCATTCGCGCAGAACGGGCCAACCGCTGCGATCATGTTGCCTCGGCAGATCCGCGCCGGCGAGACCCAGCTTTGCGATCAGTTCTGCGTAGAAGCGCGATTCGACCGCGCCAACGGACATATAGTGGCCGTCCTTCGTGCGATAGCTGTCGTACCAGGGCGTGCCGCCATCGAGCAAATTGCTTTCGCGCTGCTCGCGCCAGTTGCCCGATGCGAGCAGCCCCCAGACCACCGCGCCGAGCTGCGCGGCGCCTTCGATCATCGCCGCGTCCACCACCTGGCCCTGGCCGCCGCGCTGCACGTTGAGCAGCGCAGCGACGACTCCGAGCGCGAGCAGCATCCCGCCGCCGCCATAGTCGCCGACAAGATTGAGCGGCGGCACGGGCGCCTCGCCCGCGCGCCCGATGCCGGATAGCACGCCGGACAGGGCAATGTAATTCAGGTCGTGACCCGCGCGCGCGGCAAGCGGCCCCGTCTGCCCCCACCCGGTCATGCGCCCATAGACGAGCCTCGGGTTGCGCGCCAGCGCCTCGTCCGGGCCAAGCCCCAGCCGCTCCATCGTACCGGGACGAAAGCCCTCGATCACGACGTCGGCTTCGCCCATCAGCTCCAGCGCCGCTTCGATCGCGGCGGGCTGCTTGAGGTCGAGCGTGACCGAGCGGCGTCCGCGCCCCGTCACGTTGACCCGCTTGCCCGTCGTCTTCGGCCCGAGATCGTCCGGCGCCTGCGGCCGGTCGATGCGCAGCACGTCTGCGCCCATGTCGGACAGCAACATCGCGCCGAACGGCCCCGGCCCGATCGCTTCGAACTCCAGCACGCGAATACCGCTCAGTGCGCCCATTCCGCTCTCCTCCTGTCTGCTCTGGATAATTTTGATTTTGGCCTATGCCGACGCGTTCCGTCCCGAGCGAGAATGCGCCCGTGCCAGTGGACCAGTAGAGCAGAGCCGGGGGGGAGAATGACCACCCTTTTTGGGTGGAGCGGAGGTCGGGTCTGAACGAAAGCGCCCAACACGCGCCGGTCGATCGACTATTGCTCGGAAGAAGCGGTCTCGTTCTGGATGATGTCCGCCAGCATGGGATGCGCGACACGCACATAGTCCTCTGAATCGAGGATGACTGATCGATCCAGCCGGCCGGCATTAAACGCGATTTCCGGGTTCTCGCGAATTCACCGAGCATGGCAAGGTGTTGCTCACGCATGCACGGCTCGTCCTCAATCAGCTCGAACGCGCGCACATGGACCTCGAACGGTCACGCGGCCGGTAGAGGGCCGGCTCATGGTGGGCGTGACGCCCTGGGTCACGCTTGACCTTCCTCGCCGAGGCCGTTCAGCTGTTTCGCAAGCGGATGCGGGCGATTCGTCTTGCTGTTTTTGGGG
>NZ_BAXZ01000007.1 GCF_000684975.1 Paraburkholderia acidipaludis NBRC 101816 | reverse complement strand
CCATCACTCGCCTTCCAACGGAGTGACAAGGCGCTCATTCTTCCGGCGGCGCTGCGCGCGCCGAAGGGCATAAACCCAACCAGTGGGGCGCATGCGTATTCAGGAGTCCATGCAGCACGCGTGGTTTCCCTTGCAGACCTGTCTGCGGCGCGCGTAGCGCGCAGCAGGAAGGATGAGCCCTTTGTCACTAACGTGAAGGGTGCAAGGCGACAGACGCTCCGGAACCACTACCAGGGTGGGCGAGTGGTGAACGGCGTCACACTGGCGGTTTAAAGCGGCTTTCTTTGCCTACTTTCTTTGCCGCGGCAAAGAAAGTAGGTGCCGCCCCGCACAGGGGCAACCCAGGCAGACCACCACGAAAACAAGAACCCCCCCAAACCAGCAACAACCGCAAATAAAACATCAAGACCGCGCGGCAACGACAGCAGTCGGGTTATCCGCAACAGGCTGCGCGGCCGCCGCCATATCCGTCGGCTGCGCTGCCCGGCAAAGGGCAGTAAGCCAAAGATCATCGCCATGCGGCGAGACACGCGCCTGCCCCTGTTCGACCACGAGCCGCCAGGTATCATCCGGCAGCGAAGCGCGATAGAGCACACGATAATCGGTACGACCGACGATCGCCTCGTCTACAGCCGCATTGCGCGCCGCGCGATCATCGGGATGGATATGCTTCGCGAGATCCGCGTAATGGCGCGGCCCCGCCGCGGGCGCGATGCCGAACAGGCGGCACCATTCGTCCGAGACCAGCAGTTCGTCCTGGTTGCGCAGCCAGCGCCAGGCGCCGAAGCCCGCCATGCGCTCGGCGTCGTTCAACAGCTGCACGCGCCGCTCCACCGCGCATTCGGCTTCCTTGCGCGCGCTGATGTCGATGGTCGTGCCCACCACGCGCACGGGACGCCCGGCGTCGTCGAACAGGGTGGCGAGGCGCGATTCGATCCAGCGGATCTGGCCGTCCGGCCAGATGATGCGGAAGTCCCACATACGCGGGGCATTGCCCGCCACGACTTCCTTCAACGCTTCCGCGTTGAGCCAGAGCGCGTCCTCCGGATGCAGGATCTCCCAGAACTCGTCGTTGGTGCGGATCTCGCGGCCGTAGAGCCTTGCGCAGTTGCTCGAATAGATCAACTCGTCGGTTACGAGATTCCATTCCCATGTCACGATGCCCGCCGCTTCCTGCGCCTGCTTCATGCGCGCTTCGTTCGACATGATTTCGGCCGTATAGCGCCGGCGCAGATCGGTCATCGGGAGTTCGGTCTTGCCGCCGAGGCCGAGATCGGTCACGGCGTCGTCGCCGTAGCGCAGCCAGACCCAGTTCACATCGAGGAATGCAGCGAGGCGGCGCAGGTTCGAATAGTCGATCTCGCCGCCGCGCGTCCACTTGTGGACCGCGGGACGCGAAATGCCGACGGCGTCGGCCACCTGCTGCAGACTCAATTTCTTGTGCTCGAGCAGCACCTTGAGACGGAACGCGAACGTTTCCTCGGACATCCAATTCCCTTTATGACGAATCGCGCGGTCGAGCGAAGAAGCAGAAAAGGCAACCTGCGCGCCTGGCCGCCGATCGGGCCGGGCGCGTGTTGCCGATGAGCCGCTGATAATGCACCGGTGATGGACGAAGCGCGCGGCCCGGACACAGGGCCCGAACGCGACTCGCCGTAGTTTAACGGATCGGCGGCGCCGCCGCCCTACAGGTCGATCACGAGGCGCGGCGTGCGCGAGCGCGAGACGCACAGCAGGACCGTCTTCTGCGCGGCTTTTTCGTCGTCGTCGAGATACTGGTCGCGGTGATCGGCTTCGCCTTCGAGGATCGCGACTTCGCAGGTGCCGCACACGCCCTCGCGGCACAGCGACTCGACCGTTACGCCGGCGCGCTCGATCGCCTTGAGGATGGTTTCGTCTTCGCCCACCGTCAGTTCGAGGCCCGACTTCGCCAGTACCACGGTGAAGGCCTTGCCGGCCGTGTCCGTGGCCGCGAACTGCTCCGAGTGGAGTTGTGCCTTCGGCCAGCCGAGCAGCGCGGCGTTCGCATAGACCGCGTCGTTCAGGCCTTGCGGGCCGCACACATAGACGTGCGCGTCGGGCGGCAGGCTCTTGAACAGCTTGAGCAGGTCGAGGCGCTGGCCCTCGCTGTCCGCGTAGCAATGCACGTTGGCCGCGTGTGGGCCTTGCTTGAGCTCGTTCACGAATGCGCCATGCTCGGGACTGCGAAAGGCGTAGTGCAGTTCGAGTTCGCGCGCCTCAGGCGTGTGCTCGGCCAGTTGCGCAAGAAACGGCGTGATGCCGATGCCGCCTGCAATGAACACATGGCGGCGGGCCTCGGGCGCGAGTTCGAACAGATTGGCAGGCGAGCCGATCGCAAGACGGCTACCCACCTGCACTTTGTCGTGCATGAACGCGGAGCCGCCGCGCGACGCTTCTTCGCGGCGCACCGCGATCTGATAGCGGCGCGTATCGTGCGGAGAACTGAGCAACGAGTACGCGTTGTGATGCCACGTGGCGCCGTCCTGCATCGAGACGAGCACGTGTGCGCCGCCGGTGAAAGGCGGCAAGGGCGCGCCGTCCGGCAGCGCAAGCGTGAAGCGCTTGATGAGCGGCGTGAGCGGCTCGATGGCGACGACTTCGACGGTGATCGATTCGCGGGCGTTCATGATGCTTTCCTTGACCGCGGGCCGGGCGGCGCACGCATGCCACTTAAGGCGCGCGACAGATGCCCCGGTAATGGTTGTTCTGGATTCCTGAAGCGCGGATGCAGCGCGGGCCGCATCCGCTGGCGGGTCAGTCGGCTACTCAGTGGGCAACTCAGCTGGCCACGCCGGCCATGCAGAGGTACTTGATCGACAGATAGTCTTCGATCCCGTATTTCGAGCCTTCGCGCCCGATGCCCGACTGCTTGACGCCGCCGAACGGCGCCACCTCGTTCGAAATCAGCCCCGTGTTGATGCCCACAATGCCGTATTCGAGCTGCTCGGCGACGCGCCAGATGCGGCCGATGTCACGGCTGTAGAAGTAGGCGGCGAGACCGTAGATCGAGTCGTTCGCGAGCTTGACCACCTCGGCGTCGTCCGAGAAGCGCACGATGGGCGCGACCGGTCCGAAGATCTCTTCGCTGAGCACGGCCATGCCGGGTTTCGCGTCGGCCAGCACGGTGGGCGCGTAGAAGTTGCCGCCGCGCGCGTGCACCGAGCCACCCGTCAGCACGCGTGCGCCTTGCGCTACGGCGTCGCGTACCAGACCGTCCACCTTTTCGCGTGCCGCTTCGTTGATCAGCGGTCCTACATTCACACCTTCGGCAAAACCGTCGCCCACGTTGAACGCTTCCACACGCGCCGCCAACCGGCGGCAGAACTCGTCGTAGACGCTGTCGTGCACGAAGAAGCGGTTGGCGCAGACGCAGGTCTGTCCCGCGTTGCGATACTTCGAGAGCAGGGCGCCGTCAATGGCGGCGTCGAGGTCGGCGTCGTCGAACACGATGAAGGGCGCGTTGCCGCCGAGTTCGAGCGAGACCTTCTTGACCGTATCCGAGCACTGGCGCATGAGCAGGCGCCCCACTTCGGTCGAACCCGTGAACGTGAGCTTCTTCACGAGCGGGCTGCTCGTCATTTCAAGGCCGATCTCGCGCGACTTGCCGGTCACCACATTGATCACGCCTGGCGGGATGCCGGCCTGTTCCGCGAGGGCGGCGAGCGCGAACGCGGAGAGCGGCGTTTCGTTGGCCGGCTTGATGACGATGGTGCAGCCCGCGGCCAGCGCGGGCGCCGCCTTGCGGGTGATCATCGCGGCCGGGAAATTCCACGGCGTGATGGCGGCGCAGACCCCTACCGGCTCGCGCGTCACGGCAAGGCGCTGATCGGGGTTCGGGCTCGGGATCACGTCGCCGTCAATGCGCTTGGCCTGTTCGGCGAACCATTCGATGAAGGACGCGGCGTAGGCGATCTCGCCCTTCGCTTCGGCAAGCGGCTTGCCTTGCTCGCGCGTCATCAGCGCGGCCAGTTCGTTCTGGTTCGCCATCACGAGGTCGAACCAGTTGCGCAGAAGCCGGGCGCGTTCCTTTGCCGTAAGCGCGCGCCATGCCGGGAAGGCGCGGTGCGCCGCTTCGATGGCGGCACGCGCCTCGCCGGCGCCCATGTTGGGCACGCGGGCGAGCCACTCGCCGGTGGAGGGGTTGTGGACGTCGAGCGTGGCGCCGTCTTCGGCGTCGCGCCACTGCCCGTCGATATAGGCCTGCTGGCGCAGCAGGCCGGGTTGTTGCAGCGAAGTCATGCAGTCGATCTCCGTGATAGGGCTGCGTCGGCGTGCTTCAGTCCTTGGCTTCAGTCCTGGTAGTACTGCGCGATCATGTTGTGGAAATGGGCGATGCCGTGCTCGCTGATGCCGCTGCGCTGCGGGTCGACCATGATGCGGCCCTGGCCGCGATAGCCGCGCGATTTGAGGCCCTTCTGCACGCTTTCCACGAGACGCAGATCTTCCGGGCGGAAGACCGTGCGATACCACTCGATCAGCTTCTGCTGCTCTTCGGTAGGCTCTTCGTTGAGGAAGTAGATGTCGTAGTGCTGCAGCGTGACTTCGGCGTTCACGGGAAACTCATAGATCACCGTCATGAAGTTGCTGCCGGGCGGCACGTTGAACATCGTGCAGGGCCAGGCCCAATAGCCGTGGAACGACGGGTCCGTGATCGAGGGATCGAGCTTGAACGAGCGCTCCGACGACTGCGCGTGACCGAACTGGAGCGTCCAGTTGCCGTGCAGCGTATGCGTGTATTTGTCGACCCGCACCGAGTCGGAGAAGCCGGGGTGCGCCGGACCGCAGTGATAGCACTCCAGATAGTTGTCGACGATCGACTTCCAGTTGGCCGGCGTTTCGGTGACGAAGCGGGCGGCGAGCTTGAGGTCGTCGATGACGGGGCAGGCTTCGCGCATGCTGGCTTCGAGGCCGGGCAGTTGCGATTCGACGTTGCCGGCTTCCGGATTCAGGTTGATGAACACGAAACCGGCGTACTCCTCCACGCGCACCGGGACGAGCGACGAATTTTCCTTGTCGAAGGCTTCCACGTGGTCGCAGTTGTTGGCATGCGCCAGCACGCCGTCGAGCTTGAATGCCCAGGCGTGATACGGGCAGGTGATCACGTTCTTGGCTTTGCCGCTGCCTTCCAGCAATTGGTGGCCGCGGTGCGGGCAGACGTTGTAGAACGCGCGCAGCACCTTGTCCTTGCCGCGCACGACCAGGATACTTTCCCCGATGATCTCGCGGGTGATGTAAGCGTTCGCTTCGGCAAGCTCGCTACGGTGCGCGACGCAGATCCACGTGTTTTCGAAGATCTTCTTTTCCTCGACCTTGTAGACCGACTCGGCGGTGTAGTAGCTCGCGGGAATGGTCCACGCGAGATTCGGGTTCGAGCAGAAGTCGGCCGGGAGCTTCGGAAGCTTGGATTGCTTGTGGAATTCGATAGGAAGGTAGGTCATGGGGTCCACCACTCATGAAAATTAACTAATGGTTACTACGAAACCAAAGGTTAACGAAAATATAGGCGAACTCTCCATGGAAGGGGATCGGGGTTATCCCTCGACTAACACAGATTCCGTGGATCAAGCTGATGCCAATTGGCTATTCTTGAGTTTGATCGCCTTGTCAGCTTGTTTGAGCGCAAGACAATGCGATTTTCCAGAGTGAGTCAATAGGAGGATACGATAGTGATCTGTCTACTTCGAAGTTGCGTAGCATTGTTAACTGATAGTTCATTGTTAACCTTAAGCTAACTTCGCCGCGGTCGAAGCGGGTCATCCCTGCACCGGTCCGGCGTCGCAGGTGGTCGGGCGCACCCGTGCGCCGCCACCCCGCATCTGGAGGAGATATGTCACACGAGGCCATTGCCGAAGCGCTTGCCAACGAGCCCGCGCGCGCCAGATCCCGGATCGAGTCGCGCTCGATCGACTACGTGCCGCTTGCCGAACGAAAGGGCAAGGCCTGGCATCTGTGGCCCGTCTGGTTTACGGGCGACGCGAATCTGGCCACGATTGCCGCCGGCGCGATCGGCGTCAGCATGGGCGGCAACCTGCTGTGGAGCGCGATTGCGGTGGTGCTCGGCAACGTGCTGGGCACGTTCTTCATGGCGTTCCATTCGAGCCAGGGACCGCAACTGGGCCTGCCGCAGATGATCCAGTCGCGGCCGCAGTTCGGCTATATGGGCGCGCTGCTCGTCTGGGTGGTCGCGCTCGTCACCTACGTGGGCTACAACTCGTTCAACCAGCTCATGGCGGGGCAAACCGCCCACCAGTTGCTCGGCACCGAGCCGCATCTGAGCTATATCGTCTTCACCGTGATTGCCGTCGCGCTCGCGGTGTTCGGCTATGACCTGATCCACAAGGCGCAGCGCTGGCTGGCCTTTGCGTTGCTCGCCGCGCTCACCGTCTTCAGCATCGGCGTTTGCGTGAAGGTGCCGTTTCCGGCCGGGCAGCTGAGCTTCGCCGGCTTCAAGGCGACACCGTTCCTCGTGCAGCTTTTCTCGGCCGCCGCCTATCAGTTGTCGTGGTCGATCTACGTTTCGGACTACTCGCGATATCTGCCGCCCACCACGGGCGTGCGCGCAACTTTCTGGTGGACTTTCCTCGGCGCGCTGATCGGCGGCGTGTGGATGATGCTCGTGGGCACCGCCGCGGCGGCGTTCAACGTGAAGATCGACATTTCGAACGCCGTGCAGCAGGCGGGCGACGCCATCTTTCCCGGTTTCGGCACGGTCACGCTGCTGCTCTCGCTGCTGGGCCTGCTGGCGATCACGGGCCTGAACTTCTACGGCGCGTCGCTCACGCTGCTCAGCATTACCGACTCGTTCAGGCCGGTCAAATCGAACGCGGCCAAGCGTATCGTGAGCCTGCTCGTGGTGGCGATCGTCGCGACTTCGCTGGCGTTCTCCGCGTCCGACCACTTCATGGACAAGTTCGGCGACTTCCTCGGCATACTCGGCTACCTGTTCACGCCGTGGACCGCCATCAATCTGGTCGACTTCTTCATCGTGCGTCATTCGCACTATTCCGTGCGCGAGATCTTCAATCCGCGCGGCATCTACGGGCGCTGGAACTGGCGCGGCCTGACCGCCTACGCCGTGGGCTTCGTCGCCATGATTCCGTTCTTCAAGACGGACCTGTACACGGGCCCCGTGGCCCGCGCGCTGGGCGGCACCGACATCGCGATGCTCGTGGGTCTGCCGGTGGCCGCACTCGTCTATCTGTGGACCTGCCGCTCGCTCGACATCGAGAAGGAGCGCCAGCTCGTGCGCGAAGCCGACCGCGGCCTGAACTGATCCCGCCCGAACGTTGATGGGCTATAGTTTCACACCGTTTTCGACGACCAAGCAGGCCCGCGCGGCCTGCACGAGCGACCGATGAAAGTCCCCGTCACTCCCGAACTCGACGACCTGCGTGTCTTTTGCACGGTCGCGCGCAAGGCCAGCTTCAGCGCGGCCGCCGAGGCGCTTTCGGCATCGGCGGCCTATGTCAGCAAGCGGGTGGCGGTGCTCGAAGCAAACCTCGGCACGCGGCTTTTGCATCGCTCGACGCGCCGCGTCGCCGTGACGGAGGCAGGAGAGCGCGTCTACGCGTGGGCGGAAAAAATTCTCGACGACGTGGACCACCTCGTGGAAGACGTTTCGACCACGCGGCGCATACCGCGCGGCACGCTGCGCATATCGAGCAGCTTCGGCTTTGGGCGAACCTGTCTCGCGCCGGCGCTCGCGGACTTCTCGGACCGCTATCCGCAGCTCGACGTGAGGCTGGAGGTGTTCGACCGGCTCGTGGACGTGGCCGGCGAAGGCTTCGACCTCGACGTGCGCATTGGCGACGAGATTGCCGGGCACCTGATCGCGAAGCGTCTCGCCTCGAATCATCGCGTGCTGTGCGCGGCGCCCGCGTACCTCGAACGGCACGGCGCGCCGAAGCAGGTAGCCGATCTCGCCTCGCATGCGTGCCTCGCGATCAAGGAGCGCGATCATCCGTTCGGCGTGTGGCGGCTCGACGTGAAGGGGGAAACGGTTTCCGTGAAGGTGCGCGGCCCGCTCTCGACCAATCACGGCGAAGTGGCCGTGCAATGGGCGCTCGCCGGCCGCGGCATCGTGCTGCGTTCGATCTGGGACGTCGCGCCGCTGCTCGATAGCGGGCAGCTCGTGCGTGTGCTGCCGGGCGTTGCGCAGCCGGCCAACGTGTGGGCGGTTTATCCGGCGCGGCTTGCGCAGTCGGCGAAAGTGCGGGTGTGCGTCGACTTTCTCGAACAGGCGTTTGCGCAGTTCGGGCTGGGCGCTGACGGGCAGGAGACGGCGCGCAAATAAGAGAAAAACGGACGGGAAAGCGCGGTCACTCGCCGTCGGTGCCCTCGAGTTCCTTGCGTTCGCGGCGCTCCTCGTTGCCGCGCCGCGCGCGCATGCGCTGGCGTGACAGCACGGCGATGACTTCGCCGGTGCTGGCATGCGGGGGGATTTCGTTGCGGATTACGTTGGCCACCATCGGCAGCCCCTGGCGCTGACGCTTCAGCGCCCGCGCAATGGCCGTACGACAGGCCTGGCCGTGGCAGTCCCATTCGTCACGAATTTTTCCGCAGTAACGGCATGTGTCCATAAAGACAATTTTAACCGGAATTCCCGCGCGCTTTCGGAGTGGGACCGCGCACCGGGCGCGACGGCGAACCCGACGCGCGCGCATGGCGCGCCACGATGCCCATGAGGATATTGGCGGCGTCGCTCATCTGGCGCGGGTCGCGGTGGACCAGCCCGATATCGCGATGGAATGTGTGATGGCCGAGATCGATCGCACGCACGCCGGTCGGCCAGCGCCGATACTGGGCGGTTTGCGGCAGCAGCGCGGCGCCCACGCCGTTTTCGACGAGCCGCACGATGGCATCGAGTTCGTCGAGCTCGCAAATTTCGCGCACGGCGAGCTGCATGCGGCGCAGAAAGCGGTCCACCTGCCGGCCGCCGAATGAGGCACGGTCGTAGCGAATGAACGGCAGCGTCGCGACAAGCTCGATCCAGTCGCGCCCGCGCGTGCCGCGCGGCACGACGAGCCGGAACGGTTCGTGCGCGAGCGGCGTCCAGCGCAAGTCGCTTTGCAGTGCGAACGGTGGACGGATGATGGCGGCGAAATCGAGTTCGCCGATGTCCACCATGTTGACGAGTTCCGACGACAAGCCCGGAACAACGCGCGCCTGAGCCCCCGCGCACTGGCGGAAGAACTCGGCGAGCGCATCGGGCAGCAGCGAGCGCTGGACCGAGGCGATCGCGCCGAGGTTGAGTCTTACCGCCACCGCGGGATCCACGCTGACCTCGCTGAGCCCGGCATAGAGCCGCAGCACTTCCTGAGCCTGCACGAGAATCTGCTGCCCGCGCGCATTCAGGCGGGCCGTGCGGCCTTCGCGGTCGAACAGCGCGAAACCCAGCTCGGCTTCGAGGCGCTGCATCTGCGCGCTGATCGCAGCCTGCGTGAGGCCGATTTTTTGGCCCGCGGCGGCGAATGTGCCCTCGCGGGCCACGGCGATCAGCGTCTTTAGTTCACGGATCATTCACAAATTTCCTTTGTATATCCGAAAACTATATATTGATTTTATTTTCGACCGCGGCTGTCTACCATTGTTTTATTTCCTCGGGAGCACACCATGAGTCTTTCCCCGTTTCATCTGGCCATTCCGGTCTACGACCTTGCCGCCGCACGCGATTTCTATGGGCGGGTGTTCGGGCTGAGCGAGGGCCGCTCCAGCAGCGCCTGGGTGGATTTCGACTTCTATGGGCATCAGCTCGTGATCCACGAGCACCCCAAGACGGCTTCGCAAGAGCACGCGCATACGAATCCTGTGGACGGCCACGACGTTCCCGTGCCGCACTTCGGCATCGTGCTGCCATGGGACCAGTGGGAGGCGCTGGCGGAGCGGCTTCGGCAGTTCGGCACGAAGTTCGTGATCGAACCTTACATCCGCTTTCAAGGGCAAGTGGGCGAGCAGGCCACGATGTTCCTGCTCGATCCCTGCGGCAATGCGCTGGAGTTCAAGGCGTTCAAGGACCTTGGGCAGTTGTTCGCCAAGTGAGGACGCATGGCGTGAAGACCATGCTATGCGTCTTGTAGGTGCGTGTACGCCGAAGCCGTGCGAGTGTAGGATAGCGGGCCAATACACTAACCCATGCACCCACGCCGCACCACGTATGCAACGCGCAAGGCAGCAGCCACGCCCCGACTGGCCCGGGCGACTCGACGAGATCGGTTTCCGCTTTCATTCCATCGACGAACACGGCGTCATGCAGACGCCGGACCCCCATCGCTTTCCCTACTGGGTCGAAAACGCGGCCTATTTATTCAGCGAAGACGAAATCGAAGCCGTGTGGGCGGCCACACGCGAATTGCACGCGCGTTGCCTCGACGCCGTGGACTATGTGATCCGCGCGCGGCTGTTTTCCCGCATGGCCATTCCGCCCGAGTTCGAGCCGCTGATCCGCGCGTCCTGGGAGCGCCGCGACCCGAGCGTCTATGGCCGTTTCGACATGACGTTGGACGAGCGCGGCGTGCCGAAGATGTACGAGTACAACGCGGATACGCCGACCTCGCTGATCGAGTCGAGCATCGCGCAGTGGTTCTGGAAAACCGACGTGCAGCCCGACCACGACCAGTTCAACAGTATCCACGAAGCCCTGGTCGATCGTTGGCGGGCCTTGCGCCGGCACTATCCGGACGTACAGACGCTGCATTTCGCCTGCATCTTCGACAGCCTGGAAGACGTGGCGAATGTCGAATACCTGATGGACACCGCGGTGCAGGCCGGATGGGCGGTCAAGATCCTCGACATGGGCAGGATAGGTGTCGACCGCGTGGACCGGTTTTTCGACGAGCAGGACGAGCCCGTTGATTTGATGTTCAAGCTCTATCCGTGGGAATGGATGCTGCGCGAGAGTTTCGGCCCCCGGCTGATCGCGAGCCCCACGCGATGGATCGAGCCACCGTGGAAAATGATCCTCTCGAACAAGGCGATCCTGGCCGTACTCTGGACGCTCTTTCCCGATCACCCGAATCTGCTGCCCGCTTCGCTTTCGAAAGACGACTTCGCCGGCAAGGCGCACGCGCGCAAACCGTTCTTCTCGCGCGAGGGCGCGAACGTGTCGCTGACGCTGTCCGACGGGCAGACCATCGCCGAAGGCGGGCGGTACGGCGAAGAAGGATTCGTGTACCAGGCCTATGCACCGCTGCCGCGCTTTGGCGACCGCTATGCGACGATCGGTTCGTGGGTTGTCGGTGACGAGTCGGTCGGGCTGTGCGTGCGCGAGGAACTGCAGCCGATTACGCGCAACACGAGTTTCTTCGTGCCGCATTACTTCAACAAGAACGATCGGACATGAATACCCGCAAACGTCCAAAGCTCACCCTGGTTGGCGCGGCAGGCCTGCTGGCCGGCGTGTCGTTCGTCGCCGGCTGCGACGACAATTCGATGCTGGACGTCGACCGCGCGCGCTATGCGACGCAGGCCGATTGCGAGCAGGACTGGTCGCGGGCAGACGACTGCGTGTTCGTCGGAGATGACCCGCAGCCCGCCTCCGGTGCGAGCTCGACGGGTAGCGGCGCCGCCGGCGGCGCTCACGGCGGCGGACATTGGTACGGGCCTTACTACACGCGGAGCGGCACCGTCTACCACAGCAACGGCGACGAAACCACGGAGCGCGTATCGACGCTTCATGCAAGCGCGGTCAACGAATCGAGCGTGCCCGCGCGTTCGCTGACCGAAGCGGGCAAATCCGGAGAGATCGCGCGTGGAGGCTTCGGCGAATCGGCTCACGGCGGCGGGGAAGGGGGCGGGCACGGGGGCGGCGGGTAGTCTCGTTTCCACCGGGCTTGCCCGGGTTCATCCCGCCGCTTGCACCATGCCGCGCACAACGTGCTTCATCAGCTTGCCGGTTGGCGTGCGAGGCAGGCTCTCGCGGACGAGATAGTCACGTGGAATCTTGTAGCGGGCGAGGTCGCCGGAACGATACCAGCCCGCGCGGAACGCACTGGACGTGGCCGCCTCGTCATCGAGATAGCCTTGCATCATCGAGTCGGCCTTCAGCCAGATCTCTCCCGCTTCGCCTGCGCCCGCGTCGCCGCCGTCCTTGCGAACCAGCCGCAGGTCTACGCCAGGCGTGGCCACGCGGCCGATCGACCCGGCCTTGGCGAGTTGCTCGTCCGGATACAGTACGGTGTCCGAAGGACCGGTCTCGGTCATGCCGAACACCTGAAAGAAGTTCTTGCTTCGATAAACCTCGGCGAGGCGCCTCGCGGTGTCCGGCCCGATCGGACCGCCTCCGCAGATCCATGCGCGGACCGAATCGAGTCTGAATTGCCGGACGTCGAGGTCCATCTGCAGGGGTAACAGGTAGGAGACCGGCGCGCCGAAATACAGAGTCACCGCTTCGTCCTGCGCGGTCTGCAAAAAGCGCTCGGGCTGGTACTCGCGCAGCAGCACCACGGTGCCGCCGACGAGTAGCGTGCCCAGCATCCAGTTGTTGAGCGGCGACGAATGCCAGCGCGGCATGGCGATCAGCGTGCGCTCGTCGCGTGTCATCGAAAGCGCCAGGGCGCTCGTGGATGCGGCCACACATGCGCTGCGATGGGATAGCAGGCAACCTTTCGGCCGCCCCGTCGTTCCCGACGTGTAGAGAATTTCTGCAATCTCGTCTTCCTGGCCGGGCTCGCTGGAAAATGCCAGTGCTTCATTGTTCGGATCACGAATCATATATGTAGTCGACCTCGGGCGCCTGCAGCTTTTGGTTGACGGGGACGACGCCCGCGCCGAGATGCCAGGCGCCCAGCATCGCGATGACGAAGCCGGGCGCGTTCAGGCACATGAGCGCGACACGGTCGCCGCGCTGTACGCCTTGCTGCGCGAGAACCGTCGCGGCACGCCGCGACAGCACGTCGATCGCGGCATAGGTGTAGTCCGAGCCGCTCTGTTTCTCCGTCATGCCCATACCGACGAGCATCGACGACTTCTGTTCGAACGGAATATCGCGCGCATCGTAGGTGTGCGAATAAAGCTTCGGCGCAAGTTGTTCGAATAGTTCGGACTCCTTCTGCAGGACCGGAATGCAGGCGAAGGTCATCGAGTTCGGGCACTGCGACCCCGGCTCGATCTGCCCATGCATCGAAAAGCCGGCCGCATAGGCCGCCCAGGCGCCCGGCCGGGTATCGTTGAAGGGCAGCGCGACGAGATTCTGCTCGCGGGCCATTCTCATGAAACCGTGCCAGGCGGGGTGAAATTCCACGCGATCGGTACGATTGCCCTGTCGGTCGAAGGTGTGGAGTTCGGGTTTGAAGTGGTTGGCGTCTTCGGCCATACGCAGGGAGGCTTCGCTGCCGAGCAAGGCGCCGTAGCGGGCGAGTTCGGCCTCGTGTGGCGCTGCGCCGGCGCGCCGTACTGCTTCCTGCAGGGCGATGTCGCTGCTGTAGAGGTTATAATTTTTCAGGTCCGCCACGACATTCGTGACTTCATGGGTCGTCCAGTTCATATCGCAAGCTTCCTTTCGTGATTCCCGATGCGTGTCGACGCAACGACACTGGCTTCACGGAAAAGTGTAAGGACGACCTTCTGCCAGGGTGTTCGGATTTGAAAAACCTCGTGCCGCCGTCACCCTCTCCCGCTTCAGCGAAGCGCCGCCGGCCGGCCCGATCGCGCGCCAACGCCAGAGGCCGCGTGCACCGCCCATTCGATCGTTCACGGTCTCGTTACGCAGGCCTTCATGACCCGAACGATCCTGCCGGACATCGTTGCCATCGGGCGGATGCTTCGCACTGCCATGCACGGCTATCTCTCGGTGATCGCCCCGCAGGCGTACCGGTTGCACCGCTTCGAAGAATAGGCCTGATCCGGCCTCCGCGCAACGGCGCCTTCGCGCCGGGCACGCCCGTTAGGGCCTGGTGAACTTCAACGTCATGCGATCCGATTCGCCGATCGCGGCATAGCGCGCCCGATCGGTGTCGCCGCCCTCGTAGGTGGGCGGCAGTGACCACACGCCGTGCGGATAATCCTTCGTGTCGCGAGGATTCGCGTTGATTTCGCTGCGCCCGGCGAGCACGAAACCGGCCGCCTGCGCATGCTCGATAACGAAAGCCTCGGTCACGTAGCCGGTATCGATCATCTGCTGCAGGGTCGTGCCTGGCCGGGCGCGATGCTCTTCGACGCCGAGCGTTCCACCCGGCTTCAGCGCGCGATAGAACGCACGGAGGTTCGCGTCGAGCTGGCCGTCCTTCATCCAGTTATGGATGTTTCGGAACGTGAGCACGAGGTCGAACCGCCCGGTGGCGTCGAAGCCCGCAAACTCGCCCGCGTGCAAGGTGCCGACTACGACGTTTCCGTAGATAGCGGGGTTGCCCGCGAGCTTGCGCGAAAAAGTGGCATCGCTTGTGCGCTCCTCGGCGGCCAGTTGGGCCGACGGGCTGACATATTGGGCTTCGTACAGATGCCCCGCATCGTGCAGCCAGGGCGCAAGAATATCCGTATACCACCCGCCGCCCGGTGCGATTTCCAGTACCGTTTGCGTGGGGCCGAGGCCGAAGAACGTCAGCGTTTCCTTCGGATGCCGATAGACGTCGCGCGCCCTGGCCTGTTCGCTGCGTTGCGAGCCGCCGATTGCGGCATCGAGGGACGTCGCGGCGGCGGAGGACGCTTGCGAGTCGCGCGAAGCACACGGCGAGGAGCCGGCGCAGCCCGCTACCGTCAACGCGAGCAATGTCGCGGCGATAGCGGCGGCACGCGGTAGCGAATACTTTGCGGGCATAAGGTGGTGGTGGATGGCGTTCATGGGCGCGACGCGGAGTTCAGATACGTGACGATACGCGTTTTTTTGATCAACCTGCTTTTGGACTGTTCGGCGGCATGAAGCCGGCAACGCAGACATCCAGGCTGCGTGCGCGATCCTGGGGCGCTCGGCGCGGGGCTGCGGACGGGGACCGTATCCGGCGCCCATACGTCACGCGGAAAACGCCGCAAGATGCTCGCGCAGCAGCGTCTCCAGCCAGTCGGCGAAAACCTGCAGCCGCCGCGACAGATGCTGGCGGTGCTGATAAAGCAGCGTCATCGGCATGGGCGCGGCGCGCTGCATGGGCAGCACTTCGACGAGTTCGCCCGCCAGCAGATGCACCTCCACGTCGTAGGCGGGAATCTGGATCAGGCCGAGGCCCGCGAGGCAGCAGGCGATATACGCTTCGGCATTGTTCACCGTGACGCGGCCCGGCACCGCCACGGTGCGCGTGGTCTCGCCGTCGAGCCACTCCCACGGCGCGATGCGTCCGCTGGTAGGCGAAGCGTATTGCACGGCCACGTGCGCCGCGAGGTCGGCGCTCGTGCGCGGCGTGCCGTGGCGCGCGAGATAGGCGGGACTCGCGACGTTGATGAGCGTGAGGTTGCCGATGGGGCGCGCGATCATGCTCGAATCGTTTAGCATGCCTACACGTAATGCACAGTCGATGCGTTCCTCCACGAAGTTCACGGCGCGGTCCGTGCTGCCGAGTTCGATATCGATCTTCGGCCACGCATCGAGAAAGACGGGCAGCGCGGGCGCGACCACCAGCCGTCCGATGCGGCCCGGCACGTCGACGCGCAGCTTGCCGCTCGGCCCCACGGCGCCCTGGCGGAACAGGTTTTCGGTGTCCTCTACGTCGGCGATGAGCCGCAGGCAGCGCTCGTACAGCGCGGCGCCGTCCTGCGTGAGCGAGACGCTGCGGGTCGTGCGATGCAAAAGCCGCGCGCCCACGCGCCCCTCCAGCTCCTGCACGGCCGCCGATACCGACGAGCGCGGCAGGCCGAGCGTATCGGCGGCACGCGTGAAGTTTGCGCATTCCACGACTCGGGCGAATACGCGAAAGAGTTCGATTCGATCCACGGCGCTTCCCTGATGGTGTTGGCGAACAATATCACCGGGTCGAACGTCTCGCGCGCAAGGCCATGGAAAAGCTGCGCTCGACTTCGATAGCCGGATCGGCGGCCCGCGTTCCTCCGCCGCTTGATGGCTTTTTGATGGGTTTGCGGCCTCGCAAGCGTTGGCGGTGTCGTTATGCTGCTGAAGGGAAACTCGGTCACGGCATGACCGGGCGAACCTTTGCCGCAGAACCCGCACTCAATCCGGAGGGACAAGATGACAGGGAAGGTGGGCAGACGCATTCGCCTCGCGCTCGTGGGAGGCGGGCCGGGCTCGTTTATCGGAGAGGTCCATCGAATCGCCGCGCGGCTCGACGGGCACTACGACATCGTTGCCGGCGCCCTGGCTTCGGACCCGGAGCGCTCGCGGCGCACCGCGCTGGAACTCGGCATTGCGGCGGAGCGGGCCTATGGATCGTGGCGGGAAATGCTCGAGACCGAGGCAACCCGTGCCGACAAGATCGACGTTGTCGCCGTCATGACGCCAAACGACTCGCACCACGCCGTTTGCATGATGGCCCTGGAGAAGGGGTTTCACGTCATTTGCGACAAGCCTCTCGCAACCGATACTACGCAGGCCCAGGAGATTGCCCAACAGGTCGCGCGCACCGGTGCCGAATTTTGCGTGACCTATTGCTATACGGGTTTTCCGATGGTTCGGCAGGCGCGCGATATGGTCCTGCAGGGCGAAATAGGCGAAATACGCCAGATCCACCTTCAATACGTGCAAAGCTACCTGGCCGAGCACGAGTTGCCGGCGGCATGGCGCACCGACGCGGGACGCGCGGGAAAGTCGCTCGTGTTGATGGACATCGGCACGCACGCTTTTCATCTGGGCGCGTTCGTTACCGGCCTCACGGCCACGCGGATCTGCGCGGACGTGGGCTCCCCCATCCCGGGGCGGAAAGTGGACGACTATGTTGCCGCGTTATTGCGTTACGAAAACGGCGCGCGCGGCTCGCTTTGGGTGACGAATGCCGCCGCCGGCTCGGAACACGGACTCAGCTTTCGCATTCACGGCGACAAGGGCGGCCTCGAATGGCATCAGGAGGAGCCCAATCGTCTCGTCCACCGAAGGCAAGGGGACTTCGAGCAGATCCTCACGCGGCGCACTGGCCCGCTGATGAGCGAGGGGGCCCAACGCTCGACGCGCACCGCGATCGGCCACCCCGAAGGCTACCTCGAAGCCTTCGCCAATCTCTACACGGAGTTCGCGACCCGGGTGGCAAGCCGGATTGCCGGGCACGACGAAGGGCAGCCGCCTCGGCTCTTCCCGGACGTTTCGGACGGCGTCAAAGGGTTGGCATTCGTCGACGCGGCGGTTGAAAGCGCGAGCGCCGGGGAGTGGCGGGACATCAAGCAGGGGGCGGCAGGCTGAGATTTCAGCCTGCCGGTCGACCGAATTCTGAATCTTCGGAGCGGGGCATGGGTGGCCCGCTTGGTGATCCAATCTGGAAGGATAGGTAAATCAATGGGTTAGGGATATTTCTCCGTGCGGACGCGCGCTGGCATGGCTGCTGCTTTATAGCCGTCCGGCGGCCTTTGGGCCGTCGTTCCCTCTTGCCAGAACAAGCTCCGGAAGCGCGATGCGATCCGGTCGCGAATACGAAGGAGACATCCCGTGCGAAACAGTGCGTCCGCATCCGCCGCGTCCCCGGCGCTGCCCGATCAGAGCCCGGCCACCCGGGATCGCTTCTGGCCGGAAGGCTGGTGGAAGCTGATGGAAATCCGCATCGGCATCATTCCGCTGCCGATCTACGTGATCCTGGCCGCGCTCATTGCCGGCTTCGCGGTTAGCGGCAAGGTGCCCGGCGAGATCTCGATGTCCATCGCGGTGCTCGCGTTCTTCGGCTTCACCTGCGCCGAGCTCGGCAAGCGCCTGCCGCTGTTGCGCAATATCGGCGCGGCCGCGATCCTCGCGACCTTCGTGCCGTCGGCGCTCACTTACTACCACGTGTTGCCGAAGCCGGTGCAGCAACTGACGGTGGACTTCACGAAGCAGACGAACTTCCTCTACCTGTTCATCGCGTCGATCATCGTCGGCAGCATTCTGAGCATGGACCGGCGCGTGCTGATCCAGGGATTCCTGAAGATTTTCATCCCGCTCGCGGCGGGTACGGTTGCCGCGACGGTGGTCGGCACCGCGGTTGGCGCCGCGCTGGGCCTCGGCGTCAAACATACGCTGCTCTTCGTCGTCGTGCCGATCATGGCGGGCGGCGTGGGCGAAGGCGCGATCCCGCTCTCCGTCGGCTACTCGGAAATCATGCATGTGGCGCAGGGCGGCCTGTTCGCGCAGGTGCTGCCCCCCGTGATGCTCGGCAGCCTCATCGCCATCGTCCTTGCCGGCCTGCTCGACATGCTTGGCAGGCGCCTGCCGCATCTGACCGGCAACGGGCGGCTGCAGGTGGGCGAGAGCGGGGAAATGGCGCCGTCGAACGAGGAGTCGCGCGTGCACATCGACGTCGGCCATATCGCCGCCGCGGGCATCACGGCGATCACGCTCTACCTGATCGGGCTCATGGCGCACCGGCTGTTCGGTCTGCCCGCGCCCGTCGCCATGCTGTTCCTCGCCGTGCTCGTGAAGCTCGCGCGCGCCGTCTCGCCGCCGCTGCAGGAGGGGGCGTTCGTGGTCTACCGCTTTTTCTCGACGGCGGTCACCTATCCGCTGCTGTTCGCGATCGGCGTGGCGATGACGCCGTGGGACAAGCTGATGGCGGCGTTCACGCTCGTCAACGTGGTGACGATTGCCGCGACGGTCGTGACGCTGATGGGCACGGGTTTCGTGGTCGGCCGCCTGATGAAGATGTACCCTATCGACACCGCAATCGTGAACGCCTGCCACAGCGGCCAGGGCGGCACGGGCGACGTTGCGATCCTGACCGCCGCCAACCGGATGCAGCTCATGCCGTTCGCGCAGATCGCCACGCGTATCGGCGGCGCGATCGTCGTCACGGTGACGCTGATCCTGGTCGCGCATTTCGGTGGATGAACCCGGCAGGGAGGAATTCTCGCGATGGCGGTGCCGGCGAATCCACGCCGCCCGCTGACGGGCATCGATGAGGGCAAACGTGCCGAAGCGTTATAAGGGAATCGCGTGGTGGGGATGGGCGGCGGCGGCCGTGCTGTACGTGGGAGCCGTCACCGCCGCGGTCGTGTTTGCGTGGGACCGCGCAATCGATGCGCTTGCCGACACCGGCGCGCATCGGCTCGATCTGTATTCGGCCAGCCTGACGAGCGGGCTCGGGCGCTTCGAGATGATGCCCGCGCTCGTCGCGCGGCAGGACAGCGTGCGCGCATTGCTGAAGGCGTCGCCGAATGATGCGCCCGGCTTGTCGCGCACGGTCGATGCCTATCTCGAAGCCGCCAACCGCGACGCCGGCAGCGGCGCTGCCTATGTGATCGATGCCCGCGGCTCGGTGATTGCCGCAAGCAACTGGAACCAGCCGCTCAGCTTCGTGGGCACCAACGTGTCGTACCGTCCGTACTTCCAGGACGCGCTCGCGCGCGGCAGCGGCCGCTTCTTCGGCATCGGCACGAACACCGGCGTGCCGGGCTTGTACTTCGCGAACGCGGTGCTCGACGCCGGCAAGGCGGTGGGCGCCGTGGCCGTGAAGGTCAGCGTGGACGAGCTCGAATCGGCGTGGCGCATTCCCGGCGAAGCGGCGATGGTGGTCGACGGCAACGGCGTGATCGTGATCTCGACCGTGCCCGCGTGGAAATTCACCGCCATGCGGACGATCACGGCGCAGCAGCAGCGCGAGATTCAGGCGACGCGGCAATATGCGGGCCGCACCGTGGAGGCGCTGCGCTACCGGCGCGTTGGCGAGTGGAACAGCGCCGCGTGGTTCGGCGTGTTTCCCGACCTGCGCCGCGCGGGCCGCACTGCCCGCTATCTCGCGATGTCGCGCCCGGCGCCGCAGGGACACGACACGATCATGGTGCTGCTCAACACCGAAGGCGCACGGCGGCAGCAGCGCGTGGCGTTCGCGTTCGTAACGGGCGTGTTCCTGATCGGCGTGCTCTACGCGCTCTATGCGGTCCAGCGCCGCCGGACGATACAGGAAAAGCTCAAGGCCCAGGAAGTGTTGCGCAGTGCGAACGACCGGCTCGAAACGACGGTTGCCCAGCGCACTGCCGCGTTGACCGAAGCAAACCAAAGGATGCAGCAGGAGATCGCCGAACGCGAGCGCACCGAGCAGCGCTTGCGCGCGACGCAGCAGGAAGTCGTGCATGCCGGCAAGCTTGCGGTGATCGGCCAGCTGGCGGCGGGCCTCACGCACGAGCTGAACCAGCCGCTCGTCGCGATCCGCACGCTCTGTGACAACGCACGCACGTTCTTCGAGCGCAATCAGCCCGCGCCGGCCATCGCCAATCTCGAGCGCGTTGGCCGGCTCGTCGATGGCATGGCGGTGCTCACGGGCGAGCTGAAAGCGTTCGCGCGCAAGCCGGAGTTCGAGCGCGTCGCGGTGCCGCTCGATGAGGCGGTGGCGCACGCGCGGCTCATTTACGAAGCGCGGATTCGCGACGAAGGGGTGCGGCTGGCGGTGCGGATTCCGCCCGGCACGAGCGTGTATGCGGAGTCGAGCCAGCTTCAGCAGGCGATCGTCAACCTGCTTGGCAATGCGCTCGATGCGGTTCGCGGCGCGCGCACGCGCGTCGTCAGCATCGACGCAAGCGAGGGCGATCCGCCGGGCCGCGTGCGCTTCACGATTGCCGACAGCGGCCCGGGCATTGCGCCCGAAGTGCTTGCCCATCTGTTCGAGCCGTTCGTCACGACGAAGCCGCGCGGGCAAGGTCTGGGGCTCGGGCTTGCAATCACGTCGCGGATTGTCGAGGGGTTCGGCGCGAAGATCTCCGCGATCAACGGTGACGGCGGCGACGAAGGCGGCGCCAGATTCACTATCGAATTCGCGGCCGCCGAGCCGCAAAGGTCAGAGCATGGAAGATGAGATTCGGGTGCTGGTGGTCGAGGACGACGAAAATGTCCGGATCGGCGTGGAGCAGGCGGTCGCGCTGGCAGGGTTCCCGGTGAGCGCTTACGCGTCGGCCGTGGATGCATGCGCCGACGTTGTGCCGGGCGCGCCCATCGTGGTCGTCTCCGACGTGCGGATGCCCGGCATGGATGGGCTGCAACTGCTCGACCGCGTGATGGCGGCCGACGCACAGATTCCGGTTCTGCTGATCAGCGGCCATGCGGATATTTCGACGGCGGTGGGCGCGATGCGCGTGGGCGCCTACGACTTCATCGAGAAGCCGTTTTCGTCCGAAGTGATCGCCGCGAGGGTGGCGCGCGCGGTCGAGAAGCGCCGGCTGACGCTCGAGGTCGAGGGGCTGCGCGCCTCGCTGCGCAACGGGCAGGGGATCGAGGCACTGGTGCTGGGCAACTCGCCGGCGATGGCGGAAGTCCGCAAGAAGATCCTGCGGCTGGCGGATACGTCCGTTTCGGTGCTGATCACCGGCGAGACCGGCACCGGCAAGGAGATGATTGCACGCAGCCTGCATGACTTCAGCGGGCGGCGTGACGCGCATTTCGTCGCGCTGAACTGCGGCGGCTTGCCCGAGCCGGTGTTCGAGAGCGAGTTGTTTGGCCACGAGGCCGGTGCGTTCACGGGTGCGATCAAGAAGCGGGTTGGCAAGATCGAGTGGGCGAACGGCGGCACGCTCTTTCTCGACGAGATCGAGACGATGCCGGTTCCGCTCCAGATCAAGATGCTGCGAGTGCTGCAGGAGCGCGTGATCGAACGGCTGGGCGCAAACGAGCTGATTCCCGTCGATTGCCGGTTTGTTGCCGCTTCGAAGGCCGACCTCGTCGAGCTTTCAGCCGACGGCCGCTTCCGCGCGGATCTGCTTTACCGGCTCAACGTCGCGCAGATCGAACTGCCGCCGTTGCGCGAGCGGCGCGAGGACGTGCCCTTGCTGTTCGAGCACTTCGTGCTCGCGGCCGCGCGCCGCTTCGGTACGGCGGCACCGGTCGTGACCGCCGCGCAGTTGTCCGAACTGATGACTCACGCGTGGCCCGGCAACGTGCGCGAGTTGCAGAACGTCGCGGATCGCTTCGTGCTGGGGCTGACCGGCGACAGCCTGCTCTCCGCGGCCGCGGGCGCCGCGAAGGGCGGCACGCTTCCCGAACAGCTTGCGCATTTCGAACAGTTGCTGATCGAGGAAGCGCTGCGACGCCATGACGGGAACGTAGCGGATGCAAGCGCCGAGCTTGGAATGCCGAAGAAGACGCTGTATCACAAGCTGCGTCAATTGAAGATTGCGGCCCGGGATTGGCAGGGAGAAGACAAGGACGCCTGATCGATAATTTTCCGGTGGCGGTTATCCGCGCTGGTGAGGCCGGCTTACCGGCGGACTGGAGACGATGAGCGCCGTTTTGATTGCGCTCGCAGGGATCGCATTTCAAGCGGCGGCACGGAAAGAATATGCGCTGCGCCTACACCTCCGGAACTCAGCGGAGGGTTGCTCGATTTGTCGTATTTTTATTGCTCATATCCGGTGTGCCTGATTAGCGAGACTTTTGCCTTCTCGGGATAATATTGCCATTCGAACAAATCTCCTACCAGGTCGAGGATGATGGCGCAAATTTCCTCGATGAAGATTCGCCGCAGTATCAACGCGAGCTGGACTCTTCTCTCGAAATTCACATCTCGAAGCAAACGAAGCTGATCGCGCGAATCGCCAAAGCTGGGGCGCGGCACTGAGTCCTCGGTTCCGGCACCTATGCGCAAAAAAGCAGGCGGATTAGAAAAGTAATTTCCGGGGCTGACTAATTTGTTGACTTTTTTCCCGATCAAATTATAAATGGCCTCGTCCGCGGCCTCGCGAATTTTCTCTGCGACTATGGCGTTATATTCCGCAGTGAATGCCCTGAAATTCTTGTAAAGATTGGTTGTTGCCTGAAAATTCGTAGTCAGGTTGTTTTGCAATTGCAAGGCGTGGCTCGAACTGCTGCCGGCAAGCTCACGCAGGCAATCGCCAACATATCTATTCACGATTGTCGCGAAGCGGGGCGTGTTGTTGAATAATTTAATCAGAAAGCGAATGTCGAATAGCGTGACATAAGCTGTCCAGGCGACGATTTTAATAGGATGTCCACTCTCCCAGCTCAGTCCAACCTTTGAAATGTAATCGGTTCCGGCGTCTCCCCTGGCAGTACCGCATCCGATCAGGGATAACTTCTCCACGGGAGTACCCGTAGGCACCTTTACCGTGTATTTCAGAAAGCCGCGCAACATGGATGCCAGGATATGCGCGTCGAGGCCGCCGAATGTTCCTCCCACGCTATGCGAGATGATGTACAAGGAGACTCTGCTGGTCGCGTGCCCGGCGGCATTTGTACACATTACCTTATAGGTGATGGACGATGAGTTGTTGCCCGTATTCTGTATATGCGAATCGTACCAGGTAACCTTCTGGCCTTTCGACATATGCTTGAAATAGAGCGCCATGCCACCTTGAATGACTTCTTCATCATAGGCGATTGAAACCGTAACGATGATGTGGTGGTGCATTTTCTATCCACTAAAATATGAGAGAAAATTTCTTGAGATCTGCAGATTAAGACCGCTGTGTCATCGATCATTCGATAGATCGTAACCGGCACATCCGTGCATGATTGTTATAGGCGGACAATCGCGGTCCGTCGAGGTCGGGACGCGAGTTACTGCATGCTACATGCTCAACGGATGTTTCAGAACATATGTTCAAAATATTCGTTTTGGTTTTTGCAAGTTGGCGACAACTTCGTCCCGCGTGAGCCGGTTAGTTATTATGTGTTTGCTTCATAACTATCCGCCGGTTAGACGCGCGCCAGGGAATTTACCGAGTTTTCATCAAATGGCCGTCGTGCCACGCTATATGCCAGTGCCATTTCCTATGGAGACAGGCATGCAAGCTGAAACGCTCAAGAACGGCAGGGTCGCCGCTTTTCTGAACCGGTCGGCGCTGTGTCTGCTGATGTTGCCGGCTGCGTGTCTTTTCTGGGCACTCCATGCCTACCCTCCACGGGACGCATGCTTGCTGTGCCTCATCCTGGCCACCTATCTCTGGCCTTTCGCAGGAGTCCTTTTTTTAGTCTCGGCGGGCTTTCATACCGGTACCGCCGGTCGGCCGCGCGAAAAGGGCACCAGGTGGCGTGAGGCTCACGGGCACTAGCGCGAGTGCCCGGGTGCCGTTCGGCACCGGGCCCGCTTAATGCACCACTAGCCCGTTGGACTGCGCATTTCCGGCGCCGGCGGCGATATTGACGCCGATATTGCCGCTCGCGGCGGCGAGCGCGCCTGCGCCGAGTTCGGCCACGGCGCTACCGCCGGTCATACGTGCGATGGCGTGCACATTCTGTTGCGTGACGATTTCCGCCTGATGCGTGGTCACCAGTGCGATCTGATTGGCCTGCGCGTTTAGCGCACCCGCCGCCAGATTCACGCCTATGTTGCCGCTTGCGCCGCGCAGCACGTCGGTTCCCACGGCAGCAGACGGCGCATCGAGCGCGGCGCTGCCGCTAATGTTCTGCTGCGTGGCCAGTTTCACCGAGGCGAACACGGCGGCACTGTCGTCTTCGGAAGATGCGGTTGAACTTCCCGCGAACGCCGATGAGGCGCCTGCACACGCTGCTGCCCAGATGATTGCGGCGACTGGCAAACGAACTTTCATCGGCGGCTCCTCCGCGTGCCCGGATGGCACGGATGGTTGCGATATCGACCGACGATGGGCGGGTTGAAGGGAGGGGTTTCCCTGGGTGCCGGGAGGGAGGGTCGGCCGGCAATGCCCGAGAGAGGCGCTTGCCGGCCGCACGAAGCGAATATGCCGTTGTCCGGACGCTACAGATATCGCGCTTGATCCAGATCCGATATGAGCGACGGTCCGGTCGGCCGCCAGCCGAGGCGTGCCTGAGTCAACGCGCTGGAGGCGGGCATATCCATGCCGACGAACATGGCCATCCAGCCGAACTGGGCTTGCGCCTGCTCCGGAGTGATCGACACGACGGGCAGCTTCAGACCACGCCCGAGCGATTCGGCGATATCGCGGCTGCTGACGCCTTCTTCCCCCACGGCGTGATACCGCGCGCCTCGTTGCGCTTTTTCGATCGCGAGCCGATAGAGCCGGACGACGTCGGATAGATGCCCCGCCGGCCAGCGGTTGCGGCCCTCGCCAACGTAGGCCACGGCGCCTTTCTCACGGGCGATCGCGATCAGCGGTGAAATCAGCCCCTGCTTGAGCGGGTCATGCACTTGCGGCAAGCGCATCACCGAAACGTTCACGCCCGCGTCGAGCAGCGCGTTTCCCGCAATTTCCGAGCCGATGCGCGGATTGGGATGGCTCGTGTTGAAAACGTCCTCGCGAGCGAGTTCGCCGGGCTCACCGCTGCCAACGCCGGTGCCCGACGTGATGAGCAGCGGCCGATCCGAGCCGGCCAGCACCGAGCCGAGCGCAGCGATCGCGCGCTTGTCTTTTTCGCAGTTTTCGACGAAGCGCGAAAAGTCGTGGTCGAACGCCGTGTGGATCACCGCATCCGCCTTCTCGGCACCGCGTTTCAGGCTTTCGACGTCTTCAAGCGTGCCATGGTGGGGTTCGGCGCCTGCCTTCCTGAGCACCTGCGCGCCGGCGTCCGAACGGGCCGTTCCAATGACCTCGTGACCGGCCTGAATCAGTTCAGGAACAAGGGCCGACCCGATGAAGCCGGTCGCACCCGTCAAAAAGATTCGCATATTCAACTCCTCGTGGTCGTGACCTCCACACTATCTGTCGATTTCTTATTCCGTTAAAGTAGTGACGTTATCATGGTAAAACGACTAACAGGAATCTCATGCCGGTCACCACGCCTGCCTCGCTCGGCGACTTCCTGAGGAGCCGCCGTACCCGGCTCGATCCCGCGAGCTTTGGATATTCGGGGCGCCGACGCACGCCAGGCCTACGCCGCGAGGAAGTGGCGCAACGTGCGAATATCAGTTCGACCTGGTACACGTGGCTCGAACAGGGGCGCGGCGGCGCACCCTCCGCAGACGTGCTCGAACGCATTGCAAGCGCGCTGATGCTCACGAACACGGAGCGCGAACATCTTTTCATGCTTGGATTGGGCAGACCGCCGGAAGTCCGCTACCGGGCCGTCAACGACGTCAATCCACGGCTGCAGCGCTTTCTCGATTCACTGCCATCGAGTCCCGCGATCATCAAGAACCCGGTTTGGGACGTTGTCGCGTGGAATCGCGCCGCGGCGGTCGTGCTGACCGATTACGGCGCGCTGCCGCCCGATGGGCGCAATATCTTGCGTTTTCTGTTCGGCAATCCGCTGATGCGTGCGAAGCAGCACGACTGGGAGAGCGTCGCGCGTTTTGTCGTGGGTGCATTCAGAGCCGACGTGGCGCGTGCGGGCCTTGTTTCGGAGGCTGGCGAACTCGTCGACGAGTTGTGCAGCACGAGCCCCGAATTCGAAGCGCTATGGCGTGAAAACGATTTGCATAACCACGCCGATGGCGGCGTGAAACGCCTGTCGCACCCGAAGCTCGGGCCGATCGAGTTCGAGTACTCGGCGTTCTCTGTCGATGGTCGGCCGGATCTGGGCATGATCGTCTATACGCCGCTCGACGACGACACGGCCGAACGCATCAAGGCGCTCGCCGACAGCGCGACGTAGCGCGATCATGCCCGCAGGCTCCGGAAAGACAATCTATAGAACGCGGTCCAATGCCTTGGCGAACCGCGCGACCGCGGCTTCGACGTCATTCAGCTTGTCCAGCCCGAATAATCCGATGCGAAAAGTCTTGAAATCGTCGGGCTCGTCGCATTGCAGGGGAACGCCGGCGGCGATCTGCAAGCCCGCATCGGCGAATTTCTTGCCGGATCGTATGCCGTCGTCGTCCGTGTAACAGACTACGACGCCAGGCGCCTCAAAACCCTCGGCCGCCACGCTTTTGAAACCCTTGTCGGCGAGGAGTGCGCGAATGCGCGTACCGAGTTCAAGCTGCTCCGCCTTCACCTTGTCGAAGCCGTATGCCCCGGTTTCCTTCATCACGTCGCGCAGCGTCGCAAGACTGTCCGTGGGCATCGTGGCGTGGTATGCGAACCCGCCGTTCTCGTAGGCTTCCATGATCTGCAGCCATTTGCGCAGATCGCAGGCGAAGCTGGTGCTGGTCGTTGCGTCGATTCTTTCGCGGGCGATAGGGCTGAGCATGACCATCGCACAGCAGGGCGAGGCACTCCACCCCTTTTGCGGCGCGCTGATCAGGACGTCTACGCCGCTTGCCGCCATGTCGACCCAGATCGTGCCGGAGGCGATGCAATCCAGTACGAACATGCCGCCGACGGCATGCACAGCGTCGGCCACCGCGCGCAAGTACGCATCGGGCAGCAGCATCCCGGACGCGGTTTCGACATGCGGCGCAAAGACGAGATCCGGCTGGTTTTCCTTGATCGCGGCGACCACTTCTTCGATCGGGGGCGGCGCATAGGCGGCCTGCCTGCCTGGCTCGACCGGGCGCGCCTTCAACACCATCGATTCGGACGGAATGCCGCCCATGTCGAAAATCTGCGACCAGCGGAAACTGAACCAGCCGTTGCGAATGACGAGGCACTTCTTGTTCGTCGCGAACTGCCGGGCCACGGCTTCCATGCCGAAAGTCCCGCTGCCCGGGACGACAACGACCGACTTCGCGTTGTAGACGTTTTTCAGGGCGCTGGAAATATCCCGCATGACGCCTTGAAAGCGCTGCGACATATGATTGATCGAGCGGTCGGTGTACACCACCGAGTATTCGAGGAGTCCCTCGCGGTCGACATTGGGAAGTAAACCTGGCACGTCCGCCTCCGGTAAGGAATGAACAATGTGAGCAGTACGGGCGGTCCTGATACTACCGCAACAATGCAAACAGGTTTTTTCCGCTCCGAAAGCAGATTCTAACGAAAGCCGCCCGCAACCTGGGGCACGGACTCATGGGTCATTGGGCGGAGGCATGAAGCGCTTTTCGTACAAGCGAGCGGCAAAATCTGTTCGCCTGCTCTGGATAGTGATTCCAGAATCAGCCGCTTTATGTCCGATTCCTGGCCGATATCATCGTCAGCAACAGGAGGTCGCATCGGGCGGCCTCCGGCACGGAGGAACGGCTCATGGCAAACCACAGCATCGAAGGCAAAACGGTTCTCATCGCGGGCGGCGCGAAGAATCTGGGCGGGCTGATCGCGCGGGACCTGGCGGCGCACGGTGCGAAGGCGGTGGCGATCCACTACAACAGCGCGGGCACGAAAGCGGCTGCCGACGAAACGGTTGCGGCGTTGAAGGCGGCCGGCGCGCAGGCCGTGGCGTTGCAGGCCGATCTCAGTTCGGCCGCGGCGGTCGAAAAGCTGTTCGCCGACACGGTTGCCGCCGTAGGGCGCCCGGACATCGCGATCAACACGGTGGGCAAGGTGCTGAAGAAGTCGTTCGTCGACATTACCGAGGCGGAATACGACGAAATGGCCGCCGTGAATTCGAAGACGGCATTCTTCTTTCTGCGCGAAGCCGGCAAGCATCTGAACGACAACGGCAAGATCGTGACGCTGGTGACCTCGTTGCTCGGCGCGTTTACGCCGTTCTATGCGGCCTATGCCGGCATGAAGGCGCCCGTGGAGCACTTCACGCGGGCGGCGGCGAAGGAGTTCGGCGCGCGCGGGATTTCGGTGACGGCCGTGGGCCCCGGCCCCATGGATACGCCGTTCTTCTATCCCGCCGAAGGTGCCGACGCGGTGGCGTATCACAAGACGGCGGCCGCCTTGTCGGCATTTTCGAAGACGGGGCTCACCGATATCGGGGACGTCGTGCCGTTCATCCGTCATCTGGTGAGCGACGGCTGGTGGATCACCGGCCAGACCATCCTGATCAACGGCGGTTATACAACGAAGTAAGTGCAACGAAGTAAGTGCAACAAAGCGAGCGCGGCGAAGTGCCTGGCGCCAGGGTGCCGGCACCTGGCAGGGTTCGAACGCACAGAACGGGCAGAATGGCGGCATCGTTTTCTATCTGCCTGGAGCGTTCGATGAATGTCTTGCGATGGCTGTGTTTCCTGATGGCCGGGTGCATGGCCATTCTTGCGCCTTTCACCCAGGCCCAGGCGCAGGCCCAAGGTCAGGGCGCGGGAGCGCTGCCCGCGCCCGCGATTGTCTACGTGAGCGACTTCGAACTCGACACGGCCGACGTCACGCCCGACACCAATCCCGTGGATCAGAGTCACCGCATTATCGGCAGCATTCTGCCTGGCGGCGGCCTCCTGCATCGCCGCAATCCCGAGATGACCGCACCTCAGATCGTCGCCGCGATGGCGCAGACGATCCTGGACGATCTGCGCAAGAAGGGTATCGATGCGCGCCGGCTGCCCGCGGGCGGCGCCGCGCCGGCGCAGGGCTGGCTCGTGCGCGGCGTGTTCCTGAGCGTGGACGAAGGCAACCGCGTGCGCCGCGCGATGGTGGGCTTCAACTCGGGCAAGAGCCAGTTCGAAGTGGCCTTCGCCGCCGACGATCTGGCCACCCGGACACCCACGCCGCTCTATCAGGAAGCCGAGGGCCAGTCGGGCCAGCACGTGCCGGGCGCGGTTGTCGCGCTCAATCCCTATGTCGCGATCGCGAAGTTTGTCCTTTCGCGTGGCGACGAGAAGAAGGCGCTCGCGAACGCGGCGAGCCAGGTGGCCGACGCCGTTGCGGCGAAGGTACGGCCCGCGCAATGACGTGAGGCCGTCAACGCGCCTGCGCGTTTATGAAGCCGGACTCGCGGCGATCGCCCGCCAGGCGGATGGGGCGAGGCCGCATGCCTGCTGCCAGGCGTGGGTCAGGTGGGCCGAATCGTAGAAGCCGGCGGCATGGGCGGTGGCCGTAATCGATTCGGCTCGACGACCACGCATGCGCTGCCCGGCGATCGTGAGGCGCACGGCCTGGCGCAGCACCCCGAAGGCGAGTCCGTCGTTCGCCAACTGGCGCTGCAGCGTGCGCGGCGAGACCGCCAGTTCCGTTGCGCACTGCTCGAGGTCGGCCGCGGGTTCGGCATAGAGGCAGGCGGCGGCTTCGTGGACGGCGGATCGATCGAGGCCCAGCCGCAACGACAGGGCAAGCAGCGCCCGCTCGCCCAGATGCGCATCTTCGGCGGCGCGGGTTGCCAGCCATTCGATGCAGCCCTCGCTCAGCGCGGCGCGCAAGCGGTCGTCGCGTTCGCTCGTGCGCGGCGTTCGGCGGATCGACACCGTCTCCGTGCCCGGCGACGCGACCATCGTCACCACACCGAACGTCGCCGCCTTGTTCAATGCGTTCCACCGTTGTTCGAATGCGCGCGTCGTCAGCTCAGGCGGGAACAGTGCCGCCAGCGGGCTCGCGTCGCAAGCGGCGGTGTCGGCCAGGTTCTGCCGCGCCTGGCGCGGCGTCACGCCGCTCGCGTTCGCCGCGCGCGCCGCGCCGGCGTAGGTTTCATGGCTCACGACGCCGTTGACCACGCGCCCCACCGCCTGTGCAAAGCGCGCCGCCGGCCGGCAGGCGGCCGTGGCGCGGGGCACGAGAGAATCATGGAGCACGCGCGCGGCCATCAGGCGCGGGCGGGGCGGTTGTTCGGAGAATGGCGCGTCCATACAAGCTTTCCTGGGTTAGCCGGCCCATCATTCGCCGTGTTCAACCCACGGAGGACTGATCGATGCAACCCGCAATACAACCGGCAACCCTGCCATCGTATTTCATCGGTAACGCACGTGTCGACTCGACGCTGCAGCGGCTCTATGCCGACGCGCTGCGCGCGGACCCCGCCGCGCGCGCAGCGGCGACTGGCCGTGGACTGGAGGAGGGCGCGCCCGGCTTCTACGCGGCCATGAAGGACGCCTATATGCCTGTTACGCCCGATCTCGGCATGCTGCTCTACGCGCTTGTGCGGGCCACGGCGGCGCATACGGCCATTGAGTTCGGCACCTCGTTTGGCATTTCGGCGATCTGGATGGCGGCCGCCTTGCGCGAGAACGGCGGCGGCCGGCTCGTCACGACCGAGATGGACGAGACCAAGGCGCGGCGTGCGGCGCTCAACCTTGCGGAGGCCGGTGTGGAGGCGACCGTCGAGATCCGCACGGGCCCCGCGCAGCAAACCCTGGCCAATGGTCTTCCCGAGAGCGTGGATTTCGTGTTCCTCGACGGAGCGAAGTCGCTGTATCTGCCCGTGCTGCAACTCGTCGAGCCGCGTTTGCGGCGCGGTGCGCTGATCGTGGCGGACAACACGGACATGCCCGACGCAACGCCCTTTCTCGACTACACGCGCCGCGAGGCGGGCGGCTACCGGTCGGCTTCGCTCGTCACCGAGGCGCTGGGCGCCCGGCATCCTTTTCGGCTGCTCGCGTGGACGAACATCCCCGCGAGTTGACGACCTTCGCCGCACTGGATTACCGTCTCCGGGCACTTGCACGGAGACTTCCCCCACATGCCCGCCACCGTCCGCAATTCGCTGCTCTGGATCTTCGAGCCGTTCGAGCGCGAACTCACCTACGTCGGCAAACGGATGTTCGGATGCGATGCCGCGTATCTCGACGGCCTGCTGTACCTCGTGACCGGCGACGGCGACGAGCCGTGGAACGGCTTGATGATCTGCACGTCCCAGCCGCATCACCCGGCGCTCATCGAGGAACTGCCCGCCTTGCGGCCGCATCCGGTGCTTGGCAAGTGGCTCTATGTCTCGCAGGACGACCCGGCTTTCGAAGACACCGTCGAGGCGGCGGTGGCGTTGGTGCTGGCGCGCGATCCGCGCATGGGCGTCGAGCCGAAGCCGCGCAAGCGCGGGCGCAAGAGCCTCTTGCCGAAGGGGCCGGACTGACGCGCCTCTGCCCGTCAAGCGCGCTGCTGTTTTCCTTCTTCGTGACCGGCGGCGCGAATGAAATCCACGAATGCCCGCAGCGGACCCGGCATGTGCGTTCGGCTCGCATAGTAGAGGTACGGGCCGCGAAAGCTCTGCCACCACTTCGCAAGCACGGGCACGAGCGCGCCGGATTCGACCGATGGCCGCAAGAATTCCTCGAACGTGTAAATGATGCCCAACCCCGCGATGGCGGCGCCGCGTTCGAGATCGGTCGTGGATGCCACGAGCGGGCCGTTCGGCGTGACGCGGACAACCTCGCCGTTGCGCTCGAATTCCCACGCGGGCATCGCGCCGCTGTCGAAGCGATGCCGGATGCACGCATGCTGCAGCAGATCGCGCGGATGGCGCGGCTCGCCGTGCGCTTCGAGATAGCGCGGCGCCGCAGCGGCGACGAAACGCTGCCTGCGCGGGCCGATCGGAATGGCGACCATGTCCTTTTCGATGCGTTCGTCGTAGCGGATGCCGGCGTCGAAGCCGGCGGCCAGCACGTCGATGAACGTATCGTTCGTCACGACTTCCAGGGTGATGCCCGGGTGGGCGGCGAGAAAGTCCGGCACGAGCGAAGGCAGGATCTCGCGCGCCACGATGGAAGGCACGTTCAGACGCAGCGTGCCTGTTGGGCTGTCGCGAAAGCTGTTGATGGTGTCGAGCGCGCCGGCGATCTCGCTGAAGGCCGGCGCCAGGCGCTCGAGCAGCCTTTGGCCCGCCTCGGTGGGCGTGACGCTGCGTGTGGTGCGATTGAAGAGGCGCACGCCAAGCTGCTGCTCGAGGCGTCGGATCGCATCGCTCAAGGCCGAGGGCGACACGCCGCGCGTGAGCGCCGCGGCGCGGAATCCGCGCGCCTGCGCGACGGCCACGAAGGTGCTCAGATCGGAGAGATCGGGCTCGGACATGGGGCGGAGATCGGAACAACCCTTTGAATTCGATGGCGATTATCGCACGCCGCGGGCGCACCTGACCCGATGTTCAGCCCTGCTCACGGATGCCAGCGATAAACAACGACGCTCGATCCGTTGTAGTTGTCCTTCGTGATCAGATATTCGCCGGTCGACTGCAGGTACGCGCGAACGCCGTACATGGAATCCACGTCGTTGCCGACGTCCATGGCCGACGGGTTCGAATTCGTCAGCGTCGTAACGAAGCCGCCTGTATTGAGGTCGTACACGTCGATGTTCGGCACCGTATGCACGTAGCCGACGAACAGGTAATGGCCGGCCGCCGCGATCGATTTCGGGTTCGCGCTCGTCAGTTGGATGACGGGGCTCGGCGCGTTCGTGTTGCCGGCTTTCCAGCCGTGATAGACCTCGATGCGTCCGTTCATCGCCGTCCAGTCCCAGCTTCCCGAAATGCCTTGAGCGAGGATCATCGTGTCGCTGTCCGACTGATAGATGATCCGTGTGAGCGGCAGCACGGTGCGGGGGATCTGGATCGGCGCGGCCGCGCCCCACGACGGCTGGCCGTTCGTGCCGAAGCCCGTCAGCGGATAGTGGTAGATCTGGTTGGTCCGGTTGAGCCCGGCCCATACGTCGCCGTTGCCGTCGATCGCAAAGCCCGCCGTGACCTGCAGATTCGTGTTGAACGGCGTGCCCGGGATCGAGCCGGCCGGAATCGCGATGTAACCGCTCGACGGCTGGAAGTAATAGAAGTTGAAATTGCCGGGATTCTGGCCGGACGCGACGAGAATGCGGTTGCCGCCGACCACCACGAGTTGCCCGAAATGCTGGCCGCGCTGATAGTCGTTCATGTTCAGGCGCGGATCGGACGGGTAGGTGAACGGATCGATTGTGTTCGCAACGAACGTGCCGCCCGAGGTGCCCGAATAAATGTTGTTGCCGCTGTAGAACCAGGCGCCGTCGGTCGCGGGGTCCGGCGCGGCGACCGCCTCGAAATTCAGGGCCTGCAGCGTCCATTGCAGCGTGCCCGTGGGGTTGTACGACTGAATGTGGGTGCTGCCGTTGCGCCCGAGATCCCAGCCGCCGCCCCAGGCGTTGTCGAGCACGTACAGATTGCCGGCCGCATCCTTGCCTATGCCGACTACGCGCGTGAAGCGCTTGTCGCCAACCTGCCCCTTGATGCCTGTCGTCGTGTCGAGATAGCCGCCCTGCACGCCGAACGTGCCGGCCAGCACCGGCACGCCGAGAAGGGCGTAGCACTTGATGTTCATGTCGGGGCCTTCGTCCCCGACCAGCAGCTGGTTCGTCAGCGCGTCGTAATCGAGTGCCGACGGGCGCGCGCCCGGTGCCATCTGGATGGTGTTCATGGGCGTGCCGCTCGGACTGAACTGCGCGATTACGCTCGCGTTCTCGCGCGCGACCCACAGGTTGCCCGCGGCGTCGATTGCGAGCGCACCGGGTTGCTGCACGCCGATGTCACGCTGCCAGATGCCGTCGGTGGTGTAGACGCGCACGCGGTTGCCGTAAAAGTCGCTGACATAGAGCAGCGTGCCGGCCGTGGCGAGCCCGGTGATCACGTCCGCGTTCTGGATGCCGGTCCACGTGCTGACCGGAATGCGCAGGTCGCGCGTATTCGAGGCGCGGTTGTAGCGGCCCACCGAGCCGCTGCCGAATGACTGGTTGTCGCCGAGCGCAACGAAGATCGAGGTTGCGTTGCCCGTGATCGCACCGCCCTGGAATTCGTCGTGCGCGCCGATCGTGCCGAGCGTCCGGCCGTTCTGGTAGATCGCTACGCCGCCCGCATTCTCGTCCCACCGCGACGATGTGTAGATGACGCCCTCGGGCGCGACCCACATCGAGCGCGCTCCGTTACCAACGTGTGACGCCAGGGTGCCGAACGTGTTCGCGAGCCAGTCGGTCGTGTATTGCGCGTGACTCGCGGGGGCCAGTGCGGCAACGCAGAGACTCAGCAATGCCGCGCGAATCAGTTTGCTGTACATGCAACAATGCGCTCCTGGCTGTGCGTCACGAAGTTGTCATTCGCGGCGCATGTGATGGCAGAAATGACGTGCGTGCAGTGTACTCAAGAAACCGGAATCGCTCTCTCAATCCTGCACGCCTACGCATGCCCGTGCGTCACATCGATGCAGAAGTCGTGGATGGTGGAAACCATCTGACCCAGTCCTGGCTGCTCCAACGGATAGTGCCCCGCGTTTTCCAGCATCTCGACCTTTACCGAAACACGCCTGATACGCCGAAGGAAAGGCTCGCTCAGGTGCAGCGGCGTCCACCGGTCCTGCGCCGGCTGCGTCAGCAGGATCGGGCACACGTCGAAATGCTCGGGCTCCAGATCGGGCCGATACGTCATGTAGCTGGAAAGAAAGCGCATCGTCACCCACTTGCCGGCCGAAGTGCTGTCCGCCATGCAGGCGCGCAGCGCCGCCGCATCGTTGACCAGCGCGTGCATCTTGCTCGCGGCTGCCATGGGCATACGAAAGCCTGCCAGCGGGGTACGATCGAGCAGCATCGCCAGCGGTACGCCAACGCGGCTCATGAGCAGATTGCGTGCCGTCTCGTCGCGTACCTGTTGCACGCGCTGATCGAGAAAGGTCATGCCGACAATGCCTTTCACCTTTCTGTTCCTTGCGGCGACGTGATACGTCTCCATGCCTCCGGCACTGAGGCCGTAAAGCACGATCGGGCGGTTGTCCTTTGCCAGTTCCGCGTCGACGAGATCGCTCCCGGCCTGCACCCAGTCGTCGTAGCGAACCGGCTTGCCGCGGCCTACCTGTGTCAGGCCGTATTCCGGCATGTCGATCGCAATGGCTTCGAAGCCCCTGCGCGCGAGCTGGGAGCCGAGTATCGTCGACATCTGCCGCCCGTTCGTGCCGACCCCATGGAAGAGAATGATTTTCAGCGGCGCGGCGGCATTGCGGTAGGTGTCGAGATGAATGCGGTGCGCGCCCCATTGCCACCACTCCTCCTGCGGCTCCTGCCCCGGCTGCAATTGAAACTCGGCGGGAAGAAAGCTCTGGATACGTCGCCAGCTTGCTTGCTGTGCATAGGTCGTCATTTGCGGTCTCGCTTCGGAAGGCACCATTCGACCGTGCCGGGTCGCTGGTGTAAAATCAAACAAATGTCGGATGCAAATCTAACTTATGTCGGATTCAAAATCAAGCACCACCCGCGTGCGAGATGGGCGCCGCCCTGTGCAGGAGCGTTCCGCGGCCCGGATGGCCAAAGTGACGGAAGCGGCCGAACGCATGCTGGAGGCGGTCGGCCCCGAGAAAACTTCCATTCCCGCGCTCGCCGAAGCAACGGGAGTGCCGCGGGCCGCGATTTACCCCTTTTTCCCGGACAAATACGCTCTGTTTTCGCACCTCGCCCTGCTGCACATGGACGGGCTGACGAAGGCGCTGGCCACGTCGAAGGCGGAGCGCACGCGTAGCTGGCGAACGTGGGTTGAAGCGGTGGTCAAGGTGGCGGCCGACTACTACAACGCCCACCCCGCGGCGAGCGTCCTGCTGTTGCGAGGGGCATTCGCCGAGACCGACCGCGCGGCGCACGAAGCCAAGAACGTGACGATCGGAACGCTCTTTCGCGCGAGAATCGCCAGCCTGGGCGTGCTGAAGGCGCTGCCGGCCACGCCCGACGCCGCGACGATCGCCGTGGAAATCGCCTTCGCCTGCATGAAGCACGGTTACGCAACGGAAGGTTTGGTGTCCGCAGCGATTTGCCAGGAGGCGTCGCGCGCGGTCATCGCGTATCTCGCGACATGGGACGATTAGCGTCGCTTGTCCGCATCCTGCGCATAACGGTGAAACCGGCCTCGCGACCCGGCAGGAAAAATCCCTTCCCGACGCCTAAACTGATCTATGAAGCCAACCAGTGCGCTCCCGTGGGCTCCCGCTGCCGCAGCGGTTTCTCACCCGGCGCCGGCGGATGCGGTCGCCGCGTCGCGCCGGACAGGGGCGCGGAGCTGTCGAGGTGAGCATCATGATCAAGCGTGTGTTGGGCTGGCTGCTGTTCGCGCTGGCGGCGCTGTGCATCAGCGCCACGGCCACCGCGGGCAGAGGCTGGTTTCGCGGCGGCGGCCACTATGGCGGCTACGGCGGCTATAGCGGCGTGAACCACAGCAGCGGCTGGAACGGCGGCTATCACGGCGGCGGCTGGTACCACGGCGGCTACTACGGCGGGTATCGCGGCGGTTACTACCATGGCTGGTACGGTTGCTGCGGCGGCGTGAACGTCGGTTTCTACTTCGGTCCGGGCTTCATCTACGGTTACCCGTTCTATCCGTACTACGCCCCGGCCTATTACGGCAGCGTCTACTACCCATATGTATCCAGCGACCTGTTGCCGCCCACGGAGTACATCGAGCAGGGTCAGCCGCAGGCCGGCACCGCTTATCCGGACGATCAAGGCGCAGGCTACCCGGGCGCGGACGATCCGGGGCCTCCCGCGCAACTCGCCGTCTGGTACTACTGCCCCATGTCTCAGCGCTACTACCCTTACGTGCAGAGTTGTCCCGGAGGCTGGCAGAAGGTACCGGCGCGGCCGCCCGACGGTTGAGCGACGGCTGATTCCGGCCGCCGCGATACTTGATGCTTACTCGGTGTTGTCGCCCCGGCTCTTGTGCTGAGCCGCCAACCGCTCTTGCTGAACGGTCGGCACCGGATCGTAGTGGCTCAACTGGATGCTGTAGCTGCCGTGGCCGCCCGCCATCGCGTTCAGGCGCGACTGGTAGTCGTTGAGTTCGGCCAGCGGGACCTTGCCCGCAAGGACCATTGCATTGCCGCCCACCGTGCGCGTTCCATGCACCTGCCCGCGGCGCGCGGACAGGTCGCCGATGATGTCGCCCAACGTCGCTTCGGGCGTCATCACCTCGATATCGACGATGGGTTCGAGCACGATCGGCTGGGCTTTCAGCACCGCATCGATAAACGCCTTGCGCCCTGCCGTCACGAAAGCCACTTCCTTCGAGTCGACCGGATGACTCTTGCCGTCGAATACGGTGACGCGCACGTCCTGCATCGGAAAGCCCGCCAGCGGCCCGCTGTCCACGACCTGACGGATGCCTTTTTCCACGGCCGGAATGAACTGTGTGGGAATGGCGCCGCCCTTCACGGCATCGACGAACTCGAAGCCCTCGCCGCGCGGCAAAGGCTCCACGCGCAGCATGACTTCGCCGAACTGGCCGGCGCCGCCTGTCTGCTTCTTGTGCCGGTAGTGGCCCTCCGCCTTGCCGCCTATGGTTTCCCGCCACGCGATGGTGGGCGGCCTCGTGACGACTTCCAGCTTGTACTGGTCGGTGAGCCGCTCCAGCATGAAACGCAAATGCAGTTCGCCCAGTCCGCGCACGACGGTTTCGTTGGTGCCCATCGGGTGCCCGATCGTCAGGCAGGGGTCTTCGACCGCGAGCTTTTGCAGCACCTCCCACAAGCGCTGTTCGTTGCCGGGGCGCGACGGCTCGATCGCGAGGCCGTAGATCGGCGTGGGGAAATCGAGCGGCGTGAGGTGGATGTCGCCGTCTTCGGGGGCATCGTGCAGCACGGCGTCGAAGCCGATCTCGTCGGCTTTCGCCACCGCGCAGATGTCGCCGGGGCCGGCGCGCAGGACGTCCGTGTGCTCCTTGCCCTGCAGCATGAACAGACGCGTCACCTTGAACGGCTGACGCCCCTCGCCGATATAGAGCTCCCGGTCGCGCATCACCGTGCCTTGATGGATGCGAAACACGGCCATCTTGCCGATATAGGGGTCCATCACGATCTTGAACACATGCGCGAGCACGTGCTTGTCCGCAACCGGCTCGGCATGCACGGCTTTCACCTGATGGTCGACTTCGCGGTAGAAGAGCGGCGGGTTGCCTTCGGTGACATTGGGCAGGAGTTGCACGAACACGTCGAGCAACTGTGCGATGCCGGCGCCGGTGGCCGCCGAAGTGAAGCAGACCGGCACCAGATGGCCTTCGCGCAACGCGCGTTCGAAGGGTTCGTGCAGTTGCTCCGGACGGATGGCTTCGCCCTGTTCCAGGTACAGCTCCATCAACTCGGGGTCCAGCTCGATCACCTGGTCGATGAGCGCATTGTGCGCCGCTTCCACGGAATGAAAGTCGGCCTCGCCCGCCGGGTTGAAAAAGCAGTCCACCACTTCGCGACCGTCCTGGGCCGGCAGATTGATGGGCAGGCAAGTTTTGCCGAACACCGCCTGGATATCTGCCAGCACGCCGGGAAGATCGACCTTCTCGCCGTCAATGCCGTTCACGATGATCATCCGGCAGAGCTTGCGTTGCTGCGCGTACGCCATCATGCGGCGGGTGGTCATTTCAATGCCCGTTCGGGCGTTGACCACAATGGCAGCCGTTTCGACGGCCGGCAATGTGCTGATTGCGAGGCCCGCGAAGTCAGGATAGCCAGGCGTGTCGAGCAGATAGATGCGTGTGTCGCGGTAATCGCAATGGGCGACGGCGGAGCTGAGCGAGTGGTGATACTTGCGTTCGAGCGGGTCGAAATCGCAGAGGGTGCTGCCGCGGTTCACGCTGCCTTGAGTGTGCAGTGCGCCGCCCTGATGCAGCAGCGCTTCGGCAAGAGAGGTTTTTCCGCATCCGGCGTGCCCGACCAGAGCGATCGTGCGGATGGCTTCGGGACTGTAATCCATGGCCGCCATCGTCCAGTAGTGGTTGTTCGGCCATTATTGGCGAAAATTGGACGATCTGCCACATTCGGCGCGCGAAGGCGCGATCAACGGGGTGCAAAGCGCACCCCTCGTGGTGGTCAAGGCGGCCAGTTGCTCAGGCGGAGGGATTTGCGGGAACCAGCATGAGCGCCGTCCCTCCCAATTTCGGAGCGAGTTTTTGCTGCACGGCGACAACCGCCGGAAGCGGGCGCCATGCAACCGTCATGCTGTCGACAAGGCCGGCGTCGTTGAGATGCATGTGATCCATGCCGTCGATTACGTTGTCACCGGATCGGATCGTGAAGATCGAGACACAGTCGGCCGCATCGCGCAGGAGCAGCTTGGGTTCGAAGGCGTCCACCGTGCCGAGAAGCTGGGTGAGGACAGCAGCCACCCGTTCCTTGCCCTCGAAAGGCGTGGGGGCGATCGGGCTGCGGAGCACGACGTCGTCCGCCATGTGGGGCAACGTCCCTTCCACGTGGCGCCTGGCCATGGCTTCGAGGTAAGCATCGAGATGTTCAGTAGTGTTCACGTAAATTTTCTCCTGTTTGAAGTGGCGCGCCGGAATCCCGCGAAGGTGGACGGCCTTTCGACTCCATCGTAGGCGCATTGACTCAACGTGATTAACGGGGCTACCGTTCTTGTCAGCAATGACAAAAATGTCACTAATCGATTCTTGGGAGAAAACATGGAGAATTTGAGTGCGCTGGGAGGGCTGGATGTTTTCGTACGGACTGCGCAGACGCGGAGTTTCGCCGCTGCAGGGCGAGGTCTCGGCATCTCGGCCTCGGCCGTCAGCAAGAGCATTTCGCGACTTGAAGAGCGGGTGGGTGTGCGGCTCTTTCAACGCAGCACGAGAAGCGTCCGTCTTACGTCCGAAGGTGAAGTGTTTCTGGAAAGATGCAAACGCATTCTCGGAGAAGTTCAGGCAGCGGAAGACGAGCTCAGCGTCATGGCGCAACACCCGCGAGGGAGGCTCAGGGTTGGGCTGTCCCTCTCCGCGGGACTGCCGCTGCCCGTGCTTGCCGCGTTCATGGAGAGCCATCCGGAAATCGAACTCGATCTTGATTTCACGGATCGTCTGGTCGACGTGATCGATGAAGGATTCGACGTGGTGATTCGAGGGAGCGCGCTACGCGATTCGCGGTTGGTGTCGCGCCCGCTTGGCCCCTGGCGCGCTTGCGTGGTGGCAGCGCCTGCTTATCTGCAAAGAAAGGGAACGCCCGCGAAGCCGGATGACCTTCTGGATCATGCGTGTCTGCATTATCGCTGGGCCACGACCGGGACGCTGTATCAATGGCCCCTGCGGCAATCGACATTCGCCGCAGCGGGGTCGTCGCTGCCCTTGACGATGGTGTGCGGCAGCCTGGATGTTTTGCTCTACCTGGCTTTGGCGGGGCGGGGGATCACATGCGCGCCGGACTTCGCCGTCAAGCACGCGGTTGCGGATGGGCGTTTGAAGACCGTGTTGGACAGCTACGTAGCGGATTCCAATACATTCCACATCGTGTGGCCCAGCAACCGGAAAATGACACCCAAGGTTCGGGTGTTCGTGGATTTTGTCAGGGCTCATTTCAGCCAGCACCTCGTCATTGGGCCGGATGACCGGAAGCGGCCAAGGGCGCGGCGCCCCGCCTGAATTCGCTTCGGTCTTGGCCGCAGCGCTGCATGGCACGCGGCGGCGACGCTTCCATTACACTCGGCGCCATAGGATATCCATGAGGGCGAGGTACCCCGATGACGCGCCTTGATAGTCCCATCGATGCGGCCCGCCTCTACGACGAATGGCTCGAAGCGGACGGCGAGGGCGGATTCGCGTCCGGCACGGTCGGGACGGCGCGCACGCGCCGCTACCACGCGCTGCTGCTTGCCGCGATGCGGCCGCCTGCCGGCCGCGTGGTGCTCGTCAACGGCGTCGAGGCGTGGCTCGAATGCGGCGACCGCAAGATCGCGCTGACGATGCAGCGCTACGCGCCCGATCTGCTCTATCCCGATACCTCGAGCCGTATCGCGAGCTTCGACACGGCGCCCTGGCCGACGTGGCGCTACGGGCTCGACGGCGGCGCCATGCTCACCGCCGAACTGTTCGTCGCGAAGGCGAGCCGCGAGACCGTGCTGCGCTGGCGCCTCGAAGCCGATGCCGCAGGGACCGCCGATGCAGCCGCGCCGCGCGACGTACCGCCCGCGCCCACGCCCGCTCTTACGCTGAAAGTCCGCCCGCTGATGTCGGGCCGCGACTACCACGCGCTGCACCATGAGAACCCCGCGTTCGCGTTCGACGCCCACATCGACGGCGAGCGGGTGGGCTGGCAACCGTACGGCGATCTGCCCGCGATCGTTGCATTCTCGAACGGCAGTTATGAGCATGCGCCGGACTGGTACCGCAATTTCTGCTATCTGCGCGAACGCGAGCGCGGTCTCGACTGCATCGAGGACCTTGCGACACCCGGCGTGTTCTCGTTCGATCTCGGCAAAGGCGACGCCGTGCTCCTGTTCCGCGCGGAACCGCGACCTGGCTCTGGCGCGGCCAATACCCCGCACGAGACCGGCGATGGCGCGGCGAGCCGCGCGGCGCTGCTGGCCGGCTTCGAGGCCGTGCGCAGAACCTCCCTCGGCTCGCGCCTGCAGCGCTCCGCCCGCGCTTACCTGGTCGCGCGCGGCTCGGGCCGCACGATCGTCGCGGGCTACCCCTGGTTCACCGACTGGGGCCGCGACACGTTCATCGCCATGCGCGGGTTGCTGCTCGCGAGCGGCCGCTATGAGGACGCGGGCGCGATCCTGCTGGAATGGGCGGCGACCGTCTCGGAAGGCATGCTGCCGAATCGCTTTCCCGATAGCGGCGGTGCGCCCGAATACAACTCGGTCGACGCCTCGCTGTGGTTCGTTGTTGCGGTGCACGATTACTTCGCGGCCGCGAACGTGCCGCCAGCCGCGCGGCGTATGCTGCAAGGCGCGGTCGACGCGATCCTCGCAGGCTACGCGCGCGGCACGCGCTACCGGATCGCAGCCGATCCGCGCGACGGGCTGCTGCGAGCCGGCGTACCGGGCGTGCAGCTCACCTGGATGGATGTGAAGGCGGGCGACTGGGTGGTCACGCCGCGTATCGGCAAGCCGGTCGAAATCGAGGCGCTGTGGATCAACGCGCTCCGCATTGCAGGCGCCTGGGACACGCGCTGGCGCGAACTGGAAGCGCGCGCCAGCGCCGCGTTCGCGGAGCGTTTCATCGACCGGTCGACGGGCGCGCTATTCGACGTGGTCGACGTCGATCACGTCGACGGCAATGTCGATCGCTCGATTCGGCCGAATCAGATTTTCGCGGCGGGCGGTCTGCCGTTCGCGCTGCTAGAAGGCGACGCGGCGCGCGCGATCGTCGCCCAGGTCGAAACGCATCTGCTCACGCCCATGGGGCTGCGTACGCTCGCACCTTCGGATCGCGCGTATCGCGGGCATTACCGGGGCGGCGTGCTGGAGCGCGACGGCGCGTATCACCAGGGCACGGCTTGGCCCTGGCTGCTGGGTCCCTTCGTGGAGGCGTGGCTGCATGCCCATGGCGATACCGCGGCGCAGCGCGCGCTCGCGCACGAACGGTTTGTGGCGCCGCTGCTCGCGCATCTCGACCGCGCCGGGCTCGATCACGTTTCCGAAGTGGCCGATGGAGACGCGCCGCATGTGCCGGGCGGCACGCCGTTCCAGGCGTGGTCGCTCGGCGAGCTGCTGCGTGTTCTCAAGCGGCTTGGCGTGCCGGGGTAGCCGACGCCGGCCTACGGTGCGCCTGCCGGCGGTCAAACCGCGCTAGCATGTGGCTCTCGACGCGTTCGCGCGCCAACCGGCGCCGCAACCCCGACCTCCGCGGCCCCACCCAGGCGGCCCCTCGAACAGGAGATGCCCATGCTGCAGCGTGCCGACGGCCTCACCCGGACGGTTGAAGGCCAACGCCTGTATTCGGGCGATTACGCTCGCTGGCAACGCTTTGGACCGTACCTGAGCGAGCGCCAGTGGGGCACGGTGCGCGAAGACTATAGCGAGCATGGCACCGCATGGGACTACTTCCCGCACGACCACGCACGCATGCGCGCCTATCGCTGGGGCGAGGACGGCCTCGCCGGCTTTGCCGACGAGCGGCTTGGCTGGTGCTTCTCGGTCGCGCTGTGGAACGGCCTCGACCCGATCCTGAAGGAGCGTCTGTTCGGCCTCACGAACGAAGAGGGCAATCACGGCGAGGACGTGAAAGAGCTGTATTTCTACCTCGACGGCACGCCGACGCATTCGTATATGCGCATGCTCTACAAGTACCCGCAGGCCGCGTTTCCATACCAGGATCTGGTCGAGGAAAACGCGCGGCGCGGCACCCACATGCCCGAATACGAAATCCTCGATACCGGCGTATTCGACGACGCGCGCTATTTCGACGTCCAGATCGAATACGCGAAGCACACGCCGGACGACATCGTCATGCGGATCACGGTGGAGAACCGCGCGGGGCAGCACGCCGCGATCGACGTGCTGCCGCAGATCTGGGCACGCAACACGTGGTCGTGGAAAACCGCCGCCGGCAAGCCGTCGCTCACGCTGGTCCCGTCGTCCGACGGCGAACACGTTGTCGCGCGGGGCGACATGCACGAGCCGCTCGTCGTGACGGCGGCCTCGCAGGACGGCGCGAGTGTCGAGTGGCTGTTTTGCGAGAACGACACCAACGTGAAGCAGCTCTTCGGCATGGACGGCGCCGGCCCGTTCAAGGACGGCATCAACGACTATGTCGTGCATGGCCGCGAAGATGCGATCCGGCGCGACGCCGGCACGAAGGCTGCCGCGCGGGTCCACTTCGAGCTCGCGGCGCACGGCCGCGCCGTCGTCACGTTGCGCTGGCGCCCGCTGTCCGTGCCCAGGGAGGAAGTGTCGCTCGATATCGACGCGCTCTTCGCACACCGTATCGCCGAAGCAGACGCGTTCTACGCCGCGCTGCAGCACGACATCGAGAGTGCCGACGCGCGGCTCGTGCAGCGTCAGGCGCTCGCGGGCCTGCTGTGGTCGAAGCAGTATTACCAGTACGACGTGAACCGCTGGATGGAAGGCGATCCGCTGCAGCCGCCGCCTCCCGCGGCCCGCCGGCGCGGACGCAACGCGGACTGGCGGCATCTGAGCAATGCCGACATCCTCTCGATGCCGGACAAGTGGGAGTACCCGTGGTACGCGTCATGGGACCTCGCGTTCCAGGCGGTTGCGTTCGCCCTCGTCGATCCGATGTTCGCGAAGAAGCAAATGCTGCTGCTCGTGAAGGATCGCTACCAGCATCCGAACGGCCAGCTTCCCGCTTACGAATGGGCATTCGGCGACGCGAATCCGCCGGTGCACGCGTGGGCGGCATGGCGCGTCTATGAAATCGATCGCTCGATCACCGGTCACGCCGACCGCGATTTTCTCGAGCGGATCTTTCACAAGCTACTCCTGAATTTTTCCTGGTGGGTGAACCGCAAGGATGCGGACGGCCACAACATCTTCCAGGGCGGCTTTCTCGGGCTCGACAACGTCGGCATCTTCGACCGTTCGTCGCCATTGCCCACAGGCGGCCGTCTCGATCAGGCGGACGGCACCGCATGGATGGCCGCGTATGCGCTGGACCTCATGCGGATGGCGCTCGAGCTCGCGTTCGCGAATCACGTGTTTGTCGATATCGGCGTGAAGTTCTTCGAGCACTTCCTGTATATCGCGAGTGCCGTGAGCTGCGACGACGGCTGCGAGACGGGGCTGTGGGACAGCGTCGACGAGTTCTTCTACGACAAGCTGCAACTGCCCGACGGCACCACCGTGCCGCTGCGGATGCGCTCGATCGTCGGGCTGATTCCCTTCTTCGCCGTGCGCGTGCTGGAAGAGCACGTCCACGGCAACCTGCCGGGGCTGCGCGACCGGCTTGTCTGGTTCCTCCAGCACCGGCCCGACCTTGCCCAGCTCGTGTCGCGCTGGAACGAACCGGGCAAGGGCAATGCGCTGCTGCTTTCGCTATTGCGCGGGCACCGCATGAAGGCGCTGCTGCGCCGCGTGCTCGACGAAAGCGAGTTCCTTTCGGAGCATGGCGTGCGCGCGCTGTCGCGCGCCCACCTCGACGAGCCCTTCGTCTACCGCTATAACGGCTGCAGTTTCAGCGTCCAATACCTGCCCGCCGAATCGGACTCGCGCGTGTTCGGCGGCAATTCGAACTGGCGCGGCCCGGTATGGATGCCGGTCAACTATTTGCTGATCGAGTCGCTGTACGAATTCCACCGCTATTACGGCGACGACTTTCTGGTGGAATATCCGACCGGTTCGGGCAAGAAGCTGTCGCTCGCGCAGATTGCCGACGAGCTGGCGCGCCGCGTCACGACGCTCTTTTTGCTCGACCGCAACAACGAACGCCCGGTAATGGGCGCCTATCCTCAGCTCCAGGCCGATCCGCATTGCCGCGATCTCGTGCTGTTTCACGAGTACTTCCATGGCGACAACGGGCGCGGCGTCGGCGCATCGCATCAGACCGGGTGGAGCGCGCTCGTCGCGCTGATGCTGCAGCCGCGCATGATGAGTCCGTCGGGCAGCGTGCCGGACGCGGGCGAGTTCAAAGAGGCGGAAGCGGCCAAATGATTGCGGCCCCGGATCGTTCCGGAGGGCTGTGTCGCTAACCGGCAGGTGATCCGGACCCCATAATCGGCGCCGCAACCCTGCGGCCCGAATGCGGCGCAATCTCATGAATACCCGCGCGTAAGCCCGGCTTTTCGAGCGATTAACCGCCGGGGCACTCCCCCACAATCTGTACTTATACGAGGGGGCCTTGTTGCGCCCCTACCCGCCGAACGACGAAATGGCATTCGTCACCGCTCGCGCTTTGTCGAGGCAGATATGTCAAGCAGCATTACGATCACCGACGAACAAGTTGCTGAAATTGCAAACCGCATGGCTAACGAAGGCCAGACGGTGTCTCCGCTGGCCATCTGGTCCGAAGTCCACACCGGTTCGGTGGTCTCGGTGGCGGCGGCGTTGCGCAAGTGGCGCGAAACGCGCACGCCGCGGGCGCCGCAGGTGGTGGAGCGTCCCGCTTTGCCCGAGACCGTGACGGACACGATGCGCGACGCGCTCGACCGGCTGTGGACGTCGGCGCAGGACGAGGCCGAGCGCGCGGTGGCGCGGCGCCTCGCCGCGATGCGCCAGCGCGTGGAGGACGCCTGCACCGAGCGCGACGACGCGCTGGCGGAACTGCAAAACACCGTCCAGGAACTCGATGCGCTGCAAAGCCAGCTGGACCAGATGGCGAACGCCTACGAGGCGAAAGTCGATACGGTGACGGGTTTGGAGGAAGACATCGCGCTCGCGGTGCAACGGACCGACGTCGCCGAAAAGCGTGCTCAGGAGCTTGCGGAACGCGTTGCGACCCTGCAGGCGGAGCTGGATCGCGCGATCTCGGAGCTGGCTGAGGAACGTGAAGCGCGCTCGCGCCAGGAGGCGGAGGCCACCGAGGCACGCTCGCGGGGAGAACCGGTTGCCGCAACCACGGACGTCGATGCGGAACGCGCAGCACTGGAGACCGCGCATTCCGAAGCGGTTGCTCGTCTTGAAAGCGAACTGGAAGCGATTCGCGCGGCGCTGCAGGCCGAGCAGGAAGCACATGCCGCGCAGCGTGAAGAGGCTGCCGGCGTGCAGGCGGAACGCGATGCCGCGGCTCATGAACTGCAGACGGCCCAGGCACAGCTCGCCAGCCTGACCGAGGAACGCAGTGCGGACGCCTCGGAAATCGCCAGGCTCTCGACCAGCTTGTCCGAGGCCGAAGAGCGCGCCAACGCGGCGCAGCAGCGTGCGGCGGAACTCGCCGAAAGCGCATTGGCGAGCGAGGGTGTGGAGAGCGCCGATGCGGCGTTGCCGGCGGGTGCCGATCCGCAAGAACTCGAAGCGCTGAAGGCCCAGATCTCGCGCGAGGCGGAGAGCCACGCCGCTGCGATCGCCGAGGCGCGCGAGCACATGAAGAAGTGGTCCGAGTATGCGAACGGGCTGAAGCAGCAGTTGGCCCAGACCAACGAAAAGATGATCGTCGTCCATGCACGCGGCGCCGGCGAAGCATCGCTGAGCCGTCGGCTGGCCGCCGAGCTGGGTTCGATCAATCCGGAGCACGAATTGCTGCGCAAGGATGTCCAGCAGCGACTGATCGTCGAAGCGATCAGTGCCCAACTCGAGCAGCAAGGCTATCACTACGACACGAGGACGGGCGTGGTGTCGAAGCTGAGTACCGAGAACGCGGCAGCGTGACGGTACGGAGCAGGGTCGAACTGGCGTGACCCGCCGCCGGGTCTCTCCATACCGCCCTGCTACACTACCGCGCATGACCAGATCCGCATCCGAACACGGCCGGCAACCGCCGAAGCGCAAAGTGTCCGCGCGCACGGCGGGAGGGACCATCAAGCCGGAGGGGCAGTGGCACCACGGCGATCTGCGCGCTTCGCTGATCGCCTGGGGCACCCATCTGCTCGACACCGAAGGGATCGCGGGCATGAGCATGCGCACGGCTGCGAGGCTCGCCGGAGTTTCGCCGGGCGCGCCGGCATATCACTTCCAGGACCGCAACGGCTTGCTTGCGGCCATCGCGGCCCAGGCCTTTCGCGATCTGGTGAGCTTCCGCCACAGGCGGCTGGACGAGGTCGATCCGGAGGACGCAGCCGGGCGCCTGCGTTCGGTCATGCTGGCCTATGTCGAATTCGCCCAGGCGTATCCGGCGCGCTTTCACCTGATGTTCGGGCCTCAGATCCAGAATCGCGAGCAGTATCCGGAACTGCTGGAAGCGGGTTCGGCTTCCTTTCACCTGCTGCGTCGCGCGATCGCCCCCTGTCTGGAGGGCGCGGATGCCTGTGCGTTGAGCGAAGAGGAACTCGCGTTCGCCATCTGGGCGGCAACACACGGGCTGGCCGTGCTGACCCTGGATGGGCGCAAGATTTCCATCTCGTCGACCCAAAACCCCACCGCGGAGAAACTGGCCGACATCGTTGTCCAGTTTTGCCTCTCCGCGCTGCGGGTGGCGCCGCAGAAGCGCTGAACGCGGCGCCGGTGTCAAATAGCTCGCGTTTGACCTTGCCAATACGGCTCGCGCAAGCGCCGCTTGAAGATCTTGCCGCTATCTTCGCGCGGCAACGCCGCGTGAATCTCGACCACGCGGGGCACCTTGTAGTTGGCGATGCGTTCGCGCAGGAAGTGCTGCACAGCATGGGCTTCGATGTGGCTGCCGGCGCGCGGCTGGACCGCCGCGGCCAGCGCTTCGCCAAACTCGGAATCAGGAATGCCGAAGACCGCGCAATCTTCCACACCGGGCATGGTCAGGAGTACGGATTCAATTTCGGCCGGATAGATGTTCACGCCGCCGGAGATCACCATGTCCGCCTTCCGGTCGCAGATATAGAGGAAGCCATCTTCGTCCAGGTAGCCCATGTCGCCGAGCGTGACGAGGCCGTCACGCTCGGCCGCAGCGCGCGCGTCGGGCCGGTTGATATAGGTGAAGTCGGGCACGGCGCGCTGGCGCACGTAGATCAGGCCGATCTCCCGCATGGGCAGCGGGTTGCCGTTTTCGTCGAGGATACGGACCTCGGCATCGGGCAATGGGCGCCCGGCCGAGCCCGCATGGGTCAGCCAGTCGGCGGAATCGATGAAGGTCGTGTAGCCTGCCTCGCTCGAGCCATAAGCTTCGGTGATAACGGGGCCGAGCCACTCGATCATGGCCTGCTTCAGCGGGGCGGCGCAGGGCGAGCCGGTCGAGGCGACGTGGCGCAAGGCGGACAGATCGCGGCGGGCGCGGGCGGCGGGATCCACGGCCAGCAGCCGCTGATACATCGTAGGCACGAGGTAGGCATGCGTGACGCGATGCTGCGCCAGAAGATCGAGCGCGCGATCGGCGTCGAAGCGCGGCTCCATGACCAGCGTGGCGCCGAGCTGGCTGAAGTGCAGCAGGTAGTTCATCACCGCGCTGTGGTAGATCGGCGCTGAAAAATAGGCCGTCACGCCGGTGCCGGTTCCATACACGATATCGACGACGCGCTGCAAGCGCGGCTGCATCTGCGCTTGTTCGTCGGGAGACCACGGAATGCGGCGTACGCCCTTGGGCTTGCCCGTGGTGCCCGAGGTATAGGTGATTGCGCCATGCAGCAGGCCGGTGCGCGGCGGCATGGGCGGCAGGCCGCTGCCGAAGTCTGTCCAGCGGTGCACCTCGCGGTCCGTCGCCGCGGTGTCCGCGGGCGCCACAGCGACAATATGGACGCCTTCGGGAATCCCCTCGCGGATCTGGGCGAGCAGGTCCGCGTCGACGAACAGCGTGCGCGCAGCGCTGTCCGTGAGGATATGTCCGGCTTCCAGCGCCTTGAAATGCCAGTTGATCGATGCGAGGTAGAGGCCGGCCTGGCGGCAGGCCAGCACCAGTGCAACGTACTCGGGGCTATTGCGCAGCATGGCGGCTACGGTGTCGCCTTCCTTGCATTGCAATCCGTGCAGCCCGGCGAGAATGCGCTGGATTTCCGCCTGCATCCAGGCAGGCGAATAATTTCGTCCTCCGAACCATATTGCGGGAACCATGGTATCTCCCGATGCTTACGCGTTCGTGCCGGTCAGCACGGCTTGAGAGGCGGCAAGGCGCGCACCCATTTCGGCGGCGAGCGCCTGCAGGCCGCTCATGGGGCGCACCATCACTTCGAATTCCTCAATCTTGCCATGCGCGTCGAGGCGCAGCATGTCGATGCCCTTCAGGGCCTTGCCGTTCACCGTTGCGCTGAACTCCAGCACGATGCTGTGCCCGTCGTCGCTCACGAACGTGCGGTGATAGCGGAAGTCCTTGAATACGGTGTTGACGGTCTTCAGCACCAGCTTGATCGCAGTTTTGCCGGGATAAGGCGTGTGAGCCACCGGCGAGCGAAAGACGATGTTGTCGGACAGCAGCGGGTCCAGTTCTTCCATCGCATTGCGCTCGAGAAGATCGAGCCATGTAACGAGCGTGCGCCGGGCTGCTTCCGGCAGGTTCCTGACTTCCATGCTTGTCTCCTTTGGCAGGGGCGATGCCCGCATGATACTGTCCCCTCTACGCGAAACTATGCAGTGAATAGTTTCGGACTCTAACAGGCGGTGTCCGGCGGTGCAAGGAGGTCTTTTGCCGATCGGCTTCAGGGGACGATTCAACCGGTGGCCAGTGCGGAGGGGAGAGCGTGCGTGGGATTGTGCGGAAATCTGGACAAGCTATTCGGTTTAAGGGGGATTATCGTACGCGAGAGCGGCGCCCATAATCCGTCTCGTCCACCGCCGCTCGTGTGCGGTGCCAGTTCAGGAGAAAGACATGAAGCAGCTTCGACTCGGCGCAACGGGACCTGTCAGCTCGGCCATCGGCCTTGGCTGCATGGGTATGTCGGGCATGTATGGTCCGTCCGACCGCGCGGAGAGCATCGCCACCATTCACGCCGCGTTGGAGGCGGGCGTGACCTTGCTTGACACCGGCGACTTCTACGGCTCGGGCCACAACGAATTGCTGATCGCCGAAGCGCTGAAGAGCGCGCCGCCCTCGCGGCGCGACGCCGCGATCGTCAGCGTGAAGTTCGGGGCGATGCGCGATCCGGCGGGCGGCTGGTCGCTCTATGATGCGCGTCCCGCCGCGGTGAAGAACTTTCTCGCCTATTCGCTGCAGCGGCTGGGCGTGGACCACATCGACATCTACCGGCCTGCGCGCCTCGACCCGAACGTGCCGATCGAGGAAACCGTGGGCACGATCGGCGACATGATCAAGGCGGGCCATGTGCGGCACGTCGGCCTTTCCGAGGTCGGCGCGGCGACGATCCGCCGTGCCGCCGCCGCGCACCCCGTCTGCGACTTGCAGATCGAGTACTCGCTGATCTCGCGCGGCATCGAAGACGAGATTCTGCCGGTCTGCCGCGAACTCGGCATCGGCATTACCGCTTATGGCGTGCTTTCGCGCGGGCTCATCAGCGGGCACTGGCAGAAGAGCGCGGCGGGCGCCGGCGATTTTCGCGCCTATAGCCCGCGCTTCCAGGGCGAGAACGTGGATCGCAATCTCGCGCTCGTCGAGGCGCTGCGAACGGTAGCAGAGAAGAAGGGCACGACGGTGGCACAGATCGCGATTGCCTGGGTGGCCGCCCAGGGCGACGACATCGTGCCGCTGATCGGCGCGCGCCGCCGCGATCGGCTGACCGAAGCGTTGGGCGCGCTGCATGTGGTCCTGAGCGCGGACGATCTCGCGGCCATCGAGCGTGCGGTGCCGAGAGGCGCGGCCGCTGGCGAGCGTTACGCCGCGGCGCAGATGGCGCACCTCGACAGCGAGCGCAGCCACGGAGCGTGAAGGCGTAGTCGAGTTTGGCTGGCGCACGCGGCGTAGGCCCTGCGCCGGTTGCCTGCGAGGCGCGCGGTTATCGGACTAGCGGACCGCGCGCCGCTCCATCCAGCGCCGGTAACGTTTCGTCTGGCAGGTGGCGGAGAGTTGCTGCAGCAGCAGTGCCTTGAGCGGCGAGACGCCGGGACGCGTTGCACGCCCCTGGCTTAGCCGCGTGAGCTGAAACTTGACGACCGCCATGTTGGCGAGCGATCCGAGCACCTTGTTTTTCCACGCAATCGGACGCAGAGTCGGTACGGTATCCTGACCATTTTTCCATGCGCGCGGCAGATAAGGGTCGATGGACAGCGCCGTGGCGATGCCGACCATGGCGATTCCGCTCTCCACGACCTGTTCGGCCACGGCCCGGCGGCGTATCCCGCCCGTCACCATCAAGGGCATCTGCGCAATGGCGGCAATGTCGCGCCCGAACTCGAGGAAATACGCCTCGCGCGCCAGCGTGCGCCCATCTCGCGCTTCGCCCTGCATGGCGGGAACCTCATAGCTGCCGCCCGAGAGTTCCACCAGATCGACGCCGAGCGGGTTGAGCATCTCGACCACGCGCCGCGCGTCTTCGGGGCTGAAGCCGCCACGCTGGAAGTCCGCCGAATTGAGCTTCACCGCCACCGCGAAGCCCGGCTGCACCACGCTGCGCACGGATCGCACGATATCGACCAGCAGGCGCGCGCGATTCTCGATGCTGCCGCCCCACTGGTCCTCGCGGCGGTTCGTGATCGGGGAAAGGAACTGGCTCAGCAGATAGCCGTGCGCCGCATGGATCTCGACTCCCGTGAAGCCGCTTTGCTCGGCAAGCTGGGCACTCTTCGTGAAGCGCTGCCGCACCTCGGCGATGTCCTGCTCCGTCATGGCGCGCGGCACGGGAAACTGCTTCGAGAGTGAGCCGAGTTCGAGCGCGACCGCTGAGGGCGCCAGCGTGGCCTGGCCGAGCGCGGCCTGCATCTGCCGGCCCGGATGATTGATCTGCAGCCACACTTGCGCGCCATGTGTCCGCGCGATCTGCGCCCAGCGGCGAAAACGGTCCAGATGCGTGTCGTCTTCTAGCACGACGCCATTCGGTCCGGTCATGGCGCGGCTGTCGACCATGACGTTGCCGGTCAGGATCAGGCCCGCTTCGCCTTGCGCCCAGGCTTCGTACAGCCGCAGGAGTGCTTCGGACGGCGCATGGTCCGCGTCGGCCATGTTTTCCTCCATGGCCGCCTTGGCGACGCGATTCGGAATTGCGGCGCCATTGGGCAGGGCGAGCGGTGTGAAGAGTTTCATCGGTATATCCCCGGTTGACGATGTTGGGACCTTAACCTTAAAGTCAACTTTAATGTCAAGTGCGGGGCGAACGGATGAAGATAGGCGAACTGGCGAGGTTGAGCGGGATTGCTGCCTCGCGGATCCGGTTTTATGAGGCGCAAGGGCTGCTTCAGCCCGCGCAGCGTCAGGCGAACGGATATCGCGAATATGGCGCGGAAACCGTGACGCGGCTGGAGATTATCGATCGCGCGCAGAGCGCGGGATTTTCGCTCGACGAAATCCGCGCGATTCTGCCGCCGGACATGAACGCGTGGCCGCACGAGGCGTTGATCGAGGCGCTTCGGAGCAAGGTGGGCGAGATCGAACGGCTGGAGCGGCGACTGGCGGAGACCAAACAGCATCTCGTTGCGCTTGCCGGCGATATAGAAAGCCGTGTGGAAGGCGAGGACTGCGCTGGGGCGGCCAGGCGTGTGCTGGAAAAAATGCGCCGAAGGACTATCGGGCAGCGGTGAACCGAACGGCTATTCGCTACGCCATGGCGATTCGCGCACAAAAGACGAATGGCGAGCCACGGCGAATTTTCATGAGCAATATTCGAGTCTGGTGATGGCGTCGGATGATCGTCGATCGCCAATGAAAGCCGGCTTACCGTTACGTCCGCTCACCCGGCTCATCCACCCCAACACCCAGTTCAGCGGCCAGCCGCTCGACGAGCGCGCGCAGTCGTACCACCTCTTCGGCAAGCCGCTCGTGTTCGCCGCGCAACGCTTCGAAATCCGCGAACGAGACGGCATGGCCGGCCCCCGCCGCATCGCCAGCCGCCGCGGCGCCCGCGCTCATTTCCACCTCGCCGCACAGCAGATGTATCCAGCGGTTCTCGCGCTCGCCGGGCGCGCGCGGCAGCTTCACGACGAGCGGCGGCTCGCGCTCGGCCAGTTCGTCGAGGAAGGCCTCGACCGACGACACGTCCGCGAAGCCGTGCAGCCGTGCCGAGTTCAGGCGCAACTCGGCCGCTGTCTGCGCGCCGCGCAGCAGAATCACCGTCAGCAACGCCACGGCCTGGCCCGGAATGCCCAGCACGCGATTCAGGTTGTGCTCGAAACGCGGCACGCGGCTGCTGCTGCCCTCGAACACGAGGCTCAGGTGCTTGAGGTCCTCGATGGCGCTGAGCACCTCGGTCTCGCTGACGTTCATCACCGGCGTGCGCGCCGTCTTCTGGTTGCAGCCCGACGTCAACGCGTTGAGCGACAGCGGGTAGGTGTCCGGTACCGTGTGCTGTTTCTCGACCAGCACGCCCAGAATGCGCGCCTCGAGTTGCGTGAGGGTGCGCAGGGGGCGCGGCGAGGCGCTATCGGCGGAAGAATTCATGGTCAAACCCGGCAGTGAAAGATCATTCGTGGGGGGAGATCATACGCGCATCGTGTGCACCGCCCTAGCGCCCCCCGTCATGTTTTCTCTCGTTTCCTGCCTTATTCCTTGCCCTGTTCCTTTAGGCGTTTGCGGTGCGCGGCAACCTTCGCGCGATTGCCGCAGAGCGCCATGCTGCACCAGCGGCGGGCGTGGCCGCGCGTGTGATCGGCGAACAGCAGCGTGCAGCGCGGCCCCTCGCACGCTTTCACATGCGTGAAATCCTCTTCGCACACGAGCTTCGCCATGGCCTCGGCTATCGGCAGCAGCAAGGCGTCCGGCGACGTCCAGCGCCGGTATGCGCGTAGCGCCAGGGCCGGCGCATCGCCGTCGGCGGCCGCCACGATGGCTTCATGCCGCTCGTCTTGAGCGAGCAACTGATTGAGGGGTTCGAGGTCGTCGAGATCGCGCGCCGTCAGCGGTTTCCCCTTGCGGGAACGCACGAAGCCCCTGAACCATTCGCGCAGCGCTCGTGCTTGCGCGGCCATGGCGTCCAGCTCGTCCTGCGTAGCTCGCGCGCGCAATTGCGCGAGCACGGCGGCCGGCACGAGATCCGTCTGCGCGAGCCATGCGAGCAGACCTTCCCCGTCGCTCACCCAGTCCACGGGTTCGTCCACGGGCGTCGCGACGGAGTTCAGGAAGTCGAGGCCCAATGCGTCGGCCACGAGTATCGCGGGGGTTTGACGATAGTCCATTGCTGACCACGAATTAAATGATATTGGGCGAAATGTAACCGTTAAAAATTCGCTTGACAAGTTACATGTGCGGTTAGTAACCTTTAAAACAACATCAAACAGGTTACTGATCGAGGCGGAGTCTGACTGCCGGGACGGTGGCCACTTTCCCTGGAGGAATGCGACATGGCATCCGAGAACGTAAGCGTGGTGCTCGCCCATGGAGCCTGGGCGGACGGATCGAGCTGGAGCAAGGTGATTGGCTGTCTGGAGGCGGCTGGCGTCGAGGCAATCGCGGCGCCGTTGCCGCTCACCTCGCTCGGCGACGACGTGGCGGCGCTCGGGCGGGCGATAGGGCGGGCCGCGGGACCGGTCGTGCTGGCGGGGCATGCCTATGCCGGCGCGGTGATCGGTGCGGCGCGGGCCGAAGCGGTTCGGGCGCTGGTTTATGTGGCGGCGCTCGCGCCTGACGAAGGCGAAACGGTGGCCGACGTGTTTTATCGCGGCGAAACGCATCCGTTGGCGCCGAAGCTCGCTCCCGATAGAGACGGCTGGATCTGGCTGCCGCACGACGCTTTTGCCAGCGCCTTTGCCCAGGACGCGACCTCGCAGGAACTGGCGGTGTTGGCCGCCGTGCAGCGTCCCATCGCGCCGGCATGCATCGGCGAAGCCGTGGCGCGCCCGCTGTGGCGGGATGTGCCGGCGTGGTTCCTCGTCGCCGGGCGCGACCGCATGATCGATCCGGCCACTCAGCATTTCATGGCGCGTCGCATGAACGCAAACGTGCGTTCCCACGACGCCGATCACACCCCCCTCGTGACGGCGCCCGACGCCGTCGCGCAGATCATTCTCGAAGCGGTGCGCTCAGCCGCTGGCCGCTGAACGCGCTGTTTCGTCGTTTCCTCTGGAGGCAAACCATGTCCAGGATTTCGTACCGTCATGCCGATGTGGACGGTTTCAACGTGTTCTATCGCGAGGCCGGCCGTCGCGACGCGCCGAAGCTGTTGCTGCTGCACGGCTTTCCGACTTCGAGCCACATGTTCCGCGATCTGATACCGAAGCTCGCCGGGCGTTTCCATCTGGTCGCGCCGGATCTGCCCGGTTTCGGCCAGTCGGACCTGCCGTCGCGCGATCGCTTCGCTTATACGTTCGAGAACATCGCCAGCGTGATCGACCGCTTCACGGAGGTGATCGGCTTCGATCGCTATGCGGTGTACGTCTTCGATTACGGTGCGCCGACCGGCTTCCGGCTGGCTCTCAAGCATCCCGAAAGAATTACGGCGATCGTTTCGCAGAACGGAAATGCCTACGAAGAAGGTTTGAGCGACGGCTGGAATCCGATCCGCGCGTATTGGGGCGCGCGGACGGCCGCGAACCGCGAGGCGCTGCGCGCGTTCCTCGCGCCCGAAACGACGAAGTGGCAGTACACGCATGGCGTGCCCGATGCGGCAGCGGTGTCGCCGGACGGCTACACGCTCGACAACCACTATCTCGCGCGCGACGGCGTGGCCGAAATCCAGCTCGATCTGTTTGGCGACTATGGCAGTAACGTGGCCCTGTATCCGGCTTTCCAGCAATACTTCCGCACGCATCAGCCGCCGTTTCTCGCCGTGTGGGGCAGGAACGATCCGTTCTTCCTTCCGGCCGGCGCGGAAGCGTTCCGGCGGGATTTGCCGCAAGCGGTCGTGCGTTTCTTCGACACGGGTCATTTCGCGCTCGAAACCCACGCTGCGGAAATTGCCGAGGCCACTGCCGGATTTCTCGTGCGCTAATCTCAAAGCGCGAGCACGGGCCTTTATCGATTCACCTTCATGGAGAGAGTGATGTCCACGAGAGTTGCCATTGTCACGGGTGCGAGCCAGGGAATCGGCCGTTCAACTGCAATCCGGCTGGCGCGGGACTTCGGCGCCGTCGCGCTGGTCGCGCGCAATCGGGCGAACCTGGAAGAAACGGCGGGCGAGGTGGAGCGCGCGGGGGCCAAGGCGCTCGTGATCGAACTCGACCTCGCGGATCCCGAGGCGGCCCAGCAGGTTGTCGACCGCACGCTGGCGGCGTTTGGCCGCATCGACGCGTTGCTCAACATCGCCGGCGCGGTCCCGCAGATCGACGTGTTCGAGATGACCGACGACGAGTGGGAACGAGGGCTGGCGCTGAAGCTGCATGGCGCGCGGCGTCTCACGATTGCGGCGTGGCCGGCGCTGAAGGCGGCATCAGGTTCGGTCGTGCTGATGTCCGGTAATTCCGCGCTGTTCCCGAAGGCGCCGTATGCCGCCGTGGGCACGATCAACGCTGCCATCGTGGCGCTGGCGAAAGCGTTTTCCGACCGCGGCATTGCGGACGGCGTGCAGGTGAACAGCGTGCTGCCCGGGCCGGTGATGACGGGGCGGCGTCGCTCGTATCTCGAACACTGGGCGCCGCTGCACGATATGACGGTGGAGGAGGCCACGGCCAGATTCCCGGCGGAAGCGGGTATTGCCCGCTACGGTATGCCCGAGGAGATTGCCGAACTGATGGCGTTCGTCGTCTCGCCGGCGGCGCACTGGATGACGGGGTCGACGCTGCGCATGGACGGCGGCGAGGTGAAGTCGGTGTAAGCCCGCGTATTGCGGACGAGGGTGATGGCCGTTGCGGCTTGCCTGAACCGGGCGCTTCGAGCCTCGCGCAGAACGAGGCTTGAAGCGCCGGGCGCCGCTTAGCCGCGCGGCGGGATGTTCAGTCCGCGCGCGACTGCCGGGCGCGCGACGAATGCTTCGAGCGCGCGCGTGACGTGCGGAAAGTCCTGGATGCCGACCAGATCGCCTGCTTCATAGAAGCCGATCAGATTGCGCACCCACGGGAACGTGGCCATGTCCGCAATGGTGTAGTGCTCGCCCATGATCCATGCGCGGCCCGCGAGGCGCTCGTTGAGCACGTTGAGCAGGCGGCGCGACTCGGCGACATAGCGGTCGCGGGGACGCTTGTCCTCGTACTCCTTGCCGGCGAAACGGTGGAAGAAGCCCACCTGACCGAACATCGGACCCATGCCGCCCATCTGGAACATGAGCCACTGGATGGTCTCGTAGCGCTCGTTGCCTGCCTGAGCGAGGAACTGACCGGACTTGTCGGCGAGATAAATGAGGATCGCACCCGACTCGAACAGGGCGAGCGGCCGGCCTTCGGGGCCGTTGGGGTCGAGGATCGCGGGAATCTTGTTGTTGGGATTGAGCGAAAGGAACTCGGGCGTCATCTGGTCGTTGGCGTCGAAGCGCACCAGATGCACTTCATAGGGCAGCCCGGTTTCCTCCAGCATGATCGAGGCCTTGACGCCGTTGGGCGTGGGCAGCGAATAGAGCTGGATGCGGTCGGGATGCCGGGCCGGCCACTTGCGCGTGATGGGGAAGGCGGAAAGGTCGTTCATGCGGGCATCCTGTTGCTGATAGCTTGCTGGCCTGAATTGGCCGGGTTGGCCAGTTTAGAGGAAATGGCGAGTGTGCGCCGGGCGGCAGATAGCGTTCCCGGCTGAACGGAGGTTACGAAACGCTGCGCTTTGACGCAGCACCAACCGCACGTTCCCGGGCGCGCCGCCCTCAGCTCGGCGGCATCGATTGCTGCACGAGGAGCAGATTCTGCGGCACCACGCGAATCAGGCCGCCGCGCGGACTGTCGATGTCCGCGATCAGCGAAAGCGAGAGCGAAACGGTGATGGGCAGGATGACGAGCAGCACGCGCCGGCCGGTTTCTCCGCGCACGCCATAGCCTTGCATGAGGTTGCTGAAGAAGGCGATCAGCAGCATGAGCCCCCAGGCCGATGCCGGAATGCGATTGAGCCAGGCCGCCTGGGTATAGCCCTGGGTGTTGAGGACATCGTTCATGCCGGCCACGACAAGCGCCGTGATGGGATTGGGCTGTGCCGCAGCCGCGTCGCGCGCGCCTGCCCAGAGCTGGCCCTGGAGGTCGGCAGTCTTGTTGTTGATCGCTTCCAGTTGTTTTGCATCGCTTGTCGTGTAGTACTCGATGCGCAACGCCAGGTACTGCGCGAGCAGGGCCTTCACCTTCGCCGATCCCGCGCCGCCGATCAGATCGGCGCGCACATATTCCGTGCCGATCGCATTGGCTTCCTCTTCCTCGTAGTTCTTGCGCTGGTCGTAGCGGCCGACTGCCATCGAAAGCGTGAAGCCGATCAGCAGCGCGAGCAGGGTGAGCGTGGCGCCCTGCACGACGTTGTAGTTTTCGCGGGTTTCCTCATGGAGCGGATGGAAGCGGTGCAGCACGACAGCCCCGAGCGCGGCGGCCGCGGAAAGCAGGACGATCAGCGTGACGAAAAGGAACGCGGGATGATCGACGAGTTGTGCCATTGCGGCGGCTCCAGGTGGAAGAGGGCGCCTGGTGTCGGTTTCGCCGCCGAACCAGGCATATATCCGGCACAAGGCGAAGCCGATTCTATTTGAAATTCGAGATGACGGGTGCCTGGGTGCTTATAAGGCCAGGAGGCTATGAGGCTTCGCAGGTCGGGCCATCCCAGCCATCGCGGTATGTCGGCAAGTCATCCTGAATATCGATCACACGCACATGCCGTTGAAGCTGCTCTGGCGTGTGCTGTGGCGTGTCCATTGGCGGGCCCGAACCATCTGCATTCCTTAGAAAGGGTAATGACGCGGCGTGGTCTGCAGCGTGATCCAGCGCAGTTCGGTGAACTCGGCGATGCCTGCCTTGCCGCCGAAGCGCCCGAAGCCGCTGTCCTTGACGCCGCCGAACGGCATCTGCGCTTCGTCGTGCACGGTCGGCCCATTGATGTGGCAGATGCCGGATTCGATGCGCCGCGCCACGTTGAGCGCCCGCGCGCTGTCGCGGCTGAACACGGCCGAGGAGAGCCCATACGGATTGTCGTTCGCCCAGGCGATCGCGGCTTCCTCGCCGCGCACGCGGACAATGGGCTTCACGGGGCCGAACGATTCGTCGTGGTAGATGCGCATCTCGGGCGTCACGTGGTCCAGCAGCGTCGCCGGCATCAGCGTGGTGTCGGCCTTGCCGCCGCATACGAGCGTCGCGCCTTTCGCCAGCGCGTCGTCGATCAGCGCATTGCAGCGTTCGACCGTGCTCATGTCGACCACGGAGCCGAGCACGACCGGCCCCTTGCGCGGATCGCCGAGCGGCAGTGCACGGGCGCGCGCGGCCAGCTTGTCGACGAAGGCGTCGGCGATCGATTCGTCGACGATGATGCGTTCGGTCGACATGCAGATTTGCCCCGAGTTCGCGAAGGCGCCGAAGACGGCGGCATTGACTGCGGCGTCGAGGTCGGCGTCGTCGAGCACGACGAGCGGCGCCTTGCCGCCCAGTTCGAGCACGGCGGGCTTCAGATGGCGCGCGCATTGCTCCGCCACCAGGCGGCCGACGCGCGTGGAGCCCGTGAAGTTCACGCGCCGCACCTTGGAATGCGCAATCATTGCCTCCACGATGCGAGCGGCGTCCGCCGGCGCGTTCGTCACGAAGTTCACGGCGCCGCGCGGCAGGCCGGCTTCCTGCATGGCTTCGACGATGAGGCCATGCGTGGCGGGGCAGATTTCCGAGCCCTTCAGCACGACCGTATTGCCGCACGCGAGCGGCAGTGCGATGGCGCGCACGGCGAGGATCACGGGCGCATTCCATGGCGCGATGCCGAGCACGACGCCGGCGGGTTGGCGCACGCCCATCGCGAGACTGCCGGGCACGTCGGAGGGAATCAGCTCGCCGCCGATCTGCGTGGTCATGGCGGCGGCCTCGATCAGACCCTGGGCCGCGAGATGCACGTTGAAGCCGGCCCACAGGCCCGAGGCGCCGGTTTCGGCCGCCATGGCCGCCGCGAACGCATCGGCCTTTGCTTCGAGCGCGTGTGCGGCCTTCGTGAGCAGCGCACGGCGCTCGCCGGGCCCGAGCGCCGACCAGGCCGGGAAGGCGCGCGCGGCGGCATCCACGGCAGCGCGCGCGTCTTCGACGGAAGCGGCGGGCGCCCGTGAGGCAACGGTGCCGTCCAGCGGATTGCGGCGCTCGAATGTGGCGCCGTCGCGCGCAGACGCCTTTTCGCCGTCGATCAGCATTGCTACGGTTTGCATGGTTTGTCTCCTCGATAATCGTGATGGGTATTAGAGAGCGGGGTTACGCGACGACCACTTCGACGAGCGCAGGCCCTGGCGACGAGAGCGCGTTTTGCAGCGCTCCGTGCAACTCGGACGCAACGCTTACGCGCACGCCAGGACAGCCCATGCCGGCCGCGATCGTGACGAAGTCGAGGCCCGGCAGGTCGGTGCCCTGGACCGGATCGCCGGGGCCGAAACCGAACACCGGCGCGAAATCCTGCAGCGCCGCGTAGCGCGTGTTGTTCAGGATAACGAAAGTGATGGGCAGGCGCAGCTGCGCGGCGCTCCAGATCGCCTGGATCGAGTACATGCTGGAGCCGTCGCCTATCAGCGCGATCACGCGCTTGCGAGGCGTGGCGAGCGCCACGCCCACCGCGGCAGGCATGCCGTAGCCGAGGCCGCCGCTGTCCATGGTCAGGAAGCCGCCCGCGCGCTCGATCGGCAGGTAGGTCTGCATGACGGGGCGGGCGCTGGGCGCTTCCTCCACAACGATGTCGTTGCCGTTGTTGCTGTGGCGCGCTTCGTTGAGCGTCTGCAACGCGAATGCCACCGACATGCGTTCTCCAGGGGACGGCGGCAGCGCACGCGGCGGCGTCGGCCGCGGTGCGGGCAAGGCACGCTCGCGAGGCGCCGGGCGCGCGAGCAGGTCGCGCACGCCGAGCCGCACATTGCCGACGGCGATCAGGCCTTGCGGCGTCCACGCAGCCGTGCCCGGATCGTCGATCAACTGGCACAGCGGCGCGCCGGGCGGCACATGCGGGCCGCGCCCCTCCACGTGGTAAGTGAACGCCGGTGCGCCGAGTGCGAAGACGAGATCGTGGCCGCCGAGCGTTTCGACGATGCGCTCGCGCATGGCGGGCAGGAAGCCGGCGAAGAGGCGATGGGTTTCCGGAAAGCTGCAGCGTCCCGTCATGGGCGCGACGTAGACGCGCGCGCGATGCCGCTCGGCGAGTTGAACCACGTCCTCGACGGCGTGCGCGCGGTCCACGGCCCCGCCCACCACGAACGCGGGCCGCTCGCACGCATCGAGCAGCGCGCCGATGCGCGCGAGCATCGCCGGATCGGGCCGCATGACATGGGCGACCTCGCGCTCGGGCACGAGCGCGGACGGCCGGTCCCAATCGTCGACGGGAATCGAGACGAACACGGGGCCGCGCGGCTCCTGCATGGCGATTGCCCAGGCCCGCGCGATGGCGAGCGGGACGTCTTCGGCGCGCGCGGGCTCGATGCTCCATTTCACATAGGGCTTCGGCAGCTCGGTCGCCTGGGTCGCGGCGAGGAACGGGTCGAACGGCAGGATCGAGCGCGCCTGCTGACCGGCGGTGATGACGAGCGGCGTGCGGTTGCGGAACGCCGTGAAGATATTGCCCATGGCATTGCCGACGCCGGCCGCCGAATGCAGGTTTACGAGCGCCGTGCGGCCGCTCGCCTGGGCATAGCCGTCGGCCATGCCGACGACGACCGCCTCGTGCAGGCCCAGCACATAACGGAAATCGGCCGGGAAATCGCGGAACATCGGCAACTCGGTCGAGCCGGGGTTCGCGAAGATCGACGTCATGCCGACACGGCGTGCGAAGTCGATCACGGCGTCGCGCACGGTCCTGCCCTGCGCGGTGTCAGCCGGTTTGTCCTGTTGAGGCGCACTGCCTGCCATTGGGTGTCTCCTTGTACGGGGCGCGTTGTGCCGATGGGGCATTATCGCGAGGCTCGGGGTAATCCGAAATTGCCGGTTCTGCCCAAAGGCATTACCTTCAGGCATGACTTTCAATCTTCAGCAACTGCATGCCTTCGCCACGATCGTATCGGCCGGCAGCCTCGGGCGCGCGGCCGATACGCTGCACGTCACGCAGCCCGCGCTGAGCCGGGCGATCCGCCGGCTCGAAGACCAGGTGGGCGCGCCGCTCTTCGAACGCCATTCGCGCGGCATGCAGCTCACGGCCGTTGGCGATGCGCTGCTGCCGCACGCGATCCTCTTGCTGCGCGAGGCCGAGCAGACCCGCGAGGAAATCGACGCCATGCGCGGCCTCGCGCGCGGGACGATCCGCTGCGGCGCGGTGGGCAGCATTGCGAGCCATGTGTTGCCGCTCGCCGTGAGCGGTGTGCTGCAGAAGTGGCCCAAGCTGCGGGTGGAAATTATCGAAGGGGTGTGGGACCGTCTTGCCGACGCCCTGGTGCGCCGCGAGATCGACCTCGCGCTCAGCATGGCGGTGCCGGATACCGACGAGATCGCCGCGATCGGCGATTGTCGCTGGGAGGATCTGAGTTATGTCGTGGCGGCGCTCGATCATCCGTTGCGCCGCAAGCCGGGCCTCACGCTGGCCGACACGCTCGACGAACAATGGGCAATCCCGCCGCGCGGCACGGCGCCCTTCGAGCACATGCAGCAGGTGTTCGCGGAACAGGGCCTGGGCTTGCCGAACGTGGTGGTCGAGACGCGCTCGATCACCGTGCTGAAGAGCCTCGTGGCGAGTTCGCGCTTCCTGAGCTGGATGGCGACGCCCATGTACGCGACGGAAAGCAAGGCGGGGGTGTTCGATACGCTCGAACTGCCGGGCGTGGAAGGGCGGCGCACGCTCACCGCCTTCCGGCGCCGGGACGGCATTCTGCCGAGCCCGGCGGTGAAGCTGCTGGAAGAGCTGCGGCGGTTGACGGCGGCGGGGCAGTCAACGGGGCCGGCCCCGCGTGACCAGTGAGGCTCAGCCTCGCGGCCAGAGCGTCTTGCCCCAGAACGTGAGCGTGCGATCCCAGGCCAGTTGCGCCCAGACCGGGTCGTACTGCGTGGCGGCGATGCGGCTCGGGCCCACGGCGGTCTCGTTGGCGAACGCGTGGTGCGCGAGATAGCGGTGGAACTCGACATCGACCTTGGCTTCGAGCAGCTTCGTTTCCAGCGCGTCGACGCCTTCGGTCTTGAAGAACTGGTCCTGCGTGGCCCAGTGACCGAGCACCGGCGCGGTGATCTTCGTGGCGTCGATGTATTCGAGCGGCGGGAAGCCGTACCACACCACCACACCCGCGAGGCCGGGGATCTGGCTTGCGGCCAGCAGCGTCAGGGCGCCGCCCATGCAGTAGCCGCTCACGCCGACGCGGTCGGTCAAGGTCTTCAGGTAGTCCACGGCGCCGCGCACGTCCTGCGAGGCAGCGTCGGCGAAGTCGAGCGCGTTCATCAGGTGGCTTGCTTCCTCTTCCTCGACCGTGGATTTGCCGCGGTAGAGATCGGGAACCAGCGCGAGGTAGCCCGACTGGGCGAGGCGGTCGGCCACGCCGCGGATCTGGTCGTTCAATCCCCACCACTCCTGGATCACGACGATGGCCGGCGCGCCCTCGGCCTTCTCGGGGCGGGCGAGATAGCCCTGCAGCGTCTGGCCGTCGGGGCGGGTGAAGGTGATCATGGATCCGGCGGGCTGTTTCATGGCGATTCCTCTAGCGGTCGGTCGTGGCCCGGTTGGGCGAAAGCCGTAGCATAGCGTTTGCGCCGCGGCTTTGCCGTGTCGGGCCGAGAGAATCGCGCCGCGTGTCAGGTGCCGGTCTTGCGCCCTTCGCGCATCAGTTCGACGTAGCGCCGCGCGGCGAGCCCGAGCGGGCGCTCCGTCGACCAGACGATGTCGGCCCAGAGGCGGATTTCGTTGCTCATGTTCTCGAGCACGATCTCCACGAGCGCGCCCGTGGCGAGCAGCGGCAGCACGAGCGCGCGCGGCAGGTAAGCCCAGCCGAGCCCGGCCTGGACGAGGCCCAGCGTGGCGAGATGGCTGTCCGTGCGCCACGTGGTGCGCGATACGAGCGTGGGGTTGTTGAGCCGGCTGTCCGCATGACTCGCGACGGCGATCTGCCGGCCCGCGATCAGGTCTTCGTGGCTCACGCAGCTCTGGTCGGGCTGATAGAGCGGGTGATCGGGCGACACCACGGCCACCAGCAATTCGCTGCTCAGTTCCTGAAAGCCCTCGCGCGCATCGAGACCGGGCCGCTCGAACACCAGCGCGAGCTGCACGGCGCCCTCGTGGAGCATGCGCATGGCGTGCGTTTGCGGCGCCGATACGATGTTCACCTCCAGCGCGGGAAACTCGTGAGCCAGCGTCTGCAGCGGCGTGCTCCACGGCGCGGCCAGCAGTTCCGGCGCCACGGCGATGGCGAGCGTCTTTTCCAGCCCGGCGTGCAGCGCGAGCGCGTGCACGTCGAGTTGCCTCAGTTGCAGCGCGATCTGGCGCGCGCGCGGCTCCAGCGCGCGGGCAGCGGCCGTGGGGACGGGCTCGCGGCCCGTGCGCTCGAACAGCACGAGGTCGAGCGCGGCTTCGAGGTTCGCGATCGTCATGCTCACCGCGGAAGGCACTTTGCCCAGCGCGCGGGCTGCCGCCGAGAACGACCCGTGATCGAGCACGGCAAGAAAGACGGCCACATTGTCCGAGTGGAAGCTCATTGCCAACCCTTCAGTTTTTTTGAAAGAAGCTGACTGGTTGTATCAGATTTCCCGTGAGAGGATCAAGGCCGTTCCGACTCGCGCAGGAGGCGCCATGCAAGGTCTCAAACGCCGCATCGTCTATGTCACCGTGTTCGAGGGTCTCGCCATCCTCGTGACGGGCACGAGCTTCGCTTCGATCGCCGGGAGCGGTTTTAACCGGGCGGCGGTGGCGGCGGTGCTCTCGTCGGTGATCGCTACGGCGTGGAACTTCGTCTACAACACGATGTTCGAGCGCTGGGAAGCGCGGCAGACGAAGCGCGGCCGGAGTGTGGTGCGGCGTATCGCGCATGCGGTGGGCTTCGAAGGCGGCCTCGTGCTGATGCTCGTGCCCATGTTCGCGTGGATGCTGCGCATTACGCTGGTCGAGGCTTTCGTCATGGATATCGGCTTGACGGTGTTCTTCCTCGTCTACGCCTACCTCTATAACCTCGGTTTCGATTATCTGTTCGGCCTGCCCGCGTCGGCGCTGCCGGCGGCGCCGTGCGAACCCTGAAGCTCCGAGCGGGCATGCGCTTTGCTGCCCGGTTTTCCGGGTCAAACCAGAACAGGGAGAGCACCATGATGACCGCAAAGGCAGCAAAGCTGGCTGCGGCGACGCTGCTCGCCTCGACGTTGGGCGCCGCAGGCCTCGTGCATGCGCAAGGCGCGCCACAGTCGATCGCCGTGCAGCGCGTCGCCACCGTTCAGTCGGGCACGGGCTACCGCGCCTCGAAGCTCGATGGCGCCGACGTGTACGACACGAGCGGCACGAAGATCGGCACCGTGGACGACATCGTTCTCGTGCCGCCCGACCAGGGGGCGTTCGCCATTCTCTCGGTGGGCGGGTTCCTCGGCATGGGCAAGCACCTTGTTGCGGTGCCGTTCAACGAATTGCAGATCAGCAGCCGGCAGATCGTTCTGCAGGCGGACAAGTCCACGCTCAAGTCGATGCCCGAATTCCACTACGCTAACGACTAGCGGACCTCGCGAGGTCCGGACGACGGGTTACCGCTTGCGCCTGGGCGCCGTGTCTTCGGGCTCGGTCATCGCCGTCGCGTAGCGGCCGACGGCTTTCGCGATTCGCTCCGAAAGCGCCGGATCACGGACGGCGCGCGCCAGCGTCACGCCGCCCGAGAGCAGCGCGAGGAATGCGATTGCACGGTCGTCGCGGCCGGCGGCGGGCAGATCGTCGAGTCCCGCCGACACTTCACCCACGAGGCGCAGCAGTTCCTCTTCGTAGGCGGTGCGCGTTTCGTCGTCGGCGCGCATCACTTCCGGCGAGAGGCTCGGCAACGCGCAGCTCTCGCCGAGCTTGCAGGTGCGCCGCGGCCCCAGGTAGAAGTCGATGAACGGCCGTCGCCAGCGCGTGCCGTGGGCGGCCCGCAATGACGCTACGCCATCCCTCAGCTGCCCGATTCCCGCGAGCACGACGTTGCGGAACGCCTCGCTCTTCGATTTGAAATGTCCGTAGAACGCGCCGTTGGTCACGCCAGCGGCTTTTGTCAGCGGACCGATACCCGAACCGCCGTAGCCCTCCTCGCGGAACAGCCGGCTGGCGGCTTCGAGAATGCGGGCGCGGGTCTCGTTCTTGTGCTCGGCGGAATAACGCATGGACGGCCTCTTTCGGAGTGATCACTCTTTATCTTGCATAAAGAGTGATTGGTATCTATTCTATAGAGAGTGATCAGTATTTATATCACGACCTGAGTTCCCGTTGGCTTACTCACTTACCGGAAGAGGAATTGCCATGCCGATTACGTTGACCGTAGCCGAGGGTTTGCTCGCACCCGCAGCCGAAGCCCGGGTGTTTGCCGCATTGACCGAAGCTCTGCTGGAAATCGAGCAACTGGAGGGGAATGCATTCATGGAGCCGAACGTGGTCGGCACGCTGAACGCGGTGCCGCCCGGACGTGTGTTTGCGGGCGGCAAGGCGGGCGCGGCGGCTTTCGTCGAGCTCAAGCTGCCTGCCGTGGCGCTGGCGACGCCCGAGGCGAAGCAGCGCTTCGTCGAACGAGCGACGGAGGTGGTCGAGCGGGCGGCGGAAGGGCGGCTCGCGCGCGACCGTATCTGGGTCAATGTGGTCTATGCGGCGGATGGCGCATGGGGCATCGCGGGGCGCGCCTATGACAATGCGGGATTGGCCGGTGCGATAGGTGCTGCGGCCGGAAAGAGCAAGGCAGGTTCCGGGGCGGCATGACCAAGGCGATCGTACTGGACGCGAATATCCCCTGATCCGTGCCGTTCTTGGGGGGCAGTTCACAAAAGCGGGCTTTTGAATTTAGCGGCCCATCAAGGATTCGTCGCCCCCGTTTGCGTGCGGCTCGCCTCTTGCGCGGTCGCACCCATCGGCGCGCTGGCCGCCGCGTTCGCGCTCGGGTCCGCGCGGTCGGGATGCAGCGGTTCGTGCATCACGCCGGTCCATCCGCCGCCCAGGTCGCCAATCAGCGATATCGAGTCGAGCAGCCGTGACTGCTGCACGCTCAGCGCCGATTGCTGATCGGTCAGCTGCGTCGCCTGCGCCGTCGCGACGGTCGTGTAGTCGACGGTGCCCGCTTCGTATTCGTTCTGCGCGATCTCCGTGCCGTGGATGGCATCGCGCACGGCGGCGTCCAACGCTTCGGACTGCTGCGCGAGGATGCGCAGGCCGGAAAGATCGTTCTCCACGTTCTGGAACGCGGAGAGCACCGTGCCGCGATAGTTGGCGACGGCCGCGTCATAGCTCGCGCGTGCCGCAGCCACTTCGCCGCTGCGTTCGCCGCCGTCGAAGATCGTTTCCGAGGCGCTCGCGCCGAGCGACCACACGTAATTGCTGATGTGCAGAAGCCCCGAAAGCGGCGACTGCGTGAAGCCGTCGAGCGCGGAAAGCGAGATCGACGGATAGTAGGCCGCTACCGCCACGCCGATCGCCGCGTTCGCGGAGGCCATCTGCCGCTCGGCCGTGGCGACGTCCGGGCGGCGCTGCAGGATCGTGGAGGGCACGCCCGCCGGGATCGTCGGCAAGGCCGGCAGACGCTCGCTGTGAGGGATGGCCATGTCCTCGGGATTGCGGCCGACCAGCACCGCGATCGCGTGCTCGTATTGCGCGCGCGAAACGCCGAGCGCGATCAGGCTGGCCTGCACGCTTTCCAGCTGCGTGCGCGCCGAAACGAGATCGGACGGCGCGACGGTGCCCGCCTGATCCTGGTCGGCCACGACGCGCAGGAACTTCTTGTAGGCCTCGACCGTGTTCGTGAGCAGGTCGATGTCGGCGTCGGTCGTGCGCAGGTCGATCACGGCGTTGGCGAGCGCGATCTGCTCGGAGAGCGTGGCGTTGGCGAGCGTCGCCTCGCTGGCCTGCGCCGTCGCCGAGCTTTCCTCGACCTGGCGCCGCACCTGGCCCCAGACATCCAGATCCCAGCTGGCGCTCCCTTCGAGCGTGCCGGCATTGACGACGCGCGCACCCGTGTTGAAGCCGCTCACGCCGCTGAGCGATCCCGTGGAAGCGCGCTCGCGCGTGGCGGAGCCGTTGATGCCGAGCGTCGGGAAGAGGCTCGCGCGGGCCACGCGCACTTCGGCAATCGCCTCCTGGTAGTTCGCGTAGTCCTGCTTCACGGTCTGGTTCGAGACCGCGACGAGCGGTTCCAGCTCGTCGAGCATCGGGTCGTTGAACGCCGTCCACCAGTCGCCCTTCGGGCCCGCGGCGTTGGGCTCGGCCTGGGTCCAGCCCGGCAGTTCCTTCCACGTAGCGGGCACGGCGACCTGCGGGCGGTGATAGTCGGGGCCGACCATGCAGCCGCTCGCGAGCAGCGTGACCGACACGGCGAAAGCGAGAGGAAGGAGGCGCAGCGCGGTGCGTGCGCGGGGAAAGGCGGGGGGTGTCCGCATGCGGGATGTCTTCGTCATGATGCGCTCTCATCGGCCTGGCGGTTCCAGGGCAGGTTTCGCGCCCAGCGCGCGAGCCGCGCGCGCAGGCCGTCGAGGAACAGGTAAATCACGGGCGTGGTGTACAGCGTAAAGATCTGGGAGAGGAGCAGGCCGCCCATCACGGTCACGCCCAGCGGCTGGCGCAGCGAGGCGCCCTGGCCGAGCGCGAGCACGAGCGGCACGGCGCCCAGCACGGCGGCGGCGGTGGTCATCATGATCGGGCGCAGCCGCACCACGGCCGCCTCGTGGATGGCGCGGCGCGCCTCCATGCCCTCGTTGCGCTGGAGCTGGATGGCCACGTCCACCATCATGATGCCGTTCTTCTTGACGATACCGATCAGCAGAATGATGCCGATCATGGCGATCACCGAGAACGGCGTGCCGAAGATCAGCATCGCGAGCACGGCGCCAATGCCGGCCGAAGGCAGCGTCGAAAGAATCGTGAGCGGGTGGATGGTGTTCTCGTACAGCACGCCCAGCACGATGTACACCACCGCGAGCGCCGCAAGGATCAGGAGCGGCACGGTGCCCATCGACTGCGCGTAGGCTTGCGCCGCGCCCGCGAACGAACCGTGCACCGAAGCGGGCATGCCGATGTCGCTCTGGGCTTTCTCGATGGTCGCGGCCGCCACGCTGAGCGACCCGTTGGCGGGCAGGTTGAACGAGACCGTGCCGGCCACCATGCCGCTCTGGTGGTTCACCTGGGTGGCGGTGTGGCCCGTCGTCCAGTTCATCATGCCGAGGAGCGGCACCATGGTTTCGGCCGCGGTACTGTCCGCACTGCCGCTCGAGCTGCCGCCCTTGCTGTTCGAGATGCTGTTGGTGAGCTGGTTGGCCTCGGCGTTCGCGTTCAGCGCGTTCGTGCTGCTCGACGTGCTCGACGTCGTGCCGACCGCCACCGGCGTCGTGACGCCCGTGACCAGGCTGCCCGACATCTGCGTCTGCTCCGTGCCGCTCGCGTTGCCGGCCGCGGCGGAGAGCCAGATCTGGTTGAACGACTGCGGGTACTGCCAGTACTGCGGCGCGACTTCCATCACGACGAAGTACTGGTTGAGCGGGTTGTAGATCGTCGAGACCGTGCGCTGGCCGAAAGCGTCGTAGAGCACGCTGTCGATCTGGTTCGGATCGAAGCTGTAGCGCTTGGCCGTCGTGCGGCTCAGCGTGACGTAGGTCTGCAGGCCATTCTGCTGGAGGTCCGAGTTTACGTCGGTCAACTGGCCGTGATATTTGCCCAGCTCGGTGACGAGCCTCGGCACCCACTTGAAGAGCGCGTCGGCGTCCTCGCTCGTGAGCGTGTACTGGTACTCCGCCGCCGACTGCCGCCCGCCGATATGCAGATCTTGCTGCGCCTGCAGGAAGAGACGCGCGCCGGAGACGGCATTGAGCTTGGGCCTCAACCGGTTGACGACCTCGGTGGCCGAAAGGCGGCGTTGCGCGAGCGGCTTGAGCTCGACGAACACGTTCGCCGTGTTGAGCGCGCGGCCGCCCGTGAAGCCCGCCACCGAGGCGACGGCCGGGTCCTTCTGCACGATCTCCTGCAATTGCGCGAGCTTCTTCTCCATCGCCGTGAACGAGATGCTCTGGTCGGCGATGATCTGGCCGATCAGGATGCCCGTGTCCTGCTCCGGGAAGAACGTGCCGGGCAACAGCCGCGCGAGGAACACGTTGCCGAACAGCAGGGCGAACAGCACGAGGATGACGAGTACCTTGTGATTGAGCGCGACGTCGAGCGAGCGCGAGTAGGCGTTCTTGAAGCGCTCGAACTGCGACTCGATCCACACGGCCCAGCGCGCCGACGACTGCCTGGCCTGCCCGCGCGCGAGCACGTAGGCGCACATCGTGGGCGTGATCGTGAGCGAGACCACGAGCGAGATGACGATCGCGATGGAAAGCGTGACCGCGAATTCGTGGAACAGCAGGCCGACGATGCCGGGCATCAGCAGGATCGGCAGGAACACGGCAATGAGCGAAAGGCTCATCGAAACCACGGTGAAGCCCACTTCGCCGGCCCCGCGCATCGCGGCGTCCTTCGGGGCCATGCCGGCTTCGATGTGGCGCACGATGTTCTCCAGCACGACCACGGCGTCGTCGACCACGAAACCCGTGCCGATGGTGAGCGCCATCAGCGAGAGATTGTCGATGCTGTAGCCCATCAGATACATCGGGCCGAAGGTGCCGATGATCGAGAGCGGCAGCGCGACGGCCGGGATCAGCGTGGCGCGCGGCGAGAGCAGGAACACGAACACCACGCCGATCACGAGCAGCACCGCGATGAACAGCGTGCGCTCGGTGTCGTCCACCGAGGCCTTCACCGACTCGGAGCGGTCGATGGCGACATGCACCTTGATCGACGAGGGCAGGGCGGCCTCGATGGACGGCAGCCGGTCCTTGATCTGCTGCACGGTCTGCACGATGTTGCTGCTCGGCATCGGGTAGACGATCACGAGCACGGCGGACTTGCCGTTGTAGAGGCCCGCGTTGCGGATGTTCTCGTTCGAGTCGATCACGCTGGCCACGTCGCGCAGCAGGACGGCCGCGCCGTTGCGGTAGGCCACCACGATGTCGCGGTACGGCGCGGCCTTGGTGATCTGGTCGTTCGAGGTCACTTCGTAGCGCTGGTCGCCCTGATCGATGTGGCCTTTCGCGCTGTCCGCGTTGGCCGCACCGATGGCCGCGCGCACGTCCTCCAGACCGATGCCGTAGTTGTTGAGCTTGCCCGGCTGCAGTTCCACGCGCACCGAAGGCAGCGCGCCGCCGCCGAGCGTGATTTCGCCCACCCCGTCCACCTGCGAGAGCTGCTGCTGGATGACCGAGTCGGCGGAGTCGTAGAGCTGCGCCTTCGTGAGCGTGTCCGAGGTGAGCGCGAGCACCATGATCGGCGAACTCGCCGGGTTGTACTGGCGGTACGTGGGGTTGCTGCGCAGCGTCGTGGGCAGGTCGGCGCGCGCGGCCTGGATCGCCGCTTCCACGTCGCGCGCGGCGCCGTTGATGTCGCGGTTCAGGCCGAACTGGATCACGATCATCGACGAACCCACCGAGTTGGTCGACGTGAGCTCGTTGACGTCCGCGATCGTGCCGAGCCGCCGCTCGAGCGGCTCGGCCACGGTGGATGCCATGATCTCGGGGCTCGCGCCCGCCATGGTCGCCTGGACGACGATCACCGGAAAGGCGATGTTGGGCAGCGGCGCGACCGGCAGCTGGAAGAACGCCAGCATGCCCGAGATCAGGATCGCGACCGCGAGGAGCGAGGTCGCGACCGGCCGCCGGATGAAGAGCGCCGAAAGATTCACGAGGTGCCCTCGGGTGCGTTCGGCGTGCCTGCGCCGGCGCCGGGCACGCCTTCGTCATCGCCCGGGTGCGGCTGGCCGTGGCTCGGCTTGCGGCCGAAGCGTTGCGCGAGACGGTCGAAGAACAGATAGATCACGGGCGTCGTGAAGAGCGTAAGCACCTGGGAAAGCGTGAGGCCGCCGATGATCGCGAGGCCGAGCGGGCGGCGCAGCTCCGAGCCCGTGCCGGAGCCGAGCAGCATGGGCAGCGCGCCGAGCATGGCCGCGAGCGTCGTCATCAGGATCGGGCGGAAGCGCAAGAGCGACGCCTCGAAGATCGCCTCGCGCGGCGGCTTGCCGTGCACGCGCTCGGCCTCCAGCGCGAAGTCCACCATCATGATGGCGTTCTTCTTGACGATGCCGATCAGCAGCACGATGCCGATGATGCCGATCACGTCGAGGTCGCTGCCCGCGATCATCAGCGCCACCAGCGCGCCGATGCCGGCGGAGGGCAGCGTGGAGAGGATCGTCACCGGATGCACGTAGCTCTCGTACAGCACGCCGAGCACGATGTAGACGGCCACGAGCGCGGCGATCAGCAGGTACACCTCGCTCGAGAGCGAGTCCTCGAACGCGGCGGCCGCACCCTGGAACGACGAGGTGATCGACGGCGGCAGCTTGATAGCGGCCTCGGCCTTGCGGATGTCGCTCATGGCGGCGGAGAGCGAGGCGTCCTTCGCGAGGTTGAACGAGATCGTGACGGCCGGGAACTGCGCGAGGTGGCTCAGCATCAGCGGCGAGTGCGTGATGCGGATGGTCGCGATGCCCTTGAGCGGCACCTGGCCCGCGCTGCTCGTCTGGCTCGGCAGATAGATGTCGCCGATCGAATCGACGGTCGGTATGGTCTCGGGCTTGGCGACGAGAATCACGCGGTACTGGTCCGACTGCTCGAAGATCGTCGAGACGATGCGCTGGCCGAGCGCGTCGTAGAGCGCGTTGTCGATGGTCGCCGCCGTGATGCCGTAGCGCGCCGCGAGCTGGCGGTTCACTTCGACGTCCACGGAGAGGCCCTCGGAGTTCAGGTCGCTCGTGACGTCCGTGATCGACGGGATCTGCCTCATGCGCGCGATGAGCGCGGGCACGTACTGGTTGAACGCCGCCTGGTTCGGGCCGCGCAGCACGAAGTTGTACTGATTGCGCGAGATCGTCGTGTCGAGCGTGAGATCCTGCTCGGGCTGGATGTAGAGCCGGATGCCCGCCACCTTCGCCGTTTCCTGCTGGATGCGCCGGCCGATTTCCTCGGCGGTTTCGGAGCGGTCGTCGCGCGGCTTCAGGTTGATCAGGAAGCGGCCGTTGTTGAGCGTGTTGTTCACGCCGTCGATGCCCACGTATGAAGTGAGCGAGACGACGTCCGGATCCTTCAGGATGGCCTCGGCGAGATCGGACTGGTGCCGCACCATGGCCGAGTACGACACCGAATTGTCGGCCACGCTGATGCCCTGGAGCACGCCCACGTCCTGCACGGGGAAGAGGCCCTTCGGAATCACGACGTAGAGCACGAGCGTCAGCACGATCGTGCCCACCGCGACGAAGAGCGTGAGCGTCTGATGGTCCAGCACCCAGCGCAGGCCGCGCTCGTACGCGTTGAGCGTCTTGTCGAAAAGCCCTTCGCTGATGCGCTCGAAGCGGCTGGGATGGCGCTGGGCCTGGGCGCGCAGGATGCGCGCGCACATCATCGGCACGACCGTGAGCGAGACGACCGCGGAGAGCACGATGGTCACCGCGAGCGTGACGGCGAACTCGCTGAAGAGCCGGCCGATCACGCCGCCCATGAAGAGCAGCGGGATCAGCACGGCGATGAGCGAAATGGTCAGCGAGAGAATCGTGAAGCCGATCTGGCCGGCGCCTTTCAACGCGGCCTGCAGCGGCTTTTCCCCCTCCTCGAGGTAGCGCACGATGTTCTCGATCATCACGATCGAGTCGTCCACCACGAAGCCTGTGGCGATGATGAGCGCCATGAGCGAGAGGTTGTCGATCGAGTAATTGAGCTCGTACATCAGCGCGAGCGTGCCGATCAGCGAGACCGGCACCGAGATGCTCGGGATGATGGTGGCCGGCACGTTGCGCAGGAATACGAAGATCACCGCGACCACGAGCGCGACGGCGAGCACGAGCTCGAACGCCGCGTCCTTCACCGAGGCCTGGATCACGCCCACGCTGTTCGAGACGACCGTGACCTGCATGCCGGCCGGCAGCGTCGCTTCGAGCTGCGGCAGCTGCTTCATGATCTGGTTGACCGTGGCGATCACGTTCGCGCCCGGCTGCCGCTGCACGTTCAGCACGATCGCGGGCGCGTGGTTGTACCAGGCGCCGCGTTCCACGTCCTGCGCCGCCGAACTCACCTTCGCCACGTCGCGCATGAACACCGGCGCGCCGTTCTGGTATGCGATCACGGTGTTCAGGTAGTCGTTCGGGTCCGAGATCTGGTCGTTCGAATTGATCGTGTAGTCGAGGTCGGGGCCGTCGAAGTTGCCCTTCGGCTGGCTCACGTTCACGTTGGCGAGCAGCGTGCGCAGGTCGTCCAGGTTCAGGCCGTAGGCGGCCAGCTTCTGCGGGTCGGCCTCCACGCGCACGGCCGGCACGTTGCCGCCCGCCGTGCTGACGAGACCCACGCCCTGCACTTCGGAAATCTTCGTGGCGAGGCGGTTGTTGGCCGCGTCCTGCAGCTGCGTGAGCGACATCGACTTCGACGTGACCGCGAGCGTGAGAATCGGCTGGTCCGCCGGGTTGACCTTCGCATACGTCGGCGGGGCGGGCAGGCCGCTCGGCAGGTAGCTGTTGGCCGCGTTGATGGCCTGCTGCACGTTCTGCTCGGCGACGTCGAGGTTCAGCGAGAGGTCGAACTGCAGCGTGATGATCGACGCGCCTTCCGAGCTGTACGAGACCATCTGCTGGAGGCCCGGGATCTCGCCCAGCTGCACCTCCAGCGGCGCGGTGACCGTGGTGGCCATCACGTCGGGGCTCGCGCCCGGGTAGAAGGTCTGCACCTGGATGGTCGGGTAGTCGACCGAAGGCAGCGACGAGACCGGCAGGAACTTCATCGCGACAAGGCCGACCAGCACCATCGCGATCATCAGCAGCGAGGTCGCGACCGGCCTAAGAATGAACAGGCGGGAAATATTCATCGGCACCGGGTCCGCAGCTTACGAGGCCTGCGACGCCGCAGGCGCGCCCGAGGCATTCGACGCGCCGTGCGCGTGGTGGCCGTGGTGCGCGTGCGCGCCGCTTGCGCCCGAGGCGCCCGCCGCGGCTGCGCTCGATTCCTCGTCGCCGGCACCGCTCGCGTCGCTTGCGCCGCTCGCCGCCGCGGGGCGGCCGGTCGACGGGCGGATCTTCGCGCCGTCCGAGAGGCGGTCGAGACCGTCGGTCACCACCCGCTGGCCGGCCGTCAGACCCGAGGCGATCACCGTGTTCTTGCCGTCGCTCGGCCCGAGCGTGACCTTGTGGACCGAGACCGTATCGTTGTCGTTCACGAGATAGACATAGTCGCCGGGCGCGCCGGTCTGCACGGCCGGCGTGGGCACGAGCACGGCGTTCTGCAGGGTGTCCACGAGCAGCTTCACGTTCACGAACTCGTTGGGGTAGAGCGATTCGTCGTCGTTGGGCAGCTTCGCGCGCAGCGTGACCGTGCCGGTGGCCGTGGCCATCTGGTTGCTGATCGCGTAGAGCGCGCCGGTGGCGAGCTGCTTCGAGTTGTCGCTGCTGTAGATCGTGACGGGCAGCGTCGCGCCCGTGCCGAAACGCTGCATCACGCTGTCGAGCAGGTTCTGCGGCACCGGGAATTCGACGGTGGTGGGTTTCATCTGCGTGATGACCGCGATGCCGGGCGAGCTCGACGCGGTCACGTAGTTGCCCGGATCGACGAGCTGCAGGCCGATGCGGCCGGAGACCGGCGCCGTGATGTGGCAATAGATGAGGTCGAGCTCGTACTGGGCGATGTTCGCCTTGTCGGACTTCACGGCCGCTTCGTCCTGCTGGACGAGGAACTGCTGGTCGGTAAAGGTCTGCTCGGCGATCGACTTGCGCTCGTTCAGGATCGTGTAGCGCGCGAGGTCGGCGCGCGCCTGGGCCAGCGACGCCGCATCCTTGGCCAGCTGCGCTTCCGCCTGCTCCTTGCTGATCTCGTACTGGCGCGGGTCGATCTGCGCGAGGAACTGGCCTTTCTCGACGTCCTGGCCTTCGTGGTAGCCCACGGCCGTGAGGTAGCCGCTCAACTGCGGCAGGACCGTGACCGTGGCGAGCGGCGTGATCGTGCCGAGCGCGGTGATCGTCTCCGGCATCGTGCCGAGCGCGGCCGTGGCCACCGTCACCACCTGCGCGCCGGGGGCGCGCTCGGGCTTCTTGCCGCGCAGCAGGTGCAGGACGACGAGCCCCACCAGCACGATCACGATGATCACGAGCACGATCGGGCCGCGGCGCTTGCGCGGCGGCTGGCCTTGCGGCGGCGCAGATGGCGTATTGGGTGGCGTGGCCGAGGTGGTATTCGACATATTCGACGTATTGGGCGTCTGGGGCTGGTTGGGCGCGTCGCTCACGCTTGCCTCCGTGGGTCAACGGTCAGTGAACGGTCATGGGTTGCCTCGACGCGCGAGCCGCCTGCGTTGGCAGGCTGCGCGTAGACGGCAGAGTGTGCAAGTCTAACCAGGTCTGATACGGATTTCGAAACGTTAGGTATATGAAAGGTTTTGTTGCGTTACAGGAAGCCTTTCCTGACATGTTTGGTTACGTTTTGAGTCAAAGTTGACACAAAACTGGCAGGCCTGTCAGCAAGCGCGCGCGGTGTGACCGCGACGTTTCGGACAATAGCTAGGAGACCGATGGATCGGCGAGCTGGCCGCGCAAGGTCCGGCGCATCACTTTGCCGGTGGCCGTGAGCGGCAGGCTCTCGACAAAGCGGATCTGGCGCGGGTATTCGTGCGCGGCGAGACGCGTGCGCACGTGCTGCTGGATCTCGCGCACGAGCGCCTCGTCGCCGGTATAGCCTGCGTTGAGGACAACGAAAGCCACGACGACCTCGGTGCGCGCCGCATCCGGCGCGCCGACCACCGCCGCCATGCAGACGGCCGGATGCTTCATGAGCGTGTCCTCGATCGCGCCCGGGCCGATGCGGTAACCGGCGCTCGTGATGACGTCGTCGTCGCGGCCGACGAAGCGGAAGTAGCCCGCTGCGTCGCGCGTGCCCTGATCGCCGGTCAGGAGCCAGCGCCCGCGGAATTTCTCGCGCGTGGCGGCCTCGTTGCGCCAGTAGCCGAGGAACATGACCGGGTCGGGCGCGCCGACGGCAATGTTGCCGATTGTCTCGTCGGGCAGGACGCGGCCCGCGTCGTCGACGATGGCGACGTCGTGACCCGGCACCGCGCGCCCGATCGCGCCGGGCACGGGGTCGAAGAGCGCCGCGCACGAGGAGAGCACGACGTTGCATTCCGTTTGCCCGTAGAACTCGTTGATGGTCACGCCCAGCGCGCCACGGCCCCACGCAATCAGCTCCGCGCCCAGCGACTCGCCGCCGCTCGCGACGGAAGAAAGGGTAAGGTTCCAGCGCTCGGGGCGCTCGACCGCGCGCATCATCTTGAGCGCGGTGGGCGGCAGGAAGGTGTGCGTGACGCCGTGGCGCGCCATCAGGTCGAACGCCGCCTCGCCGTCGAACTTCGCGAAGCGCCGCGCGAGCACCGGCACGCCGTGATGCCATGAGGGCAGCAGCACGTCGAAGAGGCCGCCGATCCAGGCCCAGTCGGCGGGTGTCCACATGAGCCGCGCGCCGTGCGGAAAGCCCTGCTGCGAGACCTCGACGCCCGGCAGATGCCCGAGCAGCACGCGGTGAGCGTGCAGCGCGCCCTTCGACTTGCCCGTCGTGCCCGAGGTGTAGATGATGATGGCCGGATCGTCGGCGCTGGTGTCGACGGGCGTGAAATCGGGTGAAGCGGCGTTCAGGTCGGTCCAGAACGCGTGGGTGCCGGGCGGCGGCGCCCCGGTATCGGCATCGGCGAGCCAGACGTCGCGCAGCGCGGGAAGCGCCGCGCGGATTTCGGCCAGCTTGCCGAGGCCCGCGGTGTCGGTGATGAGCGCGACGGTGCCGCTGTCGCCGAGGCGGTGTTCGATGGCATCGACGCCGAACAGCGCGAAGAGCGGCACGGCCACGAGGCCCGCCTTGTAGATCGCGAGATGGGCGATGGCCGTTTCGGGGGCTTGCGGCAGGAACACCGCCACGCGGTCGCCGCGCTGCGCGCCGTGCGCGCGCAGCACGTTGGCGAAGCGGTCGGAGAGCGTCTTCAGCTCGTCGAACGTGTAGCGCGTGGCCTGTTCCCCGGCGTCTTCGAAAATCAGCGCGAGCCGGCCGCTGCCGTCGGCCCACTTGTCGCACGCATCCACGCCGATGTTGTAGCGCGCGGGAATCCGCCATTCGAATGCCTGCGTGACGCTGTTCCAGCTTTGGCCTTCCAGATGCATGCCTGCTCCGCTTCCGTGAGTGCGCTGGCGAGCCGCCGCGCCAATGGGTGACCGATGGGCCCCGAATCGGCATCCAATATAGCGCAGCGAGGCAGGGTGGCGCCGGTGCGTCTGGCCGGCGGGGAGGATTCGCGCAGTGGCCAGGCCCTCGCGCGAATGCTCGTGTGCTCCACGGTGTCCTGCGACAAGCAAAAAAATAGCCCGCGCAGGCGGGCTGAGGTTTAAGGAGACCTGACGAGGGCACGGGGGGGAGCCCTCGAAGAAACTGTAGCGCGTGCTGTTCCCTCGCGCACCTATCCAATCGGAGAGGCGATGCGCTACACGCTCGCCCGGCGCTTGCCCGAAAGGGCAGATGGCTTGCCCCTACCCCCTATGGCGCCGGATACGCGCCTGAAAAACAATCGCATATGGGTGTCGCGGGTCGAGCCGTTCTATACGACCAAGCCGCAAGGCATGGGGCTGGGCTTGTCCATCGTGCGCTCGATCGTCGAGGCTCACCATGGAAGCGTGGCCGCCTCGCCGACGCCGCTGGACAGACCGGTCGCCACGCCGGCCACCGCGACGTTCTTCAGAAAGGTTCTACGGCCGCCGGTCTTTGCGGGATCTTCGGGGTGGGACACGACCACCTCCAGGTGTTTGATAACGACGTTTGATCGACGCTCGACGCTCGACGAACAGGCGGCCCGGGCGCGTGAGCTATGGCCGCGTGCTTCATGATCGAATGCCGATAGCGGTCGTTTTCTCATAGCGACCGACGCGAAACTATTGGGAGTCTGGGCAACGCGCTTGCCCCAAAGGGCAATGGAAGGAGGCGGGGCGCCGGCGGATTCACTCCGCCTTCTGGCGCTCCCATGAAGCGTCGCCGGTCCGGCAGTATTGCGGACGCAACTGGCCCGTCTTGCCGGCGGTATTGACCGTGATGGCGACGAACCGGCAGGTTCTGCGATGCTTGATCGTCGTGCCTTCGGGGGTTAGCGTCGCGCTGACTGTGGGCCGGTTGTCCGAGCCGTTATTGGTCCAACGGCTCGTTTCCCCGTCGTTTCTCGTGTTCAGCACGACCAGCACGGTACTTTCGAGCGCATCGAGATCCGGCCGGTCGAGCTTGCTGAGCGGCGTGCCGTGCAGCAGGCCGGTGTCGGCCGACAAGGCGGGCAACGGCGCGCAAACGAGCAGCAGCGCCCCGAGGGCGGCAAGGAGGCGTTGACTTGCGGTGCTTCCGGTTGAGGTGTGGTACGGCATGACCGTTTCCCGTAACTCGAAGCGCGGCGCAGAGGGTGGCGTGCCTGCAGTCTAGCATTCGAGTTCCGGAGGGCCTGCGCAGCAGGGCGAGCATCGCTTCGCCGTGACTGGCTGAAGCGGGGGCAGGGAGTGCCTTGCGCAGGTCCGTCATCGCGCACGGCTTCTATCCATGCGTGGTCAGCGCGCCATAGCATGCGGGCCGCCGGTCGCGGAACACGCCCCACGCGCGCCGCTTTGCCGCGAGCGCATCGAGATCGAACGCGGCGGTGATGATGCCCGCCTCCGTGCGATTGCATTCGGCGATCTTTTCGCCGTCCGGTCCCGCGATGAACGAGCTGCCATAGAACGTGATCGCGCCCGTCTCGCCGGTTTCCGTACCGATGCGGTTGCTGGCCACGAGCGGCATCACGTTTGCGGCGGCATGGCCGCGCTGCACGTTCTGCCAGTGCGTGCGCGAGTCGATGGAGGCGTCATGCGGTTCGCTGCCGATCGCCGTGGGATAGAGGAGGATTTCCGCACCGGCGAGCGCCATGGCGCGCGCGCATTCGGGGAACCACTGGTCCCAGCAGATGCCGACGCCGATGCGCCCGTACGCCGTATCCCAGACCTTGAAGCCCGTGTCGCCGGGCGTGAAATAGTATTTCTCGGTGTAGCCGGGGCCGTCGGGAATATGCGTCTTGCGATAGACGCCGAGTGCGGCGCCGTCGGCGTCGAAGATCGCAATCGAATTGAACTGGGTCTGGCCCGCGCGCTCGAAGAAGCTCACGGGCAGCACGACGGAGAGTTCGCGCGCGAGCGCCGCGAATCGCCCAAGCCACGGATGGTTCTCGTAGGGCCGGGCGAGCGCGAGATGCGCGGGGTTCGGGTCGATGCAGAAGTACGGCGTTTCGAACAGTTCCTGCAGCAGGACGATCTGCGCGCCGGCGCGCGCCGCTTCGCGCACGAGTTGGCGCGCCACGCGTGCATCGCCTACCGGCATCCGGCGCTCTCCAGCGTCTGGCGCTTCGCGCGCGAAGGCGCGCGGCAAGAGACGGCGACGATCGAGCCGCGCGGTTCGATCATTACGGACAGCTACGATCTCGCACGCGCCGCGGCGATCGGCGGGGCGGGCATTCTGCCGTGTCTCCACTGGAGCGTCGTGCCGGAACTCGAGAGCGGCGCTCTGGTGCCGCTCCTGACCGACTGGGTATTCAGTTGTCCTTGCTTCGGCGAAGAGCAGGTCTGCGCGGTGTATCCCGTGAGCCGGCGCGGCTCGACGAAGGTCCTGAGACTGATCGAGATGCTGCAGGCGCGGCTCGCCGACGACGAAGCGCGCGTGGCGGCCGTGATGGCGGCGCCGGTCCGGGCCATACGGTAACGCCGCGCACGGTGCGGCGCGGAGACGGAGTCAGCGCTGCGCGACGTCTGCCTGTTCGCTGTCCTCGCCGGCCTGGCCGAGCGTTGCGTCCGGGCGGAATTCGCTGGGCGGCACGCCCAGCTCGCGCCGGAACATGTCGCTGAAGCTGCTCGGCAGATAGCCGAACTGGCGCGCGACGGCGCTCACCGGCTGCCCCTGGGCGAGCCGCGAAACGGCAATCGCCAGTTGCACCTGGCGGCGCCACTCCGCGAAGCCCATGCCCAACTCGCGCGAGAAGAGGCGCGCGAGCGTACGTACGCTCGCGCCCACGTTGGCCGCGTGCTGCTCGAAGCCGATATCGACAGAGGGGTTGTCGATCACCGCGCGGCACAGCATATCGAGCCGCCGGTCCGATGCGTCGGGCAGCGGCACGCGCAGCGTATAGCGCGGCGCATGGGCCAGCTCCATCGCGGCCAGCCGGTACGCGGTTTCGAGCCACGCGCTGTCGTTGCCTTCGCTCGCTTCGCCGCTGTCGCGTTCGGCGATGGTCTTGATGAGTTCGCGCAACAGGCCGTTGATCTCGAAGACTTCGCACTGCGGGGACAAGTGGCCGATGTTTTCTCCGTGGAGATAGAGGTTGCGCATCTCGACAGCGCTCATCATGTGGATGGCATGCAGCGTGTCGGGCGGCAGCCATACCGCGCGTTGCGGCGGCACGACCAGCGCTTCGCGGCCTACCTCCACCCACATCACGCCGGCCACCGCATAGAGCACCTGCGCCCAGGTGTGCGAATGCGGCTCGATGTGCAGGCCGCGCGGATAGTGGCGTGCAAGGGCGCGGCCTCGTCCGGGCTCGTCGCCGAGTGCGGGCGGCGCGGCTTGAGGCATGAGGGTCTCCTGACAAAAGATGGGCGGATGCGTGGCGGCAACGGCTACGCTAGCACGGTTTGGCCGCGAGCCGAAAGCGCGGGCATGCCTGACCCGCCACGCAAATGAGGCGAAAGGCGCGGTGCGCCGCGCTTTTGTGCGCCCTGTCGCGAGCGGGTAAGACTGGGCGGCCTCCGGGGCACGCGCCCGCGCCTCAGAACACCTCCCTGAAGACCCAATAAAGCCCTGCCGAGAGCGCAATCGAGGCGGGCAGCGTCAGCACCCAGGCCAGCACGAGATTGCGCACGGTGGCCCACTGAAGGCCGGAGCCGTTGGCGGCCATCGTGCCCGCCACGCCCGAGGCGAGCACGTGCGTCGTGGAGACGGGCAGGCCGTAGACGTCGGCTATGCCGATGGTGAGCATGGCCACGGCCTCCGCCGAGGCGCCCTGCCCATAGGTCAGGTGCGCCTTGCCGATCTTCTCGCCCACCGTCACCACAATGCGCTTCCAGCCCACCATGGTGCCAAGCCCGAGCGCTATCGCCACGGCCACTTTCACCCAGGTCGGAATGAATTTGGTCGCGTGATCCATCTGCTGGCGGAACGCGTTCATTGCCGCGAGGTCTTCGGGGGTGAAGGCGGGCGTGTTCGACTTCGTCATCAGACGAATCGCTTCGGAGGCGACATACATGTTGTTGCGCACGTTGTCGACCATCGACTGCGGCACTGCCGCCATCGAGCCCGAGGCGCTCGCCTCGTCGGCGATGGTGTTGGTGAGCTGGCGCAGCGCGGGCAGCGTGGCGGGCTGGAGATGGCGGGTGCGCACATAGGCTTCGACCGCCGCGCGGGGATTGTCGGGCTGAACGCTATTCGTTTCTTGCGTGTACTTCCCGAGCGTGGCGGAGGCGTGGCGAGCGACGCTGACGAAGGCGGCGGTCTCGGCGGGCGTGACGGCCTTGTTGAGCGCGTAGGCCGTGGGCACGACGCCGATCAGGATCAGCATGATGAGCCCCATGCCTTTCTGGCCGTCGTTCGAGCCGTGCGCGAACGAGACGCCCGTGCAGGTGAGGATCAGCAGCGCGCGGATCCAGAGCGGCGGCGGCTTCTTGCCCTCCGGTTCCTGGTAGAGCCTGGGAACGCGCACCAAGGCTTTGAGGACGACGAGCAGCAGGGCGGAAAGCACGAAGCCGACCACCGGCGAGAACAGCAGCGCCTTGCCCACGCCGATGGCCTGGCTCCAGTCCACGCCGCTCGTGCCGGAGGGTCCGCTGATGAACTGGTTCATGACGCCCACGCCGATAATCGAGCCGACCAGCGTATGCGAGCTGGATGACGGCAGGCCGAGATACCAGGTGCCGAGGTTCCAGACTATGGCCGCAATGAGGAGGGCGAAAACCATCGCGAAGCCGGCGTGGCTGCCCACGGTAAGGATCAGCTCCACGGGCAGCAGTTGCAGGATGCCGAACGCCACGGCGCCGCTCGAAACCAGTACGCCGAGGAAATTCCACGCGCCCGACCACACCACGGCAAGGTGCGGATCGAGCGAGTTCGTATAGATGACGGTGGCGACCGCATTGGCGGTATCGTGAAAGCCGTTGACGAACTCGAAGCCGAGCGCGATGAGGAGGGCGAGGCCGAGCAGGACGAAGGGCAGCGCCGAGCTTTCGCGCACGCCGCTCAGATCGACGACCACGTGCTGCACGACGTAGATCGCGCCCACGAGAATGACGGCGGCGAACAGGCCGAAGGTGAGGCCGCTGCGGCGTGCCGCGTGCGGCTGGGGTAAGGGTATGTCCGGCATGGCGGGACCCGTTCGGGAAGCGGTGGTTTGGCGCGCGACGTCGAAGCAGGGCAGGCATGTCGCGTGACCCTTGCGCGTCGTTTGCAAACTGGCACGACGGGCGCGGGCCTGGTGGGCTCGCTGGACCCTGGAGCGGGTCCGGCGAGTCGAGCCAGTGTCTCATGGAAGGCGGCGACGAACGGGATGAGCGTGCACCCGGAAACAGCAGGTTCGGGGGCACGGCTTTTGTGATTTGTCACAATCGACCTGTCCGGTTTCCCAGTTCCCGCCGCGCGAACACCGCCGTAGCATGGGAGCCTCAGAGCGGTGAAAAGACGCCGCCTTCGCGCCGCATTGCGTGCGCGCCTTGTGAAACATGGAGGAGCACGTGTCCGAAGCCCCCTGGCTGGCCAGTTACGGCGGCATTCCCGCTGAAATCGATCCCGACGTTTACCCGTCGCTCGCCCATCTGTTCGACGACGCCTTGCGCCGCTTCGCCGCACGCCCCGCGTTCCGCGTGGGCGAGCAGACGCTGACCTATGCGGACGTGGACCGGCTCTCGCGCGACTTCGCCGCGTATCTGCAGCAGCGCCTCTGCGTGAAGAAGGGCGACCGCGTGGCGGTGATGATGCCGAATCTCGTGGCGTTTCCCATCGCACTCCTGGGCATCGTCCGCGCGGGCGCGGTGCAGGTCAACGTCAACCCGCTCTACACGGCGCGCGAGCTCGAGCATCAACTGAATGATGCGGGCGTCGAGACGATTGTGGTTTTCGAGGGCTCGCTGCCGACCGTGGGCGCCGTGAAGGAAAAGACGGCGCTGAAGACCGTGCTCGTGGCTGGTGCGCTGGATGGCTTCGTGTCCTCTTCCGTGGCACCCGCTGGCGAGACCCATGCGACCTTCGCGCAAGCGCTTGCCGAGGGCGCGAGCCTGCCGCTCGCTCCCGTCGAGCTGGCGGGCGACGACGCGCTTTTCCTCCAGTACACGGGCGGCACCACGGGGCTCTCGAAGGGCGCGCTGCTCACGCACCGCAACCTCGTCGCCAACGTCGCGCAGTTCAAGGCCTTCATGCCGGGGCTGCTCGGCGAAGACGACGAGGTGATCGTCACGGCGCTGCCGCTCTATCACATCTTCGCGCTGACCGTGAATCTGATCGTCAGCTTTTCGGTGGGCGCCGAGAACTGGCTCGTCGCGAATCCGCGCAACCTCGACAGCCTCATCGACATCTTCAAGGTTGCACGTCCCACGACCTTCATGGGCGTCAACACGCTCTATGCGGGGCTGGCCGCGCATCCACGCATCGGCGAGGTCGACTTCTCGCGCCTGCGTCTCGCGGGCGGCGGCGGCGCCGCGACCATGCCCGCGGTTTCCGCGCGCTGGGAGGCCGTCACGGGCACCTTTATCCGCGAAGGCTACGGCCTTTCGGAGACGAGCCCGGTGGTGTCGTTCAACCCCGGCTCGGTGAACCGCTTCACGGGCACGGCCGGTTTGCCCGTGCCGTCCACCCACGTCAAGCTGGTCAACGACGGGGTGGAGGCCGCGCCCGGCTCGACCGGCGAGATCTGCGTGAAGGGACCGCAGGTGATGAGGGGCTACTGGAATCAGCCGGAAGCGACGCGCGCGGCGTTCACCGCCGACGGCTACTTCCGCACCGGCGACGTGGGCGCGATCGACGAGCAGGGTTTTCTGCGCATCGTCGACCGTTCCAAGGACATGATCCTGGTCTCGGGCTTCAACGTGTATCCGAACGAGGTCGAGGCCGTCGTGACCGCGATGACGGGCGTGGCGGAGTGCGCGTGCATCGGCGTGCCCGACGAGCGCACCGGCGAGACCGTGAAGGTGTTCGTGGTGGCATGCCCGAATGCCGTGCTGAGCGAGGAAGACGTGGTCGCGTACTGCCGCACGCAACTCGCCGCGTACAAGGTGCCGCGCCTCGTGAGCTTCGTGGAGGCGCTGCCGAAGTCCACGGTCGGCAAGATTCTGCGGCGCGAGTTGCGCACGGTGAGCTGACGCTATCCGGGCGGGCGCGCCTGTTAGCGGGCGCTTGCCTTCTTTCCCGCCTTCCTGGCCGGCACGCGTGTTTTGCTTGTGCCGGCGGCCTTTTTCGCGCGAGCGGCGGCATGGCCCGTCTGCGCCGCGCCGTACAGCTTCAGGGCGACGTCGAGCCGGGCGATCCAGTCGGCGTCGTCCAGTTTCGCGCCGAGCAGCGCTTCGATTCTTTCGAGCCGGTAGTCGAGCGTGTTCGGATGCACGCCCAGCGCCTCGGCGGCCTGGCGGCGGCGCTGGCCGTGCGCGAAATACATTTGCAGCGTGGCGAGCAGATCGGATTCGCCCGCGAGCAGTTCGGCGAGCGACACCAGATAGCGCAGCACGTTGCCGCTGCTGCGCACGCTTTCCTCGATCGCGATCGAAGAATAGCGGTGCACGTCGCCTTCGTGCGGCGCAAAATCGACGGCCCGAAATGCTTCGTCCACCGAAGCAGCCCAGCCGCGCGCCCCTTCGTTCATGAGACCGATGCCGATGCTGCGCACGCGCGGTTCGGCTCGCGCGAGCGCGGCCGCGCGCGCGGCCACGGCCTGGTCGTTGCGCGTGAGCGAATCGCCGCGCGCGCACGGCGCCCACAGCACGAGCCGTTCGCGATGCCACACGCGCAGGAGCGCGTCGGGCTTGACCTCCAGGTGGCGCGCGGCGGTCAGCGTGAAGCGGTCGAGCGCGTCGTCGCGGGCCGAAGGCGGGTAGTCGCGCAGATCGAGATCGATGGCGAGCGCGATGCGCGGCAGCGTGGCGTCGAGGCCCAGCGCTTCGACGGTCTCGCGAAAGCGCGCCGTGTCGTCGGGCGTATGGAAGACGAGGCCGTAGAGCTGGTGCAGCAGCGAGCCGCGCCAGCGTGCCTGCTGGTATTGCTCGGCGAGGTAGGCCGCGGCGATGTGCTGGGTCATCGCGTCGAAGTAGTCGAGCAGGTACGGCGAGATGTCGAACAGCAGCTCGCTCACGAGCATGCGGTCGCTGCGGGCGAGGTCGGTGCACACGCGCCAGAGCTCGCGCGCGCCGAGCTGGAACGCGCGCATGAACGACTGCAGCGGCACGTGCTGATGCACGCGGCGCCGCGCATAGTCCTCGATGCGGTCCATCATCTCGGCCGAAGGCGTTTCGCCCGAGAACAGACACGAGAACCACAGGTTCGCCGAGAGCGTGATCGAGGCGAAGATGTCCTTGCGGACGGCGGACGTGAGCCCGCTGTAGCCTTCGAGGTCCATCAGCGCCGCGTAGGTGCGTTCGACGGCGCTCGACGGGTTGTCGGCCAGCGCTGCCTGCAGCTTCGCGCGCAGGCGGGGGCTGATGCGGGGTACGGGTGGCAGCACGTCGGGCAGGGCGCGGGGGCGCAAGAGACGAAAAGGCGGAAAGTGTATGCGCGAAATCGCTCCGCCGTCGATTGGGTGTTTTGCCGTCTGTCTGACTTCCGCCTCGCCGCCGGTCCGCTGGCGGCGCGGGCGGGGCCGGCCGCTGCCTGGCTCAGCGCGAGGCCGCCGCGCGCTGGCGCGCCTGGGCCGCAAGACGCACGGCGGCGTTGGGCGCGCCGTAGCCGTCGTAGCCGCCGCGCCGCTCCACCACCTCCAGGAAGAAACGCTGGTCGAGCGTTTCGGTGTACGCATGCAGGAATTCGCCGCCGCGCTCGTCGCGGTCGTAGAGCAGGTTGTGCTGCTGGAGCGCTGCGAGGAACGCGGCCGGCAGCGCGTGGCGCGCTTCGAGATCGTCGTAGTAGTTCGCCGGCACCCGCAGCAGCGGCACGCCGGAGGCTTCGAACGCCGCTACCGCTCCGAAGATGTCGCCGGTGGCGAACGCCACGTGGTTCAGGCCGGAGCCGTGATAGGCGCGCACGGTTTCCGCGGCGGCCGTGTGCTGGTCGACCGAGGCATTGAGCACGATGCGCAGCGCGCGGTCCGCGCTGAACAATGCCCGGCTGCGCACGAGCCCGTAGGGGTCCGGCACGAGCACGGCCGGGCTGGCTTCGAGTCCGAAGACGCTTTTCAGGAACAGCACCCACGCATCGAACGATCCGGCCGGCAGGGAAAGACAGATATGGTCGATGCCGGTGATCGGCCCGACTTCGGAGGGGCCGTCGATATCGGTGAGCGTGAAGTCCGCTTCGAACAGCGTCGGCGCATTGGGGCTTTCGCTCACGAAATAGTCGAGGCTGCCGTCCGGCGCCTGGACGGCCGGCACCACACGCTCGTTCGGGCCGACGCGGCTGGAGAACGGCGCATAGCCGAAGCGCGCCGCGCGTTCGCGCGCGAGCGCGGCGTCGTCCACCTTGAACGCCGATGCGCAGAGCGACAGGCCATGGCGCTGGAAGAACGCGTTGGCGAACGAGTCGGGCTCGGCATTGAGCACGATCGCGGCCGAGCCGTGCTGGTACAGCGTCACGTCTTTCGAGCGGTGCTGGCCCGCGCGCCGGAAATGCAGCTTGCCGAGCCAGTCGGCCACGCGTGCGCGCGAGGTGCTGTCCACGGCGAATTCGAGGAACTGCCATTGCGCGTTCCCGGGCGCGGCCGGCGGTGCGAACAACGAAGGCGCCGCGCTGCTGTCCGCGCCAAGCGCCTCGTGCGTCGCCTCTTCCAGCAGCAGCAGCGAGCGGTGCCCGTCGGCGGCCGTTGCGGCGGGCGGCGCGCCGCGAAAACCGTCGTTGAAGATTTCGAGCGACAGCGGGCCGCGGTAGCCGCTCTTCACCACCTGCGCCGTGAAATCCGCGAGCGCGAAGTCGCCCTGACCCGGAAAGCAGCGGTAGTGGCGGCTCCATTCGAGCACGTCCATATTCATTTTCGGCGCGTCGGCAATCTGCACGAAGCCGATGCGCTCGCCCGGAATCGTCGCGATGGCATCCGGCGTGTCGCGCAGCGACAGCGTATGGAAGCTGTCGAGCGCGAGCGTCAGCCGCGGGTGGTTCACCGCTTCCACGAGCTGCCATGCGTGCCGATAGGTGCGCACGTGGCGGCCCCATGCGAGGGCTTCGTAGCACACCGTCACGCCGGCGGCTTGGGCCGCCTCGGCCAGTTGCGCCAGTTGGCCGGCGCAGACGCCGTCGTCGCAGAGCGTGTCGGGCGCGACGTTGCTGCAGACCAGCAGCCGGTCGGTGCCGAGCTGATGCATGACGTCGAACTTGCGCTTCACGCGTTCGAGATTGCGCGCGAGACGCTCCGCGCTCACGCCCTCGAAGTCGCGAAACGGCTGGTAGAGCACGATTTCGAGCCCGAGATCGCTCGCCATTTGCCGCACGTCCGCGGGCGACCCTTCGAAATACAGCAAATCGTTCTCGAAGATCTCCACCGCGCCAAAACCCGCCGCGCGGATGGCCGCGAGCTTTTCGGCAAGCGGGCCGCTGATGGAAACCGTGGCGATCGAACGGCGCAGGGGCGCGTGGGCAGGGGACGAGTTGGACATGGCGTTGGCGGCGGCGTGGGTGCGGGACGGCGTGCGCAATGCGCCGCCGGAGTGTCTGCATAATAATAAAACTAACTAGTTAGTACAAATTCTCGAAAACCCCAGGTGACTGGCAAGGCCTTCCGGGCGCACACTTGCGGCCATTCGTCGGTGTCTCGCTGGGTTGTACCAGATCGTTAAGACTGCCGCCGCCATCGTGTCGTCGTGTGTTGTGTCGTCGTGGAGTGTGAATGATGGGAATGCCTTCGGTGCTGGTCCTGAACGGGCCGAACCTGAATCTGCTCGGTACGCGGGAACCCGCGGTCTATGGTTATGAAACGTTGGACGACGTTGCCGGGCGGTGCCGCGAAGCGGCCGCGCGCCTTGGGCTCGCGCTCGATTTCCGGCAGTCGAATGCCGAGCATCAGCTCATCGACTGGCTCCATGAAGCGCGCACGCAGGTGGACGGCATCGTCATCAATCCCGCCGCGCTGACCCATACGTCGGTGGCGCTGGCCGACGCGCTCAGCGCGATTGCCAAGCCCGTTATCGAGGTCCACATCTCGAATGTCCACAAGCGCGAGGCATTCCGCCACCACTCGTTTGTCTCGCCGATCGCGTCCGGCATCATCGTGGGCTGCGGAACCCAGGGCTATGTGCTCGCGCTCGAACGCATGGCGGTCCTGCTCGCGAACGAGGTGGTGTCATGAGCGCCGCGAGCCGGGTGGAACGCGCGCGCTCGATTCTGGTCGGGCTGATCGGCTCGGGCATCGGCGGCTCGCTGAGCCCGGCCATGCACGAGCGGGAAGGGCGCGAGCTCGGCTTCAACTATGTCTACCGGCGCATCGATCTGGAAGCGCTCGGCCTCGCGCCCGCCGCGCTGCCTGAACTGCTGCTCGCGGCGCAGCGCATGGGCTTCGACGGGCTCAATATCACCTATCCCTGCAAGCAGGCGGTGATCCCGCTGCTCGACGAACTTTCCGACGACGCGCGCGCGCTCGGCGCCGTGAACACCGTGCTGTTTCGCGACGGCAAGCGCATTGGCCACAACACCGACTGGTCGGGTTTCGCGCGCTCGTTCCGGCGCGGGCTGCCCGACGTGCCGCTCGAAGCCGTGGTTCAGCTTGGCGCGGGCGGCGCTGGCGCGGCGGTCGCGCACGCGGCGCTGACGATGGGCGCGCGTGCGCTGACGTTGTTCGACGTCGATCCCGCACGCGCGGAGGGCCTCGCCCGCGAACTGCAGGCGCGCTTTCCTGCAGCGCGCGTGACGGCGGGCGGCGACCTTGCCGCGACGTTGCGATCCGCCACCGGCCTCATTCACGCCACGCCCACGGGCATGGCGAAGCTGCCGGGCATGCCGCTGCCGGCGGAGTATCTGCATGCGGGCCTGTGGGTGGCGGACGTCGTGTACTTCCCGATCCGCACGGCGCTGCTTGAAGCCGCCGCGGCACTGGGTTGCCGCACGCTGAGCGGTGGCGGGATGGCCGTCTATCAGGCCGCCGAGGCGTTCGAGCACTTCACCGGCGTCGAGCCGGATGCCGAGCGCATGTACGCGCATCTTGAGTCGCTGCTTGCAAAGGACGCCGGCCAGTAAGGCGGCGGGCGTCGAACAGAACCTGGGAGACAGGGAAGAGACATGGCACCTCCGTTATCCGCCGACCCGCCGGCGCTGCCCGCCACCTCGGCCGAGGGCTCGCTGCGCCGCTCGCGGGCGCGCTATCGCATCCTCGCGCTGCTCGCCGTGGGCACGATGATCAACTATCTCGACCGCACGGTGCTCGGCATCGCGGCGCCGCAGCTCACGAAGGAGCTCGGCATCGACGCGGCGCTCATGGGGCTCGTCTTTTCCGCGTTCTCGTGGAGCTACGTGGTGGCGCAGGTGCCGGGCGGCGTGTTTCTCGACCGCTTCGGCAGCAAGTTCACCTACTTTCTCTCGATGACGCTGTGGTCGATGTGCACGCTCGTGCAAGGCTTCATTACGGGCGTGGGGGCGCTCTTCGCGTGCCGGCTGGGTCTGGGCGCGGCCGAGTCGCCGTGTTTTCCGACCAACAGCCGCGTGGTGGCCACGTGGTTTCCGCAGAGCGAGCGCGCGTTCGCCACCGGCACGTATACGGTCGGCGAATATATCGGCCTCGCGTTCTTCAGCCCCTTCCTGTTCGCGCTGATGGGCGCCTTCGGGTGGCGCTCGCTGTTCTACGTGGTGGGCGGCGTTGGGCTCGTGTTCGGTCTCGTGTGGTGGCGTCTCTATCGCGAGCCGCACGAGCATCCTGCCGCCAATCGCGCGGAACTCGACTATATCGAGGCGGGCGGCGGGCTTGTCGCGCACCAGGCGGTCGGCGCGCAGCCCGACGCGAAAGACGGCAACAAACGAGGTGCGAGGCGCGGCTTCGACTGGCGCATGGCGGGCAAGCTGCTGCGCAGGCGCCAGCTGGCCGGCATTTGCATCGGCCAGTTCGCGGGCAATTCGACGCTCGTGTTCTTCCTCACCTGGTTCCCCACCTATCTCGCCACCGAACGCCATATGGCGTGGCTCAAGATCGGCTTCTTCGCGATCATGCCGTTCATCGCCGCCTCCGTCGGCGTGCTGTTCGGCGGCGCGTTTTCGGACTGGCTCCTGCGTCGCGGCAAGTCGGCCAACGTGGCGCGCAAGCTGCCGATCATCGCGGGTCTCCTGCTCGCCTCGACCATCGTGCTCGCCAACTTCGTGGCGAGCAACGTGGCCGTGATCGCGATCCTCTCGCTCGCTTTCTTCGCCCAGGGCATGGCCGCGCTGGGCTGGACGCTGGTTTCCGATATCGCGCCGGCCGGCATGCTGGGTCTCACGGGCGGCATCTTCAACCTCGCGGCGAACCTGGCGGGCATCGTCACGCCGCTCGTGATCGGCCTGATCGTGGCCGTTACCGGGTCGTTCGTCTGGGCGCTCGCGTTCATCGGCGTGATCGCGCTGGTGGGGGCGGCGGCGTATATCTTCGTGGTCGGCGATATCCGGCGAATCGAGCTCTGAGCGGCTTGTAGCACGCTCCGGCGCGCGACAGGCCCCATGCTAGAATCGCCCGCATTCTTTCCTCTTCCTATGTGCGCGGCAACGACAATGGCAAGACCGGCGGCACCGCCCGAGAGCAACGACGACGAGACGCCATCCGGGAACCGGCGCAAGTACGACCCGGAAGAGACGAAACGCAACATCCTGGAAGTAGCGACCGCCGAGTTCTCGGCGATGGGGCTTGCCGGCGCGCGCGTCGATCAGATTGCCGAGCGCACGCACACCACGAAGCGGATGCTCTATTACTACTTCGGCAGCAAGGAAGGGCTGTACGAAGCGGTGCTCGACAAGGTCTACGGCGACATTCGCGCGCTCGAACAGGACCTGCATATCGACGAGCTCGATCCTGTCGATGGCCTGCGCCGTCTCGTCGAGTTCACCTTCGACTACCACGACCGCCATCGCGACTTCGTGCGGCTCGTGACCATCGAGAACATTCACGGCGCGCGCTACCTGGAGCGCCTCAAGACGTTCCGCAACCGCAACGCCAGCGTGATTCGCACGATCGAGGACCTGCTGGCGCGCGGCGTATCCGCAGGCGTGTTTCGCGGCGACGTCGATCCGATCGACCTGCATCTGCTGATCAGTTCGTTGTGCTTCCATCGCGTGAGCAATCGCCATACGTTCGGCGAGGCGTTCGGGCGCGATCCTTCGCATCCGCGCTTGCGCGCGCGTCATCGCGAGATGGTGGTGGACGCCGTCTTGCGCTTCGCGCGCCGCGAGGGCGACTGAGCGGGGCTCGCGGCCGTCCTCGGCACGAATCCCGTGCGGACGGAACTCGCGCGGCGCGGTTCCCGCAGGCGCCGCTTTATGCCGCGCTGTCATTCACGGCGTTTCGTCGGCGTTTCGTGTTTTACGCTTCGGCTTTGGCCAGCGCATGCAATGCCGGCGCTTCCAGCACCGCCGTGGCCGCGCCATGTCTCGCAACGGCCAGCATGGCCTGTCCGACGTCCGCGGTCGTCACCAGCCGGTCGCCGAGCGCCACGCGCAGCAGCGGCCAGACCGGCTTCATGAGCCAGTAGAGCGCGTGATAGAGACGCGTTTTCGAGCGTATGCCTTCGAGCGGTTCGATAGCGCCGGGCCGGAACAGGTACACGGCGCGAAATCCCAGTTTCTGCAGCGCGTTCTCGGTTCGTCCTTTCACGCGCGCCCACATGCTGCGGCCGCGCTCGCTGCTGTCGGTGCCCGCGCCCGAGACATAGACGAAAGTCATCTCCGGATTCAGGCGCGCGAGCGTACCGCCGATCGCCATCGTGAGGTCGTAGGTCACGCGCGAGTAATCGGCCTCGGACATGCCGACCGACGACACGCCGAGACAGAAAAAGCACGCGTGAAAGCCCGTCAGTTCGGACTCGGCCGCGCTGCTGTCGGCCAGATCGGGCAACAGCGTTTCGCGCAGCTTCGCGTGACGGAGGCCCGTTTCGCGGCGTCCGACCGCGCGCACGAGTTCGACGTCGTCCGCGCGCAGGCATTCGCGCAGCACGCCCTGGCCGACCATGCCGGTCGCGCCGTAGATCAGCACTTTCATGAGGTTCCCGAATCACGGTCGTTGTCGACGGGCGCGCAAGACACCTCTCTCAAGCTGCCTTGCACGCCGGCGTTTGCTCAGTTGCTCGGCATGACCGGCATGATGCCCGCGCCGCCGAAGTCGGTGGACAGCGTGACGGCGCGCCAGCGTTCGCCCTCGGCGGCGCGCGCGGCGTCGGCGGCGTTCGAGAACTGCAGGGCGTCGCTGCCGAGCAGCAGGTGGGCGGGCGGATCGTCATGGCGCGTCAGTTGCAGCACCACCTGCGCGACGCGCGCGGGATCGCTGCGTTCCTTGCCCACGTGGTCGGCGAAGAGCTTCAGCAGCGCGCCGATCGAGGGCTCGTACTCGGGCAGCAGCGCAGGAATGCGGGCGCCGGCTTCGGTGCCCCAGTCCGTCGCCATGCCGCCCGGCTCGAGTGCCGTCATATGGATGCCGATAGGCGCGAGTTCCTGGCGCAATACTTCGGTGAAGCCGCCGACCGCCCATTTGGCCGACTGGTACGCGGCGAGCCCGGCCATGCCCAGCCGGCCGCCGACCGACGACACATGCAGGATATGCCCGGATTTTTGCGCGCGCATCACCGGCAACACCGCCCGCGTGACGTTGACGACGCCGTAGAAGTTCGTGTCGATCTGCGCGCGGAAGTCGTCCTCGGGACTTTGCTCGAAGGGCGAGATGTGACCGAAGCCCGCATTGTTGACCAGCACGTCGATGCGGCCGAACGCATCGAGCGCGGTCTGCACGGCGGCGCGCGCCGCCGCGGGATCGGCGACGTCGAGCGCCGCGGTCTTCACGCGGTCCCCGTGGCGCGCCGCGAGATCGTCGAGCCGCTGCGGGTCGCGCGCCGTGGCCAGGACGCGCTCGCCCGCCTCCAGCGCGGTTTCGACGATATGGCGGCCGAGGCCGCGCGCACTGCCGGTGACAAACCAGACTTTCGACATGATGAGCTCCTTTGCTCGTTGAATATGAGTGTGTACTCACTCATTAACCGATCAAAAAAATGCGCACTCAGGCGTGCGCAATCGCATTCCAGAACGCGTTGAACCCGGCTTCGAGGTAGCGCTCGCGCTGCGCCGGTTCGCGCACGATGAAATCCATCGTTGTTTCGGCGAGCGCGCCCATGATTGCCGAGGCGAAAGCCGGGGAGTGCCCGTCGAGATGACCTTGCGCGATGCAATTCCCGATGAGCGCGCCGGCTTCCGCGAAGGCTTGCATGCCGACCGCGCGCGATTGTTCGGTGACGCGTTCGGAGGCGCTCAGGACCAGCATGACCTTGCGTTTGTCCGGGTTGGCGACGCCCCAGTCCACGTAGTGTCGCCAGAGATGCCGGGCGCGTTCGCGCATGCCGGCGTCGTGCGGGAAGTCGGGCGCGAGCGCTTCGCGCAGCTCGGCCTTGATGGCGAGATAGAGCGCGTTGAGCAGTTCGTCCTTGTTATCGAAGTAGGTGAAGAGCGTGCCTTCGGCCACGCCCGCGGTTTTGGCGATCCTGGCCGTGGGTGCGCCCAGCCCTTGCGTCGCGATCACGTGGATGGCGGCGGCCAGGATGGCATTGCGCTTGTCTTCGCTTTTCGGGCGGGCCATGAGCGGCGTCTCGGGCTACATAGTTGAGTGATTACTCAATCATACAATGGATTTTCCCCTCCCTGCAACCCGCCGCAGGGCGATGGCATGCGGAACAGTCCCTGTCGTCCCGCCCCGGTAATCCGGCCCCAGTGGCTTCCCGCCTATCCCATAAATGTGCGCGGACCATTACACTAGCGACCGTGAGGGCCGCATGACGGGCCTTTCCCTCCGGCCGCAACGCGCGCGCATTCGCCTGTGCCGCGTGGGGCTACGATTCAGTCAACGGAAAAAGCCCAGACGCCCAATGAGCACCGCCATGCCCCGCACCGGCCAGGCCGGCCTGCCGCGCCAGACCGAGGGACGCTACACGCTCGGCACGCGCATCGTCCTCAGCTTCGGACTGCTGTTCGTGCTGATGCTCGCCACCGCGGCGATCTCGTACAACCGCCTGCGCGCCATCGACGACGAGGCGTTCAGCCTCACGCACGATTCGGTGCCGGGGCTGTTCTACGCGACCTCGCTGCGTGCGGCGGCGGTCCAGACGTATTCGCTCACGGAGCGCGCCGCCTTCGTGGACGCCGATGCCGACAGCACCGGGCGCGACCTTGCCGCGTTGCCCGGCGCGATCGCCGACGTGGACCGGCTGATGAAGCAGTACGACACCACGGTCTTCCGGAGCGACGACCGCGAACGTTTTCAACGTTTTCGCGACGCCTACGCGCGCTACCTGCCCCAGGCCACCGCCATCGCGCATCAACTGCCCGCCTCGCGTCCCGCCGCGCAGGCGGCCTTCGCGCAACTCGCGCCGGCGTGGCAGGACGTGACGGACTCCGTCAACTCGATCGTCGAAGAGAACCGCGGGCAGGCCGACGACTCCGCGCAGACCATCCGCGGCTCGGTCACGGGCACCGAGGTCACGCTGGCCGCGGCGCTGGGCGTCGTGCTGCTCGCCGCGCTCGCCACCGGCTACGCGCTCTATCGCGCGATCACGGTGCCGATGGCGCGGCTCGTGGACGTGCACGACTCCATGCGCACGGGCGACCTCACGCAGCGCCTGCGCCTCGGCCGCCGCGACGAGTTCGGCGTGCTCGAGGACGGTTTCAACCGCATGAGCGACGAACTCGCGAGCCTCGTTGCCCAGGCGCAGAAGTCGTCGCTGCAGGTCTCGACTTCGGTGGCCGAAGTGGCCGCCACCTCGAAGGAACAGCAGGCCACCGCGAGCGAGACGGCGGCCACGACGACCGAGATCGGCGCGACCTCGCGCGAGATCTTCGCGACCGCGCGCGACCTCGTGCGCACGATGAGCGAAGTGGCGACGGTGGCCGAGCAGTCGGCCGCGCTCGCCACCACGAGCCAGAGCGGCCTCACGCACATGGAAGACACGATGGGCAGCGTGATGGAGGCCGCGGGCTCCGTGAACGCGAAGCTCGCGATCCTCAACGAGAAGGCCGTGAGCATCAACCAGGTCGTGTCGACCATCACCAAGGTGGCCGACCAGACCAACCTGCTTTCGCTGAACGCGGCCATCGAGGCGGAGAAGGCCGGCGAGTACGGCCGCGGCTTTTCGGTCGTCGCGACCGAGATCCGGCGCCTGGCCGACCAGACTGCCGTGGCCACCTACGACATCGAGCAGACCGTCAAGGAGATCCAGTCGGCGGTGTCGGCGGGCGTGATGGGCATGGACAAGTTTGCCGAGGAAGTGCGCCGCGGCATGCACGACATGCAGGCCGTGGGCACGCAGCTTTCGCAGATCATCGGCGCCGTGCAGACGCTCGCGCCGCGCTTCCAGATGGTGAACGACGGCATGCAGGCCCAGGCCACCAGCGCGGAGCAGATCACCCAGGCGCTCACGCAGCTTTCGGAGGCGGCGCAGCAGACGGCGGAATCGCTGCGCCAGTCGTCGCAGGCCATCGACAATCTCACGCTCGTGGCCAGCGAACTGCGCACGGGCGTCTCGCGCTTCAGAATCGAGGCTTGATACAAAGCGGCGCGCAAGAGCGCCCCGAGGGACCCGGCGATGTTGTTCCTGTTGTTCGAGCTTGACGGCGAACGCTACGCGCTCGATGCGCGCGAGATCGCGCATGTGCTGCCGCTCGCGCCGGTGCGCCCGCATCCCGGCACGCCGCCGTGGATCGCGGGTTTGATCGAGCACGAGGGCGCGCCCGTGCCGGTGGTCGATCTCGCGATGCTGGCGCTGGGGCGGCCCGCGCGCGCGCTCATGTCCACGCGGCTCGTGCTCGTCTACGACAGGTCTGCTCCCGACGCTTCATTGCGAAGCTCCGCGCAGCGTCATATCGCACTCCTGATCGAATGCGCTACCCGCACGCAGACCTTCGCGGAGACTGCCTTCGCGGACGGCGGCATCTCCACCCCGGAGGCGCGCTGGCTTGGCCCGGTCGCACGCGACGAGCGGGGTTTCGTGCAGTGGGTCAAGGTCGATCAATTGCTCGATGCGCGTGTTCGCGCGCTGCTCTTTCCCGATCCGCCCTCGTGGCAGGCGCAGGGAGCCGCGTTGTGAGCGCCGGCGATCCGCGCTTCGCGGGATGGCTCCTGCAGGAGACGGGCATCGATGCGCCCTCGCTCGGCGTGAACGCGCTGGCCCGCGCGGTCGCGCTGCGGGCCGCCGCAACAGTGGCGGCGGAGGTGGGCGAGGCGTCGCAAGCCGGGGCCATGCCCGCTGCCTGGGAGGCGGGTGTGGCCGTGCCGGGCGCGGTGCTCGACGCGTACTGGGTCTATCTCACGTCCGTGGCTGCGGAACGCCAGGCGCTCATCGACGCGCTCGTGGTGCCCGAAACCTGGTTTTTCCGCGAGCGCGAGGCCTTCACGGCGCTTGCGCGCCTCGGCGCGGAGCGGCTCGCGCGGCGGCCCGGCGACGTGCTGCGCGTGCTGAGCGCGCCGTGTTCGAGCGGCGAGGAACCGTATTCGGCGGCGATGGCATTGCTCGACGCAGGGTTTGCCGCCGATCAGCTCGGCATCGACGCGATCGACATCAGCGCCGCCTCGATCGCGGCCGCGGAGCGCGGGGTGTACGGACGCAATGCGTTTCGCGGCGACGGCCTCGCATTCCGCGAGCATCATTTCGAGCCGGTGGAGGACGGTTGGCGCATCGGCATGCACGTGCGGCGTCCGGTGACGTTCGAGCGTGCCAATCTGTTCGAATGGCTCGCGGCCCATCCGGTGCGCTACGACTTTATTTTCTGCCGCAACGTGCTGATCTATTTCGACCGCGACGCCCAGGACCGGGCGATACGCCTGCTGCGCGAGCGCCTGTCCGTTGACGGCATGATCTTCGTCGGCCCTGCCGAGACGGGACTCATGATGCGGCACGAGATGGTCTCCGCCTATATTCCGCTCGCGTTCGGCTTCCGGCTGCCCGACGAGCGCGAGGTGCAACAGCGCGCGTTTGCGCCAGGACTCGCGCCTGCGCCGCTGTCTTTGCCGCTGCGGCCTATGCTTGCCGCAGCGCCGAAAACCGCGCTCGCCGCTGCGCCCGTGCCCGCGCTGTCGCCAATCGTTGCGTCGGCATCGATGTTGCAGGGTTCCGGCGCACCGCGGACGACGACGCCCGCGGCGCCCGCACGCTCATTGCGCCCGCAACTTTCGGCTTCTGCCGCGAGTCCGTTCGCGAAGCCGCTCTTGCCGGCCGCAGCGCCCGGCACCGAGCTTCTCGAGGCGCGGCGTCTTGCCGACGCGGGCGAACTCGACGCGGCGCGTCGTCTTGCCTGGCAGGCGACGCAATCCGCGGCGTCGGACGCCGACGCATGGTATCTGCTCGGCTTGATCGCCGACGCGCAGGGGCACACCGCCGAGGCGCGGGACCACTACCGCAAGGCGGTCTATCTCGATCCTGCGCACTACGAAGCGCTGACTCATCTGGCCGCGCTGCTCGAAGTGGAGGGCGACGGCGACGGCGCGCGCCGCCTGATGCGCCGTGCCGAGCGCGCGGCGCCGGGCTCGCCGCGCCAGGGAGGCGCCGATGTCTGAACGCGAATCCGCCGTGCCGGCCCGCGTGCCGCTGGACGATTGCTGGAACCGCATCGGCACGCGCGGCGACAATTCGTGCCCGCGGCTCGAACAGCATCTGCGTTGCCTGAACTGCCCGGTATTCGCGCAGGCCGCCGCGCGCATGCTGGAGCGTCCCGCGGATTTCGCGGCCTCCGTGCTGCCTTTCGCAGCGCGCGCCGGCGGCGCGCGAGGTGAGGATCACAACGACGATCACAATGGCGTGGCAAAAAGCGAGGGATCGCTCGTATTCCGCGTGGGTGCCGAGTGGCTCGCGCTGCCGGCCGCCGTGCTGCAGCACGTGGGCGAGGCGCGCCCCATTCATTCGCTGCCGCACCGGCGCAGCGCCGCCGTGCTGGGCATCGTGAACGTGCGCGGCGTGCTGACGCTGGCCGTCTCGCTCGCCGCGCTGCTGCATATCGAGTCCGCGCCGGAGTCCGCTGGCGTGCGTGCCGGGCGGCGTCGTCTGCTGGTGGCGGAACGGGGTGGCGAGACGACCGCGTTCCCGGTGGACGACGTGGAAGGCGTGGCGTACTTCAGCCACGAGGCGCTGCTGCCCGCGCCGGCCACCCTGGCGCAAGGGGCGGGTTGCCATGTGCGCGGCGTGCTCGACTGGCGCGGCCGCTCGGTCGGTGTGCTGGATGTGGAAGCGCTATTCGAGGCATTGACGAGGAGCGTGCGATGAGCGACGACGCACTGAGCCGCCGCTCGCTGCTCGACCTGTTCCGCGAGGAAGCGCAGACGCAGACGCGCACGCTTTCCGCCGGATTGCTTGCGCTGGAAGCCGCGCCGGCGGACCCCGAGACGCTGGAGTCGTGCATGCGCGCGACGCATTCGCTCAAGGGCGCCGCGCGCATTGTCGGGCTGCCCGAGGCGGTGGAAGTGGCGAGCGTGATGGAGGACTGCTTCGTCGCCGCGCAGCGCGGCGAGCTGCGGATCGACGCCGCGCGTATCGACGCGTTGCTGGTCGGCATCGACCTGTTGCTGGCGGCGGGCGATGCCGATGCGCCGCCGCTCGCGCGCGACGCGGTCGAGGCATTCGTCGCGCGCCTCAATGGCACGGCGGCTCCGGAAGTTGCGGCGGCCGAAGTGCAAGCCGCACCCGTCGCTTCCGCGGCGCCGGAGCCCCTGTTGCCGGCCGCCTCTACTGCCGCCGAAGCCGAACCGGCATCGGCACGCGAACGTGCCGCGTCGTCTGCCGACGGGCAGCGCATGTTGCGCGTGCGCGCGGGCACGTTGGACCGGCTCGTGGGGCTCGCGGGCGAAACGCTTGTCGAATCGCGCCGCATGCGGCCGTTCGCGGATTCGCTCCTGCGCGTGCGTTACGCGCAGGGCGACTTGCTGGGCGCGATCGGCCAGTTCCAGGACCGGCATATCGATACGCTCGGCACCGAGGCGCGCGTCGCGCTGGCCGAAATTCGCGCGTCGCTCGCGGCGCTGCATGGGCAACTGGCCGAGCGCTTCGACGAGCTGGACCGCATCGAGCGGCGCGGCGCGCGCCTCGCGCAGCGGCTCTACGACGAAGCGCTGCAATGTCGCATGCGGCCGTTCGGCGAGATCGCGCACGCGTATCCGCGGATCGTGCGCGATCTGGCGCGCTCGCTCGGCAAGCGCGTGCGCTTCTCGGTCGAGGGCGAGGCGACCCAGGTGGACCGCGACATCCTCGACATGCTCGACGCGCCGCTCGGGCATCTGCTGCGCAATGCGCTCGACCACGGCATCGAGGATCCGGTCGCACGGCTCATCGCGGGCAAGCCCGAGGAGGCGCACCTCACGCTCGAAGCGCGCCACAGCGCGGGCAAGCTGCTGATCAGCGTGGCCGACGACGGCCACGGCGTCGATCTCGCGGCGCTGCGCGCGGCCATCGTGGCGCGCGGCTTTGCCCAGAGCGATGCGGTGGAGACGATGTCCGACGCGGAGCTGCTCGACTTTCTGCTGCTGCCCGGGTTCTCGCTGCGCGATACCGTCACCGACGTTTCGGGGCGCGGCGTGGGGCTCGACGCCGTACACAACTTCGTGAAGGCCGTGCGCGGGACGGTGCGGATCGAGAGCGTGGCGGGACGCGGCACGCGCTTCGTCCTGCAGCTGCCGCTGACGCTCTCCGTCGTGCGCAGCCTGATCGTGGACGTGGCCGGCGAGGCGTATGCATTTCCGCTCGCGCGCGTGAGGCGCGCGCTGCGCGTGCCGCGCAGCGCTATCGAAATGCTCGAAGGCCAACAGCATATCGCCTGGGACGGACGGCCCGTGGGGCTCGTGACCGCGCGCCAACTGCTTGGCGCGAACGGCGCAAGCAGTGCCGCGGAGGCGGACGGCGACGTGAGCGTCGTGCTCGTCGGCGACGAGGCGGGCCTCTACGGCATCGCCGTGGACGGCTTTCTCGGCGAGCACACGCTCGCCGTGCAGCCGCTCGACGGCCGGCTTGGAAAGGTGCGCAATGTCTCGGCGGCGGCGCTGCTCGACGACGGCCGGGTCGTGCTGCTGATCGACGTGGAGGACGTCGTCGCCTCGGTGGCGCGGCTCGTGCGCGAAGGGCAGCTCGCCGGCATCGCGCGCGGGGCGCAGGGCGCGGCGCGCGAACGCAAGCGCGTGCTGGTCGTGGAGGACTCCTTGACGGTGCGCGAGCTGGAGCGCAAGCTGCTCGAAAAGCGCGGCTATGCGGTCACGGTGGCCGTGGACGGCATGGACGGCTGGACCACGCTGCGCCAGGGTCGCTACGACCTCGTCATCACCGACGTGGACATGCCGCGCATGGACGGCATCGAACTCGTCACCATGATCAGGAACGACCCGCAACTGAAGCACGTGCCGGTGATGATCGTCTCGTACAAGGATCGCGAGGACGACCGGCGGCGCGGGCTGGAGGCGGGCGCCGACTACTATCTCACCAAGGGCAGCTTTCACGACGCGGCGCTGCTCGATGCGGTCAACGATCTGATCGGAGAGGCGATCTGATGAACATCGGCATTGCTAACGATATGCCGCTTGCCGTGGAGGCGCTGCGTCACGCCATTGCGCGATGTCCCGGGCACCGCGTGCTATGGGTGGCCGCGGACGGCGAGGAGGCCGTCGAATTCTGCGCGGCCCGGCCGCCCGACGTGGTGCTCATGGACCTCGTGATGCCGAAGCTCGACGGCGTGGAGGCCACGCGGCGCATCATGGCGGCTTCGTCGTGCCCGATCCTGATCGTGACGAGCAGCGTGGGCGCGAACGCATGGCGCGTGTACGAGGCCATGGGCGCGGGCGCGCTCGATGCGGTCGATACGCCTTCGCTTGCCGGTCCCGGCGCGCGCGAAACGATCGATCTGCTGCTCGCGAAGATCGAGCAGATCGGCCGGCTGCACGGCACGCCCGACACCGTGCGCGCGCCGGCCGCGGCCACCGGCGCCGCGCCGGGCCGTGTGCCGCTCGTGGCGATTGGCGCGTCGGCAGGCGGGCCGACCGCGCTCGCGCGCGTGCTGGGCGACCTGAGCGCCGACTTTGCGGCCGGCATCGTGATCGTGCAGCACGTGGACCAGTCGTTCGCCGCCGGCATGGCGGAGTGGCTCGACGGGCAGACGCCGCTCACCGTGCGCGTGGCGCGCGAAGGCGACCGTCCCGAACCGCGCGTCGCGCTGCTGGCCGCCACCAACGATCATTTGCGCATGACCGCCGGCGGCCGGCTTGCCTACACGCGCGAGCCCGCGGAAACGCCGTACCGGCCGTCCGTCGACACGTTCTTTCGCAGCGTGGTCGAACATTGGCGCGGCGACGCGGTGGGGCTGCTGTTGACCGGCATGGGCCGTGACGGAGCGATCGGCTTGAAGGAAATGCGCGCGAAGGGCTACTACACGATTTCCCAGGACCAGGCCACGAGCGCCGTCTACGGCATGCCCAAGGCCGCGGCAGCGCTGGGCGCGGCGTGCGCGATCCTGCCGCTTGGCGCCATTGCCGCCGAACTGCGCGATCGCGTCAAACGCCCCGTGTGAGGCGCGAACGGAACGAAACCGCGAGCGCGCGCGCTCCCCATTTACAGCAGCACAGAATCGACCGACCATCATGACCACCGAGAAGCTCAACGTTCCCGCAAGCGCGCAAGGCGCATCTCCGGCCGGCGGCACCGAGGACGCCGCGCTCGAAGCCTCGCTCGAGGCAGCGCGCGCCGCGCTCGAACAGCCGCTGCCCGCCGCCGAGCTGCCGATGATGGTGCTGCTCGTGGACGATCAGGCCATCGTTGCCGAGGCCGTGCGCCGCGCGCTGGGCGGCGAGCGCGACATCGACTTCCACTACTGCGCGCATCCCGAGGATGCGTTGCACACGGCCCGGGAAGTGCGCCCGACCGTGATCCTGCAGGACCTCGTGATGCCGGGCACCGACGGGCTCACGCTCGTGAAAGCCTACCGCGCCCACGAGGCGATGCGCGATGTGCCGATCATCGTGCTTTCCACCAAGGAGGAGCCCGCGATCAAGAGCGCGGCGTTCGCCGCGGGTGCGAACGATTATCTCGTCAAGCTGCCGGACAGCGTGGAGCTGATCGCGCGGTTGAAATATCATTCGCGCTCCTATATGAACATGCTCCAGCGCGACGAGGCCTATCGCGCGCTGCGCCGCTCCCAGCAAGAGCTGCTGAAGGCGAATCTGGAACTGCGGCGGCTCACGCATTCGGACGGCCTCACGGGCCTTTCGAACCGCCGCTACCTGGACGAGTTCCTCGGCGCGGAATGGCGCCGCGCGCTGCGCGAGCGCACCGAGGTGTCGCTCCTGATGATCGACGTGGACTACTTCAAGCCCTATAACGACACGTATGGGCACGTGTCGGGCGACAGCGTGCTGCGCACCGTGGCGGCGACCATCCGCAGCGAGATCAACCAGCCGCGCGATCTGGTGGCGCGCTTCGGCGGCGAGGAATTCGCCGTCGTGCTGCCCGGCACGGGCAGCGCCGGCGCGCGCCTGCTGGCCGAGAAAATGCGCCGCGACGTGGCGGCGCTGGCGCTGCCGCATGCAGGGTCGGACGTGAGCGAACACCTCACCATCAGCATAGGCGTGGCGACGCTCACGCCGGCCGAAAACATCGCCGAAACGGCGCTCATCGAGGAAGCCGACGCGGCGCTCTATCGCGCCAAGCGCGACGGACGCAACCGCGTGGCCTTTTCCACGCAGATCGGCACACGCGGGTGAAGGCCGGGCGGCCTTCCGCTTCCTTCTGCCGGGCCGGCTAGTTCGGCTTCCACTGGTACATGAGCAGCTTCGCGCGTGCGTCGTCCTCCACGAGGACGACGTAGCTGCCGTCCGGCTGCTCGGCTGCGCTGAGCCCCATATAGATGTCGACCCAGCCCGTCGTGCTGCCGACAGCGGCGCCCGGTGTGAAGGTGCCGACGAACTGACCGCTGCGCGTGTCGTAGACGTCGACGTGCGGTGTATAGAGCTCCGCGATGAACACATAGTTGCCCGCCACGGCAATCCCCACGGTCGTGATCTGCGGATCACTGCTTGTATTCCAGGGCAGGTTCACGGTGTACGTGAGCACGGGCGAGCCGCTCGACCAGTTGTCGTAGCGGGCCAATACCGGGCCGGCCTCTTTCCAGAGCGATGCGTTGTACTGACTTGCCGAGGTGTAGCCCGTGAGATACATCGTGTCCGTCGCGGCCACGTAGACCATGCGCGCAACGCGTGCGAACGGCGCGGGCATCGGGAACGTCTTCGCGGATGCATAGGAATACATCGGATTGCCGTGGGCGTCGAGACCGAGCATCGGCATCTCGCGTATGCCCGAGGCGGGCGTCGCGAGCCAGACGTTGCAGGGAGCATCCACCCACCAGTAGCCGTCGCCTACCGTCGAGCCCGTCGAGGGATTGGCCGTGATTTCGTTCGCGTCCACCTTGCCGTCGCCGTTCGCGTCGCGCCACATCCACTCGCCGTACGTCGGCTGGCCCGCCGGCCAGTTGCCCGGCAGCGGGTTTTGAGCGAAGAAGCCGGACGGGATCGCCACCTGGCCCTCCGTGCCCGGCGCGAAGCGGTACGCCGTGAGATAGTGCGCGTATTCGTCGAGCGTGTAGAGGAACAACTGGCCGTCGAAGCGACGCACCATCGGCGAGCCGCGCACGCCGCGCGCGAGGTGGAAGGCGGGGTCGTCGGGGTAGTCGAAGCGGTCGAGCGTGAAGGCCGAGTAGGTCCACTGCTTGCCGGCCGGCTGCGTGTAGTCCATCGTGAAGCGCTTCGAGCCGGTGAAGACGTTGGCCGTCGAGGCGGGATCGAACGCGCCGGCGTCCACGAACAGGAGTCCGTAGAGTCGCCAGCCGAGCGAGCGCGTGGTCATGGCGTAGCTTTCGAGCACGGCGCCCTGGCCCACGAGCGCCGATCCGATTGGGCGTGGCCCCTGGCCATTCTGCGCGACATAGAGATTGCCGGCCGAGTCGTAGCCAATGCCGGTGATGCCGTTGAAGCGCCAGTCGCCGGGCGTGCCCTTGACGGTGTGGAAGATGCCGTCGCGCGTGCCGAGCGTGGTCGTGAGCTGCATCGCGCCGCTTGTCGTGCGGCTATAGAGCAGGATCTGCTGTGCCGGGCCGTTATCGGCAATCGTCAGTTGACCCGAGGGCGCGAACGCGAGATCGGTGGGCACCGTGCCCTGCGGCAGCACCGGAGCGTCGTTGAGCGCGGTGCCGTTTGCACGGTAGTGGCCGATGGTCGGGCCGCTCGCGCTCTGCAAGCCCTGCACGACCCACAGCGTGGAGTCGCTCGCGAGCGCGAGCTGGCCCGGCGACGGCGCGGTCCACGAGCGTAGCTGACGCATGGTTTGCGCGTCGTAGACGACGATGCGGTTGCCGTAGGTGTCGGAGACGTAAAGTTCGGTGTCGGAGGCCGCGAGACCGCGCACGGCGCCGTCGTCGCCCGTGGGCACGTCGCGCACGCGCACGAAGCTGTCTTTCGTGGCGTTGGCGCTGTTGCCGATGCCGCTCGCGAACGGCGCGCCCTTTGCGATGTTGGAGCGCAGGCGGCGCGTGACGCCGTACCAGGTTTGCCCGGCGGGCGGGTAGTCGGCGCCCGAAAGCGCATTGCTCTCGTTGCCTATCGACATGGCGGCGTAGACGTAACTGGTGTTCGCCGCGATGGCGTCGCCGCCCGTATTGCCCCAGCCGTGCGTGTTGCCGCCTACGGCGAGCTTGTCGCCGGCGCGGTAAACGCCGAGCTCGCTGCCGCTCTCGTCCCATGGTGCGTTGGCGTACACCGTGCCGTCGGGCGCGACGGCGATCGCCTCGATGTCGAGCTGTACCCACTTGCCGTCGCCGTATCCGAAGGTATTGCCGATCCACGACGTGGTGTAGTTGAGCGTTGCCTGGGCAACGGCTGTGTCGATACATGCTGCTTGCAGTGCAAGCACGGCAAGCAGCAGGCGTTTGGCCAGTTTCATGCTGGAACCCCTGGAAGAACGAATGGCGCACGGTGCGTGCGCAACGACCCGCGCTCATGCTCGCATGGCGGGTTCCGGAAATAATTCGGTTTTTATTCGAGGTGAGTAATCTGAATTTTTTTATGCTGCCGGAATGAGGTTGTGCATGCATTTCATTGTTAAGGTATACGAAAGATATCGGGGAGAATTTTGCGCCGGCAGCGGGCGGTCCGGTGGAGCCGGTCATCGACTTCGATGCATTCATGGTGGTGGCGGCGAAAACGTATCTGCGAGAAGCGGCCGCATTCGTGGAAAAAACGCGGGAATAAACCAGCCGCCTCGCGTGTTTGCCCATCGACCCAACCTTTTGCAGCCGAAAGACCATGATTCGCAAGGGGCCGATGGCGCACCCGCCCGTGTCCGGGACCGCTATCCAGGCATACACTGAACGTTCAGGAGGCGACGCGCCGCGCGCCTTAGGCGCGGCTGCGCTGGCCGCCTTGCTGGCCACGGTGGCCGCGACCTGGCTGGCGCTTTCGCAGCCGGCGCAGCAGGTCGTGAATGCCGCCGCCGTCATGGCGCTCATGGAAACCGCAAACGGAGCGGCCGGAGGCGGCAATGCGGACGCGACCGCCACGGCTCCCGAGCCTTTCGATCTGAAAGCATCGGGCCTGCGGCTCGTGGGTGAGGGCACGCTCAGGCTGGGGCTCTTCGCGAGCGCGAGGCGCTACGTCTACGAAAACGCGGACGGCAAGCGCGTCGTGCTGCTGGGGGCGCGCGCCTGGTTCGCGAAGGACGAGCCGCAGTGGAGCGCGAGGCGTATCGGGGCGATGCGCCTGATCGAATGGACTGCGAACGGCACGCGCTGGGTGCTGGCGGGCGACGTGCGCACGCGCGGCCTGATGCGCGCGGCGGACGCCGCAACGCTGCCCGCGGACGATGGCGGCCGAGGGAATGGGATGGAGGAAGCGGGCAAGGATGGAACATGGACATCCGTGACGAACTGATAGAACACGTGCCGCGCCTGCGACGCTACGCGCGCGCGCTGATCCATAACCGGGAACTGGCCGACGACCTCGTGCAAGACACGCTGGAGCGCGCGCTCGGCCGCTCGGGGCAGTTCCGTTTGGGCACGGACCTGCGCGCGTGGCTCTTCACGATCATGCATAACGTCTTCGTGAACCAGGTGCGCCAGTCGTCGGCGCGCGGCGCGCATGTTTCCGTGGACGACGAGACCGTGCCGGAGACCGACTACGCGGTGCCTGCAAGCCAGCTCGGCACGCTCGAAGTCCGCGATCTCGACTATGCGCTGCAACGCCTTCCGGGCGAGCAGCGCGAGGTCGTACTGCTCGTGGGTCTCGAAGAGATGAGTTATGCCGAGGTGGCGCAGGCCCTCGACATTCCCATCGGCACGGTGATGTCGCGTTTGTCCAGGGGGCGCGAGCGGCTGCGCGCCCTCATGGCCGGTGCAGCCCCGCGTGCGAATCTGAAGGTGGTGCGATGAGCGAGCAAACGTATCCCGTTACGGAAGACGAAATCCATGCCTATGTGGATGGCGCGTTGCCTGAAGCGCGCAAGGCGGAAGTCGAGCGAGAACTGGAGCGCAACCCGGATCTCGCGGCGCGCGTGAGCGATTATTTCGCGCTGAACGGTCTGCTGCACGAACGCTACGATCGGGTGTTGAGCGAGCCGCCGCCCGCGAGTCTGCGAGCGGCGCCCGAGGCGGCGCGGCACCGCGAGGCCGCGAACTGGCCGCGTTTTGCGGCGCAGTTTGCAGGCATGGCCGCGACGCTCGTGCTGGGCGTCGGCATTGGCTGGGGCTTGCACTATGGCGCGGGCACGATGGTGGCATCGTCGAACGAGGCCGACGTGCACGTGGCCAGCGCCGACGTCAGCGAGCGGTTCGCACGCCAGGCGGCGCTGGCACATGTCGTCTATATGCCCGAAGTCGGGCGGCCGAACAACATGACGCGCGCGCCGGAGCAGGACTTCGTGCAGTGGCTGGCAAACCGGCTTGGCACCAACGTGCATCCGCCCATGCTCGGGAAGAGCGGCTTCGAACTCGCGGGCGGCCGCCTGCTGCCCGGCGCCGACGGCGGCCAGGTCGCGCAGTTCATGTACAACAGCGCGCGGGGCGAACGGGTCACGCTTTGTATCTCGCGTCGCAAGGTCAGCTCGAATACCACCGCGTTCAAGCTGTATCGGGATGGGCCGGTGAACGTGTTCTACTGGGTCGACGGAGACTTCGGCTATGCGCTGTCGAGCGGAATCGACCGCAGGGAGCTGCTCCAGCTGGCGCACGATGTCTATTCGCAGTTGACGGTGGAGAAGGCCGAGTGAGGGTGTCTCGTGCGGCGGGGTTTCTCGTGGAGACCCCGTTGCGCCGTCCATAGGTATCGACGCTTAAGTACATCCACCAGGGCGCCCGTTTCCCCATTCTCCAGGCACGTCAATCTGGAACAAGAACCGTTTAACTTTCCTGTTCCTTCTTCCTTGGCTCGCAAATCGGGCAATAATCCCGGGTTTCCTTTCAAACGGTAAGGGTGTCGTTGCCCGATCATGTCCGTTCATTTGCGCGGCTTTTGATAAAAATATTGCCAGTTTGATCGCGCACCAGAAAACTTTCGGGAAGAAATACTGATACGCGGATCGGCAATTCCGGCGAATTTCCAGAAAATACGCATCATAACATTAAGCGTTTTTCATTAAGCCAATTGTTCATCGTCCTGAACAATGGCAACAATCGGCTGTCGATAATTTTTGCTAAAATTGCGACTAATAGAATGACCCATTCAAAAGCATGGGATTATCGAAAATGGCGGTCTTCTGCAAGTCACGGGCCGTGCCAGCTTCGACACGTGTGACGGCAATTCGCAACGCACGCTCATTCTCTCCTCGCCTCGCCGATTCGCCTTTGCTACATTTGTAGTGAAAATAAACAAAACGAGGCGGAAGAAAGTAGTTTCCGCTCTCCAAAGGCCAAAGAGATCGTCCAGCGAGAAAGAAAACTCGAAAGATCCCCGGCATTGTTCCACGGGGCCTGTCTGCAATTGACGTATTGTTCATTGTCAAAGCCATTGGGAAATGTTGGCGGTACCACGTCCAATGTATTTCGAAGGTATGGAGGAGAGTATGAAGAAAGCTTTGCTGGCCGCAGCGCTCATGTCTGCGGGAATCGTCGCGCACGCACAAAGCAGCGTGACGATGTATGGCCGGCTTGATGTCGGCGTCCAGTACCGCACGGGGATTCCGGGCGGTAACGCCGTGCAGATGGAGAGCGGCGACTGGGGCGAATCGGAATTCGGCTTCAGAGGCGCGGAAGACCTGGGTGGCGGGACGAAGGCGATCTTCAAGTTGGAGATGGGCCTCGATATGTTGAACGGCAACTATCAGAATGGTTCGCTGTTCGGTCGCGAAGCGCGCGTCGGTCTGACGAACGATACGTGGGGTACGTTCAAGATTGGCTATGCGGGCGCGGCGGAAATCAGCCAGGACAGTTGGGACGTCGATCCGCAACTAATGCAGTTCTATTCGATCGCCACGCTGGTTCGGGGCCGTAACTGGGCACAGGCAGGCAACAGCGTGGAATACACCTCGCCGCTGCTCGCCGGTCTCACCTTGAAGGGGCAGTATGATCTTTCCAACGCCTCGAACTGGAACGGCAATGGCGGTACCGGTAGTGCGCCGGGCCAACTTGGTGCGACTTCCGGTTTCGGTGCGTCGCAGGGCCGTTCGGATGGCGCCAAGATCCAGTACAACGCGTCGGCCTTCGAACTGCAGGCGATCTACGACGAAATCCGCGACCCGTTCGGCCGCTTCAGCAACGTCTACCTGTACTCGCGTTCGATCCTCGCCGGCGGCACCTATTCGCTCGGCCCGGTGAAATTCTATGCGGGCTACCAGCACCTCTCGGCGCCTGACGCCGACGAAGCCGGCTACGACTTTGCCGCCACGCCTGGCGGCGCCAGCCTGCCGACGGCGGTCGATCACGAGTGGGGCGGCGTGGGCTGGCAGATCACGCCCGTTACGCTGCTCACGGCCGCTATCTATCATGCCAACGCCAACAACGGCAACGGCAACGCGACGCTGTACACGCTCGCGGGTAGCTACAACCTGTCGAAGCGGACGTTCCTGTATTCCGAACTGGGCTATATCCACAACAGCTCGACGTCGAACATCGGTCTCGGCGACGGTTATGCCGATCCGTACGGCACCGGCGGCGCCTCCAATGCCAATGGCGGCGGTGCGGTCGGCAGCGGCATCAACGAAGGTCCGGGCTACGGCCATGGCCAGTTTGCCGGCAACGTCGGCATCATGACCCAGTTCTAAACGCGTAGCGGCAACACGCATCGACTCGTCAGGCGGGAAACCGGGCTGGCAGGACCGGATTTCCCGCGCATGAGCTTCGTCCCCGAGGTTCATCCGCTTAAGCCGGGAAGAAATCAGGAAGAAATTTCAGAGCAAGGAGAATCGATATGAAGTTGATACAGGTTGCCAGGGCCGCCACGGCCGCATTCGCATTGGCGCTCGCCGTGGGCGCCCATGCACAGGCCAGCGATACGTCGGCGGACAACACGACGGCGGCAGCGCCGACTTCCGCCAAGGCGACGAAGGCCGCGAACCGGGCGCTTGCGAAGAAGGTTCATCGCGCACTGGCCCATACCAAGGGACTGGATCCGACTCACATCTACGTCAAGGTCGTCAGTGGCGTCGTGACGCTCACCGGCAGCTGCGATAGCCAGCAGCAGATCGATCTGGCCGCGAGTGCGGCGCAGGGTGTCGACGGTGTGACTTCGGTGAACAACAAGCTCAGCATCAAGACGCCGCAGTAAGCGTTTCATTCTCTTCGGGTTCGGGCGGTGAGCGCATCGCCTGAACCTCCAACGCCGCGAGAGCGATGGTCATCGCTCGCCGAGGCGTTTCCCCCTCCGATTCCGCAGATGAATGCCAGCCACGTCGCGTTCCGGCACGGCGACGCGATTCGTGCGGCAACTGTCGATCCAAAGCGTCGCGCACGCAGCGTGTGGGCAAACCAATTAGTGCTACGAATTCGTAACCAGCGCGCTATATACTGGCCGCTGGCCTTTTCGTTACGGACGCGCGCTCCGCCTGCCACGCCCACCATGTCCTCCCTCTCCGCTACGCCGCCCCTGGTCGACGCACAGGCCGTCCCGCCAGCCGTCCGCCCGGCAGCGGGGGCGTGCGATGCGCCGCTCGACGCGCTGATGCGCTTGATCGAGCGCCATTTCCACGTGGCTGCGGCTTGCGCGATACCGGGCGAGCCGGCCGGCAACTGGGCGGGCGCGGCGCTCGATTCGCCGTTGCGCGAGGCGCTGTGTGCGTTGCAGGAGATGGGCGAGGCGTCGTGGACCGGCGAGCCGATCGTGGTGGCGGACACGGTTGCGGAGCCGTCATGGCACGGCTGCCTGAGCACAACCCGTGCGCTGCCGTTTCGCTTCGTTGCGGCGTGGCCGCTGCGGGGGGCGAATGGTGAGCGCATCGGCAGCTTGTGTCTGATCGATTACGCGCCGCGCGTACTGGACGAAACCGAGCGCGCGAGCCTGAACGATTTCGCGCGCCTGGCCGCGGCGCTGGCCGTCCCGCAGTTGACGCAGTCGGCCCAGCAAGCGAACGAAACGGCGAAAGACCGGGAACTCGAAGCACTACGCGAGCGCGAAGAGTGGCTCGCGCTGGCCGTTGCGGGCAGTGGAACCGGCATCTGGGACCGCAATGTCGTCACGGGGGAGATCCGCTATTCGACGGGCTGGAAAGCGATGCTCGGCTACGCCGAAGACGAGGTGACGAACCGTATCGAAGACAGCTACCAGCGGCTGCATCCCGACGATCTCGACTACGTGAAGGCCGCCATGCAGGCGCATTTCGAGGGGCGCACCGAAAGCTACGAGGTGGAGCACCGCATTCGTTGCAAGGACGGACGCTACAAGTGGATCTGCAGCCGCGGCAAGGTGACGAGCCACGACGGCGAGGGCCGCGCGCTGCGCATGATTGGCACGACGACGGATGTGACTTCGATGCGCGAGATGTCCGAGCGGCTGCGCGAGTCCGTCAACCTCATCACGAATCTCACCAACGAAGTGCCGGGCCTCGTATTCCAGCGCCGCAGCCTGCCCGATGGCGGCGTTTCGTTTCCGTACGCGAGCGCGGGCATTGCTGAGATCTACGAACTCACACCCGACGCCGTTGCGCATGACGCCGCGTGCATCGACGCGCTGATCCACCCGGACGATCTCGAAGCGTATCGTGCATCGTTCGCGGAGTCGGCCGCGTGTCTCACGCCATGGCGCCTCGAATACCGCGTGCGGCTGCCGGTGCAGGGCCTGCGCTGGCGGCAGGGCGATGCGAAGCCGCAGCGGCTCGCGGGCGGCGTCACCGTGTGGCACGGCTTCATCACCGACGTGACGGAACGCAAGCGCATCGAGGCGGAGTTGCAGGAGTTCGCGACGACCGACGGGCTCACGCGGCTCGCCAATCGCCGGCACTTCATGGCGCGCTTCGACGCGCATTTCGCGCATCTGCACCGCGCGGGCGGTCCGGCCGCCGGCGTGCTGATGTGCGATCTCGACCATTTCAAAGCGATCAACGACCATTGGGGGCACGCGGTTGGCGATCGCGCGCTGCGCCACTTCGCGGACATGCTGCGCATGGAACTGGGCGCCGCCGATATCGCGGGGCGCATTGGCGGCGAGGAGTTCGCCGTGCTGCTGGGTGCCTCGGGGCTTGCGGGCGCGTGTGCGATGGGGCAGCGCATCCAGCGCCGCATCGCGGGTGAACCGCTCATGTGTGCCGAAGGGTTCGTGCCGCTGACGGTGAGCATCGGCGTCACGGAAATGAGCGCGGCCGACCCGAACGCCGAAGCGGCACTGTCGCGCAGCGACCTCGCGCTCTACCGCGCGAAGAAGAACGGACGCAACCGTATCGAATGCACCTGAGAGGCAAGGGCGCTTCTCCAGAAGCGGGTTCGACATGCTCGCGGCCGGACCTTGCCCGGCCGCGGGCATGCGCTTCGCCGCCGATCAGTGCGGCGACGACCAGCCCTTGTAGCTGCCCACGTTGTCGCGCGTGACGAGTTGCGGCGCCATTTCGATCATCGGATTAGCGGGCTTCTTGCCGTTCATGATGCCGTAGCCCACGTCCACGGCCGTTTGCGCCATCTTCCACGGATCCTGGCTGGCCGAGGCCTGCACGAGCGTGTCGGTCTTGAGCGCGGTTTCGATATCGGGTGCGCCGTCCACCGAAGTGATCACGATACCGCTGCGATGCAGTTGCTTCGCGGCGAGGTCGCTGCCGATCGCCTGCGGGTCGTTGATCGTGAAGACGCCGTCGAGTTTCGGGAAGCGCGTGAGGTAGCCGAGCATGGCGTTCATGCCGCCGTCGCGCGAGCCCTTGCCGTCCTGGTCGTCGGAGAGGATCTTGATGCCCGGGGTCTTCGCGAGCACCGACTTGCAGCCGTTCACGCGGTCGATCACGGCCGAGACCTGCGGACCGTTCTCGATGATCACGTTGCCCTTGCCGTTCAGCTTCTTCACCATGTAGTCGCACGAAAGCTCGCCCGCTTTCACGTTGTCGGTCTGCACGGTGGCGTCGGCGCCCGCAGCGCTCACGTCCACGGCCACGACCACGATGCCGGCCGCGCGCGCCTTCTGCACGGCGGGCAGGATCGCCTTCGGATCCACGGCGTTCAGCAGGATCATGTCCACGTGCGCCGAAATGAAATTGTCGATCTGCGTGAATTGCTTGTTGAGATCGTAGTCGGCCGAAACGGCGGTGACCTTGGCGTTGGGGCTGATCTGCTTCGCCTTGGCTTCGGCGCCGTTCACGATCGTCACGAAGTAAGGATTGCCGAGCGAACCGACGGTGACGCCGATGGACTTCAGCTGCTTGTCGGCAGCGTGGGCGCCTTGCATGGCGAGCCCGAGGGTGACAGCGGCAACGGCGAGGACGGCTTTCTTTTTGAACATGGGGTTGTCTCCAGAGAGGTCCTGTTATTCGATCCGGGGTGCGAGAGGACCGCTCGCGCCCCGATGATGCTGTATCGGAGAAACGAATTGTTTTACGTGCGCGCCGAGCCGCGCTGGCGGTAGCGGTCGAGCGCCACGGCGCCGACGATTACGAGGCCCTTGATGATGTATTGCCAGATGTCCGAAACGCCCAGCAGCACGAGGCCGTTCGAGAGCACCGCGATGATGAGCGCGCCGATGAGCGTGCCGATGATCGAACCCACGCCGCCCACGAAGCTCGTACCGCCGAGGATCACTGCCGCGATGGCGTCGAGCTCGTACGACTGGCCGAGCTGCAGGCCGTTGGCCGCATAGAGGCGGGCGGCCGACATCGCGGCGCCGAGCCCGGCAAGCAGGCCGGATACGGCATACACGAACAGTTCGATGCCCCAGACCTTGATGCCCGAGAGGCGCGCGGCTTCGGGATTGCCGCCCACCGAATAGATATGCAGCCCGAGCACCGTGCGGCGCAGCACGAACCACGAGACGGCCACCACGGCGAGCGCGATGATGACGAGCCAGGGAATGCCCAGCACCGTGCCGTTGCCGATGAAGGCGAACGACAGCTGCGGGTTGAAGATGGTGGTGTCGTGGCCCATGAGGCGCGCGATGCCGCGCACGGCGGTGAGCGAACCCAGCGTCACGATGAAGGGCGGCAGGCGCAGGAACGAGATGAGCGCGCCGTTGACGATGCCGAAGGCGAGCCCCACCACGAGCGCGGCGGGTATGCCGAGCCACCCCCAGCCGGGAATGTTCGAGGCGAGCATGGCGGCGACGGCGCCGGCGGCGAGGATCGAGCCCACCGAGAGGTCGATGCCGCCCGTCAGGATCACGAAGGTCATGCCGGCGGCCAGCACGATGTTGATGGACGCCTGCTGCGTGACGATCGAAAGATTCTGCAGCGTGAAGAACCCGTCGGTGAGAAAGCCGAAGCCCACGCACAGCAGCACGAGGACCGGGAGCATGCCGGCGGTGCGCATGAGCGACTTCATGCGGGCGCGATGGCCGTCCAGTGCGCCGGCGCTTGCTTGCGCCTGTGCGGCGGCGGCGCCGTGACGGGGAAGAATGTTTCGCATGTCGTACTCCTGATTGAACGTCTCTCGTGTTCGTGTAAGGTCAGGCCGCTTCGTCCAGCGCGGCCGGCGAACCGGTGGCCAGTTCGATGATGGCTTCCTGGGTGATGGGCTTGCCGGTGTAGCCGCCCAGCTCGCCTGCGAATACGCCTTCGCGCATGACGAGCACGCGGTCGGCCACGCCGATGACCTCGGGCAGTTCGCTCGAAATCACGATGATGCCGACGCCGGACTTCGCGAGGTCGTTGATGATGCGATAGATCTCCGACTTCGCGCCGATATCCACGCCGCGCGTGGGCTCGTCGAGAATCAGCACGCGCGGCTGCGTTTCCAGCAAGCGCGAGAGCAGCACCTTCTGCTGGTTGCCGCCCGAGAGCGCGCCCACGTTCACGCGCGCGCCCGGCACGCGGATGGAAAGCGAGCGGATCGAATCTTTCGCGCGCTGGGCGCCGCGCGCGCGGTCGAGCACGCCGAAGCGCGCGTCGCGCCCGCACACGGCGACGTTGATGTTGTCGCGCACGCTCATGTCGAGGAAGAGGCCCTGGTGCTTGCGGTCTTCGGTCAGATAGACGAGGCCCGCGTTGATGGCGTCGCGCGGCGTATGGACGTGCAGCGTGCGGCCGTCGATGGCGATCTCGCCGCTCGTGCGCGGCTCGGCGCCGAAGATCAGGCGTGCCAGCTCGGTGCGGCCCGCGCCCACGAGACCCGCAATGCCGAGCACTTCGCCCGCGTGCAGATCGAGGCTGCAGCCGCGCACGCGGCGGCCGTCGGCGACGTCGCGCACCGTGAGCACAGCCTTGCCCGGGTCGTAGGGGGCGTGCGCCTTCTTGTAGAAACCGGAGATGTCGCGGCCCACCATCATGCTCACGAGGCTGTCGGCATTCAGGGCCTCGCGCTCGAGCGTGCCGACGTAGGTGCCGTCGCGCAGCACGGAAACGCGGTCCGAAAGTTCGTAGACCTCGGCCATGCGATGGCTGATGTAGATGATCGCGAGCCCTTCTTCGCGCAGCTGCAGGATGAGCTTGAAAAGGCGCTCCGTTTCGCGCGAGGAGAGCGGCGTGGTGGGCTCGTCCATCACTAGGATGCGCGCCTGCGAGTGGACCGCGCGGGCAATCTCCACGAGCTGGCGTTCCGCGATCGAGAGCGAGCCGACGAGCGTGGCGGGCCCGAAGGTCGCGCCGAGGCGCGTGAGCACGTCCTCGCACTCGCGCTCCATGGCCTTGCGGTCCACCATGCCCCAGCGGCGGCCGCCCTTGCGCAGCTCGCGGCCCGCGTAGATGTTTTCGGCAACGCTCAGATTCGGCGCGAGGCTCAGCTCCTGATAGATCACGGCCACGCCGAGCTCGCGCGCGGCGAGCGGACCGTCGATCTGCACGACCTTGCCGTCGATGAAGATTTCGCCGCCGGGGTCGGCTTGATAGGCCCCCGAAAGAATTTTCATGAGCGTGGACTTGCCGGCGCCGTTCTCGCCCATCAGCGAGTGCACTTCGCCGGCGCGCACCGAAAGGCTCACGTTGTCCAGCGCGCGCACGCCGGGAAAGGTCTTGCTGATGCCGCGCATTTCCAGCAATGGACGCGACGTTTCAGTATGAGACGACATGGCTTGCCTCCTGCGTTTGCGCGCCGGCGCCCATCAGGATGCCTGCACGTGGCGAAAAATTGTAGAACATGGGGAGCGTGGCGGCACCCAGCGCGCCCGCATCGGGGCCGAAGGTGCCGCGCACGAGTTCGGGAATGCCGCTTGCCTCCGGGGCCGTCGCGGCCACCGCAACGGAAAGGCGCCGCATGAGCGTGTCGATGAGGCCGGCGTCCACGTCGGCGTCGAGCACGACGGCCGGCAGGTCCAGCACGCACAGTGCCGCGCGCAGCGAGGGCGCGAGCGCGTCCACGCAATCGTCGAGCCACTCTTCCACGGCCGGGTGCCTCTCTGCGATGCAAGCCTCGAGATCGGCGCGGCTGTCCACGCTGACGCCGTAATGGCGCAGGTGCCGCCGCAGCGCGATCAACGAGGCGCGCGAGAGCAGGATGTCCCATTTGCCGGGCGGCTGGGCCGCGGAGGGCAGGCGGCTGGGCGGCACGGGCATCACCGCGAAGTCGCCCGCGTTGCCGGTGAGGCCGCGCACGCAATCGCCGTCGATGGCGATACCGCCGCCGATGGCCGGGCCGAGGAACAGGTAGAGGAAGTCGTCGCGTTGGCGCCCGCACCCGTAGAACAGCTCCGCGATCGCGGCGGCGTTGCCGTCGTTCTCGCTGAACACGGGCAGCCGGAGCGCCCGGCCCAGCTCTCCCGCGAAGTCGACGTCGTTCCACACGCTGAAGGGATCGGTGGGCAGCCCCAGTTCGCGCAGCCAGCTACCGAGGTTGTACGGCTGCGCGACGCCGATGCCGGCGAGGCGGCTTCTCTCTCGCGCATCGAGCCGCGAAAGCAGCTCGCGGATGTCGCCCTGCACGATTTCCTGGGCGACGGGGGGCAGCGGCAGCAGCATGTCGTGCGAACGCCGCTCGATCATTTGGCCTGCGAAATTGACGAGCACGGTTTCGATGCTCGTGCGATCGAGCCGCACGCCGATGGCGAACGCTCCGCGCGGATCGAGCCGCAGGAGAGAGGCGGGCTGGCCCCGCTGGCCTTCCAGGCGGCGGCCCGTGACTTCGATGAGGCCGTTTTCGATCAATGACGTGATGATGCTGCCGACTGCCGTGCTCGTGAGATTCGCGAGACGCGCAAGATCTGCCTTCGACGCCTGGCCGGCGCGGCGCAGCGCCTGCAACACGAGGCGCTCGTTGAAGCGGCGGACGTTGGCCGAATTGCTGCCCTGGCCGACATGCGGACTTCTCACGTGTCTCCTCCGTCATTAATTAAATCAACATGATTTATTTAATGACGGAACGGGGAGCGTGTCAGCCTGGGGAAATCCCGGTGGGACTGAGATCGCATGGAAAGCTCTGCGCTTGTACAAGGAATCGTCCGCGGACTTTGCCGGTTGCCTGATCGAACGCGCGTGCCACGAAGCGCAATGCGAATACACGGCGACGTTCGACGCCAAAGCGGCGAAGACGGCCGGGATGCGAGTCATCAAGTGATGGCGCGCTATCATTGCAGACGTCAACGAACCATCCGATAGACAGAAGCCGACAATGGCCAGACAAAACACGACCGGTATCGCCCGTCGCGGCACCGGGCCGCGAAAGAGCGAAGCACATCCCGCCGACGAGGAGAACGCCGCGCGGGACGCCGCAGAAGTGCATGAAAACGCCCCCGAAGGCGCCGACGAAGAAGGCGCCGGCGCCTCCACGTACCTTGTGCCCGGCCTCGAACGGGGCCTGCGCATCCTCACCGAATTTTCGGCGCGCGAGCCGGTGCTCGGCGCCCCGGAACTGTCGCGGCGCATCGGCATTCCCCGCACGACCACGTTCCGCCTGTTGCAGACGCTCGAGGCGCTGGGTTTTCTCGAACGCGTGAACGGCGACCGGCAGTTTCGCCTGGGCGTGGCCGTGCTGCGTCTCGGCTTCGAGTACCTGAGTTCGCTCGAACTTACGGATTTCGGCCAGCCCGTGCTCGAACGTCTGCGCGATTCGACCGGCCTGAGCGCGCACCTTTTGATTCGCGACGGCCGCGACATCGTATTCGTCGCGAAGGCACAGACGCATGATCCGATGTTCAGTTCGGTGAAGGTGCACGTGGGCACGCGTTTGCCCGCGCACGCCACCGTGCATGGCCAGGTATTGATGGGCGATTTCACGCTGGCCGAACTGCGCGCGCTCTACCCGGAAAAGCAGCTCGAACGTTACACCGACCGCACGCCCGCCACGGTCACCGACCTCTACGCGCGCATACGCGAGAGCGCGGAGCAGGGCTACGCACTGAGCGAGGGATCGTTCGAAACGGGGATTTCGGTGGTGAGCGCGCCGGTGCGCGATCAGTCGGGCAAGATCGCGGCGGCCATCACGGTAACGGTGCCGCGCTCCGATATCGGCGGCGAAACGCAGCGGGCGCCGCTCATCGCGGCGGTGTGCGGCGCGGCCGTCGATCTGTCGACGCGCCTGAACTATCGGCCGCGTGCCAACGATCCCACCGCGGCTCGCGCCGCGCGCAGCCGTCCGCTGCCGGCGGGCTTTCTCTGAACCGGCGCGGCCCTGGCGCCGCGCCGTGCCTCGATCAGAACGAGTGGTGAATGCCGGTGAGCACGCTCACCTGGTTGCGTCCGCTCGACACCCCGGCGGTGAAGAGCGCGGCATACGCTTCCGAGTTCGCATGCTCGTACAGCACGTCGGCATAGACCTGGGTGGACTTCGAGAGCGCGTAGATGTCGCCGACCACGATCTGGGACCAGCGGCGGCCCGAGAGCGTCGAAGTGGAGGCACCGCTCACGATCGTGTCGGCAACGGTGAGCTGGTAGTTCGCGCCCGCGTCGTAGCTCTGGAACGTGTCGGAGTAGCCGTTCGACTGCAGCTTCGTGCGCGTATAGAGACCGTGCACGAGCAGGTTGCCGAGTGAGTACTGCGCGCCGATGCCCATGTTCTGCACCTTGTCGGCGAGGTACGTCGCGGCCGGCTGGCCCTGGAACTCCGTGATGCCGGTCGTCGCCATCGACACCGAGCGGTCGTTCTCGTTCGACCACGAAGCGCCGGCCTTGAAGCCGCCGTTGTTGTACGTGAGCGCGTAGCTCATCGTGCGGCCGGTTGCGAAGTTGGAGGTGTTGCCAAGGCCCAGCATCGCGCCGGCCGTGAAGCCGTAAAAGTTCGCAGAACGGAATTTCACCGAGTTCTGGAACGGCACGACGCTCGTGTCGGCGAGTTCGTCGATATTGCCGGGGTGGAACGCGAACCAGTTGCCGCTCAGGTAACCCGTGCTGAACGGGCCCAGCACGTCGAAGGAGAACGGCGTCTGCAGGCCGAACGAGAGCGTGCCGATCTGGTTCGACTGCAGGCCCACGAAGGCCGCGCGGTTGAACAGCGTGCCGGCCTTCGCCATCGCGCCCGTGTTCGTGTAGAAGCCGTTTTCGAGCTGGAAGACCGCCTTCAGGCCGCCGCCCAGATCCTCTGCGCCGAGCAGGCCCCAGCGATCGGGCTGGGTATTACCCTGCTCTTCTTCCCACTTCGTGCTCCCACCCGCGTTGCTGATATAGGCGACGCCGGCATCCATGCTGCCGTACAGCGTGACGCTGCTTTGCGCCCATGCGCTCGTGACGGCGCAGATTCCGGTCAGTCCCGCGACAATAACGTGCTTCAACTTTGGACTCCTCAACGTGTGACGAATGGCCGGATCGCTTGTGCCGGCCTGTTCAACCTCTTGATTGGCGTTGCGCCGCTTCTTTCCGGTCGGCTACACTGAGCGTGCTGTGTTCCATGTATGGACAAACGTAACGCCTATGGAAAGTATAGAGATTCTTTCCGGTAGCCAAAATACTTTTTTGGGACGGTGAATACCCTGTGTTGTTTTGGCGTCAAGCAGTCCGTCTGTCTGGAGAAAGCCTTTCCGTTCAAGCGCTTCGGCAACTCCCGCGAGACGCGGGATGACACCGTTCCCACCTCCTTCCTACGAAGGATCGGTGTTTTCCCTAGGGATGTGTGATTTCTGTTTTTTCCGCGCGCCACGGCTTCTATAATGACCATACATAAACTAATGTTCCTTGTATGGAACATGAGTGTCCTGGAAAGGTGAGAAATGGCTGAAGAATGGCGTTGTGCCGGACATGCCGGCGATCTGTCCGAAGACGCGCCGATCGAGTTCAAGCTCGACGGCACCGAAATCGGCATCTACAAGGTGGGCGACGAGCTCTATGCACTCGAGAACGTCTGCCCGCATGCGTTCGCGTTGCTGACGCAGGGCTTCGTCGACGGCGACACCGTCGAATGCCCCCTGCACGAAGCCGTGTTCCATATCCCTACCGGAAAGTGCCTCAAGGAGCCCGGCGGCCGCGACCTGAAGATGTACTCGGTCCGTCTCGCCGGCGAAGAAATCCAGATCAAGGTGGAATGACATGCGTGAAATCCCCGTGAACTTCAATCCGTCGCTCAAGCCCTGGCTCGCGCCGCAACCGAACAACGTGGCCGGCAAGGGCGTGATCGAGCAGCCAGGCGAGGCGCTGAACCTCGTGTGGCAGACCCGCAAGGCCGAGCCCACGCAATACGAAAACGACTTTGGCGATGCGCTCGAGAAGGTGTTCGAGGCCGGCGCCGTCGAACTCGAAGAGGTGGTGGCAGGACTGAACCGCGTGGGTTTCCGCACGCCCGAAGGCGCGCCGTGGACCGCGGAGCGACTGACCGCCGAATTCCGTCTGCTCGCCGAATAAGCGGGCTCGCCGACATACACGGTCCAGCACCGTCACACCGAACAAGTATCCGGAGTCTCACGATGACGTCCCCCACTCCCGAAGCAGCCGGCGCCGCCGATCCGATCCGCGCCTATCTCGACCGCGGCCTGCGTAATTACTGGTATCCCGTCGCGCCGAGCTGGCAGGTTGGCAGCGCGCCCGTCGGCATCACGCGTCTTGGCGACCAGATCGTGCTGTGGCGCGATCAGGACGGCAAGGTCCGCGCGCTCGAAGACCGCTGCCCACACCGCGGCGCACGCCTTTCGCTGGGCTGGAACCTCGGCGACCGCGTGGCGTGCTGGTATCACGGCATCGAAATCGACGGCGGCGGCACGGTGCAGAGCGTGCCGGCCGTGGCGGCCTGCCCGCTGGAAGGCCAGAAGTGCGTGAAGTCGTACCCGGTCGAAGAGCACGCAGGCGCGATCTTCCTGTGGTTCGGCGACGAAGCGCACAAGGAGCCGGCGCCGCTCGTGCTGCCGGAAGAACTGGTGGACGAGTCGTACGCGAGCTTCCTCTGCATGTCGAACTGGAAGTGCAATTACCAGTACGCGATCGACAACGTGATGGACCCGATGCATGGCGCCTACCTGCACGCGACTTCGCACTCGATGGCCGAGGGCGACAAGCAGGCCGACATGCGCGTGCGCAAGACCGAAACGGGCCTCATGTTCGAGAAGGTCGGCCAGCGCGACGTGAACTTCGACTGGGTGGAACTGGGCGACACGGGCACCCTCTGGATGCGCCTCGCCATTCCGTACAAGAAGAAGTTCGGCCCGGGTGGCAACTTCGGCATCATCGGCTTCGCCGTGCCCGTGGATGAAAAGCACTGCCAGGTTTATTTCTGGCGCACGCGCAAGGTGCAGGGCTGGCAGCGCGACGCGTGGCGCTTCCTGTACCGCAACCGCCTGGAAGGGCTGCACTGGGCCGTGCTGGAGCAGGACCGCTACGTTCTCGAAAGCATGGCGCCGAACGCGCGCGACCACGAATTCCTCTATCAGCACGACGTGGGCATGACGCGCGTGCGCCGCATGCTGCGCCAGCGCGCGCAGCAGGACTTCGCCGAGCTCGATGCCTGGCGTGCCCAGCAGGACGCAAAGCAAGGCGCAACGCAGGGCGCGCAAGCGGCGGGCCACAGCCATGCATAACACCGTGGCACAGGCGAGCCTGGCCGGCCGGCGCGTCGTCGTGACCGGCGGCGCGCGGGGCCTGGGCGCGGCGTTCGTGACGGCGCTGGCCGCGGCCGGCGCCCGCGTGACCTTCGGCGACGTGCTGCACGACGCCGGCGCGTCACTTGCGGTTTCGCTCGCGGCGCAGGGGCATGACGTGGGCTATGCGCCGCTCGACCTCGCGCAGCCGGAGAGCATCCGCACGTTCATCGAGGGCGCGGCGCGGCGCATGGGCGGCATCGACAGCCTCATCAACAACGCGGCGATCACGAATTCAGGCGGCAAGCTTGCCGGTGAACTGAGTGTCGACACGTGGGACGCCGTCATGAACGTCAACGTGCGCGGCACGTGGCTCATGTGCACGGCGGCGCAGCGTTGGCTGGCGGAATCGGGCCGTGGCGCGATCGTGAACATTGCTTCGGACACCGCATTGTGGGGCGCGCCGAAGCTGCTCGCCTATGTGGCCAGCAAGGGCGCCGTGATCGCGATGACGCACTCGCTCGCCCGCGAATTCGGCAACGACGGCATCACCGTCAACGCCATCGCGCCGGGACTGACCGAAGTCGAGGCGACGGCCTATGTGCCTGCGGAACGCCACGCGTACTACCTCGAAGGCCGCGCGCTGCGCCGCTCCCAGGTGCCCGAGGACGTGACGGGGCCTGTGCTGTTCCTGCTTACCGATGCCGCTCGCTTCGTGACGGGCCAACTGCTGCCGGTGAACGGCGGCTTCGTGATGAATTGATCTCAACCAACCGAACCCAGGGAGAAATCGATGGCTGATGCCGATATCGAGCGCAAGTCGTGGGACCAACCCGACGACGCCACCTTCGAACAATGGATGGAAGGCCGCGTGGCGCGCTATGCAACGCGCCGCTACGACTGGGACGCGCTGAAGTTCCAGGCCGACTATGACCCGAAGTACCGCCGCGCGCAGATGCGCTACGTGGGCACGGGCGGCACGGGTGTCGCGAAGGACGTGAACACGGTGCCCGCAGGTGGCTTCACGTTTTCGACGATGGTGATTCCGGCCGGCAACATCGGCCCGAGCCACATCCATATGGACGTGGAAGAAATCTTCTTCGTGCTGCGCGGCAAGATGAAGGTGATCTGCGAGAAGGACGGCAAGACCTGGGAGGCCGTGCTCGGCGAGCGCGACCTGATCTCGGTGCCGCCCGGCGTGTACCGCACGGAAATCAACGTCGGCGAGGAAGACGCGCTGATGTGCGTGATGCTCGGCTCGCCGAAGCCCATTACGCCGACCTATCCGCCGGATTCGCCGCTCGCGAAGATCAAGCGCGATCTGCAGAAGTAAGGAATCCGTATTTTCAACGACTGAACCGGTTGCCATGAACACCCTCATCACACCCGCCACCGAAGCCGCCGCACCGCTCGAAGCTCGCCTTGCCCGCTTCCCGGTACAGCTTGCCGACGTGGGGGGCGCAAGCGTGGCGTATCGCGAGGCGTCAGGAACGCCGGACGACGCGCTGCCGCTCGTGCTGCTTCATGGCATCGGTTCGGGCGCGGCTTCCTGGGTTCAGCAGTTCGAAACGCTGGGCGCCTCGCGCCGTGTGCTGGCCTGGGACGCGCCGGGGTATGGCGCTTCCACGCCGGTCACGGCCGGATCGCCCGTGGCGGCCGACTACGCCCAACGGCTGGCCGGCTGGCTCGACGCGCTCGGCATTGCACGTTGCGTGCTGGCAGGGCATTCGCTTGGTGCGATCGTTGCGGGTGCTTTCGCTGCAGCGAATCAGGAGCGGCTGGCGGGGCTGCTCCTGATTTCGCCCGCAGGCGGCTACGGCGCGGCTAGCGAAGCACTGCGCGCCGAAAAGCGCGATGCGCGCCTCGCCATGTTGGCCGAACTCGGCCCGGCGGGTCTTGCCGAAAAGCGCAGCGCGAACATGCTCTCGCCGCACGCCGACGAGACGGCGCGCGCCTGGGTGCGCTGGAACATGTCGCGCGTGCTGCCGCACGGCTACGCGCAGGCCACGCACCTGCTCGCGAACGCGGATCTTGCCGCCGACCTCGCGATTTTCCGGGGCCGCGTGGGCATGGCCGTAGGCGCCGAGGACAGCATCACGCCGCCCGCCGCGTGCGAACGGCTGGCGCAGGCGGCACGCGTGCCGCTGCGGCTCGTGCCGCGCGCCGGTCATGCGGGCTATATCGAAGCACCGGCGGCCTACGACGCGTTGATCGACGCGTTCTGCCGCGCGGCCGAAGGACAACGGAGTCACTGAATGACACCCGATCTCGCCAGAGCGACCCCCGGCGCCGACGAAGACCGCAGCGATACGAACTATCGCGTGCCGGGTCTGGAACGGGGGCTGCGTATTCTCACCGAATTTTCGCCGCGCGAGCCCGTGCTCGACGCGCCCGAGCTGTCGCGGCGCCTCGGCATTCCGCGCACGACGGTGTTTCGCTTGCTGCAAACGCTCGAAGCGCTGGGCTTTCTCGAGCGCGCGGACCGCGACCGCAATTACCGGCTGGGTGTGGCGGTGCTGCGCCTCGGCTTCGAGTACCTGAGCTCGCTGGAGCTCACCGATCTCGGCCTGCCGCTCATCGAGGCGCTGCGCGACGAAACTGGTCTCACCTCGCATATCGTGATCCGTGACGGCCGCGACATCGTTTTCGTGGCGAAGGCGCAAAGCCATGCGCCCATCTTCAGCTCGGTCAAGGTGAACGTGGGCACGCGCCTGCCGGCGCACGCCACCACGCACGGCCAGGTGCTGATGGGCGACTTCACGCTGGACGAGCTGCGCGCGCTTTATCCGGAGCCGACGCTCGAACGCTTCACGCCGCAGACGCCCGAGACCGTGGAAGAGCTTTTTGCCCGTATCCGTGAGGATGCCGAACGAGGCTATGCGGTGAGCGAATCTTCGTTCGAGCGCGGCATTTCGGTGGTATCGGCGCCCGTGCGCAACGACACGGGGCGCATCGTTGCGGTGATCACCACGACGATCCCGCGTCCGGCCATCGACGCCCAGTTGCTCGACGCAGGGCTGATCGACAAGGTGCTCCGCGCCGCCAACGATCTCTCGCGACGGCTCAACTATCGGCCTGGTAAAGGCGGTTCGCAGAGCGGGGCGCAAGACAGCACTCGCAAGGGCAGCCCGTATATGAAGGCATTGGGGATCAGATGATTCAAATCGACTTGACCGGTCAGGTTGCGGTGGTGACGGGCGGTTCGTCCGGCATCGGCCTCGCGACGGCCGAACTCTTTCTGCAGGCGGGCGCTTCGGTCGCGATCTGCGGCCGCGACGCCGAGCGCCTCGCACGCGCCGAGCAGGGCTTGCGCGAACGCTTCCCGCAGGCGCAACTGCTGGCCGCGCGCTGCGACGTGCTGAATGCCGACGACGTGGCCGCTTTCGCCGGCGCAGTCGAAAAGCGCTTCGGCCGCACCGATATGCTCGTGAACAACGCAGGGCAGGGCCGCGTCTCGACCTTCGCGGATACCACCGACGAAGCGTGGCGCGAAGAACTGGACCTCAAGTATTTCAGCATCATCCGCCCGACGCGCGCGTTCCTGCCGATGCTGCGTAGTACAGCGAAGCAAGGCAACGCAGCCATCGTCTGCGTGAACTCGCTGCTCGCGCTGCAGCCGGAGCCGCATATGGTGGCGACGTCCTCGGCGCGCGCCGGGGTGCTGAGCCTCATCAAGTCGCTCGCGGGCGAACTCGCGCCCGAGCGCATTCGCGTGAACTCGATCCTGATCGGCATCGTGGAGTCGGGCCAGTGGCGCCGCCGCTACGAAACGCAAGCGAAGCCGGGCCAGAGCTGGGAAGACTGGACCGGCGAGCTCGCGCGCACGAAACACATTCCGCTTGGCCGTTTCGGCCGCCCCGAAGAAGCGGCCCGGGCACTGTTTTATCTGGCCACGTCCCTGTCGTCCTATACGACGGGCAGTCATATCGATGTATCTGGAGGCGTAGCACGTCATGTCTAACAAAACCACCGTCGGCGAACTGATTGCCGCCTTTCTCGAACAATGCGGCGTGGAGACCACGTTCGGCGTGATCTCGATTCACAACATGCCGATCCTCGACGCCATCGGCCGGCGCGGCAAGATCCGCTACGTCGGCGCGCGCGGCGAAGCGGGCGCGGTCAACATGGCGGACGGCCTCGCGCGCGTTTCGGGCGGCCTGGGCGTGGCGTTCACGAGCACGGGCACGGCGGCGGGCAATGCGGCGGGCGCGATGGTCGAGGCACTGACCGCGGGCACGGCGCTCCTGCACATCACCGGCCAGATCGAAACCGAATACCTCGACCAGGACCTCGCCTACATTCACGAGGCGCCGGATCAGCTGACCATGCTTTCGTCGATCTCGAAGGCCGCGTTCCGCGTGCGCTCGGTCGAAACGGCGTTGCCCACGATCCGCGAAGCGGTGCGCGTTGCACGGACCGCGCCGAGCGGCCCCGTGAGCGTGGAGATTCCCATCGACATCCAGGCCGCGCTGATCGATTGGCCCGCCGATCTCGGCGCACCGCACCTCACGGCGCTCACGCACGACGACGCGCGTGTGGAAGAACTGGCGAACGCGCTCGCGAAGGCGAAGCGTCCGCTGCTGTGGCTTGGCGGCGGCGCGCGTCATGCGCGCGCGGCGGTCGAGCGCCTCGTCGCGCTGGGCTTCGGCGTGGTGACGAGCGTGCAGGGCCGTGGCGTGCTGCCCGAAGATCATCCGGCCACGCTCGGCGCATTCAACGTGAGCGCGCCCGTGGAGACGTTCTATAAAACGTGCGACGCGATGCTCGTGGTGGGCTCGCGCTTGCGCGGCAACGAAACGCTGAAGTACAAGCTCGGCCTGCCGCAACCGCTCTACCGCGTGGATGCGGATGCGCTGGCGGACAACCGTGGCTATCGCAACGCGCTCTTCGTGCATGGCGATTCGGCGGCGGTGCTCGACGCGCTGGCCACGAAGCTCGAAGGCAAGCTGAAGGTCGATCCGCAGTTCGCGGCCGATCTCGCGGCGGCGCACGAAACGGCGGTGGCCGAAACGGCCAAGGGTCTCGGCCCGTATCGCCGTCTCGTGGAAGCGCTCCAGCGCGCCGTGGGCCGCGACTACAACTGGGTGCGTGACGTCACGATCTCGAACAGCACGTGGGGCAATCGTCTTCTGAAGATCTTCAGCCCGCGCGCGGGCGTGCATGCGCTCGGCGGCGGCATCGGCCAGGGCATGCAGATGGCGATCGGCGCGGCGCTGGCGGGCGCGGCGGCGAAGACCGTCTGCCTCGTGGGCGACGGCGGCCTGATGGTCAACGTCGGCGAACTCGCGACGGCCGTGCAGGAAAAGGCCAACGTCATGATCGTGCTGATGAACGATCAGTGCTATGGCGTGATCCGCAACATCCAGGACGCGCAGTACGGCGGCCGCCGCATGTTCGTCGATCTGCACCAGCCGGACTTCGCGCAGTTCTGCGCGAGTCTGAGTCTCAAGCACTACCGACTTTCATCGCTCGACGAAGCCGACGCCACGATCCGCGAAGGCCTTGCGTTCGAGGGCCCCGTGCTGCTGGAAGTGGACATGAAGTCGGTGGGCAGCTTCGAGACGGTCTTCGCCGGGCCGCCGGTGCGTAAAGAGGAGCCGCAACATGCCTAATGGGGCCAACCCGGGCGCTGCGCAGGCGCCCGTCGACATCGCGATGATCGGCTTCGGCGCGATCGGACAGACGGTGTATCGCGCCGTGGCGGCCGATCCGCTCGTGCACGTCTCGCACGTCATCGTGCCAGAGCAGCACGCGGGTCAGGTGCGCGATGTGGTGGGTACGTCGGTGGAGGTCGTGTCGTCGGTGGCGGCGTTGTCCAGCCGTCCGCAGTTCGCGCTGGAATGCGCGGGACACGGCGCGCTCGTCGATCACGTCGTGCCGCTCCTGAAGGCCGGCACGGACTGCGCGGTGGCCTCGATTGGTGCGCTCTCGGACGTCGATCTGCTCGAACGGCTCTCGCTCGCGGCCGACGAAGGGCAGGCCACGCTCACGCTGCTCTCGGGCGCGATTGGCGGTATCGACGCGCTTTCGGCGGCGAAGTTGGGCGGCCTCGACGAAGTGCTCTACACGGGCCGCAAGCCGCCGCTCGGATGGCTCGATACGCCGGCCGAAGAGGTCTGCGATCTGCGCACGCTCACGAGCGAGCGCGTCATCTTCGAAGGCAGTGCGCGCGAAGCGGCGCGTCTCTTTCCGAAGAACGCGAACGTGGCGGCGACGATTGCGCTGGCGGGCCTCGGCCTCGACCAGACAACCGTGCGCCTGATCGCCGATCCGGCGGTCCAGCGCAACGTGCATCGCATCGTCGCGCGTGGTGCGTTCGGCGAGATGTCGCTGGAAATGTGCGGCAAGCCGCTGCCGGACAATCCGAAGACCTCGGCGCTGACGGCATACAGCGCGATTCGCGCGCTGCGCAACCGTGCGGCACGCTGCGTGATCTGACGAAGTAGTGGCGGCGAGCGGCGCTTCACGGCGAGCTCCCCGCATGAGGAACTGTGAAATGACACCTTTCGATACGAGCCCGATACGTGACCTGCTGCCGAACGGCGACATCCTGATCGGCGGCGAATGGCGCCGCGGGCGCGCCGCGCCTTATGCAAGCCTCTACCCGGCCGACCAGTCGCTGAACCTGGAGGTCTCGCAGGCGAGCGTGGAAGACGCCGAGGAAGCCATCGTGGCCGCCGACTCCGCCTGGCGCCGCGCCGACTGGGCCGGGCTCAAGCCGCATCAGCGCGCGCTCGTGCTGTACCGCATCGCCGACCTCATCACGCAGCGTCACGAGGCGCTTGCGAATCTGCAGCGTCGCGACAACGGCAAGCCCATCGGCGAAACGCGCGCGCTCGTGGCGAGCGCGGTGAACACGTTCCGCTACTACGCGGCGTGCCTCGAAACGCTCGACGAAGAGCTCACGCCATCGCGCGGCGACTATCTGACGATGAGCGTGTACGAGCCCATCGGCGTGATCGCGGCAATCACGCCGTGGAATTCGCCGATCGCTTCGGACGCCCAAAAGCTGGCGCCGGCGTTGGCGGGCGGCAACTCGGTGGTGCTCAAGCCTGCCGAAGTCACGCCGCTCGCCTCGCTCGCGCTCGCGCGCATCTGCGAGGAAGCGGGCGTGCCCAAGGGCGTGCTGAGCGTGTTGCCGGGCAAGGGCTCGGTGATCGGCGACGTACTCGTGCGCCATCCGCTCGTCAAGAAAGTGTCGTTCACGGGCGGCACCGACGTGGGCCGCGGCATTGCGCGCATTGCTGCGGAAAAGCTCATGCCGGTTTCGCTCGAACTGGGCGGCAAGTCGCCGACCATCGTGTTCGACGACGCCGATCTCGACCACGCCGTAAACGGCGTGCTGTACGGCATCTTCAGTTCGTCGGGCGAGGCCTGTATTGCGGGCTCGCGTCTCTTCGTGCAGCGCGGCATCTACGACGCGTTCATGAAGCGCCTCGTGGAAGGCGCGCGCAAGCTGCGCGTGGGCAACCCTGAGCAGGCCGAAACGCAGATGGGTCCGCTCATCACGGCGAAGCATCGCGAAACGGTGGAACGTTACGTGGCGCTCGGTCTCGAAGAGGGCGGGCGCCTGTTGTGCGGCGGCGAGCGGCCGGTGGGCGAGGGGCGCGAGAACGGTTTCTTCTACCAGCCGACCATACTCGAAGGACTCCAGAACAGTGCGCGCATCTGCCAGGAAGAGATTTTCGGGCCGGTGCTCGTGGCAATGCCGTTCGACGACGAAGCCGCGCTGATCAAGGAAGCCAATGACAGCGTATTCGGTCTCGCCGCCGGTGTCTGGACGCGCGACTATAAGCGCGCATGGCGCGTGGCGCGCGCGCTGGAGGCGGGCACCGTCTGGATCAACACCTACAAGCTGTTTTCGATCTCCACGCCGTTCTCGGGCTGGAAAGATAGTGGCATGGGCCGCGAGAAAGGGCGGCTCGGCATTCGCGAATACATGCAGCAGAAGAGCCTCTACTGGGGCTTGAACGACGCACCGCTGCCGTGGGCCAAGGCCTGACGGCAGGAGAGACAGATCATGACGATTCTTGGCATCGAACAGATTACTTACGGCGTGACGGACCTCGAAACCTGTCGGCGTTTTTTCGCCGACTGGGGCTTGAAGGAAGTCGCGCATGACGAAACTCGCGCGCGCTTCGAGACGCTGAACGGCTGCACGGTGCTGGCCGTCGATGCGAACGACCTGTCGCTGCCCGTCGCGTTCGAGGCGGGCCCGACGCTGCGCGAAGTGACGTGGGGCGTGGCCACGCGCGAAGAACTGGACGCCCTGCGCGAACGCCTGAAGGGCCAGCCCGGCTATACCTCCACCGACACGGCGGTGGGCTGCTACGACCCGGCCGGCATGGCGATCCGCATTGAAGTGACCCGCAAGCGCGAGATCGACGTGCAGGGCTCGCCGTCGAACGTGTGGGGGCAAACGCTGCGCGTCGACCAGCCTTCGCCCATCTACGAGCGCGCGGAGCCGGTGGAAGTCGGCCACGTGGTGTTCTTCACGAACTGCCTCGCCGAGCAGGAGAAGTTCTATCACGAACTGCTGGGCTTCGAAACTTCGGACCGCTACCCGAATCGCGGCGCGTTCATGCGCTGCGCGCCGCACGGCGGCCATCACGACCTGTTCCTGCTCGCGCTGCCCGACGGCAAGAAGGGGTTGAATCACGTGGCGTTCACGGTGCGTGACATCCACGAGGTATTCGGCGGCGGCCTGCATATCAGCCGCTGCGGCTGGACCACGCAGCTCGGCCCGGGCCGGCATCCCGTTTCTTCGGCGTACTTCTGGTACTTCAAGAACCCGGCGGGCGGCCTGATCGAGTACTACGCCGACGAAGATATCCTCACGCCGGAATGGCAACCGCGCGACTTCGAGCCGGGCCCGACCGTGTTCGCCGAATGGGCCATCGACGGCGGCCTCGACGGCAACACGCGCCGCCAGAAGAACGTCCAGGCGCCGGAAGGCAAGTTCATGACGGAGCGCAAGCAATGAACACCGAAGGCACGCAGGAAGCGCAGGCAGCACCCGGCACGGTCGTCGTGATCGGTGGCGGCCAGGCGGCGGGTTGGGTCGTCAAGACGTTGCGCAAGGAGGGCTTCGACGGCCGCCTCGTGACGATTGCCGACGAAATCCATCTGCCCTACGAACGTCCGCCGCTTTCGAAAGCCGTGCTCGCGGGCGACGCGGACATCGACACTGTTCGCATCGTCAAGCCCGATGAGTTCGCAGACCTGAACGTCGAGACGTGGCAACCCGATTGCGCCACGCAGATCGACCGTGCCGCGCGCATCGTGAAGACCCGCGAGGGCCGCGAGGTGCAGTACGACCGACTCGTGATCGCAACGGGCGGCGCGGCGCGCCGTCTGCCGGCGAGCGTCGCGAAGACCTCGCACGTCACGTATCTGCGCACGCTCGATGAAGCCGTGGCGCTGGGCGAACGCCTTCGCGCGAGCCGGCGCGTGCTCGTGGTGGGCGGCGGCTGGATTGGCCTTGAAGTCGCGGCTACGGCGCGCAAGCTCGGCGTCGAGGCGACCGTGGTGGAAGGTGCGCCGCGCCTGTGCGCGCGCTCGCTGCCGCCGCTGGTATCGGACTTCCTGCTGAACCTGCATCGGGCGAACGGCGTGGACGTGCGCCTGAACGCCGCGCTCGTCTCGCTCGAAGATCATCCGGAGGACGCGAGCCGCGTGCGCGCCACCTTCGCCGACGGCTCGACGCTCGACGCCGACTTCGCCGTTGCCGGCGTCGGCCTCGCGCCGCACACGGCGCTGGCGGAAGCCGCGGGCCTCGCGGTGGCGGACGGCATCGTGGTGGACGAATACGGCGCGACGGAAGACCCGAACGTGTTTGCTTGCGGCGACGTGGCCAATCATCCGAATGCGTGGCTCAAGCGGCGCGTGCGGCTGGAGTCCTGGGCCAACGCGCAGAACCAGGCCATCGCGGCGGGAAAGGCCGTGCTGGGCGTGAAAGCTCCGTACGCCGAAATTCCGTGGTTCTGGTCCGATCAATACGACGTGAACCTGCAGATCCTGGGCGACCTGCCCGCGGACGCCGAACTGGCGGTGCGCGGCAACCTCGATGAAAAGCGCGCGTCGCTCTTCTTCGTGGAGCTCGGCCATCTGCGCGGCGTGATCGCGATCAACGCGGCACGCGACCTGAAGCTCGCGCGCAAATGGATGAGCCAGGGCCGAGCGGTCGATCTTTCGACCTTGACCGACACCAGCAAGGCGCTTGCGTAGACCAACGAAACGGGAATGGACGAGACGCATGGGAACCATCGATAACTTCATCGGGCGGCAGGGCGCGGCGACCGTGGGCGAGACCCACACGCGCGGCTCGATCATCGCGCGGCTGGAACGCCTGCCGACCAATGCGATGCAGGTGCGCGCGCGCATCCTCATCGGCCTCGCCACGTTCTTCGATGGCTTCGACGTGATCGCAATCGCCGCGACACTGCCGATCCTCATCCAGAAGTGGCATCTCACGCCGTGGGAGATCGGCTTTCTGATCGCCTCCGGGTCGATCGGGCAGCTGTTCGGCGCATTCCTCTTTCCGTGGCTTGCCGAGCGACACGGCCGCGTGCGCGCGATTGCATGGAGCTCGGGGATCATCGGCGTGACGAGCATTGCGTGCGGCTTCGCGCCCACCTTCGCGGCGTTCGCGGCGCTGCGCGTGGTGCAGGGGCTGGGCCTTGGCGGCGAACTGCCGGTGGCGGCCACCTATATCAACGAGATCAGCCGGGCGCACGGACGCGGACGGTTCGTTCTGCTTTACGAAATCGTGTTTCCTATCGGCCTGCTCGCTTCGAATGCGCTGGGCGCCTGGATGGTGCCGCGCTTCGGCTGGCAGGCCATGTATTTCATCGGCGGCCTGCCGCTGATCCTGTTCTTCACGCTGCGCCGTCTCGTGCCCGAGTCGCCGCGCTGGCTTGCCGAACACCATCGTCTGGAAGACGCGCACATTGCCGTGAGCGCGTTCGAGCGCAAGGTGAAGGGCGTGCTCGAACCGATCCCGGATGCAGCGGAGTTCGACGCGCTCGTCAACCGCCACCCGGAGCGCCGCGTCAAGGATCTCTACGGCCCGGCCTACCTCAAGCGCTCGATCGCCGTGGCAATGCTGTGGATGACCTGCGGCTTCATCCAGTACGGTCTTTCGACCTGGCTGCCCACCATCTATCGCACGATCTATCATGCGCCGCTGCAACTCGCGCTGAATCTGGCGGTGGCGGCATCCGTGCTGGGCGTGGTGGGCTCGCTCACCTGCGCGCTGCTCGTCGACAAGGTGGGCCGCAAGCCCATCATCAACGTCTCGTTCGTGCTGTGCGCGCTGTCGCTCGCGCTGGCCGGCATCTGCCACGCCATGTCGGTCTACGTGGTCGCGACGTTCTGTGCCTTTTCGCTGGGCTTCCTCGCGTGCGGGTTCATCACGGCCTATGTCTATACGCCGGAGCTCTATCCCACCAGCATCCGCGCCATGGGTTGCGGTATGGGCGGCGCATGGCTCAAGGTGGCGGCCATCTTCGCGCCCACCATCGTTTCGAAGACCATGATCGGCGGAAACCTCGACGTGGCGTTCTACATTCTCGCGGCTGCGCCGTTCCTGGCCGCCGTTGCCGTGCATCTGCTCGGCATCGAAACCAAGGGCAAGGTGCTCGAGCAACTCGAGGCTTGAGGACCGGGCACGCTTCAAGGTAAGCGAACGGCGACATGCCCGAAGCTCACGGCACGCGTTGGCGAGGCGTCGCGTCTCGCCAACCGATTGCCGAGTCGATCAAGCGTTCATCTACGCATCGCCCGGTGTATGGGTAAAGGTGCTGGCCAGGCTGAGCGAAAGGCTCCGATGCAAGCCGACTTGGTGCCTTTTCCAGTTTCGACTATAAAGAAAAGGATCCCTTGCTATTGCTGCGGTGTTGGCCTGCCTCCATGACTTCCGGCTGGCGGGCGGGTTGGTCGTTCGGCGGGCCGAAGCGGGCCGCCGGCGCGCTGATCCGTATCCTGTGAAGTGTGATGTTTTGAATCCTTGCGGGATGAAAATCATGCTCACGATAGGCCGTCACGAACCGCGCTGGGCCACCAGCGTGATCTGCCTTGCCCTGAGCGGCAATGCCCTGGCGGAAGGTGTCGCCGACAGCGCATCCGCCGACGTGCTGCTCGCCTCGATTGCGCCGCTGCCCATGGAGGTCGTTTCTCCCATACCGGAGCCGGGCCAGTACGTTTTCCACTACGCCTTGCAGTATTCGTCGTATCAGGAGGCCACGGCCGGCCTTAGTCCTTCCGACTTCTATGCTGCGGCACCCGGAGCGTTCGAACGCACTGTCGTGCCACCGCCTTCCGGTCCCTTGCATTTGCAACCGCAACCGCAAGCAACATCCCCTGGGAGCGGATTGGGTGCGGTGGCTTCGTCGGCTACGCTGCTGAGCCTGCTGCAGTTGGCGGACGAAGGCACGGGCTCAGCCGCGCATACCACGCGCCGGCTCGCGATGATGGTCAACGACTGGCGCGTTTCCGCCAGTGCGCACCTTTCCGTCACGCACGGCCACGATACGGGCGCCACCGTTTCGGTCCAGCACAAGTTCTGATGAACCAAGGCGCGAAGGGTTATCTCTGGCTCATTGCGCAGCCCATTCGGCCAGCGTGGCAATGGTATTCATGTTGCGCGCCGTGCCCGACTTTGCCGCTGGAATCTTGAGCTTCGTGCGCGCCATGCCGTCCGGGTAATGGACATAGATCTCGCGCTTGCCGAGCGCGATTGCCTCAGTGCCGAGGCCGCTCACGTGCGCAAGCGTGTCGGCGGGCGGCGGCGCGTCGAGGAAGATCGCAACCGTACGGTCGGGCGCCGCGGCGGTGAACGGATTGGCGCGCAGTACCGCGGTCAGTTCTCCGCCCGTGCGAACGAGCACGCCCACCGGCTTGCCGGCGTACTCGTCGAGGCGGCGTTCGAGTGCACCCTTGGCTTTCGCTTCGGAAAGCGCGCTGGAGAAGACGAGGTTGCCGCTCGCGATATAGGTGCGCACGTTCGCGAAGCCGGCGGCTTCCGCCATGGCGCGGAGTTCCGCCATGGGTAGTTTGCCGGTGCCGCCCACATTCACGGCACGCAGGAAAGCGACGTAAGTTTGCATTCGGCAATTCTATGACGTTTGCCGCGCGTTCAGGCAACTTTGAAGCCTCCGGTCAATTCGCGCAACGCATGTGCCTGATCGGAAAGCGAGGCTGCCGCGGCTGCGCATTGCTCCACGAGCGCGGCGTTCTGCTGCGTGACTTCGTCCATCTGCGTGATTGCGAGGCCAACCTGCTGGATGCCTTCGCTCTGTTCGCGCGAGGCTTGCGCGATTTCGCCCACGATGCTCGTCACTCGCGTAACCGCGGCCTCCACCTGCTGCATCGTTCCGCCTGCGTTCTCCACCAGACTCGCGCCGCGCTCGACGCGCGACGTGGATTCGGCGATCAGCGCGCCAATCTCGCGCGCCGCCGTCGCCGAGCGTTGCGCAAGGCTGCGCACTTCGCCTGCCACAACGGCGAAGCCGCGGCCCTCGTCGCCGGCACGCGCCGCTTCCACGGCGGCATTGAGCGCGAGGATGTTCGTTTGGAAGGCGATGCTTTCGATCGTGCCGACGATGCCCGTCATCTGGGCGGAGCCCGTGTGGATCGCGCGCATGGTTTCGATCACCCCGCTCATGGCGTCGCGGCCGTTCGCAGTGAGATGCGACGCGTCGCGCGCGAGGCCGCTGGCCTGTTCGGCATTGGCCGCGTTCAGTTGGACCGTGGCCGTGAGCTGCTCCATGGCCGAAGCGGTTTCGCCCAGCGAGGCGGCTTGCTCCTCGGTGCGCTGCGAGAGATCCTGATTCCCCGCCGCGATTTCCTGCGTGGCCGAGGCAATCGCCTGGGAACCGGTGCGCACCGAGGCCACCGTGCCCAGCAGGCGCTCCTGCATCGCGCCGAGTGCGCGCAGCAGCGTGCCCATTTCGTCGTTCGTTCGCACCGTCACGCGCGTGCTGAGGTCGCCCGCGGCAATCGCGTCGAACTGGTGCAGCGCGCTCGCGAGCGGCGTCATGATCGCGCGGCGCAGGGCGCGCCAGCTCAGGAACGCCACGCCGAGCGCAAGCACGATGCTCGCCGTGCAGGTGGCGAGCATGGCGTGGAAGAGGCTGGTCGAGTGCTCCTCCGCTTGTGCTGCTTGTTTGTCCAGATACTGTTCCAGCGCGCTCTGGCTCGTGTTCATCGCCGTGTAGAGCGCAATCAGATGCTGTGCGCGGTTCTCGTCCATCCATCCCGTGTTGCCGCTGCGGATCGCCGCGATCAGGCGGTCGATGCCGTCGTGACGCACGGCGTTGCGCTTCGCGTCGAGGTCGTCGGTGAGGGCGGCGAGTTCCGGCGTCTTCGGCAGTGCGCGGAAATCGGCCCAGTGCCGGTCGGAATCCGCGAGCAGGCCGTTGGCACGGTCCAGTTGCATGCCTAGCTGCGGCGACTGCGGATTGGCGATCGCCCAGTCCAGTCCGAAGCGGGCCCGCGACATGGCCGTGCCCGACTTGCCCAGAGCGACGACCGACGCGTAGTGGGTCTCATAGGCCTCGTGCTGGGCGCGGTCGCTTTCGGCCATGCCGACGATGCCGATCGCGCCGGTCGCGATCAGCAGCAGGGCGAGGAACGCGATCGTGGAGGCGATGCGTGCGTTGAGCGTGAGGTTTGTCATTGTGGAAGGGGCGGGTCGGGTTGCCGGAGTCTCGCTTATGTTTCTTTAATGGAACAAAGCGCCAATCATGGAATATATAACGGCAAAAATCTGGACGTTATTTAGACCGCAAAACCCGGTATGGCAGGTACTCCAGGGAAAACGACAGGTTTGGCTTGCGCCGTTTGATCCACCGGCAGCGACAGATGCTTCCGGTGGGGGCTCTCATCGTGGGGGGAACGCGCGCAGCGTGCGCTGCGCGCGGCGGGCAGGTTAGACCACGCTTCCCACGTACACATGCAGGTCGACGCGATGCGGGCTAACCACTGATTCGTGGTTTGCCGCGCGTCGGTCGCTTAATGATGTGAAGAAGCAAGGAGGGGTGAAGCCGCCGAGTTCTGTGCCGTGAGCGTCGACGAAACACCAGCGGGAGCAGCGGCGTAGGAGGCCATCGACTGGACGAGCTGTTGTGCTTGCGGATTGGCTGATGCGCCAACGCCCGTGCTTTGCAGCCCGGGGTTTTGCCATACCGACCAGGTTGCGTTACCCGATGCGTCGATAGATTCGATCAGCGTTCCTGCTTGAATGCCGTCGATATCAAGCGTATTTCCGTTGCCGAAATTGACAAACAGGTTGTTGGGGTAGACCTGGCTGTTGTCCAGGCTGGCGCCGCCGGTAAGCACAATCACGTTTCCATTCTCGATAAACGACCCGGAACTTGTCGTGACGGAAACTGACTCGATTGGGGAGTTATTTTGGTCGAGAGTTTGGGCGATGTTGATCGAGTTGTTCGAACCATTCACACTGAGTTGCACCGAGTTGCTGGGCTGTACGGCAGTGCTGGCACTGATCGAGTTGCTGTTTCCGTTGATGGTCATTACATGCGTTGTGGCGCAAAGATCGATCACGTCATTGTTGCCGCTGATCGTATTTGCATCGAAGGCGGTAATCTGGGTGCCCCCTTGCGTAGCATTAACGGTGACGTTCGAGCCGGCGGCATAGACCCAGCTGTTTGCGCCAACAGTGATGGTGTCGCTATTGGCGTTATCCATAATGCGGCTGTTGGCTCCGACGGAAACGGAGTTGTTCGCACCGTAAATCGTGGCGCCTACGCCGCTGATGCTCGAACCGTTGAGCGCATTGCCCGTCCCCTCAATGGTGACGTAGCCTGCCCCGGTTTCCAGAATTACCGTATTCGACGATCCTTGGGCGTCCAGAGTGGCGCCGCTCTCGACGTCAAATATTGCATCGTCCGTGGTGTACGTGGTATTGGGTTGCGTAACTTCGTAGAACGAAATGCTCATAAATGCTCCCATTTGAGTTGAGCATGATTAACCGATCTGGAATCCCGGATCGGGCTGATGGAAGCTGCGCCATGGCGGCGCAGCTTCCGGAACTGTTTCCGTTGTGAGTTGGGCGCTGGAACTATCGCGTCGCTACAAATCCTGCCGCCCGAGTGTCCCCAGCTTTGCCGCCAGATTCACCCGCGCGTTATCCCAATCCGCCAGCGCCTGAACGCGCCGCTGCTTCGCATTGGCCAGCGCCGCCTGCGTGTTCATCAGTTCGAGGATGTTTCCTACGCCCGCGTCGTAGCGATGCTTCGCGGCATCCCATGAGCGTTGGGCAATCGCCAGCAGGTTTGCGCTGTTCTCCGCGTTTTTCGTCGCGCCCGTGAGCGTCTGGTAGCTGCTCCACACATCCAGCGCGACCTGCCGCTTCGCGTCGTCCACGGCGTCCTGTTGCCGTTCGGCCTGCGCTCTCGCCTGATCAATCTGGTAGTGCCGACCGAATCCCTCGAAGAGCGGAATGTCCAGTTGCACGCCAATGTAAGCATCGTGACCCGTCGCCGGATACGTCGGCATCCCAAGCCCGAGGCTCTGCGGCTGGTTGTTGCGGCTGTACTTGGCCACAAGGCTGAGGGAGGGCAGGCCCTGCGCGCGCGTCTGCGAGACTTTCGCCAGCGCGGCCTCGTACTGCGCCTGCGCGGCCCGCACCGTCGGATGCGTGTCCTGCACGTCGCGGATCATCTGCGCAACCGGCTCGCTGAAGGTCTTGCCCGTGTCCGCGTTCTCCGTCACCGGCGGCACGTCCAGCGGAATATCGGGCGTGAGGCCCATGTCGGCGGCGAGCGTACCCAGTGCCGTCTGCGCATCGCTTTGCGCTTTTGTCAGGCTGAACACCGCCTGCTCGTGCTGCGTCTGCGCCTGCAGGGCATCGGTGATGGGGGCCACGCCCTTGTCGGTCCGCGCCTGGGCGGCGATCATGCTCTGGCGTGTCATGTCCTCGACGTCGCTGGCCGCCACAAGCTCGCCGATTGCCGCCTGGGCCGCGTAGTAGTCCTTGGCGGCTGTCGCAAAGAATTCCTGCAGGGTGGCGTCCTGTGTCGCGCGGGCGGCGTCGAGCAGGGCGTTCGCGTTGCGCAGTGCCGCCTCGCGGCCGCCGAAGTCGTACAGCAGCCAGTTCAGGCTTACGCTTTCCGCATGCACGGTCGATTCGATATCCGAGCCCAGCAGCGGGTGGTTGTCGACATCGATCACCGAGTGGTCGCGCATCCCCTGAAGGTTGGCCGATATCTGCGGCAGGTAGGCCGCGCGCGCCGCGCCGACGCCGGCCGCCTGGGCTTTCACGGCCGCCCAGGCTTCCCGCGTCTTCGGGTTGTTGCACAGCGTGCGTTCGACTGCCTCCGCGAGGCGCAGCGGACGGCCCGGCGCCGTGTCGAACCCGCATGCCGGGTCCATGGCGCCCGCCGCGGTCGCGGAGATGTTCTGTTCCGCGCGCAGCACGTCGAAGGCGTGCGCGATACCGCTCAAGACGGCCAGGCCGGCCAGCAGCGCGAGCCGTGCGGTTCTTCTCCTAGCGCTCACGCATCCCCTCCTGGGCGGTCTGCAGCAGCGGATCGAGGAAGTACCCGACTACGCTGCGCTTGCCCGTGCGGATGTCGGCCGTCACCGCCATGCCGGGCGTGAGCGTGATCCAGCGGTTGTCCACGCGGATGCGGTTCGTTTCCAGCCGGATACGCACCGGAAACGTCAGCCCGAGCTTCTTGTCCTGCACCGCGTCGTTCGAAACTTCGGTGATGGTGCCGTTCAGATAGCCGTAGCGCGTATAAGGAAATGCTTCGACTTTCACGGCCGCGCGCTGGCCCGCCTGCACGAAACCCACGTCCTTGTTCTGCAGTCGTGCTTCAACTTCCAGCGCGTCGTCCGGCACGATCTCCATGAGCGACTGCGCGGTGGTCACCACGCCGCCCAGCGTATGCACCGAAAGCTGCTGCACGGTGCCCGCCACCGGCGCGGTGAGGCTCATGAGCGACTGGCGCGTCTGCGCCTTGGTTTCGTCGTCACGGCTTTGCGTGAGCTGCTGCGTGGCCTTCTCCAGATCGTCGAGCTGGTCGTGCCGGAACTTCGAGGCGGTCGCCTCGACCTGTGCGCGCTGCTCCGCGATCCCCGCGGCCAGTTCGTTCGCGTGGCTGCGCTGTGCCGTGAGCTCGTTTTCCTTGTCCAGGGCGCTTTGTTCCTTGTCCAGGTAATCGTTGCGTGCAACGTATTTGTCCGCAACGAGCGCCCGGTAAGCATCGGCCTGCTGGCGCGCGAGCGGGGCGGTTGCCACGAGCTTGGCGATTTCCGCGCGCGTGCTGTCGAGCTCCGCCTGGCGCTTTGCCAGTTCCGCCTGTTCGCCCATGTACTGGTCGCGGTATTCGAGCCACGCGCCTTCGGCCTGGCGCTGCGCATCCTGCATGCGGGCCTCAGGCGCATCGTCGACGTTCGCCACCACGGGCGGCTTGCCGTCGCGCTGGGCCGCGAGCAGGGCGTTCGCGCGTGCCGCAGCCAGGGCGGCATCGAGCCGCGAGGCGTGCGCCTTGTCGGCATCGGCGGCGGCCTGTGTCGTGTCGAGTTTCATGAGCAGCTGGCCGGCTGCGACCCGTTCGCCGTCGCGCACACCGATCTCGCGCACCACGCCGGTAATCGCCGGCTGGATCGTCTTGACCCGCGCATTCGGGATGAACTCGCCGCTGGCCGTTACCACGATATCCAGACGCCCCAGCACACCAATCAGCAATGCAATCACGGTGAGCGCCACCAGCACGCGCATCGTCCAGCGCGGCGCCGGATGCACCGGCGTCTCGACCAGTTCCAGTTCCGCGGGCAGAAAGGCGAGCTGGTTGGCATCGCGCGCGGGCCTTTCCAGTTCCCTGCGTACATCCCACACGGCGCGCCACACCGCGGCGTAGCGCCTCACGAGATCGGCGAACGCCTGAAGTTTCATCGCTTTCATGCTCAGGCGTCCTGCAGGGAGACGAGGTGGGCGTAGTAGCCGCCGTGACGCAGCAGCGCGTCGTGATCACCCTGCTCGACGATCCGGCCGTGGTCCATGGCGATGATGCGGTCCGCGTGGCGCACGGCGGAGAGGCGGTGCGCGATGATGATGACCGTGCGCCCCGCGCAGATCGCTTTCATGTTGTCGCGGATGATGCGTTCGGTCTCGAAGTCGAGCGCGCTCGTGGCCTCGTCGAAGATGAGGATGCGCGGACTCGTGAGCAGCGCCCGCGCAATGGCAAGGCGCTGGCGCTGGCCGCCCGAGAGGTTGCTGCCGTGTTCGCCCACCACGGTGTCGTAGCCTTCGGGCAAGGCGCAGATGAAGTCATGGGCGCCGGCGAGCTTCGCGGCGTGAATCACGGCCTCGAGCGGCACGCCCGGATCGGAAAGCGCAATGTTCTCGCGCACGGAGCGGTTAAAGAGCAGGTTCTCCTGCAGCACGACGCCCACCTGCCGGCGCAGCCACGCGGGATCGGCCAGCGCGAGGTCCTGCCCGTCGATGCGCACCATGCCCTGCTCGGGCACATAAAGGCGCTGCAGCAGCTTCGTGAGCGTGCTCTTGCCCGACCCGGAGCGGCCCACGATGCCGATCACCTGGCCCGCGCGGATGTCGAACGAAACGCCGTCGATCACGGGCGCCGCATCCGGACGATAGCGGAAGCGGATGTTGTCGAACGAGACGTCGCCGCGAATGGGCGGCAGGGCCTGGCGCGTCTGCGGAATCTCGGTGCGCGTGTTCAGGATGTCGCCCAGGCGCAGCATGGAGATGCCGATTTGCTGGAAGTCCTGCCAGAGTTGTGCGAGACGCAGCACCGGCGCGCTTACGCGCTGGGACATCATGTTGAAGGCAACGAGTTCGCCCACGGAAAGCCGCCCGTCGATCACGAGCCGCGCGCCGATGAAGAGCGTGCCGAGCGTGACGAGCTTGCCGACGAGCTGGATCAACTGCTGGCCGACGTTACCGAGCTGATTGACGCGGAAACCCGCGCTCACATAGGCGGCAAGCTGCGACTCCCAGCGCCGGATGAACTGCGGCTCGACGGCCATGGCCTTCACCGTCTCGACGCCCGAGACCGACTCCACGAGGAACGACTGGTTGTCGGCCCCGCGCGCGAACTTCTCGTTCAGCCGCGAACGGAACGCGGGCACGAGCAGCGCGGAAACGAGTCCATACACGGGCAGCGAGGCGACGACGAGTAGCGTGAGCCACACGCTGTAAACGCACATCACGCCAAGAAAGACGAAGGAAAACGCCAGGTCGATGACGGCCGTGAGCGCCTGTCCGGTGAGGAAGTTGCGGATGTTTTCCAGCTCGCGCACGCGGGCCACCGTATCGCCCACGCGGCGCGCGCCGAAATAGCCCAGAGGCAGCGCGACAAGATGGCGGAACAGACGTGCGCCGAGCTCGACGTCGATACGGTTCGTGGTATGGGCGAACACGTAGTTGCGCAGCCCTGTGAGCAGCACCTCGAACACGGAAGCCACCAGCAGCGTCATGCACACGACGTTCAGCGTGCTGTAGGTGCGGTTCACGAGCACCTTGTCCATCACGACCTGAAACATGAGCGGCGAGACGAGGCCGAAGAGCTGCAACACCAATGACACGCCCAGCACTTCCAGCAACAGTTTGCGGTAGCGGACGATCGCGGGGATGAACCACGAGAAGTCGAAGCGGGCCAGTTCGCCCGCGAGCGACGCGCGCGAGGCGAACAGCAGCATCTGGCCGGTACTGCGCGCGGCAATCTCTTCGAGCGGCTTGATCGTGGGTGCCGGCGCGCCCGGCTCCAGGATCAGCCCGGTCTTGCCGTCGGTCTTCGCGAGGATGAAATGACGGCCGTCGCGGTCGAGCACCAGGGCGGGTAACGGTGTGCTGCCGAGCGTCGCGGGCCGCAACGCGACGATGCGCGCCTTCAGGCCCAGGCTGCGGGCCGAGAGCACCAGATCCTTGCCGGTGAAGCGGCCGGTGCCCGTGGCGGCTGCATGTTTGAGCTGGGCCGCGTCGGCGGCAATGTTGTGAAAACGGGCGATGGTCACGAGCGCGGCGAGCCCCGGATCCTCGACAGAAGCTACTTCGTTATCCTGATTTTTTGTCATTGAAGCTGCACGGCAAAAACGTTAAGCAATTGCTAAACGGCGCAGAGTCTAATGGATCCCTAATTTGAGAAATAGCCTATTCAGGCAAATGTGGCCCTTAATTTCCGAAACTTTCATCTATGTTGGCTCACATCAAATATGTAGGTTAAACGTAATGTTATCGATGCTCGCGCAACCTTTTCCCGGCCAGCCCGCTGGACGATCGGCAACCGAATCGGGCCGTGATGTCATTGCCGCCGGGGTCGTCCGCGCGAAGAATTTCGTTCATCGCGTTCGCGGTGCAAGCACGCCTCGGGCGACAACATTTCGCGGAGACACACCATGCAATTCACGCTGAACGGCGCGCCGTTTACGTTCGCCGGCGATCCCGACACGCCCCTTCTGTGGGTGATTCGCGACGCGGCCGGCCTCACCGGCACCAAATACGGTTGCGGCATTGGCGCGTGCGGCGCGTGCACCGTGCATCTGGAGGGCGAGGCGACGCGTTCGTGCGTGCTGCCGGTTTCCGCCGTCGCGGGGCGCGCCATCACGACGATCGAAGGGCTCTCGCCCGACATCACGCATCCCGTTCAGCTGGCCTGGATCCAGAAGGACGTGCCGCAATGCGGCTATTGCCAGTCGGGCATGGTGATGGCCGTTGCGGCGTTGCTCGGGCAGCACCCGCACCCTACCGACGCGCAGATCGACCAGGGCGTGACGAACCTGTGCCGCTGTGCGACCTATCACCGTATTCGCGAGGCGGTTCATGTCGCAGCCAATTCCTGAGCAGGCAGTGACCGCGGCCCCGCGCCGCGAGAGCCGGCGTGATTTCCTCAAGACCGGTTTCGTGTTGGCGGGCAGTCTCGTGCTGCCGCTCACGTGGGGCACGCACGCTGCCGCGGCCGACAGCACCGGGAAAGACGTGGCGCGAGGCGTGGGTTTCCACGAAATCAACGACTGGGTGCGCGTGGACCCGGACGGCCGCACGATCATCGGTCTTTCGCAGTGCGAAGTGGGGCAAGGTGTGTACACCGGTCTGCCCCAAGTGCTCGCGGACGAAATGGACGCCGACTGGCGCCTCGTGAGCGTGGAGTTCGTGACAGGCCGCGACGCCTATCGCATCTCGGCGGCGAACGAGATGCCGCAGCAGTTCGTGGGGGCGTCGATGTCCGTGACGATGTTCTACACGCGGCTACGCACGGCGGGCGCGCAGGCGCGCGAGGCGTTCCTCAAGGCCGGCGCGCATCGGCTTGGCGTGCGTCCGACGCAGTGCACGGCGAAGAGCGGCCGCGTGATCCATCTGCAGACGGGCCGCTCGGTGGCCTACGGCGAACTGCTGGCCGACGTCGCGAAGCTGCCGCTCGACCCGCAGCCGCGCCTGAAACCGGAATCGGCGCACACGCTGATCGGCCAGCCGCTGCACAAGCTCGACGTGCCGGCGAAGGTGAGCGGGCGCGCGCAGTTCGGCGTCGACGTGAACGTGCCCGGCATGCTGCACGGCGCGCTGAAGATGGCGCCCACGCTGAACGGCAAGCCCGTGGCCGTGCGCAATCGCGACGCCGTGCGCGCGATGCCCGGCGTGGTCGAGGTGGTGCAGGCGAAGGATGCCGTGATCGTGGTGGCCGCTTCGTACTGGCAGGCGAAGAAGGGCTGCGACGCGCTCGACGTGCAATGGGACGACGGCGGCGTGGCTTCGTTCGACAGCGCCACGATCCTCGCGCAGCGCAAGGCCGCGCTGATGGCGGAGCATGCCGTGGTGGCCACGCATATCGGCGATGCGCCCGCGCGCTTCGAGGGCGCCCGGGCCACGGTCGAGGCCGACTATCACACGCCGTACATCGTTCACGCGACGCTGGAGCCCGTCAACGCGACCGTGCACGTGCGCGAGCACGATATCGAGGTCTGGGGGCCGATCCAGGGGCAGGACAAGGTGCGCTGGACGCTCTCCGCCATCTTCAAGGTGCCCTCGGACAAGGTGATCGTGAATACGACCTTCCTTGGCGGCAGTTTCGGCCGCAAGTACGTGCCCGACTTCGTGATCCATGCGGCCGTGGCTTCGAAGGCCGTGGGGCGTCCCGTCAAGGTGATCCGCTCGCGCGAGGACGACATTCGCCACGGCTTCTACCGCCCCGGTGTTTCGGCACGCATGCGCGCGGCGCTGGGCGCCGACGGTTATCCCGAGGCCATGCACATACGCGTGGTGGGGCAGTCGCTCTACTGGTCCATCAAGCGCGACTACTTCGAAAAGGCCGGCGGCTGGGACGAGACCATGCTCGATGGTCTCTACGACCTCGGTTATCGCGTGCCGAACCTGCTCGTCGATTCGGTCAACGTCACGCAGCCGGTTCCGGTCAGCTTCATGCGCAGCGTGGGCAGCACCTCCAGCGTGTTCTTCCTCGAGAGTTTCGTCAACGAACTGGCGCGCGCGGCCAACATCGACCCGCTTCAGTACCGGCGCACCATGCTGCGCGACGATCCGCTCGCCGTGCGCGTGCTCGACCGGACCGCAGCGAAGGCGAACTGGTCCGGCAAACCCGCCGCGGGCGTGCATCGCGGCATCGCGTACTGCCTCTACACGGGGCGCGGCGGCGGCTTCACCACCTACGTCGCGACCATCGCCGAGCTGCGCATGGTGGAGGGCAAGGCGAAGCTCGAGCGCGTGGTCTGCGGCATCGATTGCGGACGCGCGATCAACCCGATGCTGATCGAAGAAATGGTGGAAGGCGGCATCGGCTTTGCGCTCACCAACACGTTCAGGAGCGAGATCACGTTCAAGGACGGCGCGGTGGAGCAGCAGAATTTCACCGACTATCCGCTGCTCTGGCTTTCGCAGATGCCGAAGATCGAAGTCGTGATCGTCGAGAGCGATCGCGCTCCGCAGGGCTGCGGCGAAGTGGCGTTGCCGCCCGTCGCGCCTGCCGTGGCCGAGGCGCTCTATCAGGCGACAGGCGCGCGTCTGCGCACGATGCCGCTCGATCAGACGCTCGCGTGAGACCCAGTGCGGTCTTTTCCGATTCTTTTATCCACAACCAGAAGCGTTTCCATGTTGCGTACTCCGATCCTTTCCTTTGCCTCGCTTGCAGCAGCAATCACCGTTTTCCCGGCGCATGCCGAGCCTGTCATCGACGCCGCGCGTGCCCAGCAGATCGCCACGCAGCATGCGTGCTTCGGCTGCCACGCCGTCGACAGGAAGCTTGTCGGGCCGGCCTGGCGTGACGTGGCCGCGCGCTATGCCGGCAAGCCCGGTGCCGCGGCCATGCTCGTCGCGCATGTGCGGAACGGCAGCTCCGGGGTCTGGGGCGCCGTGCCGATGCCGTCCAACGCGATCAGCGCCGCCGACGCGCAAACAGTCGTGCAGTGGATCCTCGCGGGCAGCAAGACGAACTGACCGCGTCGAACGACAGTCGCGCGGGCTTACGCGCAATGGGATATCGTTGCATCGCGATGATGGGTGTCCAGCCGCGCTGCTGGCCGAGGGGAGGGAGTCAGAGATGTCGATAGACCTGTTGAGCGATGCCCTCGCGGACCTGCGCGCCGACGCCGTGGTGACGGGGCATTTCTCGCTCACGGCGCCGTGGGCGTTCCTGAAGCCGGCCATGAACGGCGTGGTGTTCCGCACGGGCTTTGGCAGCCCGTTCTACATCGTGCTGGCGGGCATGGCGCCGGTGCGCGTGGAAGCGGGCGATTTCGTGCTGCTGCCGCATGGGCAAGAACATGTGCTCGCGTCGGCGCCGGATATCGAACCGGTGCCCTTCGACGACCTCATGGCGAACCAGGGCATCCATCCGAGCTTCGACACGCCGCTGCACTTCACGGCCGGCGGCGGGGGGCCGGCCAGCGACCTGTACACGGGTATCGTGGTGTATCGCGAGGCCGTGCGCAGTCCGCTTTTCAGGGTGCTGCCGCCGCTCATCCACGTGCGCGCGAACGATCCGGCGGTGGGCCCCTGGCTCGCGAGCACGCTGATGGCGTTCATTCGCGAGTCGATGGCGTGCCAGCCCGGTTGGGCCGTCGCGGCGGCGCGCCTCGCCGACGTGCTGTTCGTGCAGCTGCTGCGCGCGCATCTCGCCTCGGCGGCCAGTCATACGGGCTGGCTGCGCGGCCTCATGGACCCGCAGATCGGCAAGGCGATCGCGCTCTTGCACCGGCATCCCGAGCGCGACTGGACCGTCGAAACGCTCGCGGCGGCGGCCGGCATGTCGCGCTCGCGTTTTTCCGCGCGTTTCGTCGAACTCGTGGACGAAACCCCCATCGGCCATCTCACCTCATACCGTATGTATCTGGCAAGCGGCGCGCTGCGCGATACGCGGAGGCGCCTGATCGAGATTGCGGAGAGCGTGGGCTACGCCTCCGAAAAGGCCTTCATTCGCGCATTCCGGCGCTGGTCGGGCATGGCGCCCAAGCAATACGCGCGCAACCTGCGCGACCCATACGACATGGCGAAGAGCGAGGCAGGCCGCGTGGCGTGAACGATTCCGGCGGCGGGGCGCGCGCCGGGCAGGCTGGCGGCCCGGGAACAAGCGTCACGGAAAAACGCGAGAAACGGTATATACTGTTTACTTTACAAGTTCAGTGAACAGCATGAACGAACCGACTCTGCGTAAGCCCACGAAGAAAGCTTTCTATTTCCCGACGTCCGCCGAAGCTCGCGACGAAAAATCGCCGGCCAAGGCCGCCAAAGTGGCCAAGGCGGCCAAATCGCCGAAAGCCGCCAGGACCGTGAAGGGATCGAACGCCAAGGAGAATCTCGTGCAAACCGTGAAAAAGGCTGCCGTGGCGGCAGCTGAAGCCGCAACCGAAGCGGCGCCCGCAGCCGCGACCGACGCTGCAACCGAAGCGGCCGTGAAGGGCAAGGCCCGGCGGGCGAAGAAGGACGACGTGAAAAAGGACGTCAAGAAAGAAAGCCCGAAGAAAGAAAGCGTCAAGAAAGAAAGTGCGAAGAAGGAAAAGGTCGTGCGCGACAGCTTCACGATGCCGAAGGCCGACTATGAAAAAATCGCGACGCTCAAGAAGAAGTGCCTCGACGCCGGCATCACGGTGAAGAAGAGCGAACTGCTGCGCGCGGGTCTGATGCTGCTCGATTCGACCTCCGAAAAGCGCCTGCTTGCCGCTGTCGCTGCCGTCGAAACGGTCAAGACCGGGCGCCCCGCCAAGTCGGTCTGATCCGGATTCAGATCACGTTCGCGCCAGAGCTGGCCGAGAGGCCCGACGAAGGGCACGGCCACTGAGCGCGAAGCGTGGCAACGTTCCGCGCAAATCATCGACAAGCGCATCGTCCTGTATCGAACCATGTTCGCAGAGCCGGACGCCGCGCTGGTCGAACCCATCATGCGCACTGCGCCAAACGCCGCAGTTGCCAATCCGCCCTGGCTGATCGAAGCTCGGGGTAACCGGACTGTCCTCTCACCAGCCTTGACCGCTGGCAGACTCCCGTCCTGATGCAGCTTCCGCCAATGAAGTCGTTGCTTCGGGTTCACGTCGTGCTGCCGCGCTCCCATCCGGATCCGCTTCGCCAACTCGAAGCGCTCTCTCGCATCGTCGCCAGCTTTCGTGCAGCCGTTCAATGTCGTCGACACTCCTACGTCTTTGAAGAGCGATGATCAAGTACTGCCCGATTTGAAAAATATCGTCAGCAATGTTGATGAGAGTGGGGATTTTTATAATTTGCCGGCCTCGATTCTGTCAGGAATTTATGTGATTCAATGTGTGTATGGGGTAATTCAATGATGTTGGCCAACCGATTTAGCATCGAGATTCCGAAATATCACATCTATGTAAGTTTTTTGTAATTTCAATTGAAAAGTCAATTTTTCCCTCTGTTGAGGACTTATTACCGGTTTTCCATTGGATTGTTTCTAAAGTCGGGGTCACCTACCATGATTTAATATCTCATTAAAGGGGGTGTGGAATCGGTAATGACTTGCCGCGTAGTTAAAAAATAGGGGGCTGGGTATAGTGTGTCCGCGCATGAGCGGGCATCTGATTTTCGATTGCGCTACAACGGTGTCGGATTAACTCGCCAGTGCATGTAGTACTTCTAAATTTCAGCTGCCAGACTCTGTACGAGAACGAATCATGAAAAAGAAAACGTTGATTTTTGCTGCTGCCGCCGCTGCCGTTGCCGGTAGCGCCCAGGCCCAAAGCAGCGTGACGCTGTATGGCCTCGTTGACGCCGGCTTGACCTACGTGAGCAACGAAGTGAACGGGAATTCACAGGTCCAACCCGACGGGCACGTGACGGGCGGCAAGGCCATGATCGGCATGACCAGCAGCAACGTTCAACCGAGCCGCTGGGGCTTGCGTGGCGCCGAGGATCTCGGCGGCGGCTTGAAGGCTGTCTTTACCCTCGAAAGCGGCTTCAACGTGATGAACGGCAGCACCGTGACGAGCTCGCTCTTCAACCGGCAAGCGTTTGTCGGCCTGTCGAGCAGCGACTACGGCACGTTGACGCTGGGTCGCCAGTACGACTCGATGGTCGATTATGTGGCTCCCCTGTCGGCTACGGGCTCGTGGGGCGGCACGTACTTCGCCCACCCGGGTGACGACGACAACCTCAACAGCACGTTCAGCATCAACAATTCGGTCAAGTACCAAAGCGCGAATTACGCCGGCTTCTCGCTCAGCGGCCTGTACGGCTTCTCCAATCAGGCGGGCGGATTTACCAACAACCGCGCGTACAGCGTGGGTGCGGGCTATACCTACGGCGGTCTGCGTCTGGGCGCGGCCTTCCTGCAGCTTCAGGGCCTGAATTCGGGTAACGACAACGGCGCTGTCCAGGATCTGCCGGCGTTTACCACGGCGAACCTGCCGGGTATCCAGAATCAACGCACCTGGGGCCTCGGCGGGAGCTACGCCTTCGGTCCCGCGCTCTTCGGCGCAGTGTTCACGCAGAGCCGCTTCCAGGACCAGCTCGCCGACGCGTCGGTGCGTTACAACAACCTCGAAGTCAACGCGCGCTACGACTTCACACCGGCTTTCTACGTGGGCGCCGCCTACACCTACACGCAGGCGCTGCGCAACACGCCGGGAAGCGGCAGCACGAACAACCGCTCGTCGCACTGGAATCAGTTCGGCCTGCAGGCTGACTACTCGCTGTCGAAGCGCACCGACCTCTATGCGGAAAGCGTCTTCCAGATCGGCGCTTCGAACACGGCCGGTACGAACTCCACGCAAATCAACGGCACCGATCTTCCCTCGGCAAGCAAGAGCCAGGCGGTCGTGAGCACGGGTATTCGCCACCGCTTCTAAGCGGCCGAGCGGTTTTTTCGCAGCCAGGGGCGGTGGCTTTGCCGCTGCCCCTTCCATCTGCGTTTCCCGGAACGCGCCGTTCAAGCCCGCTTGCAACCGGCTGCAACGGGCCGGCCTTCTTGCGAACATTAATTCGTAATGCGGGGTGAACCAACCACCATGGGGGATTCAATATGAAGAGAGATCGTTTGCGCAGTCTTTTGCTGATTCCGCTGCTGTCGCTGCTCGCAATAGGCTCGAATGGGGTAGCGAATGCTGCGTCGTTTTCCGCTGGCTCGCGTGCGCAACTGGTTTCGGAGGCGAGAGCATCGTTGCACTCGCTTTACGCCACTTCGCCCAAAGCGAAGCAGCTTGCCGCACACGCGGCAGCCATTCTCGTTTTTCCGAGTGTGCTGAAAGGCGGGTTGATGGTCGGTGCGGCGGGCGGGAATGGGGTGCTGTTTCGGCCAGATGGAACCGTTCTCGGTTACTACAATGTTGCATCGGTATCCTATGGACTTCAGGCTGGCGCCCAGAACTTCTCCGAAGCCATGTTTCTGATGAAACCGGCAGCCCTCAACTATCTGAACAGCACGGATGGCTTGTCCGTTGGCTCCGGTCCTTCCGTCGCCGTTCTCGATCACGGGGCGGGTTCGGACATGTCGAGCACGACGCTGCGCTCCGATATTTATGCGCTTGTTTTCGGGCAGCAGGGCTTGATGGCCGGCGTCGGCGTTCAAGGTCAGAAAATCACCAGACTCGACGACTGACACGGGAGGCCGGCGCTTTCGCGTGCCGGTCTGCATCGATTTCCAGGTGGACCTCCCCGTCATTTATTTCGTTTTGCTTAATTTAATCAGAAGCTTTCTTTAACTGCAATGAGCGCTACCCAGATCATACGCTGCCGACAGAGACGAAACGAAATGGCGATTCGACGGAGGGGAACGGTACTCACCGGTGTCGTGCTGGGCCTCCTCTTTGGCGTTGGCGGGTGTCACAAAGACGCATCGCCCGAGAACAGGCCCATGCCCGCGACGGTCGATGTCATGGAGGTCGCGCCGCGCGAAGTTCCCGTCATATTCGAATACGTCGGCCAGACCGAGAGTTCGCAGCAGGTGGAGATCCGCTCGCGCGTGAGCGGTTTCCTCGAAAAGCGTGTGTACCAGGAGGGCTCGATGGTTCACCAGGGCGACGTGATGTTCCTCATGGACAAGAAGCCGTTCCAGGCCGCGCTCGACGCCGCGCAGGCCGAATACGCGCAGCAGAAGGCACGGCTCGACACGGCGCAGGCGAGCCTGAACCGCGTCCGTCCGCTCGCCGCGAAGAATGCGCTGAGCCAAAAGGACCTCGACGATGCGATCGGCCAGCAACAGGCTGCGGCAGCGGCCGTCGAACAGGCGCGCGCGAATGTGACGAGCGCCCGGTTGAACCTCGGCTACACGACCATCGCTTCGCCGGTGACGGGGCTTTCGAGCTTCGCGAAGAAACAGGATGGCACCTATCTCGACGCGGGCAACGGCTTGCTTACCTATGTGGCGAAGCTCGACCCCATGTGGATCAACTTCTCGCTCTCGGAAAACGAGATGCTGGACCTGCGGACGCAGACCCAGAGCGGCACGCTCAAGCTGCCAGAGCGCGGCAAGCTCGAAGCCGTGATCGTGCTCGCCGACGGGAGCGTCTACCCGCAGCGCGGCCATATCGCCTTCACCGATGCCGAGCTGAGCTCGGATACGGGCACCTACCTGATCCGGGCAACCGTATCGAATACGGACGGCGCGCTGCGGCCCGGCCAGTTCGTGCGGATCAAGCTCGTGGGGGCGGAGCGCCCGAACGCCATCGCCGTACCGCAGGAGGCGGTGCAGCAGGGGCCGCGCGGCGGATTCGTCTGGACCGTCGACAAAGACGGCAAGGCACAGCAGCGGGCCGTCGTCACTGGCGACTGGAACGGGCACGACTGGATCATCCAGTCGGGATTGCATCAGGGCGATCGAGTCATCCTCGACAACACGCTGAAGCTCATGCCAGGCGTACCCGTCAAGGCGCATATGGTTCCGCCTCCGGCTGCCAGTTTCGGCGCCCAGAGCGCCGCGGCGAGCGGGACCGCGGTCCCCGGTGCACCGGCAGCCGGAGGCTGATCAATGAAGTTCTCACACTTCTTTATCGACAGGCCGATCTTTGCGTCGGTGATCTCGATCATTCTCGTGGTGGCCGGCCTGCTTGCCATGGTCAATCTGCCGGTGGCGCAGTTTCCGGACATTGCGCCTCCGCAGATCACCGTGAGCGCGACGTATCCGGGCGCCAGCGCCGATATCGTTGCGCAGAACGTAGCCGCGCCGATCGAGCAGCAGGTGAACGGCGCCGACAACATGATGTATATGAACTCGTCGAGCTCCTCGACGGGCAACATGACGCTCACCGTCTACTTCAAGATCGGCACCGACCCGTCGCTCGCGCAGGTGGACGTGCAGAACCGCGTGAACCTCGCGCTACCCACGCTGCCCGAGGCGGTGACGTCACAGGGCGTCTCGGTGCAGAAGCGCTCGTCGGCGTTCATGATGGTGATCGCGATCTATTCGCCCGATAACACCTACGATCAGGCCTACGTGGCGAACTACGCGAACGTGTACGTGCTCGATGCGCTCAAGCGCATTCCGGGCGCGAACCAGGCCTCGATCTTCGGTTCTGCAGACTATGCGATGCGCGTCTGGCTCAAGCCCGACCGCATGGCCAAGCTCGGCATCACCGTCTCCGACGTGCAGAATGCGATCAAGGAGCAGAACCAGCAGTTCTCGGCGGGCCGTCTTGGGCAGGCGCCGACCAACGGGCCGGTTCTGCAGACCTTCCCGGTGACCACACAAGGGCATCTCGCCGAGCCCGCGGACTTCGACAACATCATCGTCCGCGCCGCGGCGCCGTCTTCTTCTGGCGCGAACGACGTGTCGATGGTGCGCATCAAGGATATCGGTCACGCCGAACTGGGCGCGAAAGACTACTCGATGCGCGGCCGCTACAACGGCAAGACGGCCACGCTGATCGCGGTCTATCAGCAGCCGGGTGCGAACGCGCTGGAAGTGGCAAGGCAAGTGCGTGAGACGCTTGCGCAACTGCAAAAGAGCTTCCCGCCAGGTCTGAAGTACGAAGTGGCGCTCGACACCACCGCGTTCGTGCACGAGTCGATCGTCGAGGTCGTGAAGACGCTGCGCGACGCGGTGATTCTTGTGATCCTCGTGGTGTTCCTCTTCCTGCAAAGCTTCCGCGCCACGCTCGTGCCCATACTTGCGGTGCCGGTGTCGATCATCGGCGCATTCATCGGCATGATGGCGTTCGGTTTTTCGATCAACATGCTGACCTTGTTCGGCATGGTGCTGGCAATCGGCATCGTGGTGGACGACGCGATCGTGGTGATCGAGAACGTCGAACGCAACATGACCGAGTTCAAGCTTTCACCAAAGGACGCGGCGAAGCGCGCGATGGACGAGGTGAGCGGACCGGTGGTCGCCATCGTGCTCGTGCTGCTGGCGGTGTTCATTCCGGTGGCGTTCCTCTCGGGCATTACCGGCCAGCTCTACAAGCAATTTGCGGTGACGATCGCGGTTTCGGTGGTGCTTTCGGGTATTTGCGCGCTGACGCTTTCGCCGGCGCTTGCCGCCATCCTGCTCAAGCCGGGCGAACGCAAGAAGAATCGCTTCTTCACCTGGTTTAACGAAAAGTTCGAAGCGCTTACCACCGGCTACGGCAAGGGGGTTCAGAGCGCGATCCGGCGTGTGGCGCTTTCCATTGGCCTGATTCTGGTGATGGTGGTCGCGACAGGCGGGCTCTTCAAGCATATCCCCACGTCGTTCGTGCCGGTGGAGGACCAGGGCTATCTGTTCGGAGCCGTCGTGCTGCCGGACGCCGCCAGTCTCGACCGCTCGGGCGACCTGTCGAAGAAGGCGGAGGACTGGTTCGCGAAGCAGCCCGCGGTGAAATCGATCGCCTCGGCAACGGGCTACAGCCTGATCGACTCGCAGTACAAGTCGAACTCGGGCACGCTGTTTATCACGCTCAAGGACTTCAAGGAGCGCGGCGAGAACGGCACGGCGCCGGACCTGATCCGCGATGCGCGCAAGGTGTTCGCGAGCTTCAAGGACGGTGTGGTCGTACCGGTCAATCCCCCGTCCATTCCGGGTCTTGGCACGACGGGCGGCTTTCAGTTCTGGCTGCAGAGCACCGGCAACGGGTCGCTCCAGCAGCTCGAACAGAAGGTCTATGAATTCGTGGCCAAAGCGCGCAAGAACCCGGCGCTCGCCGGCGTGAACTCGACCATCAATATGCACTCGCGCCAATTGCGCGTGGACGTCGATCGCGAGCGGGCCAGATCGCTGGGCGTGCCCGTGGAGGAAGTCTATTCCGCGTTGCAGACAATGTTCGGTTCGTCGTACGTCAGCCAGTTCCCGAAGGACAGCCGCCTCTTCCAGGTGATCGTGCAGGCGGAGCCGCAGTACCGCACGCAGCCCGACGACATTCAGCAGCTCTACGTGCGCAATCAGACGGGAGGCATGGTGCCGATCAAGGCGGTCGCCACGTTCCATTTCATGCCGGGCGCGGATATCGTCAGCCGTTTCAACGACTTTCCTGCCGCGCAGATCACGGGGGATGCGGCGCCGGGACACAGTTCGGGCGAAGCCATCGCGGCGATGGAGGACATTGCGCGCGAGACGTTGGGCGACGGCTACAGCTACGGCTGGAGCGGCCAGGCCTACGAAGAAAAAACGGCGGGCTCGACGGCAGCGCTCGTGTTTGCCTTCGGATTACTGATGGTATTCCTGATCCTCGCGGCGCAGTACGAGAAGTGGTCGCTGCCGATCGGCGTGCTGCTCGCCGTGCCTTTCGCGATCTTCGGCGCGCTGGTGGGCATCCTCATACGCGGCATGGAAGACGACGTGTACTTCCAGATCGGCCTGACCGTGCTGATCGCCCTGGCGGCGAAGAACGCAATCCTGATCTTCGAGTTCGCCGTGGAAATGCGAGAGAAGCAAAGTATGACACCCTACCAGGCGGCTGTGGCTGCCGCGAAGCTGCGCCTGCGGCCTATCGTCATGACCTCGATTGCGTTCATCCTTGGCTGTGTGCCGCTCGCCATTGCGAGCGGGGCGTCGGCGGCGAGCCGCCGCTCGCTCGGCACGGGTGTGATCTTCGGCATGCTCGGCGCCACGCTGATCGCGCTCTTCTTCATCCCGATGTTCTTCTGGGGGCTGGAGACACTATCGTCGCGCGGCAAGCCGCAGTCCACACCCGATGCCGCGCGGCCTGGCACACCTCCTTCGCAGGAGGGCTGAGCGATGAAGCCTCTTATTGACCGAAGCCTCGTTTCGCTCGTCCTGAGCGCCTGCTGTGCCTGTTTCGCGGGCTGTGCCGTCGGGCCGGACTACCATCGCCCGGCGCTCGACACCCCGTCCACGTTCCGGTTCGCAGCGCCCAATGCCGAAGTCGTCGATGCCTCGCTCGACTGGTGGACACAGTTCAACGATCCGGTGCTCAGCGAACTCATCGCCAAAGCGCTTGCGCAGAACAAGGACCTGGGCATCGCAGCGGCGCGCGTCGAGGAGTACTACGGGCGCTATGTCGTCACGCGTGCGGGGTTGCTCCCGCAGATCGGCGCGAATTTCGGCGCTTCGCGCAGCCGCGGCGTGCCGGCGCCAGGCTTCGCGCCTCTGGTTGGCAACCAGACGCAGCTGGAAGGCAGCGTCTCATGGGAACTCGATCTGTTTGGCCGCCTGCGGCGCCTCACCGAGGCAGCACGCGCGGACTATCTGGGCACGCAGGCCGCGCAGCAGGCCACGCGCATTGCGTTGATCGCGAACGTCGCCACGGCTTATCTGCAGCTGCGCGACTATGACAATCAGCTTGTCATTGCGCACGAGACGCTCAAGAGCCGCGAAGACGCGCTGACGCTGTTCGAAGAGCGCTTCGGCGGTGGTGTGGTGTCGAAGGTGCAATTGAGTCAGGCACGTTCGGAGTACGAATCGGCGCAGGCTTCGGTCCATTCGATCCAGCAGCAGATCGCGCAGCAGGAGGATGCACTTTCACTGCTGCTCGGCCAGAATCCCGGCCCGATCCCGCGCGGCAAGTCGATCGCCGAGCTGAGCGCGCCGGCGATTCCGGCGGGACTGCCTTCGTCGCTGATCGAGCGGCGGCCCGACGTTCGGCAGGCGGAGCAGTCGCTGATTGCGGCCAATGCATCGATCGGCGCGGCACGCGCGCAGTATTTTCCGCAGATCTCGCTCACCGGTCTCTTCGGCGCCGCGAGCACGACGCTCACCGGCCTCTGGACCGGGCCGGCGCGTGTGTGGTCGTTCGCGGGTGCCGTTACCCAGCCGATCTTCCAGGGCGGGGCGATCGCGGGCTCGGTGCATGAAGCGGAAGCGGTGCATCAAGAGGCGCTGCTCAATTATGAACAGGCGATTCAGCAGGCGTTTGCCGATGTCGAGAATGCGCTGGTAGGGGTCGCCCAGACGCGCGAGCAACTGGAGGCGACGACGCGCCAGGTAGCGGCGCTTACGGAGTATGCGTCGCTTGCCCGCGATCTCTATGAAGGCGGGTACACGAGCTATCTGGAGGTGCTCGACGCGGAGCGCAGCCTTTTTGCAGCACAACTCCAGCAATCCGCCCTGCAGGACCAGGTGCTCGCCCAGACCGTGAATCTGTACAAGGCGCTTGGTTACGGATGGACGCCGCCGGAGAAATGATCTCGCCTGAGAGGTAGTCAAGGCGACGCGCAGGTTGACTTGCGCGTCAGTAGTCCGCTCTGGCTGAATCGTCTGGACATTTCGCTGATACGGCCGTCCACGAAGGGACGGCCGGCTTTTCCAGGCCGAACAAGGATCGTTAAATAAACTTCACGGTAGCGATGTTGCTGCTGAATACCCGCGTCCTACCATGGTTGACATGCACGTCGCGCTCTCGGGCGATGCGTGCGGTCAACTTGAACAGACGGGAGATTGCGATGAAGCTTGCTATCGTACCTGGTGTGATCGCGGCACTTGTGGGCCTGAGTTCAGCATGGTCCGTCGCGGCGAATGCGGCCCCTTTGACGCGGCACGAGTGCATGTCGTATCCGTTCGTCCAGTCTGGCGACGTGAACCATCGCCGGCTGGAACGCGAATTGCGCGAACTGGAGTCCGTCGGCTATGTGCCCGAGCCGAATGACGTCACATATCCTCAGGACATCCAGGCAGCCGAGGCCCGCTTGCACGCCAAATACGAGCGTGACTGCGTGCATACCGGCATCGTCGCGCCCCCCGCAGGTTCGGTCCACGGCCTGTAAATGCCGATTGTGCTTCCGCGCGTGCCGACGCACGCGTATTCATCGCACCCCGTGCAAAGCATGGGGTGCGATGCTCGTCCGATCCTGAACGCTCCACTTGCCGCTCAGCACCAAACGACGCGGTCATAGGCGACGGTGCGCCGGTAGACATTTTTGCCGCGCCAGCTCGAATATTCCATGTAGGCGCAGTCCAGTACAACGATCCAGTTGGTCACTCGCATTGCAATCCCCATTATTTCTATCCGGGTCATGGCGCCCGGCTGTGGTCCGGTCTCGAAGCTAGTCTATGGTGCGAGACCCTGACGCGATGTCCCGATGAGACGCGGATATCGCGGCCAGTTCCTGCGTTCGACGCGCACGCCTCGTCAAGCGGTCGGGCCCGCACACCGCCACGCTCCGGGGAAACCCGCGATCCCCCTGCCTGTTGCGTAGCATCGCGCGTTCCAGCATGCGTTTTTCGCATGCTCGTCTCGACAAATAATCGTTTGTGGCCCTTTTCTCGTCGTCCGATACTGCCGTAACTCTTGCGGCGGCAGCGCTGGAGGCCCTCTGGACGGCCTTCCGGCGCGGACGCGACGAACCGGCACCCCACGATGAGATCAGACCACAACTTCATAGACGGACAGTTCGTTCCCGCACACGACGAACGCATTGCCGTGCACAATCCGGCGACAGGCGAACTCGTCGGCCACGTGAGCGCGGCGAGTCCCGCCGATGCCGCCCGCGCCGTGGAGGCCGCCGTGGTGGCGCAGCGCGCATGGCGCCGTCTGCCGGCTGCGGAGCGCGGCGCATTGCTGGCCCGTTTTGCGGACGCGATCGAGACGCGCGCGCCGGCCATCGGGACGGTGCTGGCGCTGGAGTCGGGCAAGAGCGTGACGGACGCCACGGCCGAGGCGCGCTACGCCGCCGAAATCCTGCGTTACCACGCGCAATGGGCCCGCCGTATCGAAGGCGAGGTGATCCCGAGCGATAGCGCCAACGAAAACCTGATCCTGATGCGCGAGCCGATTGGCGTCGCGGCCTGCCTGATTCCTTTCAATTTCCCGATCTACACCCTGCTGCGCAAGATTGCGCCCGCGCTCATCGCGGGCAACGCCGTAGTCGTGCGGCCGAGCAACAACACGCCATGCTCGGCGTTCGAAGTCGCGCGTGCCGCGCAGGACGCGGCGCTGCCGGCGGGCCTCGTCAACGTGCTCGCGATGGACCACGAGACCGCGGCCGCGCTCTGCACGCATCGCGGCGTGGGCATGATCACGCTCACCGGCAGCGTGGCGGCGGGCCGCAAGGTGCTCGACTACTGCAAGGAAAACATCGCCAAGCCTTCGCTGGAACTGGGGGGCAAGACACCGGCGATCATCGAGGCCGACGCCGACCTCGAAGCGGCCGCCACCGCGATCGTGCGCTCCAAGACTACGCACTGCGGCCAGCTCTGCACCGCCATCGAGCGCGTTTACGTGCAACGCGGCGTACACGACCGCTTCGTCGCGCTGCTGCGCGAGAAGATGACGGCCGTGAGCTTCGGCGACCGCGCGGTGGACGAAACGCGCATGGGCCCGCTCGTGAACGCGAACGCGCGCGCGACGGTGCACGCCATGGTGCAGCGCGCGCTGGCGGACGGCGCGGTGCTGGAAACGGGCGGCTACCTGCCCGAAGGCGCCGGCCACTTCTATCCGCCTACGCTTCTGAGCCAGTGCCGCCAGGACATGGAAATCGTGCAGGAAGAGATTTTCGGCCCGGTGCTGCCGGTGCTGGCCTACGACACGCTCGAGGACGCACTGCGTATGGCGAACGACCACCAGTTCGGCCTTTCCTCGGTGCTCTACACGGAGCGTTATCGCACGGCGATGCGGGTGGCCAACGAGATCGAAGCAGGCGAGCTCTACGTGAACCGCACGCCGGCCGATCCGTACCAGGGCTTCCACGCAGGCTGGAAGCGCTCGGGTCTGGGCGGCGACGACGGCAAGCACGGCATGCTCGAATTCACGCAGACGCGCCTCGTCGTGATGCCTTTCTGATCGTTCGATCCCCTGATCAATGGCTGTAGGGTGCCGCCCAAGGCGGCGCCTGTTTTGAAGAAGAAAGCAAAACGCCGGCACGCGAGGCGTGCCGGATGAGCAGTATGGAGACAATCTTGCAGAAATCCATGGCAAAGCCTTCGGCGCCGGCCGCCGTTGCGCGCGCCGAAGTTGCCGCCACCCCTATCGCTCCCGCCACCCCAGGCACGGCGCAACGCTACGGCCAGTTGCTGCTGCTGGTGCTGGCCGCCGGCGCGATCTACCCGATCCTGTATTTGCGTCAGGTCTATCAGACCACGATGCTCGACGTGTTCCACATCGACAACGAGCAACTCGGTTACCTGTACTCGGTGCTTGGCATTGTGTTCTTCCTTTGCTACCTGCCGAGCGGCTGGCTGGCCGACCGCGTCGCGCCGCGCCTCTTGATCTGCTTTTCGCTGATCGGCACCGGCGCACTCGGCCTGTGGTACTCCACGGCGCCGGCCTTTCCCGTGCTGATGACGATTTTCTGCTGCTGGGGTCTCACGACCGGGCTCACGTTCTGGGCCTCGGTGCTCAAGCGTGTGCGCATGATCGCGGGAGCGCACGAGCAGGGGCGCTTCTTCGGCTTCCTCGACGGCGGCCGCGGGCTCGTCGAGGCACTGCTCGCGACCATCGCGCTCGCACTCTTCGCCGCGGCCACGAACGGCGGACGCGGCGAGGCCGCAGGGCTACGCCACGTCGTCTATCTTTACTCGTTCACCTGTATCGCGCTGGGCGCGGTAATGAGCCTCTTCAAGGACCCGGTGGTCCAGGCCGCGGACGACGAAGCCGCACAGAATCAGGCCGGTGCGCAGCGCAACTCGCTGTGGCGTGATCTCGCCACGCTCGCCTCGATTCCGCAGCTGTGGCTCGTTGCCGCCGTGGTGTTCTGCGGCTACCAGATCTTCTGGGCGACCTACAGCTTCTCGGCCTACCTTCAGCAGGGCGAACTGCACATGAGCGTCGTCACGGCCGGCATGGTGACCACGCTGAAGCTCTGGATGCGTCCGATCGGCGGCATCGGCGGCGGCTTGCTCGGCGACCGGCTCTCGAATCTGCGCGTGCTGATCGTCGCGATGTTCCTCGCCGTGCTCGGGCTGATCGGCCTGATCCTGCTGCCGGCGCTGCGCAACGTCGCGCTGCTCGGCGTCGTCGTGCTGTTCATCGGCATCATGACCTACGCGATCCGCGGTCTCTACTGGACGCTGCTCGACTACTGCGCGATTCCCATGCGCATCACCGGCCTCGCCATCGGCATGGTTTCGCTGATCGGCTACTCGTCGGACATCTTTCTGCCGCTCGTGAACGGCTATATCACGCAGCACTACGCCGGCATGCTGGGCTATCAGATCTATTTCGCCTACGTGGCCGCGATTGGCGCGATTGGCGGCGTGGCAGCCCTCGTGCTCAAGAACATGACTCACTCGAAAACGGTTTGAACCATGAAAGTCGTCTCAATGCAAACGCACGTCGTCGCGGTGCCTCCCCCGCACATCGGCGGTATGTACTGGATCTTCGTCACGCTGCAGACCGATTGCGGCATAGAAGGCGTGGGCGAGGTCTACGCCGCGACGTTCCACCCGGACGTGATGGTTCACGCGATCAACGACGTGTTCGAGCGCTACCTGCTGGACCAGGATCCGCATCGCGTCGAGCGCTTCTGGCGCGAATGCTATTCGAGCGGCTTCACGCAGCGTCCCGACCTCACGATGATGGGCATCGTGAGCGGGCTGGAGATGGCATGCTGGGACATCATCGGCAAGGCTGCCAACAAGCCGGTTTATGAATTGCTGGGCGGCATGGTGAACGAGCGGCTTCGTTCGTATACCTATCTTTATCCCAGGAACAGCCGGGGCGAATACGATTACGACGACCCCGATCTCGCCGCCGAATGCGCCGCGCAGAACGTGAAGCTTGGCTTCACGGCCGTCAAGTTCGACCCGGCTGGCCCGTACACCGCGTATTCGGGGCATCAGATCTCGCTGGAAGTGCTGGACCGCTGCGAGCAGTTCTGCCGCAAGGTGCGCGAGGCCGTAGGCAACCAGGCCGATCTGCTGTTCGGCACGCACGGCCAGATGGTGCCGTCCTCGGCCATCCGGCTTGCGCAGCGGCTGGAAAAATACGATCCGCTCTGGTTCGAAGAGCCGGTCCCGCCGGGCCAGGAAACGGCCATGGCGCAGGTGGCCGCGCATACGAGCGTTCCGGTTGCGGCGGGCGAACGCCTCACGACCAAGTACGAGTTCTTCAAGCTGCTCGACAGCGGCGCGGCCTCGATCCTGCAGATGAACATCGGCCGCGTGGGCGGCCTGCTCGAAGCGAAGAAGATAGCGAGCCTCGCCGAGGTCTACTACGCGCAGATCGCGCCGCATCTCTATAACGGCCCCGTGGGTGCCGCGGCGAGCATCCAGCTGGCGGCTTGCACGCCGAATTTCCTGATTCAGGAAAGCATCGGCACGTGGGACGGCTTCCACGCGGAAGTCCTCAAGCAGCCGATCCAGTGGGAAGACGGCTACATCATTCCGTCGACGGCGCCGGGGCTCGGCGTCGAGCTCGACATGGACGTCGTGCGTGCGCATACGCCTTACACGGGTAAGCGCCTGCATCTGCAGATGCAGCGCGAGCCGGCAGACGTGCGCGACACCTCGCCAGCACGTGGCTGATCAGGAGAGCAAAGCAATGAACTACGATTACATCATCGTGGGCGCCGGCTCCGCGGGCTGTATCCTCGCCGAGCGCTTGTCGGCCTCGGGCCAGCATTCGGTGCTGCTGCTCGAAGCGGGCGGACCCGACAAATCGTTCTGGTTCAAGATCCCGATCGGCTTCGCGAAGCTGTACTACCACACGGTCTACAACTGGATGTATTACAGCCAGCCGGAGCCGGAGCTCGCGGGCCGCTCGATCTACTGTCCGCGCGGCAAGGTGCAGGGCGGCTCGGGCTCGATCAATGCCATGATCTATGTGCGCGGCGCCCAGCGCGATTACGACGACTGGGCGGCCGCCGGCAATCCGGGCTGGTCCTATCGCGACGTGCTGCCGTACTTCCGCAAGCTCGAATCGCATCCGCTTGGCGATACGCCCTGGCACGGCGCGAACGGGCCCGTGCACATCACGCCCATGAAGGACGGCGCGCATCCGATCTGTGAAACGTTCATCAAGGGCGCGCAGCAGCTAGGGTACGAGCGCAACGAGGACTTCAACGGTGAGCGGCTCGAAGGCGTGGGCATCTACGACGTCAATACGCGCAACGGCCGCCGCGATTCGAGCAGTGCCGCGTATCTGCATCGGGCGGGGCATCGGCCCAACCTCACGATCGAGCATCATGCGCACGCTACGCGCGTGCTGTTCGACGGGGCCGAGGGCGCGCGCCGAGCAACGGGTGTCGAGATCGAGCAACAAGGCAAGAAGCGCTCGTTCCGTGCTAACCGCGAGGTGATCGTTGCGGCAGGCGCTGTGGATTCGCCCAAGCTGCTGCAACTCTCGGGCGTGGGCCCGCGGGCGCTGCTCGAGCAGCACGGCATCGGCGTCGTGCACGAGTTGCCGGCGGTCGGCCAGAACCTGCAGGATCACCTGTGCGTGAGCTTCTACTACCGCGCGCGCGTGAAGACGCTCAACGACGCGTTCCGCAGCTGGGCCGGCAAGCTCAAGTTCGGCCTGCAATACGTGTTGACGCGCAAGGGCCCGCTTTCGATGAGCGTGAACCAGTCGGGCGGCTTTTTCCGTACCGATCCGGACGAGGCGCAGCCGAACATGCAGATCTACTTCAATCCGCTCTCGTACCGGATTCCGAAGTCGAACCGCGCGGCGCTCACGCCGGAGCCGTATTCAGGTTTCCTGATTGCCTACAACCCCTGCCGTCCCACGAGCCGCGGGGCGGTGGAGATTGCCTCGGCGCGCGTGGAAGAAGCACCGCTCATTCGCGGCAACTACCTTTCCACCCAGAAGGACCGCGACGAAGTCATGCAGGGCGGCCGGCTCGTGCGCCAGCTGATGCAGGCGAAGGCGCTCAAGGACATTACCGTGGAGGAAGTGTCGCCGGCAGCGGCCGTCACCGACGACGCGAGCATGCTGCAGTATTTCCGCGAGCAGAGCGGCTCGATCTATCACCTGTGCGGCAGCTGCGCAATGGGTCCCGATCCGCAAACGGCCGTCGTGGACGCGCGCCTGCGCGTGCATGGCATTGCCGGTTTGCGCGTGGTGGATGCGTCGATTTTCCCGAACATCACCTCCGGCAACACGAATGCGGCGGCGATGATGGTCGCGGAGAAGGGGGCGGCGATGATCCTCGAAGACGCGGAGCAGGGCGGGAACGGCGAACCGCGCAGGGCCGTGCGCGCGGGCACTCAACGCGCGGCGGCGATCTCGTCCTGAAGCCACTGCCTGAATAGCTGGAGCGGCTTCGACGCCTTCTGTTCGGGCCGCACCACGAACCAGTATGACTGGCGTCCGTCCACGTGCACCTCGTTCACGGGCGCCAGCGTCCCCTCGGCCAGCTCGCGGCCGATCATGTTGCGGTCGGCGATGGTGACGCCCAGCCCTTCGATGGCGGCGCGGATCGCGTGATCGAGCAGGTCGAATTCGTAGCCGCCCGAAGTATCCACGCCTTCGATGCGGGCGGCGTCCAGCCAGTGGCGCCACGTCAGAAAACGCTGGTTTTCGCCCGCGAGCACGTGCAGCAGCGTCTGCTCGGCGAGGTCGAACGGCTCCTGCGCGAGCAGCGACGGCGCGCAGACCGCGACGTGCTCCTCGTGCATCAGCAATGAACTTTCGAGTCCTTCCCATTCGCCGCCGCCAAAGCGGATCGCGCAATCGAGCGCCGTCGAGTCGGCGAGGCTGTCCTGCAGGCGCGTCGTCACGCTCAGTTCGAGCGACGGGTGCCGCGCGTGCAGCTTCGCAAGGCGCGGCACGAGCCAGCGGCTCGCGAAGGTGGGCGGCACGTTCACGCGCAGGCGGTTGAGGTCGCTCTTCTGCTGGATCGCGCGCACGGTCAGTTCGATGCGGTCGAACGACTGCTGCAGCGAGCGCAGCAGCGCGCGCCCGGCGTCGGTCAGTTCGAGCCGGTGGTGGTGGCGCTCCAGCAGTGTCTCGCCCAGCTGCTCCTCGAGCTGGCGCACCTGGCGGCTCACGGCGCTTTGCGTCACGTTCAGCTGTTCGGCGGCGCGCGTGAAGCTGCCGCTCGTGCCTGCGGCCTCGAACGCCTTGAGGGCGTTCAGCGCGGGCATCTTGCGCTTCAATTTCTTCTCCCGTCTACCTGCACCGCCTGGAGGCGGCGCATCTGGCGAAGCGCGCAGTATACCGGTACCCGTACCGTCGGGCTGCCGCTTCACCTGGCCACCCTTGCACGGGAGAGCGCCGCGAGCCCGAGAGTTACTGTGAGCGAGAACACATAGAGCCCGCCCGCGCCGAGAACGCGCATGAAGAGCGAGCCGACCGTAGGCCCTGCCGCGCCGCCGATCGAGAAGACGAGAAGCAGCGTTGCGCTGGTTTTCACACGCACGGATTGGTCGACGCGGTCGTTCACGTCCGAGACGATTACGCCGTAGAGCGTGAACGTCAGGGCGACGTAAAGAAATAGCAGGATATCGACCGCCAGCGGCACGCGCACCACGATCAGCGCGGCGGCGAGCACGGCCGACGAGGCTGCGACGGCGCCCAGCGTCGTGCGCCGGCCAAGGCGATCCGAGAGCCTGCCCACCGGCCACTGCGAAAGGAGCGCGCCGATCAGCACGATGCCCATTGCGCGCGAGATATCGGCCGCAGGAAAGCCAATGCGTTCGAGGTAGACGGGCGTGAGCGCATAGAACGCGCTGGAGAGCAGCCCGGCGCCGATGCAGGCCGGCACGCTGCGCGGCGCCGCGCGCCGCAGTTCGTGCAGACCGTCCAGCAGCAGCCCCGGACGTTTAGGGGTGGCGAGCGCCGAGGCGCGTGTTGCGCCCGAAGCGGGCGAGGACAACGGCACCTGCCAGTCGCCGATCAGCGCGACGGGAATGAGCGCGCCGACGAACAGCGCATTGACGAAAACGCGTTCGAAGTCGCCGTTCCCGGCGCTGCCCATGCCGGAGAGGCCGAGCAGGAACTGCCCGGCGCTCACGCCCAGATAGGTCAGTACGAGATAGAGGGCGAATGCCCGCCCGCGTTGTCCATTCGGAACCGCGCCGTTCACGCCGCTTTCGATCGAGGTGAACACGCCCACCATGCTGAAGCCTGTCAGCAGACGCAGCGCGGCCCATGCGCCGGGCGTGTCGAACGAGAGATAGCCGAGCGCGGCGAGCGCCGTGAGCGCGGCGAAGCCAATGAAGGCGCGCTGGGGCCCGATCCGCTCGACGAGCGGCCCGAGGCCGAGCGCGCCGCCAATGAAACCGAGGTAGTAGCAGGACTGCACGAGGCCCACGTCGAGCGCGGAACGCTCGACGTGCAGCATCCTCAGCGACACCAGCGTCGTGAGCAGGCTATTGCCGCAAATGAGTAACGTATAGCCGCTGAGCAGCCCGATCAGCGACCGCATGCGTGCCGCTCAGTGCGGCACGCCGGCGCGGCGTTCGACGAAGCGGCGCACGTAGTCGTCGGCGGGGCGGTGCAGGATGTCGTCGGGCGTGCCGCACTGGATCAGGCGGCCGTCTCTTAGGATTGCGATCTGGTTGCCGATGCGCAGCGCCTCGTCGAGATCGTGTGTGATGAATACGATGGTTTTCTTGAGCGTGGCCTGCAGCTCGAGCAACTGGTCCTGCATCTCCGTGCGGATCAGCGGATCGAGCGCCGAAAACGCTTCGTCCATCAGCAGCACGTCGGTATCGGCCGCGAGTGCGCGCGCGAGGCCCACGCGCTGGCGCATGCCGCCCGAGAGTTCGTCGGGATAGTGGTTCGCGTAGCCGCCTAATCCGACTTTGTCGAGCCATTCGCGTGCTTTCTCGTGCGCGTCGGCCTTCTTCTCGCCGCGCGTCACGAGCGCGTAGGCCGCGTTGTTCAGCACCGTCTGGTGCGGCAGGAGTCCGAAGCTCTGGAACACCATGCTCACGCCGTAGCGGCGCAGCTCGCGCAGCCCGCCTTCGGAGAGTTTGAGCACGTCCTTGCCGTCGATGAGAATCTCGCCCACGGTCGGCTCGATCAGCCGGTTGAAGTGCCGCACGAGCGTGGACTTGCCCGAACCGGAAAGACCCATGATCACGAAGATCTGGCCCGAGCCGATGGAGAGGCTCACGTCGTTCAGGCCGACATTGCAGCGCGTCTTCTCCAGCACTTCCGCCTTGGTGGCGCCGCCGCGCAGCAGGTTGAGTGCGCGCTGGCCGGCTTCCTGGCTGCCGAAGATCTTGTACACGTTTTTGACTTCGATGCCGCTCATTTTCGTTACCTCATTGCTCTATCGTCCGATGACGCAGGCTCGCTGTGGCGAGCCTGCACGGAAGCATTCATTTCGCGGGCTGGCCGCTCAGATCGTTCTTCGCAGCATTCGCTTCGTCGGCGGCCTCTGCGCGGGCACGGCGAAACGGAATGCGCGAGGGCTGCTTCTGGCTGCGCGACAGGCGCCGCGTGCGGCGGCCCTGGCCGTACCCCTGGCTGATGCGGTCGATCACGATGGCGAGGATCACGATGGCGATGCCGGCCTGCGTGCCCTTGCCGACGTCGAGCGTCTGGATGCCCGCGAGCACGTCTTCGCCGAGTCCGCGCGAGCCGATCATCGAGGCGATCACGACCATGGAGAGCGCCATCATCGTGGTCTGGTTGATACCGGCCATGATGCTCGGGCGGGCGAGCGGAAGCTGAACCTGGAACAGCATCTGCCAGCGCGTGGTGCCGAAGGCGCGCGCCGCTTCGACGATCTCGCCGTCCACGTGGCGAATGCCGAGGTCGGTCAGGCGGATGAGCGGCGGCAGCGCATAGACGACGGTGGCGAGGATCGCGGGCACCTTGCCGAGGCCGAACAGCATCAGCACCGGAATGAGGTACACGAAGCTCGGCAGCGTCTGCATCACGTCGAGCACCGGCAGCAGCAGGCGGCGCAGCACGCGGCTCGACGCCGCGAGGATGCCGATGGGAATCCCCAGCGCGACGGAGATGAGCGTCGAAACGAACATCAGCGCGAAGGTCTGCATGAGCTTGTCCCAGAGCCCGAAGCAGCCGATCAGGTACAGGAGGCCCATGAACAGCAGCGCCACGCCGGCACGCCGCGAGGCGTGCCAGGCGAGCAGGCCGACCGCGGCCAGCACGACCCAGACGGGCATGGCGCGCAGCAGGCCTTCGAGCGGCACGAGAACGTAGCGCAGCATCAGCACGCTGAAGTTATGGAATGCGTCGCCATACTGCTGCACGAATGCCGTGACCTGATCGTTGACCCAGTCGGCGATGGAGAGATGAAGGAAGGGGGATCCCATGGTGAGCCTCATTCTGCTTAAGTCATGTGCCGCTTCGCGGAGTTACGAGCGCAGGCTGGCCTGCACGCGCGCCGCGACTTCCGGCGTCACCCATTGCTTCCAGATTTCCGGGTGCTGTTCGAAGAACGTGTGCGCGACCGTCGATGCGTCGAGCTTCTTTTCGTGCATCTGCTCGACGAGTTGCTCGTCGAGCGGAAGGGGCAGACTGATCTTGCCGAAGAATGCCACGGCGTCGGGCTGCGCTTGGTAGAACGGCGTCGAGACCGCGACCGTGAGATGCGAAACCTTGAACGCGGACGCGCAGGGCGTGCCCTTCGGATCGGCAATCGTGCTCCAGCAGGCGTCGCTATAGGGCGCGCCTTCGAGCTGCACGAAATGGTATTTCGCCATCAGCCCGGCCGGTTGCCAGTAATAGAACAGAATGGGCTTGCCGCGCTCGTAGGCCGAGGCGACGGCCGCGTCGAGGCCGGCGCCGGTGCCGGGGCGGAAGTTCGTGTAGTCGTCGCCGAGCTTGTAGGCGTCGAGCAGCCGGTTGTTGAAGCGTTCGCAGTCCCAACCGGAGGGGCAGTTGTAGAAGCGGCCCTTGCCCGGCTCTTCGTCGTCGGCGAAGAGATTCTTGTATTGCGGCAGCTGGGAGATCGAGCGCAGTTGCGGCGCGAGCGGCTTGATGCCGCGCGCCGGATCGCCATGGATCACGTAGTCGGGGACATACCAGCCTTCGCGGTCGCCGCCGGGAATCAGCTCGCCGACGAGCTTCACGCTGCCGTCCTTCAGGCCTCGCGCGATGATCTTGCTGCGGCCGGTCCAATGCTCGGCCCAGATCTGCAAGTCGCCGCTGGCGAGCGCGGTTTCGGTGGCGGCGGTGGCGCCCGGCACGACTTCGGTCTTGCAGCCGTAGCCTTTTTCGAGCACCGTGCGGACCATTTCGGTCATCAGCGCGCCGCTTTCCCAAGTGATCTGGGCGAGCTTCACTGTTTTGCCGGAACTGCACCAGTTGGGTTCGGCCGCAAACGTGCTGGTTGCGGCGCAAGTGAGCGCGAGCGCGGCGGCGAGGCGTGCAGCTGCCAGAGTGATACCTCTCATGTCTCCTCCGTTACGGAATGTCTGCTGGCCCTTTCAGTTTGTTGGGGCCGAGTCGTTTTGATTCACGCGAACAGAGTCTAGCGGCAGCGTTTAGGGTTGCGAAGCCACGAATAGTCATCGAAGCATTACCTGATCTCATGCCACGCAACATCGTCTCGCGGCGATGAATACGCCTCATGCCCCCATGAGATTTCGTAGCTTTTATACGCGTGTTGCTTGTGCTGCAATTCGTTTCGACGCGCAGGGCGTATCGGCAAACCGAGATTTTCCCGAACGTTTCCGACGGAGCGCTGCGCTGCACAACAACCCCGGTAATTCAGGAGACGGAGTCGAACATGAAAGCCTTGGAAGTCTATATCGGTGAAGGTTTCGCGGGACCAGGCGTAAACGCTGCCCACATCAACATCATGATCGGTCCGCGCAGCGGCCCCGTTGGCCAGGCGTTCACGAACAGCCTTTCGTCGCCCTCGCAGGGCCACGTGCCCTTCATGGTGGTCGCGCAGCCGAACGTGCCGGTCAAGCCCGTCACGCTCTATGTGAACAAGGCGGACATTCGCGGCGACCTGCATGGCAACGCCACCTGGGGCGCTTCCCAGGCCGCCATCGCGAAGGCGGTGACCGAGGCGATGCTGGACGGCACGCTGCCGCCCGAAGCGGAGAACGAGTGGTGCATCGTCACGGCGAACTGGGTGAACTGGAGCTGTGACGACCTCGACGCCGTGTACGAGAACAACTACACGGCCTGCAAGACGGCGATTCACGCGGCGATGAACGGGCTGCCGAATCTGGACAAGCTCGCCGAAGTGCGCGACCAGATCAGCAATCCTTTCTATACGCCCAAGGCCCGCGCGGCCTGAGCCCGCCCGACCCCATCGATCGACAGGTGACTGCAATGCAATACATCCAACTGGGACGCTCGGGCTTGAAGGTTTCGCGCTTGTGCCTCGGCACCATGAACATGGGCACGCCGGACTGGAAGCCGTGGATCTACAACGAGGAGCAGAGCGAGCCGATCGTGCGCCGCGCCCTCGAAGCGGGCGTGAACTTCATCGACCTCGCCGATTTCTATTCGACCGGCGTGGGCGAAGAAGTCGTGGGGCGCATCGTAAAGCGTCTCGCGAAGCGCGACGAACTCGTGCTCACGACCAAGGTGGGCTATCCCATCGGCAACGGCGTGAACAATCAGGGCCATTCGCGCAAGCACATCATGGACGGCATCGACGGGTCGCTGCGCCGCCTGCAGACCGACTACGTCGATGTCTACATGCTGCATTACTTCGACGTGAACACGCCTGTCGAGGAAACGATGGATGCGCTGAACGACATCGTGCGCGCGGGCAAGGCGCGCTATATCGGCGTCTCGACGATGTTCACGTGGCAGTTCGCGAAGATCCTGCAGGCCTGCGAGCGTCATGGCTTCGCGCGGCCGATCAACATGCAGCTGCAACTGAACTGCGCCTACCGTGAGGAAGAGCGCGAAATGATTCCGTTCTGCCTCGATCAGGGCGTGGGCGTTTCGGTGTTCAGCCCGCTTGCGCGCGGCCTGTTGTCCGGCGACGCGAAGTCGGTGCGCAACCAGACCGACTTCTTCACCGGGCAGATGTACGACGACGAAGCATCGCGCAATATCGCGCATTCCGTTGCTGAAGTGGCGCTCGCGCGCGGCGTGTCGTGCGCGCAGATCGCGCAGGCATGGGTGCTCGGGCGCAACGGCGTGTCGTCGATGCTGGTCGGCGCGGATACCGTCGCGCAGTTCGAAAGCGCGCTCGCGGCGCTGGAAACGAAGCTCGACGCCGACGAACTGTATGAACTCGACCGCAACTACACGCCTTGCGACGTGATCAACGACTACGTCACGGCGCGCATTCCGCGCGTGGCGCGTCCGTCGCGCCGACTGGAGATTGCAGCATGATCGAAGGACTCAAGGATCGGGCGCTCTGGCGCACGACGAACTATATCGACGGCGAATGGGTCGAGAGCGAGTCGACCTATGCCGTCGTCGACCCGGCAAGCGGGCAGCCGCTCGCGCAGGTGGCACGGGCCGGCGGACGCGAGACGCTGCAGGCCGTCGCGGCGGCGTCGCAGGCCTTCCCGGCATGGCGCGACGCCACGGCCGCCGAGCGCGGCGAGAAGGTGCGCCGCTGGGGCGAGCTGATGCTCGAACACCGCGACGACCTCGCGCGCATCATGACCGCGGAGCAGGGCAAGCCTTACGCGGAAGCACAGGGCGAAGTGGCCTATGCGGCGAGCTTCCTCACGTGGTTCGCCGAGGAAGCGCGGCGTGCCTACGGTGACGTGATTCCGGCGCCGAAGAAGGGCTCGCGCATCGTCGTGACGAAGGAGCCGGTGGGCGTGGTCGGCGCCATCACGCCGTGGAATTTCCCGCTGGCGATGGTTACGCGCAAGGCGGGCCCGGCGCTGGCGGCGGGCTGCACGATGGTGCTCAAGCCTTCGGAGGAAACGCCGCTTTCCGCATACGCGCTCGCGGTGCTGGCCGAACGTGCGGGCATCCCGCGCGGCGTGTTCAACGTGGTGTCGGGCGATGCGCCCGCCATCGGCGATACGCTGATGGCGTCGAAGGCCGTGCGCAAGATCTCGTTCACGGGCTCGACGCGCGTGGGCAAGCTGCTCATGCGCGCGGCGGCGGACAGCGTCAAGAAGGTCTCGCTGGAACTGGGCGGCAACGCGCCGTTCATCGTGTTCGACGACGCCGATCTCGACGCGGCGGTAGCGGGCGCGATGGCTTCGAAGTTTCGCAACACGGGGCAGACCTGCGTGTGCGTGAACCGCTTCTTCGTGCAGGCCGGCGTGCACGACGCGTTCGTTGCGAAGCTCGTGAAGGCGGTAGAGGCTTTGCACGTGGCGAACGGCATGGAGCCTGGCGCGACGCAGGGGCCGCTCATCAATCGCGCCGCGCTGCACAAGGTGGAAGCGCACATCAGCGATGCGAAGGACAAGGGCGGCACCGTGGTGTGCGGCGGTCGTCCGCACGCGCTCGGCGGCACGTTCTATGAGCCCACCGTGATTACCGGCGCGCACGGCGGGATGATGCTCGCACACGAGGAAACTTTCGGCCCGGTGGCAGCCGTGTTCCGCTTCGAGACGGAGGAAGAGGCAATCCGCGCGGCGAACGATACCGACTTCGGACTCTCGGCGTACTTCTACGCACGCGATATCGGCCGTGTCTGGCGTGTGGCGGCTGCGCTCGAAAGCGGCATGGTGGGCATCAATGAAGGCATCATTTCGACCGAGGTCGCACCGTTCGGCGGTGTGAAGGAATCGGGGCTCGGGCGTGAAGGCTCGAAGTACGGCCTTGATGAGTACCTCGAAACGAAATACATGATGATGGGCGGGTTGGGCTGAACGCCCCTGGCCGGCTATAGCGCGGCTCGCCGCCGCGCGGCCGACCGACGGCGGCGGTAACGCGGCTCGCAATGTCTCGTGCGGCTGGTCGAGGAAAAATTCGCGTCGATTTGTTGATTCTCGTCAAATTATAAAAATTGTTAAAGCCGCTCCTGCGGGCATACTTGCGTTCGTTCTCGATAGTCCGTGCCTTGAGGTATCGGCCGGGCCGGGAACCCCAGGGGTAGGCGAGCTTCCGCTCAAGGGGGAGCCCATGAAACGACGAGACCAATCACGACGATGCGCATCAACGTCCCGATCACAGACCACGAATATGTGTTGTCACAGGACGAGGTCATCATCACCCGTACGGATAGCACCGGCGTAATCGAGTACGCCAATGAGGCTTTCCTTTGCGCGAGCGGATTCTCGCGCGACGAGGTGATCGGCGCGCCACAAAATATCGTTCGGCATCCTGACATGCCGGCGGAAGCCTTCGAAGATCTGTGGCGCACGATCCGGAATGGCCGTCCGTGGTCGGGCGTCGTCAAGAACCGGCGCAAGGACGGCGGATTTTACTGGGTGCTCGCCAACGTCACGCCGGCCATGCGCGACGGCGAGGCAACGGGTTACGTTTCCGTGCGCACGCGCCCGGCCGAGGCCGAAATCGCGGCTGCCGAACGCCTGTATGCGGACCTGCGGCGCGAACAGGGCGGGAAGTGGCGCCTCGCAGGCGGGCGGGCCGTCCGCAAAGGCCTGGCCGGTCTTCCCCAGCGGCTGCTCGGCCTTTCGGCCGTTGGCCGCCTGGACTTCATCATGGCGGCGCAGGCGCTGATGATCCTGCTCGTTCCGGCATGCATGACGAGCGGGCTTTTTACCCGCATGGCGGGGCTGCGGCTCGGCTGGTCGATCGCGGCCGCGGCGGCACTGTCTTGCGCCCTGATGGCCGTGTGGCTGACGCGCAACGTGTTCACGCCGCTTGCCCGGATGAGCGCCGGCGCGTTCGTGGTGCTCTCGGGCGAACTGCAGCATCGCTTTCACGAGTCCGGCGATTCTCATACGCGCCTGCTCGGGCGCCTGCTCAACCAGATGAACGGAAAGACGATTGGCGTGTTGATGGACGCGCGCGGCTCGATCGACAAGGTGCGAGGCGCTTCCGCGGGATTGGCCGAAGGCAATGCCAATCTCTCCATGCGCACGGAGCAGCAGGCGAGCGCGATCGAGCAGACCACTGCGACATTGGGGCAGATCACCGAAACCGCGCGGCACAATGCCGAATCGGCCAGGCTGGCGCGCACCGAAGGGAGCCGGACGGCGGAAGCCGCTTCGGCCGCCGCCGAGGCGGCGCGCCGGTCGGCACAGCTAACGGATGCGCTGGCCGGTCACTCGCGGCGCATTTCCGAAATTACGACCACGATCGACAGCATTGCGTTCCAAACGAACCTGCTCGCCCTGAATGCGTCGGTGGAGGCCGCGAGAGCGGGGCAGAACGGCCGCGGATTCGCCGTCGTGGCCGGCGAGGTGCGCACGCTGGCCAAGCGTTCCGAAGCCGCGGCGAGGGAGATCAAGGCGCTCATCGACACTTCGCTCGACATGATGAAGGCGAGTGCCCAGGCTGCGGCGGGCGCCGGCGCCGACATGGGCAAGGTCGAACAGTCCGTCGCCGAACTCACGCGGGCCATTTCGGACATTGCCGAAGCGAGCAGCGGACAAAGCGTCGAGATCGCCGAGTCGCAGATTGCCGTGGAGCAGCTTGCGCAGATCACCCAGATGAATGCGACGCTCGTTGAGGAGTCCGCAGCAGCGTCCACGGCGCTGAACCAGCAGGCTCAGACACTGGAAGACGCCGTCACCGTGTTGATGGGGTGACGGGTTGAAGGCCCGTCCCTCAAGCCGACGGCGCGAGCGCTTGCTCGCACTGCCGCAGCATCAGCCCGGTCAATGACTCCACGGGCTGCGGCTTTGCCAGCAGATAGCCCTGCGCGCGGTGGCACCCGGCCTCGCGCAGGAAGGCCATCTGCTCGGGCGTTTCCACACCCTCCATGATCACGTCGAGACCGAGCGCCTGTCCCATCGCAACGGCCGCACGGATGATCGCCCGGTCCGAGTTGCGCGTTTCGTCGCCGGCCAGAAACGAGCGGTCGATCTTCAGCGTGTCGACGGGCAGATCCTTCAGGTAGGCGAGCGACGAATAGCCTGTGCCGAAGTCGTCGATGGCGAGGCTCACTCGCCGCGCCACCAGTTCGCGCAGCAGCGAGACGATGTCTTCGCGCGTATTCATTGCCATGCTTTCGAGCAGTTCGAGCTGAAGTCGTTCGGCCGGCAGCGCGGTCTCACTGAGGATTTCGCTCAGGTCGGCCAGGAACCCGTCGGTGAAACATTGCCGCGCGGACAGATTGACTGCGACGCGGCCGAATTCGATGCCGGCGTCGAGCCATGCGCGCGCCTGACGGCAGGCCTCGCGCAAGACCCAGCGCCCCAGCGGAACGATCAGCGCGGATTGCTCGGCAATGGCGATGAACTCGCCCGGCGGCACGAGTCCGCGGCGCGGATGCTGCCAGCGCAGCAAGGCCTCCACGCCGACGATGCGGCCGGTGGAGAGATCGTACTGCGGCTGGTAGAACAGACGGAATTCGTGTTGTTCGAGTGCGCGATGCAACTCGCCCAGCGTTTCGAGTTGGGCCATCGCCGACGACGTCATCCGGCTCTCGAAGAACTGGAAGACGTTGCGCCCGCGGTTTTTCGCGCTGTACATCGCCTGGTCGGCGCGCATCATCAAGGGCTCGGCCTGCGTGCCGTCGTCGGGGAAGATACTGATGCCGATGCTGGGCGTCGTGAAGATCTCGCGCCCGCCGACCGGGATGGCCTCGCCCACCGAATCGAGCAGTGTGCGCGCGAGGCGGCCTACGTCACGAATATCGCTGATGTCTTCGAGCACGAAGGCAAATTCGTCCCCGCCGAGCCTCGCGACGGTATCGCTCTCGCGCAGGCGCCGGCGCAGCCGTTCCGCGACGACCTTGAGCACCTCGTCGCCGGCGCTGTGGCCAAGCGTGTCGTTGACGAGCTTGAAGCGGTCCAGGTCGAGATACATCACGGCGAACTGGCGGCCGCCGCGCTGGGCATGGAGGATCGCGCGCTCGAGCCGCTCCTCGAACAGCACACGGTTCGCGAGCCCCGTCAGTACGTCGTGCGTGGCGAGGTAGCGCAGGCGCTCTTCGGTCTGACGCCGCTGCGTGATGTCGGAGAAAATGCCTGCGTAGTGCGATATGTTGCCGTCGTTGTCGCGTATGCCCGTGATGGTGAGGTATTCGAGGTAAAGCTCGCCGTTCTTGCGGCGATTCCAGATCTCGCCCTGCCAATGCCCGTTGGTCTTCAGGGAGTCCCACAACGCTCCATAGAACGCGGCGTCCTGGTGCCCCGAGTTCAGAATGCTCGGATTGCGCCCGACGACTTCCTCTTCCGTATAGCCCGTGAGACGCGTGAACGCCTGGTTCACGCGCTCTATCTTCGCATTCCGGTCAGTCACCATGATGCCTTCGAGCGCCGACTCGAACACGCGGTCGGCCATGCGCAGGCTGAATCTCGCGCGGCCAAGCGCCTCGTCGCGCTCGCGCAGCGCGCTGTGCAGTTCGTTCACGTACTCGTCCTCGATGTTCTGGAGGATGTCCGCGAAGCTCAGGAGTCCGGCGAGGCGGCCGGCGTTGTCGCACACGCCCACGTGGCGGATGTGCTGCTGCAGCATGAAGTGCTGCGCGGCGTACAGGCTCTGGGTGGTCGAAAGCGTTTGCAGGGGATGGCTCGCGTGATCGCCGACCTCGCCGTGCAGGGCGTCGCTCGCGATGAGGCGTACCACGTCGCGCTCGGTGAGGATGCCGTGCTCGCCGCCGGCATATGCGACGACGATGGCGTCGAGCTTTCCCGCCCGCATCTGCGCGATCGCCTCCTGCAGGGGCCGGCCGGCGGGCACGCTGACGAGCGGCTGCACGTGGATGGCCTCGATGGGCTTGAGGTGCAGAAAGAACTCGGCGCCCTGGTTCACGACGACGTCGGTCTGTGTGAGCACGCCGATGCAAACGCCGTCGCGCACGACCCCGAAGTGGCGGATTCCCGAATGCTTGAAGCGGACTGCCGCTTCGCCCAGCGACGTATGAGCGTCGAGCGTGAGCAGCGGTGCGCTCATCACGGTGCTGATCGGCCGGTCGAGTTCGCCCGCATGCTCGCTGACGGCCAGCGCGTCCTGCTCGGTCCAGATTCCGACGGGCTCGCCTTGCTCCATCACGACGATCGAACTGCAACGCTCGGCGAAGATGCGCCTTGCGACTTCGCGAACCGGCGTGGAGGGGGCGCACGTCAACATGGGGCGCGCGATCAGGCGGGAAATCGGAATGGCGTAACTGCTCGTATGAAGCATGCTCGAACCCAAGGCGGTGGACTTTCGAGGTCGGGCGTGCGGCCGGTGCGCGGGCGGCATGGGGCAATACGCCTTAACTCACACCGGGTTGACGGCCGGCGAGGGTGCGAACTTGAGAGGCAAAACGTCGCAGGATGCGACGAGCAGGGTATTTACCCCCGTGCGGCATGCTGTTCGACCAGCCATCCGCTGAAATTGCGCACGCGCAGCGTGTCCTGCACCTCGGGCCGCACATCGAGCCAATACCCCGAGGGCCCCGTCACCTCAACAGGGCTTAACTGCACGAGTGTGCCGTTTGCAAGTTCCGGCTCGATCATGTGCCGGTCCGCCACCGCAATGCCGAGACCGGCCACCACCGCATGGATCACCTGGTCGAGCGTGCTGAACTCGAGTTCGCCGGCGCTTGCCATGGGCACGTCGAGCCCCGCCGCTTCGAGCCACGCTTCCCACACCAGCAGGCGCCGGTCGATGTCGAGGATATAGAGCCACGGATGCGCGGTGAGCAGCGCGCGCAGCGCGGCTTCGTCGGCGGGCGCTCCGTCGAATTCGCGCGCCGAGCCCACCAGCACGTGACGCTCGCGCATCAGCAACGTGCTCTGGCCGCCCGGCAGCGGCTCCATGCCGAAGCGGATCTGGCAGTCCTCGTTGCGCTCGCTGCCATGCAGCGGGCCGTATTCGTTCGTCACGGAAATGCGCAGGTCGGGGTGGCGCGCCTGGAAGTCGCGCAGGCGCGGCGTGAGCCAGCGCGTGGCGAGCGTGGGCGCCGCGTTGACGCTCAGGAGACTGTTGGACGGGTCGGAGCGAATCGTGTCGAGGGTGTGGGCGATGCTGTCGAACGCGGCCTGCAGCGTGGGCAGCAGGCGCTTGCCCGCCGCGGTGATCTCGAGGCGGTGATGATGGCGCATGAAGAGCGGCGTGCCCAGATAGTCTTCCAGCAGCCGGATCTGCCGGCTGATCGCGCCTTGCGTGACGTGCAGGTTCTGGGCGGCCTTCGTGAAGCTGAGCGTCCGGCTCGCCTCCTCGAATGAACGCAGTGCGGAGAGCGAGGGAAGGCGGCGCATGATGACGACCTCGTGATGCGAAGAAAAAAGCGCCGGCGCAGAAGGGGCCAATTGCGCGCCGGCGCGTCAGACTTTAGAACGAGTGCGTGATACCCACGCGCGTGACGATTTGATTCTGCGTGCTCGACGGATTGAAGGCCGTGATCTGCGCGCTCTCGGCCGAACCCGCCGCGTGCTGGTACGAGCCCATCAGGTAGACCGACGTGCGCTTCGAGAACGAGTACTGCGTGATCAGGTTGACCTGGTGGTACTTCGGCGAACCGTCGGTGGCGTGATCGAGGCCGTCCGTGAAGGTATAGCCCCCGGCGATGAGCCACGACGGCGTAATGAAGTAGGATCCCGAAACTTCGTAGTTCTGGAAATGCAGGTCGTGGCTGCCGTCAGCCGAGGCGAAATCCACGTTCGTGTAGTCGAACATCACCTTCAGGCTGCCGAGCACGTATGACGCGCCGGCCGAAAGAATGCCCTGGTAGCGTGCGTTCGCGAGCGCATTGCCGTAGATGGCGTTGACATAGCTTCCGCCGCTGCCGTAGCCGGTCACCGACACGATCGGGTCGTTCACGCGCAAGTAGCCCACGCCGGCGCTGAACTGGCCGAGCGTGTAGGCGGCGGCCGCGCTGTACGAGGCGTTGTTCGAGAACTGGCCTGCCTGCCCGCCGAGCGAGTAGTGGCCTTCGAACTGCAGACCGGCGATCTTCGGGCTCACGTACTTGATTGCGTTGTTGACCGGGAAACCGTTGTCGAGGTTGTCCATGTCGTTCGGGTGTGCGAAGTACCAGCCGCCATAGTTGCCGTTCAGCGTGAACGGCTCGATCAGGTCGACGGTCGCGTCCCACTGCTTGCCCAGCGTGATCTGGCCGTACTGGTCGGACTTCAGGCCGACGTAGGCATTACGCGAGAAGAGCAGGCCGCTGCCCATGGCTCCGGTGGCGACGTCGATGCCGCTTTCGAGGTCGAAGACCGCCGAGAGACCGCCCCCCAGCTCTTCCGTGCCGCGCAGGCCCCAGCGGCTGCCCGCGGGCACGCCGCTTTGCATCTGCACGAGGTGGCCGCCGCTGCCCGGCACGAGCTGGCCGTTCGAGCCGCCGACAACGTTGTTCGAGTAGTCGACGCCGAGGTCGAGGACGCCGTACAGCGTCACGCTGCTCTGCGCATGGGCGCCGGCCATGACGAGGGCGAACGGCATGGCCGCGAGAATCTTCTTTTTCACAGTAGTCTCCAAATGGAACCGCCTTCGGGCGGCTCCGTTTTATTGCTTGTCGATAAGGTGTTGAGGAGGGAAGCGGATTGCGCGGGCGATCAGGCGCCGAGCGATTTCTGGACCTTCGCGGCGACGTCGGCCGGAACCCACGACTTCCACATTTCGGGGTGTTCCTTGAGGAACTTCGTCGCTTCGGTCTGCGCATCGACCTTATGCTCGGTCATGTCGAGAATGGTCGTGTTCAGGAAATCGATCGGAAAGCTGACCTTCGAGAAGAAGGCCATCACGTCCGGTTCGGCCTGGTAGAACGGCGTCGAAACGCCGATCTTCAGATGCGAGACCAGATACGAGGACGCGCACTGCTGCGGACTGTTTTCCGCGCGCAGCGTCTTCCAGCAGGCTTCGTTGAACGGCGGCATCTTCAGTTGAACGAACTTGTACCTGGCCATCAGCGCAGCCGGCTCCCAGTAGTAGGTGAGAATCGGCTTGCCGCGCTCGTAGGTCGACGAGATCGCCGCGTCGAGGGCCGCGCCCGTGCCGGGGCGGAAGTTCGTATAGCTGTCGTCGAGCTTGAGCAGCTTCAGAAGACGCGTGTTCACGCGCTCGCAGTCCCAGCCCGAGGGGCAGTTCAGGAAGCGGCCGTGATCCGGTTCCTCGTCGTCGACGAAGAGCGTCTTGTACTTCGGCAGGTCGCTCACCGACTGCAGGTCCGGTGCGCTGGCCTTGATGCCGCGCTTCGGATCGCCGTGGATCACATAGTCGGGCACGTACCAGCCTTCCTTCGTACCACCGGGCAGCGTGTCGCCAACGAGCTTGACCGTACCGGCCTTCTCCGCGCCCGCGATGATTTCCGAGCGGCCGGTCCACTGTTCGGCCCATACCTGCAGATCGTTGCGCGAGAGCGCCGTTTCCGTGGCCGCCGTGCTGCCCGGCACGTCGTCGGTCTGGCAGCCATAGCCGTTTTTCAGCACGTAGCGCAGCACTTCGCTCGTGAAGCTGCCGCTCTCCCAGGTAATGCCCGCGAAATGCACGGGCTTGCCGCTGCTGCACCAGGTGCCGGCCGCGTGAGCGGGCAAGGCGGCTATCGCGAGCGGCGCGGCGAGGCAGGCCGCGCGAATCAGGTTGGTCAGGGTTTTCATTGCATGTCTCCGTTTTATTGAATTCATCGGTCACGCGCTAGAGCTACTGCGAGGAAAGGGCGGGCCCGCCGCGCGCCGCGGCGACCCGGGAAAAGGGTCAGTCGTAGCGGCTGTCGGTTGCCAGCGTCGAGGCGAGCACGGCATCGTCGAGCTCGATGCCGAGGCCCGGCGCGTCGCCCAGGTCGATCCACCCGTTGCCGTCAATGTCGATGGGACGCGTGAGCGGAAAGTCGCGGCGTTCGGGCGTCCACTCGGGCGGGTCGTATGGGAATTCGACGAAGGGGGCGCCCTGCGTGCCCATCGCGCCGGCAACGACGTGCAGATTCGCCGCGAGCCCGATGCCGTTGCCCCACGTGTGCGGCGTGAAGAGGCGGCCGCGCGCTTCGATTTGAGCGGCGAGGCGGCGTGCGCCTTCCATGCCGAGCGAGCAGACCACGTCGGGCTGATAGACGTCGAGGCAGTCGCGTTCCAGCAGCGCCTGAAATTCGTGCGCGTCGCGCGTCATCTCGCCGCCCGCGATACGGATGCCGAGTGCGGCGCTTTCCTTGCGCAGGCGCTCGTGGCCCGCGTAGTCGCCGCGGTGGAGCGGCTCTTCCACCCAATACACGCGATAGCGTTCCAGCTGGCGGATCACCGCGAGCGCTTCGTCGGCGCTCCAGGGCGCCTGGGTGTCCCAGGGCATGCGCCAGCCCTGGTTGCAGTCCACCATCAGTTCGATGTGCTCGCCCGCGGCTTCGCGCACGGCGGCCAGCGCGGCGAGGTCGTCGGCAAGGCTCGGGCGGCCGAAGCGCACCTTCAGCGCGGGAAAGCCGCGCGCCACGCAATGTTTGGCCCAGTGCGCCATGCCGTCGAGCGAGCGGTGCACGCCCGACGATGCGTAGGCACGCACGCGCCGCGAGCGGCCGCCGGCCATCTTCCAGCAGGGCTCGCCGCGGATCTTGCCGGCGAGGTCCCAGAGCGCGACGTCGAGCGGCCACAGACGCCCGGCGTGGAAGCTCACGTTCTCGATCACGGCCGAGTGCCGCGCGAGGTCGAGGGGATCGGTGCCGATGAAGAGATGGCGGTAGTCGTCGAAGCCGTACATGGCGTCGCCGGAACCGTAGCCGACGCGGCCTTCGCTGTCTTCGACGCGCACCACGGTGGCGGGAAAGGCGTGGCGGGGACGGCTATCCCACGAGGCCGGGAACGGCGGCACGAGCGGCAGCCGATGATGGCTGACGGTGATGCGAGCGATGCGGTTTGTCATGGTGGTTATGCCGCTGGCCGGTGGCGCGGGTGCGCCGGGCTGCGTGTTGTCTCCAGTGCCCGTGTAAGCGTTAGGGGATGCTAGAGGGTCGATTGGTGGGCTTCAATGAAGTCAATTTAAGTAAATGACAGCCTTCATTTCTGCGGATTGGGCGCGATAATTGATGGCATTGGCGCGCGCGCGGCGCGGCCCCAGGAGACTCCGGGAAAACACCATGAACGGCTGGTTACCTACCACGTTGCCCCGTAGCAACGATCCGAAGTACCGGACGATTGCGCAGGCCTACGAGCAGGCCATCCGCGGCGGCCAGATGTTGCCGGGCGAAAAGCTGCCCGCGCACCGTCTGCTTGCGAAGAAATTGAGGGTCACGACAGGAACGGTGAGCCGCGCCTACGCGGAGCTCGAGCGCTGCGGCATGGTGGTGGCGCGCGTGGGCGACGGCACTTACGTGGCCGAGCCGGACGCCGACGGGCAAGGCCTGGGACGCCTTACGGCCGCTCCGGTGCAAACCGCGATGGCACTCGCCGCGAACGGCGGCGGCCCGGGTGCGGCGGCTGTGGTGGGTGTGGCAGCCGCGAGCCGTCCCATTGATCTCGGACAAAACGTGCCGATTCCCACCGACGAGGCTTACCTCCTTTCCGCCACGCTGCGCGAACTCGCTGCCGACGAACGGCTCTCCGGCGAACTGCTGCTTTATCAACCCGAGGGCGGCCGGCGCTCGCATCGCGAGGCCGGCGCGCACTGGCTTGCGCGCATGGGCGCGCCGGGGCCCGCCGAGCGCGTGCTCGTGACGCAGGGGGCGCAGCACGGTCTCGCCTGCGTGCTGCGGGCCGTGCTGCGTCCGGGCGACACGATTTTTGCGGAGGCGCTCAGCTACCCCGGCATCGTTGCGCTTGCGCGCCAGTTGCGCCTGAATCTGGTGGGCATCGAGATCGACGACGAAGGGATCGTGCCCGCCGCGCTCGAACGCGCGTGCCAGCTGCTCGCCCCGCGCGCGCTTTTTTGCGTGCCGACGCTGCACAACCCCACCACGGCAACGCTTTCCGAGGCGCGCCGTCTTGCCATTGCCGATGTCGCGCTGCGCCACAACCTCGTGGTGATCGAGGATCTCGTGCCGGCCGCGCTGCTCGACGCACCGCCCACGCCCATCGCGGCGCGCCTGCCGGAGCAGGGCATCGTGATCGGCAGCCTTTCGAAGGCGGTGGCGCCGGGGTTGCGCATCGGCTATGTCCAGGCGCCGCAGGACTGGGTGGGCAAGATACTCGCCGTGATCCGCAGCGACTGCTGGATGACGGCGCCGCTTTGCGCGGAGATTGCCGCGCGCTGGATCGAGGGCGGCGAGATCGACCGGCTGATCGCGCAGCAGCGCACGTTCATCGACGCTCGCCAGGCCGTTGCCGCCGAGGTGCTGGACGGCACGCCTTACCGTTGCGATCCGGCCAGCCCGCACCTATGGCTGCCGCTCGCCGAACCGTGGCGCGCGGCCGAATTCGCCACGGCCTTGCGGCATGTGGGCGTGCTCGTGAAAACGGCGGACAGCTTCGTGATCGGGCGCGGGTCGGCGCCGCATGCGGTGCGCCTCAGCCTGAGCGGCGCGCGCAGCGACGACGCCTTGCGCGAAGGACTCACGCATCTGGCGCGGACGCTGCGCAACGGGCCGGAGGGGCTTTATTCGGCGTGAGGGTGCGCTGTGCAGGCCGGCAAACAGGCCTTCTTCCTGCCGGAGCGGCTAGATTGCGGGAGCGCTGAATGAATCAATGGGCGGCCGCGGCGACTTCGGGAAAGAACGCGGCTGGGCTGACCCGGAATCGTTGCGCCAGCAATCCAATCTGACGAGCGTTCAAGTCCCGCTTGCCGCTCAGAATTTCCGAAACGACGCCCTGGCTCCCAATCTCGGGCAGATCGTTTTGTTTCAGCGCATGCTGATTCATGAGTTCCTTGAGAACCGCCTGGGGCGTCGACCCCGGTATGTCGTGATGGACGTCCTCGTAGTCGCCAATGAGGGCGCCGAGAATGTCCACCAGCGGTGCAAGCTCGCTGCGTTCGTCGCTGCCGCCGGCATCGAGCAGCCCGTTGAGCACGCGCACCGCTTCTGCATGGTCGGCTTCGTTCGCGAGCGGATGCAGCGGAACGCGGTTCGTCAGCGCAGTCAGGTGTCCGATCATTTCGCGGATTTCACCTGGCTCAAACGTCAGGGTTTCCATTTGTCGTACTCCTTATGTGTCAGGACATGCCTCACGAACAACATCTGCCGATTGAAATGGATCGCCGCAAGCAGCCGATATTTGTTTCCGCCGAGGTTGAACACGTAATAGTCGCCAACCTTGTCGACGGAATTGAATGCCTGCTTGAGAGCGGCGAAGTCGTGAAACGAGGTCTCGACAACGATAGGGCGCCACGCCCAGGCCGGATCGTGCGCCTCAGGGTGTTCGGCACAGAAGTCACGGAGAGGGGTGTCGGAAATCACTCGCATCGAGGTAGTATATCTCGGATTGAGATATCGTCAAGCTGGCCAGGTGGACGCGATGTTGCTGGCGAACCTGTACCGCACGAAGGCAGTGATTTGCCTCTCTTTAAGTGTCGCTTAAGAGTCGTTGGCCAAAGTAGACCCCGACTCTGCATGAGTCACGTCCTTTCGAAGCAAGATGGATCAAAGGAGGTAAGCACATGCGATTTCGCACGGTTTTCACCGCTGGCGCCATTGCGCTGGCCCCCGCGCTGGCGCTGGCCGACCAGCCCGTCATGGTGCGCGTGAACGGTCAGGTCATTCCCGTTCAGCAGAGCACGCATATCGTCCAGACGTCGGCGGGTCCGGCGCGCGTCAGCACCTGGAGCTGGCATAGTCCGGACGGCCACGCCAACGTTCAGATGATGAGCAGCACGGGCGGCGCGCCGCCCGAGTGGGCGCTGCGCCAGATGCAGGCGATGCAGTCGCAGATGCAGTTGATGCAGACGCAGATGCGCATGGCCCAGGCGCAGATCATGCAGCTTCAGCAGGCGGCGCTCACGGGCGGGACCGTTATTCCGGCGCCGCTTCCGGTGATGTTCGCAACGCCGGCATGGGCGGTGACCGGCGGACCGGTTTCTGTGACCGAACCCGCGGGCGGCGCGGCACGCACGCCAGCCCCGTCTGCCTTCCCCGCTGCGCCTGCGCAAGGCGCGCAGTCCGCCGGCGTGAGGCTCTGACGCGGCGATGGCTGCCGGGGCCGATGAGCGCCCCGGCAGCATCCCTCGTTGGCTACCGCCATCAAGCGGCACGCCCTGGCTGGTTTCTTCTGGTTTCCCTGGTTTTCCCGCAGGCCGGTCTTTTCGTTAGACTGCCAGCCTGAGCGCAAGCATAACCAGCAACCAGGAGACATATGACCTTCCCCAACAAATACCGGGTGTTGTTGATGATCTGGCTTCTCCAGTTCGTCAACTACCTCGACCGCATCAATCTCGCGGTCGCCGCGCCGACGATGATGAAGGAACTGTCGATCGGCCCCGATCTCTTCGGTTTCGTCCTCGCGGCCTTCACCTTCGGCTATGCGATCGCCCAGATTCCGGGCGGCGCGTTGGCCGACCGTTTCGGCGCGAAGCGGATGTTGATCGTGAGCCCGGTCCTCTGGAGCCTTTTCACGGGCGCGACCGGCTTCGTTTCGACCGTGCTCGCGCTGATCGTCGTGCGCGTCCTGTTCGGTTTTGCCGAAGGCCTGTCCAATGGCGCGAGCTTCAAGTCGGTTGGCGACTACTTTCCGCCGCAGGAGCGCTCGACGGCCAACGGTCTCTATCTGTCCGCGCTGGCGCTGGGGCCGGCCTTCGTTGCGCCGATCGCGGTGTGGTTTCTGATTCATACGGGCTGGCAGGGCATGTTCCGCTGGCTCGCGCTGCCCGGTCTCGCCATGGCTTTGCTGGCGGTGTTCCTCATGCCCGCAACCAGGGTGTCGCGCGAGGCGGCTGCCACCGGCGCGAGCGAGCCGGCTCCGCATACGGGCGGGTCGTTCGGCGCGGTCATGCGGATGCCGCGGTCGTGGCTCATCTTCACCGCCTATCTTGCGTTCAACGTTGCGTTCTGGGGCTATCTGGGCTGGATGCCGAGCTATCTTTCGATGGCGCGCCACATCGATCTCAAGACGCTCGGCTTCGCGGCTTCCGTGCCGTATTTCGCGGGCACGGTCGGCATGTTCGTGTTCGGCTGGCTTGGCAGCACGGTCCTGTACCGCGCGCGCTGCCTGCTGATCGCATTCATCTACCTCTGCACGGCAGCGTGCCTGTACGTGACGTACAACGTGGATAGCGCCGCGCATAGCATCATCGGCCTCTCGGCCGCCGGGTTCTTCCTGTACGGCGGATTCGGGCCGCTCTGGTCGGTGGTGCTGGACCTCACGCCGAATACGAGTCGCGGCGCCTTCTCGGGTTTCGTGAATTGCGGCGGCCAGATCGGCGGATTTTTTGCGCCTATCGTGGTCGGCTGGATCGTCGGAAGGACGGCCTCGTTCACCGGCGGCTTCATCTTCATGAACGTCGCGCTCGCCATTGCCGCCGTCTGCTTCCTGCTGCTGCATACCGTCGTGCGCTCGCGGCAGCCGGCGGTGCTCGCATCGGGCAAGGCTGCATGAGCGCGAGCGGCGGTGCGCTTGCGGAAAGCGAAGTGCTTGCCGGCGGCGTGCTCACACACTACGCGACGGCGGGCACCACGGGGCCTGCGGTGCTTCTCGTTCATGGGCGCGGCATCGGTGCATCGGGGGCCACGGAGTGGCATCGTTTGTTGCCGCTGCTGGGACGGGCCGGCTTTCGCGCGTACGCGCCCGATCATCTTGCGATGGGCTGGACCGATCTGCGTCCGCATGCGTGGCCCGTCAATGGCTACGAGAGCCTGATTGGCCACATGTTGGCCTTTCTCGACGCCATGCAAATCGAACGGGCCTTCGTGATCGGCAATTCGATGGGCGCCTATGTGGCGGCGCGCCTTGCGATCGATGAGCCGCGCAGGGTGGCGGCCCTCACGATGATCGGCAGCAACACGCTGGCTGCCGCCCTCGGCCTGATTCCCGCGCCGGTGCCCGCCATGCCGCGGGAAGAGGACTGGCAGCGCGAGGGAATCCGGCGACAACTGCGGATGCAGTTCGCCGAGCCGTCCGCGCTGCCGGAGGCCATGCTCGATCAGCGTGTTGCGGCGGCTCAGCGGCCCGGCGTGCGCGAGGCTACCGCAGCGTTGATCGGCGCACTACGCGCGCGGGCAGGTGACGAGACGGCGAGGGCGGCTTTTCCGATCGGCGACAGTCTGCCAAAACTCAGGATACCTATGCAGCTCATTTGGGGCGAGCACGATCATGTCGCGCCCGTTGCGCTTGTGCATCAGATCGCCGCGTTGTTGCCCGCTCTCCCTTGCAGCGTGATTCCAGACGCAGGCCATCTGTGCCATATCGAATCTGCCGATGCGGTGGCGGATTCGATCGTGCGATTTCTACGCCAGATAGCGTTCCGGTAGTTCAGGACAACTTGCTATTTGTCCCTGCCGATGGGCGTTCATGCTCGCCGCCGCCCCTTGGTGCGTCCCCCAGGAGCGTGGGGCAAGCTGAAATCCGCCTGCTTCGCGACGATCCGCAATCCGCTGCGGGCACGTGACAGGACATCGCCGTCGTATTCCGAGGTGTACACCGCATAAGCGGAGTGCGCGAACGCCGGTGCGCCGCGGACCAGGAACACCTCGCCTTTCTCGAGAAACGGCGCCACGGTGCCGGCGCGAAAATATCCGGCTCCGCCCACTCCCAACAGATAAATCAGCGCCAGCGGCCCGAGCGAAATCATGACCGGCGGATTCGGCAAATCCGGAAAGGCCGCGCTATGGTTCGCCGCGAAATTGGGCCCCCAGTCGACGTACACATAATCTTCCGGGTCGAAGCGGCCGTTCGCCATGCTGGTCACCATGACGAGCTTTTCTTCGAGCAGCAGTTCGCACACGAGCCCCGGACGCCGCGGCGGGTTGTAGAGCAACGCGAGATCGAGCGACCCGTCTTCGATGTGATCGAGCAGGCGATTGGGTGCGTCGACATCGGCGCGCAACGCCACTTCCGGGCAGACGTGATGCATCCACACGAGCCAGTCGGCCAGCAGCGGCTGCCAGATGGTGGGCTCGCCACCCACGCTGATCCCGTCTTCCCGCCCCGGCGGCAAGCCAACGTGCTGTCTTGCCCGCTCCCAGCCCTGGACGAGGCTCGTCGCGTGGCGGACGAAACGCTCCCCGGCTGGCGTGAGCCGCGCCCCGGCCTTGTTGCGAACGAAGAGCGGGCGCCCGAGCTGCTGTTCGAGCGAGCGAATGCGGGCGCCCACCGCGGTCTGGGTCAGATGCAGGCGCTCGGCGGCGGCGACGAAACTGCCGCTGCCGGCAATTTCCAGGAAGGTACGGGCGAGGTCGATGTCCATCGATTCAGTGCAATATTTTTGCGGTCATTGGAGATAATAATTCATTTGTCAATTTTTAAATCGATATCCAGCATAGAGGCTGTCGTGATCCGCGAACACGCGCGGCCTGGCTGCTCGTGTGCCCGTCATCTCTTTACAGATCGCTTTCCCTTTCCGCTGCTGGAGTTCTGCCATGTCCAGTCCATTGCGCAACGTTCAAACGCTTGCACGGACGCCGCTGTGCGAAATGCTCGGTTGCCGGTATCCGATCCTGCTGGCGGGAATGGGGGGCGTGTCGCGCCATGAACTCGTGGCGGCGGTGGCGGAAGCCGGCGGATTCGGTTTTCTGGGCATGGTGCGGGAACCGCTCGACCTGATTCGCGACGAGGTGACCCGGTTGCGGCAGCGCACGGGCCTGCCATTCGGCGTCAATCTGATTCCCGCGGCGACCGGCTCCGAACTGCTGCGCCAGCAGATCGATTTGTGCATCGAGCTGCGCGTGCCGGTCGTGGGCCTGTTCTGGGACGTTGTTCCCGATGTGATTGCCACGTTGCGCGCGGCCGGCATTCTGGTGGTCTATCAGGTTGGCTCGGTGAACGACGCGCAACAGGCGCAGCAAGCCGGCGCCGACGCGCTGATCGTGCAGGGCGTGGAAGGCGGAGGTCACGTGCGCGGCAGGCAGCCGCTCGCGGAACTGCTGGCTCAGGTGCTGGCCGTGACGGACGTGCCGGTGGCGGCGGCCGGCGGCATCGGCGACGGCCAGGACGTGGCGCGGGTGCTGGAACAGGGCGCCCAGGCCGCGGTACTCGGCACCGTGATGATCGCCACGCACGAATCCTTTGCTCACGAGTATCACAAGCGGCGTCTGGTCGAGGCGCAGGCCTCGGAGACCGTGCTGACCGAAGCGTTTCATATCAACTGGCCGCCCCACGCCGCGGTTCGCGTGCTCGGCAACAGCGTGACTCGCGGCGAGCACGGCGATCCGTTCGGCTATGGTCGAACCGTGATCGGCGACGAAGAGGGACGCCCGATCTATCTGTTCAGCACCGATTCGCCGCTACGCTCGATGGCGGGAGACTACGAGGCGATGGCGCTCTACGCGGGCCTGGGTGTCGGGCGCGTCACGATGGTGGAGCCCGCCGCGGAGCGCGTGGCGCGCATTGTGGCCCAGGCGGCGGAGTTCATACGCCGGCTGGATGCCCCGTCGACGGAATTGAGCTCGCCGGTCTGCTATGCCGCCGAATTCGAACGCGAAAACAATGAGGCCGTCGTCGCGCGGCTCGATGAACTGCTCGAGGCCGAGCGCGCGGGTGCGCGCGTGACGCTGGAAACGGCGGCTCAAACGCGCGACGCCGGGCAGCGCGATGTGATCGAGGCCATCCATCGCGACGAGGTGAAGTGGTGCGCGATGCTGGCGCACGCGATTCGCACGCTCGACGGCATGCCTAGTTCGCACACCGGCGCTTTTTATGCCAAGGCGATGGCCATCGACGATCTGCTGGAACGCCTGGCGTTCGTCAACCGCGGTCAGGCGTGGGTGGCGAGAAAGCTGCGCGAGGTGCTGCCGCTGGTGAACGACGTGGCTATCCATCGGAGCCTGACCGAGATGCTGGTGGCGCACGAGCTTAATCACGACAGGGTCGAGGTGTTGCTCGGCAGTGCAGGCTGATGAATGAACGGCGGGGATGAGGATGGAATTTTCGATGAACAGGATAACCAGGGACTTTCGGCGGTGAGGCAAGGAAAATGACGAGCGAGCATAAAGGCGATTTCACAACGGATGTCCGGCTCCTGCGCATCAGCGCCATAGCAGCGGTTGGCGGCGCATTGAGCACGGTCGCCGCCGATTTTCTGCTGCACCTGATCCGCTTCTTCACGAACCTGTTTTTCTTCCAGACGATCTCCACGGCGAATCATTCGCCTTCGCAGAACACACTGGGGCTGTTCGTTGTCGCGGCACCCGTGATCGGTGGTCTATTGGTGGGATTGATCGCGCGGTACGGTTCGGAGCAGGTGCGCGGACATGGCATACCGGAGGCCATCGAAGCGATCCTGTTCGGGAAGAGCAAGATGTCGCCCAAGGTAGCGGTTCTCAAACCGCTGGCCTCGGCGATTGCGATCGGCAGCGGCGGGCCGTTCGGCGCGGAAGGCCCGATCATCATGACGGGCGGCGCGATTGGTTCGCTCGTCGCGCAATTTTTCCATCTGACGAGCGCCGAAAGGAAGTCGCTCCTCGTGGCCGGAGCGGTGGCAGGCATGACCGCGGTGTTCGGCACGCCCATTGCGGCGGTGCTGCTCGCAATCGAGCTGCTGCTGTTCGAACTGCGGCCCCGCAGCCTCCTGCCGGTCGCGATCGCGTGCGCGGTGGCGGGCTTCACGCGACCGCTGCTGCTGGGCAGCGGGCCGCTGTTTCCTTTGCACACCTTGCCGCTCGGCCCGATCGGCTTCGTGGCATCGGCCGCTGCCGGTGTGATCGCCGGCGCCTTGTCCTGGGGGCTATCCACCTCGCTGTACAAGATGGAGGATCTCTTCGGCAAGCTCCCCATCCATTGGATGTGGTGGCCCGCGCTGGGTGCGGTCGCGGTCGGTATCGGCGGGTACTATCAGCCTCGCGCGCTTGGTGTCGGATACGATGTTATCGGCGATCTGCTGCAAAATCATCTCGCCGTTGGCGTGGTGATCTCGATCGTTCTCGTCAAAGCCATTATCTGGGTCATTGCGCTGGCGTCGGGCACGTCGGGCGGTGTCCTCGCGCCGTTGCTGATGATGGGGGCAGGCGTGGGCGCCGTGGTCGCGCCTTATATGCCCGGAGGCCAGCCCGCGATCTGGCCGCTCGTTTTCATGGCTGCCGCGCTGGGCGGCATGATGCGCGCGCCCATCATGGCGTCGGTGTTCGCGTTCGAGCTGACGGGGGACATGAACGCCATGCTGCCCCTGCTGGCGGCGGCTGCGGTGGCCTACGGCTTCACGGTCCTCATGATGCGCCGCTCGATTCTGACCGAGAAAATTGCTCGCCGCGGTTATCACATTTACCGCGAGTACAGCGTTGATCCGCTCGAGCGGCACTATGTGGACGAGGTGATGACGCGGACCGTCGAGGCGATCGATGCTGGCGCAACGGTCGCCGACGTGCTGCGCGACCATTTCGGCCCGCAGCAGAAATACCGTGCCTTTCCTGTCGTGGCCGATGGAATCCTGGTGGGCATGGCAGATCGGACCTTGCTCGAGCGGGTGCCGCCCGGAGAGTGCGGCAAGCCTGTGACCGCATTCCTCTCGCCGCAACGGCCCGAAGTCGCTTTCCCCGGCGAAACCTGCAGAAACGTGGCGGCCCGCCTGGCCGTTACCGGTCTCGACCGTGTGCCCGTTGTCGAGGACGCCGGTACGTATCGCCTGCTCGGCCTCGTATCGCGGCACGACCTGGTCAAGCCGCTGTTGTCGGTGTTCACGGAGGAGCGCGAGCGGGAGCAGTTCCGCCGGGTCTGGTTTTCAGGGGGTACGCGCTTCGCACCGGTTGGCAAGCCGCAGGACGCTCGCGGTGAGCGCGCGGGGGAGACGACCGGGTCAAGCCGATAAAACGGAGGAGCAGGATGCCGCATGACAAAACGGGAAATGTCGGATTCCGAAAGATTGTGTCGCTCATGAAGTCGACCATGAAGAGCGCACTCGCCAGGCGCGGCCGCCACCTCTACGACGCGCCGAACGACTACTACGCGATGTGGCTGGATCCGCTCATGGTCTATTCCTGTGCGTGGTTCGAGCATGGCGACGAAGATCTCGCTACGGCGCAGCTTCAAAAGATCGACCGTGTGCTGACGAAAATCGATCTCAGGGCTGGCCACAGGCTGCTCGACGTCGATTGCGGTTGGGGGGCATTGGTGATTCGGGCGGCAGAGAAGTTCGGCGCGCGTTGCGTTGGCGTTACCCGATCGAAAAATCGCTTCGACTGGGCCAACGAGTGCATCAAGGCGGCAGGCCTGTCCGATCGCGTCGAGATCAGGCTGCAGGCCCGCCCTGACGTGGAAGGCCGGTTCGACAGGATCACGAACCTTGGCGTGCTGGGCTACGACGATCGCAGCGATTTTCCTGAGTATGTGGAAGCGTTGCACGAACATCTGGCGCCGGACGGCGTGCTCGTCAGCCACTGCGTCATGTCGGCCCGGCCGGTTGGGCGGCGGTCCCGATACGACAGCGCTGAATTTTTTGGCAGTTACGCGCTGGCGGATGACGAGCCGCCCGATCTTGGCCATACGTTGACCGCGATGCGCGACGGTGGACTTGAAGTGTCCTGCATTCAGGACCTGCGTCGGCATTGCGTGAGAACGCTGCGCTTATGGGAAGCCAACTTCAGGGCGAAAGAACTGGCGTTGCGGCAACTTGTCGACGAACAGCATTTCAGGGCGTGGTGCGATCATTTGAGCGACTGGGCCACGGCATTCGAGCTGGACGACGTATCGATCTACGAAATCATCTCGCGGAAAGTGGGCATGCACGCCAGTTTGCTGCCCTGGCCTTGCGAGGCGGGTTGATTGCCCGATAGTCTCCCGCGAGGCTATGCGTGACTTGCCGTGACCCGTTCCGCCAGCTTCGCGTCGTAGCTCGAATGCACATGCACGCGCTTCTTGCCCGGAAAGGCGTAGTGATAGGCCTTGCGCAGGGCAAGCGAGGCTTCGTGGAAGCCGGAAAGAATCAGTTTCTGCTTGTTGGGATAGGTCGCGATATCCCCTGCCGCGAAAATGCCCGCGCGCGAGCTTTCGTAATATGACGTGTCGACGGCGATGCGTCCGCCTTGTATTTCTATCCCCCAGTCGACAATCGGGCCGAGGTCCGCGACGAGACCGTAGAGCACGAGCAACTCGTCCGCCTCCAGACGGGTCGCCCCTTCAATCTGATGGACATCCACCGATTCGAGCCGGTCTGCAGGCGCATTCAGGCCGGCGATCGTGCCGACCACGAAGCCGATTTCGCCGGCCTCGATCGACTGCCGCAAACGCGCGACGCTTGAGTCCACCGCGCTGAACGCATTGCGGCGATGCACGAGCGTGACCTGCCGTGCAACAGGAAGAAGGGCCAGGGCCCAGTCGAGCGCAGAGTCTCCTCCGCCCGCCACGACTACGCGCTTCCCGGAAAAGTCGCCGATATTCTGCACGCCGTAGTGAAGATGACGCCCTTCGAGCGATCCGGCTTCCGCGAGAGCCAGGCGCTGTGGAGCAAAGGCGCCGTTACCCGCGGCGATCAGGACCGCTGCGGTATCGAACCGGAGTCCCTCGCCGGTGCGGACGATCCAGCGCCCGTCTTCGCCCGGCTCGAGGGTTTCGATGCGTTGGCCGAGATGGATCGGAGGATCGAACGGCCGGCATTGCTCGAGCAGCCGATCGACGAGATCGCGTGCCGTGCACGATGGGACGGCGGGAATGTCGTAGATCGGTTTGTCCGGATAGAGCTCGATGCACTGGCCGCCAATGCGCTCGAGGGTTTCCACGATCCGACACGAGAGTCCGATGACCCCGGCCTCGAATGCCGCAAAGAGGCCTACGGGACCGGCGCCGACGATCAGCACGTCTATGCGGATGGGATCGCCTTCCGGAGCGTTGCTCTGAGATGTCATATTCGTTTCCGCGTCTGACCTGACAACCTTACGATACCGCTGCGGCCGCGTGCAAACAACGATGCCATCACGGCTGGTATGGACAATGCAGATTCTGGTACGCCGGAAACAAGTGAACAAGAAACACGGCTAAGTATAGATATCCTTATTAAATTGAATGGCCTCGACCGTGGAATCGAGATAGATGGCGCTCGAATTTCCGGGTATCGAAATTGCTGCGCGCTTCTGCCTCTGATTCATATGAATCAAGCCGTTCAAGGCTCAATTCCCGCTGAAGAATCCGCTCTTTCCGGAGAGAAAAGTAACTGGATAAATATATCATGAAGTGATATTGCGGCTATAATGGAACGAACTCAAACTTGGGGATCTGCCGTGTGCAGAAATCCGCTGGAGGCAATGATGTATCCAGGCTGAGTTGAGCAGCGCGTGCCTGCCGTCTGGACGTGCCCTGCTCGGGAACCATTTCACGGAAGAGGGTTCGCACGTTGCGCCTGGGCTTCGGCGGCAATGGCGTTGTGCGTGCCGCCGGTAGTCTCGACCTGTAGCACATACAGACAACGGACACGGAGGCAATCGATGAATGGCAAGCTCTCCAATCCGGCGCCGCTAGGGCTGGCCGGATTTGCTTTCACGACGTGGATGCTCAGCATGGTCAATGCGGGCTGGTTCAGTTCAGACGCATTGGGGCTCGTGCTGGCGCTCGCGTTCGCTTTTGGCGGCACCGCGCAGATGATTGCGGGCGTACTCGAATTTCCTCGCGGCAATACGCTCGGAACCGTGGCATTCCTGAGTTACGGTGCCTTCTGGTGGTCGTTCGCGTTGTTCGTCGCGTTTCTCGGCACCAAGGTGCCGCCGGCGTTTCTCGGCTGGTATCTCTTCGTCTGGGGCGTTTTTACGTTCTACATGTGGATAGGCTCGATGCACACGAGCACCTCGGTGCAACTCGTGTTTCTCGCGCTCTGGATCACGTTCCTGTTGCTCGCCATCGGCGTATGGACAGGATCGGCGCTTGCTACGCATGCGGGCGGCTACATGGGACTGGCGACGGCCGTGCTGGCGTTCTACGCATCGGCGGCCATGGTCATCAACGAGAGCTTCGGGCGCACCGTGCTTCCGACGCATCCTTACGTGGATAACGCTCATCCGCAACCCGCGTGACGATTCCGCGACGCGTCTTTGGGGCGCCGCCCGATGCGGCGGCGCTGCGTCTTCCGTCTCCCAGGAGGAAACCATGTCCGAGCATCAGGTGTTCCCGGTGCCTGCCAACCGGGCCGCGCAGGCGTGGATAGACGAAGCGCGCTACCAGGAAATGTACCGGCAGTCCGCCGAAGACCCCGAGCGTTTCTGGGGCGAGCACGGCAGGCGTCTGGACTGGATCAGGCCATATACGCAAGTGAAGGACGTATCGTTCGCGAGCGACGATCTGCATATCCGCTGGTTCCATGACGGTACGCTCAACGCGTGCAGCAATTGTCTCGATCGCCATCTCCCCACGCGCGGCCATCAGACGGCGATCATCTGGGAGGGCGACGATCCGGCCGTCAGCAAGACGCTCACTTATCGGGAACTACATGAGGAAGTCTGCCGGTTCGCGAATGCTCTGAAGTCCTTAGGTGTCAAGCGTGGCGACCGCGTGACGATCTACATGCCGATGATTCCCGAGGCTGCGGTCGCCATGCTGGCGTGCGCGCGCATAGGCGCCGTTCATTCGGTGGTGTTCGGCGGATTTTCGCCGGAGGCGCTCGCGAATCGCCTTGAAGATTGCGATTCCCACGTTCTCATCACGGCAGACGAGGGCGTGCGCGGCGGTCGCGCGATCGCGATGAAACAGAATGCCGATGCGGCCATGGCGAAGTGGTCGAAAGTAGACACATGCGTAGTGGTCAAGCGCACGGGTGGGCAGGTTGCGTGGGTGGAGGGCCGCGACCACTGGTATGCCGACCTGATTGAGCGGAGCACGGCGGACTGCCCGGCGGAAGAGATGAATGCCGAAGACCCGCTGTATATCCTCTACACCTCGGGTTCCACGGGCAAGCCCAAGGGCGTGGTGCATACCACCGGCGGCTATCTGACGTATGCGGCGATGACGCACCAGTATGTCTTTGACTATCGGGACGGCGATATCTACTGGTGTACGGCCGATGTCGGCTGGGTGACGGGGCACAGCTATATCGTGTACGGCCCGCTCGCGAACGGCGCTACCACGGTGATGTTCGAAGGGCTGCCGAACTATCCCGATAGCTCGCGGTTCTGGCAGGTCTGCGACAAGCATCAGGTGAATATTCTGTACACCGCACCAACTGCCATTCGCGCGTTGATGCGTGACGGCGACAATCCGGTGCGCAAGACCTCGCGTCAGTCGCTGCGGCTCCTCGGCACCGTCGGGGAACCGATCAATCCCGCGGCCTGGTTATGGTATTACGAGGTGGTTGGCGACAAGCGCTGTCCCGTGATCGACACCTGGTGGCAGACGGAAACGGGCGGCATCATGATCGCGCCGCTGCCGGGCGCTACGCCGCTCAAACCCGGTTCCGCCACGCGGCCTTTCTTCGGCATACGCCCGGCGCTGGTCGACGAAAAAGGCGAAGTGATCGAGGGGGCGGGTAGCGGAAGTCTGTGCATGCTCGACTCGTGGCCGGGTCAAATGCGCTATGTGTATGGCAATCCTGATCGCATGCGGCAGCAGTACTTCAGCCAGTTCGAAGGTAAGTACTACAGCGGTGATGGTTGCTTTCGCGATGAAGACGGCGACTACTGGATTACCGGCCGTATCGACGACGTCGTCAATGTATCGGGGCATCGGCTTGGCACGGCCGAAGTGGAGAGCGCGCTGGTTGCCCACCCCGACGTCGCGGAGGCGGCGGTGGTCGGGTTCCCGCATGATCTCAAGGGGCAGGGCATCTACGCGTACGTGACGCTCAAAGTCGGCATTGAGCCGACCGAAGCGCTGCGCGCGGCGCTGGTGAAGCTGGTGCGCAGCGAAATCGGGCCGATCGCGAGCCCGGACTTCGTGCAGTGGGCACCCGCATTGCCGAAGACTCGCTCAGGCAAGATCATGCGTCGAATCCTGCGCAAGATCGCGGGCGGCGAGTACGACCAACTGGGTGACGTTTCCACGCTGGCGGATCCCCGCGTGGTCAAGGAGTTGATCGATCATCGCATTGCCCACTGAGGCAGGTGGAGAGGATGCCGAAGCAAAGTGGGCTTTGTACCGAAGCGGCATCTACTGCGGCGCGAGGCCCTTGCTGCGCAGCCAGTCCGGATTGAAAAGGCGTGCCTGATACAGGTTGCCGCGGTCGCACAGCAGCGTCACGATCGTATGTCCCGGCCCCATCTGCCGTGCGAGCTGCACCGCCGCCGCCACGTTGATGCCTGTCGATCCTCCGACGAACAAGCCCTCTTCGCGCAACAGGCGGTACACCATGTTCACGCAGGTGGGATCGTCGACGTGAACGGCGTCGTCGATCGGCGTGCCTTCCAGGTTGGCCGTCACGCGCGACGAGCCTATGCCTTCCGTAATCGAGTTGCCTTCCGAGCGTAACTCGCCCGATTTCACGAAGTTGTACAAAGCGCTGCCGTCGGGATCCGCCAGCACGATCCGCACGGCGGGATTCTTTTCCTTGAGAAAGCGGGCGACACCTGCCAGCGTACCGCCCGTGCCGGTGGCGCATACGAATGCATCCACGTTGCCGGCCGTATCGCGCCAGATCTCGGGGCCGGTGGTTTCGTAATGCGCCTGGCGATTGGCGAGGTTCTCGAACTGATTGGCCCAGATCGCGTTCTCCAGTTCACCCGCCAGGCGGGCCGCGATCTTCTGGTAATTGTTCGGATCACGATACGGTGCGGCGGGCACGGGCCGTACCTCGGCGCCCAGCGCGCGCAGCAGCGCCATTTTTTCCGGCGACTGCGTTTCGGGAATGACGATCACGCAGCGGTAGCCGCGTGCAGCGCAGATATGCGCGAGGCCGATTCCCGTATTGCCCGCCGTGCCCTCTACCACGGTACCCGCCGTTTTCAGGCGGCCCGTGCGTTCGGCGTCCTCGATGATGTAGCGCGCCGCCCGGTCCTTGACGGATCCGCCCGGATTCATGAATTCAGCCTTGCCGAATATTTCGCAGCCGGTTTCTTCGCCAAGTTTTGCAAGCCGGATGAGCGGCGTATTGCCGATCGCGCCGGTAAATCCCTCTGACACGCGCATGACGCCCTCCGCGGCGAAATGGATCCTTCATGGAGAATAGACGGCTGGACAGCGAGCGGGGTAGCGCGATGTTCCCGTGCCGTCTTCGGCCGGGTTATCGCTTGATTGTGTCATGTTGTGATATAAAATGAAAGCGGGCCCAAAGACGGCACCATACAAGGGAGGGTCGGACATGTTGGTTACGTTTCAATCGCGGGCTGCGCCTGACGTAGTCATGCTCAGGGATCTCGCTCAATATCTGCTGGGGATCGTGGGGCGAAGGCTCGACACGCTTGGCGTCATTTCGCACGACGAATTGCCAAAGGCGATCGCGCGCATGGAGGCGGAGATCGCCGCAGCCGGGCACCGTGAACTGGCCCTGCAATACTCGCGCGATCCCGACCATCGATCTGCCAACCAGCTTTCCCAGCGAGCCTGGCCCTTTATCAACATAATGAGAGAGGCCGAAAAGCAGCACGCCGACATTATCTGGGGGCTATAGCCCCGGGCGTCGTGCAGGGCCGGAAAAAGCCGCGCAGCGGGCCGCCCTGCTGTGCGATATCAATGCGCGCCGCGTTTGTTGTCGTGGGCGTGCTTGCCGGCGGGTTCGAAACGGCGCCTGGCCGGGCTGAGCGCAATGCGGCGAAAACGCTCGCGCTTTTGCTCTTCTTCGAAGTGGGCGAGCGACGGCTTGACGAGATCGCTGCGGGACACGATGCCCACGAGCTGCAACGATACCCCGTCCGCGACCACCGGCAGGCGCTCGAGCCCGTGCACGGCCATGCGTGTGGCGACCTGACGGCAGGTCTCGGTCGGCAGCGCCACCACAGTCGATTTTCCGCCCAGCAGTTCGCCAACCGGTGCGTCGGCCGGCCGGCTGTCGCGCCATGCGTCGAGCGCCGCGCGGTCGAGCACGCCCCGCACCGCGCCGTTTTTCACCACCGGGTAGGCGCGCCGCGTCTGCGTCGGGCCAAAGTAGCGGTCTAGCGTGTCCTGCACGCTCAGGCTCGCGTCGATCGCATCGACGCCACGCGTCATGACTTCGTCGACATAGTGCCGTTCGAGCGGATCGACGCCGTATTCGCGGTAAATGTGATAGCCGCGCCGAGCGATCTTTTCGGTCATGATCGAGCGCTTCATCACGACCGTGGCGAAACCGTGAGCGACGAGCGTTGCCGCGAGCAGCGGCAGCAAGGCGTTGGCGTCGTGCGTCAGCTCGAAGGCGAAGACGATGGCCGTCAAGGGGGCGCCGAGCGTCGCGCCCAGCATGGCTGCCATGCAGACGAGCGGCCAGAGCGCGGGGTCGCCGCCGGGCAGCACATGGCTGAGCACCACGCCGAGTCCCGCGCCCAGCATCAGCAGCGGGGCGAGCACGCCGCCGGAGGTGCCGGAGCCGAGCGCGATCACCCACATGATCGCCTTCACGGCGAGAATGGCGAGCGCGGCCTGCACGACGATGTGCTGATGCAGCAGGTCGCCGATCACGTCATAGCCCACGCCGAGCGCGCGCGGCTCAAGGAAACCGCCCACGCCCACCGCGAGTCCGCCGATTGCCGGCCACCACATCCAGTGGATCGGCAGGTTGCCGAAGAGGTCCTCGGTCTTGTAGAGCGCAGCCGAGAGGCTCGATGCAAGCGCTCCCGCAAGGAGGCCCGCGACGACGCAGGAGACGAGCGAAAGGGCTTGCGGTGGCGGCGTGTCGAGCGGGAAGAGCGGCCCGGTCGAAAAGAAGATCGCACGCGCGAAGCCGGCCACGGCGCAAGCGAGCGCCACCGGCAGGAAGCTGCGCGGGCGCCATTCGAACAGCAGCAGCTCGACGGCCAGCAGAACCGCGGCCACGGGCGTGCCGAACACGGCCGTCATGCCCGCTGCCGCGCCGGCAACGAGCAGCGTTTTACGCTCCGCGGAGGTGACTTTCACGCATTGCGCGATGAGCGAACCGATGGCGCCGCCGGTCATGATGATCGGGCCTTCGGCGCCGAACGGGCCGCCGCTGCCGATCACGATGCCGGAAGAGAGCGGCTTGAGCACGGCGACCTTCGGCGACATGCGGCTCTTGCCGAAGAGAATGGCTTCGATGGCTTCGGGTATGCCGTGGCCGCGAATCTTGTCCGAGCCGAAGCGCGCCATCATGCCGACAATAAGACCACCCATCACGGGGACGATCACAACCCACCCGCCGAGCTTGTTGAGCGCGGGCGAACGATCGGCGAACGAGAAATGGCCGAAGAAAAACAGGTTCGTGAAGAGGTGGATCAGGCCGAGCAGCACGAATGCGGCCACCGTGCTGAGCACGCCTATGCCGGCCGCCAGCGTGCAAATGTAGGGCAATCTGTCGTTGACCGAAAAATCTCGTTTGTGGGTGTTGTGACTCATGGAATTCAGGAATCGATCTGCGGAATGGTGAATCTGCCCTCGAGCGAGCGCAGCTCGGCACGATGCATTTCGGCAAGGCGCGCGAGGATCCGCTCGCCTGCCGGCAAGATATGAACTTCAACCTGGCGCCGGTCCCGCTCGCTGGCGCGACGCTCGACGAGTTCCAGCGCTTCGCAGCGGGACACGAGGGCCACCACACCGTGATGCTGTGCCTGGAGCCGTTCGGCGAGTTCGCCGACGGTTGCCCATTCGCGGCCGGGATAGCCCTTGATATGCAGGAGCAGCAGATACTGAAGCGGCGTAACGCCTTCGCCCTGGGCTGCCTGCTCGGAAAAGCGCTCGAAGCGCCGCATCTGATAGCGGAACTCCGAGAGCTGTTCGAAGTTCGTTTTACTCAGGTTTCGCGTGGGTGTTTTCATGAGGCATTCATCGCGGGGGTAAAACGCTATTTATATCACGATATGATATAAATCGACGAGCATGCCCGTGGTGGGCATGTCCTCTTCAGGCCGCGAGACTCTCCTGTGCCAGCGTCTGTCTATACAGCCCCGCGATGAGGTCGGCTTGCGTGATGATGCCCGCGAGTTGGCGGTGCGCGTCGACGACTGGAATGTGATGGTGTCCCAGGTCCGCGAACAGCGTGACCAACTGCACGATCGGCGTATCGGTATGAACGGTCCGTACGTGGAGGGTCATCAGCCTCGACACGGGAATGTCGATCTGATCGCCCGGCGCGAACCATTTGTTCACGAGGCGTTCCACGCGGTTGCCGCCCCCGGCCGGGCGGTAGCTGTCCGCGAGGTCGGTACGCGTGACGATGCCGATCACCTGCCTGCCGGCGTCGACGACCGGCAACGCCTTGATGCCGTGCCGCTTGAGCAGTTTCCACGCGGCGTTGGCCGTCGTATCCGGGGTGATGCTGATCACGTCGCGCGACATGACGTCCGCCGCGCTCAGCTCGCTGAACGTGCGCGCGTAGGCGCGGATTTGCGCCTCGCGCAGCACGGCTTCGAGATCCTCGGGAGCGATGTCCAGCATTTCGCTGCGCTGCTTCAGGACCGCCTCCAGATCGGCGCGCGAGAAGCCCGCCTGTGTCGCTTGTGCCGCCTGTGCCGGTCGCGTGGGCAGGCCGGCTGCGGCCTTTGCGTTGGGCTCGGTGCGCGCGGCGGCGTGCGGATACCGATGTCCGGTGATCGCATGGTAGGCGAGGGCCGCGCCAAGCAGTACGAACGATTGAGCCGCGATGGGTTCGAGCACGAAGCCGTAGCCGAGCGAGTGGATCGCCGGCCCCCCGAGCACGGCGGTGAGCGCCACGGCGCCTGAAGGCGGGTGCACGCAGCGCAACGTGAACATTACGGCAATCGCCACGCCGGCCGCAACGGCCGCGGCAAGGATCGGATCATCGATCAGGAGTCCACAGGTTACGCCGACCGTTGCCGAGACGAGGTTGCCGCCGATGATCGACCAGGGTTGAGCGAGCGGACTGGCCGGCACTCCGAAAAGCAACACGGCCGAGGCGCCCATCGGCGCGACGAGGAGCGGCACGGCAACGCCGTTTTTGAGCGTGAAGTGCATGAGTGCGCCGGTGAGCGCGAGGCCGACGAGCGCGCCGAATCCGGCGCGAATCCGTTCCGGCCACTTGACCGTCACGGGAACCGGCGCAAAACGGGACAGCCAGCCCAAGAGCCGGGAATACGTTGGATTCAATTTGTACGATGAAAACGGGTGGCGGAGCAGCGCCCAAAGATAGGCGAAAGCGGCGCTCCGGGGAAAGAACATCTGGTGATATTTATATGGGATTGTGACATATCGCCGTCAGGCCGACCAGTTGCTGCACGGTTTGGACAGACGAAACCAAAGCATGGGCAGTTCGAAAGAGTTAGAAATGTGACGGTTTACGTTGTATTATCAATTAATTTCGTCATTTCACGCCTGTCATGCCAGATACCCTTCCAGACGAAGCCCGCCTCGCCGCCGAAATCGACCGGCTGAAGGCGGAGTTTCCCAAGACCCGAGAGCTTTACCGCGAGGTCTGCGCCCTCATGTTCTTCCGCTTCGGCATCACGCCCACGGCCAACCGGCTCTATCAACTGGTGCGCCGGGGCAGTATGGGTACGCCCACGGCCGTGCTTGGCGAGTTCTGGAACGAGCTGCGCGAGAAAAGCCGCGTGCGCATCGAGCATGCGGACATGCCCGAGGAGCTTCAGGGCGCGGCGGGCGAGTTCGTCGGCGCTCTCTGGAACCGGGCGAGCGCGGCGGCTGCGGCCTCGCTCGCCGCGTTGCGCGACGAAGTGGAGGAGGCGCGTCGCGCCGCGCAGGCAATGGCGGCGGCCTTGCAGGCCGATCTCGCCCGTACGGAGACGGCGCTGGAGCAGCGCACCACGGCTTTGCTCGCGGCGCAGGTGCGAATTCACGAACTCGAGCAGGCCCAGACTGCCGCCCAGGCCTCTACCGGGGCGCTCGAGGCCGAAGTCGCGCGGCTGCAGGCAGCGGAAAAGCGTGCCGTGCTGGAGGCGGATCGCGAGCACGCGGCCAATACGCGCCTGCAACGCGAGGCGGAGACAGCGGCCCGTCGTGCGGCGCGCGCGGAGGAGAGTGCGCGCACCGAAATCCAGTCGCTGCAGACGCAACTGGGCGACCTGCGCCATCAATCGGGCATGCTCGAAGGGCACCTCGAGGCGTTACGCGCGACTCATGCGACGCAGGTGCAGGAACTCAAAACGCTGCGCCGCAAGCCTGGCGGCGCGGAGCAGACGGCGCCGCGCGCACCGCGCCGGGCGGGGCGGCCGGCGGCGGAAGCCGCCAAGCCATTGCGTCCTCACCGCAAGGGGAGCGCGTAATCGTGATCGGCGGGTTGTTCTGAAGCCCCCGGGTGTCGTGCATTCGTGGCTCCATGAACTGCGGTTGTCATGGACCTACCGTTGGGACCACGATTTCCTTATCGTAACGGGCTTTCCAGTGCCCCATCGAGGATGCCGACCATGACCGCCGCCCACACCAACCAGCCGCCTTCGTCCCGTACGCGTGTGCGCCGCGAGGCACACCGCGCGGATTACGACAAGGCGACGCTGCACGCGATTCTCGACGAGGCGTGGCTTTGCCATGTGGCGTTCGCCGACGACCACGGCGTGCATTGCATCCCCACGGCGTGCTGGCGCGAAGGCGACTATCTCTACATCCATGGCTCGAACGGCAGCCGCATGCTCAAGGTGGCCGACGCCGGCGCGCAGGTCTGCGTGACGGTGACGCATCTGGACGGGCTCGTGCTTGCGCGTTCAGCATTCAATCATTCGATGAACTATCGTTCTGCCGTGATCTACGGTGTGTTCGAAGCGGTTCCGGCCGATCACAAGGCCGCGGCACTCGATGCGTTCATGGAGCGTCTGGCGCCGGGCCGTGGAAGCGAGGCGCGCCGGGGCAACGAGAAGGAGCTGGCCGCGACCACCGTGCTGCGGATTTCGCTCGCGGAGGCCGCATCGAAGATACGCAAGGGCGGCCCGAACGACGACGAAGCGGACCTGGGGCGCGCGGTTTGGGCAGGAGTCCTGCCGATGGCGCTGCGGCCGCTGCCGCCCGAGGTGGAGCGCGCCGCGAGCGGTGCGGCGACGCCCGATTATGTGGACGAGTGGGCACGCCGCGCTGCCAATGCGCCGGCTGCCGGCACCGCGGACTGAGCCGCGCGCTTGCCTCGGCCGGTCTACGCCTCTTCGGGCGGCACGTTCTGCACCATCAGCATGCGCGGATTCGACAACGGAATCTGCGCCGCGCGCAGCCGCTTCAGGATATCGAACAGCAGGTCGCTCTTCGTCGAGGCCGCGATACGCGGGCTCGACACATAGCCTGTCACGCTGAGCGTGATGCCGTCCGGCGTAAGCTGGCTGAACGTCACCGAGGGCGCGGGCTTTTCCAGAATCGCCGGATGCTCGAGATAGGCTTCGAGCAGCAGGTCCCGCACCTGTTCCGGGTCCGTGTTCAGCGGAAACGTCAGCGCGAGCGTCGCGACGCCCTGGGTGCTGTCGCCCATCGTCACGTTGCGCACGTTCTGCGAGATCAGTTGCGAGTTGGGCACGATCATCGTCGAGCGGTCGCTGAGCTGGATTTCCGTCGCGCGCACGTTGATGCGGCGAATGTCGCCTTCCACGCCGCCGATGCTGATCATGTCGCCCACCTTCACCGGGCGCTCGGTCAGCAGGATCAGCCCCGAAACGAAGTTCTTCACGACTTCCTGCAGGCCGAAACCGATACCCACGGACAGCGCGCTGACGATCCACGCGAGACTGTCCCATCTCACGCCGAGCAGTGACAGCGTCAACAACACCAGCAGCACGTAGCCCACATTCGTGAACAACGTGATGAGCGAGACGCGCATGCCGGGATCCATGCCGAGCGTCGGCATGAACTTGTGCTCCAGCCAGCGCCGCACCGAACGCAGCACATAAAAGCCGACCACGAACCCGATCACTGCGTTCGTGATGTGGTCCGGCATGATGTTGAGGCTTTGCAGCCGCTGCCCGCCCAGCGTGGCCATGAAGCTGTTGATGAGATCGCCAGGCGTGGTGCCGAAGCCGCCCGTGAGCAGCGCGACGACCGCGAGCAGGATCAGGAGGCTCGTGCCGAGCCCGGACAGCACGGTCTGCGCCTGGTCGAGATGCCGGTCCTCGAGTCCGAACAGGTTCTTGATCTGCTTGCCGGTCGCCAGATTCGCGGCGAACAGACTTTCGAAAACATCGCGAGTCAGTTGCGTCAGTACATAAAGGCTGCACAGCACGATTTCGAACCAGACGAGCTCGTAGGTGATGAAGCGGGCGACCGTGATGTAGCCGATGGCCAGCGCGATCAGCGACGCGGTGATCGCAAGCGACACGCCGGCATGGATCAGCCCCGCGAGCGTGGCGTGCGACTCCGGCGCCTTGCCGGCCGCGGCCAGCGCGCTGCGCACGCGGTTCGCGCGCAGCAGCGCCGCGCCGACCGTCAGCACGATGACGAGCGAGACGACGCCGCGGCCGAACAGGGTGAGCGACAGGCTCGTGTCGATGATCCGGTTGATCGCTTCGATCGTGCCGGACACGAGCAGCAGCGCGGCCAGCACGCTCGGAAACGGCCGCAGCGCGTGCGCGACGGGATCGGCCAGCGCGGGCAGCCGCCACGTCGGATGATGCCGGCTGATGAGCGCGCGGCCGAGGCCCGCGATCAGCGCGCAGGTCAAGGTCAGCTTGGCGAGCTGGGTCCACAGGTCGTCGAGGGCCGGCGTGAGTTCGAAATGGCGGGCCAGCGCAAGGTAGAGGATCTGCATGGCGATGCCGGTTGCCAGCAGCGAAGCGAGCGTGGTCGCGAGCGCGAGGGCGCTGCGGCGCAGATGGGTGGCAGGCAGGCGATGCAGGCAGATCCAGGCGAACGCGCGCTCGACCAGCCGTCTGCCTCCAATCCAGACCGCGAGCGCGGCGCACAGCAGCAGTACCGTCCCTGCACGCCGCCCCGGCTGCCACACCGACTTCACCATGTCGCCCAGTTGCGCGTTGAACGTGGCGAGACGCTGGACATCGTCGGGCGGCTGCCGGAACAGCGGCAGCCAGAACTCCGCGCTGAAAATGCCGCCTGTGCGCAGGGCGAGCTGGTTCTTCAACAGGCCGCGGTGCAGCTTCTGGAACTGGTCGGTCAGATTGGCAAGGTTGGTCTTCTGGTCGACCGCCTGCTGCAAAGCGGCGTCGATCTGCGCCTTGCGCGCGCTCAACGCTGCCCGCTGGCGCGCCACGCCCGAAGTGCTGGGCGAGGCGCCGGGCTCGGGCGCGGGACCGAGCACGTCGAGCTGGGCCTGGAGCTGCGTGCTCTGAAGCGCGAGCTGGCTGCGCAGCTTCTCGACGTCCGCGCTCAGGTCCTGGGTCGCGTCGGCGAGCGCGTCCAGCTCCTTGCTATTGGTGGCCTCCGACGTTTGCTGCTTGATGCGGTCCTGCTCGGCCTGCATCTGCTTGAGCTGCGCGAGCGCATCGCCAGGTGCGATGTCGGGAGGCGGGGCGCCTACGCCGCTCGCGCTCACGGCGGATACCGCCGTCGGGAAGGCCGATGCCGGGGCGAGCGCCGCAAGCTGCAGCAGCGCAATGAAGGCGATCCGGAGCGCGAGGCCGGGAAGTCGTGGTCTCGAGGTCGGACGCTCGTGATGTGTCGGCATGGTGGGTGTTGGCGTGATTTTCTGGCTTGCGCCGTGGGTCCGGTTGAATGTTACCGGCAAGCGCGGGCCATGATTCTCCTGGATGTCCGAAGCAGGTGTGCGGTTCGCGGCGCGCGATGCACGGACTGCCCGGAGCGCGCCACACAAAGATTTGCTTATGTGAAATTATCGTGGTATTTTTTCATGAAATTTAACGAGTAAATTTTCACAGACGGTGCCATGTTCGTCGAATCGAGCCAACACATAGACAGTTACTACGCGCGCACCTGGCCGGGCGCGCTGCCCGTGCGCGACCCGCTGGACAGCGATTGCAGCGTGGACGTGGTGGTGGTCGGCGGGGGTTTTAGTGGCTTGCATTCGGCGCTGCGTCTCGCGCTGGCGGGCAAGCGTGTAGCGCTGCTCGAAGCGAGCCGCGTGGCCTGGGCCGCCTCGGGGCGCAACGGCGGGCAGGCGCTGCTCGGCTGGTCGTGCGATATGGGGCCGCTCGAGCGCTCGCTGGGCGTGGCGCGCACGCGGCAGCTCTGGGAGAGCATGTGCTGGGCCGCCGGCGAGGTGCGCGAATTGCCCGTGCGACACGGCTTCGATGTCGACTACCGGCCCGGCAGCCTGTGGGCGGCCGTGAGGCAGAGCCGCGTCGGCGTGCTGCGGGAGGCGCGCGACGAGGCCATTCACAAGTGGGGTTACGACAAGCTGCAGTTCATTCCCGAAGCGGAAATGCCCGAATGGATCGGGAGTCCTCGCTATCGTGCGGCGCTCTACGATCCCGAGGCGGGGCATCTGAATCCGCTGAAACTGGCGCTCGGTCTGGCGGAGGCCTTCGAGCGCGCGGGTGGCCGGATCTTCGAGCAAAGCCGCGTGCTCGCGTGGCAGGAGACGGATTCGGGCTTCGTTGTCCGCACGAACCGCGGGACAATGCGGGGGGATACGCTCGTGCTCGCGTGCAACGCCTATATCGACCGGCTCGACCCCAACCTGGCAAAACGCGTGCTGCCCGTCGGCACCTGGCAGGTCGCGACGCGTCCGCTCGATCCCGCGCTCGCGCAGTCGCTGTTGCCGCGCAACAGTTGCGTGATCGACAACCAGTTCGTTCCCGACTATTTCCGGCTGAGCCCCGATCACCGGCTGCTGTTTGGCGGCGCGTGCACGTATCTTGGCGGCATTCCCAAGGACATTGCCGCCGCCATCCGCCCGAGTCTCGAGCGCGCTTTTCCCAGGCTGCGCGGCGTCGAGTTCGACTATGCGTGGGGCGGACATATCGACATCAGCATTCGGCGCACGCCGGACGTGGGCCGCGAGCGCCAGCGCTACTGGCTGCAGGGCTTTTCCGGTCATGGCGTATTGCCGACGCTGGCGGCCGCGCGCGCGGTCACCGACTCGATCCTCGGCGACGACCGCTTGCTCGCGCTTTACCAGAGCATTCATAATCCGCCGTTTCCGGGCGGCGAGCGCTTCGCTGCGCCGCTGGAGGCGCTCGGCAAGCTGTGGTATCGCCTGCGCGACGTTGTTTGACGGGGGCATCGAAATGGACAAGCAGGATGAAATAGAGGGCCTCGCGATCCTGATTCGCGATCTGCGCAAGCACAAGAAGGTGACGCTTGCGGAGCTCGCGAAACGCATCGGGCGATCGGTGGGGTTTCTTTCGCAGGTGGAGCGCGGGCTCTCGCGCCCCACGGTGACGGATCTGACCGCCATCGGCGAGGCGCTGCAGACGCCCACCACCTATTTCTACAGCGTGAGCAAGCCGCGCACGCTGCCGTGGGTGACGCGCCCGGGCGAGCGGCGGGTTCTGTATTACGCGGGCGGCATCACCGACGTGCTGGTTTCGCCGGGCATGTCGTCGCGCTTTTCGATGCTGGAGAGCCTGCTGGAACCCGGTGCGACGAGCGGCGACCGTCCGGTGGACGACAGCGACGAACAGGGCGGCTTCGTGCTGGAGGGCGAGCTGACGATCTGGCTGGACGGCGAGGAAGAGCCGGTGACGCTGGGCGCCAACGACAGCTTTCAGCTGCCCGCGCGCTGCCGCTTCAGCTATGCGAACCTCGGGGACACGCCCGCGAGGGTGCTGTGGGTATTCACCTGACGCGACGAAGGAGGGCGCCGCCGCTGCGGCGCATCCAGGCAGATTCCATTTGCATGATCAGTAGTCCATAAATAAAAGCGAACCGCATTCAGAGCCGCAACCGAGGACTTTACCGTGACATCTCCCGCAGTCGATCTCGTCGGCGAAGTGCGTGCATTTCGCGAGGCCCATCCCGACGTGCGCTACGTCGATCTCCTGTGCCTCGATATTCCGGGGCACTTCTATGGCAAACGCTATCCCATCGGGATGCTCGAAAAGGTCGCGGCCGGCTCGCTGCTGAAGCTGCCGCAGAACTGCGTGCTGCTGGGCACGCAGGGCGGCGTCTATCCGATCGGACAGTACTGCTTCCACGACGGCGACCCGGACGCGCCGCGCCGGCTCGTGCCCGGCACGCTCAAGCCGGTGCGCTGGGAAAAGGAGCCGCTGGGCCAGATGCTGATTACCTCGGACGGCACGCCGGCGCCCATCGGTTTCGAACCGCGCGAGGTGCTCGCGCGCGTGCTGGAGCGTTTCGCGCGGCGCGGCATGCGCCCAGTGGTGGCCTTCGAGCTGGAGTTCTACCTGTTCGACGCGAAGCTGAAGAACGGCCTGCCGCAGCACGCGCGCGATCCGTTCAGCGACGATGAGGATAACCAGGCGAACATGCACATCGAGCGTCTCTCGCGTTTCTCGGGCGTGCTGCACGACATGGTGGAGACCGCGCGCGAGCAGGGCGTGGACGCAACGGTCATCACCGCGGAGCTGGGGCCGGGCCAGTTCGAAATCAATTTCGGCCATTGCGACGACGGCCTGCGCGCGGCGGACTGGTCGGCGCTTTTTTGCCGCAGCACGCGCGGCGTGGCGCTGAGCCACGGTTATCGCGCGAGCTTCATGTCGAAGCCGTGGCTCGATGCGCCCGGCAGCGGCATGCACGTGCACGTGAGCCTTTACGACCGTGCCGGCAATAACGTGCTCGCGGCGAACGACAAGCGGGTGCTGCGTCACGCGGTGGCCGGCTGTCTCGCGTTGCTGCCGCACTGCATGCCGATTTTCGCGCCCAATCACAACGCCTTTCGCCGCTACGGCGCGATGGTGAACGCCGCCAGCCGCGCGAGTTGGGGCTTCGAAGACCGCGACGCGTGCATTCGCATTCCCGAATCGGACGATGCGAACCTGCGCATCGAACATCGCCTCGCGGGGGCCGACGCCAATCCGTATCTCGTGCTCGCGGCGATTCTCACCGGCATCGAGCACGGGCTCGACGCGGGCCGCGAACCGATCGCGCCGCTCAACGAGGACCGCGCGAGCGGCATCGACTTTCCAGGCGACATGCCGGCGGCCGTCGCGGCGATGCGCGGTCATCCGGCCGTGCGCGAGGGCCTGGGCGAAGATTTCGTCATGGTGTACTGCGAAAACAAGCGGCAGGACCACCTGGACTTCATGAACGAGATCGGCAGCCGCGAATATCGCTGGTTCCTGTGAGCGCAACGATTCCGCGCGCATCTGCATAAATCGTTCCTGGCCAGTGACTTAGCGCTTCCCGTGCGCTTTGCCGACATATTGACATCGTCTTGTGATATTCATCTGTCTCGCCCCGCAGGTGGGGCGCAAGACACGTGCCGGACGGGCGAAAGACGCGTATCCATATGCAACGCGATTTGCCTGTTTCGCGCGCGTGAGGTAGGGTATGCAGGTTTTCTCAACTCAACACAGGTAGCAGATGAACAAACAGGAACTCATTGACGCAGTCGCCGCAAGCACGGGCGAGACCAAGGCAGCGACCGGCGCGACGATCGACGCGATCCTCGAGGTCGTTCAGCGCACGGTTACCTCGGGCGATTCCGTGCAGCTCGTCGGCTTCGGTTCGTTCTCCACGGGCCAGCGTGCTGCCCGCGTGGGCCGCAACCCGGCTACGGGCGCGGAAATCCAGATCGCTGCGGCCAAGACGGTGAAGTTCACGGCTGGCAAGGCGTTCAAGGACGCCGTCAACGGCTGATTGCTGTGTCCGTCATGGCGAAACAGGCTCGCGCCCGTTGGCGCGAGGCCTAAGCGTCTGCGGGCGCTCGCGCCGTGACGGCTCAAGCCGGCGGTTCAAACGTCGTCTGCGCGCGCGCGGCGCTACCCGCTGCACTCCCGCTCCTTTCCCCATCGTCGTCACGAACCGGCTCGTTGCGCCGCCGCTTGGCGTCGTACATCGCCGCATCCGCCACGCGCAGCATGGCTTCGATGCTTTCGCCTTCGTCACAGGTCGAGCAGCCCAGCGAAAAGCTGAGCGCGGGGCCGCCGTAGAACTGATTGTTCAGTTCCACGAGCTTTCCTATGCTTTCCGCCACGATTTCCACATCGCGCTCGTCGGCGCCGGGCATTAGCACTGCGAATTCGTCTCCGCCGATGCGTGCCGCCTGATACGGCTTCTGGATCGCCTTCGCCAGCACTTCGCCCGCGCGGCGCAGCAGCGCATCGCCGGCGGCATGCCCGAGCTGGTCGTTGACGAGCTTCAGGTTGTCCATGTCGAGCACGATCGCGCTCACCGGGAACGGCCCCTTGCGCTGGAGGCGGTTCAGTTCGTCCACGTAGAACGAGCGATTCTTCAGTTTCGTCAGAACGTCGTGCTTGCCGAGGAATTCGAGGTAGGCTTCCGCTTTCTTGCGCGCCGTGATGTCGGTGAGCGCGAGCAGCACCAGGTCCCATTGCTCCTCGTGCCCCGGAAAAACCGAGAACTGCAGATGCACATGCAGTTCGCTGCCGTCGAGCGCATAGTTGAGCACTTCGCGCTGGTGGAAAAGGCGCCCCTCCCAGAGGTCGAACAGTTGCTCGCGAAAGTGCGGGCGCATTTCGTCGCGGAAGACGTCGGGCAGGCGGGAGAGCAGCGTCGCCTTGTCGGGCGCGCGGAACATGCCGAGCGTGTAGTGGTTGATGTCCAGCACCTGAATCTCGCTCATGCAGCGTTCGACGAATTCGGGGTGAACGTCGGTGAAGGTGCGGAAGTCGACAATGCCCTGCATGCGCACGTCTTCCAGCAACTGATGGATCGCCGAGAAATTCTCGACCCAGAGCGAAACAGGCGCGTGTTCGAAGATGCCCTGCGCGTACAACTGGTTCGCCATCGCGCGATGGCGGGCTTCTTCGACCGCGGAGACGTCTTCGATGGCCACGAGCACGCGGCTCCAGTCCTCCTCGTGACCCGGCAGGATCACGCCGCGCAGCAGGATGTCCATGCGGCGGCCGTCGAGCGCGTAGTTCACGCTCTGGCTCTCGAACGTCGGTTTTCCGGCCCACATCTGCTCGAGTTCGCCGACGTGCGCCTGGAACATGTCGTCGCGCAGCACGGAGCCCAGGTGCGCGGCGAGTTCGTCGTAGTCGCGCGCGCCATACATGCGCAGCGTGTGCTGGTTGACCTTCAGCACGCGGATGCATGCCGAGCATTCGGCCACGCGGCGCGGCTCTTCTTCGAGGTGGCGGCGGATGTCCGTGACGCCGGCCGCGCGCCAGCGATCGAATAGCGCGCGCAGCTGGCTATAGTCTTCGAGCCACAGCGAGGTGGGCGTGACGTCGAACAGCGCGAGCAGATCGACCCCCGTCGTGGCGAAACTGGCGGCCGTGGCCTGGGTGCCTTGTTGCATGTCGGTTGGATGTAAGGGGAGGACGGCGGCGGCATGCGCCGCGCGCGAATACCCGCATCCTGGCACACCTTGCGCTTCCCGTGAGCATGGAAAATTACGCTTGCGCGGCGTCGCTGCGGCCGGCAATGCCGTGACGGCAGGCAAAACCCCGCAATGGATAACGGCCGGCCGCTCTCAGGACTTGAGCGGTTCATCTGGCTGGTGGTGCGCGCGCAACGGCAGCTCGGGCAGAAACAGGACGAGCACGAGCGCAACGGCGATGATGCACGCACCCATGGCGAAAATGCCGGCAATGGCGTGGCGGTAGATGGCCGTCGCGACCTCGTGGCCGACGCTGGCCGCATGCGCCGAAACGTGCACGAGCTGCGGCGCCGCCGAGTGACGCAGCTTTGCCGCGAGGATCGCCCCGGCGCCCGTGACGCCGATCAGGCCGCCCAGCGAGCGGAAGAAGGCGAGGGTGGCCGTGCCCACCCCACGGTGGCTGGCCGGCAAGGCGTTTTGCACGGCAATCGTCATATTGGGCATCACGAGTCCGAGCCCGAGCCCCACCGCGACGATGCACGGCTCGACCACGGCCAGCGGCTGGGCGCTGCCTACGCTCCATGCGAGCACGCCGAAGGCGGCGACCGCGAGTGCGAGGCCCGCAATCTGGGCGGGCTTGTAGCGCCCGCGGCGCAGCAGCACGCGTCCGTTGAAGACCGACGATACCACCACGCCCATCATCAGCGGCCCGGTGAGAAAGCCCGAATGCGAGGGGCTGACGCCTTCCACTGTCTGGAAGTAGAGCGGGAAGAAGACGCTCGAGCCCAGCAGGCCCATGAACGTGAACGCGAGGACGGTGCAGGCGATCACGAAGAGGCGGTCGGCAAAGAGTTCCGGCGGCAGGACGGGTTCGGGCGTGCGCCGCGTGTGCAGCGCGAAGGCGAGGCCGAGCGCCGCGGCCAGGGATGCGCAGAGCGCCACCTGGGCCGAGCCCCACGCCCACTCGGAGCCGCCGAGCGCGAGCACGAGCAGGAGGGCCGTGGTGGCCGCGGTGAGCAGAACGGCGCCCACATAGTCGATGCGGCGCGTGCGCAGCGGCGGCGAATGGCGCAGCGCGCGGTCGATCACGTAGAGGGCGACGGCGCCGATCGGCAGGTTCGCGTAGAAGATCCAGTGCCACGAAAGCAGGTCGGTGATGATGCCGCCCGCAAGCGGCCCCACGACGCTGCAGACGGCATAGACCGCGCTGATCGAGCCCTGGCGGCGTCCGCGCTTCGCGGGCGGCACCAGGTCGCCGACAATGGTCTGCGTGAGCGGCAACAGGCCGCCCGCGCCGAGACCCTGTACCGCGCGAAAAGCGATCAGTTGGGGCAGGCTGCGCGACAGGCCGCTCAGCGCGGAGCCGAACAGAAAGAGCAGGATGGCCGCGTAGAGCACGGGCTTGCGCCCGTACTGGTCGCTTAGCTTGCCATAGAGCGGCATGGTGGCCGTCGAGGCGAGCACGTAGGCCGAAACGACCCACGACAGATGCGTGACGCCGCCGAACTCCGCGATGATGCGCGGCAACGCCGTGGCGACGATGCTCTGGTCGAGCGCGCCGAGGCCCATCACGATCATCAATCCGGTCAGCACGGCGCGGATTTCGCGCCGCGTGGGCGCATCGCCGGCGGCGAACGTCGCTCGCGCGGCTTGCGTGCGTTCACTGTCCGCGTTCATGCCACGATCCGGCCAAGCGGTTCGATAGCCTCCCGAATGGCCCGGCGATCAGCCGGCGAGAGCGCCGCGAGCTGGTGCGCCAGCCAGTCCGTGCGATTGCGCTTGATCGCCTTGATCGCGTCGCGCCCCTTCTTCGTGGCGACGAGGCCGACGCGCCTGCGGTCGTCGGGATCGTTCGCCTCGCGTCCGACGAGTCCCGCGCTCTCCATGGCCTTGATGTGCCCGCTGATGGTCGGGCCACGCACGTTTTCGAGCGCGGCGAGATCGGTCACGCCGATGCCGGGATGCTTGACGATGGAGGCGAGCAGCAGCGCCTGGAGCGGCGAGACGTCGGGGTGCTGGCTTTCGCGCCGCAGCTCGCGCAGCAGGCGATGCAGCACGGGGCGCAGTGCCTCGGCGATTTCCAGGGCGGAAGTGAGGTTGGCGGGTGGTGCAGGCTGAGTCATGGGACCGGCGGCGCGCATCGGCGAATCTGGATCGATAGGCTACCTATCTTATTCGACGTGCCAGCCCGGCGCAACGGGTCTCGCACCGAGCATCGAGCCGCCGGTTTCCTGGTCGATCAGGCTCCCAGCATGTCCGGCGTGATCGCCACCGTCTCGCCGGTTTGCGCCGCGCGCGTTGCCGCTTCCGCGCAGGCGAGGGCGGCAACGCCATCGGTGATGCCTACGGGCACGCGGGTTCCGGTCTTGACGGCCTCGACGAAAGCGCACCACTCCGCCTCGTAGGCGCGCATGTAGCGTTCGAGGAAGAAGTAGACAGGCTTCGCCGAGCGCGTGCCTGCGCTCGTGATGCTTTCGACCGTATTCTCCAGTTCGTTCTTCGCGGCCAGCAGACCGCCGGAGCCGAGCAGCTCGACGCGCTGATCGTAGCCATAGCCGGCGCGCCGGGAGTTCTTGATGACGGCGATGCGGCCGTCGTGCCAGGTGAGCGTCACGACGGCCGTATCGACATCGCCGGCCCTGCCGATCTCGGGATCGACGATCGAAGAGCCTGCCGCCGTGACCTTCGCGGGCGCGCCGCCCATGATCCAGCAGGCGATGTCGAAGTCGTGGATCGTCATGTCACGGAACAGCCCGCCCGATACCTTGATATAGGAAACGGGGGGCGGAGCGGGGTCGAACGAGGTGATGGACAGCAACTCGGCCCGGCCGATGTCGCCGGCGTCGAAGGCCGCCTTGAGGGCGGCGAAGTTCGGGTCGAAGCGGCGGTTGAAGCCGATCATGACGGGTTTGCCCGCTTCGTTGACCCTTGCCTGGCATTTCAGCGCGCGTTCCAGTGTCAGGTCCACCGGCTTTTCGCAGAGCACGGCTTTGCCGGCTTGCGTGGCGCGTTCGATCAGGTCGGCGTGCGTGTCGGTGGAGGTGGCGATCAGCACGGCGTCGATCGCGGGGTCGGCGAGAATCTCGCTGACGGAGCGCACATCGGCGCCGTGCTGGGCAGCGAGTTTCGCGGCGGCGTCCGTTGCCACGTCCGCAACGGCGGCGAGCTTGCAGTCCGGATTGGCACGGATCGATCGGGCGTGGACCTGGCCGATCCGGCCGGCGCCTAGCAGGGCAATATTGAGCATTTGAGCGTCTTCCGTAATTGATTCGTACTGCGATGTGTTGGGAGTGGAAATATCGGATGCACACCACGCGGCGCTTGCCGCGAGCTAGACGGCGAATGCCTCGCGGAACTGCTGCAACGCCGCTTCGTCGTCGCCGCTCGCCCATGCTTCGAGGCCGATCGTGCCGCGATAGCCGGCTTGCGCCAGGGCGCGGGCGATGGCCGGGTAGCGGATCTCTCCGGTGCCGGGCTGGCAGCGTCCCGGAACATCGGCAACCTGAATTTCGCCTATCCACGGCAGCGCCCGGCGGACCAGCTCGATCAGATTGCCCTCGCCAATCTGCGCGTGGTACAGATCGAGATTGAGGCGCAAATGCGGGCTATTCACTGCTTTCACGAGCGCGAGCGTATCCGCGGCCCGCGCGAAGGGCACGCCGGGGTGATCCAGCTCCGTGTTGAGGTTTTCGAGGCAAAAGACCACACCGGCGCGTTGCCCGAGTTCCGCCACCTGCGCGAGCGTGCGTTGCGCGGCCAGCCACATCGCGCCCGTTACGACAGGCGTGGGACGGACCGGCATGCCGTTACCGTCGAGTCCCGTGCCGTGCAGATTCAGGCGGGGGCAGTGCAGCCGCTTTGCAATTTCGATGGATTGTTCGGCGGTTTGCAGGAGCGCCTGGGTGCCGCTTTCGGTGATCAGGTCTCCTTCGATATAACCCGTCATCGAGGAAAACGAGGCGCCGCTAGCCGCGAGTTCGGCGATATCGTGCTTCGTCCAGTCCCAGATTTCCACGTGAAATCCAAGATTGGTGATGCGCTTGACGCGCTCGATGAACGGAAGCTGGCGAAAGACCATTTCCGCGCATACCGCAAGTTGAAACATGGCAAGTCCTCTATGGGAAAGGAGCAGAAAAATCAGACGTGCTGGGGGCGCAGATCGATATCAGCGGTACTGGCCTGCGTATTTCTCGACGAGCGCGACGTTGCTGCGCGTCACGAAGCCGGGCCCCGTGTCGATGCCATTGGCCGAGAAGCGCGGCGCGAGGCCGTAAGTGCGAACGCGTTGCTGGAACTGCGGATTGGCCTGCAGTGCCGCGATGGCCTTGCCGATATCGTGCGTATGGGTCTGTTTCATGATGGCGAGCAGCGCGACCGGAATGTAACCCTGAAGATAGGGCTGCTGATCGATCGCGAACTTCACTGTGCCCGCCTGAATGCCCTTGTCGATTTCCGGCGTGAGGTCGAACGTCGCGAAGTAGATCCTGGACGTCAATCCGAGCTTGCTGACGGCGCGAAGGGCGGGCACGGCCGAAGTCGGGCCGAGTGCGAGCACGGCCTGCGTGTCCGGACGCTTGTGCAAGGCGGCAAAGACCTTGTTCTGCACTTCGTTCGGATCGTTGCCGCTGTCGAGCGTCGAGGCCTTGAAGTCGGCGCCGATCGCTTCGGCGAAGCCGCGGCAGCGCTCGAACGATTCGGGGTTGGTCACGTTGTTGTTCACGCAGAGGAAGCTTTTGACGCCCGCGGCCTTTGCGCGCTCTCCCGCTTCCTTGCCCGCTTCGTACTCCGGCTGGCCAACGTGCAGCAGGGCGCCGAGTTCCGCATTCTGCCTGGCGGTCCCGGAGTTGAAGGTGATCACCGGAATGCCCTTTGAAATAATGGTCTTGACCGGGCCGCTCACGACATCGTAGTCCGCGATCGTTGTCGCCACGCCGTCGTAGTTGCGGGCGGCGGCCTGCTCCAGCAGATGCACCATGTCGGCGAGATCGCCGTTCGGCGGATTGCGATAGTCGACCGTGACGCCGAAGTCCGTCGACGCATCGGCGATGCCGTTCTTGACGACGTTCCAGAACGGATCGGCGTCGGGCGCATGCGATATCACGGCGAATCTCGCGCCCTCCGCTCCGGCGCTCAGGCTGAACGCCGCCATGGCCAGTGCCGCGATCAGGCGTGCTGCTCTCTTCATGCTTGTCTCCTGGTTGATCTTGTCGACGCCCCTTTGTGCGGGTGGCGTATGTTTTGCATCCTATGACGGGGCGGCCGGCGCGCCTGCGGGAGAAATGCCCATTTTGGTTATTTGCTGTCGTATCATGGGCTTATGTCATTCATGGTAACGCGGCGCTACGGTTTTTCTGCGCCGTTTCTCGCGGGAGACTCATGCACGCACGCGACCGTCTCGCGGCCATCGCCGTCATCGACAGGCTGGCCGACATCTTGCGCGCCGAACTCGGCGACGACGCACAGGCGATCTGGCCGGTTCTTGGCGCGCTCCTGCAGAATCATCTGAACGACCGGCCCACAACCATCACGGCGCTTGCCGACCTCTCGGGGTTGCCGCGCACGAGTGCGCGCCGGGTGGTGTTCGCGCTGAAGGCCGGCGGTCTGCTGGAGTTCCGTTCGGTGTCCGGTTCGGGCAGCCGCGCTGTCGTGCGCCCTTCCGCGTCGTTGCTTGAGCGCGTGGACCGGATCACCGAACAGACGGTCAAGCTGATCGTGGGAGCGAGCGACAGCGACGCCTTCGATCGCTTTCGGGCCGAAGGATTCGCGGGGGCGCCGGGCATTGCATGGCCGCGGCCGGCGCCGGACGGCTTCAACGGCGCGATCGAGTTGACGCTCGTGGCCTACGAAGACCCCGTCTTCGACATTCTCAAGCGCAACCGTGCCGATATCGAGCGCTTCGTGGGCCATCGATTGCGGATATTGACCTGGCCTCAGGACACCTACCGGCATGCGCTCGACAGGGCGCTCACGGAGGCATCGCATGCGGGCGCCGCGGCGCCGGTGCTGGTGGCGATTCCGTTCCCGTGGCTGGCGGAACTGGCCGAAGACGGGCATTTGCTCGAACTGCAGGCCTTGCAGGCAGCCAGCAATTTTTCCGGAGCGGACTTCTATGATGCGGCGTGGCAGGCCGGCTGGCACGGCAAAGAACTCTACGCCATTCCCGTGCAGCCGACGGTGGACTTCCTGTGGTATCGGCAGGATCTGTTCGAGGCCGAGGGGCTCGAGCCTCCCTCCAGTTTCGACGAGGTGATCCGCTGCGCTTCCCGCTTGCACCGGCCGAGGCAGGATCGCGCCGGCATTACCTGGAACGCGGCGCCGGGCCTGCCGCTCGCCGAATCGTTCCTGCAGATGCTGGGCGCGCAGGGCGGCGTGACGTTCGACGACGGGGTCTTGCAGGTCGATACCGAACGCGGCAGGCAAGTGATCGAGTATCTGCGTGCGCTGCTTCCCTGGTCATCCACCCAGTTGCGCAGCGCGCACTGGACGCGCAATGCCCAGATTTTCGGCTCGGGGAAATCGGCGATGTGCTATCACTGGTCGAATCGTTACGGAATGCTGGACAGTCATGCGCTGCTGCAGAAGGGCGGTCGCATCGGGCTGCAGTTGCATCCCACGTTCGAGCGGGGCATGACGCCGATCTCGCCGCTCGGCGGCGCGCTGCTGGCGATACCGTCGGGTAACGGCGATGAAGCGGCGCAATGGGCGTGGCGGGCGATCGAGACGCTGACCTCGCCGGAACTAATGAAATACTTCGTGCTTCATGGGGCGGCGGGCAGCGCTCGCCATTCGGTCGCCGAAGACCGCTACGTACTGCAACGCAATCGTGTCATCGCCGTCATGGATCAGCTTGCGAAGCAACGGCAGATCAGCGCGTTTCCGTTTCCGGCCGTCGCGGGCTATCACCGCCTGACCCAGACGCTGAGCGATCATCTCGAGTCGCTATTGTTCGACGGCGCGCAGGACGTCAGTAAGGGGCTCGGCAAGCTTCAGGGCGCTTTGGCGCGGGCGCGCAGGCCTGCCGCTATCAGGCGGGGCCGGCGCTCATGATCCGCAATCGGGGGCCCCGAACAGGAGGTCCGCTCCGCGTCACTTCTGCGTATCGAGCGCCGAAAGAATCGCATACGCGGCCGCCACGCGATCTTCGATCGGGTAGTTCTTGTTGGCGAGCAGAACAATACCCAGATGCCGCTGCGGAATGAACGCGATATAGGTCGCGAAGCCGTTGGTCGAGCCGGTCTTGTTGATCCACACGTCGTCGCGCGGCGGTTCGGGCGGCGTGATGCGCGTGGCCGGCGTCGCGTCGAGGATCATCGAAGACGAGTTGCCGGCCTGCAGCGTCTTCAAATCGACGGGCGAGGCGTACTGCTCCCAGATCAGATCCTGCGTGAGCGGGCCCGAGCGGAAGTAGCCCGTATGCGTTGCCGTGACCGCCTGCTGCAGCTTCGGGGCCAGCCGCACTTCTCCCATGTTGGCTTCGATAAAGCGGGTCATGTCGGCGGCATTCGAGCGGATGCCATACGCTTCCTCGCCAAGGACGCCGGGTTTCATGCGAACGGGCTGGTTCTGCTTCGTGTAGCCCTGAGCGTAATCGGCCATCCTGGCGGGCGGCACGTCGAGATACGAACTGGAGAGGCCAAGGGCCGGCAGGAGGCGCTGCGTCATCGCAGCGCCGAAGTCTTGACCCATGCGCTTTGCCGTGATGAAACCGAGCATGCCGATACCCATGTTCGTGTACGTGCGATAGGTGCCCGGCGCGTAGAGCGGTTTCCACGCGCGGAAATACTGCATCAGCTTCGCTTCGTCGGTGACGTCGTCGGGGACCTGCAAGGGCAGACCGCCTGGCGTGTGCGTGCCCAGTTCGAGCAGGCTTATCTTGCCGAACGGGCTCGACTGCAGCGCAGGCACATATTTGCCGGTGGGCGCGGCGAGCGAAAGTTCGCCGTTCACGGCGGCATACGAGGCGAGCGTGGCCGTCAACGTTTTGGAGACCGAACCAAGTTCGAACAGCGTATTGCGCGTGACAGGCCGGCGGGTCTCTTTCGACGCCACGCCGTAGTTGAACACCCAGGACCGGCCGGCCACGGTGACGCCAACGGCCATGCCGGGCACGTCGTCCTTCGCCATCAGCGGCTCGATTGCCGTATCCACGGCCTGTTTGATCTGGGCCTGCTGGTCGTCCGCCGCATGGGCGGCCGTGGCGTTCGCGCAAAAGGCGAAGCAGACCGAGGCGAGAAGAAGGCGTTTCGTTTCCAGTCTCATCCGTGTTCGAGGGTGCCGTTCAGAGGGAGGCCCCGGGCAGCACGTTCCAGCGCCGTATCGCGTGGGACTCGTGATCGAAGCCGAGAATGCTGATGGAGGCCGTGTCGAGATAGAAGTGCGCGCCGAGGGCGGTGTCGCCGATCCAGCAGCCTGCCAGCGCGCGCAGAAAATGCGCGTGCGAGAAGATCGCCACGCGCCCGCTCGACGCGAGCAGGCGCGCCACCACCGCTTCGGCCCGCGCCTGTACCTGCGCGAGGTTTTCGCCTTCCGGGACCGGCGAGCGCCACACGCTCCAGTCCGGCGCGCTCGCGCGGATGTCGTGCGTGGTGCGCCCTTCGTAGATGCCGTAGTCCCATTCGTGCAGCTCCGGCACGGTGACGCGCCCGGCACCCAGGCCCGCCAGTTCGCACGTTTCGACGGCCCGCGTTTTCGGGCTCGACCAGACCGCATCGAAGGTCTGCGCGGCCAGCCGCGGCGCCAGCGCGCGGGCCTGATCGCGGCCGTGCTCCGTGAGCGGAATATCGGTGCGGCCCGTATGCTGACCCGAACGGCTCCATTCGGTCTCGCCGTGGCGGATCAGCCAGACTTCATGCAGCGCGCCGGGCGCGTTTGCGGGGATCGATGACATGAGGCATCTCCGGAAAGCGGAACCCCGCTCAGGCCGGCGGCGTATCGAGCAGCGATCCGAAGCGGCTCAAACGCGGCGCGTAGAAATGGTCGGGGTCGAGCGAGAAGGCCACGCGGCGCGCGCGGCCCATGATCTCGTTGCGCGGGAAGAAGCCGAAGTAGCGCGAGTCCGCGCTGTCGTCGCGGTTGTCGCCGAGCATCAGGTACTGGCCCGGCGGCACGACGACGGGGCCGAACGAACTGCGCGGGCTGGGCGCATAGGGCGAGAAGCGCACGGTGTGCGTCACGCCGTCGAAGCGTTCCGCGAAATAATCGCCAGGTTCGTTCGTGTCGCTCGCGAGCAGATTCATGCCTTCGGGCTGATAGGTCGCGCGTACGCCGTTCACGTAAAGCACGTTGTCGCGCAGGGCAATGCGGTCGCCGGGCACGCCGATCACGCGCTTGACGAGCAGCTCGTGCGCGGAGGACGAATCGATGGTCACGATGTCGCCGCGCTGCGGGTCGGCCAGGTGCGCAATGCGGATGTGCGTGAGCGGCACGCGCACGTCGTAGGCCAGCTTGTCGACGAGAATGCGGTCGCCGATGCGGATGGTGGGCAGCATCGAGCCGCTCGGCACGACGTTCCAGTCCGCAACGGCGCTGCGGAAGACCGTCATGAGCAGCAGGAATGCGATAAGGCCTTTGTTCTCTTTCCAGAGCCGGGTGATCATCTTCATTCGGTCAGTCGTCATGCGCCGCGAGGCGGAATGGCAGACTATAACCCCAAGGCGGCGCGTTTGCGCGGCCGCGGCAAAGAGAAATAAAAACGGCACCTCGCGCCGCCCGTTGCCGGGCGAAAGCGAGGTGCCGTTCGGGTGGCGCAGCCGTTTAGAAAGCGTGGCGCATGCCCACGGTAACGGCTACCTGCGTATCGGTCGCCGACGGCGAGAGCGTGTTGATCATCGCGTGCGAGAGCACCGAGTCGGCCGGCGCGCCGTGCACGTTCTGGTACACGCCTTCGAGGTAGAAGTCCGTGCGCTTGCTGACCGCGTAATCCGTCTGCAGCATCGCCGTGTTCCAGCCCGGCGCCGAGCCGTTGTACGCGCCGTGCGTGTACGTGTAGGCGCCCGAAACGGTCAAGGCCTGCGTCAGCGCGTACTTGACGTTCACCTCGTAGTTGTCGAGTCGCAGCGAGCCGGTGAGCGAGCCGGCCGAAGCGTCGTTCGAGCCGAGGTACGTGCCCGTGCCGAACGAGTACACGCCGCCGATGTTGTCGAGCTGCGTATGGCTCCAGACAAGGCCGACCGTGGCCGGGCCGAACGTGTAGTTGCCGCCGAGCGACCAGACGCGCTGACGCTCCGCGAGGAAGTTCGCGCTGGTGTCGCTCGTGGTGACGGCGCCGCTGCCGCTGCCGGCATTGTTCATCTGCAGGTAGCCGGCTGCGAGGTTGAGCGGGCCTTGCGTGTAGGCAAGCGCGAAGCCATACGAGCGGTTGTTCGCGAATTCGCTGCTGTTGCTGAACGAGTACATCGTCTCGCCCGTGATGCCGTGCCAGGTCGGGCTCGTGTACTTGACCGAATTGTTGATGACGACCGAGTCGGCGGCGAGGTTGTCGTTCTCGAACGGATGGGCGGCCATGTTGCCGCCCCAGGTGTTCGATTCCGCCGTGAGCGGGCCGACGAGGTCGTTCATCACGTCGAACTGGCGGCCGAACGTGAGCGTGCCGTACTGGTCGCTTTGCAGTCCGACCCAGGCTTGCGAGCCGAAGATGTCGCCGGAGAACGCTTCGGCGCCGTTATTGAGCACGAAACCCTGTTCCAGTTTGAAGACCGCATGCAGGCCGCCGCCGAGGTCTTCCGTGCCCTTCAGGCCGAACACCGTGTTCTGCGTCGAACTGCTGTTCAGTTGCCAGTTGCTGTGGCCGCCCTGGTTGTTCGTATAAACGAGGCCCGTGTCGATCAGGCCGTAGAGCGTGACGCTGCTTTGGGCATGTGCGGAAATGGCAAAGACGCTACCGAGCGCGAGGGCGACAAGACTTTTTTTCATGCTTTTTTCTCCGAGTACGACTATTGATTGGCGCTAATGGCTAATTCGCCTATCTATTGACTGCAATAAAGAAGGGTGTAATAAAGTCGAAAGATTTTTATATAACCTTCAATAATGAAAGTTAATGTCTTGTGATTATTGCTGGTGCCGCAAGCCTGGCCGCTTTTGGGCGGCACTTATTGCGAAACAGCCGCGCGGACAGGTCGTGTCCAGAGCAGCGCAATACGACGAGACCATCATAGGATGGTGAAAATAAAAATCGCGTTGAAATTGGCCGTGACGTGGCGCCAAAAAAACAGTTGTTTTCGGGCACTCGACTAATGCCGAGAATTGTGCATTGCAGCGTGAAATGGCGTTTTTCCGTCGCCGAAAGGCTCCCTGATTGACAGGAGACGGGGCCGCAGCGCCACACTGCACTTATCCGTGTGGGTGATATTTCTGCTTTATGCTTGTGGCTGATATTGCTAAATTATCGCCGACAGGCATAAAATGGTTTTATGCGTGACAGGAATATCCCATGAAGGTCATCGTCCATACGCCGGCTGCACTTGGCGAGATTCTGCAGTCGGCCAGAAAGGCCAGGGGGATGACCCAGGCGCAAGCAGCCGCGCGTATCGGCATTGGTCAGCCGCGGCTTTCCGCGCTCGAGACCACGGGCACGGCCAGCCTCTCGTTCGACCAGATGATGGCGCTTTTCGCGCTTTACGGCCTTGAACTGTGCGTGCAGTCGCGCGATACCGCGGCGTCCAGCGCCGCTGGCCAGCCGGAGTGGTGAGCGATGGGCCGCAAATCGCATTCGCGCGCGCTCTCCGTATGGGCCAACGGTGAGCGGGTCGGCGTCTGGGCCGCGCTGCCCGGCGGCGATATGGAACTGCACTACGACTCGGCGTGGAAGCTTTCGGCCATGGGGCGGCCACTCTCGCTCTCGTTGCCGTTCGGCGTTGGCGAACGGCCGCTGCGCGGCGAGCGCGTTCATAACTACTTCGACAACCTGCTGCCGGACAGTCCGCAGATCCGCCGGCGCATCGCGGCCCGTTTCAGCACCGAAACGGTCGAGGCGTTCGATCTGCTGAAGGCGGTCGGACGCGATTGCGTGGGCGCTGTGCAATTGCTGGGCGAGAACGAGGAGCCCGAGGACGTCGAGTCGATCGACGGTACGCCGCTCTCCGAAGCCGCGATCGAGCGGTTGCTGCTCGAAACCGCTGGCGCGCTGCCGGGCGAGGGCGCGGGGGACGAAATGGGCAGCGAGCTGCGCATTTCGCTCGCGGGCGCGCAGGAAAAGACGGCGCTGTTGCATCACGACGGCCAGTGGTATTTGCCGCGCGGCGCCACACCCACCACGCACATCCTCAAGCTGCCGCTCGGCTTGATCGGCCACCGCAAGGTGGACTTCCAGACCTCCATCGAAAACGAGTGGCTCTGCCTCGCCGTGCTGAAAGCGTACGGGCTACCCGTTGCCGGTGCGCGCATCGAAACCTTCGGCTCGCAGAAGGTGTTGTGCGTGGAGCGTTTCGACCGGGCCTGGTCGCAGCGCGGCGCGTTGCTGCGCCTGCCCCAGGAGGACTTTTGCCAGGCGCTGGGCGTGCCGCCGCATCGCAAGTACGAATCGCAGGGCGGCCCAGGCGTGCGCGAAATCGCCGGCATCCTGCGGCAGTCACAGCGCGCAGAGGAAGACCTCGAGACATTGCTCGGCGCGCAGATCGCTTTCTGGCTGCTCGCGGCGCCCGACGGCCATGCGAAGAACTTCAGCATTCGCCTGCTGCCGGGCGGCCGTTTTCAACTGGCGCCGCTTTACGACGTGATGTCGATCTGGCCGGTGGAAGGCGACGGCGGCAACCCGTGGTCGTGGCATAAGGCGACGCTTGCGATGGCCGTGTGGGGCAAGGGGCGCCACTACCGCATGCGCGACGTGAAGCGCGCCCATTTCGATGCCACCGCGCAGCTTTGCCACTACGCGGGTGGTGCGGAGGCGCTCGTGGCTCGCTTCGTCGAGCGTACCCCCGCGGTGATCGAGCAGGTGGCTGCGGCGCTGCCCGCGGGTTTCCCAGAGCGTGTTGCGGCGCGGTTGTTCGACGGGGTGAAGTGGTCGGCGGAGCGGCTTGAGACTGCTGTCTGAAGGGGCGGGGGACGCGCTTGCTTTGGTGGGCGACTGGGTAAAAGAACGGTTCTTCGCGGATTTCTGGGGTAGGGCTGGGTTCGACCCTGAGCCGTTTTCTGGGTCGACGCAGCGGTTACGGCTGCTCTGGAGATCCAAGAGACATCGCAACTTGTCGACCGTTTCGGTCATCCAAGCTGAGGGGAGCACGGCGGCTTCAAGCGCCTTAATGCGAGGAGAAGCTGATAGCGTTCGCCGCCATCGGCGGCGTTTCCAAAAAATGAACTTTCAACAGCCTGCTAGGAAACGTAGGCAGTTCATCGAGTGACCAAGGCCCACTCTCTCCTCAAATGACCCAAGAACAGTTCTAGAATCAGTAATTCGCAGATCTGATGAAATAGTCTCGTGCATTTCAGAACATATTCAATATATGGCAATTGATGAGCTTCGCCGGTACCGCCAGATCGATATTCTATCGTTGTGTTATCGCCGAGAAGATAGAACCAATTGTGAAACGATGCATTTCTTATTTGATGATCAAATTCTTTTGAGGCATCGGTGAAGGCTGTATTTGTCGCTAGGCTATTTCGGCGCTGGGCCTTGTCGGTTTTTACAAAAGACTTGAGATCGATTGCACTCAGTTTGTCGAAGGCTCGACCCGATAGTATATTGTTTATCTCGGTCAACATTTCAATTGCGCCAGCATAAAATTCGTATGCGCTCGCATAGAATTTCTTGGTTTTATCGAAATTTGTTGATGTTACTTTGGCATCCTTGGGGAGTCTGATCCCATTTCGGGTGTAGATGATGACCTGTGAGAATTGATCAAATGCGTCAAAAAATTGAGAGAATATGTCAAAATAGCTCCGCCAATGATGCTCTTTTAGATCGCAGGAATAATAATGCAGAAACCGTTTGAATTCCTCTTCTTTTTTCTCTATTGCTAATTTTGCTTCAGGTATAAGTGTGCTTTTGTTATCAAAAATCGTTCTTATGAACCAGTAAAGAAGGTCGTCGAGATTCGAATCCGGAATATCGTAGAGTCGCGCAAACTCGCTCTTCAGAGGGGCGGAAATATCATATCTTTTTACACTGTCAAGGCGCCAAATTTTCTTTAGGCGATCCCAGACTGGGGCGATTGCCATCGGCACGACTGACGGAAATTGTGGGGATATCGACTCGCCAGCTCTACGCACATGTGCAGCGGCCGCATCCCTCATGAATTCCAGGGAGCCAAAATAAAATGGATTATTTATTTTGCTCCCGTCCGCAGCGAAATCGGAGGACATGTAAATCGGCTTTCCGTCTTGCTCATCGATAAAAGAAATGTTTTCGCACGCACCAAATTCTACTCCTGCATTCTTTTGATCGAGGTTCAGTCGCAACGTCATTGGCTCATTGCATTTATCGCAGTTTATTATATGCTCTTGCCTGTCAGCGTAGCCAATTTGAATGCGGGCGATATAGTGTGTGTCGCACGTATTGCACTTAAATGGTTGACGGAAAATCATGGATTCTTTATTTGGTTGTGCGGTTAAGCGTGAGTGGTCATGTGGAGCGGACAGTCTGAAGGAGCTTGCATGAAATGACATTCTAGCTTGCTCGGTTGATGCATTTTTAATAACAACAGGCGCAGTTCCGACGTGTATGGTATCTGAGTTTTCCAGATCCCGAAATGACCCCGAAGTTGTGTGAGAGCAGGGGATGTTAGGTACTACTCGTCAGATTTGCGAATGGTCCGCGCACCAGAGCGGACGAAAAGATCGCAAAATACAGCCCGGCAGGTATCTCGCGTACGATCGACGGAACGTAACGACGCCGTGTCCGGGGCGACCGCATTCGAAATCTTGCAAACGAACGTTCGCACTGGACGGCAGTCGCTTGACTCAACGCTGGCTTCCGGCGATCGAACGACTGCTTGTTGAA
>NZ_BAXZ01000008.1 GCF_000684975.1 Paraburkholderia acidipaludis NBRC 101816 | reverse complement strand
GCAAATACTTTGAGGGCCTGCGAAAAGAGAGCGTGGACCCTCGGTCGGTTACTGCTTCCTGGGCTTCTTCCCGAACATCGCCTTGCATGGCGGTGACAACTCGTTGTAGTGCTGCTTCATGCACGCCTCGATCTTTTCCTTGTTGGGTATTTCGCTGGCGCAGAAGTGAAATGCGTCGCCGCGACACGCCTGGTCCTGCTCCTCCTCGGTCGCGGCGTAGCCGGTCAGCGCAAAGGTTAGTCCAGTCAGCAACGCAGCGACGGCCATGGCCTCCGCCTGTATCGTTCGGCGTCTCATGTCGTTCTCCTTTAGCTACCTATAGGAGATGCCATGCAACGGCCGTTCCCGGCACGACGCTTGCGCCTTCCGGAGCATCGCATTTGCCGAGAGGTGCTGCGTCAACGCAGCGGCATACCATGCATTCGATGACCCTGAAGATTTCCGTCGGCGCCTCGCTCTATCTCGCCGCCGCCCTGTGCGCTCAGTCCGTCGCGCACGCGGACGACAGCGCGAGTCCTTGCGCCGCACTCAAGCGCATCGTCGCCGCGGCGCCGCAACACTTCGCATCGCTCGACCCGAACGATGGCCGCTCCGTCGCGCAGCCGTATGGCGACGACGCGCGCTGCTCGACAACTCGCGGCACGTATCAATGTGAATGGAGCACCCGCGATGCCGGCGTCGACAGCGGCGGCAACCCGCTCGAGGGGGTTGGCGCCGACATCGCCGCGTGCCTGCCCGACGCGACGCATGACCTGAACTCGCCAAGCCGCCAGCACTTCTATATCGGCGCTCGCGGCAGCCGGACCGAAATCACGGCGCAGACGGAAGGCCCGACGCGCGTCAGGCTGTCTGTCTCTCAGGAGTAGGAAAGTAACGCAGCAAAAGAAGAAGGCGGACGCGAAGCCCCAGCAGTCAGGAACTCGCCGACCGACGCGCGGCGCGGCCACCTGAACCGCTTGCGCGCACCGCGCCGTGACGGCGCCCGGTCAACACCGTCTGCACGATCACCGCCGCGAGCAGGAACGCACCGCTCGCGAGGTTCTGATAATACGGGCTCAGCGTGCCGACCTGATTGATGACGTTGTCGATCACGCCGAGCAGCAACACGCCGGCGAGCGGCCCGGCCATGGTCCCAACGCCGCCCGTCAGCAGCACGCCACCTATCACCGCCGCCGCAATCGACTGCAACTCATAGCCCGTGCCCGCGCCCGAAAGCCCCGAGTCCAGATGAGACGCCAGCAGCGCGCCCGATAGTCCCGCAAGCGCGCCGCTCAATCCATAGGCCAGGATCTTCACGCGCTCAACGCGCACGCCGAGCATGCGCGCCGCCTCTTCGTTGCCGCCAATCGCGAAGATCGCCGCGCCAAAGCGCGTGTGATTGAGGAGCAACCCGCCGAGGGCATAGATCACCACGATCACCCAGATCAGATTGTTCACGCCGAAGATCGCCCCATTGGCGATGTGCGTGAAGAACCCCGGATTCGCGATCAGCAGATCCTGACTGGCGAGCACGAGCGCGAAGCCCTTGAGCCCAAGCAGCGCCGCCAGCGTGACGATGAACGGCGCCATGCGCGCCCGCGCGATCAGCACGCCGTTCACGAGCCCCACCACGAAGCCCGCCGCCACGGGCGCGAGCATGGCCGCGCCCCAGCCATACGGCGCGGCATAGGCGGCCAGCACGGTGCCGAGCCCAACCATCGAGCCGACCGAGAGATCGAATCCGCCCAGAATGATCACGATACTTTGGCCGACAGCGACCAGACCGAGGAAAGCGCTGTTCGAAACGATATCGGCGAGATTGGCGGGTCTCAGGAAGTCCGGAAACACCATGCCCGCAATCAGCGCGACCACGACGAGCATCCCGATCGCACCGCGCGACTGCACGAGCGCAATGAGCTGGGCGCGGCGAGAGCCGTGCGTGTCGGCGGGCGTTGCGGCGGTATTGGCGCGGGGCATGGCCTCAGGCTCCCGAGCGTTGCAGGTACAGCGCCACCACGATGAACACCGCCTTCAGAATCTGCGCGTATGTGAAGCTGATGTTGTTCATGATGAAGCTCGCGTCGAGCACCTGCAGCAGCAGCACGCCGAACACGGCGCCGACGATCGAGATGCGCCCGCCGGAAAGCGGTGTGCCGCCGATCACCGAGGCAGCGATGGCGTCGAGTTCGAAGTTCACGCCGACATAGTTGGGATCGGCCGCACCGAGCCGCGCCGACGCGAAGAGGCCCGCGAGGCCCGCAAGCGTCCCGCTCGCCGCGTACACGAGAAAGAGCGTGCGTCGCACCGGAATGCCGGCGAGGAAGGCGGCGCTACGGCTCGCGCCCACGAGTATCGTGTAGCGCCCGAAAGTCGTGCGGCGCACCACGAACGCCACGATCGCGGCAAAGACGAGCGCAATGAGCATGACGATGGGAATCGGACCGAGCGCGCCGGCGCCGAGCAGGTCGAACGCGTCGGCGTCGGGCAGATTCACGCGCGAGCCGCCCAGCAGGGCTTGCGCGAGGCCGCGCGCGGCGACGAGCAGCGCGAGACCGGAAATGAGCGGATCGATGGCGAGCAGCGCGACGAGCATCCCGTTGCAGAGCCCGGCCAATGCCCCCATGCCCACCGCCGCGATCATCGCCGTGCCCACGCCGTAGGGCAGGAACACCGCAATCGCCGCGCTGGAAAGCGCCATCACGGACCCGACCGAGAGGTCGATGCCGCGCGTCGCGATCGCCAGATTCTGGCCGAGTGCGATCAGCACGATGGGCGCCGCCTCGAACAGCAGGCTGCGCGCGGCAAACGGATTCGAGAATCCTGGCGTGACCGCCAGGTTGAATGCCACGAGCACGGCCAGCGCGACATAAACGCTGTGCTCGCGCAGTACCGTGCGCCACGCAAACGAGCGCGGCGTGTCCGAGGCGCCCGAAGGCGCGCGCGGTGCGGGAAAATTCGAGGGGCTCAAGCGTTCCTCGTTCGATTCAAAGTTGGTCGCCATTGTTGCCGTCGTCGATTGTGCCTCGTCCGGGCGCGCCGCGTTCATGGCGCGCCGTCCGCGCCCGGCCCTGCGAGCACGGCGAGCACGTCGTCGGGATGCGCGCCCTTCGTCGGCATGCCGCCCTGGGTCGCGCCTTCATTGAGCACCACGAGACGGTCGGTCAGTGCAAGCAGCTCTTCCATCTCCGACGATGTCACCACCACCGCCAGTCCCTCCTCGGCCAGTTGCTGGACGACGCGATGCACCTCCTCCTTCGCGCCGACGTCGATGCCGCGTGTCGGGTCGTCGAGCAGCAGCACGGTGGGACGCGTAGAAAGGCAACGCGCGATCAGCGCCTTCTGCTGGTTGCCGCCCGAAAGCGTGGAGATGGGCGCGCCGGGGCCGGCCGTCTTGATGCCGAGCCGCGCAATGGATTCGCGCACGAGCTGCGCTTCTTTCGCGGGCGAGATGAAGCCGAAGCGCGAGATGCGCGGCAGCAAACTTGCGACGATGTTCTCGCGCACCGAAAGGCGCGGGAAAATGCCTTCGGCGCGGCGATCTTCGGAAAGGAATGCGAGGCCGCGCGCGATCGAGCGCGCCGGCGTGGCGTGACCGAGCGGCTGTCCGTCGATATCGACCTGGCCCGCGTCCGCCTTCTGCGCGCCGAAGATCGTCTTGAACGTTTCGGTGCGCCCGGAACCGAGCAGGCCCGCCAGCCCCACAATCTCGCGGGGCGCCACGCGCAGCGAGACGTCGCGCACGCGATTGCCCCATTGCAGATGCGCGACATCGAGCGCCGGCGTCACGTCGGCGCGCCCTTCGCGATCCGCCCAGGCGTGCTCGCCCGCGCTCTCGCGGCCGAGCATCGCGGCAATCAGGGCGCTGCGCGGCAACTCCTCGGGCGTGCCGGTGCGCACCACGGCGCCGTCGCGCATGACCGTGAAGCGATCGCACAGCCGGTAGCATTCGGAAAGCCGATGGCTCACGAACAGCAACGCGATGCCCTCGGCGCGCAATTGATCGACGACTTCGAACAGCACGTCGACTTCGGCGCCGCTCAAGGCGGACGTGGGCTCGTCGAGGATCAGTACGCGCGCGCCCAGCGAGACGCCGCGCGCAATCGCTACCATCTGCTGCGCGCCAAGACCCAGAGAACCGAGCCGCGCCGCCGGATCGACGGCCAGACGGTAGCGCTGCACGATCTCCGCCGCGCGCTCGAGCATCCGCTTCCTGTCAGTCAGGAAACCGAACTTTTTTGGCTCGTGGCACAGAAAGATATTGTCGGCCACGCTGCGCTCGGGAATCAGGTTGATTTCCTGATAGACGGCGCACACGCCCGACTGCTGCGCGGCGCGCGGGCTGTCGAAGGCCGCGGCGGCGCCATCGAGTGTCAGCCCGCCCGCGTCGGGCTGATAAAACCCGGTGAGGATCTTGATGAGCGTGGACTTGCCCGCGCCGTTCTCGCCAACCAGCCCGTGCACCTCCCCTGCGCGCAGCGTGAGCGAGACGTCGCGCAGCGCGCGCACCACGCCGAACGTCTTCGAGACGCCGCGCGTTTCGAGCACGGCGGCGGCGGTCTGGGCGGGGTTTGCGGCTGCGCCTGTCGTCATGGTTCGCGCGCGGCTCAGTAGACCTTGCCCGCCGCCAGCGAGGGCTGTGCGTTGGTCTTGTCGAAGAGCGCGTCGTCCATGATCTGCTTTTGCGGCACCGGCTGGCCTGCGAGCCAGGCCTCGAGCGACTTGAACGCGAGCGGGCCGAAGCGCGGATTCGTCTCGACGTCGGCGGCTACGACGCCTTGCGAGATGTCCGTGACGATATCCTTCGTGCCGTCGATCGAGACGATCTTCACGTCCTTGAGCTTGCCGGCCTGGCGCAGCGCCGTGATCGCGCCCAAGGTCATGGTGTCGGCATGGGTGTAGAGCGCGTTGATGTCGGGATGCGCGAGCAGCATCTGCTCCATCACCTTCTGCGCTTCGGTCGTGGACCAGTTGCCCGTTTGCGCGGCGACGATCTTCATGTCCGGATAGGCCTTCAGGCCTGCGGCAAAGCCGTCGGTGCGCTGGCTTTCCACCGTGTTGCCGTAGCCGCCCTGGATTTCCGCAATGACCGCCTTGCCGCCCGTCGCGTCGGCGAGCGCCTTGGCCGCGCGCTCGCCCTGCTTGTAGAAGTCGGAGCCGAGGAAGGTGATGTAGTCGTCGCAGAACGTGCCGGCCGTGAGACGGTCGATCGTCACGACCGGGATGCCCTTGGCGCGCGCCTGGGCGAAGGCGGGCTGCAGACCGGTGGAATCGTTCGGCGCGATGATCAGCGCCTGCGCCCCCTGGTTGATCATGCTTTCGATGTCGGCCACCTGCTTGGCCTGGTTCGCATTGGCGTTCGTGTAGAGGAGACGCTTGACGCCGGCCGCCTTCGCCGCCGCACGCACCGAAGCCGTTTCCGTCGCGCGGAACGGGTTCTGCTCGTTTTCGGACTGCGAGAAGCCGACCACCATATCGCTCAGCTTCATGCCGCTCGGTTTGGGATTCGTGCAGGTCTCAGAGGAATTCGATTGCACCTTCTGCGCGTCGCTGCTTGACTGCGCCCACGCGCTGCCGGTGCTGGCCGCCGCGATGCAGAGCCCCGCGGCGATAAGGGCGGACTGAATACGTTGATGACGCATGGCTGTCTCCGTCTCCGTGAATAGTCTTGGCGGCGCGGGTTGCGGACCTCGCTCCGGCCGGTCACTTGTTCTCGTTCTTGCTCGTCCCGGCGCGCTGCGCCGGATTTATTACGGCCACTGCTTCGACTAATATTACCAGTCAATTATCGACGATATTAATGAGGGTATTCACGGGGGAGGCGGGATTGGGCGCGCAGACCGAGGCGCGCTCGATGAGCGGTCCGTCGAGCTTCACGGCGCGCCGCCGCACGGGCGCGCCGGCGCTGCGGTTCTGCTCCTCCTGCAACAGCGTTTCGACCGCCCAGCGGCCCAGCTCGTAGTTCGGCAGCACGACCGTGGTAAGCCCCGGATGGGTGTGGCGCGCGATTTCCTGGTCGTCGTAGCCCATCACCGAAACGTCCTCGGGCACGCGCAGGCCCAGCTGCTTGAGCGCCTCGATCGCGCCGGTCGCCATCAGGTCGTTCGCGCAGAAGATCGCCGTGGGCGGATTGGGCTCGCGCATGAGCGAGAGCGTGAGCTCGAAGCCTTTACCGGGGCTCCAGTCGCCGTTGCGCACGAGCTGTTCGTCGTAGAGCAGGTCGGCGGTCGCGAGCGCCTGGCGATAGCCCTTCAGGCGGTCCTTCGCCGCGTCCTGCCAGGTCTCGCCGTTGATGAAGCCGATGCGCCGGTGGCCCGCCTGGATCAGGTATTCCGTGGCCGTGTGGCCGCCCGTGACCTCGGCCGGCACGACCGAGGACAGCGCGTGGTCGGACGCATAGCAGTTGAGCAGCACGGCCGGCACCTTCAGCAGGGCGGGCGGCACCGTCACCTTGCGCGTGTACACCGTCGCGTAGACCACGCCCAGCACGTTGGGCATGGCGAGCGTCTGCAGCACGCGCTGCTCCATCTGCGCATTGCCGTGCGTGGAGAACACCGCCAGCACGCAGCCGTTGTTCCAGGCGGCGTCGCGCGCGCCGTCGATGCTCACGACCGGATGCGGGCTCGTGGAGACTTCGTCGGCGATATAGATGATGAGATTGCGGTCGCCCGCCGGTGCGGGCTGCGCGGCGCGGATCGGCAACTGGTAGCCGAGCGACTGCGCAACCTCGAGCACCTTGCGGCGCGTCGCCTCGGAAAGTTTGGCGCCAACCGCGCCGTTGAGGACAAGCGAAACCGTCGATTGCGACACGCCCGCGGCTTTCGCGATGTCGGTCATGGTCGGACGGCGCTGGGTCGATTTTTTCATCGGAAGCAGGGTAGGCTGCGCGGCCTCGCGGCGAGCGGAGCGGCCTTCGGGCGCGCGCGGGTAGTGGGTCGCAGCGTAGCACTAATAATTTGTCCCATCAATTGGAGTATGTCGCCATTTTTTACAACCGCCGCCCCTCGCATTTGGCGAGTATATTAACGATTATTAGTAATAATTTAACGTAGTCGTGCCCTACCCGGAGAGCCATCATTTGACTGCCCAGCCGCCCGGCTCGCGCCGTACCGAACGCAATGGCGATACGCCCATCGAGCCTCCCCTGCCGCAGGATCCGCCGTTCGATGCCGCCGCGCTCGACGACGGCCGGCTCGTCACGCTGGCCTGCGGCGCGACGCGGGCGCTCGTCGCGCCGCACGTGGGCGGCTCGATTGCCGCATTCTACGAAGCGGACAGCGGCGACACGTTCCACTGGCTGCGCCCGGCCACCCGCGCGGCGCTGGACGCGCAGGACCCGCTCGGCATGGCCAGCTTCCCGCTGATGCCTTACTGCAACCGCATTCGCGACGGCCGCTTCCGCTTCGAAGGCGAAATGATCGACCTGCCGAGCGGCACCGGTGCGCTGCGCCACGCCCTGCACGGCCATGCGTGGCGCCGGCCCTGGCGCGTGGAAGCGCGCGAGACGGCCAGTGTCACGCTCCATTTCGTGCACGAGCCGCACGCCCGGCACGATGCCCACGCGGGCTGGCCGTTCCGCTACGAGGCGCGCCAGCATATCGTGCTCGACGAGGCGGGGCTCAGCGTGCGCCTCTGGGCGCGCAATCTGGCCTCGCGGCCGATGCCGTTCGGGTTCGGCCATCACCCGTACTATCCGCGGCCGCCCGGCACGCGTATCGCGGCGCGCGTGCGCGCGATGTGGGAGATCGACGCCGAAGTGCTGCCGGTTTCGCTGAACGCGCATCCGGCCGTCGATGCCCTGCAGGCCGGTCTCCCCATCGACGCCTTCGATCTCGACAACAACTTTTCCGGCTGGCGCCACGAGGCGGTGATCGACTGGCCGCATGCGGGCCGGCGCCTCACGCTGCGCGCGGGCGCGCCGCTCGACTATTTCGTGCTGTTTACGCCGGCGGGACTCCCCTACTTCTGCGCCGAACCGGTCAGCAACACCACCGACTGGCTCAATCTACGCGCGGCGCGGCTGGATGTGGGCGGCACCGTTCTCGCGCCAGGCGAGGCGATCGAGGCCCAGCTCGCGTGGCTGCCCGGGCGCTGGTGAGCGCTTGCCCGACACCCGCCGTCGATCAGAAGTCCAAATCTGCACTCTTCGCCCCGGGCCGCGCGGATGACACGGCATCCGTGTCCGCCGCGGCCCGGGCGAACGTGCCACATCCCGCGAACCTGACAGGACTGCCATTGTTTGGCGAGCCCAAACTGAGTATTTGGGGAATCGGGATTTATCCTGCCAGGCGTGACAGATACGATACCGGCGAGATCGCACAAGCACCGGAGGGATTCGACGTGAGCCAGTTACGAACGACATCATCCAGGCAAGCGGCGCCCGCGTATCCGCTATGCCCGCAGGCGTGTGGTGTCGGGGCCGGGGATCGGGAAATGGGCGATCCGTGGACAGCTACCATCTCGCAGCTCGGCCAGTTCGCCGCCCACGGCGAGATGTATGACACGGCGCCTGACGAGGAGGCACTGGTCGAAGCGCCGGCGCCGAAGAGTATGCGCGCGGTTTCGGATTATGGGCGCAATGCCGTGGTGACCTTCGTGGAACGCATCGGCGAGAAAGCCGTGTCGATCTCGTGGCGCGATTCGACGGGCGGCAACTATCGCGAGCAGCGCTGGGTGCAGCGCGCGGCCCGCTCGCGCGGCGTGTGTGCGCTGACCGGCAAGCCCATCTCGCGCGGCGACAGCATCTATCACCCCGTGAGCAGCACGCGCGGACGCCCCTCGAATCTCGCGCAAATGATCCGCTCCGAGGCGCTGGAGCGGTTCGAGTAAGCCGCGTCTGCGCGTTAATTCGCGGGTTAGTCCGCGGGTCAGTCCGTATTGGTCAGATACGGCGAGGTGAAGGGCTTCGGCGGGAACGGCTGCTGGCCCGACTGCGGCGTGAAGCTGTAGCGCACATACACGGCGGCAATCCACTCGCGGTACTCGTACGCGTTACCCAACGATGCCAGCGCGCCCACCGTGACCTGCGGCGCGAGCCGATACTCGCCGTTCGCGAACAGCGAATAGGCAACGCCCGTCTTGCTTTGTCCCGGGTAGGTTGCGTTGGCATCGAGGGGATTCAGCGACGAATTGAGCGCGTTCATGTAGAGGGACGCGCTGCCTTGCAGGCTCGAATCGAGCGGGAAGTACGCAACGGCGTTCTCGCGATAATGCTGCACCCCGATGGAACCCTTCAGGTCATACGTGAAAGCGCCGGTACGGCCGGCGTATTCCAGCGGCAGATTCAGGATCACGTACTGCTGCGGGCTGAAATAGCCGCCCTGCCCGTACGTGACATACGACTGGTTCTGACTGAAACTCATCCACGTGGTATTCAGGCCCACCATGAGACTCTGGTCGGCGTCCTGGTAGAGACGCGTGTAGGCGCCGCCGCCGGCCTTGCCTTCGTAGTTGCTCTCCACATGATGGCCGTCGTAGTACTGGAACTGGCCGTTCACGTACAGGCCGCTCGTGCCGTCGTCCCAGCCGAGCGCCGCGCGGCCGCCCGACTTTGTGACACCGCCCCACTCGAGGCCCGATCCCGCGTCGCGCGCGCCGGCGTATGAGAGCAGGCTGTCGGTCACGGCGCGGCGTGTCACTGCTAACAAGTAAGAAACCTTGTCGGTGATGGCGCCATCGTATTCGACGCCGCCAACCACGTTCTGATAGCGAAAGCCGACCGGCGTCGCGCCGATATCGGCCTTCAGCGAGTTCGTCTCGTAGCCGATCGAAAGTCCCACGCCGCTCGCCGTCTGCGAACCAAAGTTGCCGTAATTCGGGTAGTTCGACAGGCCCGCGCCGAATCGGGCGGCCGTCGAGAGGCTGCTGGACGCCGTGCCGGCATCGAGCGTGACGGGCGTGGCCGTGACAAGCACATGGCCGTTGCCGGCCCGGATGCTGCCTTGAATCGGCGCTTCGATGTCGGTGAGGTTCGTCAGGCCGTCCTCGCCTGCGCGGTTGCGGAACACGGGCCCGCCCGTGATCGTGCTCGCCTCTTCGCGGTTGACCTGCGCGAGTTCCTCGGCTACGCCGAGCGTCTGCGAACTGGCCACCTGCTGCGGCGTGGGCGCGGCGGCGGCGCCGGCCGCGGGCGGCGCATACGGCTGCGCATAGCCCGCCGGCGGCGGCGGGATGTACTGCTGCGCGGCATAACCCTGTTGCGCCCGAGCCGCCGGATTCGGATAAGGCGGCTGGGGCACGTAGGGCTGACCGTAGCCCTGCTGCGCGTAAGGTTGCGGCGCGTAGGGTTGCGGCGCGTAGGGCTGCTGAGGATACGGCGGCTGCGGGTAGCCTTGCTGCGGATAGCCCTGCGGATACGGTTGCTGGGCGTAGCCCTGCGGCAGATAAGGCGGCTGCGGGTACGGTTGGCCGTAGCCTTGCGCATAGGGTTGCGGCTGGCCGTATGCCGGTGCGTATTGCTGCTGCGGCCGCTGCGCGGTCGCCTCGCGGCTGGCTTTGGACTGCTTGCGCGCCTGAGTGGTCGTGCGCTTTGTCGCGGGCGCTTCCTGCGGCAGCGGCACGGAGCCGTACGCGCCCTGCGCCTGCTGCGCGGCGGGCGACATCGGCCACGGCGTCGCCGCGTAGGGTTCCTGTTGTGGCGGATACGGCGCCGGCTGCTGCGGATACGGTGCGGCGGCGGGCGCGGGCTGCGGATAAGGCTGCGCGTTCGGCGCGTACTGCGCATACGGTTGCAGGGGCTGCGCGGGAGCGGGCACGCCCGAGGCACTGGAGCCGTAGGTATCGGGTCCGTAGCCGTCGACTGCGACTGCAGCCGGCGCGTTCGCCAGCGGCGGCGTCGCGGGCGACGGCTGGTATCCCGAGTTGGCCCCGGCGGGTGCCGCATAGGGCACAACGTAGGGCGTGCTTTGTGTCGGCGGGAGCGGAGTAGGCACGGTCATGACGGGTGACGAAAGAGTGGACCAGGCGGGCGCCGCCGGCAGAGGCGCGGTCGAGCCGGCTTCGTTGGTCGACGAGGCCCCGGCGGTGTCGACCGCCGTCTTGCCCTCGAACGGATTGGTGCCCGGCAGCGGATTGGCGCCAATGGGCCGGCTGAGCGCCTCCCAACCACGCGGCACGTTCGACGCGGACGTCGCAATGCGCGCACCCGGCGGCGTCGTGCTCGCCACTAGCGAGCGCTTCAGGTACTGCGCCGCCAGCGACAGCTTGCCCTCGGCGCGGTACATCCGGCCAACGGCCGCGAGCAGATCCGGGTCGTCGGGGGCGGCGGCGAGCGCCGTCGTCGCGGTCTGCTCGGCAGCGCGCCAGTCCTTCGCGGCCGTCGCCGCATAGATCGCCGCGGTTTGCAGGCCGAGGTCGTCCGGACGGCGGCCCAGCGCGACCTGATAGCACTTCAGCGCATTCGCGGGCTCTCCCGCCGACGAATACATGCGCGCGAGCACGGCCTGCAGATCGGGGTTGTCGGGCATGGCCGCGAGCCACGGCGCGATCACCGCATAGGCGCTCGCCAGGTCGCCGCCGGTGCGCACCTTGTCGGCCTGGCGCACGACGATGGCGAGATTCAGGTTGTCGAAGTCGGTTCGCTGTTCGGGCGTGAGCTGCATCGTCGCGATACGCCGCATCACGTCGCCGAGGAGCGTGTCCTGATGGCTCGCGAGCAGAATGCCCGCGTATTGCAATTGCAGGCCGGGATCGCCGGGCGCCGTCGACATCGCGCCCTGCACGAGCCAGAGCGCGCGCGCCGGATCGCCCGCGGCCACGTAGCCGCCGGCCAGCGCGCCGACGAGCGAAGGCGTGGCGAGCGCGATGGGCTCGGCGTTGTGCAGGATAGCCTGCGCCTCTTGGGTCTGGCCGCGCTTCGCCATCTGCGTGGCGAGATCGACCTGCTGGCCGACCCACAGGCGATGCTGCAATTCGGTCATGGCCTCGTTGCGCTGCGCGACGGGAATGCGGTCGAGGAGGCGCAGCCCGTTCGACCAGTCCTTGGTCTGCTCGGAAAGCAGCGCGCTTGCATAGAGTGCGTCCACCATGTCGGGGTGGGCCGCGAGCAGGCCGTCCATCATGCTGCGCGCCGTGCCCACGGCGCCCTGGCGCACGTAGATGCGAGCCAGGTCGAGCCGCAGCCATGGATCGTCAGGATTGCTCACGAGTGCGTCTTCGAACAGACTGCGCGCGGCGCCCAGGTCGCCCCGCGCTTCGGCTTCGCGCGCCTGGGCCGCTTCCGCCGTGCCGCGCAGGCGGTCGAGCCCGCCTGCTTTCGCCTGCTGCTCGGCAGTGAGCTGGGTGGCGAACTGCAAGGCCTCGTCGCCGCGGCCTTGCGCGGCGAGCGCACCCACCAGGCCGCGAATCGCGTCGGGGTTGTCGGCCTGGCGGCGCAGCGCCATGCGAAAGGCCTGCTCCGCGCCCTGCGGATCGCGATTGGCAAGCAGCGCTTCGCCCAGCATCACCTGAGCCGTGATATCGGAAGGATTGAGCTCGATTGCGCGCTCGTACAACGATTTCGCCTTCGCGAAGTCGCCGTTGCTCTGCGCGCCGATCGCCTCGCTCGTCCAGGTCCAGTACGTTGCGCTCGTGAGCGCCTCGCGCCAGCGCGCCGGACTCCCCGCACGCGATGCGCGTTCGAGATAGTTGCGCGCCGCTTCGAAATGCTCCTGCTTCAGCTCGACGATGCCCATGCCGCCCAGCGCGTCGCTGTCGTTCGGCGACGAAGCGAGCACGGCAGCAAAGCGCGCCCGCGCCGTGACAAGGTCGTCGCGGTCGAGCGCGGCGAAGCCCTGGCCGATGGTGCGGCCGCGCGCGTCGTTCGCGGCATTTTCTTCCGCGTGCAGACGGCCCGCCTGATCCTGCTTCACCATGCTCTCGTAGCGCGCCTTCACGGCGGGATCGTCGGGCACGAGCTTCAGGTAGGCGTCGTAGAGCGGCTGGTCCGAAGGCCGCGCCGCCAGCCACAGCAACGCCTGGCGCCAGCTTGCGCGCGCCTCCTGGCCGACCTTGCTGTCGCCCGCGAGCTGTTCGAGCCGCGCGATACCGTCGCGGCGCGTGGCGTCGCGATACGTGAGGTGCTGCGCGTAGGCGAGCGCGTAGCGCGGATCGTCGGGGTTCTCGCGCGCGAGTTCTTCCAGGCCCTTGCGCGCCTCGTCCCAGCCGCTCGGCGTGGCCGAGAGCGCCTGGTAATACTCGAGCCGCAGTTCAGGCGTCGCGGGCTTGCCGCCCAGCGCGTTGCGGTACTGCTCGACCGCCGAGGCGCTCTTGCCCATCTGCGCGAGGCGCCGCGCGTCGTTCACGGTCTGGTCGCGCGGGCTGGTCTGGCCGAGGCGCCGCCCCAGCTCGTCGATGCCCGGATAGTCGGGCGCCGCCTCGCGCAGCTTTTCGAGGTACTGTTCCGCGCCGCCGCCGTCCTTGCGGTCGGCCATGACCATGCCCATGCCGAACAGCGCGTCCGGCTGCGTCGGATCGATGCGCAGCACTTTCTGCCAGGCCTGCTCTGCAAGGTCGCCGCGGCCATGCGCCTGCCAGTACTTGCCTTGTGCGATCAACGCCTGCAACGGGTCCGGCATCGCGGCATGAACTATCGGCGTCAGCGCGAGGCAGCCCGCGAGCGCGAGCGCCATCCCGAGCGCGGCAACGGACGACGAGCGTCGCGGCATGGAACGGCCGGTTCGGCGATCTCGCGTCTTTACTCGCATGCGCCCCTCCACGACGGGATCAACTGCCCGTTCGCGTCGAAGCGGTAGCGGCCATCGATCGCGCCCATGCCGAACAGGCCGAGCACGCGGTCGTAGTAAACGGGCTCGCGGCCCGGTGTGCCGCCGTCGAGCGCGGCGAGATGCGTGCGCGCGAGCGCGAGGCTCTTCGTGTCGCCGAGCGCCGCGAAGTACGGCGCAAGCGCTCCCCAGTAACTGAGCGGCCCTTCGCCGTTACCTACCCCATTCGTCGCCGCGACTTTCTCAGGCGGCACGCCGGTTTGCGCGACGCGCTCGTCCATGCCGCGCACCGCGTCGAGCCAGGGTTTTGCGAGCGGGTCGGCCGCGGCTGCGAGGCCGGCCCAGAGATAGACGCGGATAGCGTCGTAGCTGCCGACGTCGCCCGTCTTCGGATCGACGACGAACTGGCCTTCGTGCCAGGCGACCCAGTCGGGCGCGAAGCCTCGCGGCGCCGTGCTCGTCACCATCTTCAGCGTGCTTTGTGCGAGCGCCGTCCACGGGCCGCCGTGCAGGTCGTGCGCGAGGCCGCGCAGCAACGGCAGCGGCAGATAGCTCGGATTCAGGCGCGTCACGCCGCCATTGACGAAGCCCTGCGGCCCCGGCAGCAGCATCGGCCCGAGCCCCGCCAGGTCGGTCACTTCGCGCTTCGCGATCTGCGCGGCGAGCGCCGTGCCGAGCGCCGTGTAGTCGGGCGCATTCCACAGGCGCCCCGCCTGCAGCAGATCGTAAGCAATCCAAAGGTCTGCGTCGGAGGCCGGATTCGGGTCGAGCACGCCCCATGCGCCGTCCGGGCGCCTGCCCCACTGCCAGGCCGGCAGCCGCACGTCGTTCGCGTCGAACTGGCCGCCCGCGAGGTTTTGGCGCGTCCAGGCGAGCAGACGGTCGAAGGTGGCGCGGTCGTTCGCCACCAGGGCGAAGAACATGGCGTACGACTGGCCCTCCGAGGTGGTCTGCTGCACGGCCGTGGCGTAGTCGATCACGCGTCCGTCCGGCTGCACGAAGCGCGCAACGAACGCGCGGTACGACGGCCAGTCGCCGCAGGCGCCCGCGGCGGCGTGGGCGAACGTCGTCATGGCAGCGAGCGCCAGGCCGCAGACAAGCCGGCAAGCCAGCGGAAAAGCGGGCGTGGGGGCCGCCTCAGCCTCCGCCGGGCCGCCCCAAGGAGGCTGAACGCCCCCTCGGGGGGCAGCGAGCAAAGCGGGCGTGGGGGCCATCTCAATTCCTCAGCCTGCGCGACGCAACGGCGCGCAGGAAACGGTAGAAGAGCGCTGCGATCACGATGGCCGCGAACACGCCGGAGAGCACGAGCAGCAACGGATGCGACGAGAGCGCCCAGCGCAGATATTCGATGGGCGAAAGCGAGCCGACGTAGTACGCCTCGCCGTTCGACGTGACCGTGACCGAGCGGCCGTGGATCACGTCCATGGCGCCCTGGACCGACGGCAGCACATCGGCGTCGAGAAGCGCCGACGTGATCTCCTCTTCCGACTCGCCCGGCGCGCTGATCAGCGCGACCGCGCTGCGGCCTGCGCGCAGCGGCGATTCGAAGCCGGCGATCAGCGCATTGCCGCCGGTCTCCACAAGCGAGAGGTCGGCGCGCGCGGGCGCGCGCTCCACGCCGTGCGGACCGTGCCACCAGTCTTCGAGCTTGAACGCGAGATCGGAGAGCGTGAACGTGCTCGTATCGCCGTCGCTCGAGAACGGCATGAACTTCGCCCACGTCCGCAGCAAGGGCTGCCGGCCGGGGCCGCCGAGCATCAGCAGATCCTTGTCGGCCAGATGATCGAGGTCGCCCGGGCCCGCAATCGTCACGCCCGTCACGGGATAGCCCGTCGATTCGCCCATGCGGCCCATCGCGAGCAGGTAGAGGCTGTAGTCGCTCGGCGTCGGCTCGTTCGGGAGGATCACGGCCGTCTCCGAGAGGTCGGCCATGCGCGTGAACGGGAAGCCGCTGTTCGCGAACGCGGCGAGGTCCGGCAGCGCCATGTAGTGCGGAAACGACGACAGATCGATCGTCGAGTCCGGGTCGATCGAGCCCGCCACGTTCTGGATGAGCCGCCCCGTGCATTCGCCGGTGTTCGGGATGTCGTAGAAGAAATGCAGGCGCAGCAGCGAGCGCGGCGTAAGCACGAGCGGCGGCACGTGCACGATGCGATGCGCGACGCCCGTGCTCGACGTGTCCGCGCCGAAGCGCGCGAGCAGGCTGCTCAGGCTGAAACGCGACGGCGTCACGGCGGGAATCTGCAGCGCCGCCACGAAATTGTTGTTCACGCTGACGTTGAGCGACGAGCGGTCCGGGTGCGGGCGCACCGAGTAGCGGTAGCGCAGGTCGAGCGGCGCGCCTTTGGTGTTCCACATGAAGAGGTCGGGCGGCACATGCAGGTTCAGCGAGATTGCGCCCGCATCGTAGCCGGTTACCGAGAGCGCGCGCTCGTCGACGAGTTCGCCGAAGCGCACCGGACGGCTGGACGGCAGCCAGTTCGGCGCGTCGTAGGGCGCACGCGGCTTGAGCGTCGTGAGCTGGCTCACCGTGACGCTAGTGCCGGAGAAGGTGTTCTGGCCGAGCGCGAGCGCGCTTGCCGCCGTGCGCAGCTCGTCGCCGTTGCGGCCCAGCACGAGCAGCAGTTCGCCGCGCGCGGGCTCGCCGCGCTCCGCGACCGCGATCGTCGGGCCGGAAACGCCCGGCAGCGTCACACCGTCCAGATGCGAATCGGACAGCGCGAACACCACCGCGTTGCCCGAAAGCGGCACGCTGCCCACCTGCGCCGGAAAACGCGCGCCGCGGTAGCCCGCGAGCGCGCCGAACCACGAAGCCAGCGTGCCCGCGGCCGCGAGCATGCCGGCGTCGGGCTTGTCGGCGAACACGAACGGCAGTTCGAGCCGGCGCACGTCGCGGCGGTCGAAGAACGGCTGCGGCAACGCGGCGAGATCGGGCTTCGTCGGCAGCGACGCGTAGGTCAGATCGAGCGAGCTCGCGTTGCTCACCGTCGCCCACAGCGCGGAATTGGACGGGTCTTCGCAGCCGCGCGTGTAATGGCCGATCAGTTGAACGTTCAGGTGGTTGAACTCGGTGATGAAGCGCGGATCGAGCGAGATGTCCCGCGCGACCGTGGTGCCGGCCTGTTCGTGCGGCAGCGGCAGGGTCGCCGCCACTTCGCCGTTCACGAGCACCTTCAGTTGCGAAAGATCGGGCAGCAGCGCGGGCGAATAGCTGTAGATGAGATGCAGCACCGCGCCCGTCACGACCTCGTCGTTGCGCACCGAGAACGGCACGCCGTTCTGGCCTTCCGTGCCGCGCAACTGCAGCGGATCGAGCGCGCCGAGGTCGGCGAAGGTCAGCGTCTGGCGCCGGCCGCCGGGCACAAGCGTGCCGGGATTGGCGGTGGTCGGCGGGCGCATGCCGAGGCGCTTCTGCTGTTCCGGCGAGAGCGGCGGCGCGGTCAGCGCGAGCAGCGGCTGCGCCATGGCCTGGGAATCGAACTTCTCGGCGGGTCCTGGCGGCGGCACGGCGCCCACGGCCGTCGCACCGTCGGCAGCGCGGCCTCCCACGGTGGCGGTGGCGGCGGCGTCAGGTGTCTTTTGCGCCATTGCACCGGTCGCGCAGAAAAAAGACATGGCGACCAACAGCATGGCAAAGCCGCACGCGGGCAAGTGCGCAAGGCGCGCCGCGCCTGCAACGCGTGCATTCTCTCCCTCACCCGAGCTGCTGCGCGGGCGTAACACCCCGGTCCTTTTCTCCATATCCTCTAGCTGTCTTTTTGTCCGGCCGCTTTGCCGCCGCGTTTCGTCCACGCGCGAAAGTCGCCATAAAGATGTTCGAAAAGCGCGCCGATGCCGCCCACGCCCACGCGCAACACATGCGAGAGCGCGCGCAACGGCGCGTCGGGTTGCCGGCCCTCGGCCCAGCCGGTCCAGGCGTCGGCGCGCGAGAACGTCGTCTTCACGAAGTCGAACTCCTGATCCTTCGTCATCTCCACGAACTGCAGCCCCGCGCGTCCCGGCGCGGAGAAACTCACGGTCGCCGCGAACGCATATTCCTCGTCGCCGCGAAAGAGCGAGACCGTCACGTTTTCGTGCAGCGGTATCTGGATGGCCTGCGGCAGCTCGACACCCACGCCGCCCTCGGAGTAATCGAGCGTTTCGCAGGCGAGCGTGCGGCCCGTGCCGAATCGCAGCATCACGGGCATCTTCATCGCCACGCGCGGCACGGAGCGGATCTGCTTCTGCTCGTTGGCGGCGGCCACGCTCGCGCCGAGTATCAGCATGTTGTAGCTCGTCCACGCGAGATTGAGGATCGTGGTCTGAACCTCGCTGCGCAGGTGCGCATAGTGATAGATATGCACGAGGCCGCACGCGAAGCCGAGCAGGTTCAGCATCAGCAGGATCAGGTACGGGCGCGAGATCGACCAGTCGAAGTAGGTCTTCGCAATCGTGCCGCCCTTGGCCGTGACGTTGAACTTGCCGAGCCTCGGATTGATGAGCGCGAGCAAGGTGGGCGCCGTGATGTACGAAGCGAGCACCGACTCGTAGACTTCGGCCCAGAACGAATGGCGAAACGCGCTCTGCATGCGCGAGTTCGTGACGTTCGCATGGAACATGTGCGGCAGCGCGTAGAGCGCGATGGCCGCCGCCGATGCCTGGATCACATGGGCGCCGAAGAACAGGAAAGAAAGCGGCGCCGTCAGGAACACGAGACGCGGCACGCCGTAGAAGAAGTGCATCATCGCGTTCAGGTAGCACAGGCGCTGGCCGATCGAGAGACCCTTGCCCCCCAGCGGATTGTCGATGCGGAAGATCTGCGTCATGCCGCGCGCCCAGCGAATGCGCTGGCCGATGTGGCCCGAGAGGCTTTCGGTGGCAAGACCCGCGGCCTGCGGGATCGCGAGATAGGCCGTGGTGTAGCCGAGGCGGTGCAGCTTGAGCGCCGTATGCGCGTCTTCGGTCACGGTCTCCACCGCAATGCCGCCGATCTCCGCCACCATCGAGCGGCGCAGCAATGCACACGAGCCGCAGAAGAACGTGGCATTCCAGAGGTCGTTGCCGTCCTGCACGAGGCCGTAGAACAGCTCGCCTTCGTTCGGCACCTTGCGGAACGTGTCGAGATTGCGCTCGAACGGGTCCGGCGAAAAGAAGTGGTGCGGTGTCTGCAGCATCGAGAGCTTCGGGTCGCGCAGGAACCAGCCGAGGCAGATCTGCAGGAAGGAGCGCGTGGGAATGTGATCGCAGTCGAAGATCGCGAAGTATTCGCCGTGCGTGATCTTCAGCGCTTCGTTGATGTTGCCGGCCTTTGCGTGGCGGTTGTGCGTGCGAATCGTCCAGTTGACGCCCACCTCTTCGCAAAACGCCTTGAAGTCGGGCCGGCGGCCGTCGTCGAGCACGTGGATCGAGAGCTTGTCGGCCGGATAGTCGAGCGCGAGCGCCGCGTAGATCGTCGGCTTCACGACGGAGAGCGGCTCGTTGTAGGTGGGAATGAACACGTCCACCGTGGGCCAGTCCGCGCGCGAGGCGGGCAGCGGCACCGGCTTGCGCCGCAGCGGCCACGAGGTCTGGAAGTAGCCGAGCATCAGCACGAGCGTTGCATAGACTTCCGCCGAAACGAGCAGCAGGCCCCAGACCGCGTCGAGCGGGCGCGTCCAGTAAGTGGTCTCCGTGAGACGCCAGAACATGTACCGGCCCGAGGCAACCACCGACAGCATGACCATCACGAGCGTCGCATAATGCCCCTCCAGGCGGCGAAAGAGCAGCGCGCAAATAAAGCAGCAGGTGGCGAACACCAGTTGCTCCATGTTCGGCAGCGGCACTGTGAACACGAAGAAGAGCGAGCAGAGCGAAAGCAGCGTCAGCACGACGGCGAACGGCTTGCTGCTCCAGATACGGGCATCGGCAAAGCGTTCGAGACGCGAAGCGCGCGCCGCCGCCGCCCCTGACGAAGCCGCGACGGAATCGGTCTGGACGGTGCTCATGCGACGCTCCTTCGCGACAGCGCCGGGGCTGCCGGCGCATCCAGCGCCGCAAGCAGCCACGCGCCGCAGGCGCGCAGATCGGTGGCCGCCTGGCAGAGCGGATCGTAGCGAACCACCGAGGTATTGCAGGCGAGCGATTCGCTCACGCCTTCGTCGGCGTGGATCGAGCCTGGAAACATGTGGCCGCCCAGCATGTCGCGCAGCACGCGCAACACATCCTTGTTGAGCTGGCGCGACTGGTCGACCTGATTCACCACGTAGCCCTCGCCGATGAACTCCGGGCGCGGCGCCGCGTAGGTGTCGATCATGCGCTGCATCTGCGGGATTGTCGCGTAGGAGGCCGCGTCGGCCAGCACGACGTTGACGGCGAAATGCGCCGCCGAAAGCGCGGCGCGCGTATAAGCCGACGAGCCCGGCGGCGTATCGACGATCACGATGTCCGGGGCGTTCAGGCGCAGCGCGGCGAGGCCGTGCGCAAGCCAGAGCGGGTGTTCGTCCAGATGGCGTTCGAAGAGATGCTGCTCCGCTTCGATGAGCGCGCCGAATGCGAGGACCGTCACGCCGTCGGCGCCGTCCACCATCGCGCGCTGCCACGGCACGCCCGCGAGCGCGGCGCGCGAGAGACCGTCCACGCTGTCGAGCGGCACGCCGAAGTAAAGCCGCAGCGAATTCTGCGGGTCGAGATCGACCGCCACCACGCGCCGGCCGGCTGCGGCAAGCACGGAGGCGAGATTGGCGGCGAGTGTCGTCTTGCCTACACCGCCCTTGGCCGAAACCACGCTGACCACTTTCATGGCCTGCCCGCTCCCTTGAGAAAACCAGGATGGCGCGGCGTTGCCGCGCCCTTCGGTTCGACGCCGCCTCCCTGCATGCGCGCACCCTGAGCACCGCCCACGCCGCTGCCGCCGCGCAACCTGTCGAACAGCCGGTCCAGCCGGCCGCCGGCATCGACGTCCTGCGCCGACGCTGTGCCTGGCGCCGTCGGCGCCGCCGTGCCGAAGAGCTTCTTGAGCGGCGACGACGAAGACGGCGCGGCAGAGGCGAGGGGCTGCGCCTCCACGCCCGGTTCCGGCGAAGCATTCATTGCCGGCGGCGCGGGAGGCGCGCGGCGTGGGGCGATACGCGATGCGGGGCTCGGCAACCCGGTCGCCGCACCGGCGGGATCCGCCTGTGCGGCTTCATCGGCCAGCTCCAGCGCGGCGGGTTGCGGCGAAAACCGGAACGCCCCGCTCTCGGGCGCGCGCGGCGCCGGCTTTTCAATGACGGGGGGAATGTCGCGGCGCGGCGAACGCGTGAAGAGCGGCGCCGAACGCCGCAACGCCGCCTGGGAACGGTCACACGCTATCGGGCCGCTGCCCGTCGTATCTGCCGCCACGGGCGCCGGGCTGTTCTGCACTCCTTCATACAACCGGGGCGCCGCCTGCTCCGCCTCCGGGCCGGCCAACGCCACCCCGCGCGCCGTGTCCGCCGCGCTCAGTTCGACCTTGCGCGGGTCGATCATGCCGAGCAGCGGCCAACGGCCGCGCGCTTCGTGCGCCTCGCTTTCCATACGGATCTCCCGGTAGCTGTCCGGGTCGCCCCCGAAGCGGTCGAAGAGGGCTTTGATGTCACGTGAGGGACTCATGGTCGGATGATTCAGGAAAATCGATTGCAAACTGCCGGTCGAGCGACAGCATCGACACGGCTTTCAGGCCGTTGTGCGCACCAGATGAAATTCGACGGCATAGCCGTCCTCGGGCTGAGCGGCCTGCACGACATGCAGCTGAGCCGCGCCCATGGCATCGAGCCAGGACTGATAGACGCCCTGCAGGAATGCGGGCGTCCAGGCCAGCGCTTCCGCGCCGAACGCGGGCAGCGGTGCGCCATAATGGGTGATGCGCAGGTAATCGCCTTCGTCGCCAAGCTCGACACAGCCCCACTGGATCGAGGCCCAGTGCGCATTGAAGGCGGCGGCGAGTTCCTCGGTGGATTCGCAGGCGGGCAGCGGATGGCTCGCCGCAAAACGTTCGCCGACGCGAAACATCAGCTGGCGCAGCTCGTTGAGATCGAGCTGCGACTCGAACTCGGCCGCGAGCGCATGCAGCAGACCGCGCCACTGGGGAGAAAGATGTTGTTCGAGTAGCGCATCGACGACGGTCGGCATGGGCGGCGGGTCCGTTGAGTGGCGACAGGTTGGCTTCTCGAAGGCGACCGGGGCGACAAGCACACGACATGCCCGGCTGCTGGCCCGACGTCGCGCCGTATAGCCCCGACGTGCGGCCTCGCAGGATATTTCTTGCGATGGACCTTCCGTAGACGGCGAAGAATACGAGCAACGGTTTACCGTCGCCGATAAGCCTGCGCAAACGTTTTCCTGCGACTGTGACGCAGTATAGCGCAGCGAATATTGACGAGGCAGCCGCTGCCCGATGCAAAAAAATCATCCCGCATCGACCTTCGCTTCTTCATCCTGCACGGCCGCCGCCGCGGCCGCCGGATCAGAAGAGCGGCAGCGGCCGGTTCGTCGGTGCGGCTTGCAGCGCCTCGTTCGCCACCGCCGCGGCACCCGTCGTGAACGACCACTGAACGTCGATCGTGTTGTTTTGCGTGCCGTTCGACAGCACGCCCGTCACGTGAACGGTGTAGGTCGCATTGCTCGCGAGCGTCTGGTACGGCGCGCATAGCGCACCGTTCGAAAGCTCGCCCGGATCGGTCTGCGGCGTTTGGGGCAGGCAAGGCACGTTGTTGCCGCTCGCGTCCGTGATCGTGAAGTTCACGGCATTCAGCGTGCCCGCGAAGCCGCTTTGAATCGTCACGGGGTAACCCACCGTGGTGAGCTCGTATTGCGGAGCATTGGCAAACGGATTCGGCGATTCGTTCGCGAACCAGCTGGTGGGCACGCCCTTTTGGCCCGCATAGGGGTAGGTGACGAGCGCCGTCAGCGGCATTGCATTCGCCTCGTTGCCGAAGTCGATGTTGAACGCTTCCCAGCTGGCGTTCGTCAGCGAGGCCACGCCCATCGACTGGAAGTCGTCGAGCATGACGATCCGGTGGTACGGCGCGTCGAAGAGCGTCTGGACCGGGCTCACGCTGTTGGCAAACGCAGCGGGCTGGCCCGCCACGACCACTTCGCCGTACGCCGAGTAGTTGCCCTCGGCGTCGATGCGATCCTGCGGCGTCGCGCCCGTATAGCCAGGCTGGCCGGCCGTTTCATCGTGGCCGTAGGTCTGGTTCTCGACCAGGTAGGTAGCGTGATCGAGCGAGGCAGTCGTCAGGCCGGCATCCGACGGCAGCGTGGGAAGCCCCACCGTCTGACGCATGGCATTCAGATAAGCGATGCCGTCGGCGGTGGCATTGCCGCTCGCGGACGGCAATGTCGCGGCGGTCGCCGCCACGGGCAGGAGCGTGACCGTCCCGCCCAGTTGAGTCGACGTGGATGTCTGGGCGCTGTTGTTGCTGCCCGTGGTGTTGCTGCCGGTCGTGTTGCCGGCCGCCGCATTGCCCGAACTGCCGGATGAGCCGCCACCGCCACCACCACATGCTGCGAGCAGCGCGGCTGCGAAAAGGGAAATGACCTCTAGCCTGACGCGGGAGACCTGCATGCCGTGATGCCTTCTATCCTGGTGCCTCGTGCTGGTGACGCGGACAGCCAGGTCCTGCCGCGTTCGCTTCCGTTTCGTTTCGTATGCGCTCTGCACACGCGTACTGAGTAACGGCCGCAAACGTTAAAACTTTAATAAATGGAAGGCGTACTAATGTCTGACAAAAGAGCGGATCTCCACCCGATCCCACAGCTATCTCACGCTAAATTGTCAGAGGAAAACCGGGCGACGGCTCGGTCGCGCACGGCTTCGGACGACATCGTTCAAGCGCCGAGGGCGGCCAGATTGAGGCGGTGCGAACGACCGATCCACGTGGCGCAATCGCGGTGATCGCGCAGCGAATCGGTGGTGTTCGGATGGACGAAAACATCGAGTTCGCCGTGATTCAGCGTGAGCCACTCGAAGATTTCCGCGAAACGTGTGCGCGAGAACGCGAGCTGATACGACCACATGGGATGCGGACCCACGGGACGCTCATGAAAACGCCCCATTTGCAGCGCATCGCCGAAGCGCGCCTCGATGACGGTGCGCAAGGCCCAGGCGGCGTCGCGCGTCGCCGCGTCGAAGTAGACGTGGGCGTGCCAGCTCTCTATTTCAGCCGGATCGAGGTAGCTCATGACAGACGGAACGAATTCGATGAAAGGAGCGTCATTGTGCCGTGAAAGAAGGCGGCGGGTCTGCCCCGCCGCGTCTGTTGCTCGTTGCCTGTTACCTGTCACTGCAGGAACAGCCGGTACGCCGGGTTGTGCGTCTCTTCCCAGTGCGGATAGCCGAGCGTGGCAAGGAAGCGCCGGAACTCCGCGTCGTCCGCCGCCGGCACCTGGATGCCCACCAGGATCGAGCTGTAGTCCGCCCCCTGGTTGCGGTAGTGGAACAGGCTGATGTTCCAGTCCGGCGCCATCGACGAGAGGAAGCGCATCAGCGCGCCCGGGCGCTCCGGAAACTCGAAGCGGAACAGCCGCTCGTCGTGCGCCAGCGGCGAGCGCCCGCCCACCATGTAGCGGATGTGCTGCTTCGAGAGCTCGTCGCCCGTCAGGTCCACCGTCGGGAACCCGTGCGCGACGAACGCCTGCGCGATCTGCTCCGACTCGCCCCGGTTGCGGATCTGCACCCCCACGAAGATGTGCGCGCGCTCCGCGTCGTCGATCCGGTAGTTGAACTCCGTCACGCTGCGCGTGCCCACCAGCTCGCAGAAGCGCCTGAAACTGCCGCGCTCCTCGGGAATCGTCACCGCGAACACCGCCTCGCGCGCTTCCCCCACCTCCGCGCGCTCGGCCACGAAGCGCATGCGGTCGAAGTTCATGTTCGCCCCCGACGTCACCGCCACCAGCGTCTGCCCGCGGATGCCCTCGCGCTCCACGTACTGCTTGGTCGCCGCCACGGCCAGCGCCCCCGCCGGCTCCAGCACGCTGCGCGTGTCCTGGAACACGTCCTTGATCGCCGCGCACAGCGCGTCGGTGTCCACCGTGATCACTTCGTCGAGGTACTCACGGCACAGCCGGAACGTCTCCTCGCCCACGAGCTTGACCGCCGTGCCGTCCGAGAACAGCCCCACCTCGGTCAGCTCCACGCGCTTGCCTGCCGCGATCGACTGCGCCATCGCGCACGAGTCGTCGGTCTGCACGCCGATCACGCGGATCTCCGGGCGCACCGCCTTCACGTACGCCGCCACGCCCGCTGCCAGCCCGCCGCCGCCGATCGGCACGAAGATCGCATGAATCGGGGCCTGATGCTGGCTCAGGATCTCCATGGCCACCGTGCCCTGGCCGGCGATCACGTCCGGGTCGTCGAACGGGTGCACGAAGGTCAGGCCGCGCTCTGCCTGCAGGCGCAGGGCGTGGGCGTAGGCGTCGCTGTAGGACTCGCCCGCCTGCACGACTTCCACGGTCGGCCCGCCGTGGGCGCGCACCGCGTCCACCTTCACCTGCGGCGTGGTGACCGGCACGCAGATCACGGCCTTCACGCCGAGTCTCGCGGCCGAGAGCGCCACACCCTGGGCGTGGTTGCCGGCCGAGGCGGTGATCACGCCGCGCTCCAGTTGCGCGGGCGTGAGCTGCGCCATCTTGTTGTAGGCGCCGCGCAGCTTGAAGGAGAACACGGGCTGGTTGTCCTCGCGCTTGAGCCAGACCGTGTTGGACAGGCGCGCCGAGAGGTTCGGCGCGCGTTCGAGTTCGGTTTCGCGGGCCACGTCGTAGACGCGCGCGGTGAGGATCTTTTTCAGGTAATCGTACTGGCCGGCGACGACCGTTTCGGTTTCGACGACGGCAAGGCCTGCTTCGACTGACATGGATGCTCCTGGGCTAGTTCTCGTTTTTAACCAGGAGGCGGAGACAAAAAACCCGCCTCTTGGGGCGGGTTGTTGTCGCTGCTGTCAGACGTGCACTAACCCACCATTCGATGAATGGTGCTAATAATCAGTGCAATGCGGAAAGGACGGCAGTTCATGAGCAAGAGCATCGCCTGGGGAGCACGGACTTGTCAATCATCACGATTTCGAACGCGTCGTATCAAATACTTTTATTTACGTATTGATTGATACGCTTCTGCGCGCGGTTCGGCGTTACGGCGGGGAGAGCGGCGCTATGACCCGCAAAAGCCTTCCCGGCTCGATCCAATGCCCGCCGATTCGTGAAACATTCTAGGAAATCTGTGTTATCCATTTGATTTTTATGGAAAAACTTCGCATCCGAAAAGATGCCTCCATGTTTCACGGATTCGACCCCTGGGACGATTTCTCCGGGGCCGCGAACCTTAGCATAAGGTCTACGAAAGCGGCGGCCCTGCCCTGCCGCCGCTTTCGTATCCGGCGAGCTTACGCAGCCTCCGGTGCGTCGATCTCGGACGCCCACTGCTCGATCACGGTTTTTACCCGCTCGGCCAGCCGCTGCTGGTCGGCGGGGGCAATACCTTTGAGACTCAGTTCCGCGCGCCCGTCGCCGAATAGCTTCAGTTCGCCCAGCGCAACACCGTCCCGGCGATTGAACTGTACACGTGACTGATAGTGCGTGCGGCGCGGGCCAATGCGGCGCGCGCCCGCCTCCGCGGAAGCCGCAGCCTCGAGTTTGCGGACGCTGGCTTTGCTTTCGACGACCAGCTGCAACCAATGCTCCGCGACCGTTGCTCCGGCGCGATCGAAAATGAGCTTGATGTTGTATGCGTGACCCAGACCCACGGCATCGCGATGCTGCGCCATGCGCTGGAGCAGGAAGGGCGGGAGCGACGTAAGCGAAATCACCTTGCTGATGTGTTTCGGATCCTCTCCGACGGCTACGCCTAACTCCACCTGATCGACATAAACGCCGTCGTCGAGCAGCTTCTTCCATGCGAGCGCGTCGTCGAACACCGTTTGCTCTTCGCGTTCCTTGTTTGCATGGTAGGCACGCAGATAGAGATTCTGATTGTCGAGGCCTTCGCGGATGTCGGCTTCGATCGTCTTGTCGCCTCGCGAGCGAGCGGCCCGAATACGCCGCTCGCCGTCCACGATCACGTATTTGCCGGGAAACTCCGCAAGACGCGTGACCAGAATCGGCGTGATCTGGCCTTGCTTCTCGAAACTCTCGGCCAGCTCATCGATCGTTTCCGCACTGTAGAAGGCACGGGGGTTATAGGGATTCGAAACGACGTCTTCGACCGCAATCTGTCGAAGCGCATGCGACGACGCCGGCACCGTGTCGACTTCCGGCTGCGCGACCGCACCGGCATCACGCTGGGCGATGTTGACGACGTCGGCTTCAGCCAGGCGCTCGCCGGCCGAGACACGTTCGGCCGCCATGCCTGCGCGGACCTTGCTGGTGAAATTGAGCTTAGCGGCCATCTGCAACCTCCTCCTCTTCTTGTACGAGCGCGATGATTTCGTTGTAGACGGCATTGATTTCGTCTTTCGCGACCTTGGTGCCGCGCACGCCGCGAACGTCGAATACGGTGCGACCGAGCGCGGCAGTCTGCCGATAAAGCTCGCGCTGCTTGATCGTTGACGAGAGAACGCGAACATTGCTTTCCGCGAGGATGGCGCTCATTTGCGTATGCAACAGCGTCTTCGAGTTCGACTTATTTAGCAAAATTGCAAATTTTCCCGCAGGATTGGCCACGCGAGTACGTTCGACCAGTTCCATCATCCCTTCGCTACTCCAGATGTCGATAGGCGACGCGTCGGTCGGGATGACCGTTGCGTCTGCGACAGCCAGTACGCGAGCGGTAGTCAGGTCATTGATGTTCGGGGGGCAGTCGACAATGACGACGTCGTAATCATCGGCAAGAGCAGCAACCTCCGGCCCGATCATTTTTTCCAGCTTGTGAATGCTTCCTACTCGAAACGGCAACGGGCTTTCTGGCCCAGCCGCAGCGCACCAGCTCATGCAGGATTGCTGGCCGTCGGCGTCTGCAACGTAGACTTTGTATCCATCGGATTGAAACGCCCCGGCCAGATTCATCGTGGTGGTAGTTTTACCCACACCGCCCTTTTGGTTCGCTACGGCGATTACCAGTCCCATTCGGCTCTCCAAGACATATGTTCCAAGAGCTGTCGTCCCTGTGTGCGCTCTCCACGTGGAGACTCCAGCGAAGCACCTCGAAGTCTAACGGGAAGTTAAAGTAAATTCTAGGTTTTACCTCAACTTCGTTGCCAGATCACAACCTTTTGGCCAATTGGATAAGGTTTTTCGCATTTCCATAGACGGCTTTTGTTGATTGATCGGCAGACACGGAACTTTTTTGCTCTCCACGTGGAGACTGCTAGGAATAGTGGTGGCCTGACCGGCCAATGGTGACTAACCCTGTTTCTCCCGCTCAGAAAAGCCATTGTCATGTCATTCAAATACAGGCCCGTGCAGACCAACTAAGGCAGACAAACAGCAATTCAACGCGATTAATACGGCATCGGAAAGGACCACGTTGTGGAGTGATCTCCACGTGGAGATCGACTGCAAGAGGTCCGTTGACACCAACCGCAGTCGTTCGACTCAAGTACGAGTCTCCACGTGGAGATATGCGGTCAGCGCTTTCAACGACGGTCCAAGCCACACAGGATTTTGCGGCTTATGAAGCGGTCACACGCATAGCATTGGAAGAAACCAAGGCTTCACAAATCTCCACGTGGAGACATGTGGGAACTACGTCAGAAAGAGGACGCAATGCAGTAAAGGCCGGCGTTCGAGATAATGTCGGCGGGCGACTGCTGGGTAATCAAAACCAGATAGTAGAAGAGGGGGCGTGTCGCTGCATTCGTGGTTCATTGCAGAGCTTCACTGTCGAATTATATTTTCTTTAAATAATCGGCAAATTCGACTAAATTTCGTCGCAACACAATCTGGTGGGAACACCTAACAACCAGGCAGGGCAGAGCGTCCACCCCGCCCCAACCCTCACTCGAAACGCGCTTTCAACGCAAGGTCGACATCCGCCGCCGACAACGTATCGGCAGCAACCGTGCCTTGCTGTCCGTTCAGCAAAAATTCGAGAAGATCCGCCGCGGTCGGCTGTCCCCAGGTGTCCAGCACGACCCAGCGGAAGAAGTTCGTCGATGCCATCTTCGACGGCACCTTCGTCGTCGACACTTTGAGCTTGTCCATCCCGACCGTCTCGTTATAGCGCTTGATGAGCGCCGTCTGGTCGTCGTACTCCAGCTCGTTGAAATAGGAACGCGCCTCCGCGATCTTCGCGGCGATGTAGCGATCCTTCACCTGATCCTGGCTTTCGCGTGCCTTCGCCGTTTCGGCACCCGCGCCGACGGCGGCTGCATTCGCGCCCGGCAGCTGATAGCCCTGCATCAACGCCTTGCGGAAATACGCGGCCACGTTCGCGAGCGGCGCCGCGTTCTTCTGTGCAACGCGTGCTGCCGTATAGGCCACGGCCGTTCTGATCTTCTCTTCGCCGTATTGCTTCAGCAGCCGGCGCGCCTCGGAAACCGGAATGCTGAATTTCGACATCTCGCCAATCAGCACGGTCTCGTTTGCGCGCAATTCCTGGGAGGGGTCGGTCTCCGGCTTGCGTGTGACACGAAACTGCAGCGAGACGACCGAGCGGCCCACCTTATGCTCGATCAGTTCGAAGAGATGATCCGAGATCTCGTTGACCTCCTTGATGCACGGCACCAGCACGCGGCTCTTGAACTGCTTGTAGAGCTTGTACGACTGCGCCGACGTATCCTGGCCGAGAATCAGATCGCGCAAGGTCGCGAGCGGGAAGCGGGCCGTCATGCCGACGGCTTCGTAGCGCACGACGTTCTCCCACAACGCAAGCGAGTGCGCCTTCCTGAATTGCCGCGTGATCCGCATGTCGATCATCGCGTAGATCTCGGGATTCAGCAGTTCGCCGCGAATCTGCTCCGAGAACGTGTAGCGCAGCACCGAGCGCTCGAGCTCCGCACCCGCGAGCAGGCCGGATGCCTTCCAGATGCTGCGCTTGTCCTGGGTGAGGTAGTCCCAGTTGACGACCGTGCTGATGAGCGAGTTGATCGTCTCTTTGACGTACTCGGTGTTGTTGCTGTTAAGGTCGACGTCCTGCGAGAGGGCGGAAATGGTGATTTCAAACGACGAGCGGCCCGGCTCCAGCGAGTCCTGGCGAATGGCGTTCTTGATCAGCGAGCTGAACATCTTGCGCTGCTGGAGGCTGATCGACCCGGACTTGGGCGCGATGTGAATCGCAGGGACGGCCTTGCGGAAGAGATCAGGCGGCTGGCCTTGCTGAAATACGAGTGCGCCTTGTTTGTCGGCGTCGCCGGCATCGGCCTTCTTTCTTGCCATATGACCCACGGTGTAAGGGAACCTGATCGGTTGGTAACTGTATACCAAGCGACAAGGTGACTCAAGGCCGCATTCTGTTCGGTGCCGTCGCACGACACCGGACAAGAAACAGTTGACAGCCTCGCCCACACCGCACCGAACGCGCCGCCGATGCCCCTTCAAGGTGGCGTTCAGGCCTCCCATAACGTGAGACCTTTGGAGTCGAAGCGACGAACAAGGCTCCCATAAACGGCAACCTTAAGACAAAAAGTGAGTACTCACACACTGAGATACGTGGCGACAACACTGAAAAGGTACCTGCCTATGGGACAAATCGGCACGAGGCAGTTGTCCACAGCCCAATGAGCCGACGGCCGGGACGATATCCCATTCCCGGTTACCTTCAAGGTGTCCCATAATCAGCTACCTAACCATGGCGCAGAGAGGGCCAACACAACCCCATGTCACACGCGGAACTCCCATAACCGGGAACCTTGAATTTCTCCCATAACCGGATACCCAACGAATCGGTACGCCAGTCAAAGGAACACCACGAAAGGACACTGGCCTTGTCTGATCCCGCGACCTTTCTCTTGAACCCGACTCACGGCCCCATAGTTGGTTACCCCAAAATGCTCCCATAACCGGTGACCCAATCAGGAAGCTCATCCCCGGGCCCAGCCTCCAAACCATCCCAGGTTCCCCATAACTCGTGACCTGGTTGGCATCCCATAACCTGCTACCTGGAGCAGTACGAGCCATCGATCCCATACGCCGAGACCTTTCTCCCATATCCACGACCTCAAACTCCCATCGCTGGCTACCGGGTTCCCATATCCACAAACCCGAACTCCCATACGAGGTAACCGGAATCCCAAAAGAGGGCACCAAATCGCCCTCAAAGCCTTACCAGGCAAGGCTTTGAGTCTCCTAAAGGTTTACTAAAGTAGTTAAAGTGTTGAAGTAAACACAGAAACCTGCGTCCGAAGAGAAAGAAGTCTCCCAAAACCGGGGCCCTATAAACAAGTAAGTGGTCACCAACCTCCACAGACCCCATAGCTGGCTACCATCCCCAGTCGACGGGGGTTCTCTGGTCTCCCGCTTTCCAAGTCAATTCAGCAGATTGATGAGAATCGACATTCAGTTAGCTCAGTAACCTTATGATTAACCGTAAAAAACTGCGCTATGGTCGCCTGCTATGGGAATACTGGAGGGCAAAAGGTAACGCTCTATGGGAGAACTAGCGGTCCTTCGCGCAAGGTACGGGGCCCTTCCGGTCCGCTTCCAGGTCGATGAGCTCACGGCAAAAACGGCTCCGGCTCAATCCGGCGATGCGGACCGCTCGCGGTGCAACGAAGTTCAGGTCTCTTGTTCCCATATCCGGTTACCTGGCTCAGGTCACCAAACATGGGAACCAACGAGTTGGTCTGCCAAAGGTTCGGGACCGAGGTCCGCGTCATCTCAACTGGTGCACTGCAACGAGTCCACTGGAGACCTTGCGCGATGCATGACTCGACAAAACCTCAAAATCGATCTGAGGGTACGATGTCTACTGTTAGTGGTTACCCACAAGACGTTGGTGACAACGCGCGCAAACTCTGGCAGCATTATTGTTATATAGTCGTAAAAATTTAACCCGGTCTTCACTGTTATGATGCCGTTGTCGCCGCAAGTCCCCACTATGATTGGCCGTTAAAGGCAGTGATACGTCCGTGAACCTGCTGTTGGACGGAGCATATATAGATAAGCTTTCGGGGATCGTCATGTCAGTCAGCACCTTCGGGCCGCCGCCGCCTTGTCACGGCCGCGGACATCGCCTCTTCGCGATGCGCCCGTCGGTCTTCGCCGCCCGGTGCGAGCGAGGTTTGCGATGAGTCTGCCCGGCTGGACCACTGGCAAGTCCGGCAAGTTCGTAGCCGTGTCGTCGCGGAGTGTCGCCGCAACGGCGGATGTTTCCCGCGATCGCTGGCAAACCACCACGTTTCGGTGGTTCACCGCCTATGCGACGATCTTTTCGCTGTCATTCATGGCGCTGCTCGGCGTGATCGAGTATTCGGTGACTCGCGCGATGGAGCGCGAAACCGATAGCGGCCTGCGCTGGCAACTCCGCTATTTCGATTCGCGCCCCGACGATGCCATTGCGGGTGCAATCGATGAGCGCCTCAAACGCGAGGAGCACCAGCATAACTTCTACGGTCTGTTCGACGGCGCCGGCCACTGGCAGGCCGGGGACATCCGCATGCTGCCCGAGGGCCTCAAGCTGGACCGCTACGGGCACACGTTCGAGCACAAGATCGGACAGTCCCTGAGCGTCGACATCGGCAGCGACCGGCCGGCGTTGCGTGTCATGGGCGAGATTCGCGCGAACGGATCCGTGCTCGTGGTCGCGCGCACGCTTTCGGACGTGCACCATGTGCACGACGAGCTCATGAAGGCGATCTTCGGCGGCGGCCTGCTCTGCCTTGCCGCGAGCCTGGGCGCCGGGCTCGTGCTGAGCATGCGGCAGATCCGCCGTGTTGCGGAAATCCGGCGTGTGACGGGCCGCATTGCGAGCGGCGATCTCGCCCAGCGATTGCCGGTGGCCGGCCGCGACGAGCTCGACATGCTTTCGCACCTCGTGAACAGCATGCTCGACGAAGTGGAGCGCCTGATGGGAGAGGTCAAGAGCGCCTGCGACGGCATCGCGCACGACCTGCGCACGCCGCTCACGCGCCTGCGCCTGCGCCTCTCGACGGCCGCCGACACGTTCGAGCGCCGCGGCGAGCCTGGCGTCGCGCAGATGCTGGTCGGCGCGCGCGACGAAGCCGATTCGGTGCTCGGCCGCTTCGCGGCGCTCCTGCGCATCTCGGAGATCGGCGCGATGCAGCGGCGCAGCGGCTTCGGGTCCGTGGCGCTGCCGGATCTCGTTGGCGAGCTCTACGAGCTTTATGCGCCGCTTGCCGAGGAGAAGTCCATCGTCCTCACCTCGTCGATCGCGCCGGTCGATCCGATCCATGCGGACCCGGAACTGCTGTTCGAGGCGTTCAGCAATCTGCTCGACAACGCGATCAAGTTCGCGCCCGAGGGCGGCCACGTGGACGTGGTCCTGCGCGCGGGGGAGGCGGGAGCGCAACTGCTGGTCAGCGACGACGGACCGGGCATCGCGCCCGACGAACGCAGCGCGGTGCTCGGCCGCTTCTACCGCAGCGAGCGCACGCGCCACCTGCCGGGCAGCGGCCTCGGCCTCGGCATCGTTCTCGCGATTGTGCGGCTGCACGATTTCGACCTGTCCATTGGCGGAGCAGACAAGGGGACGGTGGTGACGATAGACTGCTGGCCGCACCATACCTAGCCGCTCATAACAACCTGCCGATGAGAGTCCTGCTGTGCTCCTCCTCCGATACGGAGCGGGGTTACCTGCATAAAGCCCTGAGCGAGAGCCTGAACAGCGTGGAGATTGCCGACAATCTGCACGACGCGGCCTATCTCGCCGCGCAAGAGCCCTTCGACGCGATCATCCTCTGCACGCCGGGCGGCCAGACGCCCGACGGTCTGGCCGAACCGCTGGCTATGTTTGCGCAACTGCCCGCCGCCCCGGCCATCATCGTCACCCTGACGCGGGCAACGCCTGCCGACTGCGCGCGGCTGCTGCGCGCGGGCGCCGACGCCTGCTTCGTGCAGCCGTGGTCCATCCTCGAGATCCAGGAGCGCATGCTGGCCCTGCAGCGCGCCACCCAGGCCGCAGCCGCTCCCTTACCCGCCCGCCTCGACCCGCTGACGCGCGATCTTGTCGAAGACGCCCGGCGCATCTCCCTCACCACACGCGAATACCTGCTCATCGAATGCCTGCTGCGCCACGTCGGCGCGCCGGTCGCCCGTGACCAGCTGATCCGCTACGCGTGGCCGGAGAAGGGCGATGTCGAAGCCTCCAGCGTGAACCTCGTCGTCTCGCGGCTGCGCCGCAAGCTCGACGCCGAAGGCGCGCGTACCACCATCGAGACCGTCAGCCGCTATGGCTACCAGCTCGATATCCGGCCGCCCGTGGTGCTCGACCCGCAATCGTAAGGGCAGTGCAAGCCCGCTTTTCTGGATACGGGAACTCGTCCCGTCCGGCAAGGGGCTTGCGTCCGTCGAAATTTAAATTTATTTTCATGAAAGAATCGCAGAAATCAGCCGGCCGACGGTAAACTCGAAATTCCTGAAAGGTCGCGCCGGTCGGTGCGACGGAGTGCGAGACAGATGAGCCAGGTGCGCGTATTGACGGTGGAAGACGACGCCGTCACAGCCAATGAAATCGTCAGCGAGCTGAAGCAGCGCGGCTACGAGGTCGACTGGGTCGACAACGGCCGCGACGGCATGGCTCGCGCGCTGAGCGACGACTACCACATCATCACGCTCGACCGCATGCTGCCGGGCGTGGATGGGCTATCCATCGTCACGGCCATGCGCACGGTGGGCATCCAGACGCCGGTGCTGATGCTGAGCGCGCTGGGCGACGTGGATGAGCGCGTGCGCGGCCTGCGCGCGGGCGGCGACGACTATCTCACCAAGCCTTTCGATCCCGAAGAGCTCACGGCGCGCCTCGAAGTGCTGCTGCGGCGCCGTCAGGCGGCGAGCGTCGCGCGCGAGACGGTACTGCGTGTGGGCCCGCTCGAACTCGACCTGATTTCGCGGAAGGTACACCGTGACGGCGAGGAGGTGACCTTGCTGCCTACCGAGTACCGCGTGCTCGAATTCATGATGCGTCACGCCGGCAAGACCATCACGCGCACGATGCTGTTCGAGGCCGTGTGGGGCTACCACTTCGATCCGGGCACCAACCTGATCGACGTGCACATGGGCCGCCTGCGCAAGAAAATCGACCCGCCGGGCGTGCCGCCGCTGATCCAGACGGTGCGCGGCTCCGGCTACCTCATCGGATAGCGCCGCGTGGAGCGCCGCTCTTTTGCCGCGCCGCCGGTCCGTTCCGGACGGCGCTGGTACACCACGACGTTTCGCTGGCTCATCGGTTACACGGCGCTCTTCGGCGTCCTGCTTATTTCGCTCGTGGGTTTCGCTATGTGCTGCGCATTCCGACAACGGTTCCGGCATCGCCCGCAGCGAGCGCGCCGCCGTGCTGCATGTACACGATTTCACGCTTCATATCGACGACGCACCCGACATGGGCCGCGCAGGCGGCCCGGGAACGCGCATGAGCGTCGCGTGCTGGCCGAGCGCGCTCGCCTGACAATCAACCGGATGCCAGTTCATGCGCATACTGCTTATTTCTCCCTTGCATGCGGAAGGGGCCTGGCTGCAGAAGGCGTTGCAGGAAAGCGCCCATAGCCTGGAGCGCGCCGAGGATCTGCGCGACGGTCTCTTTCTCGCGGGCGAAGAGCCGTTCGACGCTGTCATCATCATGGCGCTGGACAGCGCGTTGCTCACGCCGCTGCTCCACATGCTGCCGGAACTCGTGAAGGCGACCCCCGGTGCCACGATACTCGCCGTGCTCGGCATCGAAGCCGGAGCCCACGCGCGATCCCAGGTGCTGCGCGCCGGCGCGGATGCCTGCTTTCGCTATCCGTTCTCCTTCATCGAAATGCATGAGCGCCTGCTTGCACTGATGCGCACAGCGAGCGCCGCGCCCGTTTCCGCGTCGGCCAAAGCGGAAACGGCGAAGAGCATGATTCCGCAGCTCGATGCCGGCACGCGCGAGATTGTCGAGGGCGCACGTCGCGCGGAGCTGACGCGTCGCGAGTATCTGCTGGTGGAGTGTCTGCTGCGTCATCCCGACACGCCGGTCGCGCGCGACCAGATGATCCGCTACGCGTGGCCGGACAAGGATGAGATCGATCCGTCCACCGTCAATCTCGTCGTGTCGCGCTTGCGCCGCAAGCTCGAAAGCGAAGCCTTCGAAGCGCGCATCGAGACCATCAGCCGTTACGGCTATCAACTGACGTTGCCCAAATCCCGTTGAGGATGCGCTCGCGCACAAGGTAACCGTTTGTGGGAACCGGTTACCTTTTCGATGCTGCCTTCCGTTTCACGTGCTGGCCGTTCAATGCGCGTAGAGCGTCGAGTTCAGATACGCGAGCTGGCCATCCTGCTCCGCCTGCACGAGTTCCTGATAAACCTGCGCGCGGGTCTTCTGCGCGACGGGTTGACCATACGGAGGCACCCAGCTGCCCTGTGCGTTCGCGGCGACCTGCGTTGCGGCCGGTCGAACGGATGCGGTGCCCGCGTTGGCGCTCTGGGCGAATGCGGACGTGGTCGTGACGAGACCGGCGAGTGCCGCGACGATCATAAGGGTCTTCATGTTGCCTATCCTCCAGTAACGAAATCGGTTGGCCGGTAAGCGAATGCGATAAATCGCATTCCGGTATTGGAAGCATAGTGAGGCGGCACTATCGGACCGGAAGCAGGAACATGAATAAAAATTTAGCGATTGGAGTTTTAAAGAGGATTACTGATTAAGTGGATCTGAAAAAACACGCCGGCAGGCGGCGTGTCTTTTTAGCCGAGCAGGTAGCCCGACCCGCGTATCGTGCGAATCAGCGAAGGCTCTCCGGGCGTATCCACGCGGTTGCGCAGGCGCCCGACGTGCACGTCCACGAGATTCGTGCCCGGATCGAAGCGGCCGCCCCACACGCCCTCGAAGATCATCGTGCGCGTGAGCACCTGGCCCGCGTGGCGCATCATGAATTCGAGCACGCGCAGCTCCGTGGGCCGCAGGCGCAGGATCTTGTCGCGGCAGGTCAGCTTGCGCTTGACGAGGTCGAGTTCGAGCGGGCCCACGCGCAGCACCGTCTCCGTGGAGGTGGGGCGCGAGCGGCGCCGCACGAGCGCCTCGAGGCGGGCCGACATCTCGTCGATGGAGAATGGCCGCGTCAGGTAGTCGTCGCAGCCGGCGCGCAGGCCCTGGATGCGCTCTTCCACGCCGCTCGTGGAGCTCATGACGAGCACGGGGGTTTCGATGCCGACGCCGCGCATCGTCGTGACGATGGTCAAGCCGTCCAGGTCGGGCAGGCGTCGTTCGAGCGCGATGACGTCGTAGTCGCCGGCCATCACCATCGCGATGCCTTCGCGTCCGGTGCGGGCAATGTCGACGGTGAACCCGGCGGAGGTAAGCGTCGGGACGATGCTATGTTCGGTGACGGCGTCGTCTTCGATGGTCAGGAGTCTGGGCATGGCGATCCAGGTTTCGTGACGGTGTGACTGGGTGAACAAGGCATCAGGCGACGGCGCGCAACGGCACCGGCGAATTTTGCGCGGGGTTCGCGCGGTACTGCTCCACGGCGAAATCGATGAAGCTGCGCACCTTCATGGTGAGGTAATTGCGGCCGGAGTACACGATCGAGATGTGCTGCAGGCCGCCGTTGATCTCGTACTGGTTGAGCACGGGCACGAGTGCGCCGCGCGCAATGTCGTCGGCCACGACGGGCAGCGGCAACAGCGCGATGCCCATATCGGCCAGCGCGGCCGTGCGCACCATGGCGTAGCCGTTTGCCGTGAGCGGGCCGTTGGTGTTCACGCGCTGCGCGCCTTCGGCGTTCGAGAACTCCCATGTGCGCGGTGCGTCGGAAACCGCAAGCAGATCGTGCTGCGCGAGATCGGCGGGCGTGCGCGGCGTGCCCCGGCGCGAAAGATACACGGACGAAGCGACCACGATTTCCTTCACGGACGTAATCTTGCGGCTCACGAGCGAGGCATTGACCGGCTGCCGGTCGGTAGCGAAGCACACGTCGAAGCCGCCCTCGATCATGTCGATATGCGTGTCGTAGGCCGTGATGTCGAAGTCGACGCGCGGATTCGACGCGCGATAGGCCCCCAGCAGGGTAGCGAGCCCCGAATTGGCGAACACCGCCGGCGCGGCGATGCGCAGCACGCCGCTCGGATCGCGCGTGGCGCGCACGAGCTCCGATTCGACCTCGTCGAGCTTTTCGATCACGGCGCGACAGCCGTCCAGGTAAAGCCGGCCTGCTTCGGTGAGCGAAAGGCTGCGCGTCGACCGGTTCAGCAGGCGCATGTTCAGATGCGCCTCGAGCATGCCCACGCTACGCGTGACGGCCGCCGCGGACATGCCGAGCTGCTTGCCGGCGAGGCTGAAGCTGTTGAGATCGACGACGCGTGTGAAGACGCGCATGGCTTGTAGCTGGTTCATCTGCGAGTCCGTAGTATTTGAGGCCAATGCGAAGTCAAGCGCGAGGGCGGCGCGAGCTCATAGCTCCCAGCGCCTCGTCAGGCCGTGCTCGCGCCCCATCGGGCCTCGTGCGCCGGCTTAGTTCGGCAAAGCGTGCGGATTCTGAACGGCTGCTGTCGCCTCTTGCGCTTCGATCGCCGACTTGAGCCTGTGCATGCTTTCGGTGGGGATCGCGAATCCAGCCCAGCCTAGCCCCGTGTGCCGGAAAAACACGACGGCGCCGTCGAACAGCGGGTTGCGCTCGGTGTACCAGCTCGGGTCCATTTCAATCACGTACTGATGCGTGCGTAACAGCTGCTCGGGCACGGCCGGGCGCATTTGCGCGCGCAGCTTCCCCAGTTCTTCGATCAGGCCGTCGACATCCGCTGCATCGAGCAGTGCCGCATTGCCGTTCACCTTCACGCAGACCGCGTGCTCGCCGTACTCGTTCACGAGTTCAACCGACATCGGCTTGGACATTCGCGATTCCTCGCAGTCTTGAAACTGGAGGGATTATCGGCGGGTACTTGATGTCAGTGTTTTAAGATGTCGCGCGCTGAAAATGAAGAATTGTTTAATTAAAAACAAAATCCCTTCAATTTCTTTCAAAATCTTTTCCTCTGGGCGCCTTGCGAGGCGGGGCACAGCGGGAAGGCGCGGCGTGGGAGGAATTCGGAAGCGCTAATTACATGAAAGAGGTTTCATGCGGCGCGAAGAAGGTATGGCCAGGATGAAAAAACGAGAATGAAAAAACGGCGAATGCCCGCGCCGTAACGCATGGCATTCGCCGCTCGTGGCGATCAGGAACGATCAGAACTTGTGGCGGATACCGACCATCGCCATGGTCTGGTTGTTGCCCACCGCGTCGTTGCCGAAGTCGCCCATCGAGGCCGTGGCCGTCGTCAGCGTAGAGAGGCCGTTGGAGTTGTAAGCCACCGTGTTGCCCGATGCATGCTGGTAGCCCGCGAGCACGTAGACGTCGGTACGCTTGGACAGGAAGTAGTCGCCGCCCAGGCTGACCTGGCTGTAGGCAGCGTTCACGCCGTTGCCATAGCCCTTCGTGTAGTCGTAGCCAACACCGAGGATCGCGGCCGGCGTGACCTGGTAGTTCAGGAAGGCCTGTCCGGTGTTGAAGCGGCTGGTGCCTTGAACGTTCGCGCCGGTGCTGTTCGTAAAGCCGTAGTTTGCGTATTCGACGTTGCTGTACGCGATGCCGAACGTAACCGGGCCAAACACGTAGTCGCCGGCAGCGCGGATGATCTGCTGCGAATTGGCACCGCGGAAGCCGCCGGTGATTGCCTGCGAATCGAACTGGGCACTGGAAACGCCCGCGCCCGAGTTGAACGTATCGAACGTCGAGTTGCCGCCGGCGTTGTTCGCGCGGAAGTAGCCAGCGCCGAGGCCGAACGGACCGTGGTTGTATGCGGCCGCAATAGCGATCGTCTGGCCCGCGCCGGTGCTGCCGGGCACGCCGCCGAACGCGTACATTGCGCCGATCTGCAGGCCGGCGAAGTTCGGGCTCGTGTACTTGACCGAGTTGTTGGTGCGGTAGCTGTTATCGTAGTTGTCCATGTCGCCCGGCGTGGCGAACGTCGGACCGAACGCGCCGTCGTTGGTGAGCGGCTGGATCAGGTCGATCAGCGGGTCGTACTGGCGACCCATCGTGAACGTACCACCCTGGTTCGAGTCGAGGCCGACATAAGCCTGACGACCGAACAGGCGATCGCCTTGGCCGCTCGAACCGGTATTGATGTTGAAGCCGCTTTCGATCTTGAAGATTGCCGAGAGGCCGCTGCCCAGATCTTCCGTACCCTTCAGGCCCCAGAGGTTCGGCGAGAGGTTACCCGGCGAGAGCTGCCACGTGCCGCCCGACTGGCCATTGGAGCCCTTCTGGTGGCTGAAGTAGGCGATCGAGTCGTCGAGCGCGCCGTAGATCGTGACGCTGCTTTGTGCATGGGCTGCAGTTGCTGCGAAAGACGCCAGCGCAGCTGCGGCGAGAGCGATTTTTTTCATTGACGGATCTTTATAGTGAGTTGCGGTTGTCAGTGAGAGCTTCATGAAATTGCGGCCCGCCTTGGCGAGCCGAATCCAGCGGGATTATCCGTAGATGCCCTGATCGGACGAATTCTAGGATTGGAAATACTGAATTTCAAGAAACGAAATCGCTCGATTGCCCCGGCGGGCGGGGCGTGCGCGCCCATGCTGCTCACGCCCTTGTTGTTTTATCGCCACTACCCGCCGGGCCATTTACCGTCAGAAAATCGTGCGGAGGCCGCCTGCAGCGATGTAGTTGTTCGTCTGGTAGTGGTTCGTCCAGTTGCTGAACTCGGCGCCGTTGTACTTCGAGAACATGTAGCCGGCGTACACGTCGGTGCGGTGGCTCAGGTGGTAGTCGGCCAGAACCGAGTATTGCAGCTGGTTGCCGCCGTACTGGTTGGCATTGCCCATCTGCTGCGTGTCATAGAAGCCGACTGCCACGTCGAACGCCGGCGTGATCTTGTAGTCGCCGCCGAAGAAGTACACGTTGTTGACCGACGTGAAGCCCTGGTTCGATACCGTACCCGAGTAGCCGAAGTACGAAACCGTCGAGCCCGGAACGTCCGGATCGCTCGGCGCACTGAGGATGTAGTGCTCGTAGCCGCCCTTGACGGTGAACGGACCATACGAATACTTCGCGGCGACCATGAAGTCTTCGTCGTTGGTGAGCGTGAGCGAACCGACGTTCAGGCCGAGCGCGGCGCTGTTTGCCGCATTCGCGCCGGTCAGGCCGCCAGAGTGGAGAGCATCGCGCGCCTGGTAGTACGTTGCCTGAAAGCCCATGCCGTAGGCTTCATAACCGAGGTTCGCGCCGAAGGTCGAGCCGTCGCCGAACTTGCCGGCGATGCCGCCGAAGCTGTACGAAAGGCCGAAATTAAACGGCCCGTAATGGTTCACGTACTTGATGTTGTTATCCGTCCGCGAGCCTTCCGTAATGCCGCCTGCCGAATACGAACCCGAAAAGCCGAGGGGCGAGAACAGCTGCGCCGCGAACATCGGGTCGTAGTTGGTGATGGTGTCGTAACCGAGCGTCGTCGTGCGGCCAAGCGAGATCGCACCGTATTGATCCTGCTTCAAGCCAACGTAGGCGCCACGGTTAAACAGCTGGCCGCTGAGTGCCGAGGCCACACCGACCGTGTTGTTCTGGCCGGCGAGCGAGCCTGCAGCGTTGTTGATGGTGCCGGTCGGCACGTTGATCCCCGATTCGAGGTCGAAGAACGCGCTCATTCCGCCGCCGAGGTTTTCGTTACCGCGGATACCCCAGCGCGAATCCGAAATGCCGCCGTTGAACATGCCCCAGACCGGGTTCTTGAAAGCCGTGCTGACCTTGTTGACCGGGTTCACGGTAGCCGGGAACGTGGCGCTGCCGTTTGCGCTATGCTCGACCACGCCAACCGCGACGTCCAGAATGCCGTACAGCGTCACGCTATTGCTGTCGTCGGCGTGCGCGACGCCTGCGATCGGGCCCAGGGCCAAGGCTGCAATTAGATACTTCTTGTTCATGTAAACGATGCTCCTCGTTTGAGTGTGGCTGAGTGAGAGAATTAATGAGGACTTGTTATTAGCGGTTGGACTGTACGAATCGCGTGGTTCGGGCGTCCACGCCGGGGCGAACCTTCGGCGACGTGAAATATAGCCAGGGCTTTCACTGGTAAGCAGATGAAATCGACTGAAATTCAGTTTTTCAGAATTTGCGTTGTGTCACTTCTACATTGTCATATTTCTGATATGTAACAAAGTGACGCTCGCAACGATTTCGTAAGGGGGCGTGCGAGGCCCGTCAGAGCGGTGGCGCAAACCTTTGCGCGCTTTTTGCTTGCGGCCGCAACAACGTGACGGAATGCGGGCGCAACGGGTTCGTCATGAATTTGAAAGCAGATCGGCACATCCTTCAACAAGTCGATGCGGTCGCCGCAACGCTTTACTCATCCCGCTCGAGGCGATCGGGACAATTTCTGTTAGGGATTTATCAGCCGGAACTTGAAGGCGCCTGGCAAGAAGGGTGCGAGAAGGGCGTCATGGCGAGGCAGGCGGCGTGCCGCCTCGGGTCGATATGATTGTAACTACTGTTGTCACGATCGTTTCATCGGTATAGGATGGATGCAAGTAAACCAGCACGGTTTGATGTGCATTGCACAAATTCGCACTCCAGCCTATGTCAGACGTCTCAATGAACTCTCTTGTCGTGCTGCGCGGGGCGCCCGCCGGGCACGCCGCGCACGTGGCGCGCAATGCCGGCGTACCGTTCGACGCCGCGTGGGTCGAGCCCCTGCGTGTCAATCTTGCCGCCGTCGAGCGGCGTACCGCCACGCTGGGCACGCGCCGCACCGTGAAGAAGGACGCGCAGGCCGCCTGGCTGCTGAAGGCCGTAACTTGCATCGACCTGACGACGCTCAATGGCGACGACACCGAAGGCCGCGTGCGGCGCTTGTGCATGAAGGCGCGTCATCCGGTGCGCGCCGATCTGCTCGAAGCGCTCGGCATGACGCCCAACCGCATTACGACGGGCGCGGTGTGCGTCTATCACCGCTTTGTGGCAGCCGCGGTGGACGCGCTGGCGGGAAGCGGCATTCCCGTCGCCGCCGTCTCGACCGGTTTTCCGGCCGGCCTGAACCCGCATGAACTGAAGCTTCGCGAGATCGAGGCTTCGGTGGCGGACGGGGCCGGCGAAATCGATATCGTCGTCACGCGCGAGCACGTGCTGACCGGCAACTGGCGCGCCCTTTACGACGAGGTGCGCGAGTTCCGCGCGGCGTGCGGCGACGCTCACCTGAAGGCGATTCTCGCCACGGGCGACATCGGCGTGCTCTCGAACGTCGCGAAGGCCTCGATGGTCTGCATGATGGCCGGCGCCGACTTCATCAAGACGTCGACCGGCAAGGAAGGCACCAACGCCACGCTCGACGTCTCGCTCGTGATGGTGCGCATGATCCGCGAGTACCGCGAGCGCACGGGCGCGCTGGTGGGCTTCAAGCCCGCGGGGGGCGTCTCGAATGCGAAGACGGCGCTTGCCTACCAGATCCTCATGAAGGAAGAGCTGGGGCGTTCCTGGCTCGAACCCGAGCTCTTTCGCTTCGGCGCGTCGAGCCTGCTCGCCGACATCGAGCGCCAGCTCGAACATTACGTGAGCGGCCGCTATTCCGCCTTCAATCGCCACCCCGTAGCCTGAACAGACCACAGCAATGAGCGTAGCCGAGTATTTTCGATCGATGGATTACGGTCCCGCCCCCGAGGACGACCAGCCTGTGCGCGCCTGGCTTGCGCAGCACGACGCTTCGCTCGGGCACTTCATTGACGGCGCATGGCGCGAGAGCGCCAGCGGCGCGCGCTTCGAGGCACGCGAGCCGGCGACAGGCGAAGTGCTGGCGAGCGTCGCCCAGGGCGACGCGGCGGACGTGGACGCAGCCGTGGCCGCGGCGCGCGCCGCGCAGCCCGAATGGCAGGCGCTGGGCGGCGCGGGCCGCGCACGGCACCTCTATGCGCTCTCGCGCATGGTCCAGCGTCACAGCCGGCTTTTTGCGGTGCTCGAAGCGCTCGACAACGGCAAGCCGATTCGCGAGACGCGCGACATCGACGTGCCGCTCGTGGCGCGTCACTTCCTGCATCACGCGGGATGGGCTCAGTTGCAGGACAGCGAGTTTCGCGAGTGGTCGCCGCTGGGCGTGATCGGCCAGATCGTGCCGTGGAATTTCCCGCTGCTGATGCTCGCGTGGAAAGTGGCGCCCGCCATCGCGCTCGGCAACTGCGTGGTGCTCAAGCCTGCCGAATACACGCCGCTCACGGCGCTGCTCTTCGCCGAGCTCGCGCACCGTGCCGGCCTGCCTGAAGGTGTCCTCAACGTCGTGACGGGCGATGGCCGTACCGGTGCCGCGCTCGTCGAGCACCCGGGCGTGGACAAGATCGCGTTCACGGGTTCGACCGAGGTGGGGCGGCAGATTCGCTCCGTCACCGCGGGCTCGGGCAAGTCGCTCACGCTGGAGCTTGGCGGCAAGTCGCCGTTCATTGTGTTCGACGACGCGGACCTGGATGGCGCGGTGGAAGGCGTCGTGGACGCGATCTGGTTCAACCAGGGGCAGGTGTGCTGTGCCGGCTCGCGCCTGCTCGTGCAGGAAGGCATCGAGGAGCGGTTCCTCGCGAAGCTCAAGCGCCGCATGGCGACGCTGCGCATAGGTACCTCGCTCGACAAGGGCATCGATATTGGCGCGATCGTCGATCCGGTGCAGCTCGCGCGGATCGAAACGCTCGTCGAGGCAGGGCGGCGCGAAGGCTGCGACGTTTGGCAGCCCGAAGGGGTCGCACTGCCTGCGGGCGGCTGCTTCTACCCGCCCACGCTCGTTACGGGCATCGGGCCGGCGTCCACGCTGGCTCAGGAAGAGATTTTCGGACCCGTGCTCGCGGCCATGAGTTTTCGCACGCCCGACGAGGCCGTAGCGCTCGCGAACAACTCGCGCTACGGGCTGGCGGCGAGCGTCTGGAGCGAGACCATCGGCCGCGCGCTGGACATCGCGCCGCGTCTGGCCTGCGGCGTCGTCTGGATCAACGCGACGAACCTGTTTGACGCGGGCGTGGGTTTTGGCGGCTATCGCGAGTCCGGTTTCGGCCGCGAGGGCGGGCGCGAAGGCGTATTCGAGTATCTGAAGCCCGCGGGCTGGAGCAAGCTGCCGCTGCGCGCGGCGCCTGCGCCGCGTCCCGCAGCGGGCAGCGGCACGCGCGGAACGGCTGCGGTGGAGCGGCTCGACCGCACGGCGAAACTCTTCATCGGCGGCAAGCAGGTTCGCCCCGATAGCGGCTACTCGCACACGGTCTATACGCCGGACGGCGACTGGGCGGGCGAGGTGGGTGCGGGCAGCCGCAAGGACGTGCGCGATGCGGTCGCGGCGGCGCGCGGTGCACTCAAGTGGACGCAGATGAGCACGCACGGCCGTGCCCAGGTGCTTTACTACCTCGCGGAGAATCTGAGCGCGCGTGCCGAAGAGTTCGCGTATCAGCTCGCGCGCCGGGCGGGGTACGACGTGCGTTCGGCGGCGCGCGAAGTGGAGATGTCCATCGAGCGCCTCTTCTACTACGCCGCCTGGGCCGACAAATACGACGGCGCCGTGCACACGCCGCCGCTGCGCGGCGTGGCGCTCGCGATGCATGAGCCGCTTGGCGTGGTCGGCATTGTTTGTCCTGACGAAGCTCCGTTGCTCGCGCTCGTTTCGCTGGCCGCACCGGCGCTCGCGATGGGCAATCGCGTGGTCGTGCTGGCGAGCGAGGCATCGCCGCTCGCGGCCACGGACTTTTATCAGGTGGTCGAAACGTCGGACGTGCCGGCGGGCGCGCTCAACATCCTGACCGGCGAGCGCGCGGCGCTGCTGCCGGCACTCGCGAAGCACGACGACGTGGACGCGCTCTGGTGCTTCGGGCAGGCGGCCGATTCGACGCTGGTGGAGCGCGAGTCGGTCGGCAACCTGAAGCGCACGTTTGTCGATTACGGCCGGCAGGTTGACTGGTTCGACCGCACGAGCGCAGGATTGCCGTTCTTGCGGCATGCAGTACAGGTGAAGAACATCTGGATACCGTACGGCGATTGAGCGGCTTCGAAACGAAGAAAGCCGTAACGCCTGAATCGGAGGAGACAACATGCTGAAGAATCTAGACCCGCTGCTGAACGCCGACGTGCTGCACGCGCTGCGCGCGATGGGGCACGGCGACGAACTCGTCGTCTGCGACGCGAACTTTCCCGCCGATTCCGTTGCCCGCGCAACGGTGCTCGGCAAGCTGCTGCGCATCGACGGCGCCGACGCGCCGCGTGCCGTGCGCGCCATCCTCTCCGTGCTGCCGCTCGACACCTTCGTCGAAGCACCTGCCATGCGCATGGAAGTGGTGGGCGAGCCCCATGCCATTCCGGCGGTGCAGCGCGAGGCGCAGGCCGAAGTCGATGTCGCCGAAGGCCGGCCCGTGCCGTTCGCGCCGATCGAGCGCCACGCGTTCTACGCCCGCGCCCGCGGGGCCTATTGCGTGATCGCCTCCGGCGAGGCGCGCGGCTATGGCTGCTTCATTTTCACGAAAGGCGTGCTGCTGGCGCCGGATGCGCCAGGTGCGACGGAGCCGGGCAAATGAGCGGGCGCGTCGTCATTCTCGGCATTTACGTGACCGACCTCGCGTTTCGCGCGAGCCGCATGCCGCTGATCGGCGAGACCATCGCAGGATCGGCGTTTGCCATGGGACCGGGCGGCAAGGGTTCGAACCAGGCCGTCGCGGCGGCGCGCGCCGGCGCGCAGGTGGTGTTCTGCACGCGGCTCGGCAACGACGCGTTCGGCGAGATCGCGCGCAAGACCTGGGCGGACGAGGGCATCACGGCGCGCGCGAAGGCCGTGGATCACGCGGCGACGGGCGCGGCCCACATCTTCGTGGACGAAACGACCGGCATGAATGCCATCATCGTCGCGGCGGGTGCCGCGGGCACGATGGAGGCTGCCGACGCGGACGCGATCGAGGCCGATATCGCCGCCTCGCAGGTATTCGTCACACAACTGGAGCAGCCGCTGGCGGCGGCGCGGCGCGGGCTCGAACTCGCGCGCCGGCACGGCGTAAAAACGGTGTTCAACCCGGCTCCCGCGATGTCGCTGCCCGACGACATCTTTCCGCTTTGCGATTACGTGACGCCGAACGAAACCGAAGCGACCGCGTTGACCGGCATCGAGATCCGTGACGCCGACGACGCGCGCCGTGCTGCCGACGTCCTGCTGCAGAAGGGCGCGGGCGCCGTGATCGTGACGCTGGGCGAAGCGGGCGCGCTCTTTCACACACGCGGGAAATCGGTACTGCTGCCGGCGTTCCGTTGCGGCGCGGTGGTGGAAACGGCCGGGGCCGGCGACGGCTTCACGGGCGGCTTTGCGGCGGCGCTCGCGCGCGGCGACGAGCCGCTGGAGGCCACCCGTTTTGGTTGTGCGCTGGCGGGCATTTCCGTAACGCGGCCGGGCACGGCGCCTTCGATGCCCACGCGCGAGGAAGTCGACGCGCTGCTCTCCCGCACGCCGGCTCCGGCGCACTGACGCCACCCAGGTCATGGCAAAGGACGACGTCTCATGAAGTCATCTTTATTCGCAAGGTGGTTCGGCGACCGGCAACTGAACTTTCTGCTGGTCGTGAACCTGCTCGTCGTGCTCGTGGCGATCTGGCTTTCGCACGGCCTCTTCGTCGGCATCGACAATCTGCAGTCGATGGGCGCCCAGTTGCCCGAAGTCGCCCTGCTCGCGCTCGGCATCATGCTCTCGATGCTCTCCGGCAACGGCGGCATCGACCTCTCGGGCGTGGGGCTCGCAAACCTCTCGGGCATGATTGCGGCGCTCGTGGTGCCGAAGCTCGTGAGCGGCGACGATTCGCCGGTGCTCTACACCGCGCTCTTCTGCGCGATTGTGCTCGGCATGGGGCTGATCGGCGGCCTGCTCAACGGCATCGTGATCGCGCGGCTTTCGCTCACGCCCATTCTCTGCACGCTCGGCACGCAACTGCTTTTCACGGGTTTTGCGGTGGCGCTCAGCAACGGCGCCTCGGTGCACGTCGACTACGTCGAACCGCTTGCCGACATCAGCAACGGCACGTTCTTCCAGGTGCCGATTTCGCTGTGCCTCTTCCTCGCCGTGGTCGTGCTGCTCGGGTGGCTGCTCAGGCGCACACCGTTCGGACTGCGTCTTTACCTGATGGGCACGAATCAGCGCGCCGCATTCTACGCGGGCATTCCGCGCGCGCGCATGCTCATCATCACCTATACGATGTGCGGCGTGCTCGCCTCGCTCGCGGGCCTCGTGAGCGTTTCGCATACGCTGAGCGCGAAATGGGATTACGGTAACTCGTATTTGCTGATCGCGATCCTGATCGCGGTGATGGGCGGCGTGAATCCCGCAGGCGGATATGGCCGCATCATCTGCGTGTTTTTCGCGGCCACGGTCCTGCAGTTTCTGTCCAGCCTGTTTAATCTGATGAACGTTTCGCAGTTCTTCGGCGACTGCGCCTGGGGTTTCCTGCTGCTGCTTTCGCTCGCGTTCGCGGGCGGCGAGCGGGTGCGGTCGATCTTCGGCTTTGCATCGGCACAGCCCGGCGCGAAGCCGCGAGCGCCAGGCTGAAGGCGGCACGACGGTTAACGCCGGCGGGCCTCGAGCCTCGGAGGTCCGCCGCCATCATTTCCGGGGCGAAAGCGAACAACAAAGGAGACATGCGAAATGAAATTCAAACGACTCAGCGTGGCGCTTACCGCCTGCGCGCTGGCTGCGGGTCTCGCCGTCGCGGCGCACGCGGCCGACAACGTCACCATCGTGACCGTGGTGAAGGTGACCGGCATCAGCTGGTTCAATCGTATGGAAGAAGGCGTGAAGGAGTTCGGCCAGCAGAACCCCGGCGTGACGGTCTATCAGACCGGCCCCGGCCAGGCCGACGCCGCCCAGCAACTGAAGATCATCGACGACCTGATCGCGAAGAAGGTGAACGCGATCGCCGTCGTGCCTTATGATCCGCCCACGCTCGAACCGGCGCTCAAGAAGGCGATGGATCGCGGCATCAAGGTGGTCACGCACGAGGCCGACAACGAGAAGAACACGATGGTCGACGTCGAAGCATTCGACAATTCGGCCTACGGCGCCGCGCTCAACGACCGGCTCGCTTCCTGCATGCACAACGAAGGCAAATGGGCCACGCTCGTCGGCTCGCTCGGCAGCCGCTCGCAGGTGCAGTGGGCCGACGGCGGCATCGACAACGCGAAGAAGAAGTATCCGAAGATGCAGCTGGTCGAGGACAACCTCGAAACCAACAACGACGGCGAGCGCGCCTATGAAGTCGCCAAGGAAGTGCTGCGCAAGCATCCGGACCTGAAGGGCTTCCAGGGTTCGTCCTCGCTCGACGTGCTCGGCATCGGCCGCGCCGTCGAGGAAGCCGGCCTGCAGGGCAAGGTCTGCGTCTACGGCACGGGTCTGCCGACCGAGGCAGGCAAGTACCTCGAAAGCGGTGCGATCAACGGCATTGCGTTCTGGGATCCGAAGCTGGCCGGCATCGCGATGAACAAGATCGCGCTGATGCTGATCCAGGGTAAGACCGTGGAGAACGGCGCGAATCTGGGCCTGCCGGGCTATGAAAAGGTCACGGTGACGAAGGGCCCGGGCAAGGGCATCATCGTGCGCGGCCAGGGCTGGGTGAGCGTCGACAAGTCGAACTACAAGCAGTACAACTTCTGATCGGAGAAACGGGCGCGCGATCTGGTGTCGCGCGCCCTGTAGCAATGTCACGATGGTGAGTCAGAACATGGCTTCAGAACCGCTATTGCAGGTGCTGGGCGTGCACAAGCGTTTTACCGGCGTGCACGCGCTGCGCGGCGTCACGCTCACGTTCGAGCGCGGGCAGATCTATCACCTGCTCGGTGAGAACGGCTGCGGCAAGAGCACGCTCATCAAGATCATCTCCGGCGCGCAGCCGCCCGACGAGGGCGAGCTCGTGATCGACGGCCAGCATTTCGCGCGGCTTTCGCCGCTCGAATCGCTCGCGGCCGGCATCGAGACGGTCTATCAGGACCTCTCACTATTGCCGAACATGAGCGTGGCCGAGAACGTGGGCCTCACGACAGAGCTGGCCGAGCACAGCGGGCGCCTCGCCCGCACGTTCGACCGCCGCGAGCTCGCGCGCACGGCGGCGCGCGCATTGGGCGCCGTCGGCCTGCCGGGCGACGCCGATTTTCAGGCGACCCTCATCGAGCAGTTGCCGCTCGCGACGCGCCAGTTGGTGGCGATCGCGCGTGCGATCGCGAGCGAGGCGAAGTTCGTGATCATGGACGAGCCCACCACGTCGCTCACGCAAAAGGAAGTGACGAACCTGATCGCCGTGCTCGGCCAGTTGCGCGCTCACGGCGTGACGGTGCTGTTCGTGAGCCACAAGCTCGACGAATGCTATGCGATCGGCGGCGAGGTGATCGTGCTGCGTGACGGCCAGAAAGTCGCGCAGGGACCGATCGCCGATTACACCAAGGCGCAGCTTAGCGAAATGATGACGGGGCGCCAGCTGTCACAGGACCGCTATCGCGTCGATGCGCCCGAAGGCGAGGTGCTGCTCGACGTGCGCGGCCTTGGGCGCGCGGGCCAGTTCCAGGACGTCTCGTTCTCGCTGCATCGCGGCGAGATACTCGGCGTCACGGGCCTGCTCGATTCGGGGCGCAACGAGCTGGCGCGCGCGCTGGCAGGCGTCGCGCCGGCCGACAGCGGCAGCATCGTGCTGGACGGCCGCACGATCAGGCTTGCTACGCCGGGCGACGCAAAGCGCGAGCGCATTGGCTATGTGCCCGAAGACCGCCTGAACGAAGGGCTCTTTCTCGACAAGTCGATACGCGACAACGTGATCACGGCGATGATCGCGAGCCTGCGCGACCGCTTCGGCCAGATCGATCGCGTGCGCGCTCGCTCCATGGCCGAGGAAACGGTGAAGGAGCTGCAGATCGCCACGCCGAACGTGGACAAGGCCGTGCAATCGCTTTCGGGCGGCAACCAGCAGCGCGTTCTGATCGGCCGGTGGCTCGCCATCGACCCGCACGTGCTGATCCTGCATGGGCCGACCGTGGGTGTGGACGTGGGGTCGAAGGACATCATCTATCGCATCATGCAGGGTCTCGCGCAGCGCGGCATCGGCATCCTGCTCGTGAGCGACGACTTGCCGGAGCTGCTGCAGAACTGCGACCGCGTGCTGATGATGCGAAAAGGACGCGTTGCCGAGGAACACCGTGCCGAGAGCCTGACCGAGGCCCAGCTTTATCGCGCGCTCCTTGCCGAAGCCGCATGAAACCCGCGTTACCGTGGCAGGAACCCGTATGAGCATCAATCAGACCATGAGTTCTTCCGATACCGTCGAAGTGGCGCGCGAGGCGCCCTCGCTCAACTGGCGCGCGAAGCTCGCGCGCAACCCCGAGTGGTTCACGGCCGCGCTGATCGTGATCACCTGCGTAGTCGTCGCTTCCATCAACCCGCGCTTTCTGCAGTGGGCGACGCTCTTCGACCTGCTCCACTCGGCCACCACCACCTCGCTCTTCGCGCTCGGCACGCTCGTCGTGCTGGCTTCGGGCGGCATCGACGTGTCGTTTACGGCCATCGGCGCGCTCACGATGTACTCCATCACGAAGGCCGTATTCGCCTGGTGGCCCGACGAGCCGTTCTTGCTGATCCTGCTGACGGGGGCGCTAGGCGGCATCCTGCTCGGCCTGATCAACGGCTTCATCGTGCACCGGCTGCAGGCGCCCTCGCTGATCGTGACGATCGGCACGCAGTACCTGTATCGCGGGATCCTGCTGACCTTCGTGGGCACGACGTTCTTCATGAACATCCCGCACAGCATGGACCACTTCGGCCGCATTCCCCTCATGGCGTACCGCACGGTCGACGGGCTGGACGCCGTGCTGCCGATGTCGGTCATCGCACTCGTGGCGGGCGCCGTGCTCACCTGGTGGCTGCTCAATCGCACGATGATGGGCCGCGGCGTGTATGCGATGGGCGGCAGTCCCGCGATTGCGGAGCGGCTGGGCTTCAACCTGCGTGCGATCCGGCTCTTCGTATTCGGCTATACGGGATTTCTCGCGGGCGTGGCGGGCATTCTGCACGTTTCGAACAACCGGCTCGCCAATCCGTTCGATCTGGTGGGTTCGGAACTCGACGTGATCGCGGCCGTGATTCTGGGCGGCGCGCGCATCACGGGCGGCAGCGGCACCGTGGTCGGCACGCTGATGGGCGTGGCGCTCGTGACGCTCATCAACAACGTCCTGATTCTCGTGGGCGTGCCCAGCACCTGGCAGAAGGTGATTATCGGCGCGTTCATTCTCGTGGCCGGCACGCTGTTCGCGCTGCGTCGCCGCGGCTGAGATGCCGCGCGGCTGGGCCGGCCGGGGATGCCGGCCGCAGCCGGCAAGCCGACACAAGAGGCGGGGCAGACGAGGCGCGGCTCAGGCGCTACGCTTGCGCGGCTCTTCGCCTTTTTCGGTGATGATGGAGTCGAAGTCGTTCATCTGCGAAAAGCGCCAGGCCTTCACCACGCCGTACTTGCTCGTGTCGACGACCAGATGGCGCTGGACGGCGCTCGCCATGGCGGCCTGCTTGATCGCCACTTCGTGAAAATTCCAGCACGTCACGCCGCGCGTGACATCCAGGCCACCCGCCGAAATGAACGCCTTGTTGATGCCCATGCGGCGCAACATCTCGAGACTTTCCTCGCCGGAAAACGAATCCGACGACGGCACATAGACCCCGCCCAGCAGAATCATGCGCACGTTATGCATGCGGCGCAGCACTTCCGCAACGTTCAGCGAGTAGCACACGGCCGTGATCTGCAGATGCGAGGGAATGAGGCGCGTGAGCGCGGCCATCGTGGTGCCGCAATCGATGAAGATGGTGTCGTTTTCGGCAATGAGCCGTGCCGCATGTGCCGAGGCTTGCGCCTTGGCCGGCGCGAAATGGTCCTTCTCCGACTCCAGCGAGTAACCGACGGCATTGGGCACGTCTGCCGCGCTCACGATGTAGCCGCCGAGGTAAGTGAATCGCTCGGGATTGGCGGCAATATCGCGCCGCACCGTCATTTCGGAGACGCCAAGCAACGAAGCCGCATCGCGCAGATGCATGACGTTGTGTTTGGCGAGCGCGTCGGCAAGCGCTTGCAGCCGGTTCGTTTTGGCCATGTGGAGGTGGAACGCGGCGCCCGCCTCGGACGGCTTTGCCGCAGTTTCGTTGCTGTTCCGTCGCAGTTTCGTGCGGCGTTAGATTTGTTTCGGACGCTTGATCGAATTATAACAAATCGGCCGACTTGCCGATAGTCGCGTGAACGCGCAGACGTTGTAGAACGTCTGCGCGCAAAGGGGAGGGTAGGAGGGGCGGCGCGGCCTGGGTCGTGCGAACGAACGCTACGACAACGCACTCGGCAGTCTGGACAGGAGCGAAGCGAACACGGTGCGTAATTCCGTCTTGCCAAAGCGGCGCTCGCTGCGATCGCTTTCCACGTCGATCTTGCCCGTGTTGTAGACGTCGTAAAGGTCGGTAATGAGGCGCGCGTGATTTTCGCTGAGTCCTGCGCGCAGCAGCGTGGGTGTCCACGCGTCGCGCGGCAGCGTTTGTGCCCGGATCGGCCGTCCGCTGAGTTCGCCTAGCGTTGCTGCGATTTCGTTCACGCTGACGCGGCGCGGTCCCTCGATGCTCACGATGCGGAGGGGTTTGGCGCGTGGCGCGTCGAGCAGCAATTCGGCCGCGACTGTGCCCACGTCCTCGGCCGAAACGGTCGGGATCGGCTGGGTGAGCGGATGATGCAGGCTCGGCAGGACGCCGGACGCCAGCGCGGGCGGCAAAATCCTCGCCCAGTTCTGCATATGTTCTGCTGAACGAAGCAGGGTCAGGTGCGGTGCGACGTGCGTCAGCCGATGTTCGAGATAGTGATAAAGGCCCGTGATGCCGGTGTTCAAGGGCAGTTCCGCACCATAGTCGGAGATGGCGAGAACGACCGGAGGCGGGTTGGTGCGCAGTGCACTGGCTGCGGCGTCGATCATCTGGCGCATCGTCGTTTCGGGCTGCGTATCGCCTTCCGGCACGGGGCAGAGCATCTGCACGGCGCCGGCGCCCTCCAGCGCCGCTGCCACCGACTTCGTGTCTCTCAGGTCGGCGAGAGCGATTTCGCAGCCCAGCGCAGCGAGACGCTCGCCTTGATGGGCGCCGCGCACGACGGCGCGCACGCGCCGCCCGGCCTTGCGCAATGCGCTCGCACTCGCGTATCCCGCGCGGCCCGATGCTCCGAAGATGACGAACATGATTCGATCCTTGCTGACAGGGTGTGAGTCGATCATAGAGGGGCGAGATCGGCGGGGCGCGCAGGAACGGATGGAATCGTGCAGGAAAGGATGGCGCGCGACGCGCGGCGCCTTTGCGTTTCGTTGCGGCGGCCGCCAGGGATCATTAGACTGGCTGAAGGCGCGGCGGCACCGTAGCCGACGGCTTTGCACGGGACCGGAGACAGCATGGACGCACGGACGGCAGATTCGAACCGGGAAGCGAGCGCTCGCGCCAGCCTGCGTTCCAGCGCCAGGCTGGGCTGGCAGGGATTCGGCGCCGAACTGCTGGCCATTTCGGCGGGGCAGCATCGCATTCCCGCGGCGGATCATCACCGGATCGGGGTCCATGTGGGCTCCCCCGTGCGGGCCAACTGCGTATGCGACGGCCGGCATGTCGCGCGCCTGCAGGCGCATGGCGATGCCGACGTCGTGCCGGCCGGCCTCGAGGGCGTCTGGACCGACGATGCGGACTGCACCATTCTGCGCATCTGGTTCGAGGAATCTTTTGTCCGCACGATCGCGGAGCAACTGGACGGCCGCCGCGCCGGCAGGCAGATCCGGCCGCGCTTGCAACTGCGGGATTCCCGTCTGCAATATCTTGCCTGGACGTTGCAGGCCGAACTCGAAGCGGGCGAAGTCTCGGACCCGCTTTTCGCGCAGAGCATAGGCACGGCAATGGTGGTGCGACTGCTCGACGGCGCACCGCTACCCGGTGGCCGCCGCTCCACGCTCGGCCCGCGCGCGGCGGCGCGTGTAACCGATTACATCGAGGCCTGCCTCGATCAGCGGCTCATGCTCGACGAGCTTGCGGCGCTCGTGGACATGAGCGTGCCGCATTTCAAGGTGCTCTTTCGCGAAACGGTGGGTTTGCCGGTGCATCAGTACATCGTGCGCCGTCGCGTCGAGCGCGCGCGAGCGCTTCTGGTCGAAGGCGAATTGAGCGTGAGCCAGATCGCCCTGGAGGCGGGGTTCGCGCATCAGAGCCATATGGCGCACTGGATGAATCGTCTTCTGGGACTGACGCCGCGCGAAATCATAAGGAATTCGAAGTAGGCGAAGGCGCCGGCACGCCCGATCCGCGGAGCCGCTTTTCCCCCCATCGGTCGAACGGCCCGACCGTCCCCCGGCGCCTGGTTGCGCGCCATTAAACATTTCTTCATTTTGCTGCGGATTTCGCGCGAAGTGCGCCCCTCTATCCTTGCCTCACGAGATGCAACGCGATTCGGCCGGCGCCGCAAGGCCGACGGATTGAGCCACGGAGCGGCCGGCTGGCCGTAGAGGAGAGTGAAATGAAAACACGCTGGAATGGGGTATGCGCTGCGCTGATGTTGTCGATGTCCGCCCTCGCGCAGGCGCAGGGCGTGTCCGGCACACCGGCCGCCGGGCAGACCGGCACGGCGCCGCGGGCTGCGGCCACCGTGACGAGCGGCGGCCCGCTGACGCGCGCGCAGGTGTACCGGCAGCTCGTGCAGGCCGAGCGCGACGGGCAGCTTCAGATGCTCAACAGGACGATCTACGCGCACCACTGAGCGCGATGTTTGCATCCGTTGTGGCGAGGCGGCCGCGTGTTGCAACGGAACCGTATTGCGGCCGCTCAACCGAGATTCGATCTCATGAAATCACGTATCGTCACTTATGTCTTGCGCGCGGCAGTCTGCGTCGCGGCAGTGGCCGCCATGTCCGGATGCGCGAGCCTGAATCCGCAGCCGAACGGTCCGGGAGATTGCGTCGGGCCGCCGGACTTCTGCCAGCCGTTCTTCGGCTCGTGAGCGCTTTTTCGCGAGCGATCCCGATTGCGCGGCGCGCCGGAGCCGGCGGCGGCTGCGCTCGTGCGTCAGCGCGCGGCGGCGTGGCACACCGCCTCGACGCGGTTGCCCGCGGGGTCGAACAGGAAAGCCGCGTAATAAGCGGCGTGATAATGCGGGCGTAGCCCAGGCTCGCCGTCGGAGCGGCCGCCGTTCGCGAGTCCCGCTGCGAAGAACGCATCCACCTGGACGCGCGTCGCGGCCTTGAAGCACCAGTGCCGCTTGTTCGTGCCGATGGCGCTGGCGTCGAGATAGACGGCAAGACACGTGGACGCCGTGTCGTCCTGCGAGCAGCGTTCGCCATAGCCCAGGGCCTGGGGGCGGTCATAGACCTTGGCTGCGCCCAGTGCGCTCATGATGGCGTCGTAGAACGGCCGGGCGGCGTCGAGATCGGGCACGCCGATCGATACGTGGTCGAGCAGTTGCATGCGGTGCGAGTCAGAGTAGGTGGAGCGATCCTCATTCTATCGCTGGCCGCCTCACCATCGGGGCGCCTGGTCGGCAGCGAGCATCGCGAGACTCATGCGCGCGGTTCCGACGCGAGAGTCGAATGCTTGCCGCGCAAAACCCGACAGGGGCGCGACGAATTCGGGCGACGTCAGCGTCAGCGGGTCGACCGGCCGGTCGTTGATGCGTGTTTCGAAGTGCAGATGCGGGCCGGTTGTCGTTCCCGTGCGACCGACGTAGCCGATCAGTTGGCCTTGCTCGACGCGTTGTCCGGGTTTGAGCGCGCTTGCGTACGCCGATAGATGCCCGTAGCAGGTCGAATAGCCTTCGGCGTGGTGCAGCACGATATGTTTGCCATAACCCCGGCGGTCGGTCGCCATCTCGACGGTGCCTGCTGCGGCCGCGTAGATTGGCGTGCCAACGGGGGCGGTCAGATCGACACCCTTATGAAAGCGCAGTTCGCCATACACAGGATGCTCGCGCATGCCGAACGGCGAGCTGATGCGGCGATAGTCAAGCGGCATCGCGAACCGGCTTTCGGTGAGCGGCGCGCCCTCGGGCGTGTAGTACGCGCCGTGAGTTGCAGCCGGCGCGGCAAACCACAACGCGTTGTACGTCTGCCCCTGGATCCTCACTTCGATGGCTTCGATGCGCGGTTCCGCCGAGCCGTCCGCCGTGTCCATCACGATCCTGTACCTGTCGCCCACCTGCGCACGGGCGTCGACGTCCACGCGATGGCCGAAAATCCGGCCGATCTGCGCAATGACTTCGGCGGAAAAGCCGGCTTGCGCGAGCGACTCGCGTAGCGTCGAGTCAACCGCAACGGTACCCGCCTGCCCGGCTTTGATAAGCACTCCAGAACTCATGGCATCGCCGGGCGTGGTCGCTTTCGCTGTTTGCGTGAACGCGCTCGCGCCGCCCAGCGGCGTCACCCGGCCGGACCATTGATGCCCATTGCTGGAAAGACCTCGGTTCGCGAGCAGGCGCATCGATTCCAGCACCGAGCAAAGCGCATCGGCGGTGCGCTCGTTCGGCGGTATCGTCATCCTGCCTGACGTGATCGAAGCGGCAGGCCCGAATTCCGGCCTGCCATCGGACAAGCCGGCGAACGGTCCGGTGCAGACACCGCCGCTGACTGGTGCCGACGACCAGGCGTTCTCGACGAAATCGGCGGACCGCGCGACCGGCAACGCGCCTCGCGCGACGAGGCGGGGCCGGCCCGTATGACTGAACGCGTCGAATGCAGCCGCGGCCGATGCGGCGCGAGGAGCGCCCGTCACAGCGATGCACAGGGTCGCCAAAGCAATAACGCCAAGGATTTTCTTGCGCTTGATGATGAGGGAACGATCGGTCGCGGCGGCAATCGGCTGCCGCCAGGCAAGGGATGAATTCGAGCAAATCACGTCAGGATCTCGCGGTTAAAGCAATGGGTCGCTGCGGGGCTCGTATGCGGGTGCGGACACATGCTCTGTCCGAGAGATCTGCAACTCAGAATGGCCGAATGCAGAGGAAGCATTCGACGGACACGGTTAATACGAGACAGAGATCAGGATAGCCAGCCAGGCCTGCTGCCGACATCAGACTTTATCGAGATATTTGGCGCGGCTTCGTCGCAGCAGTTGGGGCGAGTGCGGCAGGCCGCCGCAGTCCATTCACTATAGGACTAGTTCGGTGTTTCTGGTGTGGGCGTAAGCCTATTCTGACATCCGCCTTGAAAACAACCTTGCCGGAGAAAAGCCATGAGCCCGAATTTGCTGCTTGATACGTTGCTTCTGCGTCGTCGCGCTGCCGTGCGATCCAACGACCGCCTGGTTCAGGCCGCCGCGCTGCTTTGCGGCACGCTGCTCTTCCTGCCCTTCCTGATCGGCTACTTCGTGGCGTGCAACGGCCAGTAACGCCTTTTGACCGGACCGGAGAATCTCTGTGATCCCGTATCTACTGCTCCAAATTTCCAATCTCATGAACTACTTCGATACCAGGATCAAGGCGACCGATTTCGTTGGCGCGGCAATGGCCGCCACGAAGCCGGCCCGCGACGCGACCGGCTTCATTCGACAGAACCACAGCAATCTCATGGACTTTGCGTGTGCTGCCGGGTGTGCCGCGTTTTCGATGGGCGTGATCGTCGGCGTTTATTTTTTGCTCGACAGCCTTTGATGTTCTGGTTGTCTATGCAACGACAACGACGTTAGAACCACGCGTCCTGCATGTCCAGCGTCGTGCGGTCGAGTGTCGTTAGCAGATCGAATTGCGGCGCCGTTTTCGGCAACTCCCACGCGAAGAAGTACTGAGCGGCGGCGAGCTTGCCGCGATAGAAGTCCGCGTCCTGTGCGACGGTCTGTGTCAGCGCGGCATGCGCCGCCAGTGCCTGTTCGAGCCAGATCCATGCCATTGCCACATGGCCGAAGGCTTCCAGGTACACCGAAGCATTGGCGAGCGTTACCGTGGCGTCGCCCGCCGACCACAGCGTCTGCGTGACCTCGACGAGGCGGTGCAGCGCGGCATCGAGCGCACGTGCATGCCCGGCCTGGGTTGCATTGCCGCTCGACTGAGCGCGGTCGAGCGTGGCCCGCACGCGCTGCACGAACAACTTCAACGCCGCGCCGTTTTCGATCACCACCTTGCGGCCGAGCAGGTCGAGCCCCTGGATGCCGTGCGTGCCTTCGTGGATCGGATTCAGGCGGTTGTCGCGGTAGAACTGTTCGACGTTGTACTCGCGCGTGTAGCCGTAGCCGCCGTGGACCTGGATCGCGAGGTCGTTGGCCGCAAGGCACCACTGCGAGGGCCAGCTCTTGGCGATCGGCGTGAGCAGGTCGAGCAGCAACGTGTACGGTGCGCGTTCGGCGTCGTCGGCAATTGCCTGCGCTTCGTCGATGAGCTTGGCGCAGTAGAGATTGAGCGCGAGCGCGCCTTCCACATAGCTTTTCTGCGCCAGCAGCATGCGGCGCACGTCCGCGTGCTCCATGAGCTTCACCTGCGGCGAAGCCGGATCCTTGCCGCCGGCGCCGGGCGGCCGCCCCTGCGGACGGTTGCGCGCATAGTCGAGCGCGTGGAGGTAGCCGGTGTAGCCCAGCATCGTCGCGCCGAGCCCCACGCCCACGCGCGCCTCGTTCATCATATGGAACATGCAGGCGAGGCCCTGGTGCGGCTTGCCCACGAGATAGCCGATCGCGCCTGCATGGCCGCCCGGCGTGTACTTCGTGCCCTCGCCGAAATTCAGCAGGCAGTTGGTCGTGCCGCGATAACCCATCTTGTGATTGAGGCCCGCGAGCACGACGTCGTTGTGCTCGCCGCGCGAGCCGTCCTCGTTGACGAGGTACTTCGGCACGACGAAGAGCGAGATGCCCTTTACGCCGGGGATCAGCTTGCCGTCCGGGCCGGGAATCTTCGCCAGCACCAGATGCACGATGTTTTCCGAGAGCTCGTGCTCGCCGCCCGAAATCCACATCTTGTTGCCGCGCAGCCGGTATTGCGCGCCGAGCGGCGCTTCGCCCTCGTATTCGGCGCGTGTGGCGATGTCCGAGAGCGAGGAGCCCGCTTGCGGCTCGGATAGGCACATGGTACCGAAGTAGCGGCCTTCGAGTTCGGGCCGCACGAACGTGTCGATCTGCTTCTGGCTGCCGTGCGCCAGCAGCAGATTGGCATTGCCGATCGTGAGGAACGGGTAGGCGCTCGTGCCCACGTTGGCCGCCTTGAACCACGCGAAGCCCGCTTTTTCGACGACGAGCGGCAACTGCATGCCGCCATATTCGTAGTCCTGACCGGCCGCCATCAGACCCGCCTCGCAGAACGCCTTCAGCGCGGTTTTCACCTCGGGGATGATCGTGACGGTCTCGCCGTCGAAGTGCGGTTCGTGCTGGTCGTTCTTCTTGTTGTGGGGGGCGAACAGATCGGTGGCGATCTTTTCGCACGTGTCGAGCGCCGCGTCGAAGGTCTCGCGCGAGTGGTCCGCGTAGCGCGGGATGCGCGTGAGGCTTTCGACGTCGAGCCATTCGTAGAGCAGGAAATTCAGGTCACGGCGGGAAAAGATCAGCGACATGGCGCACGCTCGCAAAAATAGTCGATTCCCGAAAGCGTACACAAAATAGAACGATCGTGCTATTGGAATTTTGCCGGGGTTTCACTTCGCCGCCACGCTGGCCGGATGCGCTGCGAGCGCGGCGTCGAAGAAGGTCAGTACGCGGGCGGCGGTCGCTTCATGCACCGCTTCACGATTCACCCCCGGGCCGTCCTTGCAAACGGAGGGCAGACGTTGCGCGCCGGCGGGCAGGCAAACGTCGATGAACGTGTAGTGCGATGCGCCCGGCAGCATCAGCAGGCTCGCCTGTGGCAGGAAGCCCGCAATCCGCTGGACGTTGGTGGCGGGCGGCGCGGTCGTGTCGTTGACGCCGGCGGCCAACGCCACCGGAATCTCGACGTCGGCGAACGAACTGGCGTCGAAGGCTTCGCCGAGGGCCGGCGCGATGGCGAAAACGGCTTTGACGCGCGGGTCGCGATACGAATCCCCGGCGTGTGCCATCGACTCCTTCATGGTGGGGGTAGGCGGCGCGCTCAGGCTCGGGCCGCCCGCTTGCCGTTTCGCTTCGGGCGGGGTGCAGATCGCGTCGGCCGCGGGCGAGCCGCAGAAAGCCTCGAACGCCGCGAGACGCGTGCGGGCGCCGGCCAGTTCCAGCACCGTGTAACCGCCTAGCGAGAAGCCGAGGGCGCCTATCCTGGCTGTGTCGATACGCGGCCCGAAAACCGGATCGGCAGTCAGGCCGTCGAGCGCTTCGCTCACGTCGGTGGCGCGCTCCCACCACAGCAGGAAGCCCTCGCGCGTGAGCGGTTCGAGCGCGTTGTTGCCCGGGTGATTGACGCCCGCCACGATGTAGCCGTGTGCCGCGAGCGCGGCGGCAAGCCAGTCCTCGTCGGTTGCCGTGCCGCCCGTGCCGTGCGAGAGCAGGATCAGCGGATAGCGCGCCTGCGCATTCGAAGGCGCAGTCGCCTGCGCGACAGGATGCCCGCGAAAGATGGGGTCGTCCGGCGGCCCGAATCCCCGGGGCATTTCGGGCAGGCCGGGATCGACGGGATACCAGATCGTCGCGACGAGCCGTTCGGTCTTTGCGCCGCGCCAGTTGCGTGCGACCGTTGGAACGAACGCGCGTTGCGCTTCGCCGACATGGTAGGGGGCGTCGCCGTCGGGCGTGTCCGCGCGGGCCGCGTCAGGCATCACACCCGGCGCCGCAAACAGCATCGCCGACAAGACGACGAACAGGGTCGCGGCAGGCGCGAAGCGGCCGTTGCGGCGGGGCATCGGTTTGCTTCGCGTACGCTGGCTTGGGTGAGTCGTGTCGTCTGAACGATTCATCATGTGGCCCTCAATTTCGCCGAGTTGCACCGGGTCTGCGTAGGTGTCCGATTCTATTGAATCCGCCCCGCGTTCGATACGAATGCGAGCAGGCCGGCGCTGCTGCATGAATGCTCTACCTGTTGCGGTGCGGCTCATGCTATCGTGCAGCCGCCGCGGGGTGGCAATGACAGGGCCAATAAGGAGAGCCGACAGTGATGACCGTGCTGGGCTGTATCGTCGGGAAGCACAATCCCTGGATCGTCCTGATCGCCGTATTGATATGCGGGGCGGGGTCGTGGGTCACCGCGCGGCTCGCACTGCGCGCGTTCGCTTCAACCGGCATGCAGCGCGCCGGCTGGATCTTCCTCGCGAGCATCTCCTCCGCCGTTGCGATCTGGTGCACGCATTTCGTCGCCATACTCGGTTTCGAGCCGGGCGTGCCCGTGGCGTTCGATCCGGTGCTGACCATCGACTCGCTGTTCATCGCGCTGGCCGGCAGTCTCGCGGGCTTCGCCATTGCCACGAGCCGCTGGAGGCGGGTCGCGCCCGCTTTGGGCGGCGCGGTGCTCGGGCTCGCCGTGGCGCTCATGCACTACACCGGCATGCTGGCGTACCGCGTCGAGGGGGCCGTCAGCTGGAACCAGACGTATCTCGTCGCCTCCATCGTGCTTTCGGTCGGCTTCGCCGCGTGGGCGCTGCAGCATGCGGCGTCGCGCGGGCCGGGCTCCGCGCTTTCGATGTCGGCGCTGCTCGCGGCCGGCATTGCCGCACTGCACTTCACCGGCATGACGGCCTTCGAGGTCGTGCCCATGACGATCCCCGGCTCGTTCTCCAATCCGTCCGCGCTTCACGCGCTGGCGCTCGCGGTGGCCGGCATGGCGTTCATCATTGCGGGCGCGGGGCTCGTGAGCTTCCTGCTCGACGACTCCGTGCGCGCGGAATCCGTCGAACATCTGCGGGTGATGGCGATGAGCGACATGCTCACCGGCTTGCCCAACCGCGCGAGCTTCAACGAGCGGCTCGACCTGGAGCTCGCGCGCGCGCAGGCGGAGCAGGGCAAGGTCGCGCTGATCGGCATCGACCTGAACCGCTTCAAGGAGATCAACGACCTGCGCGGCCACCACGCGGGCGATGAGGTGCTGCGCATTCTCGCGCGGCGGCTCTCGAGTCTCGTGGGCGAAGGCGAATTCGTGGCGCGCGTGGGCGGCGACGAATTCGTGGCGGTCAAGCGCTTCGGCACGCGCGACGATCTGGCCGAATTCCTCGGGCGTCTGGAGACGGCATTGTTCCGGACGATCCGCTACGACGACTGGGAAGTCGTTTCGGGCGCGAGCCTGGGCGTGGCGGTCTATCCCGACGACGCCACGACGAAGTCGGTGCTCATCAATAATGCCGACCTCGCGATGTACCGCGCAAAGGCGGACCTCACGCACGCGGTGTGCTTCTACGAGCCCGCGATGGACGAGATCGCGCGAGCGCGCCGCACGCTGGCCGCCGATCTGCGCGATGCACTGTCGCGTCACGAACTCAGCGTTCACTACCAGGTGCAGACCTCGGTTTCGAGCGGCGAGATCTGCGGCTACGAAGCGCTCCTGCGCTGGGAGCATCCGCGCCGCGGCTTCGTGCCGCCCTCCGAATTCATCCCGATCGCCGAGGAGAATGGCCTGATCCTCAACATTGGCGCCTGGGTGCTGCGCGAGGCGTGTTCGCGCGCGGTCTCGTGGACGCCGCCGTACAAGGTGGCGGTGAATCTTTCGCCGGTGCAGTTCGCCCATGCGGACCTGCCGAAGCTCGTCGAGGACGTGCTGCGCGAGACGGGTCTTGCGCCCGCGCGGCTGGAACTGGAGCTGACCGAGTCGACGATCTTCGCCGACCGCGAGCGTTCGCTGAAGGTGCTGCAGGAAATCAAGTCGCTTGGCGTGAGCGTGGCGCTGGACGATTTCGGCACGGGTTATTCGTCGCTCGATACGCTGCGCTCGTTCCCGTTCGACAAGATCAAGCTCGACCAGTCGTTCGTTCGGGAGACCGAATCGAACCGCCAGACCACGGCGATCATTCGCGCCGTGCTGGCGCTCGGCAAGAGCCTCGGCATTCCGGTGCTGGCCGAGGGCATCGAGACCCACGACCAGCTCGCGCTGCTTGCCGGCGAAGGTTGCGATGAAGTGCAGGGTTTCCTGCTGGGCCGGCCGGCGCCGCTCAGCCAGATCGTCGCGAGCGGCCAGCTTTCGCTCGACGTCGCGAGTCTCCAGCAGGCCGCGGCGGGCTGAGGAGACGGACGGCCTCAAGCCGTGACGCGCCCTTCGATAGGGTAGCCCGGATCCGTATAGCCCGGCGTCGAGGCGTGCCCCGGCGGAACGAGGGCATCGACGAATCGCTCGTCGGCCGCGTCGAGTTTCAGTTCGAGCGCCTTCATGTAACTGTCCCACTGCGCCTCGGTGCGCGGCCCCGCGATGGTCGCGCTGATCAGCCGGTTGTGGAGCACCCACGCCAGCGCGAACGCAACGGGTGTGGTGCCGCGCGCCGCGGCGTGCGCGATCAGTTTTTGCGCAACGGCGAGCGATTCGGGGCGCCATTCGGTCTGATGGATGCGCCGGTCGCCGCGGCCCGCGCGCGAATCCGCGGGCGGCGCGCCGTCGGTGGCGTACTTGCCGGTCAGCACGCCGCGCGCGAGCGGGCTGTACGAGACCACGCCCACACCGTAGTGCGCCGCGGCGGGGAGCTGCTCGATTTCCGCGGTACGGTCGACCATGTTGTAGAGCGGCTCGCTTGCCACGGGGCGGTCGATGCCTAGCTGGTCCGCAATGCGCGCAACTTCGGCAATACGCCAGCCGCGAAAATTGGATACGCCGAAGTAGCGGACCTTCCCCTGGCGGATCAGGTCGGCCACGGCGCGCACGCCTTCTTCCAGCGGCAGGCCGGGCAGCGCGCGGTGGAAGTACAGGACGTCGATGTAATCGGTGCCGAGCCGTCTCAGACTCGTTTCGACCGACTGCATGATCCATTTGCGCGATTGTCCCTGCTCGTTCGGACCCTGGGTGGTCGGGAATCCGAACTTTGTCGCGATGACCCAGTTGTCGCGGCGCGCGCTCACGGCGCGGCCCACGACTTCTTCCGAGCGTCCGGCGTGATACACGTCGGCGGTATCGATGAAGTTGATGCCCTGATCGAACGCCTTGTCGATGATGCGCTTTGCGGTTGGCTCGTCCGTCTCTCCGCCGAACATCATGGCGCCCAGACAGAGCGGCGATACCTTCAGGGCGCTGCGGCCCAGGTAGCGATAGTCCATTCGTTGCACTCCGTTTTCGTGATTCGTGATCCCAAAAGGGCGGGCATGTTGCCTCCACCGCTATTTGAATACGTTCGCGCGCGCGGATAAAGGCCCCGGGGCCGCATGCACTTATAAATCGTATTGATCAATGCGGTACGGTCCGTGACCGCCCGATGCCGGTCAGACGCGGTATCTCAGGGCCTCGACCACGAGCGCGAGTGCGCGCGAATGCTGGCGGCGGCTGGGATAGTAGACATGGAAGCCGGGAAACGTGGGGAACCAGTCTTCGAGCACCCACGCGAGGCGTCCCGCCGCGACGAGCGGCGCCACGAGGTCCTCCGGCACGTAGGCGAGGCCGTGACCGGCCAGCGCCGCGTCCACCATGGGATAGATGCCGTTGAAGACCAGTTGGCCTTCCACGCGCACCTGCAAGCTGCGCCGACCTTTGCGGAGTTCCCACGCGTAGAGGCCGCCGTGCGTGGGCAGGCGCAGGGCGATGCAGTCGTGGTCGACGAGTGCCTGCGGCGTCTTCGGCATGCCGCGACGTGTGAGATAGGCTGGCGCGCCGACGATGGCGAGCCGCATGTCGGGCGCGATGCGCGCCGCAATCATGTCTTTCGCGACCTGGTCGCCAAGCCGCACGCCGATGTCGTAACGCTGCGCGACGATGTCCGAAAGCCCGTAATCGGTGACGAACTCGATCCTGATGTCCGGGTATTTGTTCAGTAGTCCGGATAGTCTGGGCAGCAGGACGGTCTGGATCGCATAGTCGGTTGCCGTGATCCGCACGGTGCCCGACGGCTTGTCGCGCAACTCGCTAACGGCGTCGAGCTCCGCTTCGATCTCCTCGATGCGCGGCGCCACCGTTTGCAGCAGGCGGTCGCCGGCTTCGGTGGTGGAGACGCTGCGCGTCGTGCGGGTAAGCAGGCGTACGCCGAGCCGCGCTTCGAGCGAGCGGATCGTGTGGCTCAACGCCGGTTGCGAGACGCCCAGCTGCGCCGCCGCGCGGGTGAAACTTTTCTCGCGGGCGACAAGGACAAACGCCTGCAGATCGTTGAGGTTGTCTCGCGCCATGCATAAACATCGGTTAAAGGCTGGCCTGCATCGTACCACCGGCGGTATCGGCGAGCGCGCTGCGGCAGCCCATTCGTCAGACGTAAACCGTTGTCGGGCCTGCGCCGAGGGCTCCGTTATCCGGCATAGCGACGAGGCAGTTCTCTGCGCGATTGCGGGCGCGTCGCGCAGCGGTTTTCTCCCGAAGGCGACCTCGTGAGGGAAGTCTTCCTGTTTCGCAAACGTTTGCTGAACGGGTATCAAGTTGGCCGGGGATCGAGCCGAAAACGCGCACATAGCCATGAAATCCTGGAGGGGCTGGACGTGAAACGGGCCTTGTTCTTACTCGCTCTGCTGGCCGTTACCGGCTGCGCCCAGCTGCAGCAGGCCAATACGGCGCAGGCGGCCAAAACGCAGGCGTCGAACGAGATCATGCACTTCAACATTCCTGCCGACGCGCTGGGCGCGCGCGATCCGCAACTGAGCGCCGTGCTCGCGAAGGCGGGCGCGCTGGCGGCTGCGCAAAAGCAGCCGACGGTGATCCGTGTGACGGCACTGGGACAGGATCTGCCGTACCTCAATCAGGCAATCTGGAAGGGGGTGCCGCCGCAGGAGGCGAGCAGACTGACGCTTGAAAACCTGACCGCCGGTGCGGGCCAGACGTACAGCGTGTCGATCAAGCCGCAGCAAGCGGGGGGCTGACGCGATGCGCTTTTCCTTCGTTTTCCTTACGATATCGGTTTCATTGGCATCGACTGCGTATGCCGCATCGTCGAGCGCGAGCGCTTCCGTGCAGCCCGCTGCCGGCACCGTACCCACCGCCGCACCTGCTGCCACGGACAAGGTTTATCCGCCGTTGCCGACGCTCGCCATGCTGCCGCCGCCCACCAGCGACGACGATGACGAGGCGGCCCCGGCTACCCGCCACACCGCGAAGCACGGGAAGAAATCGCGCCACCCCGAGTGCCATTGCACTGCGCCTTCGCCGCATCTCGTGGTGTCGGACGAATCGCGCGCCTATTTGCAGGACGTCGAGCGCCAGCTCGATGTCGCGCTGGCGCGATGACGCGCGCCACAAAGGAACGACTCATGCCCGTGCCCGCTAACCTCAAGACACGCCGTTCGCGGCATTGGGCCGATCGCGCGCGCGCCGTGTGTATGGTGTGTGCCGCGTGGGCGGCGCTGGGTTCGTCGCCGGCAAGCGCGGCTACGGTCGCCGACGACTGCTTCGAGAAGGCCGGCGCCTATCAGGGCGTCAATCCGCTCGTCCTGCGTGCGGTGGCGTGGCGCGAGTCGAAGGGCGATGCGACGGCTATCAACCGCAACGCCAACGGCTCGATCGATGTGGGGCAGTTGCAGATCAACTCGGTCCATTTCTCGGACCTCGCCCGCCAGGGCATACCGAGCCGCGCACTGACCGACCCGTGCGTGAACATCTACGTGGCCGCTTGGCTGCTCAAGCAGAAAATGGTGCGCTACGGCAACACCTGGCGCGCGATCGGCGCTTACCACTCGGAATCGCCGCGCGAGCGCGACGCCTACGCGCGCAGCATCCAGGCGATTCTCGTTGCCTGGGGGCTGCTGCAGCCGGCGCACTGAGACGCACTGCATTCCCGGACGACATCGTCATGGAATTGACGATGTCGCCGCTAACACACCCGGCGGGCCGCTCGCGTTCTACGAGTGCGGCGCGCTCAACGGCGGCAAGTGCGCCAACAAGGTCGGGAATACGAGCTGGAACCCGGGCGTCCACGCTTGCGGGGCGTGCAGAAAGCTGCGGTGGATCTTGTCGATCGATTGATAGCTGAAAGCGTCGGCTTCGTCGGGGGCAAGCACCGGTCCGCCGTCCGAGCGTCCAAAGAAGATATGACCGTACTCATGCTCGACGAGTCCGCCCGGCAGCATCGCGCGGTAGCTGAACTCGAACGCTTCGGTCAGATCGCAGGCGAGGCCCATTTCTTCCAGGAGCCTTCGCTGCGCGGCATCGACAGTCCGCTCGCCCGGCAGCGGATGTCCGCAGCAGGTATTGGTCCACAGGCCGCCGCAGTGATATTTGCCGGCGGCGCGCCGTTGCAGCAGCAATTCGTCGCGCGAGTTGAACACGTACACGGAGATCGCCCGATGCAGCCGGCCTTGCCGATGTGCCGCGAGCTTTTCCATCGTGCCCAGTTGGTGGTCGTGTTCGTCAACCAGGATCACCTCGGTATCCGCCATAGGTCCGCTCCCTTGCACCCGTCCAGTCGAGCACGCCAAGCCGAATCAACGCATAGAACACACATGCCGGATGTCCATTGTTCAGGAGTGCGCCAGATACCAGTCGCGACCGCACGCTGGCGAGCGGCAGCAATTCGAGGTCGATCTGTTCGTCGGCGTCCGGTTGCAGTGCGCCCGAGGGTACGCCGCCCGTCGCAAGGAAACAGTGCGGCGTGCGATCTTCCATACCTGCTTTTTGGTGCGGGGTTTGGAATTCATCATAGTAGATCGCGGCACGGTCTCCGAGGTTATATGCGGCAGTCGATCGATTTTATGCCCGCTGGTTAGGGGCGAATAAAGCGAACGTCTATTTAGCTCTCCCAATAGCCTTCGCGGCGGTATAGCGCGGTATAGAAGTCGATGAATGCACGCACTTTCGAGGACACCGTCTTTTTCGGCGGATAGACCGCCCAGATGGCGGGTTCGGCGCGCGCAGGCCGTGCCTCCCAGTCGGGCAGCACGCGCATCAGGCGGCCTTCGCGGATTGCGGCGCCTGCTGCCCACGCGGGCAGCAGGGCAAGGCCGCGTCCGGCGACGGCAAGCTCGAGTAGCGCGTCGGTGTCGTCTACGCGCAGGCGGCCTTGCAGTTGCACGACGGCTTCCTGTTCCTGGCGTTCAGTCTTCGCTCGCGAGCGGTTGACGAGGAACCAGCGGTCGTCGGGCGCGAGCGCAAAGCGCAGCGCCGTGTGCTGTGCGAGGTCGTCGGGTGCGCGCGGCGAGCCATGCTGCGCCACATAGCTGGGGCTCGCGCAGACGATACGCCGATGCGGCGCGAGCTGGCGCGCCATCAATTGCGAATCGGGCAGCACGCCAATGCGGATCGCGAGGTCGATACCGGCGTCGATCACGTTGAGTACGCTTTCGGTGATCACGCAGTCGATATCGATCTTCGGATAGCGGTCCATGAAGTCGGGCAGGTGGCGCACGATGTGGCGCCGCCCGAACGCCCCCGGCATCGTCACGCGCAGGAGCCCGCGCGGCGAGCGGTTCAATGAGGCCGCGGCCTCGCGCGCTTCATCGAGACTACGCACGACCTCGTGCGCGTGTTCGCGAAACACCCGGCCGCCTTCGGTGAGCACGAGGCCGCGCGTGGAGCGGTTGAAGAGGGCGATGCCGAGATCGCGTTCAAGTTCGCTGATGTGGCGCGAGACGGTGGAGGTTTTGACGCCGGTTCGCTCCGCGGCCTGACTGAAGCTGCCGAGTTCGGCCGCGTGGAGAAAGGCGCGGACGGCGGAGAAGTAGTCCATGGGCAGCGCTCCCTGGGGATATCGGCCGATTGTACGGGAGCGGGCAATCCCCGCGCACCGGTTATCCCATTTCTGCAAAGCTGATTTCGGCAACGGGCCGTTCTGGCTCACGCGGCTCAAACCTATAGTGGCATCCAGCGACGCCGTGCAAGGATCGCACGGCGCGTATCCCCCAATCTTCGAGGACTGCTGCCATGAACCCGATCACGCACCCCGCACTCGCATTCGACGACGAGACCGTCACATGCGACGCTCAGTACTTCGAATACACGTCGTCCGCCAATCCGATCGGCGCAAAGCTGATTTCGCGGGTGCCGTACCACACGTTTTCCGGCGCGCTATACGACAGCGGGCACACGCGTGTCGTGCCGCTCGATCTATCGGCGGAGCTTGGCTGTGCTTATCAGGCTACCGGTCCGGGGCTGCTTGCGCATTTCGTGCGCATTCTGGCTGGCGAGTCGGTGCGCCTGAATCCGCAGGCCACTTCTCAAGTGTGCTATGTACTGGAAGGCTCCGGTGTCGTCACGCAGAAGGAGGCGGCATTCGAGTTCGGCACGGGCGACTTCTTCGCACTGCCCGGCGGCGCCGAGGCGCGGATCGAGGCCGTTTCGACGGCGCGCCTCTATTACGTCAACGACGCGCCGTTGCTCGCGTATCTGGGAGCCGGCTTCGGTCGCGCGCGCTTCGCGCCGACGCTCTATCCTGCCGCGCGTGCGCAGGCCGAGCTCGACGAGGTGGCGCGCGCGCCCGGTGCTGCGCAGCGCAACCGCGTAAGCATCCTGCTCGGCAATACGCACTTTCCGCAGACGCGTACCGTGACCCATACGATGTGGGCCATGTTCGGCGTGATCGCGGCAGGCACCACGCAGAAGCCGCATCGCCATCAGTCGATCGCGCTCGACTTCATTCCCGATTGCAAGCCCGGCGTCTATACCCTCGTGGGCACGGAACTGGATGCCGGGGGCAATATCGTGAGTCCGCAGCGGGTGGACTGGACACCGGGAATGGCGTTCGTCACGCCGCCCGGTTACTGGCATGCCCACTTCAACGAATCAGGCGAGGCCGCTTACGTAATTCCGCTGCAGGATGCGGGGTTGCAGACGTATCTGCGCGCGCTGGACATCCGCTTCGCGCATTGAGCGAGGCGGCTCGTCACTGAGCTTGACGTTCGCGCCGCGCGGCGACGCTGGGGCGGGCCTCGGCGAACTGCCAGGCGACGAGGCCGGGCACGTAGAACAGCAGATCGCGAACCCGCCGGGCGCCGGCGAGTGCGAGACAGGTGGGTGCGTCGAAGCCGAGCAGCCCGCCGATCAGCACGAAGCCGCCTTCCTGCACGCCAAGGCCGGCGGGCACGAGAAAGGCGGCGCTGCTGACAAGCTGGATCAGCGCCTCGATGACGAACGCTTCGACGAAGGTGGCGTCTGCGCCCAGCACATGCAGCGCGACCCATATCTCGAGCGCGAAGCCGGCGCATTGCAGCGTCTGCCACACGAAGAGATAGCGCACGACAACGCCGGGTTGCCGCCAGATCAGCTTGATTGCCTGGTCGATGCGCGCCGATTTGCCGACGAGTTCGTAAACCTTGCCGCTCGTCACGTGATTGAGCGCCTGGGCGGCGCGCTCAAAAGGACGTGCGTGCTGGACGACCGCGAAGAGGAGCAGCACGGGGGCCAGCGCCGCGATGCCCCAGGCGAGCTGGCCGACAACGCGTGCGGTATCCGAAGAAGTCTGTTCGAGCAGATAGCCGGCCGCCGCCAGGGCGTAGAGCAACTGGCTGATGAGCGTGAGCTGCATGTCGCCAACGAGGCTTGCCGCCGCCGTGGCGGGCCGTACCCCCATGCGCGTGAGCTGCCGGAACGACACGATCTCGCCGCCCACGCGCGCCACGGGCAGCAGGCCGTTGATCGATTCGCGCAACCACACGAGCCGCAGCATTGCCGAGAGCGCGGGGCGCTCGGCGGGACGGATCAGCGTGCGCCAGTCCCACGCGTTGACGAGCATCGGCAGGATGTGCACGGCCGCGGCCAGCAGCAGTCCCGTTCCCGCAGCCTGCAGCAGGTGGAAAATCGCAGCGGGATGGTCGTGCAGGACGAGCCAGATCGCGATAGCGAGGCCGACGAGGGCCGCCGCGCGTCCGAGATGTTTCATTGTTAAGCCACCACCCCTTATGTACCGTTCAAACGCCGTCCGGTCGTCATTCAATCGTCATGGAGCGGGGACAGGCGGCCGTCGCCATCGACACTGAAGCTGAAGCCGCGCCAGACCACGCGCGACGAGCCGAAGCTGGCGACGTAAATCATGAACTGCACGATATCCCATAGCGGCAGCAGCCACAATCCGCGGCAGGGTTCGCCGATGGCGCGGTCGGTCTGCCATTTGAGGCCGGCGCGGGCCGCGAGGGCGGCAAGCGCGAGGGCCCACGCGGCCGGCGCGCCGCCGCAGGCGATCAAGGCGGCGAGCGCGAGCGCGAACGGATGCATCAATACCGAGCCCAGATGGCCGCTGCGGTCGGCGGCGCGAATGGTGCGACTCCAGCGCAGTTCGTGCGTGAACAGCGCCGCGAAGGTGGTTTCCACCGAAGCGTGCCGCACGGTGAACGGCGGCACGGCCACACGCGCACCGGTGCGGCGTACCGCGGCGCCCACCGCGTGGTCTTCGGCGAGGTGGTGCGCGAACTGCGCGAGACCGCCGATGTCGTCGAGCGTCGCGCGCGTCATCGCAATCGTCTGGCCAAAGCAGGGGCGGGCGCGGCCGATGGCGAGGCCGGTCACGACCCCGGGCAGGAAATGGTAGTTCGTCGAGGCGGCGGCAGCACGGGGCCAGAAGCCCGGCGCGCACAGGCCGCGATAGACGCAGGTGACGAGTCCGACGCCCGGCTGCTGGAGCGCGCCGACGATGCGGCGCAGATAGTCGCGCTCGACGCTCACGTCGCTGTCCGCGAAGCAGAGCATGTCGTGCTCTGCATGGCACAGCATGTTGACGAGGTTGGCGATCTTGCGGTTGGGACCGTAGAGCCGCGAATCGGCCACGACGCTCACGTGCGCCTGCGGATAGCGCGCGCGCAGCGCCTCGACGGTTCGCAGCGCCGCGTCGTTTGCGTCGTGAACGCCGAACAGGTAATGCACCGGGCCCGGATAGTCCTGCTCGAAGAAACTGGCGAGATTGTGCTCGAGATGCCATTCGTCGCCGTGCAGCGGCTTGACGATCGTGACGGCGGGGTAGCTGGTGGGCTCGTTGCAGGACTGCGCGAAAAAGCGCCGCACGAACACGGCCGCGACACAGCAGTAAATGATGCCCAGCGCGGCGGCGGCCCCGCAGACGATGGCGAAGAACGATGACAGGGTAAACGCGACATGCAACAAGGTTTGCGGCGCGGCGGCGGCGAGCGCGAGTGCCGCGAACAGCAGCGCAAGCGCCGCCACGCCTGCATGCCCTCGGGTTCGGAGGGAGCGCGGGACGTCCATTACGTATTGTTTGCGCGCGCGGCGCGACGTACGAATCCTGTATTGCCGTAACAGCAAGCCTGCAGATGCAGCCAGTTCATGCGCGGTGTCCCCCGGTCGCGTGACGCAACTCGCAGTATAGGGGGCCAGTGTTGACGGCGGTGTGACTTTTTACGGGCTTTTATGTCACCGTTCATTACGCCGCGGATGCGGATGGGCGCTCAGGGCAGCGCCGGATCCAGGGTGTGGCGGTTCAGCCGGACGTGCAGCAACACGAGGCTCCGCCGCGGGCACTGCGCCGAAAGGGCCACGGTGCGGCGCTCCCATCCGACGAGGTGGGCATGGCGGCTGGCGAGCGCGCTGCGAAACGCCTCGCGGGCGAGGTGCCGCAGCCCCCAGGTGACACCCGCGATCGCGACGGCGATGCCGATGCGAAATGCCGGTGCGGTGAAGATGTCCTGCGGCACGCGAAATATGACAATAGAAATGAAAACGACAGCCTGAATCAAGGTTGCCGCAAGCCCCGCGAGATACAGATACGCACGGCATTGCTCGATGATCGTCGGCTTCATGATGAGGTCGGCTCCGGTGCGCTGCGGCTGAATCGCGATTTGCTCAGGACTGCGTGGCGTTGGCGGATCTTTCGATTTGCCTGCGCTTTGCCTTCAATCCTTCAGTCATTCCGTGGACGAGAGCGGCACGGAACGCGTTGAGCGCGATCGCCGAACCATGGTAGCGATCGAAGATTAAGGAATGCTGAAGCAGGCGAATGCGACGTCCGTAGCGAGCGCGCAGGAGGGGACGCGTGCGTCAGGCGAGCGACGCGGCGAACACGCGCCCGTAATTGCCGCCCAGCAGAAGGTCGACTTCGGGCGCCTGAAACCCGGCGGCGAGCAGTGCGTTGCCGAGTTCGGGCAACTGCTCGTAGTTGCGCAAGACCGGCGGTGAGATGAAGCCAAACATATCGGTGCCCAGGCCGACGTGCTCGACGCCCACGATGTCGGCCATGCGCCGGAAGCCGTGGGCCATGCCGGGGATGTCGCGAAACGAGCCGGCGCTCGGCCATATGCCGATCACGCCGCCGGTTTCGGCCACGGCGCGCGCATGATCGGGGCTGATCAGGCGGCTACGGTCGCGCGGGTGCAACGAGAGCGCGGTATGAGACAGCACGAGCGGCTTGGTCGTGACGGCGGCGGCGCGCTTCACGAGGTCGTAAGTCCCGTGCGCGACGTCGACGACAATGCCGAGCCGGTTGCAACGCCGCACGACGTCGGCGCCGAAGTCCGTGAGGCCGCCGTGCACGGGCGCTTCGGTCTGGATGTCACCGAGCTCGTTCACGCGATAGTGCGTGAGCTGCAGGTGGCGCAAATGATGCAGCGTCCAGGCCTCGTCCACGCGATCGATCTGGCCTTCCAGAAAATCGGCGCCTTCCGAGGCGATGATGACGCGCGGCCCTGTCGAGCCGGACGCCGGTGCCGAAAGTGCCGCCGCGCTCGTTACGACCTGCATCTGTTCCCGTTCGACCAGCCTCTTCGCACGGGCGAATTCCTCCTGGCTCAGGGCATAGAGCTCGCCCGGATTCGGATTCCGCCAGGCTTTGAAGCGCTTGCGATCGAACGAAACGCGCGTGACGACCGTATCCGTGACGATGGCGAGGCAGATCACGTTCATGCCGCCGGCGCGCATCGGTGCGCTCACGGGCGTGAGCGGCCGGTTCACGCCGATCCGCGGGTCGCGCGACACGATGACGTGGCCTGCGTGGCTGTGCATGTCGACCGTGACGGCATCCGCGGCAGGCTGCCATACGGGTGGGGGTGCAGCCACGCTTGCCGCCTCCGGCGTGGATGCTGCCGCGTCGTTATCCGGCTTGCCGGGATCGGTATAGCGAGCGAAGCGGCCTGGTGCGCAGGCCGCTAACCCCAGCGCGGCGCCCGCGGCCAGAAATGCGCGGCGGCTTGTCGGCGTGGCCGCATCGTGCTGCACCTTCGCCGGTTGCATGGCATGGGCATCGACCAGCCGGTAGCGCCAGCCCGCCGGATCGTCGTGCAGGCGCATCAGGCGGCCGCGCACGCAAACAGGTCCTGTTTCGAGCGGCATGGCGTGCCGCGCGTCCACTTCCACGCAGGACAGCGGATCGCGCGGCACGCAGCCGCCGCAGCACGGTTCGACGGCGGCGAGCAGGAAGTAATCGGCGTGGGTGGTCTGCGGATCGAGCGGAATCATCCAGCCCGTTAGCTCGACTATCGCGGCGTGCCGCGCCGCGGCACGATCGTCGCGGATTGCGGCCCATTCGATCCGGGGCGGTGCTGGGGAGGTCTGAAGCGGCATGATCTGCGTCGTTCGCATGAGGTGGCGGAAATCCGTCGCTGGCCGATGTCGTGCGCCGTTGTTGTGCGCAAGTTGCAAATTGTGCCTGCAATTCAGGCCCGTCTGCACAACATCCTTTCATCTTTCGGTTTGTCAGGTGTCCTTCGGGCTATGCCTGCCGGCGCGTTTTGATGTCGTCGCTCCTGATCTTCCGGCGCGTCAATTTCCTCACGGCCTGCTGCATAATCAGATGCCTGTGGAAATCCAGACACGTCTGCATTTGCAGGGCAAGCAGAGGGTGCTGCTGCCGATGAACGTCGGCTGAGATCGCAGGGGGCGTCAGTTGAAAAGATTGACGTCAGTCAAATTTGCGGGGGAGGTCTATCGTCGCAAGTCCCTGTCGCATCGCGCTTATAAGCAACGAGGAAAGTTGTGCATGCGATATTCGACATGGGCTCGGCTGCGCATCGATGCAAGAATGCGGGCCGCTTCGCACACTGCGACACGCTCGCCTGCGTGAGGCACACACGCACCTGGAGGTTCCCCTCATGAAAAACCACGGCCTGTCGCGGCGGGGTTTTCTCAAGGCCAGCATGCTGGCGGGCGTGGCGGTATATGTGGCGCCGATCGGCAGCCGCGCATTCGCCGCGCTTTTCGAAGAAAAACTCCTTACGCCGGTCAAATGGGATGCCGCCACGGGCGCGCCCAAGTTCCGCATCGATGGCATCGCCAAGGTCACGGGCTCGAAAGTCTTCGCGCGCGATATCCGCGCAACGGACATGCCCCACTGGCCCCAGCAGCAAGCGCACGCGCTGATCCTGCGCGCCACCCGGGCCGACCGCCTCTACGAAGGCTTCGACCTCTCGCTCCTCGGCGACGACCTGAAGCCGGACCGCATCGTCACGGCCGACGACCTTGCTCGTGACGGCCTCGTGTTCCCGTCGTTCTACGGCGACGACATGTTGCTGCCCGCGGGCAAGACGCCCGCCTATCTCGGCCATGCGGTGGCGATCCTCATCTACCACGACTTCGCGCGGTTCCGCTTCGCGAAGAGCGCGCTCAAGTTCCGCGACGACGTGATCCGCTACGGTGCGGTGACGGGGCCGCTCGAACGCGACCCGTGGGGCACGTTCCGCTTCGTGCGCGTGGGCGGCAGCACGCCATTCGACGACGACGTCTATTCGAGCCTCAAGGACGCGCCGATCTTCCCGAGCATGATGCGCAAGCACGAGCCGGTGTGGCCGGACGGCAACGAGCACGGCAAGCTCGACGAGCAGGGCATGTTCTACGCGGGGCAGATTGCGAGCGAGCTCGATCATCCTTCCGCCGACTGGCTCGTGTTCGACCGCGAGTACAACACGCAGTCCATCGACACCTCCGCGCTCGAACCCGACAACGCCAACGGCTGGTACGACGCGGCCACGCAGTCGCTGCATCTCGTGGTGCCCACGCAGTCGCCGCTCGAAGTGGCTGATTCCGCCGCGGGCATGGTCGCGAAGTGCCGCTTCCCGGTGAAGCAGCTCTTCCTGCATCCGTGCTACACGGTGGGCTACGGTTCGAAGGATCACTACAACGTGCCGTTCTACGGGCTCGTGGCGGCGCTTTACGGCGACGGCCGCCCGGTGCGCTTCGCGAACGACCGCTACGAGCAGTTCCAGACCGCGCTCAAGCGCCACGCCTTCAAGATGCACTACCGCATTGCGGTGGATCGCAAGACGGGCCTCATGCAGTCGTTCAAGGGCGATTTCGAGGCGAACGGCGGCGGCCGCTGCAACTTCTCGCCTTCGGTGGCGATGGTGGGCGCGACGGCCGCGCAGTCGATCTATTACTTCCCGAAGAACGACTTCGCCACGGTGGCGATTGCCTCGCGTGCGATCGACGCGGGCTCGGCGCGCGGCTACGGCACGCTGCAGAGCATGGCCGCGACGGAAATGGCGGTGGACGAAATCGCCGTGCAGCTTGGCATGGATCCGATCGACTTCCGCCTGAAAAACGCGCTGCGCACGGGCATGAAGAATACCCAGGGTGCCATTCCCGCGGGCGCCGTGCGCGCGGTGGACGTGCTCGAACAGGCCAGGGCACATCCGTTGTGGGTGCAACGTTCGAAGCGCAAGGCCGAATACGAGGCGGCGAATCCGGGCAAACGCTATGGCGTGGGCTTCGCTTGCGTGCAGAAGGACTTCGGCACCGGCGCCGAGGCATCGCTTGCCAAAGTCGAGCTCGACGAGAGCGGTGCGATCACGCTGCACCACACGGGCGCCGAGATCGGCACCGGCATGTCCACTTCGCAGGCCGTGGCCGTGGCGAAGTGGCTCGGCAAGCCGGCCGCCGAGATCCGCGTGGCCGTGACGGACTGGCCGGACCTGCCCGTCGTGACGAGCGGCGACCCGTACGTCATGAGCCAGGCCGATCAGGACCGCCTGAGCGCGAATCCGCGCTGGACGCCCAACATCGCCTCGCCTTCGAGCGCGACGAACTCCGCCTATTACTTCACGCACAGCACGCGCGAGGCCGCGCGCGCGGTGTTCCGCTATGGCCTGTGGCCGGCGGCGCTTTCGATCTGGGGGCAGGGCATTGGCGGCGGTCAGGCTGCGCCGTTCATCGTGCGTATCGAGGATGCCCGCTGGGTGGACGGCAAGCTCACCGCGGACGGGCTCGAACCGCTGCCGCTCGAACAGCTCGCCAAACAGGCGCATGCCATGGGCCTGCCGACCGGCGCCGTCGTGCACGTGTTCAACCGCTGGCAATGGGCCGAAGCCGAGTTCGATATCGGCGGCGGCACGATCGAACGTTTGCCGATTGACGGCCTCTCGCTGCGCTACGGCAGCGGCAATACCGCCGACCCCGGCGCGGCTGCCTCGGGTAACCCGGTTGGCAAGGCGGATGCCGCGGTTTCCGCGCGCGTGGCGATGGCGCCCGCAACGCTGCCGCCTACCGCGAACGGCTACCGCGTGCTGGACCGCAAGCGCGCGTTTATTCCGCCGATGAGCCGCAACAACGCGGCCGTGACCTATTACAGCGCGGTAGGCACGCTGGTCGAACTCGCGGTGCATGAGGCGACCGGCAAGGTGGAGCTGCTCACGCATCACTCCATCATGGAGTGCGGCAACCCGATGTCGCCGCAGCTTGTCTCCGGGCAGTTGCAGGGCGGGCTTGCGATGGGCATCGGCCACGCGCTGCACGAGTATCTGCCGCTCTACGAAGACGGTCCCGGCAACGGCACCTGGAACTTCAACCGTTATCAACTGCCACGCGCATCCGATGTTGCCGTGTGGACGCAGACGGGCGAAGTGCTGCCGCCGCTTTCCGAAACCGATCCGCCCAAGGGCATTGCCGAAGTGGTGATGATTCCGGTGGTGGGCGCGGTCGTGAACGGCGTCGCGCACGCCATCGGCCATCGTTTCACCGACCTGCCGGTGACCCCGCAAAAAATCCTGGAGGTGCTTGCATGACGCTTGCCCAATCCGCTGCATCCGCGGCCAGCGCCAGTGCCGCCGCGCCGGCAGAGCGACCGCTCGTGCAATATCGCCCCAAAGCGCTGAAGCTGACGATCAACGGCAAGGCCGTTGGCCCGATGCAGGTGCCCGAGGGCCTCATGATGATCGACTTCCTGCACGAGTACGCGGGCTTGACGGGCTCGCGGCTCGGCTGCGGCCAGGGCGTGTGCCACGCATGCGTCGTCATTCTCGACAAGCCGGACGGCACGAGCGAGGAGCTTCGCACCTGCATCACGGGCGCGCATTTCTTCGACGGCCGTTCGATCCGCACGATCGAAGGCCATGCGAAGCGCAACGAGGCCGGCGAGGTGGTGGAGCTTGCGCCGATCCAGCAGAAGTTCCTCGAGCATTTCAGCTTCCAGTGCGGCTACTGCACGCCGGGCTTCGTCAATGCCGCGACCGTGCTGATCGAGCGGCTCAAGCGCGAGCCGATCGCGAAGGCCGAGGTGGAAAGCACGATCCTGGCCGCGCTCGACAGCCACATCTGCCGCTGCACGGGCTACGTGCGCTACTACGAGGCGGTGAAGGAGGTGGTGATGAGCACGCCGGGTCTCGTGAAGGACGCGGCATGATGCGCGCGCTCGTCAATCGCTTCGCCTACGGCGCGCTGCTGGCCGCCTGTGCGCTGACGCTCGCCGCATGCGGGCGCGACGAATCGTCGTCGAATACCGCTGCCGCATTCACGCCGACGCCCGAACAGGTTGCGCGCGGCCGCTATCTCGTCAAGGCTGCGGACTGCGCGGCCTGCCACACGGCGAAGGACGGCGCGCCGTTTGCGGGCGGCCTGAAGATCGACTCTCCGTACGGCACGTTTTACGGCTCGAACATCACGCCCGACAAGGATCACGGCATCGGCAACTGGAGTGCCGACGACTTCTACGCGGCACTGCACGACGGCAACGCACGCGGCAAGCGGCTGTATCCTTCGATGCCCTACACGTCGTACCGGCAGCTCACGCGCGCCGACACCGACGCCATCTACGCGTATCTCATGACGGTGAAGCCCGTCGCGGTGGCCAACCAGGAGAACGACCTCAAGTTTCCGTACAGCCTGCGCTTCGGCATGGCGCTGTGGGACATGCTGTTCCTGAAGGACGCGTTGCCCGATGCGTCGACGGGCCAGTCCGCCGACTGGCAGCGTGGCCGTTACCTTGCGAATGCGCTCGGCCACTGCGCCGAATGCCATACGCCGCGCAACGTGTTCGGCCAGCTCGAGAACGCGAAGCCGCTGGCGGGCGCCGCGCTGGGGCGCGTGAAGGCGCCGAACGTCACGCCGGCCGCCCTCGCGGCGCGCGGCTGGACCGGTGCCGATCTGCAGACGTTCTTCAGCGTGGGCATCGCGCCGCAGGGATCCGCGTTTGGCGAGATGTATCCGGTGGTCCATCTGAGCACGCAATACCTCACGAAGGACGACCTGCGCGCACTGTCCGTCTACCTGCTGGGCGATGCGCCGCCCGCGCCGCAGCCGGTGAAGGTTGCCGATAGCGGATCGGCCGACACGGCTCAGCTTTCGGCGGGGCGTTCGGTGTATCTCGCCGTTTGCGCGGGCTGTCATGGGCTGGTGGGCGAGGGCAAGCCGCACGTCGCGGTGGCGATGAACGGCAACTCCACGCTGCGTCAGGCGGATCCGCACAATCTGCTGGTGGCGATGCTGGATGGTATCGATACGCAGAAGTTCTCGGGCCTCGAGAACATGCAGGCCATGCCGGCTTTCTCGTCCACGCTCAGCGACGACGAGCTTGCGCAGCTCGCCAACTATCTGCGCGCGACGTGGGGCGGCCAGCCCGGCAACGTCACGGCGCAGGACGTGAAGGCGCTACGCTGATACCGCATTATTGGCGGCTGTCCAAACACTGCCATACTGCCGGGTTTCGACCATGGCAGCCCAGACAACGAGGAGAGCAGGAAATGGCAGGCATTTCGGACATCGTCGATATCGGCGCGAATACGGGCGAGCGGATCGAGTATCGCGTGGCGCCGGAAAAGCGGATTGCGGGCGATCCGCTGCAGACACTTACGCAGTGCTACACGAGCCCGTGCGGGCAATTCAGCACGGGCATCTGGGCGAGCGCGCCCGGGCACTGGCGCGTGAACTACACCGAAATGGAATACTGCGAGATTCTCGAAGGCGTCTCCGTGATTCGCGACGAAGCGGACAACGAGAAGGTGTTGCGCGCGGGCGATCGCTTCGTCATTCCCTCGGGCTTCAAGGGCACGTGGGAAGTGGTGGAGGCCTGCCGGAAGATCTACGTCGCCTACGAGAAAGCGGCGGCGCCGGCCTGACGTTCCCCGCGCGCAACGGAAGATCAACCGGTGAGCGCGCTCGCGCTCACCGTCCAGGTGCCCGTGCCGCCGCCCGAAGTCACCGTGATGACAAACGTAGACGCGTTCTGCGCAACGATCGATTCGGTCGTGTCGGACGTTGCCAACTGCTGCGTGCCCGCGCTGATCTGACCGTTCGTGACCGCAAGCGCAACGGGCGTGGACACGTTGAAGGCCAGCGTCACGCCGCTCGACACGACGCTGACCGCGCCGGCCGAAGTGACTGTTGCGACGGAGCCGCCCGCATCGTCGTCCTCCGTCCAGGAAAGTCCGCTGACCGATATCGAACCGTCAAGCGTCGTACCGGACGACGATAGCTGCGTTCGCCCGATCGAGACGGCCGGGGCATTGGCGGTCGTGGTCGTAGTGCCCGTGGCCGCGTCGTAGCTGACGGCGAACGTGACGGCGCCGCTGAACGTCGTGGCGGCGTTTGGCGACGTGAGATCCAGCGCGCTGGCCGTTTCGGTCGCGGTATAGGACCAGTTCGCCGTGCGGCTGCCAACGGTGCCTTGCACGGCGTCGACCTCGAAGCTGACGCTGCCGGACACCGCGCTGGCTGCGGAGAGCGCGGGCACGGCAAGTTCCCCCTTGCACTGAGCGAACGAAACCGTGGCTGTCTCGCCGGCGCGAACGCCGGGAGCGCCCGTATTGCTCGTGGTGGTCGCGAGCGTGCCGCCCGTGGCGCAGTTCGTTGTCGTCGTGGGTGCGCCGGCCAGTGTGGCGGCGAGGAAAGGGCGCGTGGCTGCCATGTATAGCGCGGCGACGCCGGCGCTGGCGAGCATGCCCGATCCTGCCGCGTCGACAGCGACCGGCTCGCTTTGTACGGCGGTGGATAGCTTCAGCACGTTGGTCGAGGCGCCGCTGGTTGCGGTGCTGCCCGAGCCGTTTGCCGATGTGCCGGCGGGTGTGCTTGACGCTGTCGCCGACGATGCCGTGCTCGCGCCGGCGCGCTCGCCGCACCCGGCGTGGACGCCGCAGCGGCGCCGCTGCCGCCCGATATAGTTTGGCTTCCTGAATTTCTGCTGCTGCCGCCTCCGCAAGCGCTGAGACTTGCCAGGGCGAATGCGGTGGCCAGCGCGATGCCGGCGTTGAGCGCGGAAGGAAATGTCATGGAGGAAGCTCCTGGAAGTGTGGTCATGGGCTGGCCGTGTCACGGCGGGACGGGTTCATGGCCCGGCACCGTGGTGGTGTATCGAATTCGGCGAAATGCGCCGTGCGCGTTATGCAATCGAGCTGGAGCGCATCCTAAAAAAGCCTTCTTCCGAGCGTCAAGACAGATGTTTCCTACGCACGTCGGATTCCGACGCGCATCGTCGAACTCGCTCGATTTGGACTGCGAAAGCCCTCTTCTTCGACGTCTGGTCACGAGCATTGACGTTCTACAGTGCATCGCGGCAGTCACCATCGAGCGATGGATGGACGATGTGAACCACGTCAGAACGTCAAGGGGATGCGATGGCAGAGGGAGTATCGGCAAAGCGGACGGCGCGCCGCGCCTATGGCGCGGTGGCGGCATTCGGGATCGGCATGCTGGCGGGGTGCGGCGCGCATGCTCAGGAGGCCTACCTGAGCGGCGGCACGCTCGGCGCAGGGTTAGGCGTGGCCTGGCAACTCAATTCGTATGTCGGGCTGCGGGCGGATCTCGAGGGGATCGGCTTTTCGACCTCGCTGTCCGTCGACGGCGGCCGTTACGACGGACAACTCAGGTTGTTGCAGGGCGGCGTATACGGCGATCTGTTTCCGTTCGCTTCGAACGACTTTCGCCTGAGCGCGGGCATGTTGATCGACGACGATGCGTTCACCGGGCATGCAGTGCCTGATGCGTTCGGCAACTACGTGATCGGCAATACCTACGTGCCGGCCGTGGGTCCGGCTCCGCAGGCAACGGTGACGCTGCCGCGCGTGCTGCCGTATCTCGGGATCGGCTATGGCCATCGGCGTCCGGTGCGGGGTTTCGGCCTCGCAGTCGACCTTGGCGTGGCTTACGGCCGGCCGCGCACGTCGTATGACGTGCCGCCGATCTATCAGATGGTCGCTTCGCCCGAAGACATCGCGCTCGAAGAGCAGCGCCTGGACGAGAAGGTGAGCCGGTATCGTCTTTATCCCGTTGCCCAGATCGCTCTCACGTATCGGTTTTGACGACAACAATCCGCCAGCCGGTGCAGGCTGGCGGATTGTTGCGCCGCGGCGGCACCGCATCGCTCGATGGGTCAGTTCGCGCTTTGCCCCGAAAGCGCCTACTCTTTGGATATCGGGCTCGCGCCCTTTTGCGCGCCGTTCAGCCGCTTCGATGCGCGTTCATTGTCCTTCGCCAGCCGCGGCGCATCACGCGCTGCGCGCTCATCCGCATCACCCGCTCGCGGCGCGGGTTGGCCGTGCCGTCCTGTTCGCCTTGTTGCTGGCCCTCTGCGCGGCCGTGGCGGCGCCGCGCGCCGCAACCGGCGCACCAGCCGCTGTTGTCGTCATGACCGTGAACGGCGCGATCGGGCCGGCCAGCGCCGATTTCATCGTCCGCACGCTCGCGCGCGCCGCAAACCGGCACGCGCCGCTTGCGATTCTCGAACTCGATACGCCGGGCGGCCTCGATACCTCGATGCGCGAGATCATCAAAGCCATTCTCGCGTCGCCGGTGCCGGTCGCCGCATTCGTCGCGCCGAGCGGTGCGCGCGCCGCGAGCGCGGGCACCTATATCGTCTACGCGAGCCATATCGCGGCGATGGCGCCGGGCACCAACCTCGGCGCCGCTTCGCCCGTGCAGCTCGGTATGGGTGGGGTGGGCGGCGGCGGAGCGGGCGCCGCATCAGGCGTGTCAGGCACAGCCGGTGCGCCGCCGGACACCACGGCATCGACGGAGACCCGCAAGGCCATGCAGGACGCCGCAGCCTATATCCGGGGGCTCGCCCAGCTGCGCGGCCGCAACGCTGCGTGGGCGGAGCGCGCGGTGCGCGAGGCCGTGAGCCTTTCGGCCGACGAGGCGCTCGCCCAGCACGTCGTCGACCTGATCGCGCGGGATCCCGCCGATCTGGCGCGTCAGCTCGACGGCCGCACCGTGACGACGGCCGCCGGCACGGTGACGCTCGCCACCGCGCAGGCGCCGATCGAGACCGTGACGCCCGACTGGCGCGACCGCGCGCTGGCGATCATCGCCGATCCGAACGTCGCGTTGATCCTGCTGACGGTCGGCATCTACGCGCTCTTCTTCGAATTCGCGAACCCGGGATTCGTGCTGCCCGGTGTGGCCGGTGCGATTTGCGTGCTGGTGGGCCTCTTCGCCATGCAGCTTCTTCCCGTCAACTATGCGGGTCTGGGCCTCGTGGTGTTCGGCCTCGCCTGCCTCATCGCCGAGGCATTTTTGCCTACCTTCGGTGTGCTTGGCTTCGGCGGCATTGTGGCGTTCGCCATCGGCGCGCTCATGCTGATCGATACCGACGTGCCGGGCTACGGCATTCCGCTGCCGCTTATCGCGGGTCTCGCGCTGGGCGGCGCCGCGTTCGTGGCGCTGGTGTCGAGCGTGGCGCTGCGCGCCCGGCGGCGTCCCGTGGTGAGCGGCGCGGAGGCCATGGTCGGCAGCATCGGCGAGGTGATCGACGAGGGCTTGCGGCCCGGCGGCCCGCACGGCGCAGCCGGCCCCGCTGGCTCCGCTACGGCGGCGACGGGCTGGGCGCGCGTTCGCGGCGAACGCTGGCGCGTGGTTTGCGACACCCAGCTCGCGGCTGGTCGCCGGGTGCGCGTGACTAGCCGCAGCGGTCTGCTGCTTACCGTGACACCGCTAGACGATGTGCCATCACGCGGAGACTCATCATGATCGGATTCACGTTCGGGTTCACGAGCATTCTCATCGTCGTGGCGGCGATCTTCGTCGTGTCCGCGATCCGCATCTTCCGCGAGTACGAGCGCGGCGTGGTCTTCATGCTCGGCCGCTTCTGGAAGGTCAAGGGCCCGGGGCTCGTGCTGATCATTCCGGCCGTCCAGCAGGTGGTGCGGATCGAACTGCGCACCGTCGTCTTCGACGTGCCGGCGCAGGACGTGATCACGCGCGACAACGTATCGGTGAAGGTCAACGCCGTGGTCTACTTCCGCGTGGTCGATCCGGAGAAGGCCGTGATCCAGGTCGCTCGTTATATCGAAGCGACGAGCCAGCTCGCGCAGACCACCTTGCGCGCGGTGGTGGGCAAGCATGAGCTCGACACGTTGCTCGCGGAGCGCGAGCAGCTGAACGCCGATATCCAGCAGACGCTCGACACGCAGACGGACGCGTGGGGCATCAAGGTATCGACAGTCGAGATCAAGCAGGTCGACCTGAACGAGTCGATGCTGCGCGCGATCGCGCGGCAGGCCGAGGCGGAGCGCGAACGCCGCGCCAAGGTGATCCACGCCGAAGGCGAACTTCAGGTCTCCGAAAAATTGCTGCAGGCTGCGCAGCGGCTCGCGCAGCAGCCCCAGGCAATGCAGTTGCGCTACCTGCAGACGCTCACGACAATTGCCGCCGACAAGAACTCGACCATCGTCTTTCCGCTGCCGATCGATTTGCTGACCGCGCTGGTGGACCGTCTCGGGCCGCCCCGCGAGCGCTGAGCGGAGATCATGAAAAACGCCCTTGCGGTCGAAACCGCAAGGGCGTTTTTCATGGGTACAGCGGGTATTGCTTCGCGACGGTTACTTCGCTACGGCTTCGAGCGCGGCGTTGAACGTCGTGCTCGGGCGCATGACTGCGGCGAGCTTCGCGAAGTCCGGCTTGTAGTAGCCGCCGATATCGACCGGCTTGCCCTGCACGGCGGCAAACTCACCGACGATCTTCTGCTCGTTCTCGGCCAGCGTCTTCGCGAGCGGCGCGAAGTGGGCGGCGAGTTCCGCGTCTTCCTTCTGCGCGGCCAGCTCTTGCGCCCAGTACATCGCGAGGTAGAACTGGCTGCCGCGGTTGTCGAGCTCGCCGGTCTTGGGCGACGGGCCCTTGTTGTTGTCGAGCAGCTTGCCGGTGGCGGCGTCGAGCGTCTTCGCGAGCAGCTTGGCCTTCGCGTTGTTCGTCTTGATGCCGAGGTCTTCCAGCGAGACGGCCAGCGCGAGGAACTCGCCGAGCGAATCCCAGCGCAGGTGGTCTTCCTGAACCAATTGCTGCACGTGTTTCGGCGCCGAGCCGCCCGCGCCCGTTTCGTACATGCCGCCGCCCGCCATCAGCGGAACGATCGAGAGCATCTTCGCGCTCGTGCCGAGCTCCATGATCGGGAACAGGTCGGTCAGGTAGTCGCGCAGGATGTTGCCGGTGACGGAGATCGTGTCGAGACCGCGGATCACGCGCTCGAGCGAGTAACGCATTGCGCGCACTTGCGACATGATCTGGATGTCGAGGCCGGTCAGGTCGTAGTCCTTCAGGTAGGCCTCGACCTTCTTGATGAGCTCGTTTTCGTGCGGACGATACGGGTCGAGCCAGAACACCGCCGGCATGCCCGAGTTCTTCGCGCGCGTGACGGCGAGCTTGACCCAGTCGCGGATCGGCGCGTCCTTCACGAGGCACATGCGCCAGATGTCGCCTTGCTCGACTTCCTGCGTGAGCGCTTCGATGACTTCGCCCGTGGCGTTGTCGACGATGCGGGCCGTGCCGTCTTGCGGGATTTCGTAGGTCTTGTCGTGCGAACCGTACTCTTCGGCCTTCTGCGCCATCAGGCCGACGTTCGGCACCGTGCCCATCGTGCGCGGGTCGAAGGCGCCATTGGTCTTGCAGAAGTTGATGATTTCCTGGTAGATGCGTGCGAACGTGCTTTCCGGAATCAGGCACTTCGTGTCGGCCGGGCGGCCGTCGGCGCCCCACATCTTGCCGCCGGCGCGGATCATCGCGGGCATGGAGGCGTCGACGATCACGTCGTTCGGCGCGTGCAGGTTCGAGATGCCCTTGGCCGAGTCCACCATCGCCAGCGACGGACGATGCTCATGGCACGCGTGCAGGTCGCGGATCACTTCTTCGCGCTTCGATTCCGGCAGCGTCTCGATCTTCGTGTACAGATCGACCATGCCGTTGTTGACGTTCACGCCGAGCTCCTCGAAGAGCTTCGCGTGCTTCTCGAACGCGTCCTTGTAGAACACCTTCACGGCGTGGCCGAACACGATGGGGTGCGAGACCTTCATCATGGTCGCCTTCACGTGCAGCGAGAGCATGACGCCGGTCTTGCGCGCGTCTTCCATCTGCTCTTCGTAGAACGCCAGCAGCGCCTTCTTGCTCATGAACATGCTGTCGACGATCTCGCCGGCCTGGAGCGCAAGCTTCGGCTTCAGGACGATGGTTTCGCCGCTCTTCGTCACGAGTTCCATGCGCACTTCGCGCGCCTTCTCGTTCGTGATTGATTTTTCGCCATGGTAGAAGTCGCCGTGCTTCATGTGCGCGACGTGCGTGCGCGAAGCCATGCTCCACTCGGCCATGCTGTGCGGGTGCTTCTTCGCGTAGTTCTTGACGGCGAGCGGTGCGCGGCGGTCGGAGTTGCCTTCGCGCAGCACCGGGTTCACGGCCGAGCCGAGGCACTTCGAGTAGCGCTTCTGGATGGCTTTTTCTTCGTCGGTCTTCGGATCTTCGGGGAAATCGGGAACCTTGTAGCCCTTGCCCTGCAGTTCCTTGATCGCGGCGACGAGCTGCGGCACCGATGCGCTGATGTTCGGCAGCTTGATGATGTTCGTTTCCGGAAGCTGCGTGAGACGACCCAGCTCGGCCAGATTGTCCGGCAGGCGCTGCTCTTCCGTCAGAAATTCCGGAAACTCGCCGAGGATACGGCTCGCCACGGAGATATCGCTGGTCTCGACGTTCACGCCGGCCGGCGCAGCGAAAGTGCGGATGATCGGCAGAAACGCACTGGTGGCAAGCAGCGGCGCTTCATCGGTCAGGGTGTAGATGATGGTGGGTTGCTGGGTACTCATCGGCTTCTTGGCGGGGGTCAGAAAACGGGGTGGTAACACCACCGGCTGCGCGCAGTCGGCGTAAACACCCGGATTTTGCCTGATTTCGAGGTGAGACGGGGGCCAACGTGACCAGAAATTTCATATTGTGGAAATGCGTACCGCAGTTTTGAGTGCTGCCAGGGCAGGAATGAAGCCACCGTGGTCGTGGCATGATAGCTAACGCAACTAACGGTCAGTCCCGCGCAACGCCATCGGCCTTTCTCGCGCGCAGCCAGGCCTGTCTGAATATCCGTTGTTCTATTTTGTTTCGCAGAGAAAGGGGGGCTTGCTGTGGCAATGCGTCTCTGGAAGGATCGGGTCCACGGCCTATATTGGATTTCGTCCACGACATCCCGGCACATCCCGACATGGCTCGCACTTTCCCTCTCTATCCGAAGCATCCCGAACGCGTCTGCTGGGGCTGCAATCGCTATTGCTCAGCCGCCTCGCTCAGTTGCGGCAATGGTGCGGAACGAACGCCGCACCCCGTCGAACTGCTGGGCGAGGACTGGCTCGATTACGGCGACTGGGGCATCGAGCGGCCCGCCGCGACACCGCGGGAAACCGGCGCGCCGCGCGGCTGATATCCGCTCAGTTCGCCACGTTGCGCACGAACGCGGCGCATCCCGCGTCCATGAGCGGCTCCACCCGCTCGCGCGCCTCATCGGGCAGAAGATCGCAAAACCAGACGAAGCGGCACTGCCCCGGGCTCACCGGGAAGATCTGCATCGACGCGTGGTAGTGCTCGAAACGGCCGCCGCCGATGCAATAGGCGATGCGCATGCGCGGCTCGTCGATCGCTACGATGCGTTCCTCCACCACAGCGCCGTTTGCAAACGTGACGGTGCGCACCTTGCCGTCGAAGACGGCGTCCACGAGCACTCCTGCAAATGCCTTCGCCGCATCGCCCGGATCGCGCAACGCGCTCCAGGCTTGAGCCGCATCGATATCCAGCGTGAGTTCACGGACTAGCGTAGTCATGGCGTTATCTCCTTCGCAGACCCGTGAGCGCCGCGGCCTCAGTGCGAGTGCCGGTGATGCACGTCCGGGTAATGCGCGTGACTGTGGGTGAGGGGCGCGTGGTGGTGAGGGTGGGTATGCGGTTCGGTGCCGTCCCAGGCGAAGTTGTGTTCGTGCTGGTGATGCGTGTCGTGCCGGTGGCGGTGCGTGTGGTCGAGCGGATCATGCGTATGCACATGTTCGTGTCGTTCGCGAACGTGCAGCCACACGCCAATCGCCATGAGCGCGGCCGCGAGCCAGAATGTCGTCTCCGGACGCTGCGGCCAGAACAATAGCGAAAGCGCGACGCCGAACAGCGGCGCGACCGAGAAGTAAGCGCCTGTGCGCGCCGTGCCCAGATCGCGCAGGGCCACGACGAAAAGCACGAGACTCACGCCATAGCCCGCGAAGCCCACGGCCATCGCGCCTGCCATCGTGCCGGCGGTGGGCAGGTGGGCGCCGAGCGAAAGCGCAATGCCCAGATTGACGGGGCCCGCAAAGAGTCCCTTGAGGCAGGCGATCACCATGGCGTCGTTGGTGGACACCTTGCGGGTGAGATTGTTGTCGATGGCCCAGCACAGACAGGCCGCGGCCACGAGCAGCGCGTCGGCGGCGAAGCCCGCATGCGAACTGGGCCACGAGAGCAGGACGCCTCCCGCGACAATGGCGGCCATGCCGAGAAAGATCTGCGTATCGACGTTCTCGCGGAAGCAGATCCACGCGATCAGCGCCGTGAACACGCCTTCGAGATTCAGCAGCAGTGAGCTCGTGGCAGCAGGCGTGCTCGCAAGACCGAGCATCAGCAGTGCGGGACCGGCAATGCCGCCCGCGGCGATCGCGCCGGCGAGCCAGGGGATCTCGGCGGCTTTTAGCGACTGGTTTAGCGATTCGGTCTGCGATTCGCTCGCCGCGCGGCTGCCGTGCCGTAACGCAATGGCGATAGCAAGCCCCAAGCCGCTGCCCAGATAGAACAGTCCGGCGACCATGAACGGCGGCAGGGTGCCGAGCAGTGCCTTGGCGAACGGCGTGGTGGCGCCGAACAGCGCGGCGGCGGCGAGGGCCTGGAAAATGGCGTTCTTGTGGTGCGTCATGACGGTGTGCTGCGCGGGGCGATGAGCGCCATTCTACGCGCGCCGTGCGGCTTGGTATCGCGGCCCGCTGGGGCCGCGGTGGTCGGGGACCGTGCGCAATCTCGCCGTCGTTTTCATGCATTACAACGAGCAGCGTCCTGATATAGAACGGAAGCTGGCCAGCTTGTCGTTGCAATACGCTAGTGGACCGCTCCGGCTTTAATTATTTGTTCGGCAACGATGCGTAGGCATCGAGGACACGGGTCGAATAAACCAGCGCGGCACCTGCATTCAGCGCAATCGCAACGCCCAATGCTTCGGCGATTTCATCCTGCGTCGCGCCCAATTCTGCCGCCTTTTGGGTATGAACAGTGATACAGCCATCGCAGCGGGTTGTCACGGCTACTGCCAATGCGATCAATTCGTGGATCTTGGGCTCCAGTTTGCCGCTTTTTTCGACTCTGCCGCTGAGCGTTGCCATACCTTTCATCACATCGGGATTCAGCTGAGCAAAATCGCCAATACGGGCCTGCAAAGCATTGCGGTAAGCATTCCAATCTTGCATCAAGATATTACCTCCAGTGAATTTCCTGAAATCCGGATCATTCGTCGCTTCGATGAATACCGGCGTTACACAACTTCGTAGATGCGCTTCAATTCATCGTTAGTTTGGTGAGTTGAAATATTTTTAAATCGATGGCGATTGCTTTGTGCCAAAATGTACTTCTAGATTGAGTCATTATTGACATGTCGCGTCAATGCGACAACTGCTATATTCTTTCTATCTCAGAAAGAAAAACTTTCTCATGAAAGCACTTGCATTCTTCAATGCGCTGCGCGCCTTTGAGGCCAGTGCCCGCCACCGGAGTTTTTCGGCCGCGACCGCCGGGTTGAACGTGACACCCGCAGCGGTGGGGCAACTCGTCCGTGCACTCGAAGCTTGGCCAATAGGCAACCCCTACCCGGTTCACGGGCTTTCCAGTTTGGCGATCAAGCGGTCGGCGACGTTGGCGGACCATGCGGCGATGGTCAAGCTCGGCGGCCTGCCAGGAGATTCCGGCAGGGCCGCGGCATCTGATACGTAGAGGCCCGGGTTATCGAACACCTCGCCGTTGGCATCGACTACGCCATCCGCGTTCGACGTCCCGAGGCATGCGCCGCCCAGCGGCTGGACGGTGACTGGCGATCCGGGCGCGTAGATTTTCGTGCCCGTTGCGCGTTGAATGTTTTTTACTTCGTAATCGATTTCCTGATAAACGCTGCTTTCTCGCTTATCATAAATTATCCTGAATTTTCCGTAATTCATGTTCATCGAGCCGTTGTTGTTGTCCTTGCCAAGGGCGACGATGAATGAATTGCGGTGGAGCCATCGCCTGAGTACGGCGGGCATGGGGATGTCGTCGATGCCCTGGATCGCGGCGCGCAGAACCTGAACCGATTGACTGGTGGAACCGGCCGACCGGAACGGCCCGCAGAGCGGCAGACCCTCCGTGAGATCGTTCCGGCTGTTTTCCTTCCAGAGTGCGAAGTATCCGCCGTTGGTCCCGAACTGCAAACCGAGCCGCGGCATGCCGTCCAGTCCGCGATCGATATCGCGGCTTTTGAACAGCAGGCGAACCGTATTCAGACAACCCGCGGCAAGAATCACATGCTTTGCCAGAATGATTTCGTCGGTTTTGTTTCGATGATTCCGATAGTGGACGGCATAGCGCATGCCATCGGGGTCGGTGTCTTTCAGCTTGCGGATGGATGCCGCTTCGCAGAGGTCGCGAACCGCCAGGCCTTGCTGCATTGCCGGCCAGACAACGGAGAAATCCAGCGTTGTTTTGGCGCCGGACGGCGATCCCAGCACGCTGTTGTTCCGGTATTCGCATTCCCATCGCTCGATGCCGTGCGCGTCGATGATTTTCGAAGCGGTGCCGGCTTGCTTCGGAAAAAGCACGCCGATAAGCGGATTCCCGAGCCCGGCAGTGGACAATTTTCCATCGTAGTTCGTCTCGCCGATGCTGTTCGGAATCCTGTCTTCGTCCGTAGCAGCCCTGGCCTGCAGCAGATCGATGACCTCGGCATAGTATTTCTCCATGCCTTCTTTCGAGAGCTGCGGATGGCGGCCGTCCCAATACGCGGGGTTGGATGGCCTCGCCAGCATGCCGGCATAGATATGGCTGCCGCCGCCTACGTTGGAGGAGCAGATCACATTGATGCCCCGGCCGCGATAGGCTTCGACGAATCCCTTCCTGTTCAGGACCAGTTGGCCTCGAAACAAATGGGAGCGAATCGATCTCAAGCCGTGCGTAAAGGCCTTTGTTCCCTGCGGCAGCGGTGCTAGGTCCGTCATGCCGGTCGATCGATTCGGCACCGTATCACGCCAGGGGCCGCGCTCCAGCATCAGAACATCACATCCGGCTTCGATCAGACGCTTCGCAGCGATGGCGCCGCCGAATCCGCTGCCTATGACCAATATTTCCACTTTGTTTTTCATGACGATAGTTCAACGCCAATCAGAGAGGACTCCAGAAAATGTCGGAGATCGAACGGCCACGAGCATGGGGAGATATGTGGGAACTGCGCTCGAATTCCGAAAGCACAGCGAGATTCGAAACGCCGTAATCGCACGACAGAAAGGATCGGCCGTTGTCGAAGGCTCCAGGAAAAAATACTTCTCCCCGACAGAGCAGCGGCGAATTCGTGGCAAAGAAACGCGAGCCGTGCCACTGATTAGCTTGATAAATTGTCGCCGGCCATAAAGCCAAAGACAAGGAAGATAAAGTGTCTACCCTTGAAAGAGAAACTTTATCAGGCGCAGCACCGCATCGAAACGAGTCAACTAGCGCATCCTTGAACCCGCTCCCAAAACCCGGGTCGCCCAGCCCCTTGGCTGACTGCGATCGCCTCGGTGTCCGGGCTCTCGAGCTGGCCGATCGGTGACTGGCTGCTCATCTATACAATGCGACCGATTGTCGACAGACGGTTAGCGAAGGGCGCGTTAAATTCGAGTCGGCTACTTATACTTCATCCGACAACAGGAGATCCGTGAATGTTCATCGGATTTATTCCCGTGCTGGTTGCCTTCGCTGCCGCGCTGACTTCGTTGCGCAGCCAGAAAACTGCACGCCTCTTATGGGTCATTTGTTCGCTGCTGGTCGTCAGTTGGACTTTGTTCCATGGCCGTCATCATTTGCATGACCTTTCTACGTTGGGGTCGTGGTGACGAAAGCGAATTCGCGGCACCTGAGCGCTATCGATGCCGTAGCGCTGCTGGGCATCTGCCTCGTTCTGCTCGGGGCCTTCTACTACCAGCTCGTCAAGGGTGAACTCCCTTGCGCATTCTGCAATCTCATACGGGTAGGCTTCATGTTGCTCGGCAGCGGCCTGCTGCTGAACATCCGCTTTGGCACGAACGCCTGGAACTACGTTCTCAGCGCATTTGGCGCCCTGATCGGCAGTCTCATCAGTCTGCTCTTCATGTTCGCCAAAGCGCCGGCGTGGACCACGCCGACCGGCTCGGCCGTTTTCGGGCTGCATATGTATACGTGGACGTACATCCTGTTTACAGCGGCCATCATGTTCTGCGTGGTGATGCTGGCCTTCGCCTGTAGAAACCCGGCCTCTGTTCCGCCACAGGCTGGTGGAGGATACGCAACGCTTCGGTCGATCGTCACGGTTGCGTTCATCTTTCTCGTTGGCGCCAATCTCGTCTCGGCATTCCTGCAGAACGGTTTTCAGACGTTCAAGGCAGGTGGCCAGAAGCATTATCAGATGCTGTACGACGGGGACGTGATGAAGCCTTGAATGCAGACTCGTGGGGAAAGTGAAGGCGGGGCGGAGCAGAGGGGCGGATTACGCCAGCGCCGGCGGTGTCGGGCAGGCCCACTTCGCCCATAAATGCAGCGGAATGACCGATATGTTCCGGGTCGAACTGGTCCCGGGGCGCTTGCCGGCGTAATATACGGATGACTATATCGAGCCCTTTAAGGCCGGATCCGGCCCGGAGATCCGAGAATGGACATTGCGCCCGCCTCCGTCGAGCAGACGACCACGCTATATCTGACCGGCAGCCTCATGCGCCCGATGGCGCTCTCGCTCGACGCGCTCCGGCACTATCCCGGCGCGACATGCGCGCCGTTCGATTTGCGCTGCTACACCACGCAGCGCTTCATTCGCACCGTGGAGTCCTATCGCGGCGTGCGGCTGACCGAATTGCTCCGGCAGGCCGGCTTGCGTAACGACGTGCACGGCGACTTCAAGCGCATGGTCTTTCTCGCGGTGGGCCACGACGGTTACTTCGTGACGTTCTCATGGCACGAATTGTTCAATACGCCGGTGGGCGAGCAAGTGCTCGTCGCTTACGAGTGCGGCGGCACCCCGCTCGACGCGCAGGACGGCGCGCCCGTGCTGTTTTCCGGCGCCGATCTCGTGCCGGCACCACGGCACGTGAAGCGCCTGGCGCGCATCGAGGCCCGCGTGCTTGCGCTCTGACTCGACGATTGGCGTAAAACCTTGGCGTAAAACGACGGCGGTTCGCATGTCCCGGGAAGTTATCGACTCCTATCTGCTGCAGGTTCTTCATACTCTCATCACCGAATCGAGCGTTTCGCGAACCGCCAGGTTGCTCGGCCAGTCGCAGCCGACCATCAGCGTCGCGCTGCGCAAGCTGCGGACGATGACGGGCGATCCTCTGCTGGTGCGCAGCGGCAGCCACATGGTGCCCACGAGCCACGCGCTCACGCTGATCGAGCCGACCGCGCAGGCGCTCGCCGGCATTGCCGCCGTGCTGCACCCGACAACGGCATTCGATCCCGCAACCACGCGGCGAACCTTCCATATCGGTTCGCCCGACTATCTGGACGTATTCTTCCTGCCGGCCGTCGTCGACGCGTTTCATACCCAGGCGCCGCGCGCGCACCTCGAGTTCCAGCATCTGATGATGGTGGACGGGGGCTACGAGTACAGTCTCGAAAGCGGCGCGCTCGATCTCGTGATAGGCAACTGGCGCACGCCGCCCGAGCATCTTCATCTGCAGCCGCTGTGCAAGGACGACCTGGTGTGTCTGCTGCGCATGGAACACCCGATCAAACCCGGCATGCTGAGCCGGGAGGTTTATCAGGAAGCCGGGCACCTGGCCGTCGCCACGCACCATGCCTCCGGGCCCGGCACGATTGACATCGAGCTGGCGCGCAGCGGGCTTTCGAGGAATGTGACGACCACGCTGCCGTATTTCGGCATGGCCCCTTATGTCTTGATGCGCTCGAATCTGCTGTTCACGACGACACGCGGACTGGCCGCGCATTACTGCAACCTGCTTCCGCTCAGGATGGAGCCTATCCCCGGCGAGCCGCAGGCACTCACCTATTACCAACTCTGGCACGACCGCACCCATCGCAGTGCGGCGGCGATCTGGCTGCGCCATCTCGTGGCCGGGGTCGCGAAGGGACTCGCACGCTGAAGATCGGCGAACGCGGCGCGGCGCCCATAAAAAAACCGCGAGCATGGCTCGCGGTATGAAAACGCCTGGCGTCGGTGTCCGGTAGACAGGTAGGGACCAGACGGGGACGCCAGCGCGCAACGGGGGTCGGTCAGCAGAAACGGCCCGTTGTCGAATGGGCCTTTGCCGCATCCGGTTGTCGTGACTCCGCTGGACGCGCGGCCTAAGCGCACCCGCTCGTCGTCATCTGCTTCAACAACGCGGCCTTGTCCGCCGTCGCGGCACCCAGCAGGGCAAAGCCGGTCATGCGCTTCGTCTCCCTGCTTTCGCAAACCGCGCGTACCGCGTGAGGCGGGTCTTGCGTGGCCACCTCGACCGTCCACTGTCCGTCCGGTGCCGCGGGCGTCACCACCACGGCCGGCACGGCAGGGGTCTTGACGACAACGGGCATGACCGGGAACTCGACGCGCGTAAGCGTTCCGCACAGCGTGCGGGCGAGCGCTCGCGCGGCATGCATGATTGGCAGTACATAGGGCTGCACGCGGCCTTCGATTGCCGCGCAGTCGCCGAGCGCGTAGACGTCCGGCGCACGGGTGCGGCACCAGGCGTCTGTGCTGATGCCGCCTTCGATCCGCAGGCCGGCTGCCTTCGCGAGCGCCGTTCTCGGCACGAGACCGATTGCGGACACAACGATATCCGCGTCGAGCGAAGTGCCGTCGGTCAGCGTGAGCCGATAGCCCGGCTCGCGTCGGGAAACCGCGGCGACTCCGCGATCCAGCCGCATATCCACGCCCGCATCGGACAGCGCGCGGGAAAACGCGGCGCCGGCTTCGGCCGGCAGCAACCGGGAGAGCGGCGCACTGGCGGGGTCGATCAGGCTGACCTCATGGCCAGCCACGATCAGATCGTTGGCGAACTCGCAGCCGATCAGGCCCGCGCCGAGTATGGCTACCGAGCGGCACGACGTGAGCGCCTCGCGAAAGCGCACGTAGTCGCCGAGGTCGTTGACGGACAGAACCTCCCCCGCGCCGTCGCCTTCGATCGGGATGCGGCGCGGATCCGCGCCGGTCGCGAGCACCAGCGCGCGATAACGCAGCCGTTGCCCGTCGACGACGATCGCGTGTTCGTCCGGCACAATCCGTTCGACGTGGCGATGGGTCCAGACGCGCGCACCCAGCTGCGCGGCCATCACCTGGGCGTCGAAGCTCGCAAGCTCATGTGGCGCCTTCTTCATCGCGAGCGCGTTCGACAGCGCGGGCTTCGAGTAGAAGCTGCCGTCGTCGCGGCTCACGATGACGACGGGCGTTTGCGCGTCGAGCTTGCGCAGCTCGCGCGCCACCGTATAACCGGCGAGACCCGTGCCGACGATCACGACAGGATCGGTTTGGGTAGCAGGGTGCAGGTTTTGCGTCATATCGTCACCACCTTCATGTCGAAGTCGTGCTTGCCCGTCGCGCAGTCGGGGCATATCCAGTCGTCCGGTACATCCTCCCAGCGCGTGCCCGGCGCGATTCCCTCATCAGGCCGCCCCTCGGCCTCGTCGTAGCGAAAGCCGCAGATTACGCATTCCCAGATTTTCATCGCGTTTCCTCTCCGGCCCGCATCACCAGACATACGATTGACCGAGCCCGATCTCCGCGAGCGCGCGGCGGTAGGCACCCGAGGAACGGTCCGCGAGGATCGGCGCTTCCTGAGCGCGGTCGATCGGCAGATCCTCGGGGCACTGCAGTTCGACGATCGCCCGATCCTCCTCGAACACCTGGCGGTTGAACGCGTAGACGTCGTCGAGCGGCAGATCCTTGTCGAAATTGCGGGCGATCGGCACGAAGAGACGCGTGAGGCGTGCCGAAACCGGGCTGGCGGCGTTGAGAAGCGCCAGTCGTCCGTTTTCGGGGAAGTGGACCGTGAGCCTCGCGAAGAACGGCACGTCCACTTCGAATACGCGGCGCCACAGGAAACCTTCCGGCGCGCGATGCTGCATCGACTTCGGAAAATTGCTCACCGTGCTGGCGTACTCGGCGCGCAGGCCGTTGGGCCGCCGCTCTACCGAGTATTGCGGGACCACGGGATTCCTTCGGTCTGCGAAGCTGTCGTGATGGATCCAGGCGAAATGCGCGACGTCGATGAAGCCTTCCGTCTGCCGTCCCGCCGAGGCGCGAATATCGATCGAGGGCGGGAGGATCTGCTGATACCCCTCCGTGTTCCACGCCGGGAAATCGGGCAACGGCAGTTCGCCGCCGCCAAGCGACACCCACACGAGGCCATAGGCTTCCTGCGCCGCGTACGTGGTGAGGCAGAGCCGTTCAGGAATCGGGCCTTCGGGCTGCGAGGGAATATGGCTGCATTTGCCGCTCGCTCCGTACGCCAGACCGTGATACGGGCAAACGAGATTGCCATTGTCGACCCACCCCCGGCTCAACGGCGCGCCGCGATGGGGGCAAACATCGCGTGCCGCCACAATCCGTTCTCCTGAACGAAACAGGACGAGCGGCTCGTCGAGCAGCGTGACGCCCAGCGGCTTTTCAGCCACGTCGTGCGCAAAGGCGACGGGATGCCAGTAGCGGCTCAGAATCTCCCAGTCGCGGGAGTCGAAGGTGCAGTTGCGGGGCGTGGCAGGCGACCCTGGGCGGGTCAGCGTGATCACCTGAGGTTGAGTCATGCGCGTCTCCTGAATCGTGTGAGTGCATCACGGCGGCCTGGCCGATGGCTTCGACCTCGCCGTGTGTGCACAACGATATTCAGATGCGAGCGCTCATCCCATCCCTTACCGGTCATGTAGTCTATGTAAGGACAGGCATGGTCTTCCCGCGTTGCTGCGCCGCTCGACGAAAAAAAAGCCCGCTGCGGGGCGGGCCTTGAACCATGTCAGTGGAGACATGGAGGAGACAGAGACCAGTCTAGTCCGATGATTGACGCGTCGCAACATTTCAATAGTTAAATATTGTCACGTTGTGTGAATTGTGATTGATGCGCGCGTTCAGGACGCCCAGAATGGACGCTCATGCGCGTTAAGCGAAGGCGTGCGAAGGGTGGCGGCCGGCACGATAGCGTGCGGGTGCGTCGGCGAATCGAGGCAGTCATTCAAGTGGAGGATCGTATGGGCATTCTGGACGAAGTGGGTAAGGTTGCCGGCGCGGTAGCCGCCGTGGAGGCGACGGAGAAAGTCGATTCGGATGCGGGTTTCCTGACGAAGGCCGCGGCGGCCGTGGCGGGCTTTGAAGGCGCGGGTGCGCTGGAGTCGATGGTCGAAAAGAAGAAGGAAGAGGAGCAACAGCCGGCGGACGACAGCGCCCAGCAGGCTGATGGTTCCGATGCGCAGACGTGATTTCGGACGGCCAGCTCGAGCCGGGGGGCGACGGGACGGCCGGTAGCGCACACACTGATTGGTGAAGTTTGAAAACAAGCCGCGGTCTTCGACCGCGGCTTGTTTTTTGCGGCACCGGATTGGCACCGCTCGAATCGCCAGCCAAAGGACCGCGATTTTAAATAAGGCATCCTGATCATCGAGTTGCCGATTCAAGCTTTCCTAACACCATTATCGAATCCTTACACGACCGCAACGAAACTTTCACGCTGTGCCGTTACCGTAACGTCGATTGACCTCCCGTTCGTCCGAACAAGATGTTCTCAAGTCCTTTACGGAGACGTTACAGATGGCCATCTCATCCCCCCGCTTTCTTCCCCGTTGCGCAGCTCGCGCATCCCTTCTTACCCTTGCTCTTGCCAGTACCGGTGTGTTTGCCCAGGTGCCGGGCCCGTTCTTCGGCGGCCCCGGTCTGCTGGTGGTGAGCCGCAGCGTGTACGACAATCTGTCGAGCAACGTGCAGACCGGCGAAGTCCTGCCGCCCAACTGCCAGAACACGCAGGCCGGCTGCTCGACCGGCAACGGCGCGACGAATGACGGAACGTATCCTTACGTCTGGAACAACGCGCTCTACGATGGGAGCTTCGGCGTCACGGCGCGCATCTTCCTCGACACCATCACGCCCGGCGGTCAGGTTATCGGCACGCTGGAAGTGCCGAACAATCTGCATCCGGCCCAGGGCGGCGATCAACTGGTCACGAGCTTCAGTTCGAAGTCCGAACTTGCACTCAATGTTTCGAGTGACGGACGTTATCTGACGTTCATGGGCTACGTCGCGCCGGTCAACGCGATCGACGTGTCGAACGCGAACACGCCGGGTGCGAACGATCCGACGAATCCGGACGGCCAGACGTTCTATCGCGCCGTCGCGCGGCTCGACCGCGAAGGGCATTTCACGTTCACCGAAACGAACGCCTACAGCGGCAACAACGGCCGCGCCGCGATTCTGAACAACAGCAACGGCAACGGCCAGGGCTTCTACTACACGGTCGGCAACGCGGGCAACGGTTCGAATCCGCAGCCGACGAACGTGATTCTCGGCGCGGGTTCGCAATTCATCGAGCCGACGAACCAGCACGAGGCGCAACAGTCGCCGTCCACGCCGGCGCCGCTGGCGAGCTTCTCGGTTACGGAACTTGGCGCGAAGGCCGACAAGGTGGGCAAGGACGACAACTTCCGCGGCCTGACCGTGTACAACAACGTCGTGTACTTCACGAAGGGCAGCGGCGGCAACGGCGTGAACACGGTGTACTTCGTCGATACGACGGGCAAGGCGTGCCCGTCGGGCGTGGGCGTACCGGTGGCAGGCGCGAAGCTGCCGACCACGCCGCTTGCCTACAACCCGGCAACGGTGCAGTCGAGCGGCCTGCCGAACAACGTGTGTATTCTCTCGGGCTTCCCGTCCACGCCAAACAAGACGGCGACGACGCTTGCGTATCCGTTCGGCGTCTGGTTCGCCAATGCGAACACGCTCTATGTTGCCGACGAAGGCGACGGTTATGCGGGCGGCGCCGATCTCTATACGCACGCCAAGGCGCAAACCACCGCGGGCCTGCAGAAGTGGGTGTACAACGCGAGCTCGAAGTCGTGGAAGCTCGCGTATACGCTGCAGAACGGTCTGGATCTTGGCGTGGCGTACACGGTGCCGGGCTATCCGACCGGCCAGAACAGCGCGACGGGTCTGCCCTGGGCGCCCGCCACGGATGGCCTGCGTAACCTGACGGGGCATGTGGACGGTGACGGCACGGTCACGATCTGGGCGATCACCTCGACAACCAGCGGCAACGGCGACACGGGCGCGGACCCGAACCGCCTCGTCGCCATTCGTGATGTGCTGAGCAATACGTCGGTGTCCGGCACCTCGCAGGAGCACTTCGTCACGCTGCGCACCGCCGGCTTCGGCGAAGTGTTGCGCGGGGTGCAGCTCGCGCCGGGCGGGTTCTTCGGCCAGCCGTTCTGAGCGTAGTTGAGTGAAGCGCCGATTGGGCGGAAGCTCGCTCAATCGGCGTGCGGCGATCCGGCGTGTCTACGCAGGTTCTTGCCGGCATTCAGGCTCAATACGTGGCGGCTCGTCCGCCAATGGCGTCGAGTTCGGCGAGCGCGACATCGGAGAGAGGCAGGAGGGCAGCCTGCATGTTCTCGCGCAGATGGGCGAGCGAGGACGTCCCCGGAATCAGCAGAACATTGGGCGCGCGATGCAGGAGCCAGGCCAGTGCAACCGTCATCGGCGTCGCGCCAACCGATCGCGCAATGCGGTCGAGCGCATCCGACTGGATCGGCGTGAAGCCGCCTAACGGGAAGAACGGTACGTAGGCGATGCCTTGGCGGCCGAGATCGTCGATCCATGCATCGTCGGCGCGGTGAACGAGGTTGTAATGATTCTGCACGCAGACAACGGGCACGATGCGCTGCGCTTCGGCCACCTGCGCCGCCGTCACGTTGCTCAGGCCGACGTGGCGCACGAGTCCCTTTTCTCTCAGCGCCGCAAGCGCGGCGACCTGCCGCTCGATCGAGCCTTCGCTCGGCGCGTGAATGTCGCCCATGACGCGCAGGTTCACCACGTCGAGCGCGTCGAGACCCAGATTGCGCAGATTGTCGTGCACCGAGCGTTCGATGTCGGCGGGCTCGAGCGCGGGCAGCCAGGCGCCCTGGCTGTCGCGCACGGCGCCCACCTTGGTGACGATCACGAGGTCGTCCTGATACGGATGCAGCGCTTCGCGGATCAGCTGATTCGTGACGTGCGGGCCGTAAAAGTCGCTCGTATCGATGTGATTGACGCCCAGCGCCAGCGCCTCGCGCAGCACGGCCAGCGCCGTAGCGCGATCCTTGGGTGGCCCGAAAACGCCGGGGCCGGCAAGCTGCATCGCGCCGTAGCCCATGCGGTTGACGGTGCGGCCGGCGAGCGGCCAGGTGAGCTGGGTCGTGGTCATGGTGTTTCTCCTTGAAGGCGGAACGGGGACGCACGCAGTATGGCAAGCTTCACGTTGTTGGATAATCCATGCCAATGTGCACGGGCTGTTCAAAAAGGTGAACGATGTCTCCGGAGATGAATGATCTGGCCGCCTTTGTTTCGGTGGCGCGGGCGGGCGGTTTCCGCGACGCGGCGCGCGTGGCCGGCGTTTCGGCGTCCAGCCTCAGCATTGCCGTGCGCCGGCTCGAAGCGAAGCTTGGCTTGCGGCTTCTGAACCGCACCACGCGCAGTGTCGCGCCCACCGAGGCGGGGCAGCGCCTGCTGGAGCGGCTCGCGCCGCTTTTCAGCGAAATGGAGGCGGCGCTGGACGTGCTGAACGGATTCCGCGAGCGGCCGGTTGGCACCTTGCGGCTCAATGTGCCGTCCAGCGCCGCGCGCATCATCCTGCCCGCGGTTCTCGCGCCGTTCCATAAAGCGTACCCGGAGATCCGCGTGGAAGTGGTGGTGGAGGATGGTTTCGTCGACGTGCTCGAGATTGGGTGCGATGCGGGTATCCGCTACGACGAACGCCTCGAGCAGGACATGATCGCGCTGCCGATCGGCCCGCGCGTGCAACGCTTCGCGACGGCCGCGGCGCCTGCTTATCTGGATCTGCGGGGCCGCCCCACGCATCCGCGCGAGCTGCTCGAACATGCGTGTCTGCGCGGGCAGTTTTCCGGCGGCGCAATGGCGGTCTGGCAGTTCGAGCGCGACGGCGAAGTCGTGCGCCTCGACCCGCCCGGTCCGCTCGTGGTGAGGCCCGGCGCCGCCGTCGATCTGACGATCAGCATGGCGCTGGCGGGCGCGGGCGTCGTGCACATTTTCGAAGGCATGCTGCGGCCGCATCTGGACAGCGGCGCGCTGGAGCCGATACTCGAACCGTGGTGGCCGGCGTTTTCCGGACCGTTTCTCTATTATCCGGGGCGCAGGCACCTTCCGGCGCCGCTGCGGGCATTCGTCGAATTTCTTCGTGACCAGGCAGAAGCTGACGTGTCGTAGTCCTGATCGATGGGCGTGGCTTGACTGCCCTGGGACGTGCGGACCGGGAATGATCGCGCGGTCCGCGTTCTGCTGCTATTCGGTTCAGTCCTTGCGCGCCGCTGGTTTCCAGCCGAACTCCACGAAGGCCCGGCACAGCGCTTCCATGCCTTTCGCGTCTTCGTCGTCGAAGCGGGCAAGGTGCGGGCTATCCACGTCCCAGACGCCGATCAGCGTGCCGTCGGAAGCGACGAGCGGCACGACGATTTCCGATTGCGAGGCGGAATCGCAGGCAATGTGGCCGGGAAACGCGTGCACGTCGCGGACCACCTGGGTCTCGCGCGATTGCGCGGCCGCGCCACAGACACCCTTGCCGAGGCCGATTCGCACGCAAGCGGGCTTGCCCTGAAACGGGCCGACAACGAGCTCGTGGCCGTCGAAGAAGTAGAAGCCGGCCCAGTTCAGGCCTTCGAGCGAGTTGAACACGAGCGAGGAGAAGTTCGCCGCGTTGGCGATGCGGTCGGATTCACCCTCGATCAACGCGCGCGCCTGGGCGGCCAGCGTGGCGTAGAGGGAGGATTTTTCGGCGGGAAGCGTGTCGGAAAGCGAAAACATGTGCAGCACCGGGGTTGGGCGTGGTTGCGTTAAGGCGCGCGCGGCGCGCGAGTTGAGACCGTTAGTTTACGGGAGTTCGGCCGTTTTTGCCGTGGGGCTCATGTGTCGCCTTTTACGCATCACGCCGTTGCCGTGGCCCATTGCACGAACACGCTGCCGGCTTCGCGCAGCACGGCCTCGCGACGGTCCATGGCGAGGCCCGGTGCGTCGTAATACGCCGCGACGAGCAGCGGGCCGCGCCCCGGCGGCCGAACGATCGCGTAGTCGTTCGTTTCTCTCTCGACACTGGTTCCCGGCCGGTCCCCCGCAAGCCAGTCCGCGGGCAGCGCGGCGCGCAGCCGGTTGAGCCCCGGCTTGCACGCGATCATCCAGTTTTCCAGTTGCCGGCGCGATTGAAGGCTCAGCGCGTCACCCAGCAGCAGGCTTCGCGCGGATTGCGTAATGGCCCGAGGCGTCGTGGTGTCGAGCAGGCCGCTGTACCGGTTCGAGTCGGGCTCGTAGCGGTCGAAGCGGGTGACCGTATCGCCCATGCTGCGCGCGAACCGCGTCAATGCCGCCGGGCCGCCCGCGCTGCGCATCAGCAGAATGGCCGCCGTGTTGTCGCTCACTTCGACAACGGCCTGGCATAGCGCGCCGACGGTCATCGCGCCTTCGCCCACGTGCGCCTTGGTCACCGGCGAAGTGAAGATGAGGTCCTGTTCGGTGTAGCGCACGAGACGCGCCAGGCTTTCCTGCCCGGCGTCCACGCGCGCGAGTATCAGCGCGGCCAGCAGCCCCTTGAACGTGCTGCACATGAGGAAGCGTTCGTCGGCTCGCCAGGCGAGCGTTCGGCCCGATGCGGTGTCGATCGCGAATACGCCTAGCCGACCGCCGTGGCGGCGTTCGATGGCGGCGAGCGGAGGTTCCGAGGCAAACACGGCAGGGCTCACGCTGCCGATGCCGAGCAGCAGGGGGAGCCCGACGGTCAGTTTCCGACGTGTTGCAGAGAGGGGCACAATGTCCAATCCATTGACGGGTGCGGCTATTCTAGCGGCCTTCCGGCTGGCGAACAGGGGATCACACTGCCGCTGACCGCCACGCCCGTTGCTCGATTATTCACATTTCGTGTTGAATGGCTCCACACTGGGGCGGCTTTTCCCCGGCGCGTTTTCAGGCATGCTGGCGGACATGAGGCGCGGATCAATGTCGATCTGCGCGAGCCAAGGAGAACGAGACATGAGCAAGACGTACAGGATCGCCGCCATTCCGGGCGACGGGATCGGCCAGGAAGTGATGCCCGAGGGCGTGCGCGTCGTGCAGGCCGCCGCGGCGAAGTTCGGCCTTTCGGTGGAATTCGCTCACTTCGACTGGGCGAGCTGCGACTACTACCTCGAACACGGCAAGATGATGCCCGACGACTGGTTCGCGACGCTCTCGCAGTTCGACGCGATCTATTTCGGCGCGGTGGGCTGGCCCGACAAGGTGCCCGACCACATCTCGCTGTGGGGCTCGCTGCTCAAGTTCCGCCGCGACTTCGACCAGTACGTGAACCTGCGCCCGGTGCGCCTCTTGCCCGGCGTGCCGTGTCCGCTCGCGAACCGCAAACCCGGCGACATCGACTTCCTCGTCGTGCGCGAGAACACCGAGGGCGAATACAGCTCGGTGGGCGGCAAGATGTTCGAGGGCACGGAGCGCGAGTTCGTCCTTCAGGAGTCCGTATTCACGCGTCACGGCGTGGACCGTATCCTGAAATACGCGTTCGAGGTGGCGAACCAGCGCTCGCGCAAGAAGCTCACGGCGGCGACCAAGTCGAACGGCATCGCCATCAGCATGCCGTACTGGGACGAGCGCGTGGCCGCGATGGGCGAGCGGTACCCCGAAGTGAAGTGGGACAAGCAGCACATCGACATTCTTTCGGCGCGCTTCGTGCTGCAGCCCGACCGCTTCGACGTGGTGGTGGCCTCGAACCTCTTTGGCGACATCCTCTCCGATCTCGGCCCGGCGTGTACGGGGACCATCGGCCTGGCGGCTTCGGCGAACCTGAACCCGGAGCGCAAGTTCCCTTCGCTGTTCGAGCCCGTGCACGGCTCGGCGCCGGATATCTTCGGCAAGAAGATCGCCAATCCCATCGCGATGATCTGGTCGGGCGCGATGATGCTCGAGTTTCTCGGCAATGGCGACGCGCAGTATCAGGCCGCGCATGATGCGATCATGCGCGCGATCGAGAAGGTGCTTGTGGAGGGGCCGCGGACGCCCGATATGGGGGGGGCGGCCAATACGGCCGCTGTGGGTGAGGCTGTTGTGGCTGCGATTTGAGTTTTACTTGCGGTTGTTGCTGGTTT